>CAVVUD010000006.1:0-16696 GCA_963751385.1 uncultured Actinomycetota bacterium | reverse complement strand
GCCACGATGTGGGCGCACGTCGCCGGAGGGTCCGAGCAGCCCGCCGTGGTGACCGTCGACGACGACGTGTTCGCGGCCGCGCTCGAGAAGGCCCGTGGCGAGCTCGACGCCGAGCCGGTCGAGGGCGCCATCTCGGTCGCGAAGGGCAAGGTCACCGTCAAGGAGCCGGTGACCGGCACCACGACCGACGTCCCGGGCACCGCCGACGCCGTGCGCCGCTGGTGGCCCGGTGACCGCACCGTCGAGGTCGCGGCCGTGGCGGCCGCACCCAGGGTGGGCGCCAAGGAGCTGGCTCGGGTGCGCAGCGAGTTCGCCGACGTGGCCGTGTCCGGCCCGGTACAGGTCACCTCCGGCGGCAGGACGTTCAGCCTCGACCCGAAGACCTTCGCACCGGCCGTGGTCCTGACGGCCGACGAGTCCGGCACCATCACCCCGCGCGCCGACGAGAAGAAGCTCGCCGCGATCGTCCACGCGGCCGCGAAGGCCGCCGGCGCCGAGGTCGCGGCCAAGGACGCCGTGGTGACCTTCTCGGGGCGCACCCCGGCGGTCAAGGCCCACGTCACCGGAGTGGCCCTCGACGAGACCTCGCTCGCGAGCGAGGTGTGGAAGGCGATCTCGACGACCACGCGCACCGCCACGGTCGCCACCACGGTCACCGAGCCCGAGTTCACCACCGACATCGCGAAGAAGACGCTGCCCAGGGAGAAGATCTCCTCCTTCACCACGCGACTTCCCCGCCGGCCAGCCGCGGGTGCACAACATCAAGCTCGCCTCGCGCATCATCAACGGCACCTACATCAAGCCGGGCGGGCAGTTCAGCATGAACGGCATCCTCGGCGAGCGCACCGCGGCCAAGGGCTACATCGAGGCGGGCATCATCCGAGAGGGGCGCGCGGCGACGTCCTACGGCGGCGGCATCTCGCAGGTGTCGACGACGATCTTCAACGCGGCGTTCTTCTCCGGCATGCAGCTCGACGCGTGGACGCCGCACTACTACTACATCTCCCGCTACCCCGAGGGCCGCGAGGCGACGATCTCCTGGCCCGACCTGCACAACAAGTTCACCAACACCACCGACGGTGGCGTGCTGATCCAGATCGCGACCACCGACTCGTCGATCACGGTGACCTTCTGGGGCACCAAGAAGTACGACGTCACCGCCACCAAGAGCGCCCGCTACGACATCGTCCAGCCCAAGAAGTACAGCGACCCCGGGCCCGACTGCATCGACCAGAGCCCGGTGGTCGGGTTCAAGGTCGACGTCGGGCGCATCATCAAGCAGGGCGGCAAGGTCGTGAAGACCCAGAAGTTCACGACCAACTACCGCCCCGAGGACGACGTCACCTGCACCAACCCCAAGCCGTAGCACCCGGGTCGGGCGTCAGGCAGGTGGTCGTCGCAGGTTGACGTACGCGTGGTGCCGCTCGAACCCGTGCCGCTCGTACAGCGCCAGCGCCGTGGTGTTGTCGGTGTCGGTCTGCAGGTGCAGCGACGCGGCGCCGGCCCGGTCGGCCGCGCGGCCCAGCGCGGCCAGCATGCGGGTCGCGACACCGCGTCGCCGGGCCGACGGGTCGACCCACATCGCCGCGATGCCGCCCCAGGCCGCCGACAGGCCGAGCCGTCCGATGCCGATGACGGTGCCGTCGACGTCGCGCACCGTCGCGAACGCCTGGGCGGGTGACCCGGTGAGGATGGCCCGCGCTGCCTCGTCGTCGACCTCCCGGTAGGCGCGGTAGGCCGTGAACCAGTCGTCGGTCAGCTCGGCTCCCACCTCGACCGATGGCCGGCCGGCCACCGCGGAGGCGGCCTCCGGGGGGCCTCCCGGTGCCAGATCGGCAACGAGTCGGGTGGGGGCGGTCAGGGTCAGCGTCGCGACCCGGGCGAGGTACCCCCGGCGCAGCGCCTCGGCGCCGACCTGGTCGTCGGCGGGGTCGAAGCCGACCGGCCCCGCCAGGGTGAGGTTCGCGGGGAGGTCGCGCTCCGCGTACCACCGCTGCACCGCGTCGAGGGCGGCGGGGACCGCGATGCCGGGGGAGCCCGCCGTCATCACCGAGTTGGCGCGCTGGGTGAACCCCCGTGACGCCCGCAGCACCCAGTCGCCCAGCCGGGCCGTCTCCAGGGCCGGCCAGGCCCCGACCATGACCCGTTGCAGGTCCTCCACGGACAGGGCCCGGTGCGGTTTCCCGCGCCGGGACGGGGCGGGCGGGATCTCCTTGACGCGCGGTGACGGCGTCGCGCGGCACCCGCACCTCGCCGCGGCGGGTCAGCACCACCAGGATGCCGTCGTCGTCGCCCACGAGCTCGCCCACGGCGTCGGTGAGGGTCGCCCCGGTGAGGGGGTCGGGCTGCTGGAGCCGGTGGCGGACGACCACCCGCGAGCCGACCCGCGGATCACGATCCGGCCTGACCTCCGGTGCGTCCATGGCCCGCATAGTATGTCCGCCATGACGTACGTGATCGCGCAGCCCTGTGTCGACCTCAAGGACAAGGCCTGCATCGAGGAGTGTCCCGTCGACTGCATCTACGAGGGTGAGCGCAGCCTCTACATCCACCCCGACGAGTGCGTCGACTGCGGTGCGTGCGAGCCGGTCTGCCCGGTCGAGGCGATCTACTACGAGGACGACGTCCCCGAGCAGTGGGCGGAGTACTACAAGGCCAACGTCGAGTTCTTCGACGACCTCGGCAGCCCCGGTGGCGCCGCCAAGCTCGGCATCATCCCCAAGGACCACCCGATCATCGCCGACCTCCCTCCCCAGGTGCACGACGAGTAGAGGCTCGGTTTCCCGGGTGCTCCAGCTCCCCGACTTCCCCTGGGACTCGCTCGCTCCGACCAAGGAGCGGGCGAGTGCCTTTTCCGACCCGGAGCTCGGTGCCGCCGGCTCGGGGCTGGTGGACCTCTCGGTCGGCACACCGGTCGACCCGACGCCCGCGGTGGTGCGCGAGGCCCTGGCCGAGGCGTCCGACGCCCACGGCTACCCCCTGACATGGGGCACCCCCGACCTGCGTGAGGCGGTGGCCACCTGGTTCGCCGCCCGGCGCGGGGTGCCCGACGTCGACCCCGCGGGGGTGCTGCCGACGATCGGCTCGAAGGAGCTGGTCGCCTGGCTGCCCCTGCTCATGGGGCTGGGGCCTGGCGACGTCGTGGCGTTCCCCCGGGTCGCGTACCCGACCTACGACGTCGGCGCGCGGCTCGCCGGAGCCACCCCGGTGGCGGTCGACGCGCTCACCGCACTGGGCCCGCCCACGGCCGCGACGACGCCGAAGCTGTTGTGGCTCAACACCCCCGGCAACCCCACCGGCAAGGTGCTGGGCATCGAGCACCTGGCCAAGGTCGTCGGGTGGGCCCGCCGGCACGGGGTCGTGGTGGCATCCGACGAGTGCTACGCCGAGCTCGACTGGCGGCCGCGCCCAGCGGGTTCGAGCGAGCCGCCCACGACGCCGTCGATCCTCGACCCCCGGGTCACCGGTGGCTCGCACGAGGGACTGCTGTGCGTGTACTCGCTGTCGAAGCAGTCCAACCTGGCCGGCTACCGGGGTGCGTTCGTCGCCGGCGACCCGGCCCTGGTCGGCCGGCTCCTCGAGGTGCGCAAGCACGCCGGGATGATGGTGCCGTGGCCCGTGCAGCGCGCCGTGCTGGCCGCCTTGTCGGATGCCGGCCACGTCGCCGAGCAGAAGGCGCGCTACGCCGCGCGCCGGGCGGCCCTGCTGCCCGCCGTCGAGGCGTTCGGCCTGCGCGTGGACGACTCCGAGGCGGGGCTGTACCTCTGGGCCACGGCGGGGGAGGACGGCCGGGCGACGATCGAGCGGCTGGCCGCGCGCGGCATCCTGGCGGCGCCGGGCGACTTCTACGGGCCCGCCGGACGTGAGCACGTGCGGATCGCGCTGACCGCGACCGACGAACGCGTCGCGGCGGCCGTTGGGCGACTGGCTCGACCTCACGAGGTCTAGGTCACGTTCCTCGCGTTTCGGTGCCCGGTGGCTGGTTGTAGGGTCGAAAGGAACTCCGTGCCGAGCTGTGCCCGAGACCAAGATCGAGACAAGGACCCCTGACATGACCGACGGTGCCACCCTGTCCGCTGCAGGCAAGCAGCTCGACCTGTCCCTCGTGAAGGCCACCGAGGGCAACAGCGGCTACGACATCTCCGCCCTGATGAAGGAGACCGGCAACGTCACCCTCGACGGTGGCTTCACCAACACCGCGAGCTGCACGAGCGCGATCACCTACATCGACGGTGACCACGGCATCCTGCGCTACCGCGGCTACCCGATCGAGCAGCTGGCCGAGCACTCGAGCTTCATCGAGACCTCGTACCTGCTCATCTACGGCCACCTGCCCTCCGAGGTCGAGCTCGCCGACTTCGAGGGCCGCATCCGCGACCACACGATGCTGCACGAGGACCTCAAGGGCTTCTTCCAGGGCTTCCCGCGCGACGCCCACCCGATGCCGGTGCTGAGCTCCGCGGTGTCCGCGCTGTCGACCTTCTACCAGGACAGCCTGGACCCCTTCGACCAGGAGCAGGTCGAGATCTCGACGATCCGCCTCCTCGCGAAGCTGCCCACCATCGCGGCGTACGCCTACAAGAAGTCGATCGGCCAGCCGTTCCTGTACCCCGACAACAACCTCTCGCTCGTCGAGAACTTCCTGCGGATGACCTTCGGCGTACCCGCGACCGACTACGAGATCGACCCCGACCTGGTCAAGGCCGTCGACCTCCTGCTCGTCCTGCACGCCGACCACGAGCAGAACTGCTCCACCTCCACCGTGCGGCTCGTCGGCTCCTCGCAGGCCAACCTGTTCGCCTCGGTCTCGGCCGGCATCAACGCCCTCTTCGGCCCGTTGCACGGCGGGGCCAACCAGGCGGTGCTCGAGATGCTCGAGCGCATCCAGGGTGCGCACATCTCGACCGAGGAGTTCATGACCAAGGTCAAGAACAAGGAGGACGGCGTGCGGCTGATGGGCTTCGGCCACCGGGTCTACAAGAACTACGACCCGCGCGCCGCCATCATCAAGAACACCGCGCACTCCATCCTCGAGAAGTCCGCCGGGGGTGACGAGCTGCTCGAGATCGCGATGGGCCTGGAGGAGATCGCGCTCGCCGACGACTACTTCATCGAGCGCAAGCTCTACCCGAACGTCGACTTCTACACCGGCCTGATCTACAAGTCGATGGGGTTCCCGACCCGGATGTTCACCGTGCTGTTCGCCCTCGGTCGGCTGCCCGGCTGGATCGCCCAGTGGCGCGAGATGATCGAGGACCCCACGACGAAGATCGGCCGCCCGCGGCAGGTCTACGTCGGTGAGGGCGAGCGCGACTACGTGCAGGTGTCCGACCGCTGACCGGGCGACCCCACCGCGTTCCACCGCGGCGCACCGGCGGCTCTCAGGCGAGGTGGATGCTGACGGTCCTGGCGTCGCTGCCCGGTTCGGGGGTCGACCGTGTGCCAGACCAGCGCGGAGTCCTCCATGCCGCGGCGCCACTCCCGGTCGCCGACGACGACCCGCACGGCCCCCGTGTCGGCGGCGCGCGCGACCGCCCACGACCCGACGGCCCACGCGAGGTCCTCGGTGTCCGCCTCGACGCTCACCGACGTGTCGCCCTCCGTCGCCGAGATGCCGAAGTCCTTCTCGACCAGGGCGGCGACCTCGCCCGGGTCACCTTGCGAGGCGGGGTCCTCCAGGGCGCACCGCATCCCGGCCGGGGTCTGGCCCGACAGCACCGAGGCGGTGACCCGCGCCTGCGACTCGTGCTGCGCGTACGCCTCGCCGAACGCCGACCGCTGCACCTCCTGCGCGGCCTGCGCGATGTCCATCGACTCGTAGCCGTCGACCTTCTCCAGGGCGTCGTAGAACTTGTTCGTCGAGTACTCGGGGTCGAGGATCTGCTCGGCCGTGCCCCAGCCCTGTGAGGGCCGCTGCTGGAAGAGACCGAGCGAGTCGCGGTCGCCGAACCTGACGTTGCGCACCTTGGACTCCTGCATCGCGGTCGCGATGGCGATCGTCGCTGCGCGCGGCGGCAGCTCCCGCCGGACGGCGATCGCCGTGATGGCGGCCGCGTTGCTCGCCTGGTCGGGTGCCCACTGGAAGGTCGTGCCGGATGTCGTGACGAGACACTGCTCGCCCGTCACCAGCGCCTGCAGGTGCCTCACCCCGAGCACCGCGGCCGTGACGGTGACGCCGAGCACGATGACGACCAGCCCGGCCACGAGGCGGCGCCGGCGCCGCGTGCGGGGCTGCTCCTCCGCGAGGGTGATGGCGCCCCGGGTCGTGCGCGGCATGCGGTGGGTGTCCTTGTCGGGTCGTCGTTCGTGGGCGGTGCGACACCGCCGTGGGTGCGGCCGTGCCGGTCAGTCGTTGGCGTGGAGCACGGAGTTGAGCACGATGCCGTGCCCGTCGCGCGGGCGGGCCTCGACCGCTCCGGTCACCGAGTTGCGCAGGAAGAGCAGGTTGCCCTGCCCCGACAGCTCACGGGCCTTGGTGACCGTGCCGTCCGGCAGGGTCACCTTCGTCCCGGCCGTGACGTAGAGCCCGGCCTCGACGACGCAGTCGTCGCCCAGGGCGATGCCCAGTCCGGACTCGGCTCCGAGCAGGCAACGCTCACCGATGCTCACGCGTTCCGTGCCCCCGCCCGACAGGGTGCCCATCGTCGAGGCCCCACCCCCGATGTCGGATCCGTCACCGACGACGACCCCCTGGCTGATCCGCCCCTCGACCATCGACGTGCCGAGCGTGCCGGCGTTGAAGTTGACGAACCCCTCGTGCATCACCGTCGTGCCGCTGGCCAGGTGCGCGCCCAGGCGCACCCGGTCGGCATCGGCGATGCGCACGCCGGAGGGCACGACGTAGTCGGTCATCCGCGGGAACTTGTCGACGCCGAACACCTGCACGGTGCCGCGCGCGAGCATCCGCACCCGGGTCAGCTCGAAGGCCTCGACGGCGCAGGGGCCCTGGCTGGTCCACACGACGTTGGTGAGCACGCCGAACAGCCCGTCGAGGTTGATCGAGTTCGGCCGACAGAGCCGGTGCGAGAGCAGGTGCAGCCGTAGCCACCCGTCGGCGGTGCCGGTCGGCGGTGCGTCGAGGTCGGCCGTCACCAGACGCACCTCGCGGCGCACCCCACGCGCCTCGTCGCGGGTGGCGAGCGCCTCGAGCCCCGCAGGCGCCGCGAGCTCGCCCGCACCGCCGGCCTCGCCGAGCGCCGGTGCCGGGAACCAGGCGTCGAGCACGGTCCCGTCATCGGTGAGGGTGAGCAGGCCGTGGCCCCAGGCGGTACGCGTCATGCCGACCAGCCTAGAGGGGCGACGCGGTCACTAGGCTCTCCGGTATGCCCGCCACCGCCACCGCTCTCGACCTCACCACCGACGTCACCTCGCTCACCGCTGCGGTGTGTGACATCGAGTCGGTGAGCCTGGACGAGGCGGCCCTCGCGGATGCCGTGGAGGCGGCGTTGCGCGGCCTGTCGCACCTGTCCGTGACCCGGGTCGGCAACACCGTGGTGGCCCGCACCGAGCTCGGGCGTGACGAGCGGGTGGTGCTCGCCGGCCACATCGACACGGTGCCGTTGACGACCGACCCGGTGAACCTGCCGACCCGCTGGGTCCGCTCGGGCGGGGGCGAGGTGCTGTGGGGTCGCGGCACGGTCGACATGAAGGGCGGGGTCGCCGTGATGCTCCGGGTCGCCCAGGAGGTGACCGAGCCGAGCCGCGACGTGACGTTCGTGTTCTACGAGGCCGAGGAGATCGACTCGCAGTACAACGGCCTGCTCCACGTCGAGGAGCAGCGCCCCGAGCTGATCGCCGACGCCGACTTCGCCGTGCTCCTCGAGCCCACCGACGCCCGGGTCGAGGGCGGCTGCAAGGGCACGCTGCGGGCCGAGGTCTCGACCAAGGGCATCGCCTCGCACTCGGCCCGGCCGTGGAAGGGGCACAACGCCATCCACGACGCCGCCGACGTCCTCGCCCGGCTCGTCGCCTACGAGCCGGTGACCCGGGTGGTCGACGAGCTCGAGTTCCGCGAGGCGCTCAACGCGGTCGTGATCTCCGGCGGCATCGCGACCAACGTCATCCCCGACCGGTGCGTGGTCACGGTCAACTACCGCTACGCGCCCTCGCTGTCGGAGGAGGAGGCCGAGGCCCACGTGCGCCAGGTGTTCTCCGGGCTGCAGGTCGACGTCGTCGACAACGCCGGCGGTGCCCGGCCGGGGCTGCACCTGCCCGCCGCCAAGGCGTTCGTCGAGGCGCTCGGTCTGCCGGTCGAGGCGAAGCAGGGCTGGACCGACGTGGCTCGGTTCTCCGCGATGGGGGTGCCGGCGGTGAACTTCGGCCCGGGCGACCCGAACCTGGCACACATGGACGACGAGCAGTGCCCCGTGGAGCAGTACGTCGCCTGCGAGGCCGCCCTCCTCCGCTGGCTGCGCTAGCTCGGCTCGACCCGCTCGGGACGGGGCGTGACCCGGAGAGCCCCAGGCCCGTCGTGACACCGGCATAGGGTGGCGCCGTGGATCCCACCCCGAACCTGCCCCGGCCCGCCGACCGTGACTACCACCAGGGCCCGGTCGTCATGCGCGGCTCGAAGGTGCCCGGCTCGACGACGGACGCGCGGCTGCTCGACAGCCGCGGCTCGGCCGACTGGCTGCACACCGACCCGTGGCGCGTCATGCGCATCCAGAGCGAGTTCGTCACCGGCTTCGGGGCCCTCGCCGAGGTGGGTCCGGCCGTCAGCGTCTTCGGCTCGGCCCGCACCCGACCCGAGCACCCCACCTACGAGCTCGGCATCCAGGTGGGCCGCGCCCTCGTCGAGGCCGGGTACGCCGTGATCACCGGCGGCGGACCCGGCGCGATGGAGGCCGCCAACCGCGGTGCCCTCGAGGCGGGCGGCACGTCGGTCGGGCTCGGCATCGAGCTGCCCTTCGAGGCCGGGCTCAACGAGTTCGTCGACCTCGGCGTCAACTTCCGCTACTTCTTCGCGCGCAAGACGATGTTCGTCAAGTACGCCCAGGGGTTCGTCGTGCTGCCCGGCGGCTTCGGCACCCTCGACGAGCTGTTCGAGGCGGTCACCCTCGTGCAGACCCAGAAGGTCACCAGCTTCCCGATCGTGCTCATGGGTACGGCCTACTGGGGTGGGCTGCTCGACTGGCTGCGGGGCACCGCTGCCGACACGGGCACCATCAACCGGCGCGACCTCGACCTGATCACGGTCACCGACGACGTCGCCGAGGCGATCGCAGCGATCGTGGCGGCCGACACCCCGAGCGGTGGCCTCGGGGGCGTGCGCCGCCCCCCGGGGGGCCCCTCGGCACCCGCCCCGCCTGCGACGCGCCCCGAGTAGCACACCCGCCGCCGTAGGATCGGGTCCGTGGTCCCGGTCGTCATCCTCGTGCTCGTCGCCGTCGCGCTCGTCGCGGCGGTGCTCGGCGTGGCGAGCGGCCGGCTGCCCGCCGACCCTCTCGCCGACGCCGTGGGCTCCACCCCCGACCCGGGGCTGCCCGAGCAGCCCGAGGCCGCCGACGTGGACGCCGTGCGCTTCGACACCGCGCTGCGTGGCTACCGGATGGACGAGGTCGACACGCGACTGTCCGCCCTGCGCGACGACCTCGCCGACCGGGAGCGCACCCTGGCCCAGCTGCAGGCGCAGGGGGCTCCCGCAGGACCCGAGGGCGGGTGAGGGCGTGTCGTTCACCGTCACCCGGCGCACGCACCTCGCGCCGGAGGTCGCCTGGTCGGCCCTGACCGACCTCGCCGAGCACACCCGGCACGTGCCGTTCACCGGCGTCGAGGTGCCACCAGGTGGCCTCGTGCTCGGCACCGAGGTCGTCGCCCGGACCCGGCTGGGCCCGCTGGCGGCCGCCGACCGGATGCTCGTCACGGGCCTCGAACCGGGCCGTCGGCTGCGCCTGGTGAAGACCGGTCGCCTCCTGCACGGCTGGGCCGAGATCCGGGTGGATCCCGACCCGGTGGCGCCCCCGGGCTCCCTCGTGAGCTGGACCGAGGAGATCTGGCTGCCGGGGCTGCGCCGCATCACCAGGCCCGCGGGTGACCGGCTCGGGGTGGTGCTCTTCTCCCGCGTCGTCGACGGGCTGCTCGCCCGGGCGGCCGCCGGTGCCGGGAGTGCCAGGTGACCTGGGCGGTCCTCCTCGCCGTGCTGGGCAGCGCGGTGGTGCTCGGGGTCGCCTGGCTGCTCGGCCGACCCCGGTCTGCGGAGCACCTCGTCAGGCTCGGCGAGGCCACGGATGACGTCGCGGCGGCCGACCGGTTCGCCCACCAGGGTGCCGACACCGGCTTCGCGGCCCAGGTGCGCGGCTACCGGATGGACCAGGTCGACGCGGTCGTCGACGCGCTCGAGTCGCGCCTCGCCGGGCACGACCTGGCGATCGCCCGACTGAGGGGCGACCCGGTACCGCCGGCGCCCACGCCCCCCGGTGGCGACGCCACCGACACCGGCACCGCCGCAGCCAGGCACCGGGACGCGCTCTGGGAGGACGAGCCGCCCCCTCGACCCCGTCCGGCAGCCGGCCGTGACCACGCCCCGGCTGCCGGACACCCCACACCGCTGCCGCTGCGCCGGTCGGACCTGTGGGCCCCGCTGGCCTACCTCCTGGCCGCCGGCTGGGTGATGTCGGGCGTCATCGCCGACCTGCGCACCGGCCACCTGTCCCAAGGGGTGCAGGACCAGCAGGCGTTCGAGTGGTACTTCGGCGCCGCGGCCCACAACCTCGTGTCGCTGGCCAACCCGCTGTTCAGCGACCTGCAGAACTTCCCCGACGGCGTCAACCTGATGGCCAACGCGGCGGTACTGGGGCTCGGCATCCCGCTCGCCCCCCTCACCCTGCTCGCGGGGCCGTCCGCCACCTTCCTCGTCGTCGAGCTGCTCGGCCTGGCGCTCACGGCATCCGCCTGGTTCTGGCTGTTCCGCCGCCGCCTGGCGGTGCACCCGCTCGCGGCCGCGATCGGTGCCGGCTTCATCGGCTTCGCGCCCGGCATGGTCTCGCACGCCAACGGCCACCCCAACTTCGTGGCGCAGTTCCTCGTGCCGCTCATCGTCGACCGCGTGCTGCGTCTGGCGCAGGGCCACCGACCGGTGCGCGACGGCGTCGTGCTGGGGTTGCTCGCGGCGTGGCAGGTCTTCATCGGTGAGGAGGTGCTGCTGCTGACCGCGATCGGGCTCGCCGTCGCCGGCGTCGTCTACCTGGCCCATGGCCGGGTCGAGCTGCGGCGGATGCTTCCGGGCCTCGGGGTCGGCGCCGCCGTGTGCCTCGCGATCGTGGCCGTGCCGCTGTGGTGGCAGTTCGCCGGGCCGCAGAGCTACACCTCGATCTGGCACCCGCCCGCCGGGAACGACCTGGCCCAGCTGTGGGGGAGGGCCACCCGCAGCATCGGCGCGGACCCGTGGGCGTCGGCCGCGCTGTCGATGAACCGCACCGAGGAGAACTCGTTCTTCGGCATCCCGCTGCTGGTCATGGCGGCGGTCGTCGTCGTGGTGCTGTGGCGCCGCACCCTCGTGCAGGCGCTCGGTGCCGTGGTGCTGGTGTCGTGCTGGCTCTCGCTCGGCGAGGAGGTCACCCTCAACGGGACCGCGACCGGCATCCCGGGCCCGTGGGCGCTGCTCGAGCAGCTGCCCGTCATCGAGAACGTCCTCCCCACCCGGTTCGCCCTCGTCGCGGTTCCCGCCCTGGGGGCGCTGCTCGCCCTCGGCCTCGAGGAGGTGCGCCGGCTCGTCACCCGGTACGCCGGCCACGGGGGCGCGGGACTGGCGGTCAGTGGCCTGGTCTCCCTGGTCGTGCTGCTCCCCGTCATCCCCACCCCGCTGCTCGTCGACCCGCGCGCCCCGATGCCGGCGTTCTTCAGTGACGGCACGTGGCGCGAGTGGGTCGACGAGGGCGGGTCGGTGCTGGCCGCGCCGGCGCCGTGGGTCGCCGACACCAGGGCCCTGGAGTGGCAGGCTCAGGCCCGGTGGGGCTTCCCGGTCGTCGCGGGCTACTTCGTCGGCCCGGACTCCACCGCCAGCCGGGGCGGCCAGTACGGCGCGACCCCGACGGGGCTGACCCAGTGGATGGCGGACATCGGCGAGAACGGTCCGGCCGACGCGTCCGCGAGCCAGGTCGAGGAGTTCCACCAGAACCTGCGCGACGCACGGGTCGACGTCATCGTGCTGCCTGACGCCCGCCCCGAGGCACCGGCCCTGCTGACGTCGCTCACGAAGGCCTTCGGCGAGCCCGAGCACACCGGCGGCGTCTACGCCTGGGACGTGCGGGAGGTGACCGATGGCGCTGGCTGAGGCGTCGACGCAGCCCACCGCGCCGCGAGCGACCCCCTTCACGTCCGCGGGGAGGCACGCCCTGGGCGCCAAGGCGCTGGCCCACCCCGTGATCACGATCCTCGTGGTCTACCTCGTCTCGCGCGTGGTGGCGCTCGTCGCGCTCTGGGTGGCCGCCACCTGGTTCCAGAACCCCGCCGGGGTCGGCCACGCGGCACCCGGGCTCGGCGACATGTTCGGCCTGTGGGACGGCGTCTGGTACGAGCGGGTCGTCCGCGACGGCTACCCGGTGCCGCTGCCCGTCGACGCCGACTCCGGGCGGGTGACCTACAGCGCGTGGGCGTTCTACCCGCTCTACCCCTACCTCGTGAAGCTGGTGATGCTCACCGGGATGCCGTTCGCGGCGGCCGGACTCGGGCTGAACCTCGTGCTCGCCGGTGGCGCGGCCGTACTCATCTGGGCGGTGCTGCGCTCGGGGGTGCACGCCGACCGACAGCCGCAGCGGGAGCGGCTGGCCCTGGTCGCGGCCTGCCTGTGGTGCTTCTACCCGACGACGGCGGTGATGCTCAAGCCCTACACCGAGGCGCTCGCGGTCGTGCTCGTCGCCGGTGCGCTCCTGCTGCTCGTGCGTCGCGGCTACCTGCTCGTCGCGCTCGTGGCGATCCCGCTCGGGTTCACCCGCGGCATCGCCCCCGCACTCGGGGCGGCAGCCCTCATCCACCTCGTGGTGCGGTGGCGCGAGGACCGGGCGGCCGGCGCCCGGCCCCTCGAGGGCCAGCGGGCCAGCGCGGTGGTCATGCTCGTGGCCCTCGCCGTGAGTGCTGTCGCATGGCCGGTCGTCGCAGGTGTGGCCACCGGGGTGCCGACCGCGTTCTTCGACGTCCAGGCGGCCTGGGGGCAGCGCCCCGACAAGGGCCCCTTCGTGCTGTGGCTCGAGTGGGCCTGGCAGAGCAAGGGGGTCGCGGGAGTCGTCGTGCTCGTCGCGCTCGCCGCCACCTACGTCGCCCTCGTCCTCGGGCGACACGGGCGGTGGATCTGCATCGAGGCACGGGCCTGGGCGCTGGCCTACCCGGTCTACCTCTTCGCGGTGGTGCGGCCGATCACCAGCATGTGGCGGTTCCTGCTCCTGGACTTCCCGCTGGCGGCCCTGCTGGCCTCGGTCGCGATGCGCACGGCCAACGGTCAGGGCGTCGTGAGGCACTGGCGGCGCCGGGTCGCGGTGGTGCTGCTCGTCGTCGTGGGCGGCATGTTCTGGTGGACCTGCTCGTTGCTCGTCTACACGCCGTGGGGCTCGTTCCCCCCGTGACCTGCGAGGAGTGCGTCACGCGGATTTCATTCTGTCGCACGGCTACGGGATAATGGGGCCCTACACCCGGCGGTCCGGCGCCGGGCTACACGCGGCGCGCACACCCGCAGCCGCGGAGATGAAGGGATTCAGCCATGGCGGCAATGAAGCCGAGGACGGGCGACGGCCCGCTCGAGGTCACCAAGGAAGGCCGCGGCATCGTGCTGCGCATGCCCCTCGAGGGCGGTGGTCGCCTGGTCGTCGAGATGACGCCCGATGAGGTCCGTGCCCTCGGTGAGGCCATCGACAACTGCGAGGGGCTGGCCTGACCCGCAGCTGAGCACCGTCGACGAGGCCCCCACCCACGTGGTGGGGGCCTCGTCGCGCGTGCGGGTGGCCACGTCGCGCGAGTTCGTCGGTAGGGTCGCCGGGTGCCCCGAGACGACGTCATCCTGAGCCCCGCCACCTCCGCGTGGAGCGTGCGCTCCACCCTCGAGGACGCCCTGCCCGACCCGGACCCGACGGAACCCTCCGACTCCGTCCTCGTCGCGATGGTCGCCGACGGCCCGGACGGTGACGCGGGCGCCCGTGCGGCACTGGCGGCACTGGGGACCGACGCCGACCAGCTGCTCGCCACCCACGAGCCCGCCACCACGGCGGGGGCCGTCACCACGGTTCCCCTCCCGCCGGGTGGCCACGCCGTGCGGCGGGTGGTCCTCGTGGGCGTCGGTGACGGGTCGGCCGCCGGCTGGCGCAGCGCCGGCGCCGCCGTCGGCCGCGCGACCCGCGGGCGGGGTGACGTCGTGCACGCGGTCGGCGGCACCGCCACGGGCGGTGCGCTCGCGGCCTACGTCGAGGCGACCGTGCTCGCCTCGTGGGCCTCACCCCGGTGGACGCGGGACGGCGCGGTCGCCGGCTGTGAGCCCTGCACCACGGCCGTGGTCGCGGGAACCTCGGATGCCGTGGGCGTACGGCGCGCGGTGGTCCGCGCCCGGGCGCAGCTCGTCGCGCGCGGGCTGGCGGCCACGCCCTCGAACACCAAGAACCCGGCCTGGCTGGCGCGCCAGGCCCGCACCGTGGCCCGGCGCACCGGCCTGCGCGTGCAGGTCTGGGACGAGCGGGCCCTGCGGGCCGACGGATTCGGCGGCATCCTCGCCGTCGGGCAGGGCTCGGCCACCCCACCACGGCTGGTGCGTCTGGACCACGAGCCGCGCGGTGCCACGGTGGCCACCCCGCAGGTGGTGCTCGTCGGCAAGGGCATCACCTTCGACACCGGTGGGCTGCAGGTCAAGCCGGTCGACGGCATGGTCGGCATGAAGACCGACATGTCCGGTGCCGCCATCGTCCTGGCGGTGCTGTCTGCCTGCCGCGAGCTCGACGTGCCCGTGCGGGTCACCGGGCTCCTCGCCATCGCCGAGAACGCCGTCGGCGCAGGCGCGTACCGGCCCGGTGACGTCATCACGCACTACGGCGGGCGCACCGTGGAGATCGGCAACACCGACGCCGAGGGCCGCATCGTGATGGCCGACGCGCTCGCCTACGCCGACGCCCACCTCGACCCCAGCTGGCTCGTCGACGTCGCGACCCTGACCGGGGCCGCCCGCATCGCCCTGGGCCGGGCCCTGGCCCCGGTCTTCTCGACGGACCCCGCCCTGACCGACGCGCTCGTCGAGGCCGGCGCGACGACTGGTGAGACGCTGTGGCCGATGCCCTTGCCGGACACCTACCGTCGAGCTCTCGACTCCGACGTCGCCGACCTCAACCACATCGCCCCCGGTGTGGGTGGCGGAGCGGTCACGGCGGCCCTGTTCCTCCGCGAGTTCGTGGGTGAACGCCGGTGGGCACACCTCGACATCGCCGGTACCGGACGCTCGGACGTCGACGCCGGCAGCTCCACCAAGGGAGCGACCGGGTTCGGGACACGACTGCTGCTGCGGTGGCTGGAGGAGATGGCATGAACGCCGGGTACGGGCTGACGGTGCGGTGGTCGCTGGAGGATGCCCCCCAGGACGCCGCCGACCAGCTCCGCGAGTACGTCGTCGGCACCTCGATCGCGCGCTTCATGTTCCTCGACGGCCTGGCCTTCAAGGTCTGGCGGATGCGCGTGGGTGAGTGGTTCGAGGGCACCTACGTCTTCGACAGCGAGCAGGACCGCACGCTCTTTCGCGAGGGCTTCGAGCCCGGCGCGGCCAACGCACCCGGCAGCACCATCATCGGCTCGTCGCCGGTGCTCCTGGAGGACTGGGAGGTCGTCGCGATCGCGGAGGGCCCCGCAGGCTTCCGCCGCGGCGCCGGCCCGGACGTCAGCTGAGCGGCGCCGGGCGGGTCAGCGCTTGACGGCGACGAGCAGGCCGTCGCTGACCGGCAGCAACGCGGCGACGAGCTCGTCGTGGTCGCGCAGCGACTTGCCGAGGTCGCGCAGGGTGCTCGTGGTCGCGTCGCGCGCGGCCGGGTCGGCCACCTGGTCGTGCCAGAGCATGTTGTCCATGACGAGCACACCCCCGGAGCGCAGCAGGCGCACGGCGTGGTCGACGTAGACCGGATAGCCGAGCTTGTCCGCATCGACGACCACGAGGTCGTACGCGCCGTCGGTCATCCGCGGCAGCACGTCGGCCGCCGCACCGGTGATCACCCGGGTGCGCTGGTGCGCGTACCCCGCCTCGGCGTACGCCTCACGGGCGGCACGCTGGTGCTCGGCCGATGAGTCGATGGTCGTCAGGATGCCGTCCTCCGGCATCCCCGCGAGCAGCCACAGGCCCGAGGTGCCGGCCCCCGTGCCGATCTCGACGACGTGCCGCGCCTGCACGGCCGCGGCGACGAAGCGCAGCGCCGCGCCGGCTCCCGTGCCCACGGGGCTGGCGTCCCCGAACTCGATGCCACGCCGCCGGGCGGACTCGACCACCTCCGGCTCGGGCACGAACTCCTCGGCGTAGGACCAGCTGGCCGGCTTGAGTGCGCTCATGGCGTCAACCCTACGGCCCGGGGCCGCTTCGGACGCGCGGACACGGGCTCCCAGCGTTCGTTCAGGAAGACCGGGAACAATTCACACCCGAGACGCGTATCGATGGGTGACATGAGCAGCCTGGTGAGGGAAGAGCCGATGACGACGACGGATGCCGCGCAGGGCGGCGAGACGCCGGCTGCCGGTTGGGTGCCCCCGA
>CAVVUD010000005.1:0-190920 GCA_963751385.1 uncultured Actinomycetota bacterium | reverse complement strand
CCTCGACCGTGACGGCGCACCGTCGGCCCCCGCACGGGAGGCCTTGCCCGCCGCGACTTGTCGAGCAGGTCGCCGTCGTGGTCGTGGCGCACCCAGTGCTGCGGTCCCTCGATGAGCGGGGCGAGCCACCGGCCCATCGACCCGCTTCCGCAGCCGAGGTCGTGCACCGACCACTCGGGTCGCCCCGCCAGGAGCCCGGCGGCCCTCCGGGCGAGGTCCGTCGAGCGGGCAGCCGCGTCCGCCGGCTCGCGCAGCCGAGAGCCACTGCGACTACCCGAACCTCGACGGCCGCCACGCAAGAAACACGGTGCTGCACACCACTGCGGTTCGGCGTGGCCGCGATCGCGTCTCGAGCCGTGCGGAGACGGTGCTCCACGGCGCCCCTCCAGTCTCGGGACCGGGTCGCTCATGGCGTGACGCCAGCCCGGATGACTCCGCCGTCGCCTGCGTCGCCGCCCGACCGCCCGCGCGCGCACGGGGCTCAGTCAGGTAGGCCCGCTCCAGCGCCTCGACGACCTCGTCGACCTCCCACTCCATCGTGGCCGGGCCGACCACGAGCTCCGTCCACGACCACCCGGGAATCTCGGCAGCCGCCACGGTGGCGACAGCGCAGGTGCTCCCGCTCCATCGCGCGCACCCGGCGCTCGTCGACGTCGTCGACGTCGCGCTCGACGTGGATGCGGAAGGCCGTGGTGTGCGGCGGTGCGGACTGATCCGGATGCCGTGCGCCTCCAGCCGCGCGCCAGCAGCACCGCCCGCTCGTGGTACTCCGCCATCCGGGGCAGCTCGCGCTCGAGGCCAGCGCAGGGCGGCGACGGCATACGGCAGGAGGCTGAAGAGCGTGCCGCCCATCCGGGTGCGCCAGAGCCGGGCCTGGCCACCTGCTCGCCCGGCCCCGCGACCACGGCCGCACCGGCCAGCCCGCCGAGCCCCTTGTAGAACGAGACGTAGACGCTGTCGGCCAGGGCCGCGATCTCCGCGGGGGTGTGCCCAGGTGCGGCGCCGACTCCCAGATCCGCGCACCGTCGAGGTGCAGTGGCACCCCGCGCCCGGCAGGCCCGTGCGAAGGCGACGAGCTTGTCCCACGACGGCAGGAGGTAGCCCGCATCGCGCAGCGGCAGCTCGAGCAGGGCCGCACCGAGGGGACCGGGGATCGCGGTGAGGTGCTCGACGGCGGCACCGTCGGCCCGTCGGTGAGCAGGGCGAAGTCGAAACCGTGCAGCAGCCGTGGCCCGTCGGCCTCGTGCGCAGCAGGTGCGAGAGGGCGGGGATGGCCACCCGTCGCGACCCCTGGGCGTCGCACCACACGCGCAGCATCGACTGCTGGGCCATCACGCCGCTCGGGAAGACCACGACCGCCGGCTTCCCGAGCACGTCGGCCAGCCGGCGCTCGAGCGCCGCCGACCGGGCCGTGCTCGCCGTAGCGGTCCCACTGGTGCGGGTCGGCCGACGACGCCGACACCTCGGCCAGGTCGCGCAGCTCCGCCTCGGGGGTGACTGGGGGTCGCCCCACCAGTGAGCGGGTGAGCCCCGGCTCCGCTGCGCGAGCACGCTCCGCGTGGGTGGGGGGCTGCTGGGGGTCCTGGGCCATGGGGTCATCCTCCACGGCGGGGGCCGCGGGCGCACCGGTCGGACACCGCGTGCCGTCGGGGCCTACCGTGAGGCGCGTGGCATCGCCGGGTCCCCGCCACGCGAACGAGAGGTCGGCCGATGAGCAGGCGCTTCGAGGAGCTGGACTGGCAGCACACCGACATGGGGGAGATCAGCCTGCGTCGGCGACTCGACCGCACGCTCGAGGTGGACGTCTACGAGGTCAAGCTCGGCGACGAGTTCCTCATGTCGAGCCTGTTCCCGGTCGCGGAGATCGAGCTGGCGCGCCTGGGCCTGGCGGCCTGCGCGGGCGACGAGCTGGACGTCGTCGTCGGCGGCCTGGGTCTCGGCTACACCGCGGTCGCGGCCCTCGAGGAGCCGCGGGTGCGCTCGCTGGTGGTGGTCGAGGCGCTGGAACCGGTGATCGCCTGGCACGAGCGAGGCCTGTTGCCGGACGCCGCACCCGTGGTCGACGACCCACGGGCCCGGCTCGTGCAGGGTGACTTCTTCGCCCTAGCCCGCGGGACCGGGCCGTTCGGGGCGGGGAGCCCGGACCGGGTGCACGCGGTCCTCCTCGACATCGACCACACGCCGCGGCACGTGCTGCACCGCAGCCACGCGGCGTTCTACTCGCCCGAGGGACTGCACGCGCTGCACGGCCACCTGCACCCCGAGGGTGTCTTCGCGCTGTGGTCCGACGATCCGCCGGACGAGGACTTCATGGCCGTGCTGCGGGCCGAGTTCGGAGCTGCCGAGGCTCGGGTCGTCGATTTCGCGAACCCGCTCATCGGTGGGACCTCGTCAAACACCGTCTACCTGGCGGTCGGTTGACCGGCTGCCGGGGGGCCGCGATGACACACCTGACCTGCCGGGCACCCAACGCCACTGCACCCCGGCCGTTGGGGGGCGCCTCATCCGGGGCGGGTGATGCCCGCCCCCGGCCACCGACTCCACACTGCTGGAATCGGTCAGCACCTCGTCGCCAACGAAAGGTCCTCGTGATGGGCAACAGCGCCACGTCCGGCTCCAGGCACTCGAGGCGGTGGCTGGTCCCGGCATCCGGGCTGGCCGTGCTCCTGCTCACCGGCTGCGGGGGGGACGGCATCACCCTGCCCACCCCGACCCGCTCGCTGCCCACGATCCCGTCGATCTCGGTTTCGGTCTCACCGAGCACCGAGGTGTCGCAGACCCCGACGCCCGAGCCCACGCAGACGCCCACCGAGGAGCCCACCGAGGAGCCCACCGAGGAGCCCTCCGACACCCCCGCCCCGACGAGGTCCCCGCGGCCGACCGCGTCGGTGACCGTGACCGCGACGGCCACCCCGACCACAGAGGAGCCCACGCCCACGCCCACGCCGAGCCCGTCGGCGACGGTCACGGCGGCGCCGCAGCCGGTCGAGGCGGAGGATGACGGCATCCCGAGCTGGCTGTGGTGGGTACTCGCGGCCCTGCTGGCCGCACTCGCTGGCTATCTCGTGGTGCGGGCCCGTCGGCGCAGCGCCTGGGACGCCGAGGCTGCTGGAGCGGAGACCGAGGTGACCTGGCTCGCCCGCGAGCTGCTGCCCCAGCTGCAGCAGGCGAGGACTCCGGACGCCCTGGCCGGCGGCTGGCAGGTCAGTGCCGCGCGGGTGGGTGCCGTCGAGGACCGGCTGACCGGGCTCGAGGCCGCTGCCCCGGACGAGATGCGCGGCGCGCGGGCCCGCACCCTGCGCGATGCCGTGCGCGACACCCGCGCGGACGTCGAGGCGCTCATCGCCTCGCGCGACCCGGTGGTCGCCCCCGTGCAGCTGGCGGAGACGTCGGCCCGGCTGCTCGCCGCGCTGAACCCGCCGCCACCGCGCTGACCCACGGCACCGGGGCGTCAGCCGGCGCCGTCAGGTGACCTCGTCAGGCGGCCCCGTCGGCCGCCTCGCGCAGCCACCCGGCCACCTCGTCGTCGAGGTCGACGACGTCGTGGACCTCGAGGTGGTGCATCCACGTCGAGCGTGCGGGGTGGGCGACCTCCTTGAACCGGGTGGACCCCAGCGGGTGGGTCAGGGCGATGGACAGCACGACCTCGGCCCCGGGGTGGCGCAGGTACTGCTCCGGGCGCCACAGGAACGCGAAACCCCTGCGGCGGCGAAAGGCCACCTGGCTCAGCGTCGTGCGCTCGCTCACGTCGGGGTGGGTGGTGAGCAGCTCGCGGACCCGGGAGAGAGTGGCCAGCCCCAGCTGCGAACCCGCGAAGAAGGCCTCCGCCGTGCTCGGTTCCTGCGCCTCCGGTGCCACGGACCCAGTCTGCTCCCGCGGGTGTCGGGACCGCACGGGGCCGATGTGCGCCGCGTGACCGACCCCGTGTGTGACCGAGGAGACCGGACCACCGCGCGGCAACCGGAGGATCATGGAGGTATGGCCGAGAAGCAGGTCGACACCCCCCTTCCCATGAGCTCGTCGGACGCTCGAGGTGACGAGATCCTCGGCGTCAGCGGCGCGGTGGTCGTGGCCGTCGACGGTTCGACCGCCGACGAGCCGGTCGTCGACTGGGCAGCCGACGAGGCCGCCCGGCTCGGGGCGCCGCTCCGCCTGGTGTCGGTCGTGGACCCGCAGGTGCAGCTCACGCCCTACGAGACCCTGGTCTCGGGGACGCCGAGCCTCGCAGAGCACCTCGACGAGGGGGCCCACCGGATCCTGGGTCGGGCCGCCCAACGGGCCCGGGCACGACGCGGTGGCCTCGACCTCGCCACCGCCGTTCCGTGGGGCCCGCCTGCGGCCGCACTCGTGCGGCTCTCCGAGGGCGCACTGCGGATGGTCGTCGGCGCACCCGCCCGGGGCCACCTCGAGCGGATCCTGCTCGGCTCGGTCGCCCTCCCCGTCGTGGCGCACGCCCACTGCCCGGTCGCCGTGGTGCCCGGTGACACGCTCGTCGCCGAGCCCAGGCGCATCCTCGTGGCCGTCGACGGCAGCGACGCCAGCGCCCGGGCCGTCGAGATGGCGTTCACGGTCGCGGACACCACCGGCGCCTCGGTCACGGCTGTCGTCGGCTGGAACCTCGAGATCCACGAGGGCGTCGTCGTCACCGAGCCCTCGAGCGAGCGCTGGGCGGCGGTCGAACGACGCTACGCCGCGCTCGGCCACGGCATCGTCGACCCCGTCTCCGCCCGTCATCCGGGCGTCGACGTGGACGTCGTGGTGCGCCACGGCACGCCCGCGAGGGCCGTCGTGGAGACGGCGGCCGAGCTGGACGTCGACCTGGTGGTCGTCGGCCGCCGCGGGCTCGGCGGGTTCCGCGGCCTCCTGCTCGGCTCGGTGAGCCGCCGCATCGTCGAGCACGCCGGCCGCGTGGTCGTCGTCGTCCACTGACGTGGCGCGGTCCGATCGGCGTGGCACCGACCGGAATCGGGCATCCGCCCTGTTCAGGAGGGGTCCTCAGGCGCTAGGTTCGCCCTCGGACCCGGAGGTGTGGATGGCATCGGTCGCGACGACGCGAGTTCCTCCGTCACGCGTGCTCCTCGTGGCCAGCTTCGGTGCCTTCCTGGCCTTCCTCGACGCCACGATCGTCAACGTCGCCTTCCCGTCGATCCGGGAGTCCTTCACCGAGACGACGATCGGTGAGCTGTCATGGGTCCTCAACGCGTACAACATCGTCTTCGCGGCCTCGCTCATCCTGTGTGGCCGGCTGACCGACCTGGTCGGCCGGCGCCGCTCGTTCGTGGCCGGCGTCGCCGTGTTCACGATCGCGTCCGCCGCGTGCGGGCTCGCCCCGTCGGTCGAGCTCCTCATCCTGGCCCGGGTGTTCCAGGCCTTCGGGGCGGCGATGCTCGTGCCCGCCTCCCTCGCGCTCGTCATCGCGGCCTTCCCCGCGGATCGGCGGGCTCACGCCATCGGGGTGTGGGGAGCCTCGGCCGCGGTCGCCGCCGGCGTCGGCCCGCCGATCGGCGGGGCACTGGTCGCAGCTGGGTGGCTGGCGCTGGGCCTTCCTGGTCAACCTGCCCTTCGGCCTGGTCGCGGTGTGGGCGGCGCGGCACGAGCTGGTCGAGAGCCGGGCCCCGGGGCGGCGCGTCATGCCCGACCTCGTCGGCGCGGCCCTGCTGGTCGTCAGCCTGGCCCTGCTCAACCTCGGCATCATCAAGGGCGGCGACTGGGGGTGGACCAGCCCCGAGGTGATCGGCTCCTTCGTCGGCGCCGCCGTCGCGCTGGTCCTGTTCGTGCTGAGCTCGCGGCGGCACCGGGCGCCGATGCTGGACCCCACCCTGCTGCGCCTGCGCTCGTTCGACCTCGGGTCCACCGCCACGGTGGCCGCGGGCCTCGGCTTCTACGCCTACCTGCTGACCAACGTGCTGTGGCTGCAGTACGTGTGGGGCTACGACGTGCTCAAGGCCGGCCTCGCGCTGGTGCCCGGAGCGGTCGTGGCCGCGCTCGTCGCCGCACGACTCGGACCGCTGGCCGAGCGCTACGGCTACCGGGTCTTCGTCGTGCCTGGGGCGCTCGTCTGGGCCGCTGCCTACCTCTGGTACCACCAGCGGGTCGGGCTGGAGCCGGCCTTCTGGGCCGAGTGGATGCCGGGTCAGGTGCTCAGCGGCATCGGCGTCGGTGCCACGCTGCCGCTGCTCGGGAGCGCCACGCTGGCCGCCGTCCCCGGGGGCCGCTACGCCACGGCATCCGCGGTGGCCTCGAGCGCGCGCCAGCTCGGGGGCGTCATCGGCATCGCGATCCTGGTGGTGATCATCGGTGACCCCTCACCGGCCACGGTGGTCGCGTCGCTGCACGACGGCTGGGTGCTCTCGATCGTCGCGTTCCTCGTCGTCGCGGTGCTCGCCGCGCCCCTGGGCAGGATCCACTCCGCCCTCGAGGACGAGGACGTCGTCGACGACCGGCCGCCGGTGGTGCTCGCGCCGAACCCACCGGCCGACTGGGCCCTCCCCTCGCCCGTGGGCAGCGCCGACGAGCTCGACCTGTCCGGGCTCCCGCTGTTCGCGACGCTGCCCGACGCGGCGCTGCACCGGCTCGAGCGCGCCACCCGGGTCCTCGACCTCCCGGCCGGCACGGTGCTCATCCGCCAGGGCGAACCGGCCGGGTCGGCCTTCATCGTGCGCACCGGCCGGCTCGAGGTGCTGGTCGGCGACACCGTGGTGCGCGAGCTCGGCCCCGGTCAGGTGCTCGGTGAGCTCGCGCTGCTCACCGGTGAGCCACGCTCGGCCACGGTGCGCGCCCGCCGTGACACGACGGTCGTGGAGATCCCCCGTGAGGCGCTCGAGGACGTGCTCGCCACCGACCCGTCCGCGGCACGGTTCGTGCTCGGCCAGGTGGCTGACCGGCTGCGCACGCTCGGAGCGGGCGGTGCGGCCCCGCCCCCGCCGGAGCGGGTGTCGGTGCTCGCCGTCGTCGGCCTCGGCTCGAGCGTGGCCGCCGCTGACGTCGCCGCCGTGGGGGAGGCGCTCCACCGCCGCCTGCGCCAGCACCTGCGGGTCGCGACGCCGGGGGTGGTCGGCCCCGACGGGCTGGCGCGCGCCGAGCGCGACCACGACCGCGTGCTCCTGGTCGCGGCGTCCTCGGCCGCCGACCCGGATGCGGCGTGGCGGGACTTCTGCCTCCGCCAGGCGGATGCCGTGGTCCTCGTCGCGAACGGCGCGGACCCCGTGCCGGACTCGGGACCGTCACCGGCGCCCGCCCGCCAACCCGACCTGGTCCTGCTGGGGGGCCCCCCGACGCCGGCCCAGCGGGCGGCGTGGGTGGCCGTCACCGACGCCTGGCAGCTCACGCTGGTGGCGGGCGACCTGGCCACCGGTCTGCGACCCGTGGCCGACCGGCTCGCCGGTCGCTCGCTCGGGCTCGCCCTGGCCGGCGGCGGGGCAAGGGCGTTCGCCCACGTCGGCGTGCTGCGCGAGCTCGAGGAGGCCGGCCTGCACGTCGACCGGGTCACGGGAGCGAGCATCGGTGCCGTCATCGCGGGGGTCCACGCGACCGGCGCCGACGGCGCGACCCTCGAGGAGGCCTGCTACGCCGAGTTCGTGCGGCGGCGGCCGTTCAGCGACTACCGGCTCTCCGGTCGCTCGCTCGCCCGTGGCCGCCGGGTCCGGACCGCGATGGAGCGCCACTACGGGGTCGACACGGTGCTCGAGGGCCTGCCCCGCCAGCTGTCGGTGGTCAGTGTCGACCTGGTGAGCCGCACCCGCCAGGTGCACCGACGCGGCAACCTGCTCGACGCGGCGCTCGCGTCGGTCCGGCTTCCCGTGCTCTTCGCGCCGCTGGCCCAGGACGACGGACGGCTGCTCGTCGACGGCGGTGTGCTCGACAACCTGCCGACCGACCTGCTCGTGCAGCGCGACGAGGGCCCGGTCGTGGCGGTCACGATCGGTTCCGGCGGCGACGGGCCCCGCCGGCCCGGGTCGCCCGCGGGTGCCCGGCCTCGGCGACACGCTGATGCGCACGATGATGATCGGCAGCGGGGGTGCGGCGGACGCCGCTCGGGCCCGGGGGGCCTGGGTCGTGGGGCCCTCGTCGATGGGTGTGGGGCTGCTGGAGTTCCACCAGTTCGACCGGATGGTGCAGTCCGGCCGGGCCGCCGCGCGAGCCCTGCTGGAGCAGGCGTCCGGCGACCTGGGGGCCCACCCGCCCGCCGTCGCTCCGGGCGACCTCGGCACGGACATCGCGCCCGGCCACGCCGTGCCCGACGCGGTCGCCGTGCGGGGGGCCACCGCCGGTAGCGGTGCACCGCCCGGGCCGGCGGCACGGGCGGTGCCCGAGGGAGCCGCGAGCGGGCTCGGATCAGCCCCCGAACGGCCAGCCCTCGACCATGCCCGGCGGGCGGCCCGGCTCGATGTAGTGCTCGTGGCCGAAGAACACGGCGAAGTACTCGGGGGGCATCGACAGCATCATCCCCACGTCGGTCGTCTGGCTGAGGTGCGCCTGCAGCGAGGCGCGACGGCGCTCGATCCACGGGCTGACGTCGACGCGCCAGTGGATGGCCGACTCGGGCTCACCCAGGAGGTTGCCGTCGTCCATCGGCTCGTCGATGTCCCACGTCTCCTCGCCGGCAGCCTTGGCGGCTTGCGCGAAGCGCCGCATCTCGTCACGGTTCGTCGTCGACTCGAGCAGCCGCGGGCGACGGGCGGCGAGGTCGGCGCCACGGTGCAGCACGCGGTGCACCTGGACGTGGTCGGGGTGGCCGTAGCCCCCGTGCCAGTCGTAGCCGACGACGACGTCGGCATCCTCCTCGTCGAGCACTGCCGCGAGGCGGGCCGCGGCCTCGTCGACCGGTGCCGCCGCGAAGGCCCCCTCGTGGGTGTTCTGCTCCCACCCGGTCATGCCGGAGTCCTTGTAGCCGAGCCACGCGACCCGGTGCAGGCCGATGGCTGCCGCCGACGCGTCGGCCTCCCGGCGCCGGCGATGGACCACCGTCTCACCCGGGGCCAGGTCCTCGGGGGCCTCGCCGTGGTCGCCGTGCGTGGCGAAGACGACGACGACGCGATGGCCCTCGTCGACGGCGCGCGCCATCGATCCGGAGGTCTGCGAGGCCTCGTCGTCGGGGTGGGCGTGGAGGAAGACGATCGTGGACATCCGCCCATTGTGCCGAGCCCCACCGACGGCGCGCAGACCGGTCGTCCGCAAACCCCTCAGGGCGGCGCCCGGTCCCTACGGTGATCGGTGGCCCGGTCACCAGCGAGCGCCGGGGGACCAAGGAGGATCCATGAGCTCAGCCGACATCGTCGAGCCCGACCGCCCCGATGCGGTCGACCACGACACCGTTCCACCCGCCCGCACCGGACTGCTGGTCCTGGCCGGGGTGCTCCTCGCCCTGCCGGTGATCGCCCTGATGTGGGTGAGCAGCTACAGCCGCGACGAGCCCAGGCTCGGGGGCTTCCCGTTCTTCATCTGGTACCAGTTCCTCTGGGTCTTCCTGACCTCGGCGCTCACCTACGCCGCCTACCGCCTCGTGCTCGTCGCCCGGCCGCACCGGCCGATGGACGACCTGGACGTCCGACACCTCGGGGGAGCGGGCATGAGCAACATCAACGGAGTCGCCCTCGCCGTCCTCATCGTGCTGTTCGCCCTCGTCACCGGGATGGGCTTCTGGGCCAGCCGGTGGCGCCGCCCGACGAGCATGGAGTCGCTCGACGAGTGGGGCCTGGGCGGCCGCTCGTTCGGCACCTGGATCACCTGGTTCCTGCTCGGCGGCGACCTCTACACGGCCTACACGTTCATCGCGGTGCCGGCGGCGATGTTCGCGGCGGGCTCGGTGTCCGGGTTCTTCGCGGTGCCCTACACGATCGTGCTCTACCCGATCATCTTCGTCTTCATGGGCCGGATGTGGTCGGTGAGCCACCGGCACGGCTACGTCACGACGGCCGACTTCGTGCGTGGCCGGTTCGGGTCGCGCGGGCTGTCGCTGGCTGTCGCGGTCACCGGCTTCCTCGCGACGATGCCGTACATCGCGCTCCAGCTGGTCGGCATCCAGGCCGTGCTCGAGGTCGTCGGCCTCGGTGGCGGCGACAGCATCATCGCCAAGGACCTGCCGCTGTTCATCGCGTTCGCCCTGCTCGCGGCGTACACCTACTCGGGCGGCCTGCGCGCCCCCGCGGTCATCGCGTTCGTCAAGGACACCCTGATCTACCTCGTCATCATCGTGGCGATCATCTACCTGCCCACGAAGTTCGGGGGCTGGACGCACATCTTCGACGCTGCCGAGACGAAGATGGCGGCACCGAACCCGGTCGACGGCAAGCCGAACGGCGTCTTCATCCCCGGAGGGACGCAGTACTGGGCCTACGCCACCCTCGGCCTGGGCTCGGCGCTCGCGCTGTTCATGTACCCGCACTCGATCACGGCGAGCCTGTCGGCCTCGACGCGGAACACGGTGCGGCGCAACGCGGCCATCCTGCCCGCCTACAGCTTCGTGCTCGGCCTGCTCGCGCTGCTCGGCTGGGTCGCGATCGCGGCCGGCACCAAGCCGATCGGCGCCGACGGCAAGCCCAACGCGCAGCTCGTCATCCCGCAGCTGTTCGAGGACTCGTTCCCGTCGTGGTTCGCGGGCGTCGCGTTCGCGGCGATCGCGATCGGGGCGCTCGTGCCGGCGGCGATCATGTCGATCGCGGCGGCGAACACCTTCACCCGCAACATCTACAAGGAGTGGCTCAAGCCCGACGCGACGCCGAGCAGGAGGCCAAGGTCTCCAAGCTGGCCTCGCTGGTCGTCAAGCTGTTCGCGCTGGTGTTCGTGCTGCTGCTCGACAAGCAGAACGCGATCAACTTCCAGCTGCTCGGCGGCATCTGGATCCTGCAGACCTTCCCGACCATCGTGCTCGGCCTCTACACCCGCTGGCTGCACCGGTGGGCGCTGCTCGCCGGCTGGGCGGTCGGCATGGTCTACGGCACCTGGCAGGCGTGGAACGTCGCCAACCCGCGCGGCGGCATCGACCACTTCGGTGGCTCGCTGGCGCAGATGCCGGTCATCGGCGAGCTCGGCTACATCGCCCTCACCGCGTTCGTGATCAACCTGGTCGTCGCGGTCGTGCTCACGGTGGTGCTGCGGCTGGTCAAGGCGCCCGACGGTGACGACGAGACGATCCGCGGCGACTACTTCGCGGACTGCCGGTGACCCCCGGGTGCAGAAGGTGCTGCAGCCGATCCACCAGGAGTCGCCCGAGCGTCTGAGCCGCGGCGGATGCCGTGCCGGCGCCACCACGGTCCGGCACGGCATACGCTCGCGGCATGCGCATCGCGGTGACCGGAGGGTCGGGCAAGCTCGGACGGCACGTCGTCGAACGGCTTCGGTCGTCCGGTCACGACGTCGTGAACCTCGACAGCCACGGGGAGCGGTGGAGCGGCTGGGTCGCCGTCGACCTCACCGACTACGGGCAGGTGGTCGACGCGCTCGGCGGGGTGCGGGGCGAGCAGCCGGCCGCTGACGCCGTCGTGCACCTCGCGGCGATCCCCGCCCCCGGCCTGCACAGCGACGTCGCGACGTTCCGCAACAACCAGCTGACCACCTTCAACGTGCTGCACGCCGCGACCCGGCTCGGCATCACCAAGGTGGTCATGGCCTCCAGCGAGACGGTGCTCGGGCTGCCCTTCGACACACCGCCGCCCTACATCCCGGTCGACGAGGAGTACGCCGCCCGGCCCGAGTCGGTCTACTCCCTCGGCAAGCACCTCGAGGAGACCATGGCGGTCGAGCTGTGCCGGTGGCACCCGGCCCTGTCGATCACGGCACTGCGCTTCTCCAACGTCATGGACGTCGAGGACTACGCGCAGTTCCCCTCCTTCGACGCCGATCCCGCGCTGCGCCGGTGGAACCTGTGGGGCTACATCGACGGCAGGGACGGTGCCCAGGCGGTCGAGAAGGCCCTCGCACACACCGAACCGGGGTTCGACCGCTTCGTGATCGCCTCGCCCGACACCGTGATGAGCCGCCCGAACGCCGAGCTCGTGGCCGCCGAGTTCCCCGGCGTGGAGGTGCGCGGCGACCTCGGCGAGCACGACACGCTGCTGTCGATCGACAAGGCACGGCGGGTGCTCGGGTTCGACCCCCGGCACTCGTGGCGCGACGAGGTCTGACGCCGACCTGTCGGGTCGCGGTTTCGGGCCACCCGCCCCCGCACGGCAGGATGGGCGCATGGTCTCCGCCGCCCCGCCGCCCCGGCTCGTCGAGCTCGCCCACGCCCACGGGGTCGCGACGGAGTACTGGGACTGGCAGGGCCGGCACGTCACGGTGTCCGCGGCCGACGATCCGGGCCGTCCTCACGGCGCTGGGCATCGAGGCCGAGGGCGACGACGCCATCGAGCAGGCCCTGGCCGACGTCGACCTGGCGACGTGGCGCCGCACGCTCCCGGCCACCGTCGTCGCCCGTGAGGGGTGGACGCCGTGGGTCCACGCCCACGTGCCGGCGGGCACCGGCATCCGGCTCGAGGTGGTGCTCGAGGACGGCAGCGTGCGCGAGGTACCGCAGGTCGACCGGTGGGTCGAGGACCGTGACGTCGACGGCGAGCCCGTCGGGGAGGCGACCTTCGAGGTGCCCGGTGACCTGCCCGTGGGGTGGCACCGCCTCGTGGCCCACCTCGACGTGCCGGCGGTCGACCCGCGCACGACCGAGTCGACGCTCGTGGTCACCCCCCAGCGCCTCGAGCTGCCCCCGCCGTGGCCGAGGGCCGGGTCGTCGGCCTGATGGCGCAGCTGTACCAGGTGCGCTCGGCCGAGTCGTGGGGCGTCGGTGACCTCGGTGACCTCGCCGACCTCGCGACCTGGGCCGCGGCGGCGCACGGCGCCGACTTCGTGCTCATCAACCCGCTGCACGCCGCGGAGCCGGTGACGCCGATGGAGCCCTCGCCCTACCTGCCCACCACGCGGCGCTTCGTGAACCCGCTCTACCTGCGGGTCGAGGACGT
Source organism: uncultured Actinomycetota bacterium (assembly GCA_963751385.1). Lineage (GTDB taxonomy): Bacteria > Actinomycetota > Actinomycetes > Actinomycetales > Dermatophilaceae > Fodinibacter. The sequence continues at coordinate 177,970 of CAVVUD010000005.1, read as the reverse complement.
GCCCGAGCTCGCCCGGCTCGAGCACGCGGCCTACGGCCGGGTGACGGCGCTCGCTGCCGGCGCCCGTGCGCTCAACCGCGTCGACCGGATCGACCGCGACGCCGCGTGGCTCGCCAAGAAGGAGGCCCTGCGCCTGCTCTTCGACGTCGGCCTGACCGGTCGGCGCGAGCGCTCGTTCGTCGAGTTCTGCGACCGCGAGGGTGACGGCCTGACGACGTACGCCACCTGGTGCGCGCTCGTCGAGGAGTACGGGATGCCGTGGAGGGACTGGGCCGACGAGCTCCAGGACCCCTCGAGCGCCGCGGTCGCCACGTTCCGCGAGCGGCACGCCACCGAGGTCGACTTCCACCGCTGGCTGCAGTGGCTGCTCGAGCAGCAGCTCGCCGCAGCGCAGCACGACGCCCGCACCGCGGGGATGTCGCTCGGCATCGTGCACGACCTCGCCGTCGGGGTCCACCCGCTCGGCGCCGACGCGTGGGGGCTGGGCGACGCCCTCGCCCGCGGGGTCACCGTCGGGGCGCCGCCGGACCAGTTCAACCAGCTCGGCCAGGACTGGAGCCAGCCGCCGTGGCGCCCCGACCGGCTCGCCGAGCTCGGCTACGCGCCGTTTCGCGACATGGTGCGCACCGTGCTGCGCGACTCGGGCGGCATCCGGGTCGACCACATCATCGGGCTGTTCCGGCTGTGGTGGATCCCCACGGGTGACACGCCCGCGCGAGGGCACCTACGTGCACTACGACCACGAGGCGCTGCTCGGCATCCTGGTGCTGGAGGCCCAGCGAGCCGGGGCCGTCGTCATCGGCGAGGACCTCGGCGTCGTCGCGCCGCACGTGCGCGACTACATGAGCGAGCGCGGGCTGGTCGGCACGTCCATCCTGTGGTTCGAGTGGGAGGACGACCGGCCCAGGCCGCCCGAGCACTACCGCGACCTGTGCCTGTCGACGGTCACCACGCACGACCTGCCGCCCTCGGCCGGCTACCTGTCGCTGGAGCACGTCGCGATCCGCGAGCAGCTCGGGCTGCTGACCCGCCCGGTGGAGGAGGAGCGCGCGCAGGAGGAGGCCTCGATCGCGCAGGCTGCGCGACGCGTGCGTCGCCCGCGGGCTGCTGCAGCCCGGGCGCCGGCCTCGACGCGGTCGTCGAGGCGCTGCACCGGTGGATGGCGCTGACGCCGAGCCGGATGCTCGCCGTGGCCCTGGCCGACGTGGTCGGGGACCACCGGGCGGTCAACCAGCCGGGCACCAACGACGAGTACCCCAACTGGCGGGTGCCGCTCGCCGGTCCCGACGGCCGTCCGGTGTCCCTCGAGGACGTCCGGGAGGCCGACCTCGCGCCGGTGCTCTTCGCCGCCCTGCGCGGCGAGCGACCCGACGCCTGACCGGGTCTTCCGCGAAGTCAGGAGCACTTCGCAGGGTCAGGGGCGTACACGGCCCTGACTCGACCAGAACCTCCTGAGCCCGCGAGGTGCACCTGACTCCGCGGCGGTCCACCCAGCCCGGATGCCGGGTGGCCGCCTGATCCGGAGGCTGGCCTACCGGGTCAGCGGCCGAGGGCCTTGCCCAAGGCGGTGGCCAGGCGGCCCGGCTGCTGCTCGCGCAGCTCGTAGCGGGCCCGGGTGAGCGGCACGTCGACGCCGAGCACCCGGGTGATGTCGACCGGGGTGCCCGACACGATCGCGTCGATCGCCCCGGCGTCGACCATGGCTCGGATCGTCGCCTCGAGGTCGCGGGTCTGCGCCTCGCCGTACCCCATCGCCGGCAGGATGCCGCGCGCGTTCGGGTACTTGGCGTAGGTCGCCGCGATCGAGCCGACGGCGAACGGCGTGGGGTCGACGATGTCGGCGGCACCGGCATCCCGGGCGCCGACCACGCCGGCACCGAAGCTCATCGAGCCGTGGGTGAGGGTCGGGCCGTCCTCGATGACGACGACGCGCCGGCCGCTGGCCACGGCCGGGTCGTCGAGGGTGACCGGGCTGTCGCAGCGCAGCACCTCGGCGCGCGGGTTGAGTGCCCGCACCGAGGCCTCGACGGCCTCGATGTCCTCGGGCCGCGCCGAGTCGCACTTGGCGACGATGACCAGGTCGGCCATCCGGACGTTCGCCTCCCCGGGGTGGTAGCCGGCCTCGTCGCCGGGGCGCAGCGGGTCGGCGAGCACGAGGTGCAGGTCGGGCGCGTAGAACGGCAGGTCGTTGTTGCCGCCGTCCCAGAGCACGACGTCGGCCTCGGCCTCGGCCTCGCGCAGGATCTGGCCGTAGTCGACGCCCGCGTAGACGACGACGCCGGCGTCGATGTGCGGCTCGTACTCCTCGCGCTCCTCGATGGTGCACTCGTGCCTGACCAGGTCCTCGACGGTCTCGAACCGCTGGCACGCCTGCGCGGCGAGGTCGCCGTAGGGCATCGGGTGCCGCACGGCGACGACCCGCAGGCCCAGGTCCTGCAGCAGCCGCGCCACGTAGCGAGTGGTCTGGCTCTTGCCCACGCCGGTGCGCACCGCGGTGACGGCGACGACCGGCCGGCGCGAGCGCAGGGTCGTGCGCCGGGTGCCCGGCACCACGAAGTCGGCACCGGTCGCGATGACCCGCGAGCCGAGGTGCATCACCTGGGCGTGCGACAGGTCGGAGTAGGCGAGCACCACGGTGTCGACCCGCTCGCGGGCGACGAGCGACTCCAGCTCGGCTCTCGTCGACGATCGGGATGCCGTGCGGGTACAGCGGCCCGGCCAGCTCGGGCGGGTAGGTGCGCCCGTCGATGTCGGGGATCTGCGTCGCGGTGAAGGCGACCACCTCGACGCCGGGGTCGTCCCGGTACATCAGGTTGAAGTCGTGGAAGTCGCGGCCCGCTGCGCCGAGGATGACGACGCGTTCGCGGGACTCCGCCGAGGTCGATGAGCTCATGGCGTCTCTCCGTCAGGGCTGGGTCGACCACGGGGTGCGGGACCCGCCACTTTCGATGCTACGACCCGGTGCGGGCGAGCACTCGCTCAGGAGGTGACGGGCGACGCACGCCGTGCTGCGGCGTCCTCGAGCACGAGCGTCGCGAACCGCTCGCGCCAGCGGCTGCCACGCCGCCCGCAGGACCTCGCGGGCGGCGGCCACCTCGCCGAGCAGCACGTCCTGCTCGGCCGTGAGCCCGTCGGGGGAGTCCCACCGCAGCCACGAGCCGAACACCTCCGGCGAGGTCTCCGGGTGGAACTGCACGCCCCACGCCGTGGCGGAGAACCGCAGCGCCTGCGGACGACCGTCGGGAAGCGTCGCGAGAACCGTTGCGCCGGCCGGGGACTTCGAGGACCACGTCGTCGTTGTAGTGGATCGCTGGCATGCCGTCGAGGCCGGCCGAGCAACGGGTCGGATGCCGCGGCACGGGTCAGCCGCACCGGTACCGGCCCGATGGTGCGGCCCGGTGGGGTTGCGCGCCGACCGTGCCGCCGAGGGCCACCGCCGCGAGCTGGTGGCCCAGGCAGACGCCGAGCGTCGGGCACCCGGCGGGCGACGGCATCCGCGATGAGGGCGCGGGTCGGGGCGAGCCATGGCGCGTCCGCGTCGTCGCACGGCCCCCATCGCCCCGCCGAGCACGACCAGCCCGTCGGTCCCGTGCCGGCACCTCGGCCCAGCGGTCGGCCACCGGCTGCGCCGAGGTCGCCCCGCACGACGTCGAGCTCGAGCCCGAGCTCGGCCCACCACTCGCCGAGCCACGCCACGGGGGCGTCGGGCTCGTGCTGGACGACGAGCAGGCGCGCCATCAGCCGAGCTGGGTGCCGACCAGGGCACCGATGCCGTAGGTGACCGCCATCGCGAGCAGGCCACCGATGACGACGCGCACCGTGGCGCGGCGGGCGTCGGAGCTGCCGAGCCGGGCGCTGAGCCAGCCGGTGAAGGCGAGGGCCAGCACCACTGCCGCGACGGTGACCGGCACCCGCCAGCCGAGCGGGGGCAGGAGGATCGCCAGCAGCGGCAGGATCGCGCCCACGGTGAAGGCCGCCATCGAGGCCCAGGCCGCGTGCCACGGGTTGGTGTAGTTGTGCGGGTCGATGCCCAGCTCGACCTCGGCGTGCGCCGCGAGGGCGTCGTGGGCGGTCAGCTGCTCGGCCACCCGGAGGGCGAGGTCGGGAGTGAGCCCCTTGCCGCGGTAGATGCCGGCCAGCTCGGCCAGCTCGGCCTCGGGCTCCTCGTCGAGCTCGCGGATCTCCTTGGCGATCAGCGCCTTCTCGGAGTCGCGCTGCGTGCTCACCGACACGTACTCGCCGACCGCCATGCTCATCGCGCCGGCCGCCAGCCCCGCCAGGCCCGGCGGTGAGCACCGCGCCCCGGTCGGTCGTCGCGGCCGCCACGCCGATCACCAGGCCGGCGGTCGACACGATGCCGTCGTTGGCGCCGAGCACGCCGGCGCGCAGCCAGTTCAGCCGCCCGGCGACCGACCCGTCGTGGGCCTCGTCGTGCTCGGCTGCGGTCGTCGCGGGGGAGTCAGCTCACCGATGCTCGCCCCGTGGGCGCGGGCCGCCGCGGAGATGCGGTGCGCCAGCTCGATGTCGAGCTGGGTGAGCCCGCCGGCATCGTGCGAGGTGAGCAGCCAGCGGGTCGTGCGCCAGCGGATGTCGATGTCGGGGTGGTGGTTCATCTGCTCGGCCTCGTCGGCCACCGCGTCGACGATGCGGATCGCCGCCGGGAAGTCCGGCGCCTCCACCGTCGCCACGATGGCGTCACCCTCGCGCTGCCACCCGCTCAGCCCTGCGAGCTGGGTGGTCACCTCGTCGTCGCTCAGCAGTCGGCTCATGGCCTCCATTGTGGAGCACCGCGGATGCCGTGCGCCCACCGCACGCAACGGCATCCGGTCCTGCCCTGCTCCAGCAGCGGCTGCGGACTCAGGAGCACTTCGCCATGTCAGGACCTTCTCGCCGAGTCAGAGCCGAGTACGGCCCTGAGCCGGCGAAGTGCTCCTGACTTCGCGGAGGCTCGGGTGGGCGGGTCAGAGCACCTCGGTGACCGTGGCGGGGCCCGAAGGGGTCGCCGGCCAGGCCGTCGTCGTCGGGGGCCACGAGCACCGGGGTGACCTCGTGCGGGGTGATCTCGCCGCGGTCGATGGCCTCGGCCCAGTGGCAGGCCACCCGGTGGCCGGCGGGCACGCCCGGGCAGGTCGACGACCCGCAGCGGTGGGCGCTCGTCGTCGCAGCGGGTCTCCTGGCGCCACGGGCACCGGGTGTGGAACCGGCATCCGCTCGGCGGGTTGGAGGGCGAGGGCAGGTCGCCGGTGAGCAGGATCTGCTCGCGGGTGTCCTCGACGGTGGGGTCGGGCACGGGCACGGCCGAGAGCAGGGCCCGGGTGTAGGGGTGCAGCGGCTGCGCGTAGAGGTCGTCGGCGGTGGCCTCCTCGACCATCCCGCCGAGGTACATGACGCCGATCCGGTCGCTGATGTGCCGCACGACGGCCAGGTCGTGGGCGATGACGAGGTAGGTGAGGTCGAACTCCTCCTGGAGCTCGTCGAGCAGGTTGATGACCTGCGCCTGCACCGAGACGTCCAGGGCCGAGACCGGCTCGTCGGCGACGATCAGCTTGGGCTCGACGGACAGCGCCCGGGCGATGCCGATGCGCTGACGCTGGCCCCCGGAGAACTCGTGGGGGTACTTGGTCAGGGCGGCGGCCGGCAGGCCCACGGCCGAGAGCAGCTCGCGCAGCCGCTTCTTCGTGGCAGGGCCGTCGGTGTCGAGGCCGTGCGCGCGCATCCCCTCGACGAGCAGCGACTCGACCGACTGGCGGGGGTCCAGGCTGCTCATCGGGTCCTGGAAGACCATCTGGAACTCCTTGCGGCGCCGCCGCAGCTCCTCACCCTTGAGGGTGGCGATGTCGGTGCCGTCGACGATCACGCTGCCCTCGGTGGGCGGCTCGAGGTTGAGGATGGCCTTGCCCAGGGTCGACTTGCCGCAGCCCGACTCACCGACCAGCCCGTAGGTCTCGCCGCGGCGGATCTGCAGGTCGACGCCGTCGACCGCGTAGACGTGGCCGATCACCTTGTCGAAGATGACGCCCCGCTTGATGGGGAAGTGCACCTTGACGCCGCGCACGTCGACGAGGACGTCGCGCTCTTCGCCGGCGGACGGGGCGGGGGTGGTGGCGGTGTCGGTCATCGGGTCACCTCACGGGGTTGTGGCAGCGCAGGGCCCGGCGAGGGGTCTCCTCGAGCTGCGGGGTCGTGCTCGTGCACGACCTCGATCGGCTTGGGAGCAGCGCGGCGCGAACGCGCAGGCGTGGTCCCACGGGCAGGTTGTCGGCGACCGACCCCGGGATGGGGGTGAGCCGCTCCCCGCGCGGGGCGTCGAGCCGCGGGATGGAGCCGAGCAGGCCGTTGGTGTACGGGTGGCGCGGGTCGGCGAACAGCTCGTGGCGCTCGCCGCGCTCGACGATGCGGCCGGCATACAGCACGTTGACCTCGTCGCACAGCCCGGCGACGACGCCGAGGTCGTGGGTGATCATGACCAGCGCCGTGTTGGTCTCCTGCACGAGCTCCTTGAGCAGGGCGAGGATCTGCGCCTGGATCGTCACGTCGAGCGCCGTGGTCGGCTCGTCGGCGATGAGCAGCCGCGGCGCGCACGCGAGCGCCATGGCGATGAGCGCGCGCTGGCGCATGCCGCCGCTCATCTGGTGCGGGTAGTCCTTGAGCCGGCGCTCGGGGTCGGGGATGCCGACCCGCTTGAGCAGGTCGCGGGCCACCGGCTGGGCGGCCCGGCGCGACATCCCGCGGTGCCGCTCGAGCACCTCGGTGACCTGCAGGCCGACCGGGACGACGGGGTTCAGCGACGACAGCGGGTCCTGGAAGATCATCGCGATGTCGCGGCCGCGGCGCTCGCGCATGGCCTTCTCGTCGAGCGCGAGCAGGTTGGTGCCCTCGTAGGTGCGCCTCGCCCTCGACGTGGTTGCCGCGCTTGGGCAGCAGGCCCATGATCGCCAGCGAGGTGACCGACTTGCCGCAGCCCGACTCGCCGACCAGGCCGACGGTCTGGCCGGGGCGGACGTCGAAGCTGACGCCGTCGACCGCCTTGAACGGCTGCTCGCCCTGACGGGTGAAGGTGACCCGCAGGTCGCGCACCGACAGCAGCGGCTCCTCGCCGTGCGCCGTGGTGGGGGGTGGTGTCGCCGTGGCGGTCATCGGCGGGTCACCTCCTGCTCTTGGGGTCGAGGGCCTCGCGCAGCGACTCGCCCATCAGGGTGAAGCCGAGCGCGACGACGATGATGCACAGCGCGGGGTAGACCGCGAGGTGCGGGTTGTCGTAGATGTACTGCTGCGACCGGCCGAGCATCTGGCCCCACTCGGGCGCGTCGTCGTCGGGGTTGCCCAGGCCGAGGAAGGACAGCGCGGCGGCGTCGATGATCGAGGTCGCGAGCACCAGGGTCGCCTGCACGATGACCGGGCCCGAGCGAGTTGGGCACCATGTGCCGGAAGACGACGGCGCTCGGTTTCACGCCGAGGGCCCGAGCGGCCAGCACGTGGTCGCTGGAGCGTTGGGCGAGCATCGAGCCGCGCAGCAGCCGGGCGAACACCGGGATCTGCACGACGGCGATGGCGATGATGACCGTCCACTGGCTGGGCTGGCTGGCCAGCGCCGCGATCGACAGGGCGAGCAGCAGCGACGGGATCGAGAGCAGCACGTCGACGACGCGCATGACGAAGGCGTCGATGCCGCCGCCGAACGCGCCGGCGAGGATGCCGAGCACCAGGCCGCCGACGAGGCCGATCACCGTCGCACAGACACCGACGATGAGGGTCTGGCGGGCCGCCGACGATGAGGCGCGAGAGGACGTCGCGTCCCTTGTCGTCGGCGCCGAGGGGGAAGCCGGGCTCAGGCCCCGGGATCGGGTTCGACTGCGGCCGCACCTTGTCGAGCAGCAGCCCCGCTGCGGGGTCGTGGGGCGCGATCCACGGCGAGATGATCGCCAGGACGATGAAGACCAGGGTGATGCCGGCGCCGACGAGGAAGACGGGGTTGCGCCGCAGGCGGCGCCAGGCGCTCGCGATGAGCGAGACACCGGGTGCCTCGTCGACGGTGCCGGCGTCGTCGACGAGCACGCTGCCGGCTGCCGTCCCGCGGCCTGGGCGCGTGCCGGTGGCGGCGAGGTCGTCGATCCGCTGCTTGCGGCGGTCCATCGGGTTCAGGGGGTTCGGGGGCGGTCATCGGGTGCGCACCCTCGGGTCGATGACGGCATACGAGATGTCGACGAGCAGGTTGACGACGACGTAGATCGCGGCCATGGCCAGGATGATCACCTGGAGCACCGCGTAGTCGCGCGCGCTGAAGGACTGGTACAGCGTCGAGCCGATGCCGCCGAAGTTGAAGACCGTCTCGGTGAGCACCGCGCCGGCGAGCAGGCCGCCGGTCTGCAGGCCGATGGTGGTGATGACGGGGAGCAGGGCGTTGCGCATGACGTGGCGGGCCCGGATCACCTGGACGGTCAGGCCCTTGGACTCGGCGGTGCGCACGTAGTCCTCGTCGAGCACGTCGAGCACCGAGGCCCGGGTGATCCGGAAGATCACCGCGAACGGGATCGTGGCCAGCGCGATGGTGGGGAGCACGAGGTGCCGGAGGGCGTCGGCCGAGCAGTCGAGCTCGCGGGTCAGCAGCCCGTCGAGCACGAAGAAGCCGGTGACCCGGGTGCAGCCCAGGGCGGAGTCCTGGCGGCCGGACACGGGGAAGATCGGGGTGCTCGATGGCGAACCAGTACTTGAGCAGGAACGCGAGGAAGAACACCGGGACCGCCACGCCGATGAGCGACAGCACGATCGTGCCGTTGTCGAACGTCGAGCCGTGTCGCTTCGCGGCCAGGTAGCCGAGCGGGATCGCGAAGACGATGGCGACGGCCATCGCGCAGATGCTCAGCTCGATCGTCGCGGGCAGGCGGGTCAGGAAGATGTCGAAGGCGTCGCGGCCCGGGCAGCACCGACGTGGAGGCGCCGAACTCGCCGCGGGCGGCCCGCTGGAGGAACTTGAGGTACTGCACGTAGACCGGCTGGTCCAGGCCGAAGCGCCTCGGTCAGGGCCGCGCGCGTGGCCGGGGTGGCCCGCTCGCCGAGGATCGCCGAGACCACGCCGCCGGGCAGGGAGCGGAGCCAGAAGAAGAGCAGCAGGGAGAGGACGAACACCACTCCGATCATCTGGATCAGGCGTCTGATGATGAATCTCGCCACAGTGGGCTCCTAGGTTCGCCGAAGACGTCGGTGGCCGCCTCGGACCCTAACGGGTTCGAGGCGGCCACCGCACGGTGTGCTGCGATCAACACGGGGCCGAGGCCCCGTCAGTCACTTGCTTGACGGTGACGGTGTCGAACGTCTCCGCCGTCAGGGGGCTCGCCACGAGACCCTCGACGTTGCCGCTGACCACGAGGGCCGGCGGGGAGTGGCTGATCGGGAGCCCGGGGAGGTACTCCTCGGCGATCTGCTGGTTGATCTTCTTGTACGCTGCCTCACGCTCGGCCTCGTCGACGATCGCGTCGGCCTTCTTCAGGTCGTCCGAGAGCGTCTTGCCCCACGGGTACGCGCTGGTCCGGAAGTCGTTCTCCTCGAGGTTGCAGAAGAACGTGCCCAGGAAGTTGTCCGCGGCGTTGTAGTCACCGGTCCAGCCCAGCAGCCAGGCGTCGTACTTGCCGGCGTTGGCGTCGTCGAGGTACCCACCGTTCCACGGCTTGTTGACGACCTCGACCTTGATGCCCACGGCCTCGAGGTCCTTCTTGAACGCGGCGTGGATCTTCTGCGGGTCCGGCATGTACGGCCGGGTGACCTCGGTCGGGAACGCGAACTGCAGCGTCATGCCCTCGGCGCCGGCCTCCTTGAGCAGGGCCTTGGCCTTCTCGGGGTCGTAGGCGTACGGCTGGAGGTCGGCGTTGTAGCCCGACACGGTGTCGGGCATGAACTGGGTCGCGACCTTGGCGCCCTCGGGCAGCTGGGTCTGGACCATCTGGTCACGGTTGAGCGCGTGGTAGAGCGCCTGCCGCACCTTGAGGTCCTTCAGCTTCGGGTTCTTCGTTCGAGTTCAGCCCCAGGTAGAGGATGTTGAACGCCGGGCGCACCGCGACCTGGTTGCCGTCGTCCTTCAGACCCTTCCAGTCCACCGGGTTGGGCAGGTCGTAGCCGTCGATCGAGCCGGCCTGCAGCTCCTGGCGGCGGGTGCTCTCGTCGGGGATGATCTTGAAGACGATCTTGGCGGTCTTCGGCTTCTCGCCGAAGTACTGGTCGTTCGCCACGAGGGTGACGGTCTTGTTGGCCTCGTCGTACTTGTCGAGCTTGTACGGGCCGATGCCGACCGGGGCCATCGCGTAGGCCGGGTACTTGAAGCCCTCGCCCTCGGCGACGACGTTGTTGGCGTCACCGGCCTTGAGTGCGGTGGGCGACTGCATCGAGAAGGAGTCGAGCGACAGGATCGTCGGGAAGCTCGAGGTCGACCGGGTGATGTTGATGACGGCGTTGGCGGCGTCCTTGGCCTCGCACGACTTGTACAGCGATCCCTCGGGCTTGTCGCTGAACGCTGCCGAAGAAGTAGCCCCAGTACTCGGCCGCGGTCTGGCCCGCGCCCTTCTGGTTGTACATCCGGTCCATGTTGTAGCAGACGGCCTCGGCGTCGAACGGCGTGCCGTCCGAGAACTTCACGCCCTGGCGCGAGCTTGAAGGTCCAGGCCAGCCCGTCGGCCGAGGGCTCCCAGCTCTCGGCCAGGTCGGGCTCGACGTCGGCGGTGCCCTCCTTGACCCCGAGCAGGCCGGAGTGCATCTGGCGGGTGACCCGGAAGGTCTCGCCGTCGGTGGCGTAGAAGGGGTCGAACAGCTTGGGGGCGCCGGCCGCGCCGAAGGTGAAGGTGTCCTTCACGTCGCGTGGCGCCGCTGGAGGCCGTGTTGCCGGAGTCCCGGTCCGACTGCGCGCAGGCGGTCAGGGTGAGGGCGGCCGCCGTCAGCGACGACGATCGGCACCTTCCGCTTGAGCTTCATCGATAAACCTCGCTTGGGTGTGCGAAACCTCGAGGCGTCCGGGTCGGACGGTCGAGCTGGGTCCGGCGACGGGGCAGCAGGACCGCGCCGTCCACCGTTGCGGGTGACCATAACGGCAAAAGGCACCGCTGAACCGGACGAACGCGAGTGGTTATCCAAGTGAGACCCAAGGGCCCAGCAGATCCTGCGGCCACCCGCGCGGACGCTCCCCCTGCGTACCGCGCGGCAGCGGCCGCACGCCGATCGACACGGCATCCGGCGCGCTGTGAGCACCCTGAACGTCCCCTGCCAATCCCCTACACCGATTGGGACTGGAGCGCAATACCTGAGAGACTGGTGGTTATGTCTGTCTCCCACCGCGTCGACCTTCGTAACGTCGCCATCGTCGCCCACGTCGACCACGGCAAGACCACCTTGGTCGACAAGATGCTGTGGCAGTCGGGGGCCTTCGGCGAGCACGACCACATCGCCGACCGGGCGATGGACAGCGGTGACCTCGAGCGCGAGAAGGGCATCACGATCCTCGCGAAGAACACCGCCGTGCGCTACGCCGGCAAGGCCGCGGTCGAGGCCGGCATCCCCGACGGCATGACCATCAACATCATCGACACCCCCGGCCACGCCGACTTCGGCGGCGAGGTCGAGCGCGGCCTGTCGATGGTCGACGGCGTGGTGCTCCTCGTCGACGCGAGCGAGGGCCCGCTCCCGCAGACCCGCTTCGTGCTGCGCAAGGCGCTCGCCCTGAAGATGCCGGTCGTGCTGTGCATCAACAAGGTCGACCGCCCCGACGCCCGCATCGCCGAGGTCGTCGACGAGGTCTACGAGCTGTTCATGGACCTCATGGTCGACGCCGAGCACCACCAGGACCAGCTGGAGTTCCCCATCGTCTACGCGTCGGCCAAGGCCGGCCGCGCCTCGATGACCCGTCCCGAGGACGGCGGCATGCCCGACGGTGACGGACCTCGAGCCGCTGTTCCGCACCATCATCGAGACCATCCCCGCCCCGTCGTACGACTCCGAGGCTCCGCTCCAGGCGCACGTCACCAACCTCGACGCCTCGAACTTCCTCGGTCGCCTGGCGCTGCTGCGCGTGCACAACGGCACCATCCGCAAGGGCCAGCAGGTCGCGTGGTGCCGCCGCGACGGCACCGTGGAGAAGGTGAAGATCACCGAGCTGCTGATGACCGACGCCCTCGAGCGCCGCCCGGCCGAGTCCGCGGGCCCGGGCGACATCATCGCCGTGGCCGGCATCCCGGAGATCACCATCGGCGAGACCCTCGCCGACGCCGACGACCCGCGCCCGCTGCCGCTCATCACGGTCGACGAGCCGGCCATCTCGATGACGATCGGCATCAACACCAGCCCGATGGCGGGCCGGGTCAAGGGCGCCAAGGTCACCGCGCGCCTGGTCAAGGACCGCCTCGACCGCGAGCTCGTCGGCAACGTGTCGATGCGCGTGCTCCCGACCGAGCGCCCCGATGCCTGGGAGGTCCAGGGCCGAGGCGAGCTCGCGCTCGCGATCCTCGTCGAGCAGATGCGCCGCGAGGGCTACGAGCTCACGGTCGGCAAGCCCGTCGTCGTCACCCGCGTCGTCGACGGCAAGGTGCACGAGCCCATCGAGCGCGTCACGATCGACGCCCCCGAGGAGTTCCTCGGCCCGATCACCCAGCTGCTCGCCGCCCGCAAGGGCCGCATGGAGCAGATGACGAACCACGGCACCGGCTGGGTCCGCATGGAGTACCTGGTGCCCTCGCGCGGCCTGATCGGCTTCCGTACCCAGTTCCTCACCGACACCCGCGGCACCGGCATCGCCAACCACGTCTTCGAGGGCTACGAGCCGTGGGCGGGCGACATCTCCACCCGGATCAGCGGCTCGCTCGTCGCCGACCGCTCCGGTGCGGCCACCGCCTACGCGATGGCCAACCTGCAGGAGCGCGGCTCGATGTTCATCTCGCCGACCACCGAGGTCTACGAGGGCATGATCGTCGGCGAGAACTCGCGCGTCGACGACATGGACGTCAACATCACCAAGGAGAAGAAGCTCACCAACGTGCGCTCCGCCGGTGCCGACGTCCTCGAGCGCCTCGCGCCGCCGCGCACGCCTGTCGCTCGAGCAGTCCCTCGAGTTCTGCCGCGAGGACGAGTGCGTCGAGGTGACCCCCGAGGGCATCCGCTCCGCAAGGTCGAGCTCGACCAGACCCTGCGCGCGCGCGCCGCCGCCCGGGCGAGGAAGAGCTGAGCGCTGGTGGCGGAGAAGGACAACGGAGGCAGGCCCACTGAGCCGACGCGCGCGAGCCGTCGCTCGCGCGGACGTCGTCGCCGGCGCAGCCTGGTGCCGACGCTGCTCGGTGCGCTGCTCGTGGTGGCGATCGTCGTCGCCGGGGTGTTCGTGCTCGACGGGAACGCCCCGGCCGACCCCGAGAAGGCCACGCCGACCTCGGTCGTCGGTGACCGCGTCGACGCCGACGGCGGCACGCTGCACGCCCTCGCGCTCGGCCCGGTCGTCACCTGGGACCCGCAGCGGATCGCGTCGCGCGACGACGTCGCCTTCGCCGGCCGCGTCTTCGCGCGCTCGCTGACCGCGTACGCGCCGAGCACCGACCCGGACCAGCAGGCCCGGCTGGTCGGCGACCTCGCCACGACCACGGGCACCCCGAGCAAGGACCTGAGGACCTGGTCGTTCACGCTGCGCGACGGGGTGCGCTGGCAGGACGGCACCGCGGTGACCTGCGCCGACGTCGCGTACGGCATCTCGCGCACCTTCGCCACCAAGGCGGTCACCGGCGGCCCGACCGACGCGCTCGCCGTGCTCGCCATCCCGCGCCAGACCGACGGCACCAGCACCTACGCCGGGCCCTACGCCACCGGGTCCGCGGCCGCCGCGGCGCAGAAGGCCTTCGACAAGGCCGTCACGTGCAAGGGCCAGACCATCACGTTCACGCTGAGCAGCCCGCTCAGCGACTTCAACGAGCTGGTGAGCCAGCCCGCGTTCGGCCCGGTGAAGAAGTCGGCCGACCGCGGCGCCGACGGCACCTACGACGTCTTCTCCGCCGGCCCCTACATGCTCGAGTCGCCCTGGCAGCCGGGCCGTGGCGGCACGTGGGTGCGCAACCCGAGCTGGAACCGCGCCAGCGACCCGGTGCGCCGCGCCCACCCCGACCGGATCGGCTACCAGGAGGGCCTGGACACCCAGGCCGTCGCGCAGCAGATCATGGCTGACGGCGACACCGGCCGGGTGTCGGTCTCGCTGGGCTCCGCCCCGCCCGCGATCCAGCAGCACATCACGGCCGTGCAGAGCCTCGAGGAGCGCTCGGTCAACCCGCGCACCGGCGTGGTCGACTACCTGCTGCCGAACGTGCGCAGCAAGGTCTTCGCCAACGAGAAGGTGCGCCTGGCACTCGCGGCCGCCACCAACCGCGACGCCTACGTGACCGCCATCGGCGGGGGCACGGCCGCCGACCCGGCCCTGTCGCTCCTCCCGAAGTCGCTCCCCGCGGCGCACGAGACCGACCCCGTCGGCGCCGGCACCAGGGGCGACGCGGCGAAGGCGAAGGCGCTGCTCGTCGAGGCCGGGGTGACCGCCCCGGTGCGCGTTCACCGTCGCCTACCGGTCCAACCCGACCGCCGACAAGGCGATGGCGGCCCTCGTGGCGGGATGGCGCCTGGCCGGGTTCAGCCCCACGACCCGCCCGATCACCGACGACTACTTCACGGCGATCAGCAACCCCGCCCTCGCCGGAGAGGTCGACCTGTTCTGGTCGAACTGGGCCCCGGCGTGGGCCTCGGCCTCGACGATCCTGCCGCCGCTGTTCGACAGCTCGATCAACATCACCAAGGTCGGCCCGGGTCGCGACTACGGCTACTGGTCGGACAAGGCGCTCGACGCGCAGATGGCGAAGGTGCAGACCGATCGCCGACCGGGCCGCGCGCGAGAAGGCCTGGGCCGAGGTCGACGCCTCGCTGGTGGCGCAGGGCGCCTACATCGGCCTCGCCGAGCGCCGGGCGCTGTACATCGCCGGCTCCGACGTGCGCAACCTGTCGGCCAACACCGTCGCCGGCGGCGTCGTCGAGTTCGCCGACATCGCGGTGGTCCGGTGACCGGGCTGCTCGACGGCCTCGAGATCGTGGGCCGACCGGCCCGCCTGCTGTTCGTGCACGCCCACCCCGACGACGAGACCCTGGCGACCGGGGTCGCCATCGCCCACCACGTGCGCCCGCGGCGACGACGTGCACGTGCTCACCTGCACGCTCGGCGAGGAGGGCGAGGTCATCCCCGCCCACCTCGCCCACCTCGAGGGCGCGGCCGGTGACCCGCTCGCCCCCCACCGTCTCGAGGAGCTCCGTGGGGCCGATCGAGGTGCTCGGGGTGACCCACCACCTGCTGGGTGGTCCCGACGGTGACGGCCCGACGGCCTACCGCGACTCGGGCATGGCAGGCTCGGCCGCCGCCGCCCACCCGCGGGCCTGGGCCGGCGCCGACCCGGTCGACGCCGCCGCGGCGGTGCGGTCGGTGCTCGACGAGGTGCGACCCGACGTCGTCGTCACCTACGACGCCACCGGTGGCTACGGCCACCCCGACCACGTCCGCACCCACGAGGCCACCTGCCGCGCGGTCGCCACGTCCGCCGACGCGCCCGTGCTGTACGCCGTGCTCACGCCCCTGTCGTGGGCCGTCGAGGACCGCGCTGTGGCTGGCCGAGCACGTGCCGACCGACCGCGGGCTCGTCGTGCCCGGAGACGGCGACCCCTTCCCGTCGTCGGTCGTGCCCGACGACGGTGGTCACGCACGCCGTCGTCGACCCCGTCGGTCGTCCCGCGTGCAGGCGCGGGCGCTGCGCTGCCACGAGACGCAGGTGGTGGTGGGCGACGGGTGGTATGCCTTGTCCAACCACGTCGTGTCCCGGCTCGCCGGCCGGGAGGGCTACGCCCGCGCTCGACGCGGCGACCGGTCGACCGACGAGCGAGGGAGCACCGTGAGCGACGACCTCCTCGACGACGCGCGCTTCCGGCAGGCCATGGGCCGGCTCGTCGCCGGGGTCAGCGTGCTCACGACGTTCGCCGAGGGCCACGACCACGCGATGACGGCCGACACCCTCACCTCGGTGTCGCTCGACCCGCTGCTCGTGCTGGTCTGCGCCGAGACCGAGACGCGGTGGCACGACGCCGTCGCTCGACGGCGGGAGTCTTCGGGGTCAGCGTGCTGGCGGCCGACCAGCGTCCGCTGTCGGAGTGGTTCGCCACCCGGGGCCGCCCGCTGCACGGCCAGCTCGACCGGGCGCCGCACCACCGCGGCACGGTGCACCGGCGTCGCGCTGCTCGACGGCGCGCTGATGCACCTCGAGTGCCGCACCACCGACATCCACCCCGCCGGCGACCACGCGATCGTCGTCGCGGAGGTGCTGTCCATCGCCCTGCCCGACACCGTCGGCCCGGCCCTGGTCCACTTCCGCGGACGCTACGGGAGCATCGCATGACACCTCGACGACCCTCACGACGACGTCGAGTGGGAGGAGCCGGCCCCGCGGTCCGCCGCCGCTGGCCGCTCGTCGTGGCCGGTGCCGTGCTGCTCGCTCGTCGTGCTGTATCTACGTCGTGGCCGCCGTCTGGCTCGGCGACCGCGTGCCGCGGGGCACGACCGTCGCCGGCGTCGCCGTCGGCGGGCAGGGCGCCGACGAGGCCGCGGCCACGCTCGACCACGCAGCTCGGGCGCCGCGGCGGCGCAGCCGCTCGTGCTGACGTCCAGCCGCCGGCTAGGTCGAGACCACGCCGAAGGACCTCGGCCTGGGCATCGACGTCGCCGCCACCGTCGACGGCCTGGTCGGCTTCTCGCTGTCGCCCGGCCACGATGTGGGCGCACCTCGCCGGCGGGTCCGAGCGAGCCGGCCGTCGTCACGGTCGACGACGACGGCGTTCGCGGCCGCGCGTCGAGAAGGCCCGCGGCGAGCTCGACGCCGAGCCGGTCGAGGGCGCCATCTCGCTCGCGGATGGCAAGGTCACCGTCAAGGAGCCGGTCACCGGCACGACGACCGACGTCGCCGGGCACCGCCGACGCCGTGCGCCGCTGGTGGCCCGGCGACAGCACCGTCGAGGTCGCGGCCAGTCGCCGCCGCGCCGAAGGTGACGGCCGAGGAGCTGGCCCGGGTGCGCAGCGAGTTCGCCGACGTCGCCGTGTCCGGCCCGGTCACGGTCACCGCCGGCGGCAAGACCTTCACCCTCGACCCGAAGACCTTCGCCCCGGCCGTCGTCCTCGACCGCCGACGAGTCCGGCACGCATCACCCCGCGCGCCGACGAGAAGAAGCTGGCCGCGATCGTGCACGCGGCCGCGGAGAAGGCCGGCGTCGAGGTCGAGGCCAAGGACGCCGTCGTGACCTTCTCGGGCCGCACCCCCACGCGTCAGGCCGCACGTGCCGGGTGGCCCTCGACGACACCTCGCTCGCGCACGCGAGGTCTGGAAGGCCATCTCGACCACCGACGCGCACCGCCACGGTCGCCACCAAGGCCACCGAGCCGGAGTTCACGACCGCGATCGCGAAGGCGACGCTGCCCAAGGAGAAGATCTCCTCCTTCACGACGAGCTTCCCGGCCGGCCAGCCGCGGGTGCACAACATCAAGCTCGCCTCGCGGATCATCAACGGCACCTACGTCCCGCCGGGCGAGCAGTTCAGCATGAACGGCATCCTCGGCGAGCGCACCGCGGCCAAGGGCTACATCGAGGCCGGCATCATCCGCGAGGGGCGCGCGGCGACGTCCTACGGCGGCGGCATCTCGCAGGTGTCGACGACGATCTTCAACGCCGCCTTCTTCTCCGGCATGCAGCTCGACGCCTGGACGCCGCACTACTACTACATCTCCCGCTACCCCGAGGGCCGCGAGGCGACGATCTCCTGGCCCGACCTGCACAACAAGTTCACCAACACCACCGACGGCGGCGTGCTGATCCAGGTCGCGGCCACCGACTCGTCGATCACGGTGACCTTCTGGGGCACCAAGAAGTACGACGTCACGGCCACCAAGAGCGCCCGCTACGACATCGTCCAGCCCAAGAAGTATCAGCGACCCGGGCCCGACTGCATCGACCAGAGCCCGGTGCCCGGGTTCAAGGTCGACGTCGGGCGGATCATCAAGCAGGGCGGCAAGGTCGTGAAGACCCAGAAGTTCACGACCAACTACCGCCCCGAGGACGACGTCACCTGCACCAACCCCAAGCCCTGACGGCCGACCCTCGCGGTCGGCGCCGTCAGGCGGGTGGCGTCGCAGGTTGACGTAGGCGTGGTGCCGCTCGAAGCCGTGCCGCTCGTACAGCGCCAGCGCGCGGGTGTTGTCGGTGTCGGTCTGCAGGTGCAGCGACGCGGCTCCGGCCCGGTCGGCGGCGCGGGCGAGCGCGGCCAGCATGCGCGGTCGCGAGCCCCGCCGTCGCGCCGCCGGGTCGACCCACATGGCGGCGATGCCGCCCCACGCCGCCGGCCAGGCCGAGCCGCCCGATGCCGACGACGGTGCCGTCGTCGTCGCGCACCGTCGCGAACGCCTGGGCCGGCGACCCGGTGAGGATGGCGCGGGCCGCCTCGTCGTCGACCTCCCGGTAGGCGCGGTAGGCGGTGAACCACTCGTCGGTCAGCTCGCCTCCCAGCTCGATCGCGGATCACCGGCTCGGCGGAGCCGAGCCTCGGCGGCTGGGAGATCCGCAATGAGTCGGGTCGGGGCGGTGAGGGTCAGGGTCGGGACGCGCGCGAGGTAGCCCCGCGCGCAGCGCCTCGACGCCGACGGCGTCGTCGGCGGGGTCGAAGCCGACCGGTCCCGCCAGGGTGAGGTTCGCCGGGAGGCCGCGCGCGGCGTACCAACGCTCGACCGCGTCGAGCGCCGCCGGAACCGGGAGGCCGGGGCTGCCCGCGGTCACCACCGAGTTGGCGCGCTGGGTGAACCCACGTGACGCCCGCAGCACCCAGTCGCCCAGCCGGGCGGTCTCCATGGCCGGCCAGGCCCCGACCATGACCCGCTGGAGGTCCTCGACGGACAGGGCCCGGTGGGGCTCCCCGCGCCTGGACGGGGTCGGCGGGACCTCCTTGAGGGCGGTCACGCGCGGCGCGCGGCACCCGCACCTCGCCGCGTCGGGTGCGCACCACGAGGATGCCGTCGTCGTCGGCCACGAGCTCGCCGACGACGTCGGTGAGGGTCGCCCCGGTGAGGGGGTCGGGCCGGTCGAGCCGGTGCCGCACGACGACCCGCGAGCCCGACCCGCGGATCACGATCCGGCCTGACCTCCGGTGCGTCCATGGCCCGCATAGTATGGCGCCATGACGTACGTGATCGCGCAGCCCTGTGTCGACCTCAAGGACAAGGCCTGCATCGAGGAGTGTCCCGTCGACTGCATCTACGAGGGCGAGCGCAGCCTCTACATCCACCCCGACGAGTGCGTCGACTGCGGTGCCTGCGAGCCGGTCTGCCCGGTCGAGGCGATCTACTACGAGGACGACGTCCCCGAGCAGTGGGCGGAGTACTACAAGGCCAACGTCGAGTTCTTCGACGACCTCGGCAGCCCCGGGGGCGCCGCCAAGCTCGGCGTGATCCCCAAGGACCACCCGATCATCGCCGACCTGCCGCCGCAGGAGCACGACGAGTAAGGTGCGACCGGGTGCTCCGGCTCCCCGACTTCCCCTGGGACTCGCTCGCTCCGACCAAGGAGCGGGCGAGTGCCTTTTCGACCCGGCGCTCGGCGCGGCCGGTAGCGGGCTGGTCGACCTGTCGGTCGGCACGCCCGTCGACCCGACGCCCGCCGTCGTCCGCGCGGCCCTGGCCGAGGCGTCCGACGCCCACGGCTACCCGCTGACCTGGGGCACCGCCGACCTGCGCGAGGCGGTGGCCACCTGGTTCGCCGCCCGGCGCGGGGTGCCCGACGTCGACCCCGCCGGGGTGCTGCCGACGATCGGCTCCAAGGAGCTCGTCGCCTGGCTGCCCCTGCTCCTGGGCCTCGGCCCGGGCGACGTCGTCGCGTTCCCGCGGGTCGCCTACCCGACCTACGACGTCGGCGCACGGCTGGCGGGCGCCACCCCGGTGGCCGTCGACGCGCTCACCGCGCTCGGGCCCCTCACCACGGCGACGACGCCGAAACTGTTGTGGCTCAACACCCCTGGCAACCCGACCGGCAAGGTCCTCGGCGTCGAGCACCTCGCGAAGGTCGTGGCTGGGCGCGCCAGCACGGTGTCGTCGTGGCCTCCGACGAGTGCTACGCCGAGCTCGACTGGCGGCCGCGCGCCGCCGGGTCGCGCGAGCCGCCGACGACCCCCTCGATCCTCGACCCCCGGGTCACCGGCGGCTCGCACGAGGGCCTGCTGTGCGTCTACTCGCTGTCGAAGCAGTCGAACCTCGCGGGCTACCGCGCGTGCCTTCGTCGCGGGTGACCCGGCCCTGGTCGGCCGGCTGCTCGAGGTGCGCAAGCACGCCGGGATGATGGTGCCGTGGCCGGTGCAGCGCGCCGTGCTCGCCGCCCTCTCCGATGCCGACCACGTCGTGGCGCAGAAGGCGCGCTACGCCGCGCGCCGCGCCGCGCTGCTGCCCGCCGTCGAGGCGTTCGGCCTGCGCGTCGACGACTCCGAGGCGGGGCTCTACCTCTGGGCGACCGCCGGGGAGGACGGCCGGGCGACGATCGAGCGGCTGGCGACGCGCGGCATCCTCGCGGCGCCCGGCGACTTCTACGGCCCCGCCGGACGACAGCACGTGCGCATCGCGCTCACCGCGACCGACGAGCGCGTCGCGGCGGCCGTTCGGCGCCTCGCGTGACCTCGCGAGGTCTAGGTCACGTTCCCGCGTCTCGTGCCCGGATCGCGGTTGTAGGGTCGATTCGATCCCTGCCCGACGCATTAAGGACCCCTGACATGACCGACGGTGCCACCCTGTCCGCTGCAGGCAAGCAGCTCGACCTGTCCCTCGTGAAGGCCACCGAGGGCAACAGCGGCTACGACATCTCCGCCCTGATGAAGGAGACCGGCAACGTCACCCTCGACGGTGGCTTCACCAACACCGCGAGCTGCACGAGCGCCATCACGTACATCGACGGCGACGCAGGGCATCCTGCGCTACCGCGGCTACCCGATCGAGCAGCTCGCCGAGCACTCGAGCTTCATCGAGACCTCGTACCTGCTCATCTACGGCGAGCTGCCCGTCCGAGGCCGAGCTCGCCGACTTCGAGGGCCGCATCCGCCACCACACGATGCTGCACGAGGACCTCAAGGGGTTCTTCAGGGCTTCCCGCGCGACGCGCACCCGATGCCGGTGCTGTCCTCGGCGGTCTCCGCGCTGTCGACCTTCTACCAGGACAGCCTCGACCCGTTCGACCAGGAGCAGGTCGAGATCTCGACCATCCGCCTCCTCGCGAAGCTGCCGACCATCGCGGCCTACGCGTACAAGAAGTCGATCGGCCAGCCGTTCCTCTACCCCGACAACAACCTCACGCTCGTCGAGAACTTCCTGCGGATGACGTTCGGGGTGCCGGCGACCGACTACGAGATCGACCCCGACCTGGTCAAGGCCGTCGACCTGCTGCTGATCCTGCACGCCGACCACGAGCAGAACTGCTCGACCTCCACGGTGCGCCTCGTCGGCTCCTCGCAGGCCAACCTCTTCGCCTCCGTCTCGGCCGGCATCAACGCCCTGTTCGGCCCGCTGCACGGCGGCGCCAACCAGGCCGTCCTCGAGATGCTCGAGCGGATCCAGGGCGCGCGACATCTCGACCGACGAGTTCATGACGAAGGTCAAGAACAAGGAGGACGGCGTCCGGCTGATGGGCTTCGGCCACCGGGTCTACAAGAACTACGACCCGCGCGCCGCGATCATCAAGAAGACCGCGCACGACATCCTCGAGAAGACCGCCGGCGGCGACCAGCTGCTCGAGATCGCGATGGGCCTCGAGGAGATCGCGCTCGACGACGACTACTTCATCGAGCGCAAGCTGTACCCGAACGTCGACTTCTACACGGGCCTGATCTACAAGTCGATGGGCTTCCCGACGCGGATGTTCACCGTGCTCTTCGCCCTCGGCCGCCTGCCCGGCTGGATCGCCCAGTGGCGCGAGATGATCGAGGACCCCACGACGAAGATCGGCCGCCCGCGGCAGGTCTACATCGGCGAGGCCGAGCGCGACTACGTGCAGGTCGCCAACCGCTGACCTCCACGCCTCTCCGGACTTTGTAGGGGAGAAGCCGGGCAACACGCCGTCACGTGCGGCGTCCGCGCGGCTACTGACCTACAAGGTCCGGTCGGTAGCGACCCAGTGAGTGGCCGGATCGCCGTGTGCTCGCCGTCCACAGGCGGGTCACGGAGCACTCGCCGTCCACAGCAGGTCGGCGACCGGTGACGCTGGCGGTCGCCGGTGCCACCGTCCGGGGATGCCGCAGCCGAGACGACCTCCCTCTGGCCTTCGACCGCGATGACGCCCTGGCGGCCGGGTACTCCCGGCACCAGTTCCAGCGCATCGTGGCCGGCGCGGACGTGATCACCGTGGCGCCGCGCACTCACGCCGACGCGGTGGCCTGGCTTCTCGCCGGTCGCGTCGACCGGCACCTCGCCGTGTGTCGGGTTGCGGCCGCGGCGGTTCAGTGGGTCCACCCTCAGCCACACGAGCGCGGCGCTGTGGCACGGGCTCCCGCATCCTCGCCACGTGCCGGATGCCGTGTCCCTCACCGTCGACAAGGCCACGCCGGTCGGCGACCACCAGTCGTGGGTCGACCTCCAGCGCTCGCGGCTGCCGGAGCGGCTCGTGACTCGCGTGGATGACGTGCGGGTGACCACCCCGGACCGCACCGCCGTCGACTGCCTGCGCACCCTCCCGGCGGCCGACGGGCTCGCCATCGCCGACCGCGTCGTGCGCCTGGGCGTCCCGCCTTCGGACCTCGTCGCGGTTCGCGTCATGCAGGCGCGTTGGCCGGGCGTGCGCCGGGCCCGTTGGGGAATCGGGCTCGTCGACGGTCGTCGGGAGACCTGGCTCGAGTCGGCATCGGTGGCCGTGCTCGACGGGTGGGGGCTGCCCGTGCCCACCCCTGCAGGTGGACGTCAGGGACCGCGCCACCGGAGCCTTCATCGGGCGGGTCGACCTGCTGTGGCGGGCCCTGCGGGTCGTGGGCGAGGCCGACGGGCGTGGCAAGTACCGCGGCGAGTTCGACGGGGACACCTCTAGCGCGGGCCGTGGCCGACCGGCTCATCGCGGCCGACATCCGAGCGGACCGGCTGCGGGAGGTCGGTCTGGGCGTGGTGCGGTGGGGGAGCCCCGACCTGCATCAGCCGCTGACGCTGGCGCAGCGCATCCGGCACGCCGAGCCGCGAGGCCCGTTGCGCGCCGAGATGTCCTGCGCGACCTGCCGCAACGAGCTCGACGACTGCTCGTGCGCCCCCCGACTCTTCATCCCAGCAGCCGCTTGATCCGTCGCCGGAGCGGCGTGTTGGCCGGCTTCTCACCTACAAAGTCGGGAAGAGGGGGTCAGGTGAGGTGGATGGTGACCGTGCGTGCGTCGGTGCCGGGCGCGGCCTCGACGGTGTGCCACTCCAGCGCCGAGTCCTCCATGCCGCGGCGCCACTCCCGGTCACCGACGACGACCCGGACCGCCCCGGTGTCGTCGGCCCGCGCGACGGCCCACGAGCCGACGGCCCAGGCGAGGTCGTCGCTGTCGGCCCGACCGTCACCGTCCCTGCCCTCGTCGGCCGTGACGCCGAAGTCCTTCTCGACCAGCGCGGCCACCTCGCCGGGGTCGCCGGGCGGCGCGGGGTCCTCGAGCGCGCACACCATGCCGCCGTGGGTCTGCCCGGCGAGCACCGACGCCGTCACCCGCGCCTGGGCCTCGTGCTGGGCGTACGCCTCCCCGGCGGCCGACCGCTGCACCTCCTGCGCCGCCTCGGCGATGTCCATCGACGGGTAGCCGTTGACCTTGACCAGGGCGTCGTAGAACTTGTTCGTCGAGTACTCGGGGTCGAGGATCTGCTCGGCCGTGCCCCAGCCCTGCGACGGTCGCTGCTGGAACAGCCCGAGCGAGTCGCGGTCGCCGAAGTTGACGTTGCGGACCTTCGACTCCTGCATCGCGGTCGCGATGGCGATCGTCGCGGCCCGCGGCGGCAGCCCGCGCTGCACCGCGATGGCCGTGATCGCGGCGGCGTTGCTCGCCTGGTCCGGCGCCCACGAGAACGTCGAGCCGGATGCCGTGACGAGGCACTGCTCGCCCGACACCAGGGTCCGCAGGTGCCGCACCCCGAGCACGGCGGCCGTCACGGCCACCGCGAGCACGACGACGACCAGCCCCGCCACGATGCGGCGGTGGCGAGGTGTTCGGGGCTGCTCCTCGGTGAGGGTGATGGCGCCCCGGGGTGTGCGCGGCATGCGGTGGATGTCCTTCGTCGTCGTCGGTCTGGTCCGCGTGGTTCGGCGTGCTTCGGCGTCGGGGTGGCGCGTCGCCCTCAGTCGTTGGCGTGGAGCGCGGAGTTGAGCACGATGCCGTGCCCGTCGCGCGGGCGCGCCTCGACCGCGCCGGTCACCGAGTTGCGCAGGAAGAGCAGGTTGCTCTGCCCGGACAGCTCGCGGGCCTTGGCGACCGTGCCGTCGGGCAGGGTCACCTTCGTCCCGGCCGTGACGTAGAGCCCGGCCTCGACGACGCAGTCGTCGCCGAGCGCGATGCCCAGCCCGGACTCGGCTCCGAGCAGGCAACGCTCGCCGATGCTCACGCGTTCCGTGCCGCCACCCGACAGGGTGCCCATCGTCGACGCCCCGCCGCCGATGTCGGAGCCGTCACCGACGACGACGCCCTGGCTGATCCGCCCCTCGACCATCGAGGTGCCGAGCGTGCCGGCGTTGAAGTTGACGAAGCCCTCGTGCATGACGGTGGTGCCGCTGGCGAGGTGGGCGCCGAGCCGCACCCGGTCGGCGTCGGCGATGCGCACCCCGGTGGGCACGACGTAGTCGGTCATCCGGGGGAACTTGTCGACGCCGAACACCTGCACGGTGCCCGCGCGCGCAGCATCCGCACCCGGGTCAGCTCGAAGCCCTCGACGGCGCACGGGCCCTGCGAGGTCCACACGACGTTGGTGAGCACGCCGAACATGCCGTCGAGGTTGATGCGAGTTGGGCACGACGAGCCGGTGCGAGAGCAGGTGCAGCCGCAGCCAGCCGTCGGCGGCGTCGGCGGGCGGGGCGTCGAGGTCGGCGGTCACGAGGCGCACCTCGCGCGTCACCCCGCGGGCCTCGTCGCGCACCGACGAGGGCCTCCAGCCCGCCGGGGCGGCGAGCTCGCCCGCGCCGCCGGGC
The DNA here is from genome assembly GCA_963751385.1 of uncultured Actinomycetota bacterium. Classification (GTDB taxonomy): domain Bacteria; phylum Actinomycetota; class Actinomycetes; order Actinomycetales; family Dermatophilaceae; genus Fodinibacter. The sequence continues at coordinate 152,732 of CAVVUD010000005.1, read as the reverse complement.
GCGCCGAGCGCCGGCGACGGGAACCAGGCGTCGAGGACCGTCCCGCCGTCGGTGAGGGTGAGCAGGGCGTGGCCCCAGGCGGTGCGCGTCATGCCGACCAGCCTAGAGGGCGGCTCCGGTCACTACGCTGACCGGTATGTTACGTCGACGCATGCGCCACCGCCCTCGACCTCACCACCGACGTCACCTCGCTCACCGCCGCGCTGTGCGACATCGAGTCGGTGAGCCTCGACGAGGCGCACGCTCGCGGACGCCGTGGAGGCCGCCCTGCGCGACCTCCCGCACCTCGAGGTGACCCGGATCGGCAACACCGTCGTGGCCCGCACCGACCTCGGGCGCGACGAGCGGGTCGTGCTCGCCGGCCACATCGACACCGTGCCGCTCACCGTCGACCCGGCGAACCTGCCGACCCGGCGGGTCGACTCGCCGGGGGAGAGGTGCTCTGGGGCCGGGGCACCGTCGACATGAAGGGTGGCGTCGCCGTGATGCTCCGGGTCGCCCACGAGGTGCCCGAGCCCAGCCGCGACGTCACGTTCGTCTTCTACGAGGCCGAGGAGATCGACTCGGCGTACAACGGCCTGCTCCACGTCGAGCAGCAGCGCCCCGAGCTCATCGCCGACGCCGACTTCGCCGTGCTGCTCGAGCCCACCGACGCGCCGGGTCGAGGGCGGCTGCAAGGGCACCCTGCGCGCCGAGGTCACGACCAAGGGCATCGCCGCCCACTCGGCCCGCCCGTGGAAGGGCCACAACGCCATCCACGACGCGGCCGAGGTCCTCGCCCGGCTCGTCGCCTACGAGCCCGTCACCGGGTCGTCGACGAGCTCGAGTTCCGCGAGGCACTGAACGCCGTGATCATCGACGGCGGCATCGCCACCAACGTCATCCCCGACCGGTGCGTCGTCACCGTCAACTACCGCTACGCGCCCGACGCTGTCGGAGGACGAGGCCGAGGCCCACGTGCGCCAGGTGTTCTCCGGCTTCGAGGTCGACGTCATCGACAACGCCGGCGGCGCCCGGCCCGGGCTGCACCTGCCCGCGGCCAAGGCCTTCGTCGAGGCGCTCGGCCTGCCGGTCGAGGCCAAGCAGGGCTGGACCGACGTCGCCCGCTTCTCGGCGATGGGCGTGCCGCCGTCAACTTCGGCCCGGGTGACCCGAACCTGGCCCACATGGACGACGAGCAGTGCCCGGTCGAGCAGTACGTGCGCTGCGAGGCCGCCCTGCTGCGCTGGCTCGCCTGACGCGCCCGCCGACGCTCGGCTAGGCAGTCGCGTACAGTGGCGCCGTGGACCGACCACGCCCGAGACGCCGGCCGCGACCGACGCCGACCGCGACTACCACCAGGGCCCGGTCGTCATGCGCGGCTCGCAGGTGCCGGGGTCGACCACCGACCAGCGGCTGCTCGACAGCGGGGGCTCGGCCGACTGGCTGCACACCGACCCGTGGCGGGTGATGCGCATCCAGTCCGAGTTCGTCACCGGCTTCGGCGCGCTCGCCGAGCTCGGCCCGGCCGTCAGCGTGTTCGGCTCGGCCCGGACCCGCCCGGACCACCCCATCTACGAGCTCGGCGACCAGGTGGGCGCCGCGCTCGTCGACGCCGGGTACGCCGTGATCACCGGCGGCGGCCCGGGGCCATGGAGGCGGCGAACAAGGGCGCCCTCGACGCCGGCGGCACCTCGGTCGGGCTGGGCATCGAGCTGCCGTTCGAGGCCGGGCTCAACGAGTACGTCGACCTCGGCGTCAACTTCCGCTACTTCTTCGCGCGCAAGACGATGTTCGTCAAGTACGCCCAGGGCTTCATCGTGCTGCCCGGCGGCTTCGGCACCCTCGACGAGCTCTTCGAGGCGGTGACGCTGGTGCAGACCCAGAAGGTCACGAGCTTCCCGATCGTGCTGCTCGGCACCGACTACTGGGGCGGGCTGCTCGACTGGCTGCGCGGCACCGCGCCGAGGCGGGCACCATCAGCGCTGCGCGACCTCGACCTGCTACCTCACCGACGACGTCGACGAGGCGGTCGCGGCGATCGTCGCCGCCGAGACCGGCCGGCAGCCTCGGGGGCGTGCGGCAGCTCCGCCGGCACCACGCCGCCCAGCCGCGACACGCCCGGAGCACGGCCGGCCGCCGTAGGATCGGGCCGTGGTCCCGGTCGTCATCCTCGTGCTCGTCGCCGTCGCGCTCGTCGCGGTGGTGCTCGGCGTCGCGAGCGGCCGGCTGCCCGCCGACCCACTGGCCGACGCCGTGCGCACCACGCCGGACCCGGGCCTTCCCGAGGGCCCGAGCGCCGCCGACGTGGATGCCGTGCGCTTCGACACCGCGCTACGCGGCTACCGGATCGACGACGTCGACACGCGCCTCGAGGTGCTGCGCGACGACCTCGCCGAGCGCGAGCGACCGCTGGCGCGCCTGCGGCGGAACGCCCGCCGACGGCCGAGAGCGGCTGAGGCGTGGCCTTCACCGTCAGCCGCCGCACCCCGCTCGCGCCGGAGGCTGCCTGGTCGGCGCTGACCGACCTCGCCGAGCACACCCGCCACGTCCCGCTCACCGACCTCGAGGTGCCCGAGGGCGGCCTGACGCTCGGCGCCGAGGTCGTCGCCCGGACCCGGCTCGGCCCGCTCGCCGCCGCCGACCGGATGCTCGTCACCGCCCTCGAGCCCGGGCACCGGCTGCGCCTGGTCAAGACCGGCCGGTTCCTGCACGGCTGGGCCGACATCCGGTCGACGCCGACCCCGAGGCCCCCGCCGGCTCGCTCGTGAGCTGGACCGAGGAGCTCTGGCTGCCCGGCCTGCGCCGCCTCACCCGGCCGGTCGGCGACCGGCTCGGCGCCGTGCTCTTCTCGCGCGTCGTCGACGGGCTGCTCGCCCGCGCGGTCGCGGCCGAGCGGAGCGCGCCGTGACCTGGGCGGTCTTCCTCGCCCTGCTCGGCATCGCGGTCGTCGTGGGCGGCGCCTGGCTGCTCGGCCGCCCGCGGTCCCGGAGCGCTTCGCCGGGCTCGGTGACCGGTGCCGTGGATGCCGACGCGCCGGGCGAGCGGGCCGTCACCTCGCCGACGGCGCCGGCTTCGGGCCCAGGCTGCGCGGCTACCGGATGGACCAGGTCGACGCCGTCGTCGACTCCCTCGAGGCCCGCATCGCCGAGCACGACCTCGCCGATCGCGCGGCTGCGCGGCGAGTGCCGGCCGCCGCGCCGCGCGGCGAGCCCCCGCCGCGTCCGGCACGCGCCGCCGACACCGCCAGCGCCCGTCGAGCGCAGGACGGCGGAGGACGAGCCGCCCCCTCGACCGGGTCCGGCAGCCGGCCGTGACGAGTCCCCGGCTGCCGGACGCCCCGTGCCGCTGCGCCGGTCGGACCTGTGGGCACCGCTGGCCTACCTCCTCTCGGCTGCTGGGTGCTCTCCGGGCTGATCGCCGACCCGCGCACCGGCCACCTGTCCCAGGGCGTGCAGGACCAGCAGGCGTTCGAGTGGTACTTCGGGGCCGCGGCGCACAACCTCGCCACGCTTCTCGAACCCGCTGTTCACCGACCTGCAGAACTTCCCCGACGGCGTGAACCTGATGGCCAACGCCGCGGTGCTCGGCCTGGGCATCCCGCTCGCCCCCCTGACCCTGCTCGCCGGCCCGTCGGCGACCTTCCTCGTCGTCGAGCTGCTCGGCCTGGCGCTCACGGCATCCGCCTGGTTCTGGCTGTTCCGCCGCCGCCTGGCCGTGCACCCGCTCGCCGCCGCCATCGGGGCGGGCTTCGCCGGCTTCGCGCCCGGCATGGTCTCGCACGCCAACGGGCACCCCAACTTCGTCGCGCAGTTCCTCGTGCCCCTCATCGTCGACCGGGTGCTGCGCCTCGCGCAGGGCCGCCGCCCGGTGCGCGACGGCGTGGTGCTCGGGCCTGCTCGCCGCGTGGCAGGTCTTCATCGGCGAGGAGGTGCTGCTGCTCGACCGCGGTCGGCCTGGCCGTCGGCGGCCTCGTGCTACCTCGCCCACGGCCGGCTGCCGCCTGCGGCGGATGCTGCCCGGGCTCGGCTGCGGCCGCCGGGGTCTGCCTCGCCATCGTCGCCGTGCCGCTGTGGTGGCAGTTCGCCGGCCCGCAGAGCTACGGCGCGATCTTGCACCCACCGGCGGGCAACGACCTCGCCCAGCTGTGGGGGAGGGCCACCCGCAGCATCGGCGCCGACCCGTGGGCCTCGGCCGCGCTGTCGATGAACCGCACCGAGGAGAACTCGTTCTTCGGCATCCCGCTGCTGCTCGCCGCGGCGGCCGTCGTCGTCGTGCTGTGGCGCCGCACCGCTGGTGCAGGCGCTCGGCGCCGTCGTCCTCGTCTCGTGCTGGCTCTCGCTCGGCGAGGAGGTCGTCGTCAACGGCACGTCGACCGGCATCCCGGGCCCGTGGGCGCTGCTCGAGCAGCTGCCCGGTGCTCGAGCAACGTGCTGCCGACCCGGTTCGCCCTCGTCGCGGTCCCCGCACTCGGGGCCCTGCTCGCGCTCGGCATCGAGGAGGTGCGCCGGGTCGCCACCCGGTATGCCGGTCACGCCGGCGCCGGCCTGGCCGTCGGCGCCGGTCGCGGCGCTGCTCGTGCTGCTCCCCGTCATCCCCACCCCGCTCGTCGTCGACCCGCGGGCCCCGATGCCGGCGTTCTTCAGCGACGGCTCGTGGCGCGACTGGGTCGACGAGGGCGGGTCGGTGCTCGCCGCGCCCGGCGCCGTGGGTCGCCGACACCCGGGCCCTGGAGTGGCAGGCCGAGGCGCGGTGGGGCTTCCCCGTCGTCGCGGGCTACTTCGTCGGCCCGGACTCCACCACCGAGCGCGGCGGCCAGTACGGCTCGACCCCGACCGCGCTGACCCAGTGGATGGCCGACATCACCGAGAGCGGGCAGCGCCGGATGCCGACCGCCGAGCCAGGTCGACGAGTTCCGCGACGACCTGCGCGCCGCGCGGGTCGACGCCATCGTGCTGCCCGACGCCCGCCCCGAGGCGCCGGCCCTGCTCACCTCGCTGACGACGGCCTTCGGCGAGCCCGGCGCACACCGGGGGCGTCTACGTCTGGGACGTGCGGGAGGTGACCGATGGCGCTGGCTGAGGCGTCGCGGCAGGCCCCGCCGCCGCGAGCGACACCCTTCACGTCCGCCGGGCGGCACGCCATCGGCGCCCGGGCCCTGGCCCACCCGGTCGTCACCGTGCTCGTCGTCTACCTCGTCTCGCGGGTGGTCTCGCTCGTCGCGCTGTGGGTGGCCGCCACGTGGTTCCAGAACCCCGCCGGGGTGGGCCACGCGGCCCCGGCGCTCGGCGACATGTTCGGCCTCTGGGACGGCGTCTGGTACGAGCGCATCGTCCGCGACGGCTACCCCGTGCCGCTGCCGGTCGACGCCGACACCGGGCGGGTGACCTACAGCGCGTGGGCGTTCTACCCGCTCTACCCCTACCTGGTGAAGGGCGTGATGCTCACCGGGATGCCGTTCGCGGTCGCCGGCGGCGTGCTCAACCTGGTGCTCGCCGGGGTCGCGGCCGTGCTCATCTGGGCGGTGCTGCGCTCGGGGGTGCACGCCGACCGGCAGCCGCAGCGCGAGCGGCTCGCCCTGGTCGCGGCCTGCCTGTGGTGCTTCTACCCGACGACCGCGGTGATGCTCAAGCCCTACACCGAGGCGCTGGCGGTGGCGCTGGTCGCCGGGGCCGCTGCTGCTGCTCGTCCGGCGCAGCTACCTGCTCGTCGCCGCTCGTGGCGCTCCCGCTGGGCTTCACCCGCGGCATCGCCCCGGCGCTCGGGGCGGCCGCGCTGATCCACCTCGTCGTGCGCTGGCGCGAGGACCGCGCCGCCGGCGCGCGCCCGCTCGCACGGGCAGCGGGCCAGCGCCTCGTCATGCTCGCCGCCCTCGCGGTGAGCGCCGTCGCCTGGCCGGTCGTCGCGGGTCTGGTCACCGGGGTGCCGACGGCCTTCTTCGACGTGCAGGCCGCCTGGGGGCAGCGACCCGACAAGGGCCCCTTCGTGCTGTGGTTCGAGTGGGCCTGGCAGGGCAAGGGCATCGCCGGGGTCGTCGTGCTCGTCGCGCTCGCCGCCACCTACGTCGCGCTCGTGCTCGGCCGCCACGGGCGGTGGATCTGCATCGAGGCGCGGGCCTGGGCGCTCGCCTACCCGCTGTACCTCTTCGCCGTGGTGCGCCCGATCACCAGCATGTGGCGCTTCCTGCTCCTCGACTTCCCGCTGGCGGCGCTGCTGGCGTCGGTCGCGATGCGCACCGCCAACGGCCAGGGGGTCGTGCCGCACTGGCGCCGCCGGGTCGCGGTGGTGCTCGTCGTCCTCGTCGCCGGGCTGTTCTGGTGGACCTGCTCGCTGCTCGTCTACACCCCGTGGGGCTCGTTCCCGCCCTGACCTGCGCGGAGCGCGTCGCGGGCGGATTTCTCTCTGTCGCACGGCTACGGGATAATGGGGCCCTACACCCGGCAGTCCGGCGCCGGGCTACACGCGGCGCGCACACGTGAAGCCGCGGAGATGAAGGGATTCAGCCATGGCGGCAATGAAGCCGAGGACGGGCGACGGCCCGCTCGAGGTCACCAAGGAAGGTCGCGGCATCGTGCTGCGCATGCCCCTCGAGGGCGGCGGCCGGCTCGTCGTCGAGATGACGCCTGATGAGGTCCGTGCCCTCGGTGAGGCCATCGACAACTGCGAAGGCCTGTCCTGACCCGCACCTGAGCACCGCCGACGAGGCCCCCACCACCTGGTGGGGGCCTCGTCGCGTCCGGGGTCCCCACGGCCCGGGTTCGTCGGTAGGGTCGCCGAGTGCCCCGTGACGACGTCATCCTGAGCCCCCGCACGTCCGCGTGGACGGTGCGACCCTCCGTGGCCGACACCCTGCGCGACCTCTCCCCGGCCGACCCGACGGCCGCCGTGCTCGTCGCGCCGGTCGCCGACGGCCCGGACGGTGACGTCGCCGCCCGCGCCGCGCTGGACGCGCTCGGTGCCGACGCCGACACCGCTGCTCGCCACCCACGAGCCCGCCGGCACCGCCGGCGCGGTCACCGCCGTTCCCCTGCCGCCCGGTGCGCACGCCGTGCGGCGCGTCGTGCTCGTCGGTGTCGGCGACGGGTCGGCCCCGGCGTGGCGCACGGCCGGCGCGGCCGTCGGCCGAGCGACCCGCGGCGCGCGGCGACGTCGTGCACGCGGTCGGCGGCTCGGCCACGGGCGGCGCGCTCGCCGGCCTACGTCGAGTCGGTCGTGCTCGCCTCGTGGGCCTCGCCGCGCTGGACCCGCGACGGCGCGGTCGCCGGCTGTGCGCCCGCAGCGACGGCCGTCGTCGCCGGCACGGCGGATGCCGTGGTGCGTGCGAGCGCGCGGTGGTCCGGGCCCGCGCCCAGCTCGTCGCGCGCGGGCTGGCGGCCACCCCCTCGAACACCAAGAACCCCGCCTGGCTGGCGCGCCAGGCCCGCACCGTGGCGCGGCGCACCGGCCTCGACGTGCAGGTCTGGGACGAGCGCCGGCCTGCGCGCCGACGGCTTCGGCGGCATCCTCGCGGTCGGCCAGGGCTCGGCCACCCCGCCGCGGCTGGTGCGGCTCGACCACGAGCCGCGCGGCGCCACGGCCGCCACCCCGCGGGTCGTGCTCGTCGGCAAGGGCATCACCTTCGACACCGGCGGCCTGCAGGTCAAGCCGGTCGACGGCATGGTCGGCATGAAGACCGACATGTCCGGTGCCGCCATCGTGCTGGCGGTGCTGTCGGCCTGCCGCGAGCTCGAGGTGCCGGTGCGGGTCACCGGCCTGCTCGCCATCGCCGAGAACGCCGTCGGCGCAGGCGTCCTACCGCCCCGGCGACGTCATCACGCACTACGGCGGCCGCACCGTCGAGATCGGCAACACCGACGCCGAGGGCCGCATCGTCATGGCCGACGCGCTCGCGTACGCCGACGCCCACCTCGACCCCACCTGGCTCGTCGACGTCGCGACGCTGACCGGCGCCGCCCGCATCGCCCTCGGCCGGGCCCTGGCCCCGGTCTTCTCGACGGACGCCGCCCTCACCGACGCGCTCGTCGCGGCCGGCGCGACGACTGGTGAGACGCTGTGGCCGATGCCCTTGCCGGACACCTACCGTCGAGCCCTCGACTCCGACGTCGCCGACCTCAACCACATCGCCCCCGGTGTGGGGGGCGGAGCGGTCACGGCGGCCCTGTTCCTCCGCGAGTTCGTGGGCGAGCGCCGGTGGGCGCACCTCGACATCGCCGGCACCGGCCGCTCGGACGTCGACGCCGGCAGCTCCGCCAAGGGAGCCACCGGGTTCGGCACACGACTGCTGCTGCGGTGGCTGGAGGAGATGGCATGAACGCCGGGTACGGGCTGACGGTGCGCTGGTCGCTGGAGAACGCCCCGAACGACGCCGCCGACCAGCTGCGCGAGTACGTCGTCGGCACGTCGATCGCGCGGTTCATGTTCCTCGACGGCCTGGCCTTCAAGGTCTGGCGGATGCGCGAGGGCGAGTGGTTCGAGGGCACCTACGTCTTCGACAGCGAGCAGGACCGCACCCTCTTCCGCGAGGGCTTCGAGCCCGGCGCGGCCAACGCCCCCGGCAGCACGATCATCGGCTCGTCGCCGGTGCTCCTGGAGGACTGGGAGGTCGTCGCGATCGCCGAGGGCCCCGCGGGCTTCCGGCGCGGCGCCGGGCCCGGACGTGCAGCTGAGCGCGCCGGGCGGGTCAGCGCTTGACGGCGACGAGCAGGCCGTCGCTGACCGGCAGCAGCGCCGTGACGAGCTCGTCGTGGTCGCGCAGCGACTTGCCGAGGTCGCGCAGGGTGCTCGTCGTCGCGTCGCGCGCGGCCGGGTCGGCCACCTGGTCGTGCCAGAGCATGTTGTCCATGACGAGCACGCCCCCGAGCGCAGCAGCCGGACCGCGTGCTCGACGTAGACCGGGTAGCCGCCCTTGTCGGCATCGACGACCACGAGGTCGTAGGCGCCGTCGGTCATCCGCGGCAGCACGTCGGCGGCCGCACCGGTGATGACCCGGGTGCGCTGGTGCGCGTAGCCCGCCTCGGCGTACGCCTCGCGGGCGGCGCGCTGGTGCTCGGCCGAGGAGTCGATCGTGGTCAGCACGCCGTCCTCCGGCATCCCGGCGAGCAGCCACAGGCCGGAGGTGCCGGCACCGGTGCCGATCTCGACGACGTGGCGCGCCTGCACGGCGGCGGCGACGAAGCGCAGGGCGGCGCCGGCTCCCGTGCCCACGGGGCTGGCGTCGCCGAACTCGACCCCGCGCCGCCGCGCGGCCTCGACGACCTCCGGCTCGGGCACGAACTCCTCGGCGTAGGACCAGCTGGCCGGCTTGAGTGCGCTCATGGCGCCACCCTACGGCCCGGGGCCGCTCCGGCTTCGCGCGGACACGGGCTCCCAGCGTTCGTTCAGGAAGACCGGGAACAATTCACGGATCCAGACGCGTATCGATGGGTGACATGAGCAGCCTGGTGAGGGAAGAGCCGATGACGACGACGTATGCCGCGCAGGGCGGCGAGACGCCGGCTGCCGGTTGGGTGCCCCCGACCTGGGAGGAGGTCGTCGAGCAGCACTCCGCGCGCGTCTACCGCCTGGCCTACCGGCTCACCGGGAACGTGCACGACGCCGAGGACCTCACCCAGGACGTGTTCGTCCGGGTGTTCCGCTCGCTGCACACCTACCAGCCGGGCACCTTCGAGGGCTGGCTGCACCGCATCACCACCAACGTCTTCCTCGACAAGATGCGCCGCAAGCAGCGGATCCGCTTCGACGCGCTGTCCGACGAGTCCGCCGCCCGGCTGCCCAGCCGCGGCCCCGGCCCGGAGCAGCGCTACCACGACGCCCACTTCGACGACGACGTGCAGCGCGCGCTCGACGCCCTCTCGCCCGACTTCCGGGCCGCCGTCGTCCTGTGCGACATCGAGGGCCTGTCCTACGAGGAGGTCGCCGCGACGCTCGGCATCAAGCTCGGCACGGTGCGCTCGCGCATCCACCGCGGCCGCGCCCAGCTGCGTGAGTCGCTCGCGCACCGCGCCCCGCAGCCCTCCACCACCACGGCGCCGACCAAGAGCCGGGGCCGGCATCATCCGTCGCCCCGCCGCGGGCGTCCGTATGACCGACGCCATGCGGGTGCGGTGCCAGGGTGAGGAGCTGACGGAGTACGCCGCCGGCCGCCTCGCCGCTGGACCGTCAGTGGGCCTGGGACCGGCACCTCGTCGCCTGCCAGGCCTGCGCCCACGACGTGGCCCAGGAGCGCCGGCTGCGCAGCGCGCTCGCCGGTGCCCCGTCGGTGCCCGGTGACCTGCGCTCGTCCCTGCTGGCGCTGGGCGCCGCGCTGGCCGCCGACCTCGGCCCGCGGCCGGTGCCGGCAGCCCATGACCGCCTCGCCCTGCTCGCACCCCTCGGCCCCGCCCTGCCACCGCAGCGCGCTGCGGGCCACCGTGGTCGCCGCCGCCGCCGCCGGGGTGTCGGCGGCCGCCGCCTGGAGCCTGACCGTCGCTCCCGTCACGGCGGGCGTCCGCCCGGGCTCGCCACCGCCACCACGCCGGTCGTCCTCGCCCGCCGCTGCCCCGGTCCGCACCCCGCCGGCCTCCGTGTCGCTCAGCCAGGTTCGGCTGACGCAGACCGTCGTCGTCGGTCGCCTCGGTGAGCGGGCAGAATCGACCCCATGACCAGCGAGCACGAGCCCGGGCGCGACGACTGGAGCCCGTGGCGCCGACCCGAGGACGGCGACGTCACCGCGAGTGACGCCGCGCAGACCGCCGAGATCCCGCAGACCCCGGCGCCCGTGTGGGCCAGCCACCGAGCCGGCGCCCGCCTCGTACCCCGCGCAGGCGCGCCGTACTCCGGTCACGACCCGTACGCCGGTCACGACCCGTACTCCGGTCACGCCGATCGACGCCCGTACGCCGGTCAAGTCCCGTACGCCGCCACCCAGCCCGTCCCCACGAGCACGGCCGCCGCCCCCGCCTACCCGACCTACCCCCCGCTGACCGCGGCCGGGCGGGTCCGAGCCGACCTCGGGGCCGTCGAGGTCCCGGGCTGGGGCGCGCTTCATCGGGGTCTCCCTCGCCGTCGCGCTCGTCGCCGGGCTGCTCGGTGGCCTGCTCGGCGGGGCACTGGCCGACCGTGGGCAGCCCCGGCACGAGCGGCGCGCCGGCGCCGAGCGTCGGGGCCGGCGCCACCACCCGGCCGAACGGCACGGTCGCCAACATCGCGGCCCGGGCCACCCCGAGCGTGGTCACCCTGCGCGTCGAGGGCGCCGACGGCTCCGGCACCGGCTCCGGCTGGGTCTACGACACCAGCCGGGCACATCGTCACGAACAACCACGTCGTCGCGGGCGCGGCCGACGGCGGCAAGATCACCGTCGTCCTCGCCAACGGCCAGCAGGTCGCCGGCACCGTCGTCGGGCGCGACGCGTCGTACGACCTCGCCGTCGTCAAGGTCGACCGCGCCGACCTCAAGCCCCTCGTGCTCGGGCGCTCCGCCGACGTCGTGGTCGGCGACGAGGTGATCGCCGTCGGCGCGCCGCTCGGCCTCGACTCCACCGTCACCGCCGGCATCGTCAGCGCGCTCAACCGTCCGGTGACGCCCGGCGAGGCCGACGACCAGTCCTACATCAACGCCATCCAGACCGACGCGGCGATCAACCCGGGCAACTCCGGCGGCCCGCTGCTCGACATGCAGGGCCAGGTCATCGGGGTCAACTCGGCGATCGCGCAGGCCCCCGGGTCCGGCATCGGCGGGCAGAGCGGCAACATCGGGGTCGGCTTCGCCATCCCGAGCGACCAGGTGCGCACCACCGTCGTCCAGCTGATCAAGACCGGCAAGGCCGTTCACCCGGTGATCGGCGTCTACCTCGACTCCAGCTACACCGGCGAGGGGGTGCGCATCGCCGACGAGGGCCCCAACGGCGAGCCTGCCGTCAACCCCGACGGCCCGGCCGCCGACGCCGGCCTCCAGGCGGGCGACGTCGTCATCGCCTTCGACGGCAAGCCCGTCTCCGAGGGCGGCGAGCTGCGTCGTCGCCATCCGCGCCCGCACCGTCGGTGAGAAGGTCACCCTCACGATCCGTCGCGACGGGAGCGAGCGGGATGTCACGATGGTCCTCGAGGGTTCGGGCGAGTGACCACCCGCCGCCCGGCGTGGTCGACGAGAGGACGGTGACGGCACGGTGTTCGGCGTGAACGGTCTGGAGTTCGTGCTGATCGCTGCTGATCGCCGTCTTCGTGCTCGGTCCGGACCGGCTTCCGGAGTACGCCGCAGAAGCTCGCACGCGGCATCCGCAAGCTGCGGGTCATGGCCGAGGGGGCCAAGGACCAGCTCAAGGACCAGCTCGGCCCCGAGTACCAGGACATCAACTGGCGGCAGTACGACCCCCGCCAGTACGACCCGCGCCGGATCGTCAAGGAGGCCCTCCTCGACCCGCTCGACGAGGCGATCAGCCCGGTGCGTGACGAGATCGGCTCGGTGCGCTCGGCGGCATCCGTGCGCGGTGGTGCGGACGCCGGCGCGGTCACCGCGGGCGCAGCGGCCGGTGCCGTCGGCGCGGCCGCGCAGACCGCCCAGAGGTCCTCGGCCGATCCCGCGGTCTACAGCACCCCGGGTGGCTCGGGGTTCGTGGCGCCGTCGGACGCGCGCACCTGGGACCCGGCCCGTCCGACCCCCTGGGACCCCGACGCGACCTGAGGTCGAGCCGGGGCCGTCGGTCAGCGACCGGCGGGGGTGAGCCCGAGCGAGCGCCCGGCGAGGCCGCGGGCCCGCGAGCCCAGACCCTTGGCGATGCCGCGCAGGGCGACGGCCGCGGGGGAGTCGGGCTCGCCGAGCACGACCGGCATCCCCTGGTCGGCACCGATCCGCAGGCGGGTGTCGAGCGGGATCTGGCCCAGGAGCGGCACGTCGGAGCCGATGGCGCGGGTCAGCGAGTCGGCGACGTCCTGGCCACCACCGGAGCCGAAGATCTCCTGGCGGCTGCCGTCGGGCAGCTCGAGCCAGCTCATGTTCTCGATGACGCCGGCCACCCGCTGGTGGGTCTGCAGGGCGATGGCCCCGGCCCGCTCGGCGACCTCGGCCGCGGCGGCCTGAGGGGTGGTGACCACGAGGATCTCGGCCCCGGGGATGAGCTGGGCCACCGAGATGGCGATGTCGCCGGTACCCGGGGGCAGGTCGAGCAGCAGCACGTCGAGGTCGCCCCAGAAGACGTCGGCGAGGAACTGCTGCAGGGCGCGGTGCAGCATCGGCCCGCGCCACACCACCGGCTGGTTGCCCGGCACGAACATCCCGATCGAGATGACCTTCACGTCGTGGCTGAGCGGCGGCAGGATCATGTCGTCGACCTGGGTGGGGCGGCCGGTGACCCCGAGCATGCGGGGGATCGAGAAGCCGTAGATGTCGGCGTCGACCACGCCGACACGCAGCCCCTGCTGGGCCAGGGATGCCGCGAGGTTGGCGGTGACCGACGACTTGCCGACGCCGCCCTTGCCGGACGCGACGGCGTAGACGCGGGTCAGCGAGCCGGCGCGGGCGAACGGCACCTCGCGCTCGGCGACGCCGCCGCGCAGCATGGTCTTCAGCTCGCCGCGCTGCTCGTCGCTCATCACCCCGAGGGTGACGGTGACCCCGGTGACGCCCTCGACGGCGGCCAGGGCCGCGGTGGTGTCCTTGGTCAGGGTCTCCTTGAGCGGACAGGCGGCCACCGTGAGCAGGATCGTGACGGCGACGTGGCCGTTGTCGTCGGCGGCGACGCTCTCGACCATGCCGAGCTCGGTGACGGGCTTGCGGATCTCGGGGTCGATGACCGTCTCGAGAGCAGCGTGGAGGGCGTCGGGGCTGACCTGGGGCATGGCACCAGTCTAGGTCGGCTGGCCGTGGGTCCCGTCCGCGGTGGTGGGCGTCGCCTCGCCGCTCGACTCGAGGTCCTCGCGCCGGACGAGCACCAGCCCGCGCTCCTCGAGCTCGTCGAGCAGGTCGCGCAGCTCGCCCCGCACGAAGTCGCGAGTGGCCTGGTCGCGCAGGGCGATACGCAGGGCGGCGACCTCACGGGTGAGGAACTCGGTGTCGGCGAGGTTGCGCTCGTCGCGGCTGCGGTCCTGCTCGAGGGCGAACCGGTCGCGGTCGGCCTGCCGGTTCTGCGCGAGCAGGATCAGCGGGGCGGCGTACGACGCCTGGAGGCTGAGCATGAGCGTGAGGAAGATGAAGGCGTAGGGGTCCCAGCGCAGGTCCTGCGGGGCCAGCGTGTTCCACAGCAGCCACGCGGCGACGAAGACGGTCATCCCGATGAGGAAGTACGGGGTGCCCATGTAGCGGGCGAACTTCTCCGAGAGCACCCCGAAGGTCTCCTCGGTGAACATCGTCGGGGGGTTCCAGCGGCGACGGCCCTCGCGGGGCTGGTCGATGCGCGGGCGACGGTCGCGCTCAGCCACGGCGCACCCCCTCGGGGGTCACGACGTCGTGGCGCTCCTCGCGCCAGTCCTCGGGAAGGATGTGGTCGAGCACGTCGTCGACCGTGACCGCGCCGAGCAGGTGGCCCTCGGCGTCGACGACGGGCAGGCCGACGAGGTCGTAGGTGGCCAGCATCCGGGCGACCTGGCCCAGGGTGGCGTCGGGGGGCAGCGGCTCGACGTCCTTGTCGAGGATGCCGCCGATGGGGGCGTGCGGCGGCTCGCGCAGCAGCCGCTGGATGTGGACCATGCCCAGGTAGCGACCGGTGGGCGTCTCGAGCGGGGAGCGGCACACGAAGACGGTGGTGGCCAGGGCCGTCGAGAGCTCGACACGGCGGACGACGGCCAGGGCCTCGGCGATCGAGGCCTCCGGGCCGAGGATGACCGGCTCGGTCGTCATCAGGCCACCGGCGGTGTTCTCGTCGTAGGTGAGCAGGCGGCGCAGGTCGGCCGCCTCGTCGGGCTCCATCTTCTGGAGCAGCTCCTCCTGGCGCTCCTTGGGCAGCTCGGCGAGCAGGTCGGCGGCGTCGTCGGGCTCCATCGCCTCGAGCACGTCGGCGGCGCGCCCGACCGCCAGGCCGGCCAGGATCTCGACCTGGTCGTCCTCGGGCAGCTCCTGGATCACGTCGGCGAGCCGGTCGTCGTCCAGGGCCGCGGCCACCTCGGCGCGACGACGCGGGGTGAGGTCGTGGATGACCTCGGCGAGGTCGGCCGGCTTGAGGTCCTCGTAGGCCTCGAGGAGGCGGGCGGCGCTCTGCCCGGCGCTGGGCTCGCGCAGGCCGAGGACGTCGTCGATCGGCACGAGCAGGGTCTCGCCCCGCCGGCGCCCCAGCCGGCCCAGTGCGCCGCGGTGGGCCCCGGTGCGCACGAAGGCGCGCGCGACGCCCCACCCGCGGGTGCCGAGCTGCTCGATGCCGACGTCCTCGACGATGGCCTCGACGACCTGGCCCTCGTCGGTGCGCACCTGCACGGGGCGCTCGAAGAGCTCGGCGACGACGAGGGTCTCGTTGCCGCGCTGCTCGAAGCGGCGCATGTTCACCAGGCCGGTCGTGATGACCTGGCCACCCTCGACGGACGTCACCCGGGTCATCGGCACGAACACCCGACGGCGGCCTGGCACCTCGACGACCAGGCCGATGACGCGGGGCCGGGTGCTCGTCAGGCTGAAGGTGACGACGACGTCGCGAACCCGGCCGACCTGGTCACCGAGCGGGTCGAAGACACTCAGCTCGGTCAGGCGGCCGACGAAGGCGCGGGTCGGCGTGCTCACCGTCACAGGCTATCGGGGTGAGGCGCTCCACCCCGGCACCCCGGGGCTCAGGTGGAGGGGCGGGTGTTGCGCCGGGCGCCGGCCCGCCCGCGCCAGTGCCAGGGCCGCCACCGGCTCGTCGCCGCCGCGGCCGGGCGGACCGCCGCGGCGCCCGACCCGTCGGTGTACGACCCGGGGCCCTCGACGAGGCGGCCGTGCGGGGTCAGCACGTGGATGGTGCACGACTGTCGCCACCGCTGCGCCGTGTCACCGACCGCGTTGAGCCGCTCGGGCCGCAGCACGTCGACCGCGGCGTCCCACCCGGCATCCTCGGGGGTGAGCTCGCGGGCCGTCGCGTGAACGGTGAGCAGCCGGCCCCCGGTGTCCTTGCTGCGCAGGATGAGCTCGACCTCGTCGGGCAGCCAGGGCAGCGACTGCTCGCCCGGACCGGAGACGACGTAGGCCGCGGGACCGGTGCCCCGTTCGTCACCGTCGTCGTGCCAGACGTGCCAGACCGGGTGGGTGCCGCCCTCGGGCACCCGCACCCAGACCAGCCCCGACTTGCTGGCGGCCTCGTGGATCAGGCGGGTGACGTTGACGGATGCCGGTGGCGGCGCCTCCGCGGTGGCGGCCTCCCCGGGCGCGGCGGTGCCGGGTGGTCCACGACGGGCCGCTCCTCGCTCACCCTCGAACTCTCCCACACGCGATGCGCCCGCGGGCCGGACGCCGGGTGACCACCGACCCGGCGTTCACGAACCCTGTTCCTCGGGCGTGGCCCGGCGCACGACGAGACGCGTCCAGGCCCCGACGTAGATCCGGTCGTCCTCGGAGAGCTCACGGCGCTGGCCGGGAGGGACCGGGTCGGTCGGCAGTGGGCCGCTCGCCGGCCCCACGTACGTGCCGTTCGACGACTGCAGGTCCTCCACCCACCACCGATGGCCGTCAGTGGTCAGCTGCGCCTGGCGGCGGCTGACGCCGGCGTCGCCGGTGCAGTCGATCTCCGGGTGGATGTTCCGGCTCGTCGACGGCCTGCCGACGAGGACGCTCCTGGCGCTCAGCTCGACCACGGCGGGCAGGCCCGGGGAGGGGCAGGGGTCGTCACTCTCCTGGGCCTCGTACCAGTCGGGGTCGACCCAGACCTCCGCCACCCACCGGACGTCGGTGGCCGGGGCCAGCGGCGCCGGGGTGGCCGCCTCGGGGGCGGAGACACCGGCTGGCGAGGCGGCCGGGGCGTCGGGCGGGCGCGGCATCGTGCCCGTGGTGAAGTCGTAGCCGCAGGCCTCGCAGAAGAGCGCCGCGGGGTCATGGTCCGACCCGCAGCTGGGGCAGGCCAGGGGGGCGGCGGCAGTGCTGGCCGGGTGGGACCGGGGAGCCGGTGGTGGCGGCCGGGGTCGCGATGGCGCCGGCCGGGACGGGGACCCCACAGGTGTCGCAGTAGTCGCTCGACGTCGACGCGTGACCGTTGGGGCAGGTGAAGGTACTCACTTCTTCACCCGCGTCGTCTTCGTGGACGCCGTGTCGAGCGCCATCTCGTCGAGCTTGTCGATGCTGCGTCTCAGGCGAACGGTTCCGGTGCCGGCGTCCTCGATCTCCACGATCTTGCGCAGCCTGGTCGTGGCCTCCTCGTTTCCCGTCTGGGCGGCGAGCTGCACCGCGCGGCCCAGCTTCACCGTTGCCGTGTCGGTGTCGCCCGCGGCCTTGGCCGCCAGGCCGTCCTGGATGGCCTCGGCCAGCTCGGCCTGCCCGGTGTAGTGCGCGACCGCCGGGTCGATGCGCGTCGTGAGGGTGTCGTCGTTGGACCACATCGCCTTGACCAGGCCCTGCGCGACCACGACGTCCTCGAGGGCGACCTGCACGCGCGAGGCCAGCTGCTCCTGGCCCACCGCCTTCGCCGGCAGGCGCACGGCGACGTGGTAGTCGCGCGACTCGTCACCCCAGGCGCCGGTCGGGTAGGCCCCGGTCAACGCGTTGACCTCCTGCCGTCGCGTCGTGAGGTCCTCGACCGTCGGCGACACCTGGCGCACGAAGAGCACCTGGGCCCCCTGGGGTGCCCACACGCGCAGCGACGCGTCCGCGACCCCGCGGCCCATCGACTGCCGCATGATCCGCCCGAAGTCCTCCGCCATCTGGTCGGGCTTGGCGATGAGGTCGACGCTGCCGAGGAGGGCCGTGGCGATCATCCGGACCTCGGCCACCTGCCAGGCCGAGCCCACCCCGCGGCAGTCGCACTGGAACCGGCCACGCGCGGCCTCGATCGCCGCGCCGAGCTGCTCCGGGGTCTCGTGCTGGTTGATCCCGTCGGTGAGCAGGATGGCGTGACGCTGCGTGGCGCTGGGCACTCCGGCGAAGAGGCGGGTGGCCAGCATGAGCCAGGTGCCCATCGCGGTGCCGCCGTCCGCCCGGAAACCGGTCACCGCAGCCTTGGCCTCGGCGCGCGTCCGCTCGTCCATGCGCACCATGCCGGGCTCCGGGCCCACGGGGAACGCCAGGCGCGCCTCGTGGCTCCCCGCGACGACAGCGAACCACACGCCGTCGAGCACCTGGTCCAAGGCCGCTCTGGCCGCGCGCTGGGCGGCCGCGATGTTCTCCCCGCTCATCGAGCCCGAGGTGTCGACGATGACGACCTCGGCGGCGTCGCCGGACCCCGACTGCCCCGCCTCGCCCGCGCCGGAGCACGCGACGGTGACGATGGCGTGGACGTCGGTCCCGCCGTCGGGCAGGAACTCGTTCTGGTAGACGTCAGCTGAGAACGTTGCCATCTGGCTGGCCTTCCTCTGGGTGTGCCGTGGGCGGCGGAGCCGCAGCGGCGGTGGGCTGGTCGGGCTGTGCCGTGCCGGACTGCTGGGTCGGGTCCACACGGGCGAGCGCCACCGTGATGTTGTCCTGGCCCCCCTGGGCGTTGGCCCACTCGACCAGTGCTCCGGCCAGCCGGAGGGGTTCTGGCCCGGACGTCCGTCCTGTGGACGACGCCAGGGCGGCCAGGCTGGCGGGCTCCGAGCAGTAGTTCCACAGCCCGTCGGAGCACACCAGGACCCACCCGGGTACGTCGAGGTCGAGGGACACCGTCCGGGGTGTGTGGTCGGGCGCGTCGATGCCGAGCCACCGGGTGATGGCGTGGGCCCCCGGCCCGCTCTCCGCGACGGCCCGGGGCACCCCGCGCGCGATCTCCTCCGCGGCGGACGAGTCGTCGGTGGTCAGCAGCCGGGCGTCCCCGGTGTCGGGCAGCCAGTAGGCCCGGCTGTCGCCGACCCAGCCCACGACGAGGAGCGGCCCGTGCACGACGGCGGCGACGAACGTGCACGAGGCCGGGTTCCCCGGGCCCGAGCTGGTGTGGGCGATGACGGCCTCGTTGGCCGCGTCCGCCGCGGCGACCAGGGCCCTGGCGCTGGCCGCGACGCGGGTGGCGGCCGTGCCCATCCCCTGGGGTTGGGAGACCGCGAGGACGTCGCGGGCGGCGCGGGCCGCCGCGAGGCTGGCCACGTGTGAGTCGGTCGACGAGGAGACCCCGTCGCACACGACGAGCACGGCGTGGCTGCCCGGCTCGGACGCGGCGTGCAGGGCGACGGCGTCCTCGTTGCGCGTGTGCCGGACCCCGCGGTCGCAGACGGCCGCCACCCACGCGGCCGGCTGCTCGGTGAAGTGGTCACGCACGCTGTCCGCACTCGCCCCGCACCTGGTGCAGTAGCCGTCCTCCGCGACGTCACCGCCGCACGCACGGCAGGTCCGCGCGGCGGCGGACTGCACCGGGACCGGCTGCGCCGCCTCCGGTCCCGGCGGACCCAGATCGGCACCGCAGGCCTCACAGAACCGTTCACCGACCGCGACGGGGCTGGCACACGACGGGCAGGAGAGCGCCCCGGTGGCCCCGTCCTCGGCGGCTGCCCGGGCGGGTCCCACGGTCTCCTCCGCTTCCCGGCTCGTCATAGCAGCGTCCATCGGCGGACCGCGTTGGCCTGGTCGACGAGGTGGGTGCGCTCCGCCCGGCTCGAGGCGTGGCCGGCGAGGTCTCGGTAGGCCGCCTCGAGCCCGTCGCGCAGGGCCGCATCGGCCGCGGGCCGTCCGCCGATGACGACCGCGGGGTCCGCACCGTGCGACTCCACGAGGCCCAGCGCCGCGGTGAACACGTCGACGCGGAAGCGGGACCGGTCGACGGGGTCGATCGTGAGGCTCTCGATGCTGTCGAGGGCGGAGGCGAGAGACGGCAACCCGCCGCCCGACCCGGCGAGCAGGCCGGCTCGGCGACGTCGCGCCTGGGTGAACGCCCGGCTCGTCGTCGGGACGAGGTCCAGGGCGCGGACCGCACCCTCGACGTCGCCGCGTCCGGAGCGGATCCGGGCGAGGCCGAACGCCGCCGGCGCGATGTAGTTGGCATCGGTGCGGGCGCAGACCACGTACAGCGACTCCGCGACGTCGGTGTCGCCGCCGGTCTCGCAGGCGAACGCCAGCGCCAGCTTGGGCGCCAGCTCGCCGGGCACCTGCCCGTAGACCGCGTTGAAGGCGCCCTGCGCCTCGTTCGTCCGGTGCCGGGCCAGGGCGACCAGGCCCGACATCCACACGGCCCGCCACTCCCAGGGGTCGTCCGCGAGCAGCAGCCGCACCGCGTCGTCGACCCGGTCGAGCTGCCCTGCCTCGAGCGCGGCGCGCGCCCGGGCCAGCAGTACCTCGGGGCTGTTCTCGGGCGCACCCGCCAGGGCGGCCAGGCGCTGCACCGGGTCGTCGATGCTCACCGTGCGCAGCCACGGAATCTGGGGGTCGCCGTCGTCGGTGCGCAGGCGGGGGAGGTCCTGCCAGTCGAGGGAGTCGTCGGCGACGGTGGGGACGTCGAAGAGCAGGGACGACGTCGAGTGCTCGGCCGCGCCCTCGCGCCCGAGCGCGACGACCTCGCGGAGCACCCCGAGGAGCTGCACCCGCAGCTCGTCCGCCGAGACGAAGCGGTCGGCGGGGTCGGGGGCGCACGCCTTGAGCAGCAGCCGGTACAGCGAGTCGTGCTTCTGGAACAGCGGCGTGTCGTCGACCGGTGGGAGGGAGGTGACGTAGGTGTTCTGGTAGCCGCGGAACTCCATGGCGAGCACGGTCAGGGTGCGCCCGATCGTGTAGATGTCGGACGCCAGGGACGGGCCCACGTGCGGCACCTCCGGCGCCTGGTAGCCCGTGGTCCCGTAGATCGCGGAGTCGAGGTCGTCGAGACGACGCACACCGCCGAGGTCGATCAGCTTGACGGCGTCGCCCACCTGGATCAGGTTGTCGGGCTTGAAGTCGCAGAACACGAGGTTGAGGTCGTGCAGGTACTGGAAGGCGGGGAGCGCCTCGACGATGTAGGCGATCGCCTGGTCGACGGGAAGCGGGTCGTACGCGCCGCCGGCGGCGCGCATCCGGTCCTTGAGCAGCTGTTTGAGCGAGGTACCGCCGACGTACTCCATGACGATGTAGCCGGCGCCCTCGTGCGTCACGAAGTTGTAGATCTCGACGATGAGGGGGTGCTCGACCTGGGCGAGGAACTGCCGTTCGGCGATGGCGGCCGCGAGGGCGTCGGGGTCCCCGGAGTTCAGCAGGCCCTTGAGCACCACCCAGCGGTCCGAGACGTTGCGGTCGCGGGCGGCGTAGATCCAGCCCAGGCCCCCGTGGGCGATGGCGCCGGCGACGACGTACTGGCCGCCGACCACGTCGCCCTCGCGCAGCTTGGGCGTGAAGGAGTACGGGGAGCGGCAGGTCGGGCAGAAGCCCTCGGTCCGTCCCGGCTGACCGTCGCGGGAGCGCCCCACGGGCGACCCGCACGACGGACAGGTCCGCCGGTCCTCCGGCACCATGGGGTCCTTCAGGACGGCTCCCGCGGCGTCGACCGCCGGCACGGGCGGGACCGTGGTCAGGCCCGCGCCGAGCCGGGCCCCCCGCAGCCGGGTCGAGGACGTGCCGACGCGGCGGGTGACCCTGCTGCCGTCGCCGCCGACCCGCGCCGAGCCGAGGGCCGTCGACGCCAGCTGGTCGGACGTGCGGGACACGGTCGAGGGCGACGGTGCCGCGCCGGCCGGCATCGTGGCGACCGAGGCGGTGGTCCAGGGCTTCGCCGACCCGCCCCCCTGCGAGGCCGTCGCACCCAGCGGGGCGGGCGACCCGCAGACATCGCAGTAGCCGTCGACGACCGTGCCCGAGCAGCCGGGCTGGGCGCATCGAGCCGACGCCACGCCGCTGCTCGACCCGGTCGAGGACGCCTCCGGCGCCGGCCGGCTCGGCCGTCATCGGTCCGGGCGACCCGCAGACGTCGCAGTAGCCGTCGAGGATGGCGCCCGGGCAGCCGGGCTGGTCGCAGGCGGTGGTGCTCACGGTGCCCCTCCTGCGTCGGGATGCCCGGGGTGTGCCTGCTGACGGGCACTGCCCAGGTAGGCCACATAGGCCGCGACGAGGGCGCGGGCGCGCACCAGGTCGGCCGGCTCGCCGTCGAGCACCTCGCCGGCACGGCGTTCGAGCTCCGCGAGGTCAGCCCGTGCGAGGTCCGAGCCGAGGGACGCCGGCCGGGCGGCGGCCTTCGCGGCGTACGCCCCGAGCGTCCCCCTGAGCCCTTCCCGTTCGGACAGCGCCGAGGCGTAGGCGTCCTGGGCCATCGTCATCGCGCGACCCACGGCGTCGAGCCGCACGAGGTAGGCGTCCACGGCGGCGGGGTCGCTGGGTACCGGCCCGAGCGCCGACACGTCGGGGACCGCCAGGCGCGGAGCGGGCGCGACCTGCGCCACGCACCGCGTCGCGAGGTCCCGCAGTGCCGCACCCCGGGCCTCGAGCTCGGCACGCAGCGCCCGGGCCCTGGCCTCGTCATGGACCTGGGCGCGGCGCGTCGCGGCGCGGACGATCAGGTCGCGCTCGGTGCGGGCGGCATCCTGCTCCAACGGCCCGACCAGACCGCCGACGTCGGCGCCTCGCTGGGCCCTGGCCAGCACGTCGCCGAGACGCGTGTCCAGCCGGTCGAGCATCGACGATGCCTCCCCGCGTGCCTGGGCGGGCTCGCGGTCGACGAGGTCGCGGACCCGTTCCACGGAGGCGCGCAGCGCGCGCACCCTCGCCTGGAGGTCGGCCTCCGACGGGTCGATGCCGAGCCGCGCGCGCAACGACGCGGCCAGCGCGTCGGAGAGCCGACAGGCCTCGGGGAGCGAGACGGCGAGGGCTCGTGCGGGCACCTGGGCGGGTGCAGCGCCGTTCGCCGCCGGTGGGTCAGCGGTCGTCGTGGCGTCGAGCCGCCCCCACACCAGGGTCGAGAGGCGCTCCGAGCTCGGCCGCGCCGGCCCGGCCGGAGTCCCAGGTCGCCACGAGGAGGTCGAGGCGGTCCGCGACGGCCTTCCACAGCGCCATCGAGAGCAGCAGGTCACCGGTGTACGCGGCTGCGTCCACGGCGCCGAGGGCCACCTCGTCGAGCACGTCGAGCTCGGCCTTGCGCTCGTCGCGCCAGGTGCCCAGGGCCTCCAGGTAGCGCAGCGCGTCCTGCGGGACCAGGGCGTGGCCGAGCCGGCCCGGCGCGGCCGGTGCCGTGGCGCTGTTCATCGCGGAGATCATGGCGCCCGCCCGTACACCGGCGCCGGGGGGGCCGGCGCCTTGCCCAGGGAGTCGGCGAACCAGGTGTTGTAGCTCCTGGTCCACCGGCCGTCGGCGCGCACCTGCTCGAGGACGCCGTTGACGAACCGCACGAAGTCGACGTTGTCCAGGTTGACGCCGAGCCCGTACGGCTCCGCGGTGAAGGCCGGCGCCTGGACGACCTCCGCGAAGGGGTCCTGGTCAGCGAGCCCGGCGAGCACCGTGTCGTCACCGGTGATGGCGTCGACCGCGCCCTGCTGGAACAGCACCAGGCAGCCGGTGTGCGTGGCGGCCCCGACGGCCTGGACGTCCGTGAACGTCCGCAGCTTGGTGAGGCTCGTGGACGGGTCGGGCGCGCAGACCTTCTTCCCGGCGAGGTCCTCGATGTCGCCGATCGGGCCGCCGCTCTGGGTCGCCTCGCCGTCACGCACCAGGACCTTCTGGCCGGAGCGGTAGTACTCGGTGGAGAAGGCGATGAGACCCCAGCGTTCGCAGGTGATCGTCATGTTGCGCGCGACGATGTCCACGAGTCCGTCCTGGAGGGCGGAGAAGCGCTCGCGCGAGGTGATGACCTTCAGCTCGATCTTGTCGGGCCTGCCGAAGAGCGCCTGCGAGACCGCGTGGAGCATGTCGATGTCGAATCCCTCGATCTGCCCGGAGATCGGGTTGCGGGCGCCGAGCAGGAGCGAGTCGGCCGAGACGCCGGCGATGAGACGGCCACGGTCCTGGATCCGGCGCATCGTGGTGCCCGAGGGCATCTCGCCCGGGGACGGCAGGGTGCCCGTCGGGGCGTAGGACGGCAGGCAGTTCGTGGACACGATGCCCGTGCCCGACGGTGACGGCGACGGTGAGGGTGACGCGCTGGGCGACCCGCTCGGCGACGCGCTCCGCGACGGCGACGCGCTCGGCGACGGGGTGTACAACGGGGTCGGGTCGTAGACACCGGCCGAGCAGGCCCCGGCGCCCAGACCGGCGACCAGCACCGTGAGGACGGCGAGCGCGCGCCCCGGTCGGCGGCTCACCGGTACTCCTCCAGTCGCAGCGAGACGCCCCACCAGGCACAGGCGGCCGCGACCAGCCCGGCCAGCAGCCCGAGCGCACCGGACAGCGGCAACCAGCCACCCGCGTCGTCGAGCTGCTGCGCGGTCTGGATGCTCAGGGCGGCCAGCTGCGCGTCGGAGCTGGTGTCGAAGGCGGCGAACGTGCCGTTGCCCGTGCCGGTCCCCGTGCCAATCGCGAGCTCGACGGCTCCATCCCAGTTGCCGGAGTCGTCGAGAGCTCGGATCTCCCGGTGGACCGCGGCGTACTCGGACCATGGCAGCACGGTCAGGTCCGAGGACGCCGGGTTCTGTGCCAGCTCGGTGATCCCGACGTCGACGGCCGCGCTCGAGGCCTGCCACTCCTCCTCGAACGCGAGGCCGGAGCCGCGGGCAATGAGGGTGAGGCTCTCGTTGGACTTGGCGTCGAACCCGGCGATGCGGGCCTGGGCCGTGGACAGCGTGGCGGCGTAGACGCCGTCGCGGGTGGTGTCGACGCCCTCCTTGACCGCCAGGAGCCCGACCGTGCCGACCACCAGGGTCACGAGCACCACCAGCGCCGCGGCCGCGAGCGGGAGGTTGACGTAGCGCCGGGTCCGCCTGGCCAGCCAGACCAGGGCGAGCCCGAGCACGAGGAGGGTGAGCAGGCCCGGAACGACCAGCCACAGCGCCGCTCGTGCGGCTCGGTCGAACTCCTCGGCGACGCGGGCGTTGTTGGCCTCGCCCAGGTTCTTCAGCAGCGGGAGGGCGTCGGCGCGCAGGTCTGCGCTGGCCTCCCTGAGGTACTGCCCCCCGACCGGGAGGGCCTGACGGTTGTTCGCCCGGGCCTGTTCGATCTGGCTCGTGTAGGCGATGAGCGACTGGTTGAGCGCGCCGAGCGCGTTCCCGTCCGCGGGCTGGTGCTGCGCGGCCTCGGCGACGAGCTGGGAGGCGGACGTGATCGCCGTGACGTACGCCTCGCGCTGGACCGCCGGTTCGAGGCCACCGACGAGGAAGGCGTTGGTGGCGTCGGCATCCGCCTGCACCACGTTGGTCTGGATCGCCTGGATCCGCACGAGCTGGTCGGAGTTGGCCGCCGCTCGGTCCAGGGCGCCGTCGGCGGACCGGAAGGCCTGACCGGCCGCGAGCCCGAACAGCAGTGTCGCGACGACGCTGACGATGCCGACGACCCGCATCCGCCCCGGGGTGCCGGACAGGCCCGACCGGACCGAGCTGCTCACGGCGTTCACACGACCACGGACGCCGGGCGGGGTCGCCGCCGTCGACTGCGTGGGGGGTGTGCCGGGTCCCGACGGGGGTGCGGCGGGTGCGCCGCCGGGCTGGCCGGGGGGCGGTGGTGGCGACGCCAGGGGAGGCGCCGCAGCAGCGGTCGCCGGGGGCGGGGAGGTGGTCACGAGGTGCCTCCGGGGTCAGGGGTGCCGTTCCCGGCAGCCAGGTCCGCAGGTGCGGGTTCTCCGTCGGACGCGGGAACGGGTGTCGCGGCTCCCTCGTCGAGCGGTTCCTCGTCGAAGTCGCGGGCCACGAGGAGACGGAGCTGCTCGACCGTCGGGTGGTCGGTCTCGCGCAGCCGCCAGGCGTGGTGACCGATGGCGGCCTCGAGGGCGTTGCGGGCGAAGCGGCCGTTGCCGAAGCTGCTGCCCCGCGGGGTGCGGCCGAGGACCTCGCGGAACCGGGTGACGGCCTCGGGGTCCAGCGCGTAGTCGGCGCCGGCGGCGAGGTGCTCCAGGATCTCGACGAGCTCGTCGTCGCTGTAGTCCTCGAAGTCGATGGTCGTCCGGAACCGGCTGGCCAGACCGGGGTTCGCGGCGATGAAGGCGGCCATCGGGGCCGGGTAGCCGGCCACGATGACCACGAGGTCGTCGCGCCGGTCCTCCATCTCCTTGACCAGCGTGTCGACGGACTCCTGGCCGTACTGGTCGCCTCCGGTGCCGCCGCCGGTCAGGCTGTAGGCCTCGTCGATGAAGAGCACCCCGCCCGCCGCCGACGCGACGACGTCGGCCGTCTTGGTCGCGGTCTGGCCGAGGTAGCCCGCGACGAGCTCCGAGCGGTCGACCTCGACGAGGTGGCCTCGCGACAGCAGTCCCAGGGCCTGGTAGATGCCGCTGACCAGACGCGCGACCGTGGTCTTGCCGGTGCCGGGGTTCCCCGTGAAGACGAGGTGCCGGGTCAGGGTGGGGCTCTTCAGGCCGGCGTCCACACGCAGCTTCTCGACCCGGAGCAGGGCGACCTGCCGATGGATCTCCCGCTTGACCCGCCGCAGCCCGATGAGGGCGTCGAGCTCTGCGAGCAGGTCGTCGAGGCTCCTGGGCGGCTGCGCCGGAGCCACCGCGGGCGCGGTGCCGCCAGGCTCGCCGACGGCAGGGGCGGGCACGGCCCCGGCGCCCGGTCCCGAGGCGAGCCGGCCGGTTCGCACCTCGGCAGTTGCCCCACCTGCGCCCACGTCGATGGTCGGCGCGGTCGGCCGCACGACGGACAGCTGGGCGGCCGCGGCGACGGCCGCGTTGCCGATGACACGCATGGTCGGCTCTCCGAGCTGGCAGGCGGCGGCGGCGACCTCGGCCATGGCTTCGGCGTACGCCTGGGTGTGCGGGGACCGCTGGGCCGCAAGAGTGCTGAGGCGTCGCAGTGGGCGCCTCGCGCCAGCGGCGGCCTCGGCTCGCGGCGTCGAAGAAGTCCTGGGTGGTCGCGCCGCCGACGGCCAGGCCCCAGTCGGCGGCGGCCCGCGGTGCGGACTCGGCCACGGCGGCGGCGAGCGCCAGGGCCTCGACGCGGGCGGCGGCGGCGTTGCCGCCAGCGGTCGTGGCGAGCGTGGCCACCGCGTCGACCGCATCGGCGAGCGTCGCCGTACCCAGTGGGGTCGGCGGGCCCCGTCGGGTCGACGGCGGGTGCGACGTGCTCATCAGGCGTCCCGCCCGGCCGGCGGCCGGAGGCGACCGAGGCCACCGGCATCCTCGGCCGCCTGCACCGGCACCGCGGCCCCGGGCCGGCTTCCGGCGTCCGCGCCGGCGGGCATCGGCGGCAGGGGCACCGAGGCGACGTCGAGCGCCCCGCCGGTGGAGCTGGACCCGAACTTCTCGGCCAGGAACCTCCCGTGGGCCACGAGGGCGTCGGCGTCCGCGCGGCACACGGCGTCGAAGACCTTGTCCATCGTGGCCGAGAGCAGGTCGAGCTGGTCGATGAGGATCATCAGCGATGACTTGCCCCGGTCGACGGGGCGGGTGTCGGCGAACTGCCGGGGCAGCCTGAGGTAGCCGCCCACCGCCTCCGGGAGGTAGTCGGTCGCGGTCGCCATCACCGAGTACGCCTGGGGGCTTCCGGCGCCGAGGCTGGGCAGCCGGGGGATGGTGTCGCGAACGACCTGGTCGACCCGCCGGACCCGCGAGGCGACGGGCGCCGGCACCGCCCCCGCGGCAACCATCGACTCGACCCGGTCCAGGGACGCGAGGAGGTCCGCGCTCGTCGGGACGGGGGGCACGGCGACCCGGTCGTCGTGCCCGGCCTGCTCACCGCGGCCGAAGAGGCGGCCGAGGAACCCACCCGACATGTGCTCACTATGCCTGAGCAGGACCTGCGCGCCCAGAGCCCACGGAGCCCCCGATGTCCAAGGACCCGTGGGCCACCCGCTCGTCGTGGCGCTCCACGCGCTCGAGATAGGCCCGGGACTTGCCCACCTCGGTCTCCAGGGTGCCGATCGTCGCGGCCATCGTGTCCAGCGCCTGCACCTTGAACGTGTCGATCGCGTCCATCGTCGCGTAGATGTTCTCGAACGCCGCCTGCAGCTGGGGCAGCCCGATGGTCGCCGACGCCGCCTGCTCCTGGATCTGCACCGAGTTGTCGCGGAGCATCTCGCTGGTTCGCTCGATCATGCCGCTCGTCGTCGTGTTGAGAGCCGTGATCTGGTCGAGGACGAGCCGCTGGTTTCCGAGGGCCTGGGCCACGATGACCGCGGTGCGCAACGCGGACACGGTGGTCGTCGACGCCCGGTCGACCCCCTTGATCAGCTCGACGTTGTTCTTGATGACGATGTCGATCGCCAGGTAGTTCTGGATCGAGACGGCCAGCTGGGTCAGCAGGTCCTGGTGCTTCTGGCGCACGTAGAAGAGCACGTCGTCGCGCAGCGCCTTCGCCTTGTCGGGATCGGCGGCCTCCAGCTCCGCGATGCGGGCGGCCAGGCGGGCGTCGAGCCGCTCGGCGACGTAGACGTACTGGTTGAGCCTGGCCATCGCGTCCCACAGGTACTGCTTCTCGAGGTTGAGGGCCGCGTTGTCCTTGCCGAGCTCGTCCTGGCCGTCCCTCAGGGCGTGCAGGATGCCGTCGAGGTGGGTCTGTGCGGACTGGTACTTGCGGAAGTAGTCGGTGACCTTGTCGCCGAACGGGACCATGCCGAGGAACTTCTTGGCGCCCGTCGCCTCCTTGGGGTCCAGGTCCTCGATGGTCCGGCGCAGCTCCAGCAGGGTCGAGCCGACCTTCGACCCCTCCGCGAGCCCGCCCTCCTGGAGTGCCCTCACGGGAGACGAGAGGAGCCGGTTCGAGGTCTCGGCGGCCTTCCTGATGTCGACGTCACCCATGGTTCGCACGTCGGCGGCCTTGGCCGCGAACTCCGGCGAGCGCGGGGCTGCCGACAGGAGCGACTCGAGGAAGCCGTCGACCTTGGCGTCCAGACCCGGGAGGGCCGAGGCCTCGACGGCCGGCGCCATCCGGGGGGCCGCGGTCGCGGCAACGTGCTGGGGTGGCTGCGGGGCCGTGAGGGTGAGCGCGGCCGCCGAGGCGGCGGGCGGCTGGAGCGGGGCGGGCTGTGAGTCGGTCATCGTGCTCCCTTGCGCTCGAGGGGTCCACGAGCGGTGCTCGCTCCCGGGTCGACGAACGGCCAATCTACGCGGTTGCGCCCGGGGCTGGAGGCGTGTCGTTCGCTGTCGACACCAGCTCGCACGGTCGGCCGACGGCTCCGACGACGACACCCTCGCGTACAGATCGCGATGACGGGCCCTGCGTCACGCGTCGTCGGTCACACGTGACGTGGCTCATGCGCCGGGGATGCATCGCGCTGCTAGCGTCCCCGGCAGACCCGATCTCGCCGATGAGAGGCCCCGCATGCGCAGCGCCAAGGACTTCTTCACGCCCCTCGCCGTGGGCGCGCCCGCCCCCCTGCGCGAGGTGCCGGCCCGCCCGAGCCGGATGATCCACTTCTTCGACCCGAGCAACCCGAAGATGGCGGCGAAGGTTCCCCAGCTCGTCGGCGCGGTCGACGTGCTCCTCGGCAACCTCGAGGACGCCGTCAAGGCGGAGAACAAGGAGGCCGCGCGCGCCGGGCTGGTCGAGATCGCCCGCAGCCACCGACTTCGGCGAGCACACCCAGCTCTGGACCCGGGTCAACTCGCTCGACTCCCCGTGGGTGCTCGACGACCTCACCACCCTCGTCACCGAGATCGGCGACCGGCTCGACGTCGTCATGGTGCCCAAGGTGCAGGGCCCCGAGGACATCCACTACGTCGACCGCCTGCTCGCCCAGCTCGAGGCGCGCGCCGGGCCTGGCCCGGCCGATCCTCGTCCACGCCATCCTCGAGACCGCGCGCGGCGTGGCGAACGTCGAGGAGATCGCCGGCGCCAGCCCGCGGATGCAGGGCATCAGCCTCGGTCCGGCCGACCTCGCCGCCGACCGCCGGATGAAGACCACGCGCGTCGGGGGCGGCCACCCCGGCTACCTGGTGCGCCAGGACCCGGTCGGCGGCGACATCGCCGCGCACCGTGACACCTACCAGCAGGACCTCTGGCACTACACGATCGCCCGGATGGTCGACGCCTGCGCGATGCACGGGATCTTCCCGTACTACGGCCCGTTCGGGGACATCGCCGACGTCGTCGCGTGCGAGGACCAGTTCCGCAACGCCTTCCTGCTCGGCTGCGTCGGCACCTGGACGCTGCACCCCGCGCAGATCTCCATCGCGAAGAAGGTCTTCAGCCCCAGCGCCGACGACGTCGCCCACGCCCGCCGCGTCAAGGAGGCGATGGGTGACGGCACCGGCGCGGTGATGCTCGACGGCAAGATGGAGGACGACGCCAGCCTCAAGCAGTGCCTCGTCATCCTCGAGCTCGCGGACCGGCTGTCGGCCAACGACCCCGAGCTCGCGGCGCTGTACGCCGGACGAGCCCGCCGCGAGCGGGGAGGCGGGCGCGTGAGCGGCGCGACACGGCCTACCGGCCACGACGCTCGGTGCTCTACATGCCGAGCAGCAACGAGCGCGCGCTGGAGAAGGCCAAGACCCTCCCGGTCGACGGGCTGATCCTCGACCTCGAGGATGCCGTGGGCCCCGACCACAAGGTGGCGGCGCGTGAGAACGCCTGTGCGGCAGCGGCATCCGGGCGATACGGAACGCGCGAGGTGACGATCCGGGTCAACGGCAGCGGCACCGCCTGGCACGACGACGACCTCGCGGCCGCCTGCGCGGCCGGGCCCGACGGCATCGTCGTGCCGAAGGTGAACAGCGCCGACGAGGTGCGCTCGCTCGTCGCGGCGATGGAGCGTCACGGGGCGCCGGAGCGCACCCGGCTGTGGGCCATGGTCGAGACCCCGCGAGGCCGTGCTCGGCGTCGGCGAGATCGCGTCCGCCTCACCGCGGCTCGCGGTGCTGGTCATGGGCACCAACGACCTCGTCAAGGAGCTCGGCGCGCGTCACGTGCCCGGCCGCGAGCCGCTGCTGACCTCCCTGTCGCTGGCGCTGCTCGCCGCCCGGCGGTCGGGTGTCGCGATCCTCGACGGTGTCCACAACGACGTCACCGACCTCGACGGCTTCGGGCGGAGTGCCGCCAGGGCCGCGACCTGGGCTTCGACGGCAAGACCCTGATCCACCCCGGCCAGGTCGAGCCGTGCAACGCGGTGTTCGCGCCGTCGGCCGAGGAGGTCGAGGAGGCCCGCGAGATGCTCGCCGCCTGGGAGGCCGGCGCCGGCGCGGGCGTGGTGACCCACCGTGGGAAGATGGTCGAGAACCTCCACGTCGAGATCGCCCGCGACGGTGATCGCCACGGACGAGGCGATCCGGAACCGGGGCTGACGCCAGCCGGGTCGGTCGCCGCTCGGGCAACGAGTCGGTCACGACCGGCGCGTCGACTCGGCGCACGACCGACCGGCGTCCAGTCTTCTGGTGGGTCCGGTGGGTGCGCCGGGGACGAGACGGAAGGCGGGACGGATGGATCGGAGCCGGAGCACGCGCGCGCTGGCGACCGCCGCCGCGCTGACGGCAGCGGCCGTGCTGCTCGCCGGCTGCGGGTCGTTCGACGGCGTCCTGGACCTCGGCCGTCGCGACCACGGCGCCGCCGACCCGGGCCGGCGACCTCGCGACGCCGTGGACGCCCGCCGTCACGGCCAGCGCGACGCCGACCGCTCCCGACGCCGACGCCGACGCCGACGCCGACGCACGACCCCGACGCACGACGCCGACCCGCGACGACGCCGACGCCGACCGCCGGCCCGACGCCGACGCCGCCGGCCCCGTCGACAGACCCGCCCGACGAAGCCCGACCCCGACGCCCACCGCCACGACGAAGCCACGCACCAGCCTGGTCCGCGGCGACTCCGGCCCCAAGGTGCTCGCCCTGCAGAAGCGCCTCGAGTCAGCTGGGCTACTGGC
The DNA here is from genome assembly GCA_963751385.1 of uncultured Actinomycetota bacterium. Classification (GTDB taxonomy): domain Bacteria; phylum Actinomycetota; class Actinomycetes; order Actinomycetales; family Dermatophilaceae; genus Fodinibacter. The sequence continues at coordinate 120,876 of CAVVUD010000005.1, read as the reverse complement.
TCGGCACCCCCGACGGCGCGTTCGGGTCGCTGACCCAGCAGGCCGTCTGGGCGTTCCAGAAGTCCGCGGGGCTCAAGCGCGACGGCGTGGTCGGGCCGAAGACGCTCAAGGCGCTCGAGGCCGGCATCCGGCCCGAAGGCCACGCTCAGCGGCGACGGCGTCGAGATCGACCTCGACCGGCAGATCCTGCTCGTCGTGCGTGGCGGCTCGGTGCGCACGATCCTCAACACCTCGACCGGCAGCGGCGAGGAGTACACCTCCACCTCCGGGAACCGCGCCATCGCGATGACGCCGCGCGGCAGCTTCACCGTCTACCGGGCCGTCGACGGCACGGTGACCAACTCGCTGGGCGAGCTCGTGGCGGCCGCGGTTCTTCAACCGCGGCATCGCGGTGCACGGCTCCGCAGAACATCCCGCCGTGGCCCGACTCGCACGGCTGCGCCCGGCTCAGCAACGCCGCCATCGACATGATCTGGGCGGCCGACCTGATGCCGGTCGGCAGCCGCGTCCTCGTCCGCTGAGCGTGCTCGCGCGCCGCCGGCCGCGCGAACCCCGACAGGACATTTTCGGCCGATTGGTGCTATTCGCGGGCGTCTCATCGGCCACACTCGCCCCATGACGGCTGCAGCAGGACGTGCGACCGAGGCCGGGCGGAAGGCCGACGGATCGCATGGGCGCGGCCGGCACGCGCAGCCCCGTCGCCGCCGGCGGTGGCCCCTCGTCGCGGTCGCCGCCACCGTGCTGGTGGTCGCTGCGTCGTGACCGTCGGCTCGTCGGTCTTCCGTGACGACGCCGAGGCGATCCGCCGGCGGGCTGCACCGGCGCCGCGGACCTGCGGATCAGCGCCGCGCCCGCACTCGCGTCGGCGCTCGAGGGCTTCGCCGACGACTTCGACACCTGGGTCGAGGACCGGCCCGGCGTGCCGTGCACCACCACGCAGATCACCGCCGCCTCGCCGCAGGAGCTCTCCGGCATCGGTCGGCGCGCGCCCTCGACGGGGATGCCGCGGACGCACCGACGACGTGGGTGCCCGACTCCTCGCTGTGGCGGGCCGTGCTGGCCCGTGACCCGCGGCTGGCCTCGGTGCTGCCGCGCAACTACCCGGTCGTCGCCGCGACGCCGGTCGTCTTCGCCGCCCCGCGGCCGATGGCCGAGGCGCTCGGCTGGCCCGACACCCAGCCCTCGTGGGCGCAGCTCAGCGCCCTGGCGGCGAACCCGGCCGGCTGGGGCTCGCGTCAAGCACCCCGAGTGGGGCGCGGTGCGACTCGACTGGCCGGACCCACTGACCTCGACCGCCGGGCTGGGCTCGACCGTCGCGGTCTACCGTGACCTCGCGATCGGCGCCGAGGCCACCGACGACCTGCGCCGTCGCCTGGTCACCGCCCACAACGCCGTCAGCGGCGCCACCGGCAACCTCTCCGGGGCGCTGGCCGCGCTGCGCGACGCCGGTGCCGACCGCCGCGGACGGTCTGCGCGACCTGCCGATCGTGCCGGCCACCGAGCAGGAGGTCGTCGCGTTCAACGCCGCCAAGCCGGCGGTCGAGGTCGCGGCGATCTACCCGACCGAGGGCTGGGTGGTCAGCGAGGTGCCGGTGCTCCCGCTGCAACGGTGACTGGGTCAGCGACGCGCAGCGCGCGGCATCCGAGGCGTTCGCCGACTTCGTCGTCCGGGGCGGCCCGCAGGCCGCGCTGCAGACGCGCCGGATGGCGCGCCGCGCGCCTGGACACCTCGGTCGACCCCGGCCACCGGCGTCGTCGCCGACCGAGCCGCAGCTACACCCCGGCCCAGCCGAGCCAGGACGTGCTCGCCCGCACCCTGCAGAACTGGACCGCCCTGGACCGCCGCGGCTCGCTCCTCGTCGTGCTCGACACCTCGGGCTCGATGCAGCGAGGAGGTCGGCACCACGGGCAAGACCCGGCTGACCGTGGCGAAGGAGGCCGTGCTCGCCTCGCTGCCGTTCTTCTCCGACGAGGCGTCGGTGGGGCTGTGGACCTTCTCGCGGGCCGCGAAGGGCAACGACTGGAAGGCCGTGGTGCCGCTCGGCCGGCTCGACCGCAAGGTCGGCGCCGGCACCGCCCGCGACACCATCGCGTCGAGCGTGCCGCGGATCGTCGCCGACGGCGACACCGCGCTGTACGACACCACGCTGGCCGCGGTCGACGCGGTGCGCGCGTCCTGGCAGCCCGGGCCGAACACGGTGGTGCTGATCAGCGACGGGAAGAACGAGGACCCCGGCAGCCCCGACCTGCAGGACCACCCTCGACCGGCTCGTCGACGGCGCCGACCCGGCTCGCCCCGTCGAGGTCGTCACGATCGCGCTGGGCTCGGGTGCCGACGCTAAGGCGCTGCGCAACATCGCCGCGACCACGAAGGGCAAGGCGTACACCGCGGCCCAGCCGGAGGACCTCGAGTCGGTCTTCCTCGCCGCGCTGACCGGCTGAGCCCGCTCGGGCTCACCCGGTGCGGGCGTCGACACCGCGCCGCGGCGGCCAGCATGCTGCTGCGATGACGACCAGCCCGGCACCGTCCCGCCTCACCGCCCGCCACTGGCGCACTCGTCGTTCGGCGGCCGTCGCCGGCATCGTCTTCGCCGTGCTGCTCATCATCGCGATGGTCATGCTGCGGCTCGCGCTCGCCGACGACTCGCTCGAGTCATGCGCACGGATGCCGCCAGCCGTCGCCTGATCCGGTGGAGCCTGCACCTCGTGCCGTTCGCCGGCATCGCCTTCCTGTGGTTCATCGGAGTGGTTCGAGACCAGCTCGGCGACGTCGAGGACCGGCTGTTCTCGACGGTCTTCCTCGGCAGCGGGCTGCTCTTCCTCGCCATGCTCTTCGCCGGTGCCGCGGCCTCGACCAGCGTGCTCGAGCTGGCGCACCCGGCCCACCCCGAACGTCGAGGTGTGGGCCTTCGGCCGGGACAGCACCCAGACCCTGGTGTCGGTCTACGCCATGCGGATGGCGGCGGTGTTCACGCTCTCGGTCAGCACCGTCGGTCTGCGGACCAGGCGCGATCCCACGGTGGGTCGCGTTCCTCGGCTACGGGGTGGCCCTCGTGCTGCTCGTCGCCGCGGGCGAGCACCGCTGGAGCCAGCTGATCTTCCCGCTCTGGGTGCTGGTGCTGAGCCTGGTCATCCTCCTGACCCGACCGGCCACGGCCGCCCCGGCGACCGACGGCGAGGACAGCCTAGTCAGCGGGCGTTGCCCTGCTCGTCGCACGGGGGCGCGACCGAGACGCCGAGCGCGTCGAGCTGGGTGTCGACGATGCGCAGCGAACGCTCCATGGCGATCGGCTGCAGCCCGCCGAGGCCGTCGCCGTGCGGGTCGTCGAAGAAGCCGAGCAGCAGCATCAGCACGGTGATGACGACGGTGACGCTGCCCATCAGCACGGCCTGGGTGAAGGCGCCCTCGCTGCTGTCGGCGAAGAAGAGCAGGAAGCCGAAGATGACACCGCAGATGAGGAAGAGCGCGAGCCAGAGCGGCGCCGGGATGATCCCCTCCGCGGTGTGCACCCGGGCGTTGCGCGCCTCCTGGCGGTCCGAGGTCTGGTCCATCCACCGGTCGTAGGCCGACTGCTCGGTGTCGGTCGCCGGCTCGAGCGCCGCCACGGTGCGGAACATCTGTCGCGCCCCACGGGTTGATCGAGTCCTGCAGCCGGCCGGACGCCACGGCATCCCACTCGGTGCCCACGACCGAGCGGCCGTAGCAGACCAGCTCGGCGGTGAGCTGCTCGGAGGAGCCGGCCGGCATCAGCTGGGCGGTCTGCACCATCTGGGCCACCACCGCGGCCTCGGTCTCGGCGCCGGCGCGGGTGTCGTCGTAGGCCTGGAAGGCCAGGAAGATGATGAAGCCGAGCAGCACCGAGAAGCCCGTGGCCAGCACGCCGAAGACTCCGGCAGCCCGGTCGCCGTCGCGGAACCAGCTGCCCTCGGGTGCCCGTCGCCGCACGAGCAGCATCGTGGTGACGGTCACCGCCGTCACGCCCGTGAGGGACGAGGACGGCGCGCAGCAGGTTCACGCGTCACCACGCAGGGTCGCCCTCATGCGGCCACGGTATCGAGGCCGGTCACTGCAGCGAGGCGGGAACCGCCGGTTGGGAGCTCAGCCGTTCTCGCCCGGGTAGACCACGCCCACCTGACGGCGCACCTCGTCCATGGCGCCCATGACCCGGCGGGTGGCCGCCCACGGCATCGACCACGTCTCGAGCCGCCCGTCGGCGAGGGCCCGCGCGACCTCGGCCGCCTCGAACCGGAAGCCGTGCGTCGTCACCGCCGGCACGAACTCGTCGAGCACGCTCTCGTCGGGCCCGATCAGCCGCACGCGGCTCTGCACGTTGTAGAACCGCCCCTGCACCTCGAGGCGGGCCTGCGTGCCGACGACGCGGGCCGGGCAGGCGGTCGCCGCCGCCATCGAGCACCAGAGGCGGGCGAGGGCGCCGCTGGGCCCCCGGGCGTCGATCGTCGTCGTCGCGTCGACGCCGAGGTCGGTCAGCGTGCCGTGTGCCGTGACGCCCTCGAGGCCCCCGAGCACGTGGTCGGCGAACGAGACCGGGTAGACGCCGAGGTCGAGCAGCGCGCCGCCGGCGAGCTCGGGCTGCGAGAGCCGGGCCGGGCCGTCCGGCCAGAGCAGCTGGCCGTGGTCGGCGTCGACGAGCACCACCTCGCCCAGGGTGCCCGCCTCGACGGTGCGCCGGATGACGTCGTAGTGGGGCAGGTAGCGGCTCCACATCGCCTCCGCGGCGAGCAGGCCGGCCGCCTCGGCCGGCCTCGAGCACCTCGTCGGCCTCGCGCAGGCTGCGGGTGAACGCCTTCTCGACGAGCACCGGCTTGCCGGCGCGCAGCGCGAGCAGGGCGTGCTCGTGGTGCTCGCTGTGCGGGCTGGCGACGTACACGGCATCCACGTCGGGGTCGGCGACGAGGTCGGCGTACGACCCGTGGGCCCGCTCCACGCCGTGCCGGCGGGCGAACTCCCGTGCCCGGTCGAGCGAGCGCGACCCCACCGCGACGACCCGCGAGCGGGTGCCCTCGTGCACGGCGTCCGCGAAGGTGTTGGCGATGCCGCCCGGGGCGAGCACGCCCCAGCGGATCGCCGGAGCGCTCCATCGGGTCGGGCACGGTGGGGGCGGCGAGCGTGAGGGGTGCGGACGGCATACGACGCAGCGTAGGCCGTCCGCCCCCTCAGAACCGGCTCGTCGCCTCCGCCACGAGGTCGCCGACGAGCTCACCGGGGTCGACGTCGAGCCCCTTGCGCACGAACCAGGTCGCCATCGTCGTGGCGTCGCGCTCGAGGAAGTCGAACCCTTGGGGGTTGCCGATGACGTCGACGATCTGAGGCCAGTCGATGATGACCAGGCGCTCCTCGTGGAGCAGCACGTTGTACGGCGAGAGGTCGCCGTGCGACCAGCCGTGGTGCGCCAGGGTGAGCATCGCCGTGCGCAGCTGCTCGAACAGCTCGGCGAGCAGGTCCGGCTCGGGTCGGGTCGACACCAGCCGCGGGGCCGCGACGGGGGTGTCGCCGGAGGTGTCGCCGACGAAGGACATCAGCATCTCGGAGACGTCGAGCTGCACGGGGTAGGGCACCGGGAGGTCGAGCTCCCAGAGCCGCCCGAGGGCGTCGAACTCGGCCGCGGCCCACTGGCCGGCGATCACCTGCTTGCCGAAGTCGGTGCGCCGGGCCATCGCCCGCATCTCGCGGCTCTTGCGCACGCGTCGGCCCTCGAGGTAGCCGGCGTCGCGGTGGAAGAGCCGGTGGTCGCCGTTGCGGTAGCGCTTGGCGGCCATCGTGCTCACCCGCGGTGTGCCGGGCACCCAGCGGCGCAGCACGTGGACGTCGGCCTCCTTGCCGGTCTTGAGCACGCCGAGATCGCTCTCGACGGCCCCGAGCTCGGTGATCACCCAGTCCGGGCGCGGCTTCGGGCCGTGGGTCGCGCCGTCCCAGGAGGACCAGCGGTCCCCTTCGGGCGGTGCGTCAGGTGAGGTGTCGATCGAGAAGAGAGCCTGCTTCTCGGGCAGGTGGAACGGCTGGTGTGCCACGGGTGTGCTCCTGGTGGACGAAGGAAGGAAAGGGCTCGGTGAGGGCCCGGACAGTCGTGGACATGTCGGCCTCCTTCTCTCGTCTTCGGTCACGGCGTGGCACGACGGCGGATGCCGTGCGCTCGCGTCCCAGCCTGACGCACCGGTGCGTCGGGGCGCCACCGGTTTTACGGGCTGCTCGACGCGACCATGAGTCCCCGCCGTCCGAGGTCGGGAGCTCAGGCCGAGCGCGCTCGACCCGGGCCAGCACCGGCTCGGTCGGGAAGAGCGTGATGAGCGAGCCCACCGGCAGCTGGTCGGTGTCGGCCACCGACGTGACCCGGTGCTCGCGCAGGATCAGCGCCAGGGCCAGCACCGCCTCGACCATCGAGAAGTGCTGGCCGATGCAGGCGCGCGGACCGCCGCCGAACGGCATCCACGCGTACCGGTGCGCCGGCTCGGGTCGGCTGCCGGTGCCGGTGAACCGGCTGGGGTCGAACACGAGCGGGTCGACCCAGAGGTCGGGGCGGCGGTGGATGGTCCACGGCACGACGACGACGTTGCTGCCGGCGGGCACCCGGTGGCCCATCAGCTCGTCGTCCTGGACGGTCAGCCGCCCCATGATCGGCGCCGAGGGGTAGAGCCGCATGGCCTCCTTCAGGACCGCTGTCGTCAGCGGCAGGTCGGCGACGGTGGAGGCGCTCGGGTGCCGGTCGCCGAGCACCTGCGCAGCTCGGCGCGCACCTCGTCCTGCACGTCCTGGTGGCGGCCGAGCAGGTGCAGGGCGAAGGTGAGCGCGATGGCCGTGGTCTCGTGCCCGGCCATCATGAACAGCAGCACCTGGCTGCGCACCTCCTCGTCGCCGAGCCGTTCGTCGCCGTCCCGGGCGGCGAGCAGGAGGCTGAGCAGGTCGCTCTCGCCGGTGGTGCGCCCCTCGCGGCGCGCGGTGATGATGGCGTCGCACACCCCGAAGAGCTCGTCGCGCGCCGCCCGGCCGCGGCGCACGCGACGGGTCGGGATGCCGGCCGGCAGCCGCACCGCCCCCAGCCCCCGACGCAGGATGGTGTCGGACACCGCCGGGAAGGAGTGGCGCACGTGCGGCAGGACGTCGTCGGCGGCGTCACCGAACAGGGCTGCGAGCACCACCCGCAGCGTGAGCCGCTGCATGTTCAGGCCGAGGTCGACCGTGGGGGAGCCGTCGGTGTCCCATTCGCTCACGACGGCCTCGATCTCGCGGACCATCAGGTCGGCGTAGCCGTCGACGGCCGCCTTGGTGAACAGCGGCTGGAGGAACCGCTTCTGCCGCGTCCAGTCCTCGCCCTCGGCCGTGAGCAGGCCCGGGCCGAGCCACCGGGCGATCTCGTCGTGCACCTGGTCCTGCTTGGAGTAGGCGCGCCACGAGCTGCCCGAGAGCACCCGGGCGGCACCGTCGGGGTGGTGCACCCACCACACGTCGCGGCTCGACCCGGGGGGCCCGACCAGCATGTGCACGAGGTCGCCGTGCCGTCGCCACATGCTCTCGGCGTAGTCGACCGCGTTGCGCCGCAGGCCCATGATCGGGGCGAACCGGCCGCCGACGACGGGTGGCGGGTCGGCGAGGGGCCGGGCGTCGGTGCCGACGTCAGGTGTCATCGCTCCATGGTGGCCCCGACGCCCTGCCGCCGTCGAGCGGTGCCCGTTCGCAGCGGGGTGGGAGGACTCACACCGGGCCCGGCTCCACGTGGGGCGGGGCCGACGGCATACTCGGGAGGCAGACCCCATCCCCAGCCGAAGGCGGCGATCACGCGTGTCCCGACTCCAGACCACGGACGGCCTCACCGAGGAGCAGCACGAGCTGATCAAGCTCGTGCGCGAGTTCGTGAACGAGCAGATCATCCCGGTCGCGACCGCGCTCGAGCACAAGGACGAGTACCCGACCGACATCGTCGAGGGCATGAAGGAGATGGGGATCTTCGGCCTGATGATCCCGGAGGAGTACGGCGGGCTCGGGGAGTCGCTGCTCACCTACGCGCTGGTCGTCGAGGAGATCGCGCGGGGCTGGATGTCGGTGAGCGGCATCATCAACACCCACTTCATCGTGGCCTACCTGATCCTCCAGCACGGCACGGAGGAGCAGAAGCAGCGCTACCTGCCGCGGATGGCGACCGGTGACGTGCGCGGTGCGTTCTCGATGTCCGAGCCCGGCCTCGGCTCCGACGTCGCGGCGATCCGCACGAAGGCGGTCCGCGAGGGCGACGAGTGGGTGGTCACCGGCCAGAAGATGTGGCTGACCAACGGCGGCTCGGCCAACCTCGTCGCGGTGCTCGTGCGCACCGACCTCGGTGAGAGCGACAGCCCGTACAAGAACATGTCGACCTTCCTCATCGACAAGACGTCGGGCTTCGGCGAGACGGCCCAGGGCGTCACGGTGCCCGGCAAGATCGAGAAGATGGGCTACAAGGGTGTCGACACCACCGAGCTGATCTTCGAAGGGCACCGCACCACCGACGCCCAGCTGCTCGGCGGCACGCCGGGCAAGGGGTTCTACCAGATGATGGACGGCGTCGAGGTGGGCCGCGTCAACGTGGCCGCCCGCGCGTGCGGCCTGTCGATGCGCGCCTTCGAGCTGGGCATCGCCTACTCCCAGCAGCGCGAGACCTTCGGCAAGAAGATCGCCGAGCACCAGGGCATCCTGTTCCGCCTCGCCGACATGGCGACGATGGTCGAGGCCAGCCACCAGATGATGGTCAAGGCCGCGCGGCTCAAGGACGCCGGGGAGCGCAACGACCTCGAGGCCGGGATGGCGAAGTACCTCGCCTCGGAGAACTGCGCGAACGTGGTCGAGCAGAGCTTCCGCATCCACGGCGGCTACGGCTACTCCAAGGAGTACGAGATCGAGCGGCTCTACCGCGAGGCGCCGATGCTGCTCATCGGTGAGGGCACCGCCGAGATCCAGAAGATGATCATCGGGCGCCGTCTCCTCGAGGACTACAAGGCCCGCTGACCGGCCTCCGCAGCACGGTGGTGGCCGGGCCCGGCCACGGCGACACCGCCACCGCCGCCGCAGCGAGATGTCGGGGTGCCGGTGCCGCCATGTGGTGTGACCCCAGGCCGCCGTCGACGGCTGGGGCCCGTCGGGGGACGCCGGAGATCCGGGGATAATGGGGGCATGAGCACCCAGCCCACGCGCCCGGGCCTGCGCGCCACCCTCTCGCTCGAGTACCCCATGTCGCTCGGGGTCTACGACTCCTACGACGACGCGCAGCGGGCGGTCGACTACCTCTCCGACCACGAGTTCCCCGTGCAGGACGTGCTCATCGTCGGCACCGACCTCAAGCAGCTCGAGCGGGTCACCGGCCGCCTCACCCGCGGCCGGGTCATGGGCGGCGGCGCCCTGTCCGGTGCCTGGTTCGGCCTGTTCATCGGCACGATCTTCGCCCTGTTCGACCCGAGCGGCTTCAACGTGCTCAGTGTGGTGGCCACCATGGCCTTCGGTGCCGTCTTCGGTGTCATCTGGACCGCGGTGGTGTACCGGTTCACCAGCGGCGGCGCGCGCGACTTCACCTCGGTCAGCCTGGTCGTGGCGGCCAAGTACGAGGTGCTCTGCGAGCACAAGCACGTGCAGCGCGGGCGTGAGCTGCTCACCGAGATGGACCCGATGCGCGCTGCCCAGGAGCAGGTCCGGCGGGCCCGCGAGGCCGAGCAGGCCCGGGTCACCGCAGCAGCAGGCGCCGCCTCGTCCGCAGTCGTGGGAGCAGCCCCAGCAGCCCCAACAGCCCCAGCAGCCCCGACAGCCGCCGGCGCCGCCGGTCGGCTGAGGCACCGCGTGCCGGTCCCGAGCGTAGTGGGGGCCCACATTGGCCACTGACAGGTGGGGCCCTGAGGGAGCACACTGCTTGGGGTAACCGGCGGGGGACGACCCGGGTCCCCCTCGTGATCGGAGGCCCGTGACCGAGCCACGTGACGACCGCAGCACCCCCGGGTCGCCCGCCCAGGCGGACGACCCGGTCTACCTTGCCGCGCGGCTGGCCGAGGCCCAGGAGCAGCTGGCGGCGACCCGCGAGATCCTGTCGATCCTCGCCAGGGCCTCGACGTCGGAGGACGACGTCTTCGAGGCTGTCGTCGAGTACGCCTGCCGGCTCGTGCCGCGCGCAGGCCGCCCAGATCGCCCTCGCCGACGGCGACGAGTACCGAGTGGTGGCCTCCAAGGACCTCAACACGGAGTACGCCGACTTCGCGGCCCACCACCCGATACCCCGCAACCGAGGCACGCTCACGGGCCGCGTGGCGATCGAGCGCCGGGCCCAGCAGATCGACGACGTGCTGGCCGACCCCGACTACGAGCTGCCCGAGTTCCAGCGGCTGGGCGGGTACCGGTCGATCATCGGGGCCCCGATGATCGTCGACGACGAGGTGGTCGGTGTCCTCTCGGTGTGGCGCACCACGGTGGAGCCGTTCGACGAGCACACCCGCACCCTGCTCTCGACGTTCGCGGAGCAGGCGGCCCTGGCCCTGCGCAACGTCGAGCTCTCCGCGGCCCTCCAGGCGCGGTCGGCCGAGCTGGCGCGCAAGGTCGACGAGATGGAGGCGCTGGCGGAGGTCGGGGAGGCGATCAGCTCGACCCTCGACCCGGACGAGGTGCTCGCGACCATCGTCGAGCACGCCGTCGAGCTGTCCGGTGCCGACGGCGGGTCGCTCATGGAGTACGACGAGGAGAGCCGGCTGTTCCGCGTTCGCACGACCTACGGCACGAGCGACGACGTCCGCGAGCAGCTCAAGACCGTCCGCATCCACGTCGACGAGTCGTTCGTCGGGCGGGCGGCGACCTCGGGGATGCCGGTGCAGGTGGCAGACCTGTCCGACATCGAGCGCGACCCGCACCTGCGCCTGCTCTTCGACGCCGGCTGGCGCTCGCTCGTGGTGATCCCGCTCGTGCGGCCCGACCGGATCGTGGGGGCGCTCGTCGTGCGGCGGCTCACCACGGGCGCCTTCAGCGACGAGACGTGCGACATGCTCACGGCCTTCGCCAGCCAGTCGGCGATCGCCCTGACCAACGCGCGCCTGTACCAGCAGCTCGAGCTCCAGAGCCGTGCGCTCGCCACGACCAGCCAGCACAAGTCCGACTTCCTCGCCAGCATGTCGCACGAGCTGCGCACCCCGCTCAACGCGGTCATCGGCTTCTCCGAGGTGCTGCTCGAGCGGATGTTCGGTGAGCTCAACGATCGTCAGGCCGACTACGTGCAGGACATCCTCGACGCCGGTCGCCACCTGCTCGCCCTCCTCAACGACGTGCTCGACCTGTCCAAGGTGGAGGCGGGCCGCATGGATCTGGACGTGACGACCTTCCCGGCGGCGGACGCGATCCAGAGCGTGCTCGCGCTGGTGCGTGAACGAGCGGGCCAGCTCGGCGTGGATCTCCGCTTCGATGCCGCTGACGCGCCGACCCACATCACGGCGGACGAGCTGCGGCTCAAGCAGGTCCTGGTCAACCTCATCGGCAACGCCATCAAGTTCACCCCGGAGGGTGGGACGGTCACGGTGCGGGCCTGGACCGGGGGTCCCGAGGTGCTCATCACCGTCACGGACACGGGGATCGGCATCGCGGAGTCCGACCGGTCGCGCATCTTCGACTCCTTCCAGCAGGGCACGCGCTCGGCGGCGAGCTCGGAGGGGACGGGCCTGGGCCTGACTCTCACCCGACGGATCATCGAGCTGCACGGGGGGCGGATGTGGCTCGAGAGCGAGGTCGGCCTGGGCAGCACCTTCGGCCTCGCCCTCCCGCGGCCGGTCCAGCGCGGCGCACCCGTCCCCGGTTGGCACGAGCAGGCGGTCGAGGACGCCCGTCGGTCGGTCGTCGTCATCGAGGACGACCCGAGCTCCGCGGAGCTCGTCGCCGTGCACCTCGAGGCCGCCGGCCTGCGCCCGATCCACGTGCGCACGGGCGAAGAGGGGCTGGCGGCGGTCAGGGCCCTGCGCCCCACGGCCGTCGTCCTGGACATCCACCTTCCGGGCATGGACGGCTGGGACGTCCTCAGCGTGATCAAGGCCGACCCGCGGATCGCGGACACGCCGGTCGTCGTCGTGACCGTGTTGCCCGAACGAGGACGGGGCTTCGCCCTCGGAGCGTCGGACTACCTCGTCAAGCCCGTGTCGAGGGAGAACCTGCTCGGTGCCGTGTGGCGCGCGGTCGCCGAACGGGTGGAGCAGACGAGCTCTCGACGCGACATCGTCGTCATCGACGACGACCCGGCCGCGCTCGAGCTGGTCCGGGCCACCCTGGAGCCCCACGGGTGGACCGTGACGACGTGCAGCGGGGGCGCCGAGGCCATCTCCGTCATCCGCACCCTGCGCCCGTCGGTCGTGCTCGTCGACCTGCTCATGCCCGACATCGACGGGTTCGCCGTGATCGACGCGCTGCACGCGGACCCCCGCACCGCTGCGATCCCGGTGGTCGTCCTCACCGCGAAGTCGCTGACGGCGCAGGACCGCCGCCGGCTGCAGGGGCGCATCGAGTTCGTGGCGGCCAAGGGCGAGCTGGACCTCAGCTGGCTCGCCGAGCGGTTGACGCACGTGGCGGCCACCGGTGGCGCCGGGGGGGCAGGGTCGTGAGCCCGCTGTCCGTGCTGCTGGTCGAGGACAACCCGCGCAACCTCAAGCTGGCGCGCGACGTGCTCGAGCACGCCGGCTTCGCGGTCACCGCGGTGACGACGGGTGAGGAGGCCCTGCCCGCCGCGCGGCAGGGGATACCGGACGTCATCCTCATGGACCTCCAGCTGCCCGGCATCGACGGTCACGCCGCGCTCCAGCAGCTGCGGGGCGACCCACGCACGGCCGGCATCCCCGTCGTCGCGGTGAGCGCCTTCGCGATGCAGGCCGACCGGGAGCGCGCACTCGGGTCCGGTTTCGACGGGTACCTCGAGAAGCCGATCAGCGTGCGAGACCTCCCCGACCAGGTGCGCCGGCACGTGCGCGGCCCGAACGGCATCCCGTGAACACCGACGACGCCACCGTCCTCGTGGTGGACGACCTGCCCCAGAACGTGCGCCTGATGGACGCGGTGCTCTCTCCGTGCGGTTTCACGGTGCTGTCCGCCTCGTCCGGTGAGGCAGCGCTGGAGCTGCTCGCGCGACGGCTGCCCGACATCGTCCTGCTCGACATCATGATGCCCGGGATGGATGGCTACGAGACCTGCCGCCGGATCCGTGAGGAACCCACCACGTCCTTCATCCCGGTCGTCATGGTGACGGCCAGCGGTGACGCCGAGAAGGTCCGAGCGATCGAGGCGGGGGCCGACGACTTCATCACGAAGCCGCTCGACCGGGCCGAGCTGCTCGCGCGGGTCCGCTCGCTGGTGCGCGTGAAGCGCTACCACGACACCGTGACCGCCCAGGCGACCGCACTGGCGGAGTGGAACCGGGAGCTCGAGGCGCGCGTGCAGGCCCAGGTGGCCGAGCTCGAGCGGTTGGGTCGTCTGCGCCGCTTCCTGTCACCCCAGGTCGCGCAGGTCGTCGTCGACAGCGGGGACGAGTCGTTCCTCAAGAGCCATCGTCGGGAGATCGTCTCGCTCTTCACCGACCTGCGGGGGTTCACCTCGTTCGCCGAGCGGGCCGAGCCCGAGGAGACCATGGAGGTCCTGTCGGCCTACCACCACGCCCTCGGTGAGCTGGTCTTCGCCTACGAGGGGACGCTCGAGCACTTCGCCGGCGACGGGATCCTCGTGTTCTTCAACGACCCCGTCCCGTGTCCGGACGCACCGGACCGGGCCGTGCGGATGGCCATGGAGATGCGGTCCCGGGTGGCCGTCCTGTCGCAGCTGTGGCGACGGCAGGGCCACGACCTCGGGTTCGGGGTGGGCATCGCCCAGGGCTACGCGACCCTGGGGCGGGTCGGGTTCCCCGGACGCTACGACTACGCCGCGATCGGCACCGTGACGAACCTGGCCGCCCGGCTCTGTGCGAACGCCGGGGACGGCCAGATCCTGGTGAGCCAGCGGGTCCGCCACGGGATCGAGGGGCCCATCGAGACGCGGGCGGTCGGGGCGATGGAGCTCAAGGGGTTCAGCCGGCCGGTGGAGGTGCACGAGGTCATCGGGCCTCAGGAGGAGGTGGTCTCGTCATGAGCGACGTCACGGTGAACGGACCGACGCTCGAGGAGCTCGACGAGGACGGCCGCAACGCGGTCTTCGACCGGCTCCAGGCGCAGCTGCCGGAGGTGTGGACCGCGATGCGCCGCGACGACCCGCGCGAGTCGGTGGTCGTCGTGCCGTCGATGACCCTCGACCGCGTCGTGGAGGGCACCGGCGGCATGAGCCAGGCCCTGGAGGAGCGCTTCCTGTTCTTCCTTCTGCTGCTGCGACAGCCGAGGCTGCGGATGGTCTACGTGACCTCGCAGCCGATCAACCCGCTCGTCGTGGACTACTACCTCTCGTTGCTGCCGGGGGTGATCCCCGGGCACGTGCGATCCCGGCTCTCCCTCGTCTCGGCCGACGACTCCGGCCCCGGGTCGCTCGTCGAGAAGATCCTGGCCCGCCCCCGGTTGATCGCCCACATCCGCTCCCTCATCCCGGAGCGCTCGCTGTCGCACCTGGTCCCGTACAACACGACCACCTTGGAGCGCGACCTCGCGCTGCTGCTCGGCATCCCCATGTACGGCGCGGACCCCCGGCTCTTCCCGCTCGGCACCAAGACGGGGTGCCGGCGGCTGTTCGCCCGCGCCGGGGTGCGCTACCCGCCGGGTGTCGAGGACCTGCACTCGCGCGACGACCTCGAGGAGGCGCTGCTCGCACTGCGGGCCCAGCGCCCCGACATCCGGGCGGCGATGGTCAAGCTCAACGAGGGCGTCTCCGGCTCCGGCAACGCGGTCGTGCACCTCGAGGACCTGCCGGAGCCGGGACGTCACGAGGAGCGCGCCGCGGTGGGCTCCCGGGTCGACGGCATGGAGCTCGAGGACACCAGGAGGGATGTGGGCACCTACCTCGCGAAGCTCCAGGAGCGCGGCGGCATCGTCGAGGAACGCGTGGTCGGTGACGAGCTGCGCAGCCCGAGCGTGCAGATGCGGGTGACCCCGCTGGGCGAGGTCGAGGTGCTGTCCACCCACGACCAGGTGCTCGGGGGGCCGAGCGGGCAGTCCTACCTCGGCTGCCGGTTCCCGGCGGACCCCGCCTATGCCGGCCTCATCACCGCGGACGCACAGCGGATCGGAGAGCTGCTGGCGCGCGAAGGCGTCCTGGGCCGGTTCGCCGTCGACTTCGTCACCGTGCGGCGGGGGGCGGACTGGGTGGCCGACGCCATCGAGGTCAACCTGCGCAAGGGGGGCACCACCCACCCCTTCCTGACCCTGCAGTTCCTCACCGACGGACGGTACGACCCCGAGGCCGCGCGGTTCCTCACCCCCAGCGGTGAGGAACGCCACCTCGTGGCCACGGACCACTTCGAGCACCCGAGCCTGCGAGGGCTACGCGTCGAGGACCTGTTCGACCTGCTGGCCCGCACCGGGCTGAGCTTCGACCAGGCCCGGCAGACGGGCGTGGTCTTCCACATGCTCAGCGCCCTGACGACCTTCGGCCGGGTGGGCATGACCGCCATCAGCCACACACCCGCCGCCGCGCAGGAGCTCTACGACGCTGCCGAGCGAGCCCTGCTGGAGGAGGCCAGGGAGGCGGCGACCCCTCCGTCGCTGCCTTCCTGACCGGCCCTCACGGCGCGAGGGCCTCGGCGTGGAGCAGTGCCTCGATGACGGCCTGCCGCCAGGTGCGCTGCTCGTGGCTGGTGCGGCACGACGCCCCGCCGCACCCGCACTCCCACACCCAGCCGCCCCGCTCGCGGTGCACGGTCGGGTGGTGGTGCGCGGTGTCTCGATGGTTCCGATGGGTCCGATGGGTTCGCATCGTCGGCCTCCTCTCGCAGGGTGTCGGAGTGGCTCTCCGCTCACCCACCAGCGTCGTCGCGGGGGCGCCGTGGGTCTGTCACCGGCGAGCGCCACGCGGTGTGCCGCCCGTGACACAGACGACGTGGCGTGCTCCACTGGCCTGATGGACTGGGCACTGCTGCGCGGCCTGTCGGATGCCGACACGAGGGTCGTGCTCGCCTCGGCCCACAGACGTCGGTTCGCGCACGGCGAGGTGGTCTTCCACGAGGCCGACCCGGGCGACACGGTGCACCTGGTCGCCGAGGGACGGCTCGCCGCTCGCCGCAGCACCCCGGCAGGGGACACGGTGACGTTCGCGATCCTCGGACCCGGCGACACGTTCGGCGAGATGGCGCTGCTCGGGTCGCAGCCGCGCCGCACCTCCACGGTCGTGGCCCTCGAACCCGCCGTGACGCTGAGCCTGGGGTTCAGCGAGGTCGAGCGGCTCCGGTCGGACCATCCCGCGATCGAGCGGCAGCTCGTCGAGATGCTCGCCCAGCGCGTGATGCGGCTCTCGGACCACCTGCTCGAGGCGCTGCACGTCCCCGCGGACGAGCGGATCGTCCGGCGCCTCCTCGAGATCTGCGACCGTTACGTCACCCCGGGGGGTGCCGGAACCGTGGTCGTCCCCCTGACCCAGGACGCGGTCGGCGAGCTCGCGGGGGCCTCCCGACCGACGACCAACCGGGTGTTGCGCCGGTTGGCCGCCGACGGAGTCGTTGCCCTGCACCGCGGTTCGATCGAGGTCCTCGACCGAAGGGCACTCGCCCGTCGAGCCGCACCCTGAGCGCGGGTGGGCGGGGCGGCGTGTGGGTATGTCGCTCGGCTTGTTCCACGGCATACCCTCGGCCCATGACCGAGCCAGCAGCCCGACCCCAGCTCGAGCCCCTCGAGGACTCCTTCTCGTCCGTGCTCTGCGTCGTCGCGCACCCTGACGACATCGAGTACGGCACCGCAGCGGCCGTCCACCGCTGGGTGGGAGAGGGAGCGACGGTCGCCTACTTCCTGCTGACCCGCGGCGAGGCGGGCATCGACACGATGTCCCCCGACGAGGCGGCCCGCGTCCGTGAGGAGGAGGAGCGCGAGAGTGCCCGCCGGGTCGGCGTCGAGACCGTCGACTTCGGTGACCACCGCGACGGCGCCATCGAGTACGGCGTGGCCCTGCGTCGCGACATCGCGCGCGCCATCCGGCGGCACCGCCCGGACCTCGTGGTCGCCCAGACCTGGGGGGAGCGCTTCGGCGGCGGCATGGTCAACCAGGCCGACCACCGTGCCGTCGGGCTCGCCACCCTGGATGCCGTCGCTGACGCCGGCAACCGCTGGCTGCACACCGACCTCGCCGACGAGGGCCTCGAGCCGTGGGGCGGCGTGAAGGTGTTCGCGGTGGCCGGCAGCGCCACCCCCACGCACTGGGTCGACGTGTCGGGTGAGCACTTCGAGGCGTCGGTGCACTCCCTCGAGGCACACGAGGCCTACAACGCCGCCCTGCCACCGGAGTTCCCGGCCCCGCGTGAGCTGCTCCAGATGATCCTCGGCGGCGGCGGCCAGGCCGCTGGCGTCGAGCACGCGGCGCTGTTCGACGTCATCCGCCGCGGCTGACCGACGCACCGTCCGCGACCGTGGCGGGGCGTCGCGTCAGTAGGTCGGTGCCGCCGGGAGCCCGAAGTACTGCTCGAGGGTGTGCCATCCCCCCGCGTGGTAGTCGGCTGCCACCCTCGTACCGATGTAGCGCAGGTGCCACGGCTCGGCGTTGAAACCGGTCACTGCGGTGGAGCCGGACTCGTAGCGCACCACGAAGCCGTAGCGCCAGGCGTGGGTGCGCAGCCAGCGGCCCTGACGGGTGGAGGCCAGGCAGTCGATCCCGGAGCAGTTCCGTGCGCCGACCGGCGCGACATCGAGGGCGAGCCCGGTCTGGTGCTCGCTGTGCCCCGGTCGGGCGATCCACGCGTCGGCGTAGGCGCGACCGTGCGTCGCCACCCGGTGCCGGTGGAGCGACGCCTGCCTGGCGAAGGACCGGTAGCCGCTGGCGATCGACATCGCCCCTGCGCCGTCCGCCTCCGCTGCGTGGAACATGGAGACCACAGCGGCGGCGGCCTCCTCGCGCATCCGCACCCCCTGCGGGTTCCTGACGTCCGGCACCACCAGTGCGGACGGTACGTACGTCAGCGGTGCCAGGGGCCGGCGCTTGTTGACGACGACCCACGGACTGCTCGCCGACGTCAGGCTGCCACACGGCACGACCCTGCCCACCGGACCGCGGAGCGTCGGGGCATCCCGGCGAAGCCGCACCGACGCCCGGCTGTCGGGCAAGGGCCGTGCGGTCGGCGGGCCGCAGGTGTGGTCCGGGCGCCGCAGCGGCGGGTCGTCCGGCTCGGCGAGGAAGGACCCGGCGCTCTGGTCGGCGGCCGCGCGTGGAGCGGGCGCGGCCGCCCCGAGCGCCGCAGGGGACGCGGGGCCGAGCAGCGCGCCGAGCAGCAGCCCGCTCGCGATGACGCGGCTTGTCGTGCTCCGGCGCACTCCTGACACTGTGTTCCCCTCGATGAGACCCGGGCTCAACGGTAGCGAGCGGCCGCTGGGCTGTCAGTCGTTCCGGTCCCCGTGCGTCCCGGCTGCCCAGCCGCCAGGAGGGTCGGTTCCAGGAGCGTCAGGCGTCCTGGACCCGGGCGATCCAGGCCTCGACGTCGTGCGACGAGCGGGGCATCGCGGCCGACAGGTTCTCGCAGCCGTCCTCGGTCACGACGACGTCGTCCTCGATGCGCACGCCGATGCCGCGGAACCGCTCGGGGGCGAGCAGGTCGTCGGCCTTGAAGTACAGCCCCGGCTCGACGGTGAGCACCATGCCCGGCTCGAGCACGGCATCCATGTACTCCTCGCGGGTGGCGAGGGCGCAGTCGTGCACGTCGAGGCCGAGGTGGTGCGAGGTGCCGTGCACCATCCAGCGGCGGTGGTACTGGCCGTGCTCCTTGTCGAGGGTGTCGTCGACCGACACCCCCTCGGGCAGCAGCCCCCAGGCGTGCAGGTGCTCGGCGACGACCCGGATGGCGGCCGCGTGCACGTCCGAGAACCGGGCCCCGGGCTTCACCGCGGCGATCCCGGCCTCCTGAGCGGCGAACACGGCGTCGTAGACCTCGCGCTGCGCGTCGCTGAACGTGCCGGAGGCCGGCAGCGTGCGGGTGATGTCGGCGGTGTAGAGCGAGTCGACCTCGACGCCGGCGTCGATGAGCACGAGGTCGCCGTCACGGACGTCGCCGGTGTTCTTGATCCAGTGCAGCGTGTTCGCGTGGTCGCCGGCGGCGCAGATCGAGTCGTAGCCGACACCGTTGCCGCGGTGCCGGGCGTGCAGGGCGAAGGTGCCCTCGAGCCAGCGCTCGCCGCGGCCCTCCTCGACCGCGCGCTGCAGCTCGGCGATCATCGCCTCGAAACCGTGGTGGGTGGCGGCCACGGCGGCGCGCATCTGCTCGACCTCGTGGTCGTCCTTGCGCATCCGCAGGTGCGAGATGTCGTGGGCGAGCGCGTCGTCGGCCTCCTCGAGACCCTCGGCGGAGGCGCCGTTCTCGACCCGGGCCGCGTCCAGCCGGGCGGTCAGCTCGCGGTCGGCGTCGCGCACCAGCCGCACCGTCACCTCACCGGCGTCCTTGGCGACTGCGGCGTCGAGCTCGTCGATGTGGCGAGCGGTGAGGCCGAGCTCGAGCTCGACGTCGGCGAGCGTCGGCCGGGCGCCCACCCAGAACTCGCCGTAGCGGGAGTCGGCGAAGAACTCGTCGCTGTCGCGCTCGCCCAGTGGGCGGAAGTAGAGCACCGCCTCGTGCCCGCCCCCAGCACCGTCGTCGGACCCGACCGGCTCCAGGACGAGCACGGCATCCGGCTCGCGGTCGGCGCCCAGCCCGGTCAGCCACGCGAAGGCCGTGTGCGGCCGGAACACGTAGTCGGTGTCGTTGGTGCGCACCTTCAGCCCGCCGGCCGGGATGACCAGCCGCTGGCGGGGGAAGGCCGCACTGAGCACCGCGCGGCGGGCGGCGGCGGGGGCCGCGGCAGGCGACGGACCCGACACCTCCGAGCGGCGGGGAGCCCACCCCTCGCGCACGAAGGAACGGAACTCGTCGGTCGTCGCGCGGGCGCGGTTGTCTGCCTGCTTCTGCTGCTCACTCACGCGCCCATGCTGCCACGAGGGCGGTCCTGCGCCGTCGCTGTGCGAGACTGAACCGATGGGTCGGCACCGTGCTCCGCGCCGCCACGGACCCGTCCTGGTGCTCTGGGCGGCCGCTGTGGTCGGCTCCGCCGGCATCGCCTGGGCCGTCGGGGGCGACCCGCTGGAACCGGTCCCGCCGAGCGCACCGCCGTCCTCCGCGTCGGTCGCGACGCCGCCCGTCGGCGCGGCGCCCACCCCCTCGGCGGGGACCACCAGACCGCCCGTCGTCGAGGTCCTCCCCAGCGCGAGGTCGACCCCGACGCCGAGCCCCACCACGAGGGGCACCACCACACCCACCACCACCACCGACACCACCACCACCGAGCCGCCGGCGGCGGCACCGACACAGACCCCGAAGCCGAGCCGCACCAACCCCGGCAAGGGGGGTCCGCCCACGCCCCGGCCCACGAAGACGCCCAAGTAACCTCCCGGCATGGGTGCCTTCGACGGCGGGACGCTGGCGGACCGGTTCCGCAACCACTTCGGCCACACCGACCACCTCTACGGGGCGTTGCTGGCCGAGATGGCCGACGACTGGGAGGTCGGCGGCGTGACCCGCGAGATCTTCGCCGGGTGGGAGGACGCCCCCGCGCGGCAGTTCCCGCAGCTGCGCATGCTGGCCGGGCTGTTCCGCATCGTGCTGCGCGGTGACGTGCCCCAGCTCGAGGGCTTCTACCCGGCGCTGGGGGGTGACGAGGACCACCACGAGGCCTGGGCGGCGGTGCGGCCCGTGCTGGGGGCGCACGCCGTCGAGCTGCACGAGTCGCTGGGTGAGACCCCTCAGACCAACGAGCCGGCCCGCACGGTCGCCCTGCTGGTCGGGCTGGCCGAGGCGGTGCGCCGCACCGGCCTGCGCCGGGTGCGGCTGCTCGAGCCCGGTGCGTCGGCGGGGCTCGGGCTCCTCGTCGACCACTACCGGTTCGAGGGCGACGGCTGGTCCGCCGGACCACAGGCGTCACCGCTGGTCATCGGGGGGTGCGGGGCGGCCGGCCTCGAGCCCGAGGAGGTCGAGATCGTCGACCGGCGGGGCTGCGACGTCGCACCGGTCGACGCCGCCAGCGACACCGGGGCCTCCTACCTGACCTCCTTCGTGTGGCCGTGGCAGCTCGACCGGCACCAGAGACTGGCCGCCGCGCTCGAGGTGGCGCGCCGGTACCCGGTGGTCGTCGACCGGGCTCCCGCCTCGACGTGGGTCGCGCAACGCCTCGCCGACCCGGTCGACGACGGCGTGCTCACCGTCGTGTGGCACTCGGTGACCCGGCTCTACTGGCCGACCGCGGAGACCGAGGCGATGACCGCGGCGGTCGACGAGGCGCGCGGCCGGATCCCCGTGGTGCACGTCGCGCTGGAGCACCGGTGGGGCGCTGCTGCCGGCGAGAGTGACCCCGGGTTGCCCCTGCTGACCGTCGACGACGACGTCATCGCCACGTGCGACCACCACGGACCCCCGGTGCTGCTCGACCCGTGACTTGCCTGAGAGCGCGATTCGTCACTCGCAGGTGACCTCCGTACCCTGTCCGGGTGATGCCAGGCACCCTCGACCGTCGCCGGCTGCTCGTCGGGGGAGGCGCGGCAGCCGGCCTCGTCGTCGTCGCCGGCTGCAGCGGTGAACCGGCCACGGCGGCGTCCGGCACGGCATCCGGTGGTCCCACGCCGGCGTCGACCCCCGGGTCGGCGAGCGCCGCTCCGTCGCTGTCCCCCTCCGCCTCGCCCAGCCCCAGTGCGAGCCCTCCGGCCCCCGCCATCGAGCGGGTCGAGGCGCCGCAGCTGGCCGACCGGCTCGACGACTACCTCGACGGCCGCAGCGGCGACCTGGGCCTGGAGCTCATCGACCTGCGGCGCGGGCAGTCGTTCCGGTACGACGCCGAGAAGGGCTACTGCTACAGCACGATCAAGGTGCTGGTCCTCACCACGCTGCTGCACCAGCTGCAGGCGGACGACAAGCAGCTGAGCACGCGGCAGCGGCGCCTTGCCGAGCGGATGATCACCCGCAGCGACAACGCCGCCACCGAGTCGCTGCTCGCCGAGGTGGGTCGCGACGAGGTGCGCCGGGTCGCCGACCTCGTCGGCATGAAGGACACGACGATGGATGACGGCTGGTGGGGGCTGTGGCGCACCACCCCAGCAGACCTCAACACGATGGTCGGCGCCGTGCTGTCCTCGGATGCCGTGCTGGACGGCTCGCGTCGCGCCGTCGCCCGCTTCCTCATGGCCGACGTCGTCGCCGAGCAGCGGTGGGGTGTCTTCGCGCCGGAGTCGAGCCGGGTTCACGTCGCCGCGAAGAACGGCTGGGGACCGCTGCCCGACGGCTACCGGCTCAACTCGGCCGGCTGGGTGTCGGCCGACGACCGCGAGTACCAGCTCGCGATCCTGTCGAACAGCCCCGCGGGGTTCCGGTACGGCCGCCGCACGATCTCGGAGGTGGCGGACATCTGCCACCGCGCGGTGGGCCGCGGCCTGGCCTAGGCTCCGGGCACTCGGTGGTTCCGGCCCAACGGCTGGGACATGTCTCGGTGCCGGAGCCATCAGCTGTCGTTCCTGTCGCGGACGCCCAACGGGTACGCGCCGGCCGGCCAGCGCGAGGAGCCCACGCGAGCAGGCACACCCGGGTCTACTCGACGTCGACCCACCCCAGGGTGCGCTGCACGGCCTTGTGCCACCCGGCGTACCCGTCGCGTCGCTGCGCGTCGTTCCACTGCGGCTCCCACCGCTCGTCCTCGGCCCAGTTGGCGCGCAGCTCGTCGGTGTCCGACCAGAAGCCGGTCGCCAGCCCCGCCGCGTAGGCCGCCCCCAGCGCCGTGGTCTCGGGCACGACCGGCTTGCTGACCGGGACTCCGAGGATGTCGGCCTGCAGCTGCATGCAGAGCCGGTTCGCGGTGATGCCGCCGTCGACCTTGAGGCAGGTCAGGGCGACGCCCGAGTCGGCCGCCATCGCGTCGACGACGTCGCGCGACTGGTAGCAGATCGCCTCGAGGGTGGCCCGCGCCAGGTGGGCGTTGGTGTTGAACCGCGACAGCCCGACGATCGCCCCACGCGCGTCGCTGCGCCAGTAGGGGGCGAACAGCCCGCTGAACGCCGGCACGAAGTAGACCCCGCCGGTGTCGTCGACGGAGGCCGCGAGGGTCTCGACCTCGGAGGCGCCGGAGATGATGCCGAGCTGGTCGCGCAGCCACTGCACCGCGCTGCCGGTCACGGCGATCGACCCTTCGAGGGCGTAGACCGGCTTCGCGTCGCCGAACCGGTAGGCCACCGTGGTGAGCAGGCCGTTCTTGCTGCGGACGAGCTCCTCGCCGGTGTTGAGCAGCAGGAAGTTCCCGGTGCCGTAGGTGTTCTTCGCCTCGCCCACCTCGAAGCAGACCTGGCCGACGGTCGCCGCCTGCTGGTCGCCGAGCACGCCGGTGATCGGCACGGGGGCACCCCCACGCGGGGCGGTGGTCGTGCCGAACGCGGAGGCGTCGCTGCTCGAGCTGATCGTGGGCAGCATCGACCGGGGGATGCCGAAGAAGCCGAGCAGCTCGTCGTCCCAGTCGAGGGTGGTGAGGTCCATCAGCATGGTGCGGCTGGCGTTGGTGACGTCGGTGGTGTGCACGCCGCCGTCGGGGCCGCCGGTGAGGTTCCAGACCACCCAGGTGTCCGGGGTGCCGAAGAGCGCGTCGCCTCGCTCGGCCGCGGCGCGCAGGCCGTCGACGTTCTCGAGCAGCCACTGCACCTTGCCCGCGGAGAAGTACGTGGCCGGGGGCAGTCCCGCCTTGTGCCGGATGACGTCGCCACGCCCGTCGGAGTCCAGCGCCTTGGCGATCGAGTCGGTGCGGGTGTCCTGCCACACGATGGCGTTGTGGAACGGGCGGCCGGTGTGCCGGTCCCAGACGATCGCCGTCTCGCGCTGGTTCGTCACCCCGATGGCGTCGAGGTCGGAGCTCGCGATGCCGGCCTGCCCCAGCGCGCTGCCGATGACGGTCTGGGTGCGGTCCCAGATCTCCAGCGGGTTGTGCTCGACCCACCCGGCCCGGGGGAGCAGCTGCTCGTGCTCGAGCTGGTGCTTCGCGACGGGCCGACCGTCGTGGTCGAAGACGATGAACCGCGTGCTCGTCGTGCCCTGGTCGACCGCGCCGATGAAGTCACCCATGCGCAGAGCCTAGGCGGCGGGTCACGCCGGGCATGGCCGGTCGGGCCACGCCCGGCCTCAGAGATGGCCAGCCCGGGCCATGGTCAGCTCGTGGCCGCAGGATCAAGAGTTGGTCATGACGGCAGGTATCACCGCCGGCATCCACCGCTCCTTGTACCCAGCCGAGCGAGCAGCAGGGCTCGCGGGCCACACCGGCCCGGGAAGTTCGGCTCAGATCCGAGAGGTACACACATGTCCTACCACCGCACCCTTGGCGCCGTCGGGGCGTTCGCCGCCGCGCTCGTCCTGAGCGCCGCACCGGCCATGGCCGGCAACGCCCACTTCATCGCCAACCTCACCAGCGCTTCCGCGTCGGGAACCGACCTCACCGTGCAGTTCAAGGAGGCCGGCCTCGAGAGCGGCTCGGTCGAGACCGTGCAGGTCTCGGCTCACCTGGACGCCACGTACCAGTGCATCAACCGGGGCGGGTCGAACCCGAATGACCCGAAGAAGACGACCGTCAACTCGGACGTCACCGCGAGCGACGAGTTCGAGGCCGGCAAGAACGGGACGATCAAGGGCTCGCTCACCGTGTCGGCACCCGCCGCTGCCGACGTGCTCGACTGCCCGAACGGGCAGCGGGCCACGCTGACCGCGGTGACGTGGTCCGACGTCTCGATCGCGGACCTCACCAGCGGTGCCTTCCTCGACCTTCCGGGCACGTTCAGCTTCGGCTCCCCCGTGGACTGAGCTCCGGCCGCAGCCAGTCACCGGAGCCCGCCGCGCGCACCAGGCGCGGCGGGCTCCGCGCTGCGCGTCCCGCCGGGCGGGTCGGCGTGAGGAACGGCACTCGGCCTCCGGCTGCCGCAGGTCGTGTGCCCACGGCAGGATGGCAGCGAACCGCCCCGGGGGACCGCCGCCGGGCCCGCCGGTCGTGACGTCGAGGAGGACCCGTGCAGTTCGGACGCAGCTACGAGGAGTTCGAGGTCGGTGCGACCTACAAGCACTGGCCCGGCAAGACGGTCACGGAGTACGACGACCACCTGTTCTGCCTGCTCACGATGAACCACCACCCCCTGCACCTGGACAGCAACTACGCGCAGGAGACCACGCAGTTCGGCCAGAACGTCGTGGTGGGCAACTACGTCTACTCGATCCTGCTCGGCATGTCGGTGCCGGACATCAGCGGCAAGGCCATCGCGAACCTGGAGATCGAGAGCCTTCGGCACGTCGCGCCGACCTTCCATGGCGACACCCTCTACGGCGAGACCACCGTGCTCGACAAGTGGGAGAGCACGAGCAAGGACGACCGGGGCGTCGTGCACGTCGAGACGATCGGCTACAAGCAGGACGGCACCATCGTGTGCATCTTCCGGCGCAAGGTCATGGTCCCCAAGGACAGCTACCTGACGGCCCGTGGTGGCGAGCAGCCGGGCCGCCCGACACCGGTGCCCGATCGCAACTGGCCCGGCCCGGCAGGCGCCGGCGCCTGAGTGCCCGATCGCAACTGGCCCGGCCCGGCAGGCGCCGGCGCCTGAACCGAAGCACCGGCTGTCGCGCGGTCAGGAACCCGACTCGGTCGTGCCCGGTCGACCGTTCGCGCCGGTCCAGGCCACCCGCTGGATCCCCGTGCCGGGCACGTTCTGCGAAGCTCGAGGCTCGCCACGACCAGCGTGGCTCCGTAGCACCAGGGGGGCCTGCACCAGGTGATACGCCGGGGAAGCCGGGATGGGTTGCCTCGCGGGGGCGTCAGTTTCCCACCACTACGCTGGCGACGTGGCGATCGACCTGCACACCCACTCCACGGCCAGTGACGGCACCGAGGCGCCGTCGGTCGTCGTGCAGCGGGCGGTCGAGGCCGGGCTCAGCACGCTGGCCCTCACCGACCACGACACGACGCTGGGCTGGGCGGAGGCGAGCGACGCGGCGCGGGCGCACGGCATCCGGCTCGTGCCCGGCATCGAGGTGTCGTGCAGCCGGCGGGGGAGGAGCATCCACCTGCTGGCCTACCTTCCCGACCCCGACCACCCGGCCCTGGTCGCCGAGCTGGCCCGGGCACGCGAGAGCCGCGACACCCGTCTCGACCGGATGGTCGCGCTGATGGCGCGCGACGGCATCCCCGTGACGGTGGAGTCCGTGCGCGCGCAGGTCGAGGACGGCGCGACGCGCCGGTCGGCCGCACATCGCCGACGCGCTGGTGGCCGCCGGGCGTGGTCGCGCACCGCGACGAGGCGTTCGCGCGCTGGCTCGGTAACGACAGCCGCTACTACGTCTCGCACTACGCGCCCGACCCCGTCGAGGCCGTGGCAGTGGTGCGGGCCGCCGGGGGAGTGCCGGTCATCGCCCACCCCTGGTCGGGCACGCGGGGCCGGGTCGTGGGTGACCGGCTCGTCGAGGAGATGGCGGCGGCGGGGCTCGCCGGCCTCGAGGTGAACCACCGCGACCACGACGCGGATGCCGTGCGGCACCTGACCGCGCTCGCGGGCTCGCTGGGGCTGCTCGTCACCGGGTCGAGCGACTACCACGGTGAGGGGAAGCTGAACCGGCTCGGGGAGTACACGACCTCTCCGGAGGTGCTCGAGGCGATCGAAGGGCAGGCCTCGCGGGGCCGTGGTGGTGGAGCCGTGAGCTTCGACCTCACGCTGTTCACCTCGACCTTCGTCACGCTGCTGGTGATCCTCGACCCGCCCGGGGCGATCCCGGTCTTCCTGGCGCTCACCGGCCCGTTGACGGCCAAGGAGAAGGCGGCGGCCGCACGCCGGGCGTCACTGGTGGCGCTCGGGGTCATCGCCTCGTTCGCGGTCTTCGGGCAGCGGATCCTCGACTACCTCCACATCTCGCTGCCGGCGTTGCAGGGAGCCGGAGGGCTGCTCCTGCTCATCGTGGCGCTGCAGCTTCTCACCGGGTCCCAGTCCGAACAGCTGGCGGATGCCGGGGTGAACGTCGCGCTGGTCCCCTTGGGGACACCGTTGCTGGCGGGCCCGGGTGCGATCGTCGCGACGATGCTCGCGGTGCAGGGGGCCGAGGATGCCGGTGGCTACCTGGCGGTCGCACTGGCCCTGGTGACCGCGCTGCTGGTGGTCTACCTGACGTTCCGGTTCGCGTCGCCACTGGCGCGGTTGCTCAAGGACAGCGGCATCGTGCTGCTGACCCGGATCGCGGGGTTGCTGCTGTCGGCGATCGCGGTGCAGATGATCGCCGACTCGGTGATCGCGTTCGCGAACGGAGCCGGCGCGACCTGAGGGACCTCGGGCGTCGTCGGCTGGGGTCCGGTTGGCCCAACGCAGGTCCCCAGGGCTGCCAGAAGCGCGGCATCCTGCGCGTCCGGCAGCCCTGGAACACGGTTACCCACGAGCGGACCGACCCCTGCCCCTGTTCTGGCCGAGCCGGCGCCCACGTACCGTGGCGGGATGCCTGACACCACCGTCGTCCCGACCGAGAACGTGCTGATCCTGTGCTGCCCCGACCAGCGCGGCATCGTGGCGACGGTGACGGCACTGCTCTTCGAGCACGGCGCCAACATCGAGGAGAGCCAGCAGTTCCACGACGCACGCACCGACCAGTTCTTCATGCGGATCCGCTTCTCGGTCGAGATCGGCGGGCCGTCGGCGCAGCAGTGGCGCGAGCTGTTCGCTCCGGTGGCAGCGGCCTACGGCATGGACTGGTCGATCCGCGACGCAGCGACGCCCTACCGCGCGCTGGTCATGGTGAGCAGGTTCGGGCACTGCCTCAACGACCTGCTGTTCCGCTGGCGCTCGGGTGCGCTCAACATGGACATCCCGGCCGTGGTGTCGAACCACCGAGACCTCGAGCCGCTGGTGACGTCGTACGGCGTCCCGTTCCACCACCTGCCGGTGACACCGGAGACCAAGCCGCAGGCCGAGGAGGCGCTGCGCCGGATCGTGGGCGAGCACGACGTCGACCTCGTGGTGCTCGCGCGCTACATGCAGGTGCTCTCCGACGACCTGACCCGCGACCTGTCCGGTCGGATCATCAACATCCACCACTCGTTCCTGCCCTCGTTCAAGGGCGCCAAGCCCTACCACCAGGCCTTCGCCCGGGGCGTCAAACGGGTCGGGGCGACCGCGCACTACGTGACGGCCGACCTCGACGAGGGCCCGATCATCGAGCAGGACGTCGTGCGCGTCGACCACCGGATGACCCCGGAGGACCTGGTGCGCGCCGGCGAGGAGGTCGAGTCGCGGGTGCTCGCGCGCGCCGTGCGCTGGCACTGCGAGTCGCGGGTGCTGCTCAACGGCGACCGCACCGTCGTCTTCAGCTGAGGCGGGTCGCCTCGGGCCAGCCGACGACGTGTCGGCCCCGGGACCGGGACCGGAGGCTTCGGGCTCGGTCAGGCGGGACGGTGCGGCAGGTGCGGGTGGGGCACGTTCAGCAGCAGCTGCGGGACCCGCACGCGGCGCCGCACGCGCGGCGCCTGCTCGGGGCGCGCGGTGCGCTCGACGGACTTGGGAGTCAGGGATGCGGCGATGCCGGGGGTGATCATGTGCATGTCAGAAGGAGGTCGATGCACACGCCCTGATACGTCTCTCGGGCGACGGGGCACGGGGCGAGGGACGGGCCGGCAGCAGCTCCGGCCTGCACTCGCTCGGCGGCGCGGGCATCGCGCACCCGCACGGCGACGCGGGCATCCGCACCCGCACGGCGTGCCGGCGACGTCGACGCAGCGCGGGCGGACCGTGGACGCCCACGGCCATGCCGCGCCCTCCTGACCCGTCGGGTCAGGGGGCGTCGGTGCGGCGCTGGCCGTAGGTGCCGGAGCGCTCGCCGACGGTGTCGTCCGAACCGTCACGGTCGAGGTGCTCGTCGACGCGTGGCGTCGCTCGTCGACCGTGCCGTCGCTCGTCGACCGCACCTCGCTCGTCGACCGTGCCCTGCCCGTCGACGTGCCTCGCCCGTCGAGGCGGTTGCCGTCCGTGTCGGTCTCGACGTCCGGGTCACGCAGGTCGGCGAGGCGCATCTGCTCGTCGCGCTCGCGGCGCACCGCCTCGGCGCTCTCGGACCGGCGGGCCGCCTCCGCGGCGAGCCGCTCGGCCTCGAGCTCGCGCTTCTGGGCCTCCGCCCTGGCCATCTGGACCTGGCGTCGGCCTCGGTCGCGCTCGCCTCGTCCTCGCGCAGCCGACGGTCGTGCTCGACGGCCTTGTCCCGGATCTCGGCGGCCCGGTCGCGCTGGGCCTCGACCCGGCGTGCACCGGACCTGGAGACGACGACGGCGATGATCGCCGCCAGGACGACCACCGCCACGATGATCCAGATGATCGTGCTGGTGTCCATGGTCTTCTCCTCACGGGCGGGGTGGAGGTACCCGTTCGCTCCGAGGGAGCCCGTACCCGCTCGGGCCAGGGACCAAACGGTGCTCAGGCCCAACCGTGCGGCCTCACCCGAGCGAGTACGGGTGGGGCCGACCCGGGCGGGTCCTCGCCGACCCGTCCGTCGACCGCCTCGCGCAGCAGGTCGGCGTGCCCGGTGTGCCGCCCGTACTCCTCGATGAAGTCGACCAGCAGGCGCCGCACGGCTGGTCTCCTCCCCACCCGAGAGGTAGGTGGCGTCGGGCCCGCGGTCGGCCAGCAGCGCGTGCAGGACGGCGCGCGACCGGTCGACGGCGTCGTCCCACAACCGGTAGAGCGTCGTCGCGTCGTCCTCGGCCGCCGAGCGCCACACCGCCTCGCCCCGGCCCTCCTCGGCGCAATCGACGCCCACGGCTGCGGCAGCTCGCGCCCGGCGAGGTCCCACGTGAAGTTGAGGTCCTCCATGTACGCGAGGTGCTTGAGCAGGCCGCCGAGCGTCATCGTCGAGGCGCCGATCGTCACGCGTTCAGCTGCTCGGCGCGTCAGGTCGGCGCACTTGTAGGCGAAGGTCGCCCGCTGCCGCTCGAGCGAACCGAGCAGGGTGTCGGTCTCGGAGCCGACCGCCGGGGGCTCGGGATACCCGGTCATGGCGTTGCCGCTGTCGCGGGGGTGGCGGCGTGGCCGGGACGCCCGTGCGTGCGGCGGTCCTGCTTCATCTCCGCCTCGAAGACGTGCCGCTTGCCGTCCATCAGCTGCTCGCGCGCGACCTGCTCGTGCTCCTTGAAGGCCGCGTAGTAGCCGTCCTCGAACTCCTCGACCACCTGGAAGGTCCAGCGGCCGGCGAGGATGTTGCGCCCCACCAGGTCGGTCTCGATCCGGTCGGCGACGTCACCGTGCCCGGCGTCGCGCAGCATCGTCACGGCCTCGCCGAGGGTCGAGGTCGGCCATGCCGATCTTGCGGTGGAAGCCGTAGCAGCTGGCCGCGGGCGTCCTCGATCACCTCCAGGGCCTCGGACAGCTTGCCGAGGGCCGCGACGGTGGCGTCGCTGGTGCCGGTGGGGCGGGTGTGGGCGTCGTCGACGGACATGCCAGCCAACCTAGGCGCGGATGCCGTGCCGCGGCATCCGCGTGACGCCCCGGTCGCGCCGTGCCACGGCATCCGCGTGACGCGCCGGTCGGCGCCGTGGCGGGTGCCGGCGCGAGGCCTGCCGGAGAGCTCCGCGGCACCGTTCGGCGATCTCGGGTAGGCTGGGTCATCAGTCTCCGACAACCTCGCCCGACGAGGTGCCCGGCGTCGTGACGCCCGCGCTCAGCACTCGATGACGTTGACGGCGAGCCCGCCGCGGGCGGTCTCCTTGTACTTCACCATCATGTCGCGGCCGGTGTCGCGCATCGTCTTGATCGCCTTGTCGAGCGACACGACCTGTTTTCCGTTGCCGCGCAACGCGATCCGGGCGGCAGTGATGGCCTTGACCGACGCCACGGCGTTGCGCTCGATGCACGGGATCTGCACGCAGACCGCCCACCGGGTCGCAGGTGAGGCCGAGGTTGTGCTCGATGCCGATCTCGGCGGCGTTCTCGACCTGGTCGGGGGTGCCGCCGAGCACCTCGGCCAGCGCGCCGGCCGCCATCGAGCAGGCCGACCCGACCTCGCCCTGGCACCCGACCTCGGCGCCGGAGATGGAGGCGTTCTCCTTGTACAGGCTGCCGATCGCGGCCGCGGTGAGCAGGAAGCGCACGACGCCCTCGTCGTCGGCACCGGGCACGAAGCGCGTGTAGTAGTGCAGCACCGCGGGGATGATGCCGGCCGCGCCGTTGGTCGGTGCCGTCACGATCCGCCCACCGGAGGCGTTCTCCTCGTTCACGGCCAGCGCGTAGAGCGTCACCCAGTCCATGGCGGCGAGCGGGTCACCGGGGTGCTCGCCGCGCAGCTGCGTCGCCAGGCGCGGGGCGCGGCGCTGCACCTTGAGCCCGCCGGGCAGCACGCCCTCGGAGCGGCAGCCGTTGTCGATGCACTCCTGCATCACCTGCCACAGGTGCAGCAGACCGCTCGCGCACCTCTGCCTCGGTGCGCCACGACAGCTCGTTGGCCATCATCACGCCGCTGATCGGCAGGCCGGTCTCCGCGCACTGCTCGAGCAGCTGGTCGCCGGTGGTGAACGGGTACTTCACCGGCGGTGTGGTCGGGCACGATGACGTTCTCGCCGACCTCGTCCTGGTCGAGCACGAAGCCGCCACCCACCGAGTAGTACTCGCGCTGGCGCAGCGGCTCCTCGCCCTCGGCGGGCGCGCGCGGCCCTAGGCCGTGAAGCGCATCCCGTTGGAGTGGAAGGGCAGGTCTGGCACGGCGGTGCAGCACGACGTCGGTGTCGACGTCGCACGCGATCTCGTGGGTTCCGTCCAGCCGCAGCCGCCCGGTGGCGCGCACCTCGGCCAGGCGCGGGTCGGCGGCCCGGGGGTCGGTGGTCTCGGGAGCCTCGCCCTCGAGGCCGAGCACGACCGCCTTGAGCGAGCCGTGCCCGTGGCCGGTGGCGCCCGAGCGAGCCGAACAGCTCGGCGCGCACGCGCCCGACCTGCTCGAGCAGCCCGTCGCTGCGCAGCCCCTCGGCGAAGGTGTGGGCGGCCCGCATCGGACCCACGGTGTGCGAGCTGGAGGGGCCGATGCCCACGGAGAAGAGGTCGAACGCGCTGATGGCCATCGCCGCACAGTGTGTCAGGTCGCGAGCCCCCTCGGGGAGCCCCGCGCACGGCTCCGGTCCCGGCGTCCCGGCGGCGTCGGCGCGCACCCGCTAGCGTCGGGCCCGTGATCGTTCAGCCGGCCCAGGGGGAGCTTCCGGGCATGCCCGCGCCCCTGTACGCCGCGAGCCCGAGCAAGCTGCATCGCCTTCCTCGACTGCCCACGCCGCTACCGCCTGCAGTACCTCGACCGGCCGGCGCCCGAGAAGCGCCGCCAGCGGGCGCACACCTCCCTCGGCAACGCGGTGCACAACGCGCTGCGCGACTGGTGGGACCTGCCCGAGCGCACCCCGCAGGCGGGCGCCGGCCTCGTCGACCGGGCGTGGATCGACGTGGGCTTCCGCGACGGGCAGCAGTCCCGAGAGTGGCGCGAGCGGATGCGCGCGGCCGTCATCGGACTACCTCGCCGGCGTCGACCCCGCCACCGCGCCGATGGGCATCGAGCGCACCGTGTCGTTCGTCAGCGGTGACCTGCGGATCACC
This sequence comes from uncultured Actinomycetota bacterium, assembly GCA_963751385.1. Taxonomy (GTDB): domain Bacteria; phylum Actinomycetota; class Actinomycetes; order Actinomycetales; family Dermatophilaceae; genus Fodinibacter. The sequence continues at coordinate 88,163 of CAVVUD010000005.1, read as the reverse complement.
GGCCGGGTCGACCGGCTCGACGACCGCGACGGCGAGCTCGTCGTCGTCGACTACAAGACCTCGCGCGTGCCGCCCACCGACGACGACGCCCGCACCTCGCTTGGCGCTCGGGCCTCTACGCCGCCGCCGTGTGGAAGATGTTCCGGCGCCGCACCCTGCGCGTCGAGCTGCACCACGTGCCGAGCGGCACCGTCGCGGTGCACGAGCACACCCCGGAGTCGCTGTCCCGCAAGGTCGAGCAGGCCCGGTCGATCGCCCGTGACGCGCGGCGGGCCGACCTCGACTTCGCCGAGAGGGGCGCGGCCTCCGAGCTCTTCCCCCCGCGGCCGGGGCCGCTGTGCGGGTGGTGCGACCTGCGCGCCCACTGCCCCGAGGGGCAGGCGGCCGGCCCGGAGAAGTCCGACTGGGCCGCGCTGGAGGAGCCGGCCCCGCTCGGCGGGTGGGTCGCGCGCGACGACGCGTGACCGGCATCCGCGCAACGCCGGGTTCCGTTCCCGGAGACCCGGGCGTGGCGGTCTGTGCGAGGTTGGGAGGCATGGAGCAACGTGTGTCGTTCGTGACCCTGGCCGTGCGCGACGTCGAGAGGTCCCGGTCGTTCTACGTCGACGGGCTGGGCTGGGCGCCCGAGCTCGACGTGCCGGGGGAGGTGCTGATGTTCGACGCGGGTGACCGGCTCGTGCTGTCGCTCTGGGACCGCGCGGCGTTCGAGGCGGAGGTCGGCGGCCCTGCCCTCGACGGCCCCGGCATGGTGCCGATGACCTTGGCGCACAACGTGGCCACCCCGGCCGAGGTGCGCGACGTGCTCGCACTCGCCGCGAGGGCCGGTGCGCCCGTCACCGGGCCCGTCCAGCGTGAGTGGGGTGGGTTCACCGGCTACTTCGCCGACCCCGACGGCTTCCGCTGGGAGGTGGCCTGGAACCCCGGCCCGATCGGGCTGCGGGTGGTGCCTGACACCGCCGTCGACGCCCGCCCGTGAGCGCGGTGCGTCCGAGAGGTACCGAGCGGCTGGTGTCGGGCCCGCACGTGCTGCACCGCATCCGTCCGGAGACGGTCCGGCGAGGCGAGGTCGGTCAGGCGCTGACGGCGCGGCGCGAGTAGTAGGAGCGCAGGTTCTCGCTGAGGATGCCGCGGATCATCTCGGCCTCGGGGGTGTCCTGCGCGTCGACGCTGGCGAGCAGGTCGTCGATCTCGGCGGGGGTGCGGTAGTGCTCCAGGTCGGCCCGGAGCTTGTTGAGTGCGGCGCGGGCCTCACGGCGCTCGCGGAGCTCGTCCTTGACGGTGGTCCAGAGTGCTGAAGTGGTCATGCATCCAGTCTGCGCGGACCGTTGCCCATGCGTCCAATGAAATCGGCACATGCATCACATGCAGTATCGTCATGAGTATGGACACCCAAGCGTTGCGCTGGTTCCAGCTCGTCGCCGACGGCTACACGGTGACCGAGGTGAGCGACGTGTTCGGTGTCAGCCAGCCCGGGGTGTCGCGGGCCCTGGCTCGGCTCGAGCAGGAGGTCGGCACCCCGCTCCTGCGGCGGTCGGGCCGGGTGCTGCGGATGACGCATGCCGGTACCGCGTTCAAGCGGCACGTCGACAACCTGGTCAACGACCTCGACGACGGGCTGGCGGCCGTCGACGAGCTCGTCGACCCCGAGGGCGGGGTCGTCACCCTGGCCTTCCCGCTCAGCCTGGGGTCGTGGCTCGTGCCCGGGCTGATCCGCGCCTACCGCCAGGAGCACCCTCGCGTGCGCGTGGTGCTGCAGCGCACCGCCGTCGGCGAGAGCGGCCAGGTGTCCCAGCAGCTCGCGACCCGCCGGGCCGACGTCGAGCTCACGACCCACCGGGTCACCGGCCCGGGCGTGGAGTGGCGGCGCATCCTCGTCGAGCCGCTCGTGCTCGCCGTGCCGGTGACCCACGACCTGGCCGCGCGCGCCGAGGTGGCGCTGGCCGACGTCGCCGACGAGCCCTTCGTGATGCGCCGTGGGCCCTCGGGCATGCGCTCGCAGACCCTGGCCCTGTGCGAGGCCGCGGGCTTCGAGCCCCGCATCGCCTTCGACGCCGACGACCTGCCGACCGTGCGCGGCCTGGTGGCTGCGGGGCTCGGCGTGGCGGTGGTGCCCGCGATGGGGCTGCCCACGCCCTCGACCTTCGCCCGTACCCGGATGCTGCCCCTCACCGACGGCGGGGCGCAGCGCGAGGTCGGGGTCGCCTGGGTGGCCGGGCGCCCGCTGCTGCCCTCGGCGGAGTCGTTCCGGCGGTTCCTGCTGACCGGCGACGCGGCGGCGATCCTCGGGTGAGAGAATCGCATCCCGTCCCGCGGACCCCATGGAAGGCCCCCTGATGGCGCCCAAGCGCAAGGCCACGATCATCGCCCTCGCGAACCAGAAGGGCGGGGTCGCGAAGACGACCTCGGTGGCCTCGCTGGGGGCTGCGTTCGCCGAGCAGGGCCGCCGGGTGCTCCTCGTCGACCTCGACCCGCAGGCCTGCCTCACCTTCAGCCTCGGGGTCGACCCCGACGCGGTCGAGGCCTCCATCCACGACGTGCTCGTCGGGGGCACCGCGCTCAAGGACGTCGTCGTCGGGTGCGAGGAAGGGGTCGACCTGGTGCCGAGCACCATCGACCTCGCCGGTGCCGAGGCCGTGCTGCTGTCCCGGCCCGCGCGCGAGTACGTGCTGCAGGGTGCCCTCGGCGACGTCAAGCGCGACTACGACATCATCCTGCTCGACTGCTCGCCGAGCCTGGGCGTGCTCACCCTCAACGCCCTCACCGCCGCGCACGGCCTGATCATCCCGATGCCGTGCGAGATGCTCAGCCACCGCGGCGTCGGCCAGCTGCTCGACACGGTGCGCGACGTGAAGAAGATCCTCAACAAGAAGCTGCGCGTGCTCGGCATCCTCCCGACCCTCTACGACGGCCGCAGCCTGCACTCGCGCGAGGTGCTCGAGGACGTCGGTGGGCGCTACGACCTGCCGGTGCTCCTGCCCCCGATCCCCAAGACGGTCCGCTTCGCCGAGGCCCCGGCGGTCGGCCGCTCCATCCTCTCCACCGCCCGCAGCTCCAAGGGCGCGAAGGCCTACCGCGAGGTCGCCGCCTCGCTGCTGACCCAGCTCTGAGAGGTGGTCCGGATCCCGGTCGAGGGATTCGGACCACGGCGCGCGGGCGTCATACAGTGAACGGATGCCGACCACCACACCCGCACTCATCGCAGACTCCGCCACGTCCGGCTTCCACCAGGGCACCATCGAGCGCCGTGACCTGCGCCCCGACGACATCCGCATCGCCATCGCCTTCGCGGGCATCTGCCACTCCGACATCCACACCGTGCGTGAGGAGTGGGGGCCGGCCCACTTCCCGCTGACCGTGGGTCACGAGATCGCCGGCACCGTCGTCGAGGTGGGTGACGAGGTCACCCGTCACGCGGTCGGCGACCGGGTCGGCGTCGGCTGCCTGGTCGACTCCTGCGGGCAGTGCGAGCCGTGCAAGGACGGCATGGAGATGTTCTGCACCAAGCCGTCCGTCGGCACCTACAACTCCCAGGGCTACGACGGCGAGTGGACGATGGGCGGCTACGCGCAGGAGGTCGTCGTGAGCGAGCGCTTCGTGCTGCGCATCCCCGACGCCATGGACCTCGACGTCGCCGCCCCGCTGCTCTGCGCCGGCATCACCACCTACTCCCCGCTGCGCCGCTGGGGCGCGGGCACCGGCCGCTCGGTGGCCGTCGTCGGCGTCGGCGGCCTGGGCCACATGGGCGTCAAGATCGCCGCCGCCATGGGCGCCAGCGTCACCACCATCTCCCGCTCCGATGCCAAGGCCGACGACGCCCTCGCCCTCGGCGCGACACGGCACATCGCGTCCTCCGACGCCGACGCGATGAAGGCCGCCCGCGGCACTTTCGACATCGTGCTCAACACCGTCAGTGCCGACATCCCGCTCGCCGACTACGTGCGGCTGCTCAAGCCGTCGGGTGTCGTCGTGAACGTGGGCCTGCCGCCGGCCCCCTACTCCATCCCCCCGGGCTCGCTGATCGGCGGCAACAAGGCCGTCGCCGGCTCGCAGATCGGTGGCATCGCCGAGACCCAGGAGATGCTCGACTTCTGTACCGAGCACGGCATCGCCGCGACGATCGAGGTCGTCGACGCGGCCGACGTCGACGCCGTCTGGGACCGGGTCGTCGACGGTGACGTGCGCTACCGCGCGGTCATCGACACGAGCACCATCAGCGCAGGCTGACCCCAGTGGACGAGGGGCCGCGCCGGGTTCCGGTGCGGCCCTTCGCCGTTGGTGGTGGCGGCTGGTCCAGCCGCACCCGCTCACCGTGTCGGGGGAACGACCGCCCACCAGCCGAGCTCGGTGCCGATCCGGACGGCCAGGGCGTCGGAGGCCTCGGGCCCCCTGCACGAGTAGACCGTCCGTGGGGCCCGGGTCGCACCGGCCGAGCCAGTCGAGCAGCTCGTCGGCGTCGGCGTGCACCGAGAACTCCCCGTCGTCGACGATCTCCGCGCGCACCGGCACGTCGCGGCCGTGGAGCCTGACCTGCCGGGCCCCCGACAGCAGGTTGTGGCTGCGGGTCTCGACGGCCTGGTGTCCGGTGAGCACGCCATCGATTCTCGTCCTCCCGAGCGCGACCGGACAGGGCCTGCGGGCGCCTCGTGCCTCATACCCGGGAGGGGCGACAGACGCCGCAGGGCCGTACCGGATATCCGGTGCGGCCCTGCGGTCGTGCTGTGGTCAGCTGGCGGTGTCGCCCGAGGGGCTGCCACCACGGGTGCGCCTGCGGTTGCGGTTGCGCTTCGGGCGGTCGGCGCCCTCGGTCGGGGCGTCGCCGTCGCGTGATGCCGGGCGCGAGCTGTCGCTGCGCGGCTCGCCACCGCGTCCACCACGGCTGTCGCCACCGCGCCCGCCGCGGCCGCCACGGTCACGGTCGCCGCCGGACGACGGCCCGCGCCGGCCGGCGCCCTTGCCGGTCTCGCCGAGGTCCTCGAGCACCTCGGCGCCCAGGCCCTCGCGGGTCTGCTGCGCGCGGGGCAGGCGGCCCTTGCTGCCCTCGGGGATGTCGAGGTCGGAGTACAGGTGGGGCGAGGAGGAGTAGGTCTCCTGCGGCTCGGGCATGCCGAGGTCGAGCACCTTGTTGATCATCGCCCAGCGGTGCAGGTCGTCCCAGTCGACGAAGGTGACCGCGATGCCGGTGTTGCCGGCCCGGGCGGTGCGCCCGATGCGGTGCAGGTAGGTCTTCTCGTCCTCGGGACACTGGTAGTTGATGACGTGCGTGACGTGCTCGACGTCGATGCCACGGGCGGCGACGTCGGTGGCGACGAGGATGTCGACCTTGCCGTTGCGGAAGGCGCGCAGCGCCTGCTCGCGGGCGCCCTGGCCCAGGTCGCCGTGGATGGCGGCGGCCGCGAAACCACGCTCGGCCAGGTCGTCGGCCACCTTGGCGGCAGTGCGCTTGGTGCGGCTGAAGATGATGGTCAGGCCACGCTCGCGGGCCTGGAGCATGCGGGCGAGCATCTCGACCTTGTCCATCGCGTGGGCGCGGTAGACGAACTGCTCGACGGCCTTGACCGTGTGGGCGTTCTCCTGGTCGTCACCCATCGCCCGGATGTGGGTGGGCTGGCTCATGTAGCGACGCGCCAGTGCCACGACCGCGCCCGGCATGGTCGCCGAGAACAGCATGGTCTGGCGCGAGGCCGGCGTGAGCGACAGCAGCCGCTCGACATCGGGCAGGAAGCCCAGGTCGAGCATCTCGTCGGCCTCGTCGAGCACGACGATGCGCGCGTGGCCGAGGTCGAGGTGGCCCTGCTTGGCGAGGTCGATGAGGCGGCCCGGGGTGCCGACGACGACCTCGACGCCACGCTGCAGCGCCTCGACCTGCGGCTCGTAGGCGCGGCCGCCGTAGACGGTGAGCACGCGCACGCCGCGCTTCTTGCCGGCCCGCTCGAGGTCGCCGGCGACCTGCACGGCGAGCTCGCGGGTGGGGGCGACGGCCAGGGCCTGCGGCTTGCCGGCGAAGGGCATCGTCGCGAAGGCCTCGTCCCTGGGGGAGGTGACCCGGTTCAGGATCGGGATGCCGAAGCCGAGCGTCTTGCCGGTGCCGGTCTTGGCCTGGCCGATGATGTCGTGGCCGGACAGCGCGACCGGAAGGGTCATCGCCTGGATCGGGAACGGGGTGGTGATCTTGTGCTCGGCGAGTGCGTCGACGATGTCCTGGTGGATCGGGAAGTCGGAGAACGACTCGACCCGCACGGGCTCGGTCACGGTCTCGGCGGCGGTCTCGGCGAGCACGGCCTCGGCGCTCGCGTCGTCGGGTGGTGCGGTGGAGGCGTCTGTGGCGTCGGTGACGTCGGTCATGGGTCTCTTCCGGTCGGCAGGCGCTCGTGCGCCGGCGCAGGGGCTGCGGGCCGATCGGAGGTCTTCGGGGGGCGGGCCGCCTCGGGGACTCCGGGCGCTCGCCACGTCAAGGAACTTGGGTCTTCGTGCCGACCGGGCACCGTGGGACGGGGCCCACTCTACCGTTAGGCTCCGAAGCCATGGAGCACACGTCGATCGAGGACCCCACCTACCACGCGGCCGTCGTCGACCTGCTGGGTGTTCTCGCGTACGGCGAGCTGACCGCCTTCATCAGGATGGCCGTCGACTCCGACCTGGCGCCGACGCTGCACCTGAAGTCGTCGATGGCGAGCCTGGCGAACACCGAGTACGTGCAGTACACCGTGCTCGTCGAGCACATGCGCTCGCACGGCATCGACCCGGATGCCGCGATGGCGCCGTTCGTCGTGCCCTTCGCGGCCTACCACGAGCGCACCAAGCCCAAGGGCTGGCTCGAGGGCCTGGTCAAGGCCTACGTCGGCGACGGCATCGCCAAGGACTTCTACCGCGAGATGTCGGTCTTCGTCGACGACGACACCCGTGAGGTGATGGCCAGCGCGCTCGACGACGCCGGGGAGTCCGACTTCGTCGTCGGCGTCGTGCGCGACACCCTCAAGACCGACCGGAGGGCTGGCGGGCGGCTGGCCCTGTGGGGTCGGCGGCTGCTGGGCGAGGCGCTGTCCCAGGCGCAGGCCGTGGCCGTCGAGCGCGACGCCATGTCGGCCCTGCTCGTCGGTGGCGGGGTCGACCTGGCCGAGGTGGGCCAGATGTTCACCCGGCTCACCGACAACCACGCCCGGCGGATGGCGCGTCTGGGCCTGTCCGCCTGAAGCACGCCACCCACGCGCAGCGGCCCCCGTCCGCAGGACGGGGGCCGCTGCGGTGTCGAGCGAGGTGGCTCAGACCTGCTTCTTGCCGGTGATCGACCCGTAGATGGCCACGAGGATCGCGGCGGCCGCGATCGAGATGAACCAGCGGATCCAGTCGATGCCCACGGTGTCACCGTTGCCGATCAGGCCCCACAGCCAGTAGCCGATCAGGGCCCCCAGGACGCCGAGGATCACCGTGACGATCAGGTTGATGTTCTGCTTGCCGGGGAGCACCATCCGCGCGAGGACCCCGATGACGGCTCCGAAGACGATCGTGCCGAGAATCTCCCAGATGTCCATGACGACTCCTTCCGGGTCCGGGGACCCACGCCTGCGTCATCCGACGGCGACCTGCGCCGCGCTCGGGCGCCCGAACCGGGAGCCGGCTCGAATCTAGTGCCTCAGGCCGCCCGGATCCGGGACCTCACGCGGTTCCCGGCCTGCGGAGCGGCCGTCAGGGGGTGAAGCCGACACGGCCCTTCTCGGAGTCGCCGACCTGGATCCAGCCGATGGCCGCCCCGGGGACGAACACCGACCGTCCGCGGGTGTCGACCAGGCGAAGGACGCTGCCGTCGGTCAGGGCCGCCTCGACGGCCTTGGTGACCTCGGCGGGGTCGGAGTCGGTCTCGACCGTCAGCTCGCGGGCGACGTTCTGGACGCCGATGGTGACCTCCACGGGTGCACACCTTTCCTCGATGGGGGACGCGGAACGGCCGCGCCCTCGGGCACAGGCTAACCCGCGGTCGGCGGGCGACATTCCGGCATCCGCCACGAGCGGACACGCGGTGGATGCCGCCGGCTCAGGAACCGATCTTGGGGAACGAGCCCAGTCCGCGCCACGCCAGGGCGCTGATCATCGCGGCCGCCTCCGGCTCGGGCACGTCGCCACCCTGGGCCAGCCAGTGCCGGGCGGCGACCTGGGCCATGCCGGCCAGCGCGGAGCCGAGCATCAGTGCGCGCTCGTCGTCGGCGCCGGTGTCCTCGGCGATGACCTCGGCGATCGCCTCCGCGCAGTTCATCTCGACGGCGTCGAGGCGTGAGCGCACCTGCGGCACGCTCGTGAGGTCGCTCTCGAAGACCATCCGGAAGGCCGCGCCCTCGCTGGTGACGAACTCGAAGTAGGCCGCCACGGTGCGCTCGACGCGCACCTCGTTGTCGCCACCGACCTCGAGGGCCGCCCGCACGAGCGACTCCAGGGTGTCGCAGTGCTTGTCGAGCAGGGCGAGGTAGAGGTCGAGCTTGCCCGGGAAGTGCTGGTAGAGCACCGGCTTGGAGACCCCCGCCCGGTCGGCGATCTCGTCCATGGCCGCCGCGTGGTAGCCGGACTGGACGAAGACGGCCTGGGCCGCGTCGAGCAGCTGGGCGCGACGCTCGCTGCGCGGCATCCGCTGCCCGCGGGGGGTGGTGGGCGTGCTGGTCATGCGTGTCCTTCGGCCGGCGATAGGTCTGCATCCTACGGACGGGTAACGGCGCGACCGGGGATGCGCCACGCACCGGTTGTTATCGTCGCGCCATGGCCCGACCACCGCTGGTGCCGCCCGGCCCCGAGCTCACCGTGCAGGAGCGCACCCGGTACGCCCGCCACCTGCTCCTGCCCGACGTCGGCACCGACGGGCAGCGCAGGCTGCGGGCCGCGCGGGTGCTCGTCGTCGGGGCCGGGGGGCTGGGCTCACCCGCGCTGCTCTACCTGGCCGCCGCCGGGGTGGGCACGATCGGGGTGGTCGACGACGACGTCGTCGACGCGACCAACCTGCAGCGGCAGGTCGTGCACGGGGTCGCCGACGTCGGCCGGCCCAAGACCGAGTCGGCCGCCGACGCGGTGCTGGCGATCAGCCCCACGACGCAGGTCGTGCAGCACACCGAGCGGTTGGACGAGGCCACGGCGCTCGACGTGGTCGCCGACTACGACCTCGTCCTCGACGGCGCCGACAACTTCCCGACGCGCTACCTCGTCGGCGACGCCTGCGCCCGGCTGGGCCTGCCGCACGTGTGGGGGTCGGTCTACCGCTTCGACGGCCAGGTGTCGGTGTGGTGGGCGGGGGAGGGACCCTGCTACGCCTGCGTCTTCCCGCACCAGCCTCCTGCGGATGCCGTGCCGTCGTGCGCCGTCGGCGGCGTCCTCGGGGTGGTCTGCGCCAGCATCGGCTCGGTGATGGCGACCGAGGCGGTCAAGCTCGTCACCGGCATCGGGGAGCCGCTCGTCGGCCGCCTGCTCGTCCACGACGCCCTGCGCCAGAGCTGGGACGCCCTCCCCGTCACCGCCGACCCCGGATGCCGGGTGTGCGGCTCGGGGGCGGACGCGACCCGGCCGCTCGGGTGGGCGACCGGCATCCCGGCCGACGTGGAGGACGCCGACGAGGGTGGCGACGTGGGGGGCGACGTGCCGGCGGCCAGGCCGAGCGTCGAGGTCGGGGAGCTCAGCGCACGCATCGGGGCCGGCGAGCTGGACGGGCGACGGGCCGTGCTGCTCGACGTGCGCGAGGCGGGGGAGCGGGCGATCGTGACCCTGCCCGGCGATGCCTGGCTGCCCGTGGGCGACGTGCGTGCCGGCGCCGGGCTGCCGGGGCTGGGGCCGGAGACGAGGGTCTACGTCTACTGCAAGACCGGGGTGCGCTCGGGGGAGGCGGTCGACCTGCTGCGGGCCCGCGGGGTCGACGCGGTCAACGTCGAGGGCGGCGTCCTCGCCTGGGTGGCGCAGGTCGACCCCACCCTCCCGACCTACTGACCCGTACCCACATCGACCAATAGGTCACTCGGGGTACGGACCGGCTGTACCTCCCGTGACCTATTGGTCGATCTCGGGACACGGTGGGTGTGACGCGTCTGGTGTCGGGGCGGCGTGGTGGAATCCCGGGGTGCTCGTCCTTCGTCGTCCTGCCACCGCCGCGCAGCGCGTGCCGGTGCTCGACGCGAGCCAGCGCGCGGTCGTCGAGCACCGCGGACCGGTGCTGCGGGTGCTCGGCGCCCCCGGCACCGGCCTGTCCACCGTGGCCGTCGAGGTCGTGGCCCAGCGGGTCGAGGCCGGTGGGGCGACCGCCGACGGCTGCCTCCTGCTCGCCCCGACCCGGCTCGCGGCCGCCCGGCTGCGTGACGCCGTCACCGCCCGGCTCGGTGGCACCACGACCACCCCGCTGGCTCGCACCCACCAGTCCCTGGGGTTCGGCATCCTGCGCGAGGCGGCGGCCCTGGCCGGCGACCCCTCCCCGCGCCTGCTCAGCGGCCCCGAGCAGGACGTCATCCTCGGCGAGCTGCTCGCCGGTCACGCCGCGGGCGAGTCGGTCGCGCCGCCCTGGCCGGCGGGTATGGCACTGGCGCTGCCCACCCGCACCTTCCGCGGAGAGCTGCGCGACCTGCTGATGCGCGCCGTCGAGCTCGGCCTCGACCCCGAGGACCTCGCCGAGCTCGGGCGCGGCCCGACCGGCGCCCCGAGTGGGTCGCCGCCGCCGACGTGCTGCGCGAGTACGACGAGGTGACCGCGCTGTCGGCGCCCGGGGCGTTCGACCCGGCCTGGATCCTCGGCGCCGCGGCCGACCACCTCGAGACCGACCTCGAGGCCCTCGACCGGCTGCGCGCCGGGTTGCGGCTGGTCGTCGTCGACGACGCCCAGGAGCTCACCCCGGCCGCGCTGCGCCTGCTGCGGGTCGTCGTCGCCGGGGGCGGGGTCGACCTCGTGCTCCTCGGCGACCCCGACGCCGCCACCCAGACCTTCCGTGGCGCCGACCCGCGGCTCTTCGTCGTCGGCCTGGCCCGACGCGCCGACCCTGCTCCTGAGCACCTCGTACCGCTGCGGGGGTGGTGTGCTCGCCGCGGCAGCGCGGGTGGCGGCGCACGTCGGGGTGGTGGGGGGTGCCGCGCACCGTCGCGTCACACCGGTGGGCCACGGCGGTGCCGTCGAGGCACACCTGCTGCGCACGGCGGCGCAGGAGGCCGGCTACGTCGCCGGGCGGCTGCGGGCGGCGCACCTGCTCGACGGCGTGCCGTGGTCGCAGATGGCCGTCGTCGTGCGCGGCGGGGGTCGCACCGCCACCCTGCGCCGGGTGCTGCGCGGTGCCGGGGTGCCCGTCGACTCCGCCACCGCCGACCTCGCCGGTGCGCGACGAGGCGGCCGTGCGGCCGTTCCTCACCCTGCTGCGCTGCGCCCTCGACGTCGTGGCCGGCGCCGAACAGCTCGACCCGGCCGACGTCGTCGACGTGCTCACCTCTCCGGTCGGCGGTGCGGATGCCGTGCTGCTGCGCCGGTTGCGGCGATCGCTGCGGCGCCTCGAGCTCGACGACGGCAGGTGGCCGCCCCAGCGACGTGCTGCTCGCCGAGGCGGTGCTCGCGCCGTTCTCCGCTCGACCGGATCGGTCCCGAGGCGGCCCCCGCCCGCCGGGCGCACCGGGTGCTGGCCGCGGCCGTCGACGCCCTGCGCGACGGCGAGGGGGTCGAGGTCGTGCTCTGGCGGATGTGGAGCGCCAGCGGCCTCGCCGGCCCCTGGCGCGACGCCGCGCTCGGTGGCGGGCCCGGGCGGCGGTCGCGCCGACCGCGACCTCGACGCCGTGCTGGGCCTGTTCGACGCCGCGGCCCGGTTCGTCGACCGGCTCCCCGGTGCCTCGCCCGCCGACTTCCTCGACCACGTGCTCGGCCAGGACGTCGCCGGCGACACCCTCGTCGCGCGGGCGCCGGCAGGGGAGTCGGTCGCCCTGGTGACCCCCGCGGCCTGCGCCGGTCGCGAGTGGGACCTCGTCGTCGTCGCCGGCGTGCAGGAGGGCGTGTGGCCCGACCTGCGGCTGCGCGGCTCGCTGCTCGGCTCGACCGACCTGGTCGACGTCGTGACCGGGCGCGGCGACGACCCCCGCGCCGCCCGGGCGCAGGTGCGGCACGACGAGACCCGGCTGTTCCACGTCGCGGTCACCCGCGCCCGCGAGCGGCTCGTCGTCACCGCCGTGCGCAGCGAGGACGAGCAGCCCTCCCCGTTCCTCGACGTCGTCGACCCGCTGCCGCAGCCGCGGGCGTTCACCGACGTCGCCCGGCCGCTGACCCTGCCCGGGCTGGTGGCCGAGCTGCGCCGCGAGCTGGCCGGCCCCGACCCGGCGACCCGTGGTGCGGCGGTGACCGCGCTGGCCACCCTTGCGGCACAGGGGGTTCCGGGCGCCGACCCGGCCCAGTGGTGGGCGCTGCGCGACGTCAGCGACGACCGGCCGCGGCGCGGCGCCGAGGTGCCCGTGTCGGTCTCGCCGTCCACGATCGACCACTTCGGCCGCTGCCGCCTGCAGTGGGTGCTGCGCGCCGCCGGCGGCGACGGGCCGTCGATGGGCGCCCAGGACATCGGCACCCTGGTGCACGAGGTCGCGCACGACCTCGGCGACACCGACGCCGCCACGTACGCCGCCGCGCTCGAGGCCCGATGGGGTCGGCTCGGGCTGGCCCCGGGGTGGCTCAGCCGCCGCGACCTCGGCCGGGCCCAGGCGATGACGACCCGGCTGGCCCGCTACCTCACCGAGGCCGACGCGGCCGGGTGGCGCAAGGCCGCGTCGGAGGAGCGGATCAGGGTCGCCCTGGGCCGGGCCGTGGTGGCCGGCCAGGTCGACCGCATCGAGGTCGACGGCCGACGGGCGGGTGCGGGTCGTCGACCTCAAGACCGGCGCGAGCAAGCCGACCCTCGACGAGGTGCGCCGGCACGGCCAGCTCGGCGCCTACCAGCTCGCCGTCGAGGAGGGCGCGCTCGCCGCAGCACGGCGAGCGGTCGGGTGGGGCGGCGCTGCTGCAGCTCGGCCGGGCGGCCGCGGCCAAGAGCACCACGCTGCAGCTGCAACCGCCGCTCGACACCGACGACGAGCCGACCTGGGCCCGCGACCTCGTCGAGGAGGTCGCCGAGGGCATGGCCGGCGCGGTCTTCGCCGCCACCCCGGGCTCGCAGTGCGGCACCTGCCAGGTCAAGGACTCCTGCCCCGCGTACGCGGAGGGGAGGCGGCTGTGACCGGCGACCACACGGCATCCGGGCTGCTCGTGCCGGAGGCACCGCGCCGGCGTGCGATGGGGCGCGGTCGAGCTCGCCCGGGCGCTCGGCCAGTCCCACGCGCCCACGCCCGAGCAGGTGGCCGTCATCGAGGCACCCCTGCGGCCCCTGCTCGTCGTCGCCGGCGCCGGGTCGGGCAAGACCGAGACGATGGCCGCGCGCGTCGTCTGGCTCGTCGCCAACGACCTGGTGCGCCCCGACGAGGTGCTCGGGCTCACCTTCACCCGCAAGGCCGCCGGCGAGCTCTCCGAGCGGCTGTCGGCCCGGCTGGCCACGCTGCGCGAGGCGGGGCTGTGGACCCCGAGCAGCGACGACGGCGCCGCCGTGCTCGACGACGTGCCCACGGTGTCGACCTACCACGCGTATGCCGGCCGCATCGTGCGCGAGCACGGCGTGCGGCTCGGCGTCGAGGCCGAGAGCCGGCTGCTGAGCGAGGCGGCCGCCTGGCAGGTCGCGCACGAGGCCGTCGCGTCGTGGGACGGCCCGATGGACGGGGTCGAGAAGGCCGAGTCGACCGTGACGACCGCCGTCGTCGACCTCGCCGGCGAGATGGCCGAGCACCTCGTGCGAGGTCGACGACGTGGCGCGCCACCTCGACGAGGTCGTCGCGGCCCTCGAGGCCGTTCCGAGCGGGGTCACCAAGCGGCGCGCCTTCCCGACCGAGATCCGCGAGGCCGTCACCGTGCTGCGCGAGCGGCGGGCGGTGCTGCCCCTGGTCGAGCGCTACCACGAGCTCAAGCGCAGCCGCGACGCCATGGACTTCGCCGACCAGGTGGCCCTGGCCGCGCGCATCGCGACGCACCGTGCCCCAGGTCGGGGCGGCCGAGCGGTCACGCTTCCGGGCCGTGCTGCTCGACGAGTTCCAGGACACCTCCGAGGCCCAGCTGCAGCTGCTCCGGTCGCTGTTCGTCGCGCCGGGCTCGCCGGTTCCGGTCACCGCCGTGGGCGACCCGCACCAGTCGATCTACGGCTGGCGCGGGGCGAGCTCGACCACCTTGCACCGCTTCCGCGAGGACTTCGTCGACCCCGACCCGCCGCTGGTGGTGCCGCTGTCGACGAGCTGGCGCAACGACACGGCGATCCTCGACGTCGCCAACCTGGTCGCCGACCCGCTGGCGCGCTCGACCCGGGTGCCGGTCGCCTCGCTCTGCGCGCGGGCCGAGGCAGGGCGCGGTCACGTCGCGACCGCACGGCTGGCGACGATCGAGGACGAGGCCGCCCACGTCGCCGCGTGGGTCGAGCACCGCCGGTCCCGGCCCGGTCGGCGCACCGCGGCGGTGCTGTGCCGCAAGCGTTCCCAGTTCGACCCGGTGGTCGAGGCGCTCGAGGCTCGCGGCATCCCGTACGAGGTCGTCGGCCTCGGTGGGCTCCTGCACACGCCCGAGGTGGCCGACCTCGTCGCGCTGCTCTGGGTCGTGCAGGACCCCACCCGGGGCGACCGGCTGATGCGCCTGCTCACCGGGCCGTCGTGCCGCCTCGGCGCGGCCGACCTCGACGGGCTCGGCGCCTGGGCCCGGCGCACGGCAGCGCACCGGGCGGCGCCGGGGCGCCGACCTCGCGCCCGACGCCAGCGAGCGCGTCGAGCATCGTCGAGGCGCTCGACGACCTCCCCCCCGCGACGTGGGTGGGTGACGAGGGCCAGTCCATCGGGCCGGTCGCGCTCGAGCGGCTCGCCGGGCTGGGTGCGGCGGTCCGCCGGCTGCGCTCGCTCACCGGGCTGGGGCTGGCCGAGCTGGCCGCCGAGGCCGAGGTGGCCCTCGGCCTCGACATCGAGGTGCTCGCCCGGCCGGGCTGGACCCCCGGCGCCGCCCGGGCCCACCTCGACGCCTTCGCCGACGTCGCCGCCACCTTCGCCGCGGCCGCCGACCGGGCCTCGCTCGGCGGGTTCCTCGCCTGGCTCGACGCCGCCGTCGACGAGGAGCGCGGGCTCGACCTCGGCTGGATCGAGGCCCGCACCGACGCCGTCCAGGTGATGACCGTGCACGCGGCCAAGGGTCTGGAGTGGGACGTCGTCGCCGTGCCGGGTCTGGTCGAGGGCGTCGTTCCCGGCCCACTCGGGCACCCGCACCTCGCTCGCGACGACCGGTGGGCGCACCCGGCACCCACCGACAAGGGCTGGCTCGCCGGGCTGGCGACCCTGCCCTACGACCTGCGCGGCGACGCGCGAGGGGCTGCCGCGGTTCGCGTGGTCCGGGGCGCACGGCTGGGACGACCTCGCCGCACGAGCACCAGCGCTTCCGCGAGGCGGTGGCCGACCACGGCATCGTCGAGGAGCGGCGGCTGGCCTACGTCGCGGTCACCCGGGCGCGCACCGACCTGCTGCTCACCGCCCACGTCTGGGGCACGGCGAGCACGCCGCGGATCACCTCGCGCTTCCTCGACGAGGTGCAGGTGTCTGGGCTCGTCGCGGCAGCCGGGCCGTGGGCCGACCTGCCGCCGCTCGACGACCCCAAGCCGCAGAACCCGCGCACCGCCCAGGAGGTCAGCGTCGCCTGGCCGACGCTCGACCACCGTGAGCGCCGGGCGGCCCTGCTCGCCCCGGCGCGGGCGGTGTCCGACGCCCTGGCGGATGCCGTCGCCGCCGGTCCCGCGGTCGACCCACCGGCGGCGGGTCGCTGGGACGGCGAGATCCGGATGCTGCTCGACGAGCGGGCGCGGCGGCGCAGCGGGGCGCCCGTCGACGTCGCGCTGCCGGCGCACCTGTCGACCTCGGCGCTCGTGGCGCTCGCCGAGGACGCCGAGCGGTTCACCCTCGGCCTGCGCCGCCCGATGCCCACCCCGCCGGCGCTCGGCCGCCCGGCGCGGCACGGCCTTCCACGCCTGGGTCGAGGAGCACTACTCACGGGCGGCGTTCGTCGACGTCGACGAGCTGCCCGGGCTCGGCCGACGACGACGCCGAGCGACACTCGACCTGCGCGACCCTGCGCGAGCGCTTCCTGGCCAGCGAGTGGGCCGACCGCGCGCCGGTCGAGGTCGAGACGAGCGTCGAGACGGTCGTCGACGGCATCGCCGTGCGCGGGCGGATCGACGCGGTCTTCGAGGAGGTCGCGCGCCGACGGTGAGCCCGGCTGGGTCGTCGTCGACTGGAAGACCGGCGCACCCGCCAGCGGGGCCCGGGCGGCGGCCCGCGCGCTGCAGCTGTCGGCCTACCGGCTCGCGTGGGCGCGGGTGCGCGGCGTGCCGGAGCACCGGGTGCGCGGCGCGTTCTTCCACGCGGCCACCGGCGAGACGGTCTGGCCGAGCCTGCCGGGGGCGCAGGAGATCACTCGGGTTCTGGGCGCCGCTCGCCCGACCTGAGGTCGAGCTCGGTGGTCACCTGGTCGGCCTCGTCGTCGTCCGGCTCGGTGCCGGCGCAGCGGCATCCGGCGCGTCGGTGTCGCCCTCGTCCGGTGCGTCGCCGTCGTCGGGTACCGTCTCGTCGCCCGGGGCGTCGACCGGCTCGTCGGTGTCCTCGGCGACCTCGGCGTCCTCGAGCTCCAGCCAGGCGGGCACCTCACGGTCGGCCACCGCGCCAGTGCGGTCGGTCGAGGTCTCGTCGACGGCGTCGTCGTCCCGCGACACCTCGCCCGACCGTCGGGCAGGTCCTCGTCGTCGTCGTCGACGACCAAGGCCGGCGGCCGGGCCGTGCGCCGGCGTGGACCGACCGGGGCGAGCGAGGTGCGGCGGTAGTCGTCGGGCTCCTCGCCGGCGTGCACGGCGTCGTCGAGGCGCCGCAGCTGGGTGGTGAGCACCTCGACGGCACCGACGTCCTTGCGGGTCAGCGCCACCATCAGGGTGGTGAGCAGGCCGAGCTCCGCGACGAGACGCGCGCGCACGAGCAGGTTGGCGTCGGGCCGTTCGACCCGGGTGTGGGAGTACGCCTCCAGCACGGTCTCGACCGTCTCGGGCCGGGCGTCGGCGACCAGTGCCGCGAAGTCGTCGGCGGGGTCGGCGACCTTGGCGTCCTCCCACCCGGTGATCGCCCGGACCTTGCCGGTCGAGGCGTCGGTCGTCGTCGCTGAACACCGCGAGCACCTGGTCGCCGGTGAGGTCGCCGTGGGTCGCGGTGGGCGCGAACCGCCACAGCGTGACGTCCTCGAGGGCGGTCTCCCACCGGGTGAGCAGCGTGGTCGGCACGCGGCCGGTCTCGGCGGCCCGGTCGAGGTCGGCGAGCCGCCGGGTGCGGTAGGCGTCGGCGTCGTAGCTCGGCAGGCCGGCCTCCTCGTAGACGGCCGGGTCGGTGTTGTGCAGGGCGGCGATGGCCCGGCCGAGCTCGGCGGCCACCCCGGGGCCGGCGGGCAGCTCGGAGAAGTCGAGGTTGTGGCCCGGGCAGGTAGGGGTAGACGGCCGCGCGGCCGCCCTCGGTGAGCGCGACGAACCCCTTGGGCGCCGGCACCGCGAACGGCAGCCGGCGCCCGAGCAGCGCCGAGCAGCGCCACCGTGCGGTCCATCTCGGCGCCGGCGACGTCGGTGCGCGGGGCCCGCACCACCCAGCGCCGGTGCTCGGCGTCCTGCACGAACGCGACGTCGAAGCTCTGGTCGGGGGTGCTCGGGAGGGCCTCGACGCTCACCGGGTCGAGCCCCGGGACGGCGGCGCTCGCCAGGGCGGCGAGGAAGGCGGGGCTGCGGTCCACGAGCCCACGGTATGCCGTGCGCCCCCGAACGTCGGGGAGGTCGCGGCCCGGCGTGCGCCCCCTAGGCTGGTCTCGCGTGCCTCCAGCCGACGTGACCCTGCCCGAGCTGGCCCTGAGCACCTCGGTCGCTGGACCGCCGCGGCGACCTGCGCGCCGACCCCGGGCTGCTGCCGCGGCTGCTCGCCGACCCGGCCACCGCGGGTGCTGCGGCTCGTGGGCGACCGGGTGGCGGTCGAGGCGAGCGACGACGGCGGGGCCACCGCCTGGCCGTGCTCACGGCCGCCGGAGGTCGCTGACGCCGGCCGCCTCGCGCTCTACCTCGGGGACGTGGGTGGCACGGCCTACGTGGGGGTGGTCGCCGACGACCTCGCGGCCGCCGTCGAGGCGGCGACCCCGCCTGGCGCACCCTGCGGCAGGTGGGCGCCGACCTCGACGACCTCGGGGCCTCGGCCTTCGCCACGACGCTGGCCCTGGCCAACTGGCACCGCACGCACGGCCACTGCCCGCGCTGCGGGGCCGAGACCGCATCCGGCGCTGGCCGGCTGGATCCGCCGCTGCCCGGCCGACGGCGAGCGAGCACTACCCCCGCACCGACATGGCCGTCATCATGGCGGTCGTCGACGCCGACGACCGCATCCTGCTGGCGCGCGGAAAGGGGCTTTCGCGGCAACGGGATGTCGGTGCTCGCGGGTTTCGTCGAGCCCGGGGAGACGCTCGCCTCGGCGGTCGCGCGCGAGGTGGCCGAGGAGGTCGGGGTCGAGGTCACCGACGTGACCTACCTGGGCGACCAGCCGTGGCCGTTCCCGTCGTCGCTCATGCTCGGCTTCACGGCCCGGGCGCTCGGCACCGACCTGCGGCTGCAGGCCGAGGAGATCGAGGCGGCCCGCTGGTTCACCCGGGACGAGCTGGCCGCGGCCCTGGCCGACGGGTCGGTCGTGGTGTCCGGGCGGATCTCCATCTCGCGCCGGATCATCGAGCACTGGTTCGGCGGGCCGCTCGACTCGCCGGAGGTCCCACTGCGCTGAGTCTCTGCTCTCCGGCGACACCGGGCATCGGCGCGAGGTACGTCGCTGCCAACCGCGCAGAGCTCGCTGCCAACACGACCGGTACCCGATGTGACCTGCGGCGGGAGGCGGCCGGGCTCGACATCCTCGCGCTGGGTGCCCACGCGGTTGCCCGAGCCGCCACCTGGGCACCCGACTCGGGGACGGGTGGCCTCAGGCGAGCCGGTCGCGGACCTGGCCGATCGACGGGTTGGTCGCGGCCGAGCCGTCGGGGAAGAGCAGGGTCGGCACCGTCTGGTTGCCGCCGTTGACCGACATGACGAACTCGGCGGTGCCCGGCTCCCGCTCGATGTCGACCTCGGTGAAGCCGATGCCCTCACGCTGCATCTGCGACTTCAGCCGGCGGCAGTAGCCGCACCACGTCGTCGTGAACATGGTGACCGTGCCGGGCGCGGGAAGCGTCGGGCCGGTGGGCTCGGCGGCGGACATCGGGGCCCTACCGGGTCGGGGACTCGCGGGGGGTGAACGCTCCGGCCGGGGAGTTGCTTCCCGGGCCCGGGACCGAGTCTGGTTCCCGATGCCGGCGGCCGCGCGTCGTCCACAGGGCGACCCGTGGCGTCCGGCGACGTCACCCCCGACACCTAGGATCGACGCGATGACCACCCTGCCCGTGCACCCCGGAGCCGACGCGGTCCTCGACGCGCTCGACCCCGAGCAGCGCGAGGTCGCGGCGCACCCGAGCGGACCGATGTGCGTGCTGGCCGGAGCCGGCACCGGCAAGACCCGCGCCATCACCCACCGCATCGCCTACGGCGTGCTGTCGGGCGTCCACCAGCCGCAGCGGGTGCTCGCCGTCACCTTCACCGCCCGCGCGGCCGGTGAGATGCGCACCCGCCTGCGCGACCTCGGCGTCGGCGGCGTGCAGGCCCGCACCTTCCATGCGGCCTCGCTGCGCCAGCTGCACTACTTCTGGCCGCAGGCCATCGGCGGAGCAGCGCCCGAGGTGATGCCGCACAAGGCCAGCGCCGTCGCCGAGGCCGGCGGTCGCCTGCGGCTGCGGCTCGACAGCGCGGCGATCCGCGACCTCGCCTCCGAGATCGAGTGGTCGAAGGTCTCGCTGCTCACCCCCGAGTCGTACGCCGCCGCCGCCACCGCCCAGCGCCGCGAGCCACCTGCGGGGCTCGACGCCACCGCGATGGCGCGACTCGTCGCGGCCTACGAGGAGGTCAAGACCGAGCGCGGGGTCATCGACTTCGAGGACGTCCTGCTGCTCATGGTCGGCATCCTGCGCGAGCACGACGAGGTCGCCCGCGCCGTGCGCAGCCAGTACCGGCACTTCGTCGTCGACGAGTACCAGGACGTCAACCGGCTCCAGCAGACCCTGCTCGAGCTGTGGCTGGGGGAGCGGCGCGACCTGTGCGTCGTCGGCGACCCGGCCCAGACCATCTACTCGTTCACCGGTGCCTCGCCCGAGCACCTGCTCGGGTTCCGCACCCGCCACCCGCAGGCCCGCACCGTCGAGCTGGTGCGCAACTACCGCTCGACCCCACAGGTCGTGGGGCTGGCCAACCTCGTGCTCCGCGGGCCCGGCGGGCAGCGGCGGTCGGGCTCGGTCGAGCTGCGGGCCCAGCGCGCAGACGGCCCCTCGCCCGAGCTCCTCGTCGCCGACAACGACCCCGACGAGGCCGCGACCGTCGCCACCCGCATCGCCGCGCTCGTCGAGGCGGGCCACGCACCGTCCGAGGTCGCGGTCCTCTTCCGCACCAACGGCCAGAGCGAGTCGTTCGAGTCCGCGCTGGCCGAGCGCGGCATCCCCTACCTCGTGCGCGGCGGCGAGCGGTTCTTCTCGCGCAAGGAGGTCCGCGACGCCATCGTGCTGATGCGCGGGGCGGCCCGGTCCGACGACGGATCGGTGCCGCTGCCCGACCTCGCCCGCGACGTGCTCCTCGGCGCCGGCTGGACCCGTGAGGCGCCCACCAGCGGCGGCGCGGCCCGCGAGCGCTGGGAGTCGCTGTCGGCCCTGGCCGCGCTCGCCGACGACCTGTTCGCCCTCGACCCGCAGGCGCGGCTCCCGGCGCTCGTGCGTGAGCTCGAGGAGCGGGCCTCGGCCCAGCACGCCCCCACGGTCAACGGGCGTCACGCTGGCCTCGTTCCACGCGGCCAAGGGCCTGGAGTGGGACACCGTCTTCCTCGTCGGCTGCTCCGACGGGCTGCTGCCGATCACGATGGCCGACACCCCGGAGGCGGTCGAGGAGGAGCGCCGCCTGCTCTACGTCGGGGTCACCCGGGCCCGCGAGCGCCTCGTCATGTCGTACTCGCGGGCGCGCACCCCGGGGGCCAAGGCCACCCGACGTCCGTCGCGCTTCCTCGACGGCACCGCATGCCGTGCTCGGCGAGGCCGCCCGGTCGCAGCCCAAGCGCAGCCGCAAGGGCGCCGCCGGTGGCGGCGAAGGTGCCCGACCCCGGCGCGCACCACCTGCCGCACCTGCGGCAGCCGACCTCGGCACCGCCAAGGAGCGCACCATCGGCCGCTGCTCTGCCTGCCCGCCCACCATGGACGAGCGGCTCTTCGAGGCCCTGCGCGAGTGGCGGCTCGAGACCGCCCGGGCGGCCGACGTGCCCGCCTTCGTCGTGTTCACCGACGCCACCCTCACCGCGATCGCCGAGCGGGTGCCGGCCGACGTCGGCGCGCTGGCCCGCATCAACGGCGTCGGGCCGGCCAAGCTCGAGCGCTACGGCACCGACGTACTCGAGCTTCTCCAGAATTTTTCTGTCAGCGCAATACGTTGTGCCGCAACCGAGCTCGTCCCAACGACGCAGTTCCTGGCAGAAATCAACCGAATAATCCCGTTGCCCGGCGCGCGGGGGCTCCCCTAACCTGATCCGAATACCTCGCGCGGCCCGTCCGGGCTCGCGGCAGAACCGAGAAGCAGTGAGGAGGGTTGGCCCCATGGAGACGTCGATGACGAAGGCGATGGCAGTGAGCACTGTCGGCGACATCTGCACGCGTCCCTGGCGCGGCGCCAACACCGCTCACGCAGGCACGTTCCGCTCCGTCCAGGGGCGCACTGTGTCCTTCGCCGCCGGTAACGACGGTCGCGACCTCCTCGTCGCGGACGTCCGCACCACCGGCGTCGACGCCACCGCCCCGATCACGGGAGTCGTGTATCCACGCCTCGAGGCACCACCTGTCTGACAGCTCGACAGGTCACCTCGAGGCCGCGGATCCCGACACCGGGATCCGCGGCCTTTCTCGTACCCGCCGCCAGACTGCCCACCCAGACCACACCACGCGAGGCCACCGACATGACCATCACCACCAGGCGTTCACACACCGACCGCCCACCGAGTACCCCGCGCCACACCCGGCGCACCGAGACGACCGAGCGCCCCACCGGGCGCGCCGAGCAAGGAGGTGACAACCCGATGCAGCTGACCGAGCTCCTCGACCTGCACGAGGCGTCCGTGACGACCGGCGAGGGCATTCCCTGCCGCGAGAACGACGCCGAGCTGTGGTTCGCCGACACCCCCGACGGTGTCGAGTTCGCCAAGGCCCTCTGCGGCACGTGCCCGGCACGTGTCGCGTGCCTCTCGGGTGCCCTCCACCGGCGCGAGCCGTGGGGCGTCTGGGGCGGCGAGCTCTTCGTCCAGGGCGAGATCGTCGCCCGCAAGCGCCCCCGTGGCCGGCCCCGCAAGACCGAGGTCGCCGCGTAGGCGCCAGCACCACCGACCAGTTCAGAACCTTCAAGGAGACAGCCGATGTACACCAAGCGGATGCACGAGATCCGTCGCACGATGCACCAGCGACGCGTCCACGAGGCGCAGCGCAAGGTGCAGGCCGCGGCGGAGCGCGAGCAGATGCGGGCCAACATCCACGCCATCGTGCGATGAGGCCCGCGCTCGACGAACGCACCGCCCCCGACCCCGCGTCGGGGGCGGTGTCGTTCCACCCCACCCGCCCGCTTGTCCCACCCGACCCACCCCATGCGCTCCCACGGCTGCGCGAGCGCGACTTCTGGCGCGCCGTGGCGCGCGAGCGCGCTGGCTACCCTGAGGCCATGGCTGCGCTGACGATCGCCCAGGACCCCACGGCCGACCGCGTCCTGTCCGAGGACCCGTTCGCCCTCCTCGTCGGGATGCTGCTCGACCAGCAGTTCCCGATGGAGCGGGCCTTCGCCGGCCCGGCGAAGGTGCTCGAGCGGTTCGGCACGCTCGACCCGGGCGCGATCGCCGACGCCGACCCGGAGGCCTTCGCCGACCTGTGCGCCACCCCACCGACCATCCACCGCTACGGCCGCTCGATGGCGGCCCGCATCCAGTCGCTGGCCGTCGTCGTGCGCGACACCTACGGCGGTGACGCCGCCGCCCTCTGGCGCGACGCGGCGACCGGCGCCCAGCTCGTGACCCGGCTCAAGGCGCTGCCCGGCTTCGGCGAGCAGAAGGCGCGCATCTTCGCGGCCCTGCTCGGCAAGCAGCTCGGCGTGCGGCCCGAGGGCTGGCAGGAGGCCTGCGGCGCCTACGCGGAGCCCGGGTCCTTCCGCTCGGTCGCCGACGTCGTCGACGCCGAGTCGCTGCAGAAGGTGCGCGACTTCAAGAAGGCCGCCAAGGCGGCCAAGCGACCGAGAGCTGACCGCGGTGCCGGACGCTCCGACCAGCGAGGATGCCGCGGCGGTCGGCATCCGAGCCGCGTCCCGTGTGCGCGACGTGCGGCACGACGCCCGCCGACGACGACGCCGCCGCGCTGGCCCGGATCACGTGGGCACGCGGCGTCGAGAACGGCCGCGACGTGTGGACCTGCGACACCTGCAGCCGCAGCCACCTGCGCAGCATCGAGGGCAAGCTCGACTCCACCTGGTGGTGACCGGTTCGACCCGACGTCGCAGCCCGGCTGCGCCGGTCAGCGCGGCGGGGGAGGCAGGCGTGACTCGTCGATGCCGGGCAGGTGCGCGCAGACCATCTCGCGCAGCGGCACGGTACCGCCGATCTGGCTGAGCACCCCGATGCCCCCGAGCCAGACCCGGTGGATCAGCAGGTACTCCGGCGGCAGGTTGAGCTTGAGCCCGACGAGGAACTGCGGGCGGCGGGGGTCCTGGATCTTCGCGGCGGCGCCGCGCAGCCACTCGCGCGAGAAGGTGAACTCCTCCTCGAGCAGCGGCTCGACGAGCGGGGTGAGGAAGGCGAGCAGCTCATCGGGGTCGATCTCGACGCCCTTGCGGATGAAGCCCTCGCGGCGCAGCCCCGCCTCGAGCGCCTGCGCCTTCCCGGCGAGCGCCTCGGTGAGCAGCCGGCCCATGGCCGGCGGCAGCCCGTGGGGGAGCCGGTTGACGGCGCCGAAGTCGAGCACGCCGAGCCGGCCGTCCTCGGTGACCCGGAAGTTGCCCGGGTGCGGGTCGGCGTGCAGCAGCCGGGCCCGGTTCGGGGCGCGCAGCAGGAACTCGAGGTAGAGCGTGGCGGCCTCGTCGCGCTCCTCCTGGGTGCCCGAGGCGATGATCCGCGACAGCGGGGTGCCGTCGACCCACTCGGTGACGAGCACGTGGTGGGAGTCGACGAGCACGTCGGGCACGAGCACGTCGTCGTCGTCGCGGAAGGCCGTGGCGAAGTGCCGCTGGTGGCGGGCCTCGAGGTGGTAGTCGAGCTCCTCGCTCATCCGCGCCTTGAGCTCTTCCATGATCGGCTTGACGTCGATGCCCGGCATCCACGACCCGGCCATCCGGGCGAAGCGTGAGAGCTGGTTGAGGTCGGACATCAGGGCCTCGGCCGCCCCGGGGTACTGGATCTTCACGGCGACCTCGCGCCCGTCGCGCCAGACTGCCCTTGTGCACCTGGCCGATCGAGGCCGAGGCGGCCGGCACGTCGTCGAACTCGACGAGCTTGGTGCTCGCCCAGCGCGGCCCGAGCTCGCGCGCCAGGATCTCGTGCACCCGGTCGGCGCCCATCGGGGGACCGGACTCCTGCAGCTTGGTGAGCGTCGCCCGGTACGGGCCGGCGAGCTCCTCGGGCATCGCGGCCTCCATGACCGACAGGGCCTGGCCGAACTTCATCGCGCCGCCCTTGAGCTGGCCGAGCACCGAGAAGAGCTGCTCGGCCGTGCGGGCCTGCAGCTCGGCGGCGACGGCCTCGGCGGGACGGCCCCCGACCCGCTTCCCGACTCCGAGGGCCGCTCGGCCGGCATGCCCGAGGGGCAGGCCGACGAGCTTGGCGGTCCGGGCCAGCGAGCCTCGGGGGATGTCGGTCACCCGGCCATTGTCGCCGACGAGCACACGCAGTCCGGCCGCACCTTCCACAGGCGGTGCGTCACGGACACCTCGTCGAGGCCGATCTCGGTCGAGATCCCGCCCAGCGAGGGGTCGCCGCGCAGGGTGGCCAGCACCGTCACCGTGGCCACGGCCGCGGCCAGCACCGCGGCGCCGGGCGGCACCGCCCCGGCCACGCAGACCCGGTTGACCGGCCACGCGGGGCCGGCGCAGCGCAGGCAGGCGGTTCGCCCCGGCAGCACGAGCGGGCCGACGACCACGCCCTGCGTCACCGAGGACGACGGGCAGGTGCGGGATGCCGCGTGCCTGCCACGGTGCGCCCGCCCACGACGGCGCCCGTCCCTCCGGCCGACGACCACGACGACCCGCGGCGGGCTCGCCGCGCCCGGCCATGGCGAGCTCGGCGCCGTCGGCCGCGTGCCGCCCCCCGCGCACCGGCGACCCCGCACCGCCGCAGCTGGGCGACGCAGCTCGTCGGCGAGCGGCCCCCAGCCGTCGACGACCACCACACCGTCCATCGCCACCCCCTGGTCACCGTTCCCCGGCGCCAGCCATCCTGCCGCGCCGGCGGCGCCAGCGGCGGCCGTCCACAGGGCCGGGAACGTGAACGGCCCCGATCCGCGGTGGGATCGGGGCCGTACGAGTCGAGACTCGGGACTCAGGCCTTGCCGAGGATGCGGTTGAGGTTGGTGCCGCACACGGGGCACACGCCCTTGGCCATCCGGCGGCCGTTCTCGGAGACGACGACCTTGCCCTCGGCCTCGCGCTTCTCCTTGCACTTCACGCAGTAGAACTCGCCCTTGTAGGTCTCGTCAGCCATGAAAGTTCTCCTTGTCGTCGACCCCGGCCGGTGGGCCGTGTCGATGCGGGTGGTGCCGCACTGCGGCGGGGACGTCCACAACCCTAGCCACGGCTGAGCACGAACGCCCGCGTGACGCGCAGGCGCACCGGCCCGCCCGGCGCACCGCACGCCACACCCGCACCATCCGCCACACGGGGCGCCCGGAGCGGCCTACGCTCGTCCCGTGAGCAGCGAGGACGTCGAGGTCCGCCGCAGCCGCCGCCGACGGCGCACGGTGAGCGCCTACCGCGACGGCGCGCGCACCGTCGTGCTCATCCCGGCCTCGTTCAGCGCGGCGGAGGAGGCCCGCTGGGTGGAGCGGATGCTGGCCCGGCTGACCGCGGGCGAGCGGCGGCGGCAGTCCTCCGACGAGGCCCTGGCCGCCCGAGCCGACCAGCTCTCCGCGCCGCTACCTCGGCGGCCACGCGCGCCCCGCGAGCGTGCGCTGGGTGTCGACCATGGGCCGGCGCTGGGCCTCGTGCACCCCCGCCGAGGCGCACCATCCGGGTCTCCGACCGGCTGCGCGACGTGCCCGACCACGTGCTCGACTACGTGCTGCTCCACGAGCTGGCCCACCTGCTCGTGCCCGGGCACGGGCCGGCGTTCTGGCGGCTGCTCGCGTCCTACCCGCGCCTGGAGCGGGCCCGCGGGTTCCTCGACGGCCTCGCGCACGCCGAGGGCCTGCCGCCCGAGGGCGACGACGACCCCGTCGACGGTCACCCGGACCCGGCGGCCGCCGGTGACGACGCCGAGGCGGTGGTGGTCTCAGCCGAGACCGAGGGCGTCTGCGCGCGAGTGACACCAGCGGCGCGAGCTCGTCGCGGGTGCCCTCCGGCAGCGCGTCGGCCGGCCACCACCTGACGTCGTGCGACTCCGCGCTGACCCGGGACCGTCGCCCCGGCCGGCGCCACCGCCGCGTACCGCACGTCGAGGTGCTCGCGGCAGGTGCCGAAGGACCCGACGAGCCGTGTGCCGGTCGAGCTGCACCGGCCGGGGCAGCGGCTCGAGGGTGTCGATGCCGGACTCCTCACGGGCCTCGCGGCGGGCCGCCGCCCACAGGGTGGGGTCACCGACCTCGAGGTGCCCGCCGAGCTGGAACCAGGCGTTGGCCCTGCGGTGCAGGGTGAGCAGGACCTGTCCGCCGGTCGGGTCGAGCACCACGCAGGATGCCGTGAGGTGGGCCGGCGGCCCGGCCTTGGCCACCCCGTCCGGCCGGGTCGCGAGGTGGTCGAGGTAGTCGAGCCGCAGGCGTCCCTGGTCGGCGTCGGGCGCCTGCCAGGCCTCGAGCACCGCCCGCGCGTCGGCCAGCAGGTGCCCGTAGGCGGCCACCACCGACAGGTCGGGGACGTGGGACACCGCGTCACCCGCCACCGAGGCGGCATCGGTCACGCGTCGTCCTCGCCGCTCAGCAGCCGGTCGAGCGCGGCATCCATCTCGTCGGCCTCCGGGCTGGGTGGTGCGCTCGACGTAGCCCAGCGGGTCGTCCAGGTCGGCGGTCCCGGGGCGAGGTCCGGGTGGCGCCAGGCGCCGTCACGGGCGCCCCGGCCGCCGGACTCCTCCAGCGCGGCGAACAGGTTGGCGGCGTCGCGCAGCCGGCGCGGCCGCAGCTCGAGCCCGACGAGGGCACCGAAGGCCTTCTCGGCCGGTCCGCCCGTGGCGCGGCGGCGGCGCACGGCCTCGCCGAGCGCGTCGGCCTGCGGCAGGTGCTCGCGGGTGGCGCGGTCGCTGACGACGTCGACCCACCCCTCGACGAGCGCGAGCAGGGTCTCGAGGCGGGCCAGGGCGGCCTGCTGGGCGGGGGAGGGCTGGGGCGCGAACATCCTGCCCTGCAGCGCCTGCTGGACGGCCTCGGGGTCCGAGGGGTCGATCGAGCCCGACGGCCTCCTCGATCGCGGTGGTGTCGATGCTGATGTCGGCGGCGTAGTCGCGCACCGCGGCCAGCAGGGCGGGCGCGAGCCACGGCACGGCGCCGAACAGGCGCACGCGGGCGACCTCGCGCGCCGCGAGGTAGAGCCGGGCCTGCGGCTCGTCGACCTCGAGGCCGGCGGCGAAGTCGCGCACGGCGACCGGCATCAGCACGACGGTCGGGGCGGGCACCAGGGGCAGCGAGACCTCGCACCCGGTGAGCACCTCGCCGGCGAGCGTTCCGGTGCCCTGGCCGAGCTGCATCGAGAACATCGAGCCGTGCATTCGGCGCAGCATCGGGCCGGCCTGGTCGAGCATGCCCGCGGGCAGCCCGGCCTCGCCCAGCTGGCCGAGCTGGCCGGCCAGCGCGGTGCCGACGGCGTCGGTGACGCCGGCCGCGACCGGCTCGACGAGGTCGGTCCACACCGGCATCGTGGCCTCGACCCACTCGGCCCGGCTCCACGCGGCGCCGGTGAGGCCGGGAGTCGTGAGGTCGGTGACGGCATCCAGCCACATGCCGGCCACCTGCACGGCCTCGGCGGCCGCCTTGCGGTCGGCGGCGCTCGCCAGCTCGTCGCCCTCGGCGGCCACCGTCTTGCGGGCGATGTCGGTCGCGAGCACCGCGTTCACCGCGGTGTCGCCCTCCGGCGCCGCGAACATCGCCTGCACCTGGCCCATCACCATCGCGAGCATCTGGGGGTCGATCTTGTCCAGCCCCATGCCCTGCATCATCGACGCCATCTGCGGGTCGATCTCACCACCGGTGAGGCCGCGCAGCAGCTGCTCGATCTCCGCGGGCAGGCGGGGGGTGTCGTCATCGTCGGGCGGGGGCTGGGTCACGCCGGTCTCCTCGCGTGGGGGTGAGAGGATGTCGTCTCGATACAGCCAACCACGATCCGGCCCGGAAGGTTCCGCCGGACCGTCACCGAGGAGCCTCATGCCGACCGACCACGACGCGGTCGCGCTCGTCGCCCTGCGCGACGAGCCGCTGTCCGTCGACGAGGTGCTCGACGCCGTCCGTCACCCCGCGTGCGGTGGTATCGCGCTGTTCGTCGGGGTCGTGCGTGACCACGACCACGGCGAGTCGGTGACCGCGCTCGACTACGAGTCGCACCCCAGCGCCGTCGACACGATGCGCCGCACCTGCGACGACGTGCTCTCCCGGTCGCAGGCGTACCGGGTCGCGGCGGTGCACCGCACGGGTGCCCTGCGGGTCGGCGACCTCGCCGTCGTGGTGGCCGCGGCCGCGCCGCACCGTGGCCAGGCGTTCGACGCCTGCCGCGACCTCATCGACACCCTCAAGGCGCAGACGCCGATCTGGAAGCACCAGAGCCTGGGTGACGGCTCCACCGAGTGGGTGGGCCTACCGTGAGCCAGCCGACCCGCGACGTGCTCTTCGGCGGCGGACTCGACGGCACGCGTCCCGGGCGGCACCACCCGTCGACCCGTCCGGGCCTGCTGCCCGCAGTGCTGCTCACCGCGACCTTCGTCGCCATCGCGATCGCCGCGGCGCTCACCTTCGTCGGGCTGCCCTACGTCGTGATGTCCCCGGGGCCCGCGACCAACATCCTGGGCAAGGTCGACGGCAAGCCGCTGCTCTCGATCGAGGGGGCGCCCATCTACCCGACGAGCGGCTCGCTCGACTTCACGACGGTCAGCGTCGACGGCGGTCCTGGCGTGCGGGTCAACGTCTACGACCTGGCCCAGGCCTGGCTCAGCGGTACTCGAGGAGATCCTCCCGGTCGACGAGGTCTTCCCCCCGCAGCAGAGCGAGGAGGACGCGCAGGAGGAGGGCGCCGCCGAGATGGCCGGCTCGCAGAGCGTCGCGACCGCGACGGCGCTACGGGCCCTGGGCCAGGACGTCGACGAGATGGTCGTCATCGCCGGGGTGCCCGAGGGCAGCCCCTCGGCGGGTGTCTTCGAGCCCGACGACGAGCTCGTGAGCGTCGACGGCGACCCGGCGACGTCGTCCGAGGCCGTGCGGACCGCCGTGCAGCGCCACCGGCCGGGCGACACCTTCCCGGTCGTCGTACGCCGCGACGGCAAGGAGCAGACGGTCACCGCGAAGACCGCGGAGTCCGACGGCCGCACCGTCATCGGTGTCGGGCTGCGGCTCGACTATGACCTGCCCGTCGACGTCACGCTGCGCACCGGCAACGTCGGCGGCCCCTCCGCCGGGCTGATGTTCAGCCTGGCGATCTACGACGCGCTGACCCCGGGCGAGCTCACCGGCGGCAAGCAGATCGCCGGCACCGGCACCATGGACGACGACGGCGCCGTCGGGCCGATCGGCGGCATCCGGCAGAAGCTGATCGGGGCCCGCCGGGCCGGCGCCGACTTCTTCCTCGCCCCGGCGGACAACTGCGCCGAGGTCGTCGGCAACGTGCCCGACGGCCTGCGGGTCGTCAAGGTCGAGTCGTTCGACGACGGCGTCGCCGCGGTGCGCGACATCGGTGCCGGCAAGGCGGCATCCCTGCCGGCCTGCGGCTGACGCGCGCCGCGCGGACCGCGCGGACCGCGCGGACGCCTCAGGCCGGGCTGAAGGTCGCCCGCAGGGCGTGCACCAGCCCGGGCGCGATGTCCTCGCCGAGGGCCACCCGGTCGTCGCTGTCGTGGGCCCGCTGGCGCAGCAGGCACCGGGCCGCGCCGTCGCGGGTCACCGCGACGAGCAGCCGCACGTCGGCCCGGCCGGGGTGGTCGGCGACCGCGCGCAGCGCCTCGGCGTCGTCGTCGGGCAGGTCGCGCTCGGCGTCCGGGGGCACGACGATCCGCTCCACCGCCAGGGCGCAACCCGCCACCTGGTCGGGCCACGCGATCCGGGCGAGCAGCTCCTCCAGGCCCGAGGACTCGGGCAGGTCGTCCTGCTCGACCGCGCTCAGCGCCCCCGCGACGGCGTCGTGGGCGGCCATCCCCTCGGCGAGCTGGGGCTCGTGCTCGAGCAGCTCCTCGGTGGGCACGAGGGCGAAGAGGCGCACCGGCTGGTCCCACCCGCTGCGGGCGACGTGTCGCTCGGTGTCGAGGGCGGCGAGGGTGAGGGGGTCGGTCACGGGCTGGGGTGTGTCGGTCACCGGACCATGGTGCCCGATCCCCGTGCAGGTGGCCGGGGTACATTGCTCGCCCACGGTCGACACGGGGAGTTCCCGACGGCGGGACGAGGAGAGCAGTGAGTCGCTCGGAGTGGTTCGACGGGCCTACGGGTCCGGGAGACGGTTCGGCACGCCCCGAGGGGCCCGACGAGGGCAGCGGAGGGCCACCGCGCGCGGCCGGGCGGCGACGGGGCCCGCTGGGCACCACCCTGCTCGTCGTCCTGGGCGTGGTCGTCGTCGGCGGCATCCTCGCAGACGTGCTCACCGACGTGTGGTGGTACGACTCCGTCGGCTTCCGCGGGGTGTTCGTCAAGGAGCTCACGACCAAGCTCGGCATCTTCGTCGCGGCCGCGCTCATCACCGGGGGCGTGGTGGCCTCGAGCCTGGTCATCGCCTACCGCACCCGCCCGCTCTACATCCCGGTCACCCCCGCCCAGCAGGTGCTCGAGCAGTACCGCCAGGCGATCGAGCCGCTGCGCCGCGTCGCGGTCTGGGTCGTCCCGGTCGTCCTCGGCCTGCTCGCCGGCTCGGGCTCGATGGGCGCGTGGCGCACCTTCCTGCTGTGGGCCAACCGCGAGCCGTTCGGCATCAAGGACCCGCAGTTCGGGCTCGACGTCGGCTTCTTCGTCTTCACCCTGCCGTGGCTGCGCTTCATCGTCAGCTTCGTGACGGTGGTGCTGGTCCTGGCGTTCGTCGCGGCGGCCTTCACCCACTACGTGTACGGCGGCCTGCAGCTGCCCGGGCGCGGGCCCACGACCCGCGCGGCGTACGTGCACCTCGGCATCCTCGGTGCGCTCATCGCGCTCACCCGGGCGGCCTCGTACTGGCTCGACCGCTACTCGCTGTCGACCCAGAAGGGGTCCCTGCTCACCGGCATCACCTACACCGACGACAACGCCGTGCTGCCCACCAAGGCGATCCTCGCGGTCGCCGCGCTGATGTGTGCCGCCTTCTTCCTCGCGGCGATCTGGAGCCGCAGCTGGCGGCTGCCGATCACCGGTGTCGCGCTGCTCGTCGTCACCGCGATCGTGGTCGGTGGCATCTACCCGGCCCTGATCCAGTCGCTCAAGGTCAACCCGTCGCAGAAGTCGCTCGAGGCGAAGTACATCGAGCGCAACATCAACGCCACCCGGGCGGCCTTCGGGCTCGACCGGGTCAAGCGCATCCAGAACCCGACGGCGGCCGAGACCGACAACAAGGCCGTGCTGCGCGCCGCCGCCAACGACATCCCCGGCGTGCGCATCATCGACCCCAACGTCGTCGCGCCCACCTTCCGCCAGCTCGAGGGCCAGCGCGACTACTACGCGTTCCCCGACACCCTCGACGTCGACCGCTACACGATCGACGACCAGACCCGCGACGCCGTCGTCGCGGTCCGCGAGATCAACCTCGAGGGCCTGCCCGACAACCAGCGCAACTGGCTCAACGACCACACCATCTACACCCACGGCTACGGCTTCTACGCGGCGTACGGCAACCAGCGCACGACCGAGGGCGACCCGGTCTTCTTCGAGGGTGGCGGGCGCAGCGCGATCGGCGAGTACGAGCCCCGGGTGTACTTCGGTGAGCTGTCCCCGACCTACTCCGTCGTCGGCGCCGTCAGCGACGCCGCGCCCCGCGAGTTCGACTTCCCGGCGGGCGGCGACGGCGACGTCGCCGTGCAGAACACCTACGCCGGTGACGGCGGTGTGCCGATCGGCTCGACCCTGCGCCGGCTGGCCTACGCGATCAAGTACCGCGAGGCCAACTTCCTGCTCTCGGATGCCGTGAACTCCGAGTCCCGCATCCTCGACCACCGCACGCCGACCGAGCGGGTCGAGCGGGTGGCCCCGTGGCTGCGGCTCGACGGCAACGTCTACCCCGCCGTCATCGAGGGCCGGGTCCAGTGGATCGTCGACGGTTTCACCACCTCGGCCAACTACCCCAACAGCCGCCTCATCGAGCTCGCGGAGGCCACCTCCGACTCGGTGGCCCAGCGCTCGAACGTCGTCACGGTGGGCACCGGGCAGGTCAACTACGTGCGCAACGCGGTCAAGGCGACCGTCGACGCCTACACCGGCGACGTCAAGCTCTACGGCTGGGACACCAAGGACCCGATGCTCAAGGCGTGGGACAACGCGTTCCCCGGCTCGGTGCGCCCGCTCTCGGAGATCTCGGGCGACCTGATGGCGCACATCCGCTACCCGCAGGACTTCCTCAAGGTGCAGCGCGAGCTGCTCACCGAGTACCACGTGACCAACCCCGGCGACTTCTACTCCGGCTCCGACAAGTGGCGCGTGCCGCGCGACCCGGCGGTGTCCACCCAGGACCAGCCGGTGGTCTTCCAGTCGATCGCCATGCCGGGTGAGGCCGAGGCGGCCTTCTCGATCACGACACCGTTCGTGCCGGCCAGCAACAACGAGGCCGGCCGCGAGATCCTGCGTGGGCTGCTCGCGGTCGATGCGGATGCCGGCGACCAGGCCGGCAAGCCGGCCGAGGACTACGGGTTGCTCCGTCTGCTCGAGTACGGCTCGGCGACGCCCGCCGGTCCCGGACAGGTGCTCAACCAGATCCAGAACTCCCCGGTGCGCTCGCAGAACCCCGCCGAGCAGCTCTCGCTCGCGCAGTACATCACCAACAACTCGGGGTCGGGCAAGATCCTGACGTTCGGGAACCTGCTGACCTTCCCGCTCGAGGGCCGGATGTTCTACGTGCAGCCGATCTACGTCCAGGCGGCGTCGGGCTCGGGGTCGTTCCCGCAGAACAAGATCACCGTGGCCGTCTACGGCACCACGGTGGCCTGGGGCGACACCCTGGGGCAGGCGGTGACCGGCCTGTTCGGCGAGGGTGCCGAGGCCGACGAGCCGACCGAGCCGGGTGAGCCGACCACGCCCGTGGGCACGGTCGCGGCCCAGCTCGCCGCCGCGCTGGCCGAGGTCGAGGCCGAGTACTCGGCGGGTCAGGCGGCCCTCAAGGCCGGTGACTTCGCGGCGTACGGCGAGGCGCAGAAGAAGCTCGAGGCGGCGATCCGCAAGGCGCAGGCCCTGGCGCCGCAGCTGACCGCCATCTCGCCGTCGCCGAGCCCGTCACCCTCACCGTCGCCCAGCGCCACGTCGAGCGGCTGACCCCGGCCGGATGCCGTCCGGGCCGGCCTCGATTTGGCCTCACCCCGGTCGGTCACGTACGCTCGAGTCATACCGAGCACGGGTTCTTCGAAGCCGTGACTCACTCGACGCGGGGTGGAGCAGCTCGGTAGCTCGCCGGGCTCATAACCCGGAGGTCGCAGGTTCAAATCCTGCCCCCGCTACCAAATTGCGAGAAGCCGGACGGCGAGAGCCGTCCGGCTTCTCGCGTTTCGTGCAGCAGGATGCCGGGAGACCGAGACCCCTGGGTGACCCGCGAAGTCAGGAGCACTTCGCCGAGTCAGGGGCGGACAAGGCCATGACCTGACGAAGTGCTCCTGACTTCGCGAGACGCTGCCAGCGCAGGACCGACCCGCACCACGGTGCCGGCCGCGGCGGTCATCGGTCGTCGGCGGGTCAGGGCACCGGCGGCGGCACCGGCGGGTCGGGCACCGGCGGTCAGGGCACCGGCGGGTCAGGGCACCGGCGGGTCAGGACACCGGCGGGTCAGGGGACGCGGCGGCTCAGGACACCGGCGAGACCGGCGCGAACGGCGCCACCTCGTCGTCGGCCCCGTGCACCATGACGCTCGAGGACTCGGGGATCTCGCGCCAGGCCCCCTGCAGGCTTCCCAGCGGCTCGGAGACCACGAGCCGGGCGTCGTCCGAGACCTCGTGCAGCACCGGGTGGTCGGGGTACTGCGAGCGCAGCGTCGACACGTCGGTGCTCTGGAACAGCGTTCGGGACCGGCCCTCGCTGGAGTAGCGGAAGGCCCAGGTGCTGTCGCCGTCGGTGGTGGCCACCGTCATCTGCACCGGGAAGGTGATGCCATGGGTGCGTCCGACCTCCTCGACCAGCCCGACCGCTCGGGCGACCCCGGCCCGGGGGTCGTCGCGCAGACCGAAGCTCAGGGCCAGGTAGAAGAACATCTCGGAGTCCGTGGAGCCCTCGATGTCGGCGAACAGGTCGGGGTCGACCTCCATCGCGAGGTCACGCTTCATCTCGTGGAAGCCCGAGAGGGCGCCGTTGTGCATCCACAGCCAGTTGTCGTGGCGGAAGGGGTGGCAGTTGGTCTGCTGCACCGCCGAGCCGGTGGAGGCCCGGATGTGCGCGAAGACCCGCCCGGCCTTGGCGTGGGCGCACAGCTCACGCAGGTTCAGGTCGTTCCAGGCGGGCTCGGTGCTGCGGAACAGGCCCGGCGTGTCGTAAGCGCCGTACCAGCCGACGC
Source organism: uncultured Actinomycetota bacterium (assembly GCA_963751385.1). GTDB lineage: Bacteria > Actinomycetota > Actinomycetes > Actinomycetales > Dermatophilaceae > Fodinibacter. The sequence continues at coordinate 52,903 of CAVVUD010000005.1, read as the reverse complement.
CGAAGCCGTCGCCGTTGGTCGTCGTCGCCCCCATCCGGGAGTGCTTGCTCTGCACGACCAAGGAGTTCTCCGGTTTGTAGAGCAGGTCCTCGAGGAGCAGCGGTGAGCCCGAGTACGCCAGCCAACGACACATGGTGGCCTCCTGTTTCCGACGTGGACCCGTCCCAGCCAACCGGGATGCCGGCCCGGGCTGCCTCATCCGCACCGGGTGACCGCGCGGCACAGATGGACTCCAGCGTGACCTCGAGCACGTCCGCGGGTGGTGGCATACCGGGCAGAGTCCCTGCGTTGGACCCGCCGTGAGCACCCCCCACAGAGTCGTCGTCATCGGATCCGGCTTCGGAGGCCTCTTCGGCACCCAGGCGCTGCGCCGTCGCGAGGACGTCGAGGTCACCCTCATCGCCCCGACCACGCACCACCTGTTCCAGCCGCTGCTCTACCAGGTCGCGACCGGCATCCTCTCCGAGGGTGAGATCGCCCCGAGCACCCGTGAGGTGCTCGCCCACCAGAAGAACGCCCGGGTCGTGCTCGGCACCGTGACCGGGGTCGACCTCGAGGCGCGCACGGTGACCTCGCAGGTGCTCGGCCGCGAGTCCGTCACCGCCTACGACAGCCTCCTCGTCGCGGCCGGGGCGGGGCAGTCGTGGTTCGGCAACGACGAGTTCGCCCGGCACGCACCCGGGATGAAGTCGATCGATGACGCCCTGGAGCTGCGCGGTCGCATCTTCGGCGCCTTCGAGCTGGCCGAGCTCGCCGAGTCGCCGGCCGAGCGGGAGCGCGCGCTCACCTTCGTGGTCGTCGGCGCGGGCCCCACCGGCGTGGAGATGGCGGGCCAGATCGCCGAGCTCGCCAACCGCACCCTGAAGAACGACTTCCGCCGGATCGACCCAACCCTGGCGCGGATCATCCTCGTCGACGCGGTCGACACCGTGCTGCCCTCGTTCGGGGAGCGGCTCGGCGGCGCCGCCCGCGACCGGCTCACCCGGATGGGCGTCGACGTGCGCCTGGGCACCAAGGTCACCGACGTCGACGCGACCGGCATCACCGTCACCGGGCCCGACGGCGCCTCCACCCACATCGAGGCCCTCACCAAGGTGTGGGCCGCCGGCGTGCAGGCGAGCCCGCTGGGCCGCCAGGTCGCGGAGCAGTCGGGCGCGGGAGTCGACCGCGCCGGCCGGGTCGAGGTCCTCCCCGACCTCACCGTGCCCGGCCACCCGGAGGTCTTCGTGGTGGGCGACATGATGGCGCTGGACGGGCTCCCGGGGGTCGCTCAGGTCGCCATCCAGGGCGCACGCTTCGCGGCCCGGCAGATCACCCGACGGCTCGACGGCAAGGAGCCCGAGCCGCGCTTCGAGTACTTCGACAAGGGGTCGATGGCCACGATCTCCCGGTTCAGCGCCGTGGCGTCGATCGGCCGGCTGCGCTTCTCCGGCTTCTTCGCCTGGGTGCTGTGGCTGGCCATCCACCTCGTCTACATCATCGGCTTCAAGCACCGGGTGACCACGCTGCTGCACTGGGCGGTCAGCTTCCTCGGCCGGGGCCGCTCCGAGCGGGTCGCGACCGAGCAGCAGGTCTTCGGCCGCCGGGCGATCGAGGCCGGCCGCACGACGAGCGGCCCTTCATCCCCACCGACCCGGCCGACGCCGAGGTCAGCGGGGTGGCCGAGCTCGAGGAGCGGCGTCGCACCACCGCCTGAGCACTGACGGCCGGTGGCCGTAGGGTGACCGCCATGCCGCTGGACTACCCGATCCACCGACGCACGCTCCCGAACGGGTTGCGGGTCGTCGTCAGCCCCGACCACACGGTCCCGAACGTCACGGTCAACATCTGGGTCGGTGTGGGGTCGCGCCACGAGTCGGCCGGCCGCACCGGGTTCGCCCACCTCTTCGAGCACCTGATGTTCCAGGGGTCGCGTGGCGTGCGCAGCGGCGAGCACTTCGAGGCGCTGATGGCCCAGGGGGCCCGGCTGAACGCCACGACCTGGTTCGACCGCACCAACTACTTCGAGACGGTGCCCTCCGGCGCGGTCGAGCTGGCCCTGTGGCTCGAGGCCGACCGTCACGGTCACCTCCTCGACGCGGTGACGCAGGAGAACCTCGACAACCAGCGCGACGTCGTCAAGGAGGAGAAGCGCCAGCGCTACGACAACCAGCCCTACGGCAACGCCCTCGTCGACGTCTACGCCGCCGTCTTCCCCGAGGGCCACCCCTACCACCACGCCACGATCGGCTCGATGGAGGACCTCGACGCCGCGAGCCTGGCCGACGTGCACGACTTCTTCCGAGCCCACTACGGCCCGGACAACACCGTGCTCACCCTGTGCGGCGACCTCATCGTGCAGGAGGGGTTCGACCTCGCCGAGCGCTACTTCGGCGACCTGGTGGCCGGGGCCGTACCCCGCCGCCCGAACCTCGACCAGCTCGACCCGCTCGAGGTCCCGGTGCGGGTCGACCGCCACGAGGTCGTCCCCAACGACCGCCTGCACGTCGCCTTCCGCCTGCCCGTCGACGAGACCGACGAGTTCCTGGCCACGGCCGTGGCCCTGGACTGCATCGGTGGCCTCGCGACCTCACGGCTGGTGCGCCGGCTGGTCCGACGCGAGCAGATCGCGCTCGGCGCCCACGCGACGGCGTGGGGCTTCGTCGACGGCGCCTCGCTCGGCTTCATCGTGCTCGACGTGGCACCGGGCACCGACCACGCACAGGTCGAGGCGGCCTTCGTCGAGGAGCTCGAGGGTTTCCTCGAGAACGGCCCGACCGCGATCGAGCTCGAGGCCTCGCTCGCGCAGTCCGAGCGCTCCTGGCTCTCGGCGCTGGCCAGCCAGGAGGAGCGGGCCGACCTGATCAGCCACCACCAGCTGCTCCACGACGACCCCGACGTCGTCAACACCCACCTCGACCGGCTCCGCGACGTCACCGCCGAGCAGGTCGTGCGGGCCGCCCGCCGGTGGCTGCGACCGGACAGCCGAGCCGTGGTCGCCTACCTCGTCGCGGGCGCCGACTCCGACGCCGACACCACCGAGGACGTCGCGTGAGCGCCCCCCGCCCCGAGGTCACACCGCCGCGGCCGTGGATCTTCCCCGCCCCGGTCGAGCACGTCCTGCGCAACGGAGTGCGGGTGCTCGCCCACGACCTGCCCGGCCAGTACGTGCTGTCCCTGCGCGTCGTCGTGCCGGCGGCCCTGTCGGCCGAGCCGGCCGGCAAGGAGGGGATCGGAGCGATGACCGCGCGGCTCCTCGACGAGGGCACGGCCGCCCACGGCTCCGAGGAGTTCGCCGAGCTGATGGAGCGCCACGGCATGGTGCTCGGCGCGGGCGTCTCCGACGGAGGACTGCTCGTCGACGTCGACGTGCCGCAGCGGCACCTCGCCACGGCGGCGGCACTGGTCACCGAGGCACTGGCCGAGCCGGTCTTCCCCGAGGACGAGGTGCGCCGCATCCTGCGCAACCGGCTCGCCGAGATCGAGCAGGAGCGCGCCTCCTCGGCCCACCGCGCGGCCCGCGAGCTCGCCCGCACCCTGTGGGACCCCGCCGACCGGGCCAGCCGGCCGACGGGCGGCACCACCGAGTCGATCGGCTCGCTGACCCGCGACGACCTCGTCGAGTTCCACGCGACCACCGTGGGGCCGCAGGGCGCCACCGTGGTCGTGGCGGGCGACCTCACCGACGTCGACGTCGTCGGCGTGCTCGAGGCCACCGTCGGCACGTGGTCTGCGCCCCGGCACCGCGTGACCGCCCCACCGGTCGCACCCGTGCCCGCACCGGATGCCGCCCGCGTCGTCGTCGTCGACCGTCCCGGCTCGGTCCAGACCGAGATCGCCGTGGGACGCCCGGGCCCGGACCGGTCCACGCCCGACGGCTGGGCGCCCTACCCGGTGCTGTCGTTCGTACTCGGCGGCTCGCCCAGCGCCCGCATCGACGCGGTGCTGCGCGAGGAGAAGGGCTACACCTACGGCATCCGCAGCTCGTTCCGGCCGCGGGTCGCCGGGGGCTCGTTCGTCACCTCCGGCTCGGTGCGCTCCGAGGTCACCGGTGAGGCCCTCGAGATCCTGCTCGGCATCCTCGAGGGCGCCCGCGAGGGGTTCACCGACGCCGAGCTCCGCTCGGGGGTCGACTACGTCGGCAAGACCGCGCCAGGTCGCTACGCCACCGCGGATGCCGTCGCCGACGAGACCGCCGCGCTCGCCCTCGAGGGGCTGCCGCTCGACTTCACGACCCGCAACCTGCGTGCCGTCGCCGGCCTCGGGCGTGACGACCTGGACGAGGCCTACCGACGGGTGGCCACGGGGAAGTGGAGCGTGGTGCTCGTCGGCGACGCCGCGAGCGTGGTACCGGCTCTCGAGGGACGGGTCGGTGGGCCGGTGAGCACGGTTGCCCTCTGAGCACGGTGGTTCTCGGTCGGTCGTGATGGGCTCGCCCATCGGTCGCCTCGAGCTGGTCGAGGCGGGAGGTGCGCTGGTCGCGATCCACTTCGACGCGCCTGCCGACGGCTCGCCGCAGCACGAGCGCGGCGGGTCGCCCGTGCTCACGCACGCGCACGCGCAGCTCGCCGAGTACTTCGCCGGTACCCGTCGGGCGTTCGACCTCCCGCTGCGACCGGCCGGCACCGAGTTCCAGCGCCGGGTGTGGGAGGTGCTCGCGACCGTCCCGTGGGGCACGACGACCACCTACGGGGCCATCGCCGCACGGCTGGGGTTGCCACCGGGGGCCTCACGGGCGGTCGGCGCCGCGAACGGTGCGAACCCGCTTCCCGTCGTGCAACCCTGCCACCGGGTGATCGGCTCCGACGGCATGCTGACCGGCTACGCCGGTGGCCTCGAGCGCAAGGCGCTGCTCCTACGGCTCGAAGGCGTCGCCACCGAGGCCGACCAGGACTGGCTCTTCTAGCGACGTGTCGGCGGTCGCGCACGCGATGCGGCCGGGTCCGCGCCGTGGGCGGCCAGCCGTGGGCCCAGACCTCAGTGCGTGCCGATCCGGGCCAGCACCTCGTCGTGCAGGATGCCGTTGGTTGCCACGGCGTTGCCGCCCCACGGCCCGTCGACCCCGGCCAGGGAGGTGAACCGTCCCCCGGCCTCGGTGACGATCGGCACCAGCGCCGCCATGTCGTGCAGGCCGAGCTCGGGTTCGGCGGCGATGTCGACGGCGCCCTCGGCGAGCAGCATGTAGGACCAGAAGTCGCCGTACGCACGCTCGCGCCAGCAGGCCCGGGCCAGGCCGAGCACCTCGTCCTGGCGGCCGACGGCTGCCCACGAGGTCCAGCTCGAGCACGAGATCGAGGCGTCCTCGAGTCGGGAGATCTTCGATGCGTGGATCTGCTTGGCCGAGGTGAGGCTGCGGCCCGCCCAGGCGCCCGATCCGAGCGCCGCCCACCAGCGCCGACCCAGGGCCGGGGCCGCGACCAGGCCGATCACCGGGTGGCCGTCGTCGACCAGGGAGATCAGGGTGGCCCACACCGGGACTCCCCGGACGAAGTTGTGGGTGCCGTCGATCGGGTCGATGACCCACTGGCGCGGGCTGGACCCCGTGGGCGCGAACTCCTCGCCGATGACGGCGTCGCGCGGACGGGTGCGCTTGAGCTGGGCTCGGATCAGCTCCTCGGCGTCGCGGTCCGCGTCGCTGACCAGGGTGAGGTCGGGCTTGGTCTCGACCCGCAGGTCCTCGGCGCGGAACCGCGCGGTCGTGATGCGCTCGACGGCATCCGCGAGCACGTGGGCGAGGCGCAGGTCGTCGTCGTAGCCGGGCACGGCCCCCAACCTAGTGGCCGTGGCCGGAGGATCTTCGGCCCGGCGACGATCCGGTCGCGCTTCGGTCACAATCCCATCTCGGGCGTACCTAATCCTTCCGTTGGGGCCAGCCCATGGTCTTTCATTGAGCACGCACGCCGGAGGGCGATGCACCCCGAGTTGCTCCCGGATCGGGAGCACGCCTCGGTTCCGGCCACCCGACCAACGGGTGGTGACACCAATTCACGTAGGAGGACACCCATGCGAGGAACCACTCGCACAGTCGCGGTCGCGGCCATGTCCGCCGTCGCGCTGCTCGCCGCTGGCTGCGGTAGCGGCGACAGCGACGACACCGCGACCACGGCAGCCGGCGGCAAGACGGGCGGCGAGGTCACCGTCCGCGGTTGCAACCCGGAGAACCCGCTCGTCCCGAGCAACACGACCGAGACGTGCGGTGGCACCGTCATCGACGCGGTCTTCGCGAAGCTCGTCCACTACGACCCGGAGACCGCGGCTCCGCAGAACGACATCGCCGAGTCGATCGACACGACCGACAACCAGACCTTCACGGTCAAGCTCAAGAAGGGCTACAAGTTCCACGACGGCACCGAGGTGAAGGCCAAGAACTTCGTCGACACCTGGAACTACGCCTCGTACGGCCCCAACGCGCAGCAGAGCAGCTACTTCATGGAGCCGATCGAGGGCTTCGCCGACCTCCAGTGCGCCGGCACCACCAACCCCGAAGACCCGTGTGAGGGCTACACCCCGAAGGCCAAGGAGCTCATCCGGCCTGAAGGTCGTGGACGACCACACCTTCACCATCAAGACCACCGAGAAGGTCTCGAACCTCCCCGTGCGTCTCGGCTACTCGGCCTTCGCTCCGCTCCCGGACGCGTTCTTCGCCGACCCGGTGGCCTTCGGTGACAAGCCGATCGGCTCAGGTCCGTTCAAGCTCGACTCCTGGACCAAGGAGCAGTCGATCGTCCTGACGAAGTTCGCCGACTACTCCGGTTCCGACCCCGCCAAGCTCGACAAGATCAACTACAAGATCTACCAGGACGCCGACGCGGCCTACAACGACGTCCTCGCCAACAACCTCGACGCCACGGACGAGATCCCGGCGAGCGCGCTGATCGACGACAAGTACAAGTCGGACCTGCCGGACCGCAACGCGCAGAAGGAAGAGGGCGTCATCCAGACGATCACCTTCCGCGCCGGCCAAGGTCGACCCGAACTACGCCGACCCGAAGATCCGTAAGGCGATCTCCATGGCGATCGACCGCGAGACGATCATCAAGCAGATCTTCAACGGCACCCGCGTCCCCGCCACCGGCTGGGTCTCCCCGGTCGTCGACGGCTACAAGGCCGAGCAGTGCGGTGAGTCCTGCAAGTTCGACGCCGGCCAAGGCCAAGGCGCTGCTCGAGGAGGCCGGCGGCTTCAAGGGCGACAAGATCACCCTCTCCTACAACGCCGACGCCGCGCACAAGGAGTGGACCGAGGCCACCTGCAACAGCATCAAGCAGGCTCTTGGCGTCGAGTGCCAGGCCACCGGTGTCGTCGACTTCGCGACCTTCCGCAGCCAGATCCATGACCGCAAGATGAAGGGTCTGTTCCGCACCGGCTGGCAGATGGACTACCCGTCGATCGAGAACTTCCTCACCCCGATCTACAAGACGGGTGCCTCGTCCAACGACGGCGACTACTCCAACCCGCAGTTCGACAAGCTCCTCGTCGACGCGGCCGCTGCGACCGACCCGGCTCAGGCCAACTCCACGTACCAGCAGGCCGAGGCCATCCTCGCGGAGGACTTCCCGGCCATCCCGCTGTGGTACGGCAAGGCCACCGTCGGCTGGTCCGACAAGGTCGACCGGTGTGAAGATCACCGCCTTCGGGACGATCGACTACTCGTCGCTCGCCCTGAAGTGAGCTAACCGAACCACCAGGTTCGCCGCACCACCCAGGTCGTCGGCCTGTCAGCGTCCGCTGGCAGGCCGACGACCGTGTGGGACGAAGCCCGCTGACGGATCTACCGGGTCCTCAGGTGTTGGGCGGCCCCGTGCAGTGGGCTAGGTTCGTCCCGGTACATCGGAACAACGCCGTCACGACCGCACGGGACGGCCCGAGAAGTAGGGAGGTGACGTGGGCACCTACATCATTCGACGACTGCTGCAGATGATCCCGGTGATCCTGGGAGCGACGTTCCTCATCTTCGCGATGGTCTTCGCCCTCCCGGGCGACCCACTGGCCGGGAAGTGCGGAGAGCGGCCCTGCTCACCGCAGTACGCCGCGGCGTTCCGCGAGAAGTACAACCTCAACGACCCGCTGCCGATCCAGTACGGCAAGTACCTGGGCAACCTCGCCCAGGGCGACCTCGGTGAGACCTACAACGGCATCAAGGTCACCGAGCAGCTCAAGATCCGGTACCCGATCACCGCGAAGCTCGCCCTCATGGCGATCCTCTTCGAGTCGATCCTCGGCATCTTCGCCGGCGTGCTGACCGGCATCAGAAAGGGCGGGTTCCTCGACAACCTCGTCCTGGTCTCGACGATCGCGATCATCTCCATCCCGGTCTTCGTCATCGGTGGCCTGTCCCAGTACTTCCTCGGCGTCAAGCTGGGCCTGTTCCCAGTCACGGTGACCTCGACGAACCCCTCGGTCTACGAGCTGATGCTGCCCGCCATGGTGCTGGGCTCGGCCTCGCTTGCCTACGTCACCCGGCTGACCCGCACCAACCTCACCGAGAACCTGCGGGCCGACTACGTGCGCACCGCCACCGCCAAGGGTCTGACCCGCCGCCGCGCCATCGGCCTGCACGCCATGCGCAACTCGCTGATCCCGGTCGTCACGTTCATCGGCTTCGACTTCGGTGCCCTGCTCGGTGGCGCGATCGTCACCGAGCGCATCTTCAACATCCCGGGCATCGGCGGGTACATCTACCGGTCGATCCGCTCTCGTGACGGCGCCTCGGTCGTCGGCGCGGTGACCGTCCTCGTCATCGTCTACCTGTTCGTCAACCTGCTCGTGGACCTTCTCTACGGCCTGCTCGACCCGAGGATCAGCCATGACTGAAGCCGCCATCGCCGAAATCAGCGTCACCGACAACAACGACGGTGGCGACTCCAACGAGGAGCGCTCACTCGCTTCGGACGCCTGGCGCACGATGCGTCGCAACCCGCTGTTCTGGGTGTCCGCGGCGCTGATCACCCTCTTCGTCGTCATGGCGATCTGGCCGAGCCTGTTCACCAGCACCGACCCCACCAACGCCGTCCTGGCCAAGTCGCGCGAGCGGCCCAACGCCGATGCGTGGTTCGGGCGCGAGATCCAGGGCTACGACATCTACGCCCGGTGCATCTACGGTGCGCGCGCGTCGATCCTGGTCGGGGTACTGTGCACCGTCGGCACGGTGCTCATCGGCGGCATCATCGGCGTGATCTCCGGTTACCAGGGCGGCTGGGCCGACTCGCTGCTGTCGCGCATCGGTGACATCTTCTTCGCGATCCCACTGCTCCTCGGCGCGATCATCTTCCTCGTGTCGCTGCCCGAGTTCTTCAACGACAACTACTTCCTCATCGTCCTGAAGGTCGTGCTGGCCCTGGTCATCCTGGGCTGGCCGAGCCTGGCGCGGCTGATGCGCAGCAGCGTCATCCAGGTCAAGCCCAACGACTACGTGCAGGCTGCCCGCGCCCTCGGGGCGAGCCCGAACCGCATCGTGCGCTCGCACGTCCTGCCGAACTCGCTGGCCCCGATGATCGTCGTCGCCACCATCAACCTCGGTGCCTACATCGCCGCCGAGGCCACCTTGTCCTTCCTCGGGATCGGCCTGCAGCCACCGGCCATCTCGTGGGGCATCGACATCAGCGCGGCGCTCGTCGGCCTGCGCACCACCCCGCACATGTTGTTCTTCCCCAGCGTGTTCCTCTCCCTGGCGGTGCTGGCGTTCATCATGCTCGGCGACGTGGTGCGTGACGCCCTCGACCCGAAGAACCGCTGACCCGACGGAGGAACGATGACCACCCAGGACACCACCCCCCGGACGAAGACCTCGGGGAGCGACGTCAAGTACACCCCCCAGGACGGCCTGCTCCTCGAGGTCGAGGACCTGTTCGTCGAGTTCCGCACCCGTGACGGCGTCGCCACGGCGATCAACGGCGTCTCCTTCGACCTGCACCAGGGCGAGTCGCTCGCCATCCTCGGCGAGTCGGGGTCCGGCAAGTCGGTCACGGCGCAGGCCATCATGGGCATCCTCGACATGCCGCCGGCCGTCATCCCGGCCGGGCACATCCGCTACTGCGGCCAGGACCTGCTCTCGATGCCCGACGAGCAGCGCCGGCTCACCCGCGGTCCCGAGATCTCGATGATCTTCCAGGACGCCCTGTCCTCGCTGAACCCGGTGTTCCCGGTCGGCTGGCAGATCGCCGAGATGTTCCGCACCCACCGTGGCATGAACAAGTCCGACGCCCTCGAGCAGGCCATCCGGCTGATGGAGCGGGTGTCCATCCCGGCCGCGCGCGAGCGGGTCAAGGCCTACCCGCACCAGTTCTCCGGTGGCATGCGCCAGCGCATCATGATCGCGATGGCCATCGCGCTCGACCCGGCGGTGCTCATCGCCGACGAGCCGACCACGGCCCTGGACGTCACCGTCCAGGCGCAGATCATGGCGCTGCTGCAGGAGCTGCAGGAGGAGCGCCAGATGGGGCTCATCCTCATCACGCACGACCTGGGTGTCGTCGCCGACGTCGCCGACCGCATCGCCGTGATGTACGCCGGCCGGCTCGTGGAGACCGCCACGGTCCACGAGCTCTACGCCGCGCCGGCCCACCCGTACACGCGGGGCCTGCTCGAGTCGATCCCGCGCCTGGACCAGAAGGGGCAGACCCTCGCCGCGATCGGCGGGCTGCCCCCGAACCTGATGCGGATCCCGCCGGGCTGCCCGTTCAACCCGCGCTGCCGGATGGCGCAGGACGTGTGCCGCACGGACCGTCCCGAGCTGCGTGAGGTCGTCCCCGGCCGCTTCTCGGCCTGCCACTTCGCCGAGGAGGTCATCAATGCCTGAGGTCATTCTCAGCGCACAGGAGCTGGTCAAGTACTACCCGATCAAGAAGGGCGTGCTGCGCCGCACGGTCGGGCAGGTCAAGGCCGTCGACGGGGTGAGCTTCGACCTGCACAAGGGCGAGACCCTGGGCATCGTCGGCGAGTCCGGCTGTGGCAAGTCCACGCTGGGCCGGCTGCTCATGCGCCTCGAGGAGCCCACCGCGGGCAAGGTCATCTTCGAGGGTGCCGACTGGAGCAGCGCGTCGGGGCGCGAGATGCGCCGGATGCGCCGCGACATCCAGATCGTCTTCCAGGACCCGTACACCTCGCTCAACCCCCGGATGACGGTCGGCGACATCATCGGCGAGCCGTTCGAGATCCACAAGGACGTCGTGCCGAAGGGCGGGCGCCGCAAGCGGGTCCAGGAGCTGCTCGACCTCGTCGGGCTCAACCCCGAGCACATCCACCGCTACCCCCACCAGTTCTCCGGTGGCCAGCGGCAGCGCATCGGCATCGCCCGCGGCATCGCGCTGAACCCCAAGGTGCTCGTCTGCGACGAGCCGGTGTCGGCGCTCGACGTGTCCGTGCAGGCGCAGGTCGTCAACCTGATGGAGAAGCTCCAGGACGAGCTCGGCCTGGCCTACGTCTTCATCGCGCACGACCTGTCGGTCGTGCGGCACATCTCGGACCGGGTCGGGGTCATGTACCTCGGGCCGGATGGCCGAGCTGGGCGAGGAGGACGAGGTCTACAGCCGCCCGACGCACCCCTACACCCAGGCGCTGCTCTCGGCGGTGCCGGTGCCCGACCCGACGCTGCGCGGCAAGCGCGACCAGATCGTCCTGGTCGGCGACGTCCCGTCGCCGGCGAACCCGCCGTCGGGATGCCGTTTCCACACGCGCTGCTGGAAGGCCCAGGAGATCTGCTCGCAGGAGGAGCCGCAGCTGGTCCCGCGCGCCGACGGCGCCGGTGAGCACCTGTCGGCGTGCCACTTCGCCGAGCCGCGCACGATCGTCGAGACCGTCGACGTGTCGCACCTCGAGCCGGACGCCCGGTTCACGACGACCGACTCGGCCGACCTGGACGACCTGGGTGCCGGCTTCGGTGCCGCCGGTGGTGGGGAGGACCTCGACTCCTCGGCCGCAGACTCCGTGGCCGAGCGCTCGGCGACGCAGAACGACGACGCGGCGTTCGCACCGCAGGAGGGCACCCGGCTGGTCGACGAGCAGCCCGGTGACCACCGACCGCCGAACGCCTGACCGCGGCACGGCTCGGACGGCCAGCGGCCCCCGGGAGACCGCCCGGCCGCCGCCGCGGGTGGCGCCGGAGGCGTGGGCGCGGTGCGTCAGTCGTCGGTCGTGGGGGTGCGGGCCCGCAGCAGCCGGCGCAGCGAGTCGAGCCGGGCGGCACCTGCCGGCCCAGCGGCACCGCTGGCCACCCAGGCGTCAAGGCCACACTCCTCCTCGTCGTGGGTACAGCCGCGGGGACACCGTTCGGTGCCCGGCTCGAGGTCCGGGAAGTGCTGGATGATCCGGGCGAGGTCGACGTGGGCGAGCCCGAACGAGCGGATGCCGGGCGTGTCGATGATCCAGCCCTCGTCGTCGGGCAGGGCGAGCGCGACCGCCGACGACGACGTGTGGCGGCCGCGGCCGGTGACGTCGTTGACGACGCCGGTGGCCCGCAGGGCGAGGGGCACCAGCGCGTTGACCAAGGTGCTCTTGCCGACGCCGGAGTGGCCCACCAGCACGCTGACCCGCCCGGAGAGCGCCGCCCGCAGGGCGTCGAGGCCGTCGGTGGTGCCGTCGTGCCGCGCCGTGACGAGGTGCGGCACGGACAGCGCGGCGTACTGCTCGAGGAAGGGCGCCGGGTCGGTGAGGTCGGCCTTGGTCAGCACCAGGAGGGGCTCCATGCCGGCGTCGTAGGCCGCGACCAGGCAGCGGTCGATCAGCCGCGGACGGGGCTCGGGGTTGGCCAGGGCGGAGACGACGACGAGCTGGTCGGCGTTGGCCACGAGCACCCGCTCGACGGGGTCGGTGTCGTCGGCGGTGCGGCGCAGCACCGTCTCGCGCGGGGCCAGCCGCACGATGCGGGCGAGGCTTCCGTCGACGCCGGTGGTGTCACCGACGAGGTATACGTCGTCCCCGACGACGATGCTCTTGCGGCCGAGCTCCCGGGCCCGCATGGCGATGACGACGTGACGGTCCCGTCCGTCGCCGACGAGCGTGGTGTACCGACCGCGGTCGACCCCGGTGACCCGGCCGGGCACGGCATCCTCGTGGGCGGGTCGGTCCTTACTGCGTGGTCGAGTTCCCCTGCGGCTAGGGCGAATTCGCACATCGGACTCGTCGTAGGAGCCGGACGCCCGTGCCATCAGGCGCCCGCCGCGACCCGCTCGGTGAGCATGCGGTCCCACAGGGTGCGTGAACTCGGGCATCGTCTTGGCGACGGTGCCGACGTCCTCGACGACCAGCCCGGGCACGACCAGCCCCAGCACCGCGGCGGCCATCACCATGCGGTGGTCGGCATAGGTGCGGAACGTGCCGCCGTGCAGGGGGCGGGGCGTGATCCGCAGCCCGTCGGCGGTCTCCTCGACCCCGGCACCCAGACCGCGTCAGCTCGGTGCGCAGGGCCGCGAGGCGGTCGGTCTCGTGCCCGCGGACGTGCGCGACACCGCGGATGACGCTGGGGGAGTCGGCCAGCGCGCACAGGGCGGCCACCACCGGGGTGAGCTCGCTCGCGTCGTGCAGGTCGACGTCGATGCCGGAGATGCCGTCGCCGCCGCTCACGGTCAGTCCGGCGCGGTCGAGCACGACCTCGCCGCCCATCATGTCGATGACGTCGCGCACGAAGTCGCCGCCCTGCGTCGTGTACTGCGGCCACCCGGGCACGTGCACCCGACCGCCCGTGACCAGGGCCGCGGCGAGGAACTGCGCCGCGTTGGACAGGTCAGGCTCCACCTGCACGTCGAGCGCGTTGACCTCGCTCGGCTCGACGCGCCAGGTGTGCACGTCACCGTCGTCGACGACCACGCCGGCGTCGCGCAGCGTCTCGACCGTCATCTCGATGTGCGGCAGGCTCGGAACCGCCGGGCCCTCGTGGTGCACGGTGACGCCCTCGTCGAACCGCGCCCCGGACAGCAGCAACCCGGACACGAACTGCGAGGACGCGGAGGCGTCGAGGGTGACGGCCCCACCCCGCACGGACCCGCGCCCGTTGCACCGTGAACGGCAGGCCCCCGCGGCCGTCGTCGTCGACCTCGACCCCGAGGGTGCGCAGGGCGCCGAGCACCGGAGCCATCGGGCGCAGCCGGGCGTGCGGGTCGCCGTCGAAGCGCACCGCCGCCTCGGCCAGCGCCCGCCACCGGGGGCACGAAGCGCATGACGTTGCCGGCGAGGCCGCAGTCGACCGCGCCGCCGGCGACCAGCGGGTGGGGGGTGACCAGCCAGTCGCCGTGGCCACCGCCTCGTCGTCTCCGTCGTCGACGTCGTCGACCATCGGCGCCCAGGGTGCGCAGGGCCCGGGCCATGAGCAGGGTGTCGCGGGAGCGCAGCGGCGCCCGCAGCAGGGAGACGTCGCTCGCCAGGGCGGCGAGCACGAGGTAGCGGTTGGTGAGGGACTTGCTGCCCGGTAGGACGACGCGTGCGTCGACGGGCCCGGTGGCGGTGGGCGCCGTCCAGTCAGCCGATGGCATGCTGCGCCTGGACCGCCTTCAGCTTGGCCTCGCGGGCGGCGGCGTGGGCCAGGTGCCGTGCCTCGCGCCGGGTCTGGCGGGCGGTGCGGTGGGCGCTGTCGCTGACCATGTGCGCGCGGTAGGCCAGCCCGGGCCTGCCCTCGGTGTCGACGGCGGCGAGGAGCAGGCCACCGAGCAGGCCGAGGTTCTTGAGGAACTGGGTGCGCTGCTGGGCTCGGACCTCGCGGGTCCTGCTCCTGCCAGAACGAGTGCGCCGGCGATCGTGGTGGGCACCGAGCGTCGCCGCGAGCACCGTCGAGGCGAGGCGCGGGAGGCTGCCCGAGCGCCAGCAGCGACCCGGCACCGACCATCGCCGCACCGTTGGCCCGCACGAGCAGCTCGGGGTCGTCGGGCAGTCCGATCGCCGGCCCGACCTTCTCGACCAGCGGTCGGGCCGTGTCGACCTTGCGGCCGGGGTGCTTGAGCTGGTCGAGCCCGCCGACGACGAACATCGCGGCGAGCAGGGGGCGGGCGACGCGTCGCACCAAGGTCATGGGGGTCCTCCCGGTCAGTTCCTGCTGTCAGGACTTGAAGTGCCTACGGTAGTTGGTCGGCACGCGGGTGCGTAGCCTGAGTGCATGTGTGGTCGGTATGCCGCGACGGCGAACCCTGACGAGCTGGTGCTGGAGTTCGAGGTCGAGGAGGACCGCAGCGACGAGCCCGGACGCAGCGTCCTGGTCAACCCGCAGGAACCCCCGGCCGGTCGCCCCGACCACAACATGGCCCCCACCAAGCGGGCCCCCGTCGTGCTCGCCCGGGCCCCTCGTGACGACCGGGAGGCGCCGGCCGCGCCGCCAGCTGCGGCTGCTGACCTGGGGGCTGGTGCCGAGCTGGTCCAAGGACCCGCGCGGCGCGTGCCCGGATGATCAACGCCCGGGTGGAGTCGGTCGCCGACAAGCCGGCCTTCGCCCGCGCCCTGGCGGCCGCGGCGCTGCCTGGTGCCGGCCCGCGGCTGGTACGAGTGGCAGGCGTCACCGACGGCGCTCGACGCCAAGGGCAAACCGCGAAAGCAGCCGTTCTTCACCTCGCGGGTCGACGGCACCAGCGTCGCGATGGCCGGCCTGTACGAGTTCTGGCGCGACCCGACGGTCAGCGACCCCGACGACCCGCTGGCGTGGCTGGCCACCTTCACGGTGGTCACCGGGCCGGCCGAGCCGGGCCTGGACCTCATCCACGACCGCCAGCCGCTGGTGCTCGAGCCGGAGGAGTGGACCACCTGGCTCGACCCCGCCACCGGGGCGGCCGACGTGCTCGGGCTGCTCGAGCCGCGGGCGCCCGGCCGCTTCACCGCCTACCCCGTGTCGAGGGAGGTCAGCAGCAACCGGTCCAACGGCCCGCACCTGCTCGACCCGGCGCCCCGACGAGGACCTCGTCGGCGTGGTCGACCCGACGACCGGTGAGGTCCTCGGGGGCGGGGGGTGAGCGGCCCCGGCCGGGGGGCGGGGGCACCGGCCGAACCCGACGACGTCCGGCTCGTCGACACCCCGCTCGGACCGGCGCGCGCGACGACGACCCGGCCCCCCGGCATCCCGTTCGGTGCCCTCGTGCTCGGGCACGGCGCCGGTGGGCTGCGTTGGACCCTCGACGTGCTCGCCACCCGCGACGCGGTGGTGGCCGCCGGGTGGGCGGTGGTGCTCGTCGACCAGCCCTGGCGGGTGGCCGGCAAGCGGCTCGGCCCCGCCCCGGCCTCCCTCGACCTGGCCTGGCTGCCCGTGCTGGCCGCCGTCGTCGCCGACCTCGGCCCGGGCCCGCTGGTCGTCGGCGGCCGCAGCGCCGGGGCGCGGGTCGCCTGCCGCACCGCCGCCGCCGTGGGGGCGAGCGCGGTCGTCGCGCTGTCCTTCCCGCTGCACCCCCCGGGCCGACCCGACCGCTCGCGCGCCCCGGAGCTCGCCGCCCCGGCGGCGCACGGCATCCCCGTGCACGTCGTGCAGGGCCGCACCGACCCGTTCGGGACACCTGACGAGGTGCGAGCGGTGCTGCCGGCCGGGGCCACGGTCGACGTCGTCACCGGCGCCCACTCGATCGGCGGCTCCGCCTCGGCGGTCGCGGCACTGGTGGTGCGGAGGCTCCCCGCCGGCTGACCGCGGGCGCCCGTCGAGGGAATGCGACCGTGGGGGAAGGCGTTGACCGACCTGTCCGCGCCGCGCCAGGAAAGGTCAGACGTTCGTGTTGGTCCTCGACACCTCAGTCCCCAGCCGGGCCCGGATAGGCTGGGAGGCGATGAGCACTCCACCGACAGACGTCGACAGCCCTGCCGCCGAGGTAGATCTCGCGACCGAGACCCCCGCAGAGCGACAGGCGCGCTTCGAGCGCGAGGCGCTCCCGCTCCTCGACCAGCTCTACGCCGCCGCGATGCGCACCACGCGCAACCCGGCCGATGCCGAGGACCTGCTGCAGGAGACCTACGCCAAGGCGTACGCCGCCTTCCACCAGTACCAGCCCGGCACCAACCTCAAGGCGTGGATGTACCGCATCCTCACCAACACCTACATCAACACCTATCGCAAGCGGCAGCGTGAGCCGCTGCAGTCCGACGCCGCTGAGGTCGAGGACTACCAGCTGGCGCGGGCCGAGTCGCACACGTCGGTCGGGCTGAAGTCCGCCGAGGTCGCGGCCCTGGAGCACCTGCCCGACACCGAGGTGAAGCGGGCGCTGCAGGAGCTGCCCGAGGACTTCCGGATGGCCGTCTACCTCGCCGACGTCGAGGGGTTCGCCTACAAGGAGATCGCCGAGATCATGGGCACGCCCATCGGCACCGTGATGTCGCGGCTGCACCGCGGGCGGCGCCAGCTGCGCGGACTGCTCACCGAGTACGCCAAGGACCGTGGCTTCGGGACCAAGGAGGAGTCATGACCCAGGACGCCCACGCCGGGCACGGCGACTGCTCCGAGGTCCTGCACCGGATCTACGAGTACCTCGACGGTGAGATGAGCGCCGACGACGTGCGCCGCGTCGCGGCCCACCTCAACGAGTGCCAGCCGTGCCTGGCCGAGCACGACCTCGACGTGGCGCTCAAGCAGGTCGTGCGCCGCTCCTGCTCGGGTGAGGCCGCCCCGATGGCGGTGCGGATGCAGATCATGCAGCGGATCACCATGGTGCGCCTGGAGTCCGACGGCTGACCGGACCGCGGTCGGGCCCGGTTGCGCCACATCGAAGAACACCCGGTATGCCGTGGGGCCTACCGGGTGTTCGTGCGTGTCGCTCAGGCGTTGGGCTTGCGGCCGTGGTTGGCCTTGTTGCCCTTGCGCGAGCGGCGCTTGCGGGCGCGCTTGCTCATCGAGGTGCCTTTCGTCGGGGGGCCGTGCTGCCTGGTGGTCGGTGAGACGCACGAGGTTCGCGATGATTGTCGCACATCGTGCTGCGTGGGAGACTCGGCGTACCTGATCCCAGCCGTCCACGGGTCCGGTACCGCCTCTGAAAGGAATCCGCATGCGCACGTTCCGTACCCTCGCCGCCGTCGCCGCTCTCGCCGCCATCGCCCTCCTCGTCCCGGCCACCGCCCAGGCCGTCGCCCCGGACGAGACCGTGCAGCTCCGCCGCCCTGCAGCTCGGCTTCAGCTGGGGCGGCTGACTCGTCGACTGATGACGACTGAGGCCTCCGAGGTACGGGCCCCACGTCGCGTCCCGGACGCGACGAGCGTCTATGTCGGCGTCGTCGCTGTGGTCGGGGTCTGTCTGACCGCGGCGGCGATCCGTCTCGACGGTCTCGCGCTCGACGCCACCTTCTTGGTGTTGATGCTGCTGGCCATGCTCGCGTGGTGGGTGGGCTCGGTGGACGTCGCTGCAGGCCAAGGTCCGGCTGTCGTTCACGTCATCGTCATGCTCGCCGCCATGGCCCTCGTGGGTCCGGCGGGCGCTGGGATCGTCGGCATGATCATGGGGCCCTTCGAGACGGGCCGGGCCCCGCTGCGCGCCCGGGTCTTCAACGCAGGCATGTTCGCCACCATGGGGGTCGTCGGGGGCGCGGCCTACATCGCGGCCGGTGGTGTCTCCGGGGGGACCGACCCGGTGGGTACCTGGCAGATCGTGCTGCCACATCGGCATCCCCCTGCTCGTCGCGGACGTCGTGCAGTTCGCGATCAACCTGGTGCTCATCGCCGTCGTGGTTCGCCTCGCCGCGGGGCTGTCCGATGCGCGCCCAGCTGGGGCGCATCCTCAGCTCGGCGGGCACGGCCCACCTCGGGTACGGCGTCATCGCCTTCAGCATGGTCGTGCTCTGGGGGCCGGCGGGCCTGGGGTCGGCGAGCGTCTTCCTCATCCTGCCTCCACTCCTGGTCGCCCAGTGGGCCTACCGTCAGTACGCGGAGGAGATCAAGGGCCACGAGCGGGCCCTGCAGGTGCTGGTGGCCGCCGTCGAGGCGAAGGCCCCCCACCTGGCCGGTCACAGCGCCAGGGTCGCCGAGCTGAGCGCGTACGATGGCCGAGCACCTGGGGCTGCGCGCGCAGGTCGTCGCCGATGCCCGTACCGCCGGCATGCTGCACGACCTCGGCCTGACCACGCTGCCCACGGGCCTGGTGCGCAGCACCGGGGTCGTCGGTGGCAGCGGGCTGCGGTGGCTACCCGGTGCGCGGGGTTCGGCTGCTCAGCGGGCTGAGCTTCCTGTCGGGGGCGCTCGACGCGATCGGCCACCACCGTGACGCCGTGACCCACGGCGCGGTAGCCGGCGCCGGCGCCGACCTCAGCGTGCCGGCGGCCGTCGTCGGGCCTGGCCGACGAGTACGACCTCCTGACCGAGGTGGGCACCCCGGACGGCGCCCTGGTCGACCGCCAGGAGGCGCTGGCCCTGCTGCGGGGCACGCCGGCCGGCCGTGAGGACCTGATCCGGGCGCTCGAGCACGCCCTGTCGCTCCGGACGGTCGTGGCGCCACCGTGACGACGATCTTCCCTCGCGCGGACCGGTCGCGAGCCTGGGCCGTCCTGGCGCTCGGTCTCGTGGTCCTGCTGGCGGGGCTCTACACCAACGGCGGCTCCCTCGGGCAACAGCTGGTGCTCCACCGGGTGACCATCCTCTTGTTCGTCGTCGCGATCACCGTGGGTGAGCTCTTCCGGCTGCGGATGCCGAGCGGGCGCGAGGCGGCGCCGCTCGCGTCGGCGTCGGCCCTGGCGCTGGTCTTCCTCGGCGTGGTCGACGGAGAGCCCACCTTCGACGTGGCAGCCGGGCTCGTCGTGCTCGTCGTCGCGATGCCGCCTGGTGATCGCCGCGGTCGTGCGTGGAACGCGTGGTGGCGCCGTGCGGCTCGAGAAGGTGGCCGCACGCCTGGTCGGTGTGGCGGTGGCCGCCTGGCTGGCTCGCGCCTTCGCGCCGAACGGGCGCACGCTGTGGGGCCTCGAGGTCGACCCCATGGTCTCGCCGTGGCTGGTCGCGATCGGGATGGTGGCCGTGGCGGGGATCGGCATCGCGGTCGAGCTCGTCCTGTCCTCGGCGGTCCGCTCGGAGCGGCAGCGACTCGCCGTGGCCGGCCGCGCTGCGCGACGAGTTCGGTGAGGTCGCCGCGCTGACCTCCGCCGTCGTCGTCTCGGGCCCCATGGTGGCCCTGATGGCGCCCGCGCTCGGGCTGCTCTCCCTCCCGGTGGCGCTGTTCCCGCTCGCGATCACCTACGTCGCAGTCGGCCGCTACGTGCAGAACCGGGTGACCTACCGCCAGACCATCGCCACCCTGTCGCACCTCACCGAGCACGGGGGGTACACGCCGCAGGGCCACGCCGAGCGGGTCGCCGACCTCAGTGTGCGGATCGGGCGGGTGCTCGGGATCTCGGACCGTGAGCTGCGCGACGTCGAGTACGCTGCGCTGCTGCACGACCTCGGGCCAGATCTCGCTCGTCGAGCCGATCCCCGCCGGCGCCACCGTGCTCGCCGCGCCGGCCGACCAGCGCGACATCGCCGACGAGGGCGCGCGCATCATCCGGCACGCCGAGGGGCTCGAGACCGTGGCCGACTACGTCGAGGCGCAGACCACCCCCTACCGGCAGGTGCGCGAGCTGGGCGAGGAGGTGCCGATGGCGAGCCGGATCATCAAGGTGGCCAACGCCTTCGACGACCTCACCGGCGGGAGCGACGACCCCGCCGAGGTGCAGGCGGCCAACGAGCGCATCCACCTCGGCCTGGGCTACCAGTACGACCCCGACGTGGTCGAGGCGCTGGCCGTCGCCACCTCGGACACGACCGTGGGCCGGGTCGAGGAGCGCGAGCCGGCCGCGCGTTAGCATCGGGTGCCCCGCCCCGCCCCTCGGAGAGGTCCCGTGGATCGCCTGACGCCCGTCATCTTCACCGATGCGTGGGGATCGCACGTCTCCATCGCCAGCCTCCAGGGCCGCGACATCCCGAGCTGCGCAGCGGGAGTCGGAGCTGTGGATGGGCGCCCACGAAGAGGGCCCGGCCGGCACCGACCGTGCGGGTGGCCCCGACCTCGCCACGGTCGTCGCGGCCGACCCCGTGGCCGAGCTGGGCGAGGAGTGCGTGGCCCGCTTCGGCCCGCGGCTGCCGTTCCTGCTCAAGGTGCTGGCCCCCGGGCGCGCGATCTCGATCCAGGCCCACCCCAGTGCGGAGCAGGCCACCGAGGTGCGGGCCACCTCCGGCGACACGGTCTACGTCGACGACTGGGCCAAGCCCGAGCTGCTGCTGGCCATCGCCCCGTTCGAGGTGTTCGTGGGCATGCGCACCCACACCGAGGTGGGTGAGCTCGTCGGCCGGCTCGGGGTGGCCCGGCTCATCGAGCTGGTCGAGAAGGCGGAGGTGTCCGACGACCCGACCCACGCGATGCTCGCGGCGGTGCTCGCCACCCCGGCCGACGAGGTCGACGACCTCGCCAGGGAGGTCGTGGCCGCCTGCGTGCGGCTCGAGGCGTCCGGGGACGAGTTCGGTGAGGCGGCCGCGGCCGTCGTCCAGGTCGCCGAGGAGCACCCCGACGACATCGGGCTCGTCGTGCTGCTGCTCATGCACCACCGGGTGCTGCAGCCGGGGGAGTACATCGACGTCGCAGCCGGGGTGCTGCACTCCTACGTGCGCGGGCTCGGCATCGAGGTGCTCGCGAACTCCGACAACGTCGTGCGCGCCGGCCTGACCAGCAAGCCGGTCAACGTGCCCGAGCTGCTGCGCATCGTCGACCCCCTCGCCGACGGCGTGGCCGGCCGGGGCCGGGTCGTGGAGCCCGGGCTGGAGGCCTTCGACAGCGACTCCGACCGGTTCCGCCTGCACCGGGTGACGCCCGGGCGCAGCCTGCCGGACCAGCCCGGCCCCCGCATCGCCTTCTGCCTGCGCGGGAGGGTGACCCTCACCTCGGCGTCCCGCACCCTCGTCCTGGGCGACGTGGAGTCGGCCTTCCTCCCGGCGGGCGAGGGTGCGGTCGACCTCGAGGGCGTCGGCGAGGTCTACGTCGTCTCGGTCCCCGAGGCCTGAGGACCCCTGGACCGATGAGTGCGGAAGGGGTCGCCGTTGCGACCGCTTCCGCACTCACGGCGGGTGGGGCGAGGGTCAGGCCTTCTTGGTCTCCGCGAAGATGCGGGCGATCTCGTCGATCTTGGCGAGCAGCTCGTCGGCCTTGGCCGCGTCGAGCTCACCCTTGGTGCCGGACGCGCCGGCGAGCTTGGTGGCCTCGTTGACGAGGGTGTGCAGCTCGGGGTACTTCTCGAAGTGCGGGGGCTTGAAGTAGTCGGTCCACAGCACCCAGAGGTGGTGCTTGACCAGCTCGGAGCGCTGCTCCTTGATGAGGATGGCGCGGGTGCGGAAGTCGGGGTCGTCGTTGTCGGCGACCTTGGCGATGATCGCCTTGATCGACTCCGCCTCGATGCGCGCCTGGGCGGGGTCGTACACGCCGCACGGCAGGTCGCAGTGCGCCGAGACGTCGGTGATGCGGAACAGGGACAGCATGGGTCTCTCTCCTCGGGGTTCGGGACGTGCGGTCCTGCCAAACCTACCCCAGCGGCGTCCACACCAACCCGACGACCACCGCCACGATGTCCTCATCGGCCAGCGACCCGATGTCGAAGGAGGTGACCCCCTCGGCGGCGTTGTCGGAGTCGATCCACCACCGGTGCGGCTCAGCCGGATCCGGGCCGGCGAGCCGCTTCACGGCAAGGGGCCGCGGGCGCCCTGCAGGGTCGGGCGGGAGGCGCACCACGACCGCCCGCCCGACCCGCGGGCGGACCCCGCGGAGCACGAGCAGGACGTCGCCGTCGCGGTAGGTCGGCAGCATCGAGCGACCGCGGACGCGCACGAGCGCGGGCCACGGCATCCGAGGCGGGCGGCCGGTCACCGCTGCTGGGTGGCGTCCCTCGCGTCGTCGATGGCGGCCCGGGCCGCCTCGTCGGCCTCGGCGTCGGCAGCGGCGATCGCGGCGAGCGCGTCCGCGTTGCCGGTCACCGTGGCGACGACCGCCTCGGCGTGGGCGGCCTCCTCCTGCCGCATCCGCGACAGGAACGCCTTGGTGCGGTTGTGCTGCGGGTTGGTGATGACCTGCGAGGGCGGACCCTCCTCGACGACGACGCCGGCATCCATGAAGACGACACGGTCGGCGACCTCGCGCGCGAAGCCCATCTCGTGGGTGACCACGATCATCGTCATGCCGCCCTTGGCGAGGTCGCGCATGACCTTGAGCACCTCGCCGACCAGCTCGGGGTCGAGCGCGCTGGTCGGCTCGTCGAAGAGCATCAGCTTGGGGTCCATCGCGAGCGCCCGGGCGATGGCGACGCGCTGCTGCTGACCGCCGGAGAGCTGCGAGGGGTAGGCCGACGGCTTGTCGCCCAGGCCCACCTGCTCGAGCAGCTCGAGCGCCTTGGCCGTGGCGACCTTCTTCTTGACGCCCTTGACCTGGGTCGGTGCCTCGATGACGTTCTCGAGCACGGTCTTGTGCGGGAAGAGGTTGAAGCGCTGGAAGCACATGCCGATGCCGCGGCGCTGGGAGGCGATCCGCTTGTCGGTGAGCCGGTGCAGCGTGCCGTTGCGGTCCTCGTAGCCCATCAGGTCGCCGTCGACCCAGATCCGGCCGCCGTCGATGGTCTCGAGCTGGTTGATGCAGCGCAGGAACGTGGTCTTGCCCGACCCCGAGGGGCCGAGCAGCACCACGACCTCGCCGCGTCGCACGTCCATGTCGATGCCCTTGAGCACCTCGGTGCCCTGGAACGACTTTCGTGACGTTGACGGCGTGGACGAGGGGGGTGCCCTCGGCGGTCGCGGTGGTGGTCGGCTCGCTCATCAGTGGTCAGCCCCGATCTCGGTGAGCTTCTGCTGCGTCTTCTTCGGCAGCGCGCCGAACCCGCGTCCGTAGTAGCGCTCGAGACGCGACTGACCGACCATCAGGATCGAGCACACGATGAGGTACCAGATCGTGGCCGCGACGATGCCGGGCATGATCTGGAAGCTGCGCTGCCCGAACTGGTAGCTCTGGTAGAAGAGCTCGACGATGACGGGCACCGCCGCGAGCAGCGAGGTGTCCTTGACCATGGCGATCGTCTCGTTGCCGGTGGGGGGCACGATGACACGCATGGCCTGGGGGAGCACCACACGACGCATGGTCTTGCCCGGCGGCATGCCGAGCGCCTGGGCGGCCTCGGACTGGCCCTTGTCGACCGACAGGATGCCGGCCCGGGCGATCTCGGCCATGTAGGCGGCCTCGGACAGGCCCAGGCCGAGGATGCCGACCCAGATGGTGCTCGAGATGCTGTTGTAGTCGAGCGAGAAGAACGTGAGGTTGGTGTCGAGCCCCAGGGCGTTCGCGATCTGCTGGCCGAACGGCACCCCGATGTCGAAGGCGGGGTACAGGAAGCCGATACCGGTGCCGAGCAGCACGAGCAGGACGTAGCGGGGGATGGCGCGGAAGAACCACGTGTAGACGAACGCGACGCCCCTGCAGCACGGGGTTGGTCGACAGGCGCATGACCGCCAGGATGATGCCCAGGCCGATGCCCAGGATCATCGCGCCGACGGTGCCGAAGATGGTGCCCTTCCACAGGCCCTCGATGACCGGGGTCTGCTGCATGATCTCGAACGCGAACGGGAAGTTCCACTTCTCGTTGGTCACGAACGAGCTGATGATCATCGCGGCGACGATCGCGATGATGACCACGGCCACCCAACGTCCGGGGTGCCGGACCGGCCGGGCGTCGATGGCGCCCGGCCGGTCCTGCGTCGACGCGGTCATGGCGTCAGCTGACGTTCGGGTTCACGGCGAAGTCGGAGATGGCGCCACCCTCGGTCTTCCACTTGGTGAGGATCTGGTCGTAGGTGCCGTCGGCCTTGAGCTGCTTGAGCGCCTCGACGATGGCCTCACCGAAGGCGGTGTCGTCCTTCGTGAGCACGTAGCCGTAGGGGGCCGAGTCGTACTGCTCGCCGAGCAGCTCGAGGGTGCCACCGGTGGAGTCGACGGCGGCGATGGCCGGCGGCAGGTCGACGAGCATGGCGTCGGCCTTGCCGGACTGCACGCTCGCGGTGACCTTGGCCTGGTCGGCGTCGACGAGCACGTTGATCTCCGGCTTGCCGGCGTCGGTGCACGCCTTCTGGCGCTCGGGGAGGTCCTCGTCGGCCTGCACGGTGCCCTTCTGCACGGCGACGTTCTTGCCGCACGCGTCGTCCGGGTCGATGCCCTTGGGGTTGCCCTTCTGGGTGACCCACTGCGTGCCGGCCTTGAAGTAGCTGACCATCGTGGCCTGCTCCATGCGCTCGGGGTTGACGGTGAAGCTGGAGACGCCGACGTCGTACTTGCCGCTCTGCACGCCGAGGATGATCGCGTCGAAGGCCGAGGGGACCCAGTTGGTCTTGATGCCGAACTTGCTCATCACCGCGTCGAACAGCTCGACGTCCATGCCGATGACGGTCTTGCCGTCGGCGTCGAGGTACTCGTTGGGCTGGTAGGTGGCGTCGGTGCCGATGTTGATCGTGCCGGCATCCTTGATCTTGGCCGGCAGCTTGGCAACCAGGGCGGGGTCGACTGCCGGGGCGCTGGCCGACGTGGTGGCCGATGCGGAGCTCGAGTCACCCTCGGAGAGCGAGTCGGAGCCGCAGGCGGTCAGGGCCAGGGCAGTGGTGGCGACGGCGGCCACCGCCAGGGCACGGGTGCGGAACATGGTGGTCCTTTCACAGGGGTGCACCAAGGCCGGGTGGGCCTCGGCACGATGTACGGGGCCGATCCTGCCACCGCGCCGCGTCGTGCACGTCACACGGCGGTAACTATCTCGCTGTGCGATGATGCACACCCGCGGACACCCCCGCGCAGCGAACGGCGGAGAAGCACCCCCCTCGGCCTCGCGCACTGCCCGGCCCCCGCCTCGCGCTGGAGGGCCGCCACATCCGCCCTTCGCTCGAGGAGCTGCCCCGATGGCCGCGTCGCCCCATGCCCCCTACTTCGACCCGGAGAGCCCGGTGTTCCGCGCTCACGAGGGTGGGAAGCTCGGGGTACACGCGACCAAGTCGCTGCGAGGGTCGCGAGGACCTCGCGCTGCTCTACACCCCGGGCGTGGCCGAGGTGTCCCTCGCCATCGCCGCGGACCCCACCCTGTCGATGCGGTACACCGCGCGGCGCAACACCGTCGCCGTGATCAGTGACGGCACGGCCGTGCTGGGCCTGGGCGACATCGGCCCCCTGGGTGCCATGCCGGTCATGGAGGGCAAGGCGGTTCTCTTCAAGCACTTCGCCGACATCGACGCGGTCCCGGTCGTCATGGAGACCGGCACCGTCGAGGAGCTGGTCGAGGCGATCGCGCGGATCGCGCCGTCGTACGGCGGGATCAACCTCGAGGACATCTCGGCGCCGCGCTGCTTCGACATCGAGGAGCAGCTCAAGGAGCGCCTCGACATCCCGGTCTTCCACGACGACCAGCACGGCACCGCGATCGTGGTGCTGGCCGGGCTGCTCAACGCCGCGAAGGTGCTGGGCCGAGCGGTGCCCGACCTGCGCGTCGTCGTCTCCGGCGCGGGGGCGGCGGGTGTGGCCGTCACCCGCCTGCTGCAGCGCGCCGGGGTGCGCGACGTCGTGGTCTGCGACTCGCGCGGCATCATCTCGCCGGACCGCCAGGACCTCACCGGCCACAAGAGCCGCCTCGCCGCCTCGACCAACCCGCGCGCCCTGCACGGCCGGCTCGGCGTCGCCCTCGAGGGGGCCGACGTGTTCGTCGGCGTCTCGGGCGGGCAGGTGCCGGAGGAGGAGATCGCGTCGATGGCACCCCGGAGCATGGTCTTCGCGCTGGCGAACCCCACGCCCGAGGTGCACCCCGACGTCGCCCGCAGGCACGCGGCCAGTCGTGGCCACCGGTCGCTCGGACTTCCCGAACCAGATCAACAACGTGCTCGCCTTCCCCGGCATCTTCCGTGGGGCGCTGGACGCCGGGGCGACCCAGATCACCGAGGCCATGAAGCTCGCGGCGGCCCACGCCATCGCGGACCTCGTCGACGAGCCGACGGTCGACTGCATCGTGCCCTCGGTGTTCCAGGAGGGGGTGGCCGAGGCGGTGGCGGCCGCCGTGCGGGCGCTCGCCCCCAGCGCGGGTCACCGGGACCGGCCCGGGCGATCTCGATCGTGAGCTGGGAGGGTCAGCCCGAACGCTGGGCCAGCGTGTCCGCCCAGGCGGTGCACCCGGCGTACGTCGGGAGGCGTCCCGAGACCGCGGCATGCGCGAGCGAGGGCGCGGCGTCGTCCTTGGGGGAGAGCAGCGGCTCGACGCCGGGTGGCAGCGCGAGCCCGACCTCGCCGTCGAGCGGGTGGATGCCGTGCTCCGCACGCCGGGTTGTAGCCGGCCGTGCACAGGTACATCGCCGTGGTGCCGTCCTCGAGCGAGCAGAAGGCGTGGCCCAGCCCCTCGGAGAGGTAGACCGCCCGACGGTCGACGGTGTCGAGGGTGACCGCCTCCCAGCTGGCCGAACGTCGGCGAGCCGACCCGGATGTCGACGACGTAGTCGACGAGTGAGCCGGCCAGCACCGTGACGTACTTGGCCTGGCCCGGCGGCACGTCGGCGAAGTGGATGCCGCGCACGGTGCCGCGCGACGACACCGACACGTTGGTCTGGACGATGTCGGGGCGGTGGCCGAGGTGCTCGGCGAGGCGGTCGCCGCGGAAGGACTCGAGGAAGACCCCGCGCTCGTCGGGGAACTGGCGTGGCGTGACGAGGAAGGCGCCCTCGATCGACAGGGCCTCGATCTCCATCAGCGCCCGGCCCGGCCGCGCGCCAGGCACGCGTGGATGTAGGCGCCGTACCCGGACTTGACCAGCTCGTCGCCGAGCCGGCGGAAGGTCGTCGTCGTCGAGCCAGCCGGCCCGCCAGGCGATCTCCTCGACGCAACCGATCTTGTAGCCCTGCCGCGCCTCGACGACGTGCACGAACTGGCTGGCGTCCATCAGGCCCTCGAAGGTCCCCGTGTCGAACCAGGCGGTGCCGCGCGGGAGCACGGTGACGGTGAGGTCGCCGCGCCGCAGGTAGGCCTCGTTGACGGCGGTGATCTCGAGCTCGCCGCGGGGGCTGGGCGTGAGGTTGCGGGCGATCTCGACGACGTCGTTGTCGTAGAAGTACAGGCCGGGCACGGCGTACTCGGAACGCGGGTGCTCCGGCTTCTCCTCGATCGAGATCACCGTGTTGTCGTCGTCGAACTCGACGACGCCGTACGCGGTGGGCTCGCTGACGTGGTGGGCGAAGATGTGCCCGCCCCGCACGTCGGTCAGGCCGCGCAGGGCCGTGCCCAGGCCCGTGCCGTAGAAGATGTTGTCGCCGAGCACCAGGGCCACGGCGTCGTCGCCGATGAAGTCGGCGCCGATCACGAAGGCCTGGGCGAGCCCGTCGGGGCTGGGCTGCACGGCGTACGTGATCTCGATGCCCCACTGCCGGCCGTCGCCCAGCAGGCGCTCGAACTGCTCGGCGTCCTGGGGCGTGGTGATGACCAGCACCTCACGGATGCCGGCCATCATCAGCGTCGACAGCGGGTAGTAGACCATCGGCTTGTCGTAGATCGGCATGAGCTGCTTGGAGATCCCCCGGGTGATGGGGTGCAGCCGCGTGCCCGAGCCGCCGGCGAGGATGATGCCCTTCATGGTGGCGAGCCTAACGGTGCGCGGGCCGTGCACCGGACCGTGCATCGCGTCCGCGGCGGATACCCTGTCGCGCATGAAGGTTCTCGTCACCGGTGGGGCCGGTTTCATCGGCAGCAACTTCGTCCACCTCACCCTCGCCACCCGTCCTGACGCCGAGGTGACCGTGCTCGACGCGCTCACCTACGCGGGCTCGACCGCATCCCTCGACGGTGCGATGTAGCGGATCACCTTCGTCGAGGGGGACGTGGCGGATGCCGGGCTGGTCGACCGGCTCGTCGGCGACGCCGACGTCGTGGTGCACTTCGCGGCCGAGTCGCACAACGACAACTCGCTCGACGACCCCAGCCCCTTCGTGCGCACCAACCTGGTCGGCACCTTCACGCTGCTCGAGGCGGCGCGCCGGCACGACGTGCGCTACCACCACATCTCCACCGACGAGGTCTACGGCGACCTCGAGCTCGACGACCCGAAGAAGTTCACCGAGGACACCCCCTACAACCCGAGCTCGCCCTACTCGCTCGACCAAGGCCGGGTCCGACCTGCTGGTGCGGGCCTGGGTGCGCTCGTTCGGGCTGCGGGCCACGATCTCGAACTGCTCGAACAACTACGGCCCGCGCCAGCACGTCGAGAAGTTCATCCCGCGGCAGGTCACGAACGTCATCGACGGCATCCGGCCCAAGCTCTACGGGGCCGGGCTCAACGTGCGTGACTGGATCCACGTCGACGACCACAACGAGGCCGTCTGGACGATCATCGACAAGGGCGTCGATCGGCGAGACCTACCTCATCGGCGCCGACGGCGAGGTCAACAACCGCGACGTCGTGCGGCTCATCCTCGAGCTGATGGGCCAGGAGCCCGACGCCTACGACCACGTCACCGACCGGGCCGGGCACGACCT
Source organism: uncultured Actinomycetota bacterium (assembly GCA_963751385.1). Classification (GTDB taxonomy): domain Bacteria; phylum Actinomycetota; class Actinomycetes; order Actinomycetales; family Dermatophilaceae; genus Fodinibacter. The sequence continues at coordinate 23,512 of CAVVUD010000005.1, read as the reverse complement.
GCGCTACGCCATCGAGGCCGGCCGGCTGCGCACCGAGCTCGGCTGGGCGCCGCGCTACGGCAGCTTCCGTGACGGCCTGGCGGCCACGATCGAGTGGTACCGCGACAACGAGGCCTGGTGGCGGCCGATGAAGGACGCCACCGAGGCGAAGTACGCACGCACCCAGCAGGTCGTGGCCCGCTGATGGCGCGGTGGTTCGTCGCCGGCGCCGCCGGCATGCTCGGGCAGGACCTCTGCGCGGTGCTCGAGGCCGCCGGCCACACGGTCACCCGTGCCGACCTGCCCGGCCTCGACATCCTCGACCTCGCGCAGTGCGTCGAGCAGGTGGCGGGCCACGACGTGGTCGTCAACAGCGCCGCCTACACCGCGGTCGACGCCGCCGAGACCGACGAGGCGCGGGCCTTCGCGGTCAACGCCGTCGGTGCGGCCAACCTGGCCCGGGCGGCCCACGCCGCCGGCGCCACGATGGTGCAGCTGTCCACCGACTACGTGGTCGCCGGCGAGGGGCGCGAGCCGTACCCCGCCGACGCGCCGGTCGCGCCGGCCACCGCCTACGGCCGCACCAAGGCGGCCGGTGAGTGGGCGGTGCGGGCGGAGTGCCCGCGCAGCTGGGTCGTGCGCACGGCCTGGCTCTACGGCGCCCGGGGCAAGAACTTCCCGGCGACCATGCAGCGCCTCGCGGGCGAGCGCGAGCGGCTGACGGTGGTCGCCGACCAGGTGGGCCAGCCGACCTGGACCGTCGACCTCGCCGAGGGCCTCGTGCGCATCGTCGACGGCGGCGCGCCGTTCGGCATCTGGCACGCGACCGGCGCGGGGGAGTGCTCGTGGTTCGAGCTGGCCCGGGCCGTGTTCGAGGAGCTGGGGCTCGACCCCGAGCGGGTTGCGCCGATCACGACCGACGCCTTCCCGCTGCCCGCTCCGCGACCGTCCTACAGCGTGCTGTCGCACGACATGTGGGCCGCGGCGGGGCTCGACCCCTGCCGCACTGGCGCGACGCGCTGCACCGGGCCGCGCCCTCGGTGCTGGGCGACCTGAGCCGCGCGTCGCGGAGCATCGGCCACCGAGCGACCTGCGCCACCTACGATGTCGCCCATGGTGTGCCAACGAGATGACGTCACAGGAAGGCCTCTGGGCCGGGGAGTTCGGGAGCGAGTACGTGCTGCGCAATCGCGGCGCCGACCTCGTGGCCGCCAGCGAGGAGCTCTTCCGCAAGGTGCTCGCCCGCACGGGTCCGGTGAGCTCCGTCCTGGAGCTCGGCTGCAACATCGGGAACAATCTCGAGGCCCTGCGCGCCGCTGCTGCCCGACAGCCGAGCTGCACGGCTGTCGAGATCAACGCCGACGCCGCCGCCGAGGTCACCGCCTGGGGAGGTCGCCACGGTCGAGGTCGGCTCCCTGACCGACCGGGTCGTCGACCGCACCTACGACCTCACGTTCACCAAGGGCGTCCTCATCCACATCGCACCCGAGAGGCTCCCGGACGCCTACCGTGCCCTGACAGAGGCCTCGAGCCGGTGGGTCATGGTGTGCGAGTACTACAACCCGACGCCGGTGGAGGTGAGCTACCGAGGGATCGACCACGCGCTCTTCAAGCGCGACTTCGCCGGTGAGAGCCTCGACTCCACCCCGGGGCTGCGCCTCGTGGACTGACGGCTTCACCTACCACCGCGACCCGCTCCACCCGCTCGACGACTCGACCTGGTTCCTCGTGGAGCGCTCGGGCTGAGCCCGCCGGTGCCGCCGGCGTCGGCGCCGGGCCGCACTGGATAGGCTCGGCAGATGCTCGCCGTCACCTGCGTCAGCCAGTCCGACACCGACCCGCTCTCCGGCCTCGAGGTCGGCGACCGCCCGGAACCCGAGGTGCCCGAGGGCTGGACCGACGGTGCGCCTGCGCACCGCGGCGCTGAACCACCACGACGTGTTCTCGCTGCGCGGCATCGGCCTGCCGGCCGACCGGCTGCCGATGGTGCTCGGCTGCGACGGTGCGGGGGTCGACGCCGACGGCAACGAGGTGCTCGTGCACGCGGTCGTCGCCTCGCCCGGGTGGACCGGCGACGAGACGCTCGACCCCCGCCGCAGCCTGCTCAGCGAGGTGCACGACGGCACGCTGGCCGAGGTCGTGGCCGTGCCCCGGCACAACGTCGTGCCCAAGCCCGAGCGGGCCTGTCGTGGGAGCACGCCGCGTGCCTGCCGACCGCGTGGCTGACGGCCTACCGGATGCTGTTCACCAACTCCGGCGTGCAGCCCGGCGGCACCGTGCTGGTGCAGGGCGCGGCCGGCGGCGTGGCGACGGCGCTGGTCCAGCTCGGCACGCGCGGCCGGCATCCGGATGTGGGTCACCAGCCGGGATGCCGCCAAGGGCGAGCAGGCGCTCGCGCTCGGCGCCGACCGGGCGTTCGAGAGCGGGGCCCGGCTGCCCGAGCGGGTCGACGCCGTCATGGAGACCGTGGGGGCGGCGACCTGGTCGCACTCGGTCAACAGCCTGCGCCCCGGGCGGCACGGTCGTGATCTCGGGTGCGACCTCGGGCGACGCCCCGGCCAAGGCCGAGCTGACCAAGATCTTCTTCAAGCAGCTGCGCGTCGTCGGGTCGACGATGGGCACCCGCGACCGAGCTCGAGCGGCTGGCCCGCTTCGTCGTCGACGCCGGCATCGAGCCGCAGGTCGACTCGGTGCGGCCGCTCGCGGACGCCCGTGACGGGTTCGAGCGGATGGTGCAGGGCTCGGTCTCGGGCAAGGTCGTCTTCACGCTCTAGCCCGGGCGCGTACCGTGTGGGGATCAGCCACCACGTGTCGACCCGTCCGGCTACCGGAGGGTAACCTGCAGTGGACCCCACCGCCCACCCGAGGAGCTCGACGTGAGCGCGACGTCTGCCGAGCACACGGTCACCCTGCACGGACACGCCTTCTCCTACACCGACAGCGGCTCGGGGCCGGTGCTCCTGTTCATCCACGGCCTGCTCGGTTCGCAGAAGCAGTGGGCGCACCTCGTCGACGAGCTCGACGAGGACCACCGGCTGATCGTGCCCGACCTGTTCGGGCACGGCGAGTCCGCCAAGCCGGTCGGCGACTACTCGCTCGGCGCGCACGCGGCGACGCTGCGCGACCTGCTCGACCGGCTCGGCATCGAGCAGGTGACCCTCGTCGGGCACTCGCTCGGCGGCGGCATCGCGATGGTCTTCTCCTACCTCTTCCCCGAGCGAGTCGACCGGCTGGTGCTCGTCGCGAGCGGGGGCCTCGGCCGCGAGGTCAGCCCGCTGCTGCGATCGGCGACGCTGCCGGGGGCCGAGTACGTGCTGCCGGTCATCGCGTCCGGGTGGATGCGTGACCGGATCGCCTCTGCCGGACGGCTGCTCGGCTCGGTCGGGCTGCGGCCGGGGTCGGACCTCACGCGAGGTCTGGGACCGGCTTCACCTCGCTCGGCGACGCTGACACCCGGCGCGCCTTCCTCGCGACGACCCGGGCGGTCATCGACCCGGGCGGCCAGAGCGTCAACGCCCACGACTACCTGCCGGACGCCACCCCGATCCCGACCCTCGTCGTGTGGGGGACCAAGGACCGGATGATCCCGGCGTGGCACGCGGCCTCCGCGACGACCTCGATCGAGAACTGCCGCGTCGAGCTCTTCCAGGGAGCCGGGCACTTCCCGCACCTCGACGACCCCGACCGCTTCGCCGCGCTGGTGCGCGAGTTCGTCAGCACGCCGACCTGAGCGACGGCTGCGCGTTCGGCGCTCGACGGTTCAGCTGATCTGGAGCCAGTCGGTCCAGCCGTTGTGCAGCACCAGCCAGGCGATCAGGCCGTAGCCGGCCTGCCCCGGATGGTGCTCGACCCGGCTCGCCGCGAGGTCGGTGCGCCACTGGTCGTGACCGAGGAGCGGGCCGTAGCAGTCGACGAAGGGCACACCGCGCCGGGCGCAGACGTCGGCCTGGGCGTCGACGAGCACCTCGAGGCGCTCGTTGAGCTCGAGGTCGGCGGTGGGCGGCGGGCTGACGACGAAGGTGCCGACGCCCGAGGTCGCGGCGTCGTCGAGGAGGTTGGCGAGGTTGAGCCGGTGGCGGGCCAGGGTGATGCCCTGCAGCACGTCGTTGGTGCCGACCGAGAGCACCACGCGCCGCTCGGTGCGCCCGGCCCAGCGCAGCGGCACCTCGGTGGCCCAGCGCTGCAGCACGTCGGCGGAGGTGTCGCCGCGCACGCCGAGGTTGTAGGTCGTGAGCTCGAGGTCGGGGTGCTGGGTGCGGCCCGACGACGCGGGTGACCCAGCCCTGGCCCTTGGGGTCGCCGACGCCCGGCGACGAGCGAGGCGCCGAGGAAGACCAGCGCGAGGTCGCGGGTGCCCTCGGGCACCACCTGCGCGTCGAGGCTCGGGCGGAACTCGATCGGCGAGGGGCCGTCGTCGGGCTGCTCGTCAGTCATCTGCTCGTTCACTCGTCCTCGTCGTCCAGGCGGGCCAACCACGTGGCCAGCCGCTCCACGGGCACCTCGAAGTCGGGGTTGAGGTCGACGAACGTGCGCAGCTGCTCGGCCAGCCAGTCGAAGGTGACCTCCTCGTCACCCCGGCGGGCCTGCAGCTCCTCGATGCCGCGGTCCGTGAAGTACACGCTGCGAGGTTACCTGCAGGCGCTGCCACCACCGCGCCCCGCCGTGCTGCAGACGCCGCGGTCAGCGGTCGAACGCCTGCGCGACGAGGTCGGCCTGCTCGGCCTGGTGCTTCTTCGTCGAGCCCGGTGGCGGGGGACGCCGAGGCGGCGCGCGAGATGACGCGCAGCGCCCGGTGCTCGCCCTGCGTCGGCGAGGGCCTCGGGCAGGTTGAGCGCGAGGAACGGCCAGGCGCCCTGGTTCTTCGGCTCGTCCTGCACGATGACGACCTCGGCACCGGGGTACTTGGCGAGCTCCCTGGCGAGGTCGGCGGCCGGGAGCGGGTAGTACTGCTCGAGCCGCAGCACGGCCGTCGAGGTGTCGCCGCGCTTCTCGCGCTCGGCGAGCAGGTCGTAGACCACCTTGCCGGCCGCGATGAGCACGCGGGAGACCTCGCCGGTGCTGCCGAGCGTCGGGCATGACCGGGCGGAAGCTGCCGGTCGTGAAGTCCTCGGGGGCGCTGCTCGCGGCCTTGAGGCGCAGCATCGACTTCGGCGTGAAGACGATCAGCGGCCGGCGCGGCCGGCGTAGGCCTGGCGGCGCAGCAGGTGGAAGTGCGACGCCGGCGTCGTGGGGTAGGCGACGGTCATGTTGTTCTCGGCGCACATCGTGCAGGAACCGCTCGATGCGGGCGGAGGAGTGGTCCGGGCCCCTGGCCCTCGTAGCCGTGCGGCAGCAGCAGCACGACCGAGGAGCGCTGGCCCCACTTCTGCTCCGAGCTCGAGATGAACTCGTCGATGATGGTCTGCGCGCCGTTGAAGAAGTCGCCGAACTGCGCCTCCCAGAGCACCAGCGCGTCGGGCCGCTCGACGGAGTAGCCGTACTCGAAGCCCATGGCCGCGAACTCGGACAGCAGGCTGTCGTAGACCCAGAACTTGCCCTGGCCCTCACCGAGGTAGAGCAGCGGGGTCCACTCGGCGGCGTTCTCCTTGTCGATGAGCACCGCGTGGCGCTGCACGAAGGTGCCGCGGCGGGAGTCCTGGCCCGGCCAGGCGGACCGGGGTGCCCTCGATGAGCATCGAGCCGAACGCGATGAGCTCGCCGATGCCCCAGTCGATGCCGCCTTCGCGCGTGCTCGCGGCCCGCTTCTCGAGCAGCTGGCGCAGCTTGGGGTGCACCGTGAAGCCGTCGGGCACGTCGACGAACGCCTCGCCGAGCCGGTGCAGCACCTCGGTGCTGATCGCGGTGTCGGTGGAGGAGTGGGCCGTGGCGTCGGCGTTGCGGGCCTGGGCGGCCGGCGGCTCGAGGCCGGTGTGGCCCTCGACGTCGGTGCCGGAGTAGCTGGCGTCGGCGGCTCCTGCTCGGCCTCCTTCAGGGCGGCCTTGGTCTCGACGAAGACCCGCTCGAGCTGCTGCTGGTAGTCGCGCAGCGCGGCCTCGGCTTCCTCGACGGTGATGTCGCCACGGCCGATGAGCGACTCGGTGTAGAGCTTGCGGACGCTGCGCTTGGCCTCGATCAGGTTGTACATCAGCGGCTGGGTCATCGAGGGGTCGTCGCCCTCGTTGTGGCCACGCCGGCGGTAGCAGACCATGTCGATGACGACGTCCTTGTGGAACTCCTTGCGGAACTCGTAGGCGAGCTGGCCACGCGCACGCAGGCCTCGGGGTCGTCGCCGTTGACGTGGAAGATCGGCGCCTGGATCATCTTGGCGACGTCGGTGGAGTAGGTCGAGGAGCGCGAGCTGCTCGGCGAGGTCGTGAAGCCGACCTGGTTGTTGATGACGACGTGGATGGTGCCGCCGGTGCGGTAGCCGCGCAGCTGCGAGAGGTTGAGCGTCTCGGCCACCACGCCCTGGCCGGCGAACGCCGCGTCGCCGTGCATGAGCACGGGCAGCACGGTGAAGTCCTCGCCGGCGGGTCGAGGCGGTCCTGCTTGGCGCGGACGATGCCCTCGAGCACCGGGTCGACCGCCTCGAGGTGCGAGGGGTTGGCGGCGAGGTAGACCTTGGTCTCCTTGCCGCCCTCGGCGGTGAAGGTGCCCTCGGTGCCGAGGTGGTACTTCACGTCGCCGGAGCCCTGCACCGAGCGGGGGTCCTGCTTGCCCTCGAACTCGCGGAAGATCTGGCCGTAGGACTTGCCGGCGATGTTGGCGAGCACGTTGAGGCGGCCGCGGTGCGGCATGCCGATGCACACCTCGTCGAGCTCGTCCTCGGCGGCGCGCGACAGGATGCGGTCGAGCAGCGCGATCACGGACTCGCCGCCCTCGAGCGAGAAGCGCTTCTGGCCGACGAACTTGGTCTGCAGGAAGGTCTCGAACGCCTCGGCGGCGTTGAGCTGGCGCACGATGCGCAGCTGCTCCTCGCGGGTGGTCTTGGCGTAGCCGACCTCGATCTTGGCCTGGATCCACTCGCGCTGCTCGGGGTCCTGGATGTGCATGTACTCGATGCCGATGGTGCGGCAGTACGAGTCGCGCAGGACGCCGAGGATGTTGCGCAGCTTGAGGAACGGCTTGCCGCCGAACCCGCCGGTGGCGAAGTTGCGGTCCAGGTCCCACAGGGTCAGGCCGTGGCTGGTGACGTCGAGGTCCGGGTGCCGGCGCTGCTCGTACTCCAGCGGGTCGGTGTCGGCCATCAGGTGGCCGCGCACGCGGTAGGCGTGGATCAGCTCCTGCACCCGGGCGACCTTGTTGATGTCGTCGTCGTGCGAGGTGTCGACGTCGCGCACCCAGCGGATCGGCTCGTAGGGGATGCGCAGGCTCTCGAAGATCTCGTCGTAGAAGCCGTGCTCGCCGAGCAGGAGCGGGTGGACCGATGCGCAGGAAGTCACCGGACTGGGCGCCCTGGATGATGCGGTGGTCGTAGGTGCTCGTCAGCGTGAGGATCTTGCTGACGGCGTTGCGGTTGAGCGTCTCGAGGCTCGCGCCGTGCCACTCGGCGGGGTACTCGAGGGCGCCGACGCCGATGATCGCGCCCTGGCCCTGCATGAGGCGCGGCACCGAGTGCACGGTGCCGATGGTGCCGGGGTTGGTGAGCGAGATCGAGGTGCCCTGGAAGTCCTCGACGGTCAGCTTGCCGCCGCGGGCCTTCTTGACCATCTCCTCGTAGGCGGTCCAGAACTGGGCGAAGTCCATCGTCTCGGCGGCCTTGATCGACGGCACCAGCAGCTGGCGGGTGCCGTCGGGCTTGGCGAGGTCGATGGCCAGGCCGAGGTTGACGTGGGCCGGGGCTGACGAGGACCGGCTTGCCCCACTCGTCGAGCCCGAAGCCGTTGTTCATCGCGGGCATCTCGCCCAGCGCCTTGACCAGGGCGAACCCGATGAGGTGCGTGAAGCTCACCTTGCCGCCGCGGCTGCGGGCGAGGTGGTTGTTGATGACGATGCGGTTGTCGATGAGCAGCTTGGCGGGGACCGCACGCACCGAGGTGGCGGTGGGCACCTCGAGCGAGGACTCCATGTTCGTGACGACGCGGGCGCTGGCCCCGCGGATGGGAGTCTGCGTCGCGTCGCTGAGCGGGCCGGACGCCTTGGGCGCCTCGGCCTCGCGCGGCTTCGGCGTGATGGCTGCCGCGGGCTCGGGCCGCGTGCTCGGCGTCTCCTTGGCGGTGGGGGCGGGCGCCGGCGCTGCCGGGGCAGCGGCCGCGGGCCGGGGCCGGTGCCGCGGTGCGAGGTGCGGGGGCCGGAGCCGCCGGGCGGGTGACCGGTGCGGGCGCGGGGCCGGCGGCCCGGGTCGGCGCCTTGGCCGGGGCGGCGGTCGGCGGCGCCGTTGGTCGGGCGGTCGGGCCGGGTGGCGGTTGCCCGGTTCGCGGCGGCGGCAGCGTCACGCCCCAGGGCACCCTCACCCGGCGTGTAGTCCTTGAAGAAGTCCCACCACGCGCGGTCGACGCTGTTGCGGTCCTTCTGGTACTGCTCGTACAGCTCGTCGACCAGCCACTCGTTGGGTCCGAAGGAGGTCAGGGGGTCGCTGGACGGGGACTGCTCGGCCACGGCGGATGCGCCTCTTTCTCGGCTGGTCGGTGTCGAGGGGTACTCGGTCAAGCCTATCCCCGCTGCTCGCACGGCACGCCGTGGGAAGGGCGAGTGGTGGCGCGCGCTGCGACGGCCGGTAGGCCGTGCTCCCGGCATACCGGCCGTCGTTCCCGACGTCCGCCCGTCGCCCCGGCGAGGGGGGCGACGTCAGCTGATGTCGGCCCGCGTGGTGCGCCAGATACCGAACCCGGCGAGCAGCACGGCGTAGGTCGCGAGCACCAGGGCGCCGCCCCACCACTCCAGCCGCACCTCGTCCGCGCTCTGCGCGATGCCGTTGACCACCGCGTTGGTGGCGCTGGACGGGAAGAACTGCACGATGTGCTCGCGCCCGAACTCCCATGCGCTCATGGCGAAGCCGACGAGTGGCTCGACGATCCACGCGACACCGATGCCGATGAGCAGGGCGGCCACCTGGTTCGGGATGAGGATGCCGATGCCGAGGCCGATGAGGGCCCACAGCCCCAGCACGAGCAGGCTCAGCGCCAGCGAGCGCACGACATCGGAGGAGGGGAAGAGCGGGCGGTCGATCAGGGTGAGGCCCACCGCCCCGACCGCGACGGACCCGATCAGGCTGATCAGGCCGTAGATCGCACCGATGCCGATCAGCGCCGTGACCTTGGCCAGCATGGCGCGGGTGCGTCGAGGGGTCGCGAGGAAGGTGGCGCTGATCGTCTTGTGCCGGTACTCGGAGCCGATCGACATGACGCCGATGGTGAGCATCAGGAGGTAGCCGACGCTGATGCCGGACGTGTAGACCGTGTTGGCCACCTGGGTGTCGCTGCCGACGATCGGCGTGCCACCCGGCCCGCCGGTGCTGCCCTGGTCGACGACCCAGGTGAACAGGGCCGCGAACATGCCTCCGGCGACGAGGATCGCGATCGCCATGCCCCACCACATCCGGGTGGTGAAGAACTTGCGGAACTCGCTGCGGATCGCGGGGATCACAGGTTCGCTCCTTCCTGGCCGGTCACGGCATCCTGCTCGGGTGGTGCGCCGCCGCTGGACTCGTTGCGGTTGGTGCCCTCGGTGAGCTCGAAGAACAGCGCCTCGAGGTCGGCACGCTTGGGCTCCAGGCCGTAGATCGGCAGGCCGGCGCGCAGGGCGACGTCGCCGACGAGCCGCAGGTCGGTGGTGTCGGCGACGAGCGTGTCGTCGTCACCGGGCGCGCTCGTGACGTCGGCGACGCGCAGCGCACCGGCCAGCCGCTCGCGGTCGGACGTGCGCACGATGGCGCCGGGTGCGCCGTGCAGGTCGGCCATCGCGCCGGCGCGCACGAGGCGACCGTTGGCGATGATGACGACCTCGTCGACCGTCTGCTCGACCTCCTGGAGCAGGTGGCTCGACACGAGGATCGTCTTGCCCTCGTGGCTGAGGTGGCGCAGGAAGCCGCGCAACCAGCGGATGCCCTCGGGGTCCAGGCCGTTGGAGGGCTCGTCGAGCACGAGCACCTGGGGGTCGCCGAGCAGGGCCGCGGCCAGGCCGAGGCGCTGACGCATGCCCATGCTGTACTCGCCGGCCCGCTTGCGGGCGGCCGCCGGGATGCCGGTGAGCTCGAGCAGCTCGTCGACGCGCCCGAGCGGGATCGAGCCCGCGTCGGCCAGCACCCGCAGGTGGTCGCGGCCGCTGCGGCCGGGGTGGAAGTTCGTGGCCTCGAGGGCCGCCCCGACCATGGACTGCGGTGCGGGGAGGTCGACGTAGCGCTGGCCGTCGATGGTGGCGGTGCCGCTGGTCGAGTGGACCAGGCCCAACAGCATCCGCAGGGTGGTGGTCTTGCCGGCGCCGTTGGGGCCCAGGAAGCCGGTGATCCGGCCGGGCTCCACGGTGAACGTCAGGTCGTCGACCGCGACGAAGGACCCGAAGCGCTTGGTCAGCCCCCGGATCTCGATCCTTGCCCCTGTCGCGGTGGTCGTGCTCATGCGGTACCTCGTGGTGTCATGCCCCGATCCTCGCAGGCCCACGTGGCGTCAGGGTCAACCCCCCGGTGGACCGGGCTCCGCCGCGAGGGGGAACACGGACCGGCGGGAACGGCGCGCGCTCCCCATACGATGGTCCGATCATGACCCCCTGGCTGCTGCTCCTCCTCGGCGTCGTCCTCACGGTGGGCACAGCCCTGTTCGTCGCGGCCGAGTTCTCGCTCGTCGCGCTCGACCGTCCGGCCGTGCTGCGGGCGGTCGACGCCGGTGAGCCCGGTGCCCGGTCGGTGCTCACCTCGCACCGCAAGCTGTCGACGCAGCTCTCGGCGTGCCAGCTCGGCATCACGCTGACCACCCTCGTGCTCGGCTTCATCGCGAGCCCGTCGATCGGTGCCCTGCTGCTGGGGCCGCTGCAGTCGCTGGGGCTGTCGGTGTCGGCCGCCTCCTCGACCGCCTCGGTGCTCGCGATGCTCATCGCCACCGTGTTCTCGATGATCGTCGGCGAGATGGTGCCGAAGACGCTGGCCGTCTCGCTGCCCCTGGCCACCGCGAAGGTCGCGGCCGCGCCCGTGCGGTGGTTCGGCATCGCGATGAAGCCGATGATCCTGCTCCTCAACGGGGTCGCGAACCGCACCCTGCTCGCCCTGGGCATCGAGCCGCAGGAAGAGCTCTCCGCCGCACGCAGCCCGGCGGAGCTCGCCTCGCTGGTGCGCACCTCCGCCGAGGCGGGCACGCTCGGCCGCGGCACCGCACGGCTCGTCACGGCATCCCTGGGGTTCGCGGACCAGACCGCCGCCGACGTGATGACCCCGCGCTCGCGGGCGACCGCGATCGAGCGCACCGCCACCGCCGCCGACGTCGTCGCCCTGGCGCGGCGCACCGGCCACTCTCGCTTCCCGGTCGTCGGCGCGGACTGGGACGACATCGACGGCATCGTGCACGTCAAGAAGGCGATCGCGGTCCCGTTCGACCGTCGCTCCGACGTCCCGGTGTCGGCGCTGATGACCCAGGCCGTACTCGTGCCCGAGACGCTGCGCCTCGACCCGCTGCTGCTCCAGCTGCGGCAGGGCGGCCTGCAGCTTGCGGTGGTCGTCGACGAGTACGGCGGCACGTCCGGCGTGGTCACCCTCGAGGACCTGGTCGAGGAGATCGTCGGCGAGGTCAACGACGAGCACGACCGCTCCCAGACCACCGGTCGGCAGCTGCGCGACGGGGCGTGGACCGTGCCGGGCCTCTGGCGACCCGACGAGGTGCGGGCGCGGGTGGGTGTCGCGATCCCCGACGGGCCGGCGTACGAGACCGTGGGTGGGTGGGTCATGGCGACCCTCGGGCGCGTGCCGGCCGTGGGGGACGCGGTCGCGGTAGACGGCTGGTCGGCGAAGGTCGTCGACATGGACGGCCAGCGCGTCGACCGGGTGCGCCTGGAGCGAGACGCCGGCGACCACGAGCCCGGCGACGTCGCCCACCCCACCGACGCCGCGGAGGACGAGTCGTGAGCGGGTGGACCGTCGTCCTGGTGACCGTGGCGTTGCTGGGCGCCAACGCCTTCTTCGTGGGCGCCGAGTTCGCCGCGATGTCGGCGCGCCGCAGCCAGCTCGAGCCGCTCGCCGACCAGGGCAGCAAGCGGGCGGCGGTGGCGCTGCACGCGCTGCAGCGCACCGGGCTGCTGCTCGCCACCGCGCAGCTCGGCATCACCGTGTGCTCGGTGCTGCTCGGGGCGGTGTCCGAGGCGGCCCTGCACCACGCCCTGGTGCCCGTCGCCGAGCGGTTCGGCGTGTCGCCGGTCGTCGCCGACGTCGTGGCGCTCGTGGTGGCCCTGGCGATCGTGGTGTTCCTGCACGTGGTCTACGGCGAGATGATCCCCAAGAACATCTCCATCGCCCGCCCGGAGCGCTCGGCGGTGGCGCTGGTGCCGGCACTCGTCAAGGTCTCGCGTGTCGTGGCACCGGTCATCCACGCGATGGACTGGCTGTCCAAGGCGCTGATCCGGCTCTTCGGCGTCGAGCCCAAGGACGAGGTGGCCTCCGCGTTCACCGCCGAGGAGGTCGCCCACATCCTCGACGAGTCGCGCCACGAGGGCCTGGTCGGGCGCGACCACTACGAGCGGCTGGGCGCGGCACTGGAGTTCAGCGACAAGGACGCCGCCGACGTCGGTGTTCCGGTCTCCTCGCTGGTCACGGTGACCAGCGCCGCGACACCGCTCGACATCGAGCGGCTCGTCGCCAAGCACGGTTACTCCCGTTACCCCGTCATCGACGACCTCGGCGACCTTGGCGGGTACCTGCACCTCAAGGACGTGCTCTACGCCGACGAGGTCGAGCGCCTCGAGCCGGTGCCCGCCAAGCGGGTGCGCCGAATGGCCAACGTCCGGCGCGACGACGAGGTCGAGTCGGTGCTCCGGACGATGCAGCTCACCGGGTCGCACCTGGCCCGCGTCGTCGCCGACGACGGCGAGGTCGTCGGGGTGGTCTTCCTCGAGGACGTCATCGAGGAGCTGGTCGGCGAGGTCTCCGACTCCAGCCAGCGCTGAGCGGCCGGCGAGCGCCGGCCGGCGTCGCGTGTCGGGTCGCGGGTGTGGCCCTCGTGCTGCGGCGTCGTCCTGTGCTCCTCCTGCAGCGGGGTCCTGACCTGGTGCGTGCCTGTACTCCCTGGACCCGGCGAGGAAGACGAGCAGCCGGTGGTTCGCGGTACCGCTGCCCTCGCCGTGGTCCTCGTGGTCGTCGCCACCAGGATCTGACAGCGGCCCCACCTAGTGGCTCTCGACGTACCAGGCCTCGCGGATGGTGCGGCGCGCCTGCGCCCTCTGGCGGGTCTGGGCGACGATGCCGACGAGGGCCAGCACGAACAGCAGGAGGTACCACCACCAGCTGTCCTGGACCGCGGTGGTGATCGTGCTCCGCGTGAAGTCGGCGGAGTCCAGCGAACCCACCAGCAGCATCAGGCCGGCGACCACGCTGACCGCTCCGGCGACGGAGCTGAGGACCGCCAGCACGATCATCGGCATGTTCCCGAAGACCGACGCCAGTCCGAGCACCGCGCCGAACACCAGCCCCACGAGAACGGCGACCCAGTTCCAGTCGATCCCCACCGCGACGACCAGGCCGGCGCCGATCGCGAATCCGAAGGCGCTCATGGCGAGGATCACGGCCACCGCGTAGTAGAGGTAGGCGAACACCGCGAACAACAACGCGAAGACGAGCCCCGTGACCCAGCCGAGCACGGTCCCCAGGAAGCGCTCGTCCGCGAGCCCGGCCCACAGGCCCGCCCCGAAGGCGAACCCGGCGAACAGGCCCCAGATCGGGAGCACGACTCGCAGCACGAACTGCCCCGCGAACAGCATGACGCCCCCGGCGAGGATGGCGAAGAGGCCCAGGACGATGTCTGCCATACCTGCAATGTAGGCCCGGTGACTGTACGAAGCAGGTCGGCATGAGCCCGGAGCGCACCAGGGCGTGCTGCTCGCCCTCCACCTCGGCCGGCGCAGGGATGCCGGCACGCTGCGGCCGAGCAGGTCAGCATGGGCAAGCTCAACGACGTGCGCGAGGCCCTGGAGATCTGCCGCGGCCCGCAGCATCCTCGAGGCACGGCATCTCCCTTGACTTCCCCGTCATCGCGCCCATGACCAACCTCGAGTCAGTGCTGACCTACGAGGGCGAGGTCGAGATGCACACCCTCGACGGCGGGAGACGGTCACCGGTCAGCCAGCCTTCCGGCAGGGCGGTTTCCCGACCGCCCGGTCGCCCGTGGCGGTGCGTGAGGTGGCCCATGGGTGGAGGACCGTGGGCCCGCAGTGCGGCCATGACAGACATCGCGCAGGGCATCCTCGGAACCATCACCAGGGGCGCGTCATGCTCGTCGCGGGTCCGCGGCCCTGCTGCGTCGCACCAGCACTCGCACCTCGGATGCGAGCAGGACGGGCAACGCGGCCGCGATGCACACGAGCCACTGCTGGGTATCGAGGGCCACGGTGCCGAGGAACGCCTGGAGGGGCCCCAACACGGTCGTGAGGACCAGGACGAGGAGGGACAGAGCCGTCGACCGGACGAACGTCTTGTCCGACAGGACGTCGAGCGAGAAGACCGTTCGGGCCTCGTCCCTGGTGGACATCGAGAACAGCAGGCTGGCGAGGGAGAAGGTCACGACCCCCATGGTCAGGGCCACGGTGCGGTCGAACGCGCCCTCGGCCCAGGTGATGACCCCGAGGGTGGCGATACCCATGATGAGGCCGACCACGACCAGCCAGGCCATCTGCGGGCGCGGCAGGATCGGCTCTTCGGGGTCGCGGGGGCGCCGGTCCATCAGGCCCGCGGCAGGTCGCCCGTAGCCGAGCCCGACGGCTTGGAACAGCATCGTCGTGAAGTTGATCCACAGGGTCTGCAGGGGGAGGAACGGGACGCCACCGGCGATGTTGAAGACCGCCGCACCGAGGAACGAGACGATGAAGCCGAACAGGCAGCCCATCTGGAACCGGATGTACTTGACGAGGTTGTCGTACAGTCCGCGCCCCAGCTCGACCGCCTTGACGATCGTCGAGAAGTTGTCGTCGGTCAGTACCATCACGGCGGCGTCCTTGGCCACCTCGGTACCGGTGATGCCCATCGCGATACCGATGTCCGCGCTCTTCAGTGCGGGGGCGTCGTTCACGCCGTCACCGGTCATCGCGACGATGTGGCCCCGCCGCTTGAGCAGCTCGACCAGACGGACCTTGTCCTGCGGCGTGACGCGGGCGATGACCCCCACGTCGTCGATCCGCGCCAGCGCCGCGTCGTCGTCCATCGCCGCGAACTCCGCGCCGGTCATGACCGTGCCCCGGATGCCGATCTTTCGCGCGATCGCCCCCGCCGTGACGGCGTGGTCTCCGGTGATCATCCGGACCCGGATGCCGGCGGCCTCCGCCGTGGCGATCGACGCCTTGGCGGAAGGCCGCGGGGGGTCGACGATCCCCACCAGGGACATCAGCTCGAGACCGTCCGCCACGACCGCCAACAGGTCACCGTCGGCGTCGAAGGTCGTCGGGTCGAGGTCCTTGCGCGCGGTGGCGAGCACCCGCAGTCCCTCAGCGCCCAGGCGCGTGTTCTCGGCGAGGTACCGGTCCCTGAACGTGCCGTCGGCCGGTACGGCCCCGGCGTCAGCATCGTGGACCGTCCCCGCGCGGGCAAGGAGCTCGTCCGGTGCTCCCTTGACGAAACACCGGATCACCTCGGCACCGGAGTCGTCGGTCATCCGGTGGAAGGTGGCCATCAGCTTGTAGGCGGCGTCGAAGGGCAGCTCGGCCACCCGCGGGTAGGCGAGGCGGGTCGACACCGCGTCGACGCCGCCCTTGGCGGCGAGGGCGACGAGGGCGCCCTCGGTGGGGTCGCCGATCAGTGCTCCCTGGTCCATGACGGCGTCGGACGCCAGCACCATCGGCAGCAGGAAGGGGTCGAGCGGGATCTCTCCCTGGCCGCCGACGTGGGTGATCTGGCCCTGGCTGGAGTAGCCGGTGCCCTCGATGGTGTAGCGGCGGCCGACGACGACCATCTCCACGGCCGTCATCTCGTTGAGCGTCAGCGTGCCGGTCTTGTCGGAGTTGATGGCCGAGGTGGAGCCGAGCGTCTCGGTCGACTGGAGTCGTTTCATGATCGCGCCGACCTTCGCCAGCGACTGTGTGCCGGAGGCGAGGATCGTGGTCACCACGGCCGGCATGTTCTCCGGCAGGGCACCGATGGCGAAGGCCACGGCGGCGTGGAAGATCGCCGTGAACGTCTCACCGCGGGCCAGGTTGATCACGACCGAGACCAGCAGTGCCAGGCCTGCGATCAGGAAGATCTGGCGGGTGAGGGTGTCCAGCTGCCGGGTCAGCGGGGTCTTGGTCTCCTCCTCGGCCTGGAGCATGCCCGAGATGTTGCCCACCTCCGTGGCCATCCCGGTGGCGACGACGACGAACTCCCCGGAGCCGCGCGTCACGTTGGTGTTCATGTAGACCATGTCGCTGCGGTCGCCGAGCGGGGTGTCCCCCTGTGCCACCGCTGCGGTGCCCTTCGACACCGGCAGGCTCTCCCCGGTCAGGGCGGACTCGGCCACCTCGAGCGTCGCGGCCCGCAGCAGCCGGCCGTCGGCCGGGACGATGTCGCCGGCCTCGATCGCGACGATGTCCCCGGGGACCAGCTGTTCGGCCGGCAGCTCCGCGAGGGCGCCGTCCCGCCTGACCCGCGCCGTGACGATCATCATCTTCTGCAACGCGGCCACCGCCGCCTCTGCCTTGCCCTCCTGGCGCAGACCCAGCACGGCGTTGAACACGGTCAGCAGCAGCAACAGGATGCCGGTGCCGATCTCCTTGAGCGGGTACAGGCTCCCGATCCCGGCGACGAGCAGCACGAGCTGCATCGGGTCCGCGTACTGACGCAGGAACGCGTGCAGGCGCGACTCCGACTCCGCCGCGGTGAAGCGGTTCAGCCCGAACCGCTGCACCCGAGCCTGGGCCTCTGCCGTGGACAGGCCCGGCCCTGCCTCGACGTCCGAACGCGCCAACACCTCCGACACGGACAGGGCATGCCAGTCCGTGCGATCCGGAGCGGTGTCCGGGCCAGCGGATGCTGGCTGGGCCGATGGGGTCACGATGCCCTCCCTACCAAGGCGACTGGGACGACGTCATCCAAACATCGTCCCTGGCGATCATGCCTCACCCCGTGCGGGCGGCTCCTGTCGGCTTCCGCCGGGACCTGCTCTCTCCACAGGAGACGGCACGGCATCCGAAGGAAGCCTGTCCCGGACGCCCCGCGTGCGCGCGGCACCGGTTCACCCACCGAGGGTGACCCGAGTCACCCGGCGGCCATCCCAGACTGAGGGGGTCACAGCCGCAGCCACGGGAGGGCCGTCATGGCACGTACATCAGGTAGCTCGCGAACGATCGGGATCATCGTGATGGTGGTCGGGGTGATCTTCGCCGTCGCGGGGGTGGTCACCTACTTCGTGGTCTCCGACCAGCTCGCGGCCGAGAACATCACCGTCTCCGAGGACGCGGCCAGGTTCGCCGGACAGGACGTGACCGGGCCGTTCACCGCGTACGCGGAGGCGGAGGTCATCAACAAGCACGCGCTCGAGGCCACCGGCGGCAAGACCTACGCCGAGCTGGACCGTGAGGACCCGGCACGGCAGACGGCCATGCAGGCATCCTTCCTGCGCGCGTCCCTGTTCACCTCGGTGGTTGCCTTCGGCGTCGCCGCGCTGGCGACCGTGCTCGGTGTCGTGCTGGTCCTCATCGGCTGGGCCTTGTCGTCCTTGGGACGTCAGACCGTGCCGCCGGGGGCGGCAGCCGAGCCGGGCACGGCATCCGCACCGGCCTGAGCAGTCGCCTTCAGCGGGACCGACCGCGACTCGCGGAGCGGCCATCGCCGGGCTGCTGGGCAGCTGCGCGCCGCCACAGGGGTTGCCGGGCGCGCCGGAGGGCGGTTGGCTGGGTCCATGAGCGACAGCGCCGCGGACCCGACATATGCGCGTACCGACCTCGACCTCGACCTGCGCTGGTGGGCGGCGGCGAACTACCTCACCATCGGCCAGATCTACCTGCGTGACAACGTGCTCCTGCGCGAACCGCTGGTTCTCGACCACGTGAAGCCACGGTTGCTGGGGCACTGGGGCACCAGCCCCGGACTGTCGATGGTCTACACCCTGCTCAACCGGGTCATCCGTGAGCGTGACGGGGACTGGCTCTACGTGACCGGCCCCGGCCACGGTGGCCCCGCTCTGGTCGCCGCCGCCTGGCTCGAGGGCACGTACAGCGAGGTCTACCCGCACGTCACCGACGACGCCGAGGGCATCCGCACCCTGTGCCGCCAGTTCTCGTCGCCCGGCGGCGTACCCAGCCACGTCAGCGTGCAGACGCCGGGGAGCGTCCATGAAGGCGGCGAGCTCGGCTACGCCCTCGCCCACGCGGCGGGCGCGGCGTTCGACCACCCCGAGCTCCTCGTGGCGTGCGTCGTCGGCGACGGCGAGGCCGAGACCGGGCCCCTTGCTGCGTCGTGGCGGCTGCCGACCTTCCTCAACCCCCGCCGGGACGGCGCGGTGCTGCCGATCCTGCACCTCAACGGCTACAAGATCGCCGGCCCCACCGTGCTCGGCCGCACCAGCGACGAGGACGTCGAGGCGTACCTGCGCAGCCAGGGCTGGGACCCGGTGACCGTCGCGGGCGACGACCCGCGTCAGGTGTTCCCGGCGCTGCTGGCCGCGCTGCGGTCGGCCGAGGACTCGATCCGGTCGATCCAGGCCGAGGCGAGGAGCGGCGACGGCCCGAGCCGTCCGGTGCGCCACCAGTGGCCGGCAGTCGTCCTGCGCACCCCGAAGGGCTGGACCGGTCCGGCCGTGGTCGACGGCATCCAGATCGAGGGAACCAACCTCAGCCACCAGGTCCCGCTGTCCGGCCTCGCAGAGAGCCCCGAGCACCTGCGGATGCTCGAGGAGTGGCTGCTCTCTTACGGCCCTGCGACCCTGTTCGACGCCGACGGCCGGCTCGCCCCCGAGCTGGCGGCACTGGCCCCCGAGGGCGACCGACGGATGTCCGCGACGCCCTACGCGAACGGCGGCCGGCTGCGCGAGGAGCTGCCGATGCCCGCGCTCGACGGGTACGAGGTCGAGGTCGCCGCACCCGGCGTCGCCATGGTCGAGAACACCGTGACGGCCGGGCGGCTCATGCGCGACCTGTACGCCGCGACCGCCCGCCCGGACGGTGGCGGCAGCTTCCGGCTCTTCTGCCCCGACGAGACCGCGAGCAACCGGCTCCAGGCGGTCTTCGAGGAGACCGACCGGTGCTTCATGGGTCCGATCCTCGACACCGACACGGGCATCGGGCCCGACGGGCGGGTGATGGAGGTGCTCAGCGAGCACCTGTGCGAGGGCTGGCTGGAGGGGTACCTGCTCACCGGCCGGCACGGTGTCTTCGCCACGTACGAGGCGTTCGCCATGGTGTCGGCGTCGATGGCCATCCAGCACGTCAAGTGGCTCCAGCACGCGCAGGGCCTGCCGTGGCGGGAGTCGGTGTCCTCGCTGAACGTCCTGCTCACCTCGACCTGCTGGCGCAACGACCACAACGGCTTCTCGCACCAGGGTCCAGGCCTGATCGACAGCCTCATCCCGCTCGCACCGGACGTCGTGCGGGTCTGGCTCCCCCCGGACGCCAACACCACCCTGTCGATCACCGACCACTGCCTGCGCAGCGTCGACCACGTCAACCTCATCGTCGTCGACAAGCAGAAGCACCTGCAGTACCTCACCCTCGAGGAGGCCAATCGGCACTGCGCCCAGGGCGCCGGCATGTGGGAGTGGGCGAGCACGGCAGCGGCGGGGGAGACCCCCGACATCGTCATCGCGTGTGCCGGCGACGTGCCGACCCAGGAGGCCCTGGCAGCGGCCGAGCTGCTCCACGAGCACGTGCCCGACCTGCGCTTCCGCTTCGTCAACGTCGTCGACCTCATGGCACTGCTGCCCGAGGCCGACCACCCCCACGGCTACACCGACAGCCAGTTCGACGACCTCTTCACCCCCGACCGCCACGTCGTCTTCGCGTTCCACGGCTACCCACGAGCCGTGCACCAGCTCGTCCACGGCCGCTCGAACCCCGGCCGCTTCCACGTGCGCGGCTTCGCCGAACAGGGCACCACGACCACCCCGTTCGACATGGTCGTCCTCAACCGGATGAGCCGGTTCCACCTCGCCAAGGAGGTTCTGCGTCGGTCGACCGCCCGCCCGCGTGGGTGGCAGGACCTGGTCGCGCTGTGTGACGAGCGGCTCGCGGAGCACGAAACCCACATCCGCGAGCACCTGGCCGACCTGCCCGACATCAGTGAATGGACGTGGGGCGGACTGCACCGATGAGCGGACTTCGGCCCGCGTCGTTCGTGGATGCCGTCTCTGCGCGTGGCCCGCAGCAGGCCGGCGAGGATCACGCGCACCGGTAACCCGCCGACCGGCTCGGCGTCAGCGAGGCACGCGCCGGCCACCGGCTGGCTGGGCGGACCACGGTGTGGCGCAACGGTCAGGTGGCGGAGCCATCCGGCCGGCTGGCGTACCGGGTGAGGTTCTCTCCTGTGGCAGGGTCGAACAGGTGCGCTTGGTTGCTGTCGAACCAGAGCTCGGTCGGGGTGCCACCGGTGATCTTGCTGTCGGCATGCAGCGACACGACGAGCTGGGTGCGCATCTGTTCGCTGTCCAGCTCACGCTAGCAGCTCCTTGAGCTGCTTGGTGACATCCTCTGGAGCGTCGTACGGAACGTAGGCGTAGAGCTCGTCGCCGAGCCACTCGGTCACATCCACCGTGGCCTTGAAGGTCTGCCCCTTCGCGCGGGTGGAAGGATCGACCATGGCGGCGTCCTCGAAGTGCTGAGGGCGTACGCCGAGGATGACCAGGTCGTGCCCGACGGCGCCCGTCAGCCGGTCACCGGTGGTCGTCACCTGGCCGAACGGCGTCTCGATCGCGCCCTCGCTCACCCGCCCGGGGATGAAGTTCATCCGGGGCGACCCGATGAACCCGGCGACGAACAGGTTCGCGGGAGTGTCGTACAGGTCGTGCGGGGAACCCACCTGCTGCAGGATGCCCTTGCGCAGCACCGCGATCCGGTCGCCGCGCGGCCAAGGAGTGGGCCGACCGGCACCGCCACGAGGGACCAGCCCGGATGGCCGACCGAGTTTGCCTGGACCGGCGTGTCACGCGTTGCCCGCTCCCCGGGCACCGCGAGGATGCGTGGGGCACCACCGTCGCCCACCCGATTTCGAGGAGAACACCATGAACGCCCAGCCCGCGACCGAGCCCAACAGGACGGCAGTCGGCCTGACCGTGTTCGCCGCCGTCATGCTGATCATGATCGGCGCCTTCCAGGCCATCCAGGGCCTGGTCGCCCTGGTCAACGACACGTTCTACGTGGCTGGCGAGGAGTACATCTTCACCTTCGACCTCACCTCGTGGGGATGGATCCACCTCGTCCTCGGCCTGCTGGCTGCCGTCGCGGGCTACTTCGTGCTGCAAGGCAAGGTGTGGGCCCGCACCGTCGGCGTCCTCGTCGCGGTGGGCAGCGCCGTGGTGAACTTCGCCTGGCTGCCCCAGTACCCGCTGTGGGGTCTGGCGATCATCGCGCTGGACGTCTTCGTGATCTGGGCGCTCACGGTCCACGGCCGGGACATCACCAAGTCCTGACCTCACCGAGGAGGCTGCGCCCCTGCACCTACAGGGTGGCGCAGCCCCATGGTCTCCCGTCGTGTCGGTGGATAGCCCGGAGGCGAGCTCGACGACGTTGGGCCGAGGTGTCGGCCATCGGCCGCATCGAGGGGCGAGGCCGCCGGCATCCTCGGGGTCCGGTCGGCCGTCACCACCGGACCCTCATAGACGAATGCCCCCGGTAGGATTCGAAACTACGCTCCGCGCCTAGTCGCGGCAACGCGCTCACCTGTACAGTTGACTTGAATTCGCCTGCGAGACAGCCAGTTTCTTGAGGGCACTGGGTGACATAGGCGGCCACGAGGTAACGTCTATATCGCACTTTTATTGCACGCTATCGCACGTATATTGCACGCCAGCAGCGCCAGGAGGGGGTGCATCAAGTGCGGAACCGAAGAGGTTTCGGCCATCTCCGCCGCCTTCCTTCCAAGCGATGGCAAGCCTCCTACCTGGGTCCCGACCTGCTCAGGTACCAAGCCCCCCGTACGTTCGAGACCAAGATCGACGGTGAAGAGTGGCTCGCTGCCGAGCGCCGACTCGTGGCTGACGATGCGTGGTTGCCACCGGGGCAGCGCAATCGCCGAGAGCTCACCTTTGAGGACTACGCGGAACAGTGGCTCAAGTCCCGAGAACTCAAGCCCAGCACTGCAAACCTCTACCGTGGAATCCTCGACCGCACACTCCTCCCAGCGTTCAGCGAGCGACAGATCGGGCAGATCAGCTCTTCGGACGTCCGCGCCTGGTACGCCACCCTTGACCCAGCGAAGAAGACGACGCGAGCACACGCGTACTCGCTGCTGCGCTCAATCCTGTCGACAGCGCTCGTCGAGGAGGTCATCACCGCCAACCCGTGCACCATCCGCGGAGCTGGGCAGACGAGGCGAGAGCGAAGGATCGAGCCGGCCTCGCTTGAGGAACTCTCGGCCCTTGTGCAGGCGATGCCCGAGCGCCTGCAGCTGATGCCGCTGCTTGGAGCGTGGTGCGGTCTGCGCTTCGGGGAACTTGTGGAACTGCGACGTCGTGACATCGACGTCGACCGGCAGAGGTTGTCGGTTGCCCGCGGCCTCGTTCGCGTCGGCCGTGCGGACGTGGTGGGAAAGCCCAAGAGCGCGGCGGGAATCCGTGTCGTCGCAATTCCGCCGCATCTGATGCCGTTGGTTGTCGCCCACCTGGCAACCCATGTCCGGCGGGGCCGTGACTCGCTCCTGTTCCCGCACAGCCCTGAGCAGCCAGACCGGCACTTCACCCACGGTTGGTACTACAAGCAGTTCCACATGCCCGCTCGTGATGCGGCCGGCCGGCCAGATCTGCGCTTCCACGACCTACGGCACACCGGTGCGGTCCTGGCGGCGCAAACGGGGGCCACCCTCGCCGAGCTCATGAGCAGGCTGGGGCACTCCACGCCGCAAGCCGCACTGCGGTACCAGCACGCAGCTCGGGGTCGCGATGCGGAGATCGCCGCCAAGCTCTCCGAACTTGCGGTGCGAGGCACCGCGAAGGGCGCACCACCATGGGGGCTCTGACTCTGTCACTCGCCGAAGCCGGGCCGGACAAGGATGCCCGCCCCGGTCAACTTGCGATCCATAGGCAAGAGACGAGGGGAGGTGAAGGTTCGAATCCTTCACCTGCCACCCGTGCGAAGGGCCCCTTGACCTGCGGAAACGCAGCGTGAAGGGGCCCTTCTCTTGGCGTCGTGCCAGATACGTGCCAGATCATGGGCGGTCCAGGGCCGTGAACCAGCGAGGCGGCCATGACGCAGCCGGGAAATCAGACTGCCCGAGAGTGGCCCCCAAGGGCCCGCCCAGATGCGTAGGGAA
>CAVVUD010000004.1:0-119368 GCA_963751385.1 uncultured Actinomycetota bacterium | reverse complement strand
AAGCCCGACCAACGCTGGCACTCTGTGCTCACGCGATTCACGAACTACCGCTGAGGCGCGACATCTCCCGAGGTCAACTAGCTAATCGCCCGCGGCGATCCGCACAGAGTCCGCAAGGGCCGCCGCCATGAAGGCCCGCGGCGGCTGCTCGGGTCCGCTCCTCGGCCTTCGGCCAGAGGTGGCTGTACGTGTTGAGCGTGATCCTGGGGGACGAGTGCCCGAGCGCGGCGCGCCGACAGTTACGACGTCGCAGCCGTCGGCGGTGTCCGTCTCGTCGTTGTCGCGTTTGAACGGCGCTGGGTTGCGATCCGCGACGAGCCGCTCGACAGCGTCGCCGGCGTCCGGACGAGGGCGCCGGAGGCATCAGGAACCGAGAGCGACCGGGCACTGAGCTCGTGTCGCTCGGTGTATCCGCTCGCCTCCTTCAGCGAGGTTGTCGTGACGGGCGAGGCGTCCAAGCGCCCTGTTGGGCTGCAGCGTGCCCCCGTTCGGATAGACCGTGGGGTCCAGCGTCAACGCAGCGACCCGGGATTCTTTGCTGTAGCAGTCGCCGTCCAGGGTGTCGCCCTCGTTGGCGGTGACGACGTCCCCCTGACCGCACAAGGCTGAGGTGGTGCCAGCGTCCGGCTCGTCGAGCCACCTGAGCGACCCCACCGACCGATCTGGTGCCGCGATGCAGCGCGGGACCTGCTTGGACTGCCGCTGGCCGTTGCCAGCTTCGCAAGGCGCCCGGATCTGGCTCCGCTCTGTTCCCAGTTCGGTCCACCGGGAGGGACGCTCGCACCGACCAGCTTTTCGTCCTCGAAATGGCGGCGACAGGGTCGTCGGTGTGGGTCCGGGAAGTGGGTGATCCCGAGTGTCAGGGCTCGGCGTATGCCTCCACCCCGCGGAGCACCTGACAGGGCGTAGTCCGTGCGGCAGGGTGTCCAGGATACCCAGGCGTCGAACACGGAGGGTTCGTCAGGCATTCGGCAAGACCCAAGAACAGAAGGGAAGCTGGGGCGCGGGACAAGGCGCAGCGGGAGGAGGCCGCTCGAGCGAAATGCGAGCGAGATGCCTTCCTAGCAGGTCCGATCGGCCAGGCCGCAACGGTGAAGAGCAGGACAGGGGTTCTTCGAGGTTCAGCTCAAAGTCGGTTCAGCTCAGCGGGACAGCACAGACTGGGGCGGAAACAACTTCGCTGTCCCAGGTGAAGACGCAGAGCCACGCGGGCGTATTGGCAGCCGTTGAGGGCATCGGCTGGAAGTTGGAGCATGTGGGCCATGTCGTCGTGGTCACGGGTGAGAGCCGTCGCGACAAGTTCATGGCAACTGGGCAGCAGACCGCAGTGAGCGGCGAGACCATAGGCATCTACCTCTTCCGTCACACGGATGCCGCGACCTGACTCGTCCACCCGTTTGGATCGAGCCGGCGATCGGTTGGCGGCCCTATGACGCACCTGATGAAGGGATGCGTGCCCCATCGCACCTCGGGGGGTCATGTTGCCCGTCGCCGTCAGCGGCGCACCCGGTATCGCAGGTGGACCACCCTGTCGCCTTGGATGACCACGCTCGGATCGTCGAGAACCCGCTGTGCGTCCAGCGGGCCGAAGAACCTCTTGCCCTTGCCGAACACCACGGGTACGACATCCATGGCCACTTCGTCCACGAGGCCGAGCGCGAGTGCCTGGCCGCCGACGTTCCCGGCGCAGACCGCAACGACGCGGTCACCGGCCCGTCGCTTGGCCTCCTCCACCGCGGCCGCGACGTCCTCGAAGAACGGGACGTCAGCGTCGGGATGCCACCCCTTCGGCTTGGGTCGGTGAGAAACCACCACCAGGTGCTCCCCGGCGGGCGGCCGGGCCTCCCAGCCGTTGGTCAGGTCAAACAGGTGCCGCCCCTGGATTGTGGCCCCGATGCGGGCCCAGAACGAGCTGACGTACTCGTGGGACCTTCTGCTCACACGGAACGGGCCATGATGCTCCCCCGCCTCGTCAGTGATGGGCATGTCGCCGTTGAAGTACCACTCGAAGAGCGGCCCCACGTCATCGTTCTCATCGGCGATGAAGCCATCCACAGAAACCACTGCATGCATGATCACAGTCGCCATGCCAGAACAGGCTAGCGGCGTCCTCAGCGCCATCATCGTGAGCGGCCGCGTCCTTGCCGGAGAGGTGCTGCCGCGCAGCCCGTCGCGGCGCTGAGACGCACCCCGGGATCGCGTATGTCGATGTCCGGACGATCCACCGGCGCGCCGTCGTTGCGCGAATGAGCGCGAGAACGTTGGACGGTCTTGGCGGTGGTTGGTGAGCGCGCTAGATCGCATTCAAGGCGCGAGCTCGGCACTGTCGTCCGGGCTTGGAGAGCGAGTTCCAGGCGAGGGCGACGAGGACCACCCTCGCGAGCCGGTCAGCCCACGGAAGGGGCAGTGCGAAGCCGATCCAGAAGACGGCTTCGACCGGGAGTACGGCCAGGTTGAGTACGGCACCGATCCTCCGCCGCTGCCAGAGCAGCCAAGCGGACCACGCGGCCACGAGGGTCACCGCACCGAACAGCAGGAGGAGTACGACGAAGGTGCTGTCCGAGACACTGGCCGACCAAGGGCCGCCGTACATCTCGAACAAGCCGAAGAAGCTGGGGAGCTGACCGTTCCTCATCAAGTAGATCGAGACGGGCACGGTGGGGAGTCCGAACCCGAGGGCGTACACCCAGGTCACGATCGCCGCGGCCCGCGCGCTACTCACTGCGATGTGGCCCCGCGGGTGGGGCGTTCGTCGTCGCGGGCTGGCCCTCGAGCACCGCCTTCAGCCGCTGATCGTCGCGGCGGCTGTCGTGGCGTAGCACGCGGCCAAGCAGCGGTTCCACCAGTCGACCCAGGCCCCGGGCTCGAAACTCCATCCGGCAACCGACTCGGCTGCCACCTTCGGTCGGGGTCACCTCGTAGGCGGCACTGCCGCTGATCCAGCCCTGCGGGATCTCGAACGCAATCCGAGATCGGGGGTTGCAGCTCGGTGATCCGGTTGCGCGACTTCAGCGTCCGGCCGGCGAACCGTCGCTCGAAGACGTGCTCACTGCCGACCCTCACCGGACCCGGCGGGATGCGCTCCACGAGGTGCAGGCCCGACTGCCACAGGGGGGCGTTGGTCATGTCGGCCACGAAGTCGAAGACCTCAGGGGCCGGCCGCTCAATCTCCACGACAGTGTCGACGACGAACATGCGACCCTCCAAACCCGACCAGCAACACTAGAGTGCTGCTCTAGTGTCTTCGAGTATTCTCCGGGCTGTGAGCAACGTCAAGGCGTCTCCCCGGCGCGCGCGGGCCGCTTCGCACCCGCCGGTCGATCCTGGACGCGGCGTGTTCCGAGTTCATCGAGCGCGGCTACCA
The DNA here is from genome assembly GCA_963751385.1 of uncultured Actinomycetota bacterium. Taxonomy (GTDB): domain Bacteria; phylum Actinomycetota; class Actinomycetes; order Actinomycetales; family Dermatophilaceae; genus Fodinibacter. The sequence continues at coordinate 116,004 of CAVVUD010000004.1, read as the reverse complement.
CGGCGCGACGATCGCCTCCATCGCGGCCCGGGCGGGCGTGGCCCCACAGACCGATCTACTTCGTCTTCCACACCAAGGCCGACCTGGTGAGTGCGGTCATCGACGACCGAGTCCTCGGTCCGGACGCACCGGAGGATCCGCAGGCGTCGGCCTGGTGGGCGGCCATGACCGCCGCCCCCACCGCGACAGCCGTCCTCGAGGCTTTCGTGCGCGGCGCGGCGCCGCTGCTAGACCGGGCGGCACCGGTCTCCGAGGTGGTCCGGGCCGCCGCCGCCACCGACGACGAGGTCCGCGCTGTCCACGACCAAGCACGACGAACTGCAACGCGCCGGCTACCGTCGCGTCCTCGAGCTCGCGGCAGCAGCGAGGCGCGTTCGGCCGCGGCCTCACCATCGACACCGCCACCGACGTGCTGCTCACCCTCTGCGGAGACGGCGTCTGGGTCCAGCTCACCGCGGACCGCGGATGGGCCACCGACCAGGTCGTGGACTGGCTGCTCACCACGGTCCCGGCGGCCATCCTCGCCGAGTGACGACAGCCAAGATGGCGCCCGGCGGGGGCACCCGCCCGGGTTTCAGCACCGCAACGTCGAGGATGCCGTCGCAGGAAGATCGGCTTGCGGCGATGAGACGCTCCTACGTCCGCGGGCTCGTGGGCGAAACCGGTGCTTTCCACGTCAGGATGGGCCGATGGAACAGAGCATCACGGTCGACGTCGCGGCTCCGCCCGAGCGGGTGTGGGAGGTGTTGAGCGACGTGGAGTACTGGTCGGAGAAGGCCACCCGGTGCACCACCGTGGCGTGCAGGGCCAGGATCAGCCCTTGCGCGAACCCGCTGCAGATCACCAGGTCATTCGGAGCGGCTGACGCACCGCGTACCCGCCGCAGGTGTCCTTGACTACGACCCCGGCCGCCCCCGACCTCATCGCGCGGTGCAGGTAGCCGGGTCGGCCGAACGCGGTCACGATGAGCACCCGGTCTCGGGAAAGACGTCACGCACCAGCGCGGCCGCAATGATGCCGTCCACGCCCGGCATCTCCACGTCGAGCAATGCCATGTCGGGCCCCCGTCGACGCCACCCCTCGTCGTGACCGCGCGAGCACCGTCGTCGATCACCTCGGCGGCATCCAACCCCAGGCGCACGGTGCACCGGGTGGCGCCACAGTGCCGGATCACGGCGCCGGCGAGTCACTCGCTGCGGGCGGCCTCGGGCCACCGCTGGGCCCCCGGGCCGCGGGCGGCCAGCTCGTCGTCGTGGTTGTAGACCGGACAGGCCCGCAACGACAGGCACCCGCAGCCGATGCACGACGCGAGGTCGTCGCGCACCTTGGTCATCGCCTCGATCCGCGCGGTCAGCAGGTCGTGCCAGCGACGCGACATGCGGGACCAGTCGCGCTTGGTCGGGGGGTGGTCGACGGGCAGGGTGGCGAGCGCCTCCCCCACGTCGGCGAGGGAGAGCCCGAACCGTTGCCCGGCCCGCACCACCGCGATGCGGCGCAGCGCGTGTCGCTCGAACCGGCGCTGGTTGCCGGCCGTGCGCACCGACGACACCAGGCCGCGCTCCTCGTAGAAGCGCACCGTCGCGACGGAGACCCCCGAGCGGTGTGCCACCTCACCGATGGTCAGCAGGTCGTGTCGGTCCACGGCCCGACGGTAGACGAGTTTGACCTCAAGTGCACTGGAGGTTTCAGTATGGTGCCATGACGACCTCGGGGACCGCCGCGCCCAGCCACGCCCCCGAGGCGCCGGCCCGCCTCCTCGCCAGGGCGAACCTGCCCGTCGTCGTCGGCATCGTCGCCCTCGTGACGCTGGCGGCCTTCGAGAACCGCGCGGTGAGCACGATCCTCCCCACCGTGGTGCGCGAGCTCGATGGCTGGGCGCTCTTCGGCGCGAGCACTGGCGCCACCCTGGTCACCTTCACCGTCGCCATGGCGTGGTCCGGCGGCTGGACCGACCGAGCCGGCCCGCGCCCCGTGCTGCTGTGGGGCATGGCCGCCTTCGTCGTGGCCCAGGTCGTCTCGGCGCTCGCGCCCACCATGACCGTGTTCGTCGCGGGCCGCGCCGCGTCCGGCGCGGCCGAGGCCCTCATTGACACCGCCCTGATGGTGCTCGTCGCCCAGGCGCTGCCCGAGGCCCTGCGCGCCAAGGTCTTCGCCTCGTTCGCGGCCGCCTGGATCCTCCCCTCGCTACTCGGTCCCAGCCTGGCCGGCGCCATCGACGCCTTGTGGGGCTGGCGCGCCGTCTTCGTCGCGCCCCTGCTCGTCGTTCCCGTCGCGCTGGCCCTCCTGCGGCCCGCCCTGCGCCGCACCCACGCGGGCGGTACGACGACATCGGATGCCGTCGCGGCGGCATCCGAGCGCCGTCGCGTCGCGGCCGCGCTGGTACTGGCCGCCGGCCTCGCCGTGACCACCTTCTCCGCGCCGCTGCTCTCCGACCCGGACACCCGCCTCGTCGGCGTGCTCGTCATCGGCAGTGGTGCGGTGCTCGTGGTGGTCGGTGCCCTGCGCGCCCTCCCCCACGGCCTGGTGCGGCTGACCCGCGGCGTGCCCACCGTCATCGCGGTGCGGCTGCTGGTGTCGGCGGCGTTCACGGCGGTGGCCGGGCTCATCCCGCTGATGCTCGTGCAGACCCACGACGCGTCGACCGCCGTCGCCGGCATCTCACTGTCGGTCACCGGCTGCCTGTGGGCCGCCGGGTCCTGGCTCAACAGCACCAACCGCGCGCAGGCCGAGGTCTCCGCGCCGACCCGGGCCCGGCTCGGTGCCGGGCTGATCGCCGCCGGATCGCTCGGGCCGGTGCTGCTGTCGCTCGACGTCGTGGGGCTCGTGCCCGGCCTGCTCGCCTGGGCCGTCGCCGCGCTCGGCATGGGCATCGTCTCGCCGACCCTGTCGACCCAGCTGCTCTCGCTGGCACCGGTCTCCGAGCAGGGCCGGGTCAGCGCGGCGCAAGGGCTGGCCATCTCGACCGGGGTTGCGCTCTCGACCGGAGTCGTCGGTGCGGTCGTGGCGCTGCGGGGCGCCGAGACGGACGGCGCTCGCGTTCGGGCTGCTCATGGCCGGCGGCGCGGCCTGCGCGCTCCTCGCCGCGCTGGCGGCCGGCCGCACCACCGCGGCGTCACCGTGAGCTCGGACGGGGTTCCCGGGCGGCACCTGCGCACCCACCGCGGGTAGTTTCGGTGGATGAACACCCTCGACAAGGCCCGTGAGCTCCAGCGACTGCACGCCGACCCCGAGCTGCTCCTGCTCGTCAACGTCTGGGACGTCATCAGCGCCCGCGTCGTCGCCGACACCCCCGGCACGACGGCGCTGGCCACCGCCAGCCACTCGGTCGCCGCGGCGTACGGCTACCCCGACGGCGAGCAGATCCCCCGTGACCTGATGATCGAGGCCGTCGGTCGTATCGCCGGCGCCGTCGACCTGCCCGTGACGGCCGACCTCGAGGCCGGCTACGGCGACCCCGGCGGCACCATCGCCCGGGCCATCGACGTCGGCATCGTCGGCGCCAACCTCGAGGACCAGCTCAAACCACTCCCGGATGCCGTGCGCGCCGTCTCGGATGCCGCCGCGGCCGGGGAGCGGGCCGGCATCCCGTTCGTGCTCAACGCGCGTACCGACGCCTTCCTGCGTGGCGGCGACCGCGACCCGGCGGAGGTGCTCGCTGACGCGATCGAGCGCGGCCGCGCCTACCTCGACGCCGGCGCCTCGACCTTCTTCGCGCCGGGCCTGCTCGACGAGGCGACGGTCGCGGCGCTCGTCGACGCCCTCGGGCCGCAGAAGGTGAACCTCATCGGCATCCCGGGGTCGTTGCCGCTGGAGACGATGCAGCGGCTGGGTGTCGCACGTGTCTCGTACGGGCCGTGGAGCCAGAGCGTCGCGCTGACCGCGCTGGCGGACCTGGCCGCCGACGTGCGCGCTGGCGGCGGCATCCCGGACAACACCCGCAAGCTCAACTGAGCGGGACTCGCCCAGTTGGGGGCTGAGGTGGTTGCCGGGGCAGCCACCTCAGCACCCAGCTCCGGAGTTCTAGACCGTGACCTCGCCGCGCTCGGCGAGCAGCGCGATGTCCGTGCGGTGGTGCGATCCGGGCAGGTCGATGCCGTCGACCGCCGCGTAGACGAGCTCGCGCGCCTCCGCGAGCGTCGCTCCCGTCGCGACGACGGACAGCACCCGGCCGCCGGCGGACACCAGGGCTCCGTCGGCGTCGACGGCCGTGCCGGCGTGCAGCACGTACACCGTCGGGGCACCGGGCAGGTCCTCCAGCCCGATGACCGGGTCACCGGTGCGAGGCGGGCCCGGGTAGTTGTCGGCGGCCACGACCACGGTCACGGCGTGCTCGTCGGACCAGCGCAGCGTCGGGGCCTCGTGCAGGCGACCGCGGGCTGCGGCCAGGAGCACCCCACCCAGCGGCGTGAGCAGGCGGGCCAGCACGACCTGGGTCTCGGGGTCGCCGAAGCGGGCGTTGAACTCGATGACCCGCGGGCCACGGGGCGTCAGTGCCAGGCCGACGTAGAGCACTCCGGCGAACGGCGTCCCCCGCCGGTGCATCTCGTCGACGACCGGCTGCGCGACCCGGGCGACGACGTCGTCGACCAGTCCATCGGGCGCCCAGTCGAGCGGGCTGTAGGCACCCATGCCCCCGGTGTTGGGGCCGGTGTCGCCGTCGCCGACCCGCTTGAAGTCCTGGGCCGGTGACAGGGGCACCACGGTGGTGCCGTCGCTGAGGCAGAACAGCGACACCTCAGGGCCGGCGAGGTACTCCTCGATGACGACCGCGCCGTCGGGCTTGGCCAGGCAGGCCCTGGCGTGCTCGAGCGCCTCGGCCCGGTCGTCGGTGACGACGACCCCCTTGCCGGCGGCGAGGCCGTCATCCTTGACCACGTGTGGGGCGCCGAGCGCGTCGAGGGCCTCCTCGACCTCGTCGACCGTGGTGCAGACGTGGGCCATGCCGGTCGGCACCTCGGCCGCGGACATCACCTCCTTGGCGAACGCCTTGCTGCCCTCGAGCCGGGCCGCCTGCGCGGACGGGCCGAAGCACGGGATGCCGGCCGCACGCACCGCGTCGGCCACCCCTGCCACGAGCGGCGCCTCCGGCCCGATGACGACGAGGTCGACCCCGAGCGAGACGGCCAGCGCGACCACCCCCGTCGCGTCGCTCACCCCGCGGGGCAGTGGCTCGCAGCGTGCGACGGCCTCGATGCCGGGGTTGCCCGGCGCGGCGATCACGGCGTCGACCGACGGGTCGAGCGCGATGGAACGGACGATGGCGTGCTCGCGGGCCCCGGACCCGACGACGAGTACCTTCACGGGGCCAAACCTAGTGGCGGTGGGCCGGGCACGGCGCGCGGGTCCCGGCATCCGCGCTGGGGCGGTTCACCCGGCATCCGTACCGAGGCGGCCACCCGGCATCCGCACCGGCATCCGCACCGAATCGACCAATAGGTCACAGCAGGTACAGGCTTAGGCGTACCCCGTGTGACCTATTGGTCGATCTGGGTACGCCTGCTGCGCGACGACGCCGAGTTTCCGGACGGTGCCGGAAGCGGCCTGCCCGCGGGATTAGACTGGACAGTTCCGTGACCTCCGCCGCCCCCGAGGAGACCCTGCCCCGTGACCGCCCCGCACCCGGGCCTACCCGAGGCCGCACCCGACGTCGCCGGTGAGCTCGCGCACGAGCAGGCGCACGTCGACCGGGTCTACGCCGAGCTCGAGAAGGCCAGCCGGCGGGCCGCCGACGTCGAGGCCGACGGCATGGCGCGCGGCCGCACCAGCCGCACCGGTGACGTCCGCGACGAGGAGATGACCGGCCTCTTCGAGCGCGACGCCCTCGTCTACGCCGCCGCGCGGCGCCGCGCGATGATCGACAAGCAGTACGAGGGCCTGGTCTTCGGCCGGCTCGACCTCGGCGACGAGCAGTCGACCGCCGACGAGCGCGAGGTGCGCTACATCGGTCGGCTCGGCGTGCGCGACGACGACTACGAGCCGCTCGTCGTCGACTGGCGCGCCCCCGCGGCATCCGCCTTCTACCGGGCCACCCCGGTCGACCCGATGGGGGTCGTGCGCCGCCGGGTGCTGCGCTGCAAGGGCGCGACGGTGGTCGGGGCCGAGGACGACCTGATGGTGCCCGAGGCGCCCGACGACATCGTCGTGCTCGGCGACGGCGCGCTCATCGCCGCCCTCACCCGCAGCCGCGGCCGCGCAGATGCGCGACATCGTGGCCACCATCCAGCGCCACCAGGACGAGGCCATCCGGGCCCCCTCGCGCGGCGTCACCGAGATCACCGGCGGCCCCGGCACGGGCAAGACCGTCGTGGCGCTGCACCGTGCCGCCTACCTGCTGTACTCCGAGCGGCGGCGGTTCGAGAACGGCGGCATCCTCGTCGTCGGGCCGTCGGCCGCGTACACCGCGTACATCGAGCGCGTGCTGCCCAGCCTGGGCGAGGAGTCGGTGGCGCTGCGCGCGACGGGCGACCTCGTCGACGGGATGACCGCCACCCGGCTCGACACCCCCGAGGTCGCCGCGATCAAGGGGTCGCTGCGCATCCGCCGGCTGCTCGCACGTCTCACCTCGCGGCCCCCGGCCGGGGCCCCCGGAATCTTCCGGGGATTCATCGCCGGGCACGCGGTGCGACTCGACGACCAGGCGCTGCGCCGGGTGCGGTCCGAGGTGCTGCGCAGCCACCAGCACAACCTCGGCACCGATGCCGCCCGCGCCGCGCTGGCCGAGGCCGCCTGGCGCTCGGTGCGCGTGGGTGAGCGCGACGTCTTCCTCGACGCCTTCGACGGCTCGCGGGACGTCGACGAGTTCATGGCGTCGTGGTGGCGCCAGGTCGACCCGCGTGAGCTGCTGCTCGCACTCGCCGACACCGACCACGTCTACGCCGTCTCGCGCGGGGTGCTCGACCACGAGGAGGGCGCGGCCGTGGCGTACTCCTACCGCGAGGCCCTCGAGCTCGGCAGCTGGTCGGTCTCCGACGCCGCCCTGGTCGACGACCTCGTGGCCCGGCTCGGCCCGGTGCAGGTGGCCGAGCGCGAGGACGTCGGCTTCTACGACATCGAGGAGCTCGACGAGCTCTCGCAGTGGGGCGTCATCGACGTCCGTGCCGGGGTCGACCGCCGGGTGCCCGACGAGCAGACCCAGTGGGAGGTGACGCCGACCGGCGCCCGCGAGCGGCTGATGGTGGGCCGCATCGACCGGCCCTCCGGCTACGCCCACGTGCTCGTCGACGAGGCCCAGGACCTCTCGCCGATGCAGTGGCGGATGCTCGCGCGACGGGGGCGGGCGGCATCCTGGACCGTCGTCGGCGACGCGGCACAGGCGTCGTGGTCCGACCTCGCCGAGGCCGGTCGCGCGCGTGCCGAGGCGTTCAGCGGCCAGGAGCGTCGCGGGTTCCACATGGACACCAACTACCGCAACGCCCGCGAGATCTTCGACTACGCGCGCGACGTCATCCTCCCGCTCGTGCCCGACGCCGACATCCCGGATGCGGTGCGCGAGACCGGTATCGACCCCGTCGACCTGGTCGTCGAGGGGTCGATGGCGTCGGCTGCGGCCGATGCCGTCGACCAGCTGCTCAGCGAGGTCGAGGGCTCGATCGCGGTCATCGCGGCGCGGCGCTGGGCCGACCGGTTGGCCGGGCTCGACGGGGCCGGCGACGGGCGGGTGCAGGTCATCGACCCGCTGTCGACCAAGGGCCTGGAGTGGGACGCGACGGTGGTCGTCGACCCGCAGGGCATTCGTGAGGAGTCCCCCGGTGGGGTGCGGGTGCTCTACGTCGTGCTCACCCGGGCGGCGCACCGGATGCACGTGCTGCGCCCCGCCTGACCCGGCGGCACGCGGAGCGGCACGCAGAAGTTCGGATGCCGCGCGAAGATTGCCGCGTGCGACCCGAACTTCTGCGGTGGGCCGACGGCCTCGGAACTCAGTCGAGCAGCGGGTGACGCTGGATGATCTCGTGCCGGCCGGGGCCGACGCCGATCGCCGAGACGCGCGCCCCGACGAGCTCCTCGACGCGCAGCACGTACGCCTGGGCGGCCGCCGGCAGGTCGTCGAACTCGCGGCACCCGGAGATGTCCTCCCACCAGCCGTCGAGCAGCTCGTAGACGGGCTTCGCGTGGTGGAAGTCGCTCTGGTTGACCGGCATCTCGTCGTGCCGCACGCCGTCGACCTCGTAGGCCACGCACACCGGTACCTTCTCGAACCCGGTGAGCACGTCGAGCTTGGTGATGACGAAGTCGGTGACGCCGTTGATCCGGTTGGCGTAGCGCCCGATGACGGTGTCCATCCAGCCGCAGCGGCGCGGCCGCCCGGTGGTCGTGCCGTACTCGACGCCGGTCTTGCGCAGCGTCTCGCCGTCGTCGTCGAACAGCTCGGTCGGGAACGGGCCCTCACCGACGCGGGTCGTGTACGCCTTGAGGATCGCGATGACCCGTGACACCCGCGTCGGCGGGATGCCGGACCCGGTGCACGCACCACCGGCCGTCGCCGACGACGACGTCACGAACGGGTAGGTGCCGTGGTCGACGTCGAGCAGCGTGGCCTGGCCTGCCTCGAGCAGCACGTTCGACCCGGCGTCGAGCGCCTGCTCGAGCACGAGCGAGGTGTCGGCGACCATCGGGCGCAGCCGCTCGGCGTACCCGAGCAGCTCCTCGACGACCCGATCGGCCTCTGCCGCACGGGTGTTGTAGATCTTGACGAGCACCTGGTTCTTCAGCGACAGCGCCGCCTCGACCTTCTGCCGCAGGATGCCCTCGTCGAACAGGTCCTGAACCCGGATGCCGACCCGGTTCATCTTGTCGGAGTACGTCGGGCCGATGCCGCGTCCGGTGGTGCCGATCTTGCGGGCGCCGAGGAAGCGCTCGGTGACCTTGTCGAGGGTGCGGTTGTACGGCGCGATGACGTGGGCGTTCGCCGACACGACGAGCCGGGAGGTGTCGACACCGCGCGCCTCGAGCCCGTCGATCTCCTCGAAGAGCACCTCGAGGTCGACGACCACGCCGTTGCCGATGACCGGGGTCACCGACGGCGTGAGGATGCCGGACGGCAGCAGGTGCAGCGCGTACTTCTCGCGGGTGCCGTCCTCGCCCTCGATGACGACGGTGTGCCCGGCGTTGTTCCCCCCGTTGAACTTCACGACGTAGTCGACGTCGCCGCCCATGAGGTCGGTCGCCTTGCCCTTGCCCTCGTCGCCCCACTGGGCTCCGACCAGCACGATCGCCGGCATCGCGGCTCCTCTCGCCCGTGCGCCGGGCGAAGGTGCCTCGACGCGCCGAAGGCCCCTCGCGGGTACGCGCCGGGGCCTCGTACACCCCACCCTATCGCGGGATGCCGGCGCCCCGGTCCGCGCCCGCACCGTGGAGCGCCCGACGGGTGACCGTCAGCGACGGCGGCGGGCGAGCGCCCAGCCGAGCTGGAAGCGGGTGTCGACGCCGTTGACCGCCATGAGGTGGGCCACCCGGCGGCGCACGGTGCGCAGGCTGACGCCGAGGTAGCGCGCGATGGCCTCGTCCTTCAGGCCCAGCTCGAGCAGCTCGACGAGCTTGGGGTCGCCGGTGCCCTCGCGCCCGCCGACCACCGGGGCGGGTACGGCGTGCTTCCAGGCCAGGTCGAAGTAGGCGCTGTACAGCCGCACGATCAGCGGGTCGCGGATCACGGCGTAGCCCCGGGCGGGGTCGTCCCAGGCGGCCAGCGCCACGACCGCGGTGTTGCCGAAGACGGCGAACTCGGTCTCGGTGGTCGGCAGGATCCGCTGGTCCTCACCCACCTCGCCCCACACCGTCATCCAGCGCTGGCCCTGCGGGGACGCCAGGGCGCTCGCGGGGTAGACCGCCCGCTGCTGCTCGCCGCGCCGGATCCGGTCCTCGTTGGCCCGCATCGTGCTCTCGTCGAGCGCCGGCCCCTCGGAGATGGTCAGCACGAAGTTGCGCAGCATTCCGGTGGTCTCGGTGAGCAGCCGGTTGACGACCGAGGGCGCGATGGCGTCCGAGATCGGCTCGCTGAGCGGCTCGGTCGCCCCCAGGGCGACGCTCGTGACCTTCGACAGCAGGTCCCGGGACGCGGCGAGGTCGCGGCGGCGCTCCTCGATGCGTTCCATCTCGCGACGGAGCTGTTCCTCGAGCACGAGGAGCACACCCCCGTCGTACGACGACGGGCCATCCATATGGCCCACCTCCTACCCCTGCGTGGGTGGCCGGTACCTGCCAGTGGCACCCAAGTGTCGCACCACACGGTTGCTGACGTGCACGATGGAGCGGCACAGCCGAGGATGCAGGGGACCATCGGGTGGGCGTTTCTTGGCGAGAGGGAAGCGCACACCGTCTCTGGTGGGCTCACCAGGCTGTCCGCGAGCGGCCGGGGCACAGCGCCCGGGCCGCTCGTGTGTAAGGGCTCGGTCCAGGCCGAGTGGGTGTGCCCGTGCGGCTCAGAGGCCGAGCTCGCGCGCTCCCGTGGCGCTCGAGGCCCGCAGGAACTCGGTGCACCGGTGCACCTCCTCGACCTCGTCGATCGCGCTGGCGGCCCGGGCGAGGGCCGCGAGGGCGCGCAGGAAGCCGCGGTTCGGTTCGTGCTCCCACGGGACGGGTCCCTGGCCGCGCCAGCCCGCCTTGCGCAGCGAGTCCAGCCCGCGGTGGTAGCCGGTGCGCGCGTAGGCGTACGACTCCACGGCCCGGTGGTCGGCCAGGGCCTCCTCGGCGAGCACCGCCCAGGCGAGCGACGACGAGGGGTGGGCGGCCGCCACCTGCTCGGGCGGCACCCCGTTCTCCAGCGGCGCGGAGGCCGGGTCGGCGGGCAGGTGCGTCGGCGGGATGCCGAGCAGGTCGGAGCTCACGGGGGTACCTCTCAGGTCGGTAGCGCGGTCGGGGCGTCCCCCGAGCGTAGAGAACACGCCGTGCCAGGTCGGCCTCGCACGGCGTGTTCTCTGCTCGACCGCTGGGGTCGCGAGGTGGGTCAGCCCTGGTGGGTGCCCGCCGAGCGCAGGTTCTCGCACGCCTCGACGACGCGAGCGGCCATGCCGGCCTCGGCCTCCTTGCCCCACGCGCGCGGGTCGTACTGCTTCTTGTTGCCGACCTCGCCGTCGATCTTGAGCACGCCGGAGTAGTGCTTCAGCATCCAGTCGGCGACCGGGCGGGTGAAGGCGTACTGGGTGTCGGTGTCGACGTTCATCTTGACGACGCCGTAGTCGACCGCCGCCGAGATCTCCTCGGGCAGCGAGCCCGAGCCACCGTGGAAGACCAGGTCGAGTGGCTTGGCACCGGCCGCGTCACCGTGGGCGGCGACGATGGCGTCCTGGCACTGCTTGAGGATCTCCGGGCGAAGCTTGACGTTGCCGGGCTTGTAGACGCCGTGGACGTTGCCGAAGGTGAGGGCGGCCATGTAGCGGCCGTTCTCGCCGAGGCCGAGCGCGGCCACGGTCTTCAGGGCGTCCTCGGTGGTCGTGTAGAGCTGCTCGTTGATCTCGTTGGCGACACCGTCCTCCTCGCCACCGACGACACCGATCTCGACCTCGAGGATGATGTTCGCGGCCTTGGCCTGTGCGAGCAGCTCCTCGGCGATCTGCAGGTTCTCGTCGAGCGGCACGGCCGAGCCGTCCCACATGTGGCTCTGGAAGATCGGCAGGCCCGTGGACTTGACCTGCTCGGCCGACGCCGCGATGAGCGGGCGCACGAAACCGTCGAGCTTGCCCTTCGGGCAGTGGTCGGTGTGCAGGGCGATGTTCACCGGGTAGTTCTTGGCCACCTCACGCGCGTACGCAGCGAGGGCGAGCGAGCCGGTCACCATGTCCTTGATGGTCGACCCCGACGCGTACTCGGCACCGCCCGTGGAGACCTGGATGATGCCGTCGGACCCGGCCTCGGCGAAGCCGCGGATCGCGGCCGTCACGGTCTGGCTCGACGTGATGTTGATGGCGGGGTAGGCGAACGAGCCGGCCTTGGCTCGGTCGAGCATGTCCGCGTAGACCTCGGGCGTTGCGATGGGCACGGTGTTCTCCTCGTGAGGTAGGGAGTGCCGGTACGCGTCGAATCCTTCCACGGATCCCCCGTCGCCACAGCAGAGGTTCACCTACCCCGCGGTAGCCCGGACCCGGCATCCGATGGGTCGATCGGGGTGCCCGGTCAGGGGGTGTGCGAACCCGCCTCTGGGGCAACGCGGGAGGGCTCGAGGAGGTACGGCCGGGTGTCGGCGACGGCATGCATGCCGAGCCCCGTGAGGATGGGCCGCGAGTCGGGTGAGGTGTCGACGCGGGCGTAGCGGTAGCCGCGGTCGAGGGCCAGCCGGGCCCGGTGGGTGACGAGCGCGCGGTAGAGCCCACGCCCGCGCCACTCCGCCAGGGTCGAGCCGCCCCACAGCCCGCAGAAGTCGGTGCCCGGCGTCAGCCGCAGCACGCCGTACGACAGCACCTCGAGGGAGTCGGCGTGCTCGACGACGGCGGCGGTCAGCAGGTCGGGGTCCCGCCGCTGCTCGGCCCGCAGGGCGTCGTTGACCCACGAGGTGTCCTGGCCCCACACCCGGTCGACGCTCACCCGCACGCGCTCCCAGTCCTCGTCGGACGAGATCTCGCGCAGCCGGGTGCCCGCGGGCAGGTCGACGTCGTGCACGAGGTCGGCGCACCGGCCGAGCAGCACGACCTCGGGGGCGTCGGCGACGAACCCGGCCCGCACCAGCCGCTCGGGCAGGTCGGCCGGCTCGTCGTAGCCGTAGGTCTTCCACTCCACCGGCTGCCCGCGACCGGTGAAGAACTCCACCTGGCGGGCGACCCAGTGGTCGGGGTCGTCGCCGAGCCCCTCGGGGCACTCGACCATCGCGCCGTGCTCCGCGACATCAGGCGGGTAGGTGCGGTGCACCGGGCCATCGCGGTCGACGACGAAGCCGGGGGCGGCGTCGCGGTCGCGCAGGCGCACCTGGGTGTGGAACTGCTCGAGGAGCTCGTGCGGGGTCACGGGGACATTCCACGGCACCGCACCCCCGGGGCGCCATCGAACTCGCCGGGCGACCGCGGTGGGACCCCCGTCGACGTCCCACGACGGTGGATGACAACCCGCCTCCGCCGACGTTCACCCTCAACGAGCACCGTCTGTTCTGCCCGGACCAAGCCTCCGCGAAATCGGTGTCATGACCCCGGTTTCCCTGACCTTTGGCCCAGCTGGCTTCTGAAGCACCGGCTGCACCGCTCCCACGAACAGGCAGTCGGCGGGCCGAGGTCGCCGGTGGAGCGTGGCCCCACTGCTTTCGGTGGGCCACTGCCTGTCCGCAGGCGCGCTCGCCCGCACCTGCCGCCGAGCGGTGGTTCCGGGGTACACCACCGCAATCGCAGGAGGGGGCGGTGGAGCCGCGTACTCATGACATGGCACCCGACGCCGCCCCACGCTGGCGGCATGGATCTCACCACGGTGCGCACCCTGGCCGCCGCCACCCCGACGACCCGCAACCGCGTCGTCGACCTGTTGCGGGCGAGCGCGATCTGCGTCGTCGTGCTGGGCCACTGGCTGATCGCCGCCGTGGTGGTGCGTGACGGCGCGTTCGTGCCCGGGCACCTGCTCGAGCTCGCCTCGTGGACCCACCCGCTCACCTGGGTCTTCCAGGTGATGCCGGTGTTCTTCCTCGTGGGCGGTTACGCCAACGCGCTCTCCTGGCGGTCGGCGCGCACTCGCGAGGTGCCGTACGCCGGGTGGTTGCGCTCGCGGCTGCGCCGGCTCCTCGTGCCCGTGGTGCCGCTGCTGCTCACCTGGCTGGTCACCACCTCCATCGCGTCCGCGGCCGGGGTCCCGAGCGGGACGCTGCGCACGGCATCCCAGGTGGCGCTCGTGCCGACCTGGTTCCTCGCGGCCTACGTCGTCGTGTGCTCCGTCGCGCCGGCGACGCTCTGGCTGTGGGAGCGGCTGGGCTGGTGGTCGGTGCTCGGCGGGGTGCTGCTCGGCGGAGTGGTCGACCTGGTCAGCCTGGCGACCGACACGCTCTGGGTCGGGTTCGCCAACTACCTGGTGGTGTGGGCGACGGTGCACCAGCTCGGCTACGCGTGGCTCGACGGCCGGCTCGTCGGCGCCGGGCGGCGGCTCCTGCTGGCGGGGGTGGGGGCCGTGGGCCTGGTGGCGCTGGTGTGGGCCGGGCCGTACCCGGTGTCGATGATCGGCCTCGACGGGGCCGCCGTGAACAACTCCTACCCGACCCGCGAGACCCTGGTCTTCCTCGGCTTCCTGCAGGCCGGCGTCGTGCTCGCCGCCGAGCCGCGGCTCGCCCGGTGGATGCAGCGGCCGCGGGCCTGGGCGGGCGTCGTGCTGCTCAACACCCGCATCATGACGCTGTACCTGTGGCACCTCACCGCGATGGTCGCGGTCATCGGCACCTCGCTGCTGCTGGGCGGGCTCGGGCTCACCGTCGAGCCGCTGACCAGGGCGTGGTGGCTGACCCGGCCGCTGTGGTGGATGGGTCTGGCCGCCGTCACGCTCTGCTTCGTCGCGCTGCTCGGCCGGTTCGAGACACCCCGGCGGGACGACTCACCGCCGCCGCCGGCCTGGCTGCCGGTGCTCGTCACCGTGCTGGCCTGCGGCGGTCTGGGGTTCATGGCCGGGAAGGGCATCGTCGCGGCGGACGGGGTGCAGTGGTGGTGGCCGCTGCTGGTGGTCGGCGCCGTCGCGCTGCTCCGCCTTCCGGTCACCGCCCGTCGTCGAGCTCCTGCCGACGCCGGCTGAGGTGCTCGCGCTCGACGTCGTTGCGGCAGAGGGCGATCGCGAGGTCGAGGGCCTCGACGGCCGCCGCGTTCTCACCGGCCCGGCCGAGCAGCTCGCCGCGCACCGCCTGCAGGCGGTGGCTGTGCGGCAGGGCGTCGTCGAGGTCGTCCAGCGCCGCCAGGCCGGCGGCCGGGCCGTCCCGCTCGGCCAGCGCGACGGCCGCGGCCAGCCGCACGGCCGGTGACGGGTTGAGGGTGACCAGGGCCGCGTAGTGCTCGCAGACGCGGTCCCACCGGGTGTCGGATGCCGTCGCCGCCGTCGCGTGCTCGGCCGCCACGAGCGCCTGCAGCCGGAAGCTCTCGGCGAGCGCCGAGGTGGGGTGCGGCGGCATCCGGTGAAGGAGCTCGACCGCCTCGGCGACCTCGTCGCGGTGCCAGCGCGAGCGGTCCTGGTCGGGCAGCAGCACGAGGCGACCCGCGGCGTCGGTGCGGGCGTCGCGCCGCGAGTGCTGGAGCAGCAGCAGGGCGAGCAGCGCCTGCAGCACCGGCTCGTGCGGGCCGTGCGCGAGGGTGACGCGCACGAGCCGCACGGCCTCGCCGGACAGGTCGGCGCGCAGCAGGTCGGGCCCGCTGCCGGGGGCGTAGCCGGCGGTGAACGCGAGGTAGGCCGTCTGGGCCACCGTGTCGAGGCGAGCGGGCAGTGCCGACGCGTCGGGCACCGCGAACGGGACGCCCGCCGTCACGATCTTGCGCTTGCCGCGGGTCAGGCGTGCGGCCATGGTCGGCTCGGGCACGAGGAAGAGGCGGGCGATGTCGGCGGTGCTCACGCCGACCACCAGGCGTAGCGCGAGGGCGCTGGCCACCTCGGGCGCGAGGGCGGGGTGGCAGCACATCAGCACCAGTCGCAGCACGTCGTCCTCCACCAGGTCACCGGGGTCGGCCCGGACCGAGCCCGACGTGGCGGTCGACCTCGGCGTCGACGACGAGCAGGGGCACCTTGCGCGCCGCCATCGCCTCGGCCCGCAGCCGGTCGAGCACCCGGCGCCGGGCGGCGGTCCTCAGCCACGCGGCGGGCCGCTCCGGGATGCCGTCGCGCGGCCAGGTGCGCGCGCCGGCCTCCACGGCGTCGGCGAGGGCGTCCTCGACGAGGTCGAGTCGGCGGAACTGCGCGAGGAGGAGGGCGACGAGGCGGCCCCACTCCTCGCGAACGGTCACCGCGAGGACCTCGTCCGGTGTCACTGCGGGTCGTACCCCTCGATCCTGATCACCGGACGGATCTCGACCGTGTACGCGGGCGGCAACAGCGAGGCCGCCGCGATCGCCGCGTCGAGGTCGGGCAGCTCGACGTCGTAGTAGCCGCCGACCTGCTCGGCGAGCTCGGCGAACGGGCCGTCGGTGACGGTGCGGGAGCCGTCGGCGGCCGCCCGCACCGTCGTCGCCGTTTCGGCGTCACCCAGGGCCGCGCTGCCCAGGTGTGCCCCGTGCTCGTCGACGTAGTGCTGGAAGGCGTCGTGGGCGTCGACGTACGACTGGCGCACCTCCGGCGTCGCCGACGACCAGTCCCACGGGCGGTAGGCGATGAGGACGACGTAGCGCTTCACGGTGTCCCTCCGCCGTGGTCGTGCTCGTCGTCGCCCACCAGGTCACGCAGCTCGATCAGCTCCCCGCGGCTCGCGAAATCGCCGCAGATGCGCACCAGGTCGGCACGGTCGTCGGTCTCGACGAGGTAGAAGCCCACCACCTGCTCCACCGACTCGGTGAACGGTCCGTCGGTGACGAGCACGCCGCCCGAGCCGTCGGGCCGCATGGCCACGGCCTGCGCCGACGGGGTGAGCGGGCCGGCCGCGAGGACCCGGTGGCCGCCGGCCTCGAGGTCGCGGTTGAACTGCTCGTGGGACCGCATGCCCTTCTCGTGCTCCTCGGTCGGGAGCAGCGCCCACTCGGCCTCGGGGGCGGGCAGCAGCACCAGGTGGCGGCTCATGCGGAACGCTCCTGCGGCGTGACCACCCGGCGCACCTCGATGCCGTCGCCGAGGGCCGCGAGGATGCCGCAGCACTCGAGGAGGTCGTCGAGGTCGTCGGTCTCCACCTGGTAGAAGCCGCCGACCTGCTCGGTGACCTCGACGAAGGGGCCGTCGGAGACGGGGCCACCCCCGGGCGGGATCCGCCTGGCGTCGGCCATGCCGTGCAGCTCCGCGCCGCCGGTCACCCGGTGCCCGCGGTTCGCGAGCTCCTCGTCGAAGCGGGCGTGCTCGGCGTACCCGGCCGCACGCTGCTCGGCATCCATCTCGGTCCACCAGCGGTCGGGGTCCCCGGTGACGAGGACGACGTACTCGGTCACGTCAGGCTCCTTCGCTCGGCTGGTCGGGGCTGGCCAGACAGGCCCGGATCTCGACCGCGTCCCCCGCCGTGGCGATGATGCCGCAGACCTGCGCGAGGTCGTCGAGGTCGCCGGACTCCACGAGGTAGAAGCCGGTGAGCTGTTCGACGGTCTCGGCGTAGGGCCCGTCGCTCACCACCGGCCCGTCGTCTCCGCCGCGGACCACCCGGGCTTCGCGGGAGTGCGCCAGCTCGGCGCCGCCGACGATGCGGTGGCCGCGCTCCTCCAGGGTGCGCGAGAAGCGGTCGTGCTCGGCGTACGTGGCGGCCCGCTGCTCGGGGGTCGCGGCCTCCCAGGTGCCCTCGTCGCCGGGCAGGAGGATGACGTAGGTCGTCATGGTCGGTCCTTTCCGTCACGGGCCGCGCGGGTGCGACCTCACCACGGTGACGCACGGGGCGACCGGGATTCGACAGGTCTACCGAACTTTCTGCCCGAACACGTGCCGGCGGACCCAGGCGTGCATCGCGATGGCGCCGGCCGCCCCGGCGTTGATCGAGCGGGTCGAGCCGAACTGCTCGATGTGCAGCACGACGTCGCACGCCGCCAGCATCTCCGGGGTGAGCCCCGGCCCCTCCTGGCCGAGCACGAGCACGCACTCGCGCGGCAGGTCGTAGGTCTCGAGCGACACCGAGCCCGGCAGGTTGTCGATGCCGACGAGCGGGATGCCGTCTCCTCGGCTCCCAGCCCCCGCGGCCCAGGAGACGAGGTCGTCGACGGTCGGGTGGTGGTGCTCGTGCTGGTACCGGTCGGTGACCATCGCGCCCCGGCGGTTCCAGCGGCGCTTCCCCACGATGTGGAAGGCGGCGGCGTTGAACGCGTTCGCGGTTCGCACGACCGAGCCGATGTTGAAGTCGTGACCCCAGTTCTCGATGGCGACGTGGAACGGGTGGCGCCGGCTGTCGAGATCGGCGACGACGGCATCCATGCGCCAGTAGCGGTAGCGGTCGGTGACGTTGCGCCGGTCGCCGTCGCGGAGCAGCTCGGGGTCCCAGTGGTCGCCCTCCGGCCACGGCCCGGCCCAGGGGCCGACCCCGACCTCGGGGGTGTCGTCGCCGCTCACGCGTGGATGCGGGAGAGGAGCTGGCGGGTGCGCTCCTCGCGGGGGTCGCCGAGCGCCCGGGCGATGGCGACCCGCTGCTGCTGGCCGCCGGAGAGCTCGTCGGGGCGGGCGCTCATGCTGGATCCTTCGTTGAGGCCGTGGACGGGCGGGGGCGCCCCGTTCCGTCGCTCAATGTAGACGCCGCGGCACGGAAGGGTCCCGAAGCGGGCCCGAGGGCCGGGCGCCGCCGCCCTCCTCGCGAAGTCAGGAGCACGTCGCGAAGTCAGGTCCGTGTACGGCCCTGACTCGACGAGAACCCCTGAGCCGGCGAAGTGCTCCTGACTGCGCCGACCCACCTTGACCGCAAACGTGTGGCGCGACGACGGGGCCAGCGCCTAGCGTGGCAACCCCGCGAGGGTGCGGAGTCGTCCGCCGGACGCGTCGGGGTGCAACCACCAACGGGAGGACCGCGACCGTGACGTCCGATCTCGTCGCCCTGTGCATCGACGCGAACGACCCGACCGCGCTCGCGCGGTTCTGGAGCGGCCTCCTGGGCTGGGAGGTCGCCGACGACGGCACCTCCCTGCTCCCGAACGACGACACCAGGTTCCGGATCCGGTTCCTGCCGACCGACGAGCCGAAGACCGAGCCGAACTGGATCCACTTCGACCTGACCAGCAACCTCGAGGCGCAGCAGTCGACGGTGGAGCGGGCCCTGACCCTCGGCGCGCGGCACATCGATGTCGGGCAGCTGCCGGAGGAGGGCCACGTCGTGCTCGCCGACCCCGAGGGCAACGAGTTCTGCGTGATCCCGGCGGGCAACGACTTCCTGGCGGACTGCGGCTTCATCGGCGCGCTGTCGAGCGACGGGTCTCAGCAGGTCGGGTACTTCTGGGGCGAGGCGCTGGGCTGGCCGCTGGTCTGGGACCAGGACGAGGAGACCGCCATCCGCTCGGCCGCCGGTGGGCCCATCATCAGCTGGGGCGGCCCACCCGCGCGGCCGAAGACCGGGAGGAACCGGTGGCACTACGACCTGGCCCCCCCGGGCGACACCGACCGCCACACCGAGGTCGAGCGCCTGCTGTCGCTCGGCGCGACCCGCGTCGGCGCAGGTCACGACGGCTCGGTGGTCCTGGCCGACCCGGGCGGGAACGAGCTCTGCGTCCTGGTGCCCGGCAGGTCCTGAACCCGACCCACCGCGGCCGCGGCCACCCGGCATCCACACCGTCGCACAGCGGGTGGACAGGTGACGGGGCGGGGATGACGGCCCGGCCCCCGTACCCTTGTCCCCGTGATGCACGCACTCGGGCCCGACTGGATGGACCCCCAGTACCTCCTCGACACCTACGGGACCGCCTTCTTCTGGATCTCGCTGGTCATCGTCTTCGTCGAGTGCGGCCTGTTCTTCCCGATCCTGCCCGGCGACTCCCTGCTGTTCGCGATCGGCATCTTCATCGCCGGCGGCGAGCTCGACATCCCGCTCGTCGTCGCCATCCCGGCCCTGATCGTCGCAGCGTTCGCAGGCAACGTCGTCGGCTACGAGATCGGGCGGGCGGTGGGCACGCCACTGCGAGAGCGCAACGGGCGGGTGATCCGTAAGGAGTACTTCGACAAGACGCACGACTTCTTCGAGAAGCACGGCGCCAAGGCGCTGGTCATCGGCCGCTTCGTGCCGATCGTGCGCACCTACATCACCATGGTGGCCGGGATCGGCCGGATGGACCGCCGGCACTTCTTCACCTGGTCATTCGTCGGCGCCGTCCTGTGGGTCACCAGCATCACCCTGGCCGGGTACTTCCTCGGCGGTGTCCCCGTGGTGCGAGACAACCTCGAGGCCGCGATCCTGCTCATCGTCGCCATGTCGGTGCTCCCGATGGTCTACGAGTACCTCAAGCACCGCCGCGAGGCCAGGGCCATCGCCGCGGGCGCGGTCGAGGTGGCCGAAGAGGTCATCGAGGACGTCCGCGACGGCTCCGCCTGACCCACCTCAGGGTCGTGGCAGGTCGATGACACCCGAGGCGTAGGCCGCGGTCACCGCCGCCGTGCGGTCGGTCACCCCCAGCTTGGCGAACGCCCGGATCAGGTGCGTCTTGACGGTGGCCTCGCCGATGAACAGCTCCTTGCCGATGTCGGCGTTCGACAGCCCACGGGCGACGAGGGCCAGCACCTCGACCTCGCGCCCGGTGAGCTCGGGCCGTGCCGGCGCCCGCAGCCGATCGGCCAGGCGGGCCGCCACGGGTGGGGCCAGCACCGTCTCCCCCCGGGCCGCGCGCCGGATCGCGTCGGCGAGCACGTCGGTGGGGGCGTCCTTGAGCAGGTAGCCACGGGCTCCGGCCTCCACGGCGCGCACGATGTCGGCATCCGTGTCGTAGGTGGTCAGCACGAGCACCTGGGGCGGGTCGGGCTGGGCGGTGATCCGGGCGGTCGCCTCGGCACCGTCCATGACCGGCATCCGCAGGTCCATCAGCACGACGTCGGGGCGCAGCCGCGGCACCAGCCCGAGCGCCTCGGCACCGTTGGCCGCCTCCCCCACCACCTCGAAGTCGTCCTCCTCACCGAGCACGGCGACCATGCCGGCCCGGACGACGGGGTGGTCGTCGACGACGAGCAGCCGGATCACCGCGGCACCACCAGGCGCAGCGTGGTGCCGGCGCCCGGCCCGCTGAGCACCTCGACCGCCCCGCCGACCTCGGCCGCACGGGCCTGCACGCCGTCGAGCCCGAAGCCGGCACGCACGCCGTCCGGCTCGAAGCCGAGCCCGTCGTCGTGCACGGTGAGCACGACCGCATGGGGGTCGTCATAGGCGAGGGTGAGGTCGACCCGGGCAGCCGACGCGTGGCGGCGGACGTTGGACAGCGCCTCCTGGGCGGTGCGCAGGATGACGACCTCGGCCGACCCGCCGAGCGGCACCGGGTCACCGGCCACCCGCACGTCGGCCCGCATCCCGGTCTCGCTGCTCACGGCCGCACCGAGCCGCTCGAGCGCCTCACCGAGGGTGCGCGACTGGAGGTGGCCGGGCGTGAGCTCGGCGACGATGAGCCGTGCCTCGGCGAGGTTGTCGGATGCCGTGTGCTCGATCAGCGCGAGCCGCTCCCCTGCCGTCGCCAGGTCGCCGCGGGCCAGCGCCGCCTGGGCGGCGCGGGAGAGTGCGACGACCGAGGTGAAGCCCTGCGCGAGGGTGTCGTGGATCTCGCGCGAGATGCGCTCGCGCTCCTCGTGCACGCCGCGGTCGCGCTCGGCCGCGGCGAGCCGGTCCTGGGTGGCCCGCAGCTCGTCGATCGTCTCGGCGCGGCTCTCCGCCTCGAGGACGATCCGGTTGATGAACAGCCCGAGTGAGAGGGACAGGCCCATCGAGATGGTGCCGGAGATGAGGATCTCGGTGAGGGTGCCGGCCGCGAAGTCGCTCTGCGCCCACCGCACGAGGGAGAACGCGGCGACGACGAGCACGGTGCCGATCGCGGCCCAGCGGGTCGGCACCATCGCCCACAGCTGCGGGAACAGCGTGAAGTAGAGCAACCAGGCCTGGGTGCTCGGGTCGACCCACTGGATCGCCAGCAGCGCCGACCACGCCACGAGCTGGTACGCGATCGCCCAGCGGAGGTCGCGGCTGGTCATCGCGCGCGTGCCGAGCACCCCGTACGCCGCGGCGATCACCCCGAGGAGCGCGAGCGACGGGCCCCGGCCATGGGGGCCGGGGTCGTCGATGAGGGTCACCACGACGGCCGCGCCCCACACGATGGCGAAGACGGCGTGCCAGTACGGCTGCTGCCGGCGCCACATGGCCCCGAACTCCTCGCGCGAGCTCGCCGTCGTCGCCGTCACGTCGCTCATCATCGCGCGCGGCGGCTCACGTGGTGCCGCGCTTGAACCACTTGAACGTCAACACGCAGAGCACGAGCCCACCCACGGCCCACACCGTGAGCACCATCGCGGTGCGGCCGGTCTCCCAGACACCGGCCATCTCGGCCGAGGCCAGCTGCTCCGGGAAGAAGACCGAGCGCATGCCCTGGGCGATCCACTTGAGGGGGAAGATGGCCGCAACCTGCTGGAGCCACTGGGGCACGTTGTCGAACGCGATGTAGACCCCGGAGATGAACTGCAGCACCAGCATCGGGCCGATGACGACGGCGCCGACCGTGCGTGCAGTCGCCATCGACGAGTAGGCGATGCCGAGCACGGTGCCGCCGAAGACGCCGAGGGCGAAGATCAGCGCGAAAACCGCCCAGCGGTCGGCCGTGGACGGCAGCGCGACGCCGAAGAACACCCGGGCCACGAGCAGGAGGAGGGCGACCTGCACGGTCGACGAGACCGCGACGAGGCCGACCTTTCCCAGGAAGTAGGCCACCGGCGGCATCGGCGTGGCGCGCAACCGTTTCAAGGTGCCGTCGTCGCGCTCGGCGGTCACCGACATCGCCATGGTCTGGAAGCTGGTGAGCAGCACCCCGGCCGAGAGCATGCCCGGCAGGAAGTAGCCGCCGGCGGTCATGCCGCCCTGGGCGGCGGACTCGGCGAACTGGCTCGAGAAGATCACCGAGAACAGGGCCAGCAGCAGGATCGGGAAGAGGAAGGAGAAGAAGACCGCCTCCTTCTCGCGGGAGTACATCTTCAGCTCGAGCAGCGTCCGGTCGACACCGAGGGCGACGGCTCTCATGCGGGGACCTCCGTCTTGTCCTGGGCCACGTGCGGGCCGATGAGGGTGAGGTAGGTGTCCTCCAGCGAGGGCCGGGTGACCGTGAGGGCGGGAACCTCGCCACCCGGCATCCGGGCCGCGAGGCGGGCGACGTCGGCGGTGGGGGTCGAGGTGGTGATGGTGCGGCGGACGCCGTCCTCCTCCCAGGAGACCGTGGCCTCCTCACCGCTGCGGCCACCGAGCGCCCCGGGGGTGTCGACGGCCAGCAGCCGGCCGGCGGCGATGACCCCGACCCGGTCGGCGAGGTGCTCGGCCTCGTCGAGGTAGTGCGTGGTGAGCAGGATGGTCGTGCCCTCGGCGGCGAGGTCGCGGATCAGCACCCAGAAGTCGCGCCGGGCCTGCGGGTCGAACCCGGTGGTCGGCTCGTCGAGGAAGAGCAGCTCGGGGCGACCGACGATGCCGAGGGCCACGTCGAGGCGTCGGCGCTGGCCGCCGCTCAGCCCGACGATGCGGGCGTCTGCCTTGTCGTCGAGGCCGACCGAGGTGAGCACGTCGACGACGTCGCGCGGGTGCGAGTAGGCCTTGGCGGTGCTGGCCAGCGCCTCGCGGGGGGTGAGCAGGTCCAGGCCTCCGGTGCTCTGCAGCACGATGCCGACCCGGTTGCGCCACTCGAGCCCGGCGCCCTGCGGGTCGGTGCCGAGCACGCGCACGTCACCGGCGTCGCGGTCGCGGAAGCCCTCGGCGATCTCGACGGTGGTCGTCTTGCCGGCACCGTTGGGCCCGAGCAGGGCGAAGCACTCGCCGGTGCGGATGTCGAGGTCGAGGCCGTCGACGGCGCGGCGGCCGTCGTAGGCCTTGGTCAGTCCCCTGATCGTGATCGCGTCTGGCATGGCCCCAGCCTGCTGCCCGGCGAGGCCGGGCCGCGAGGCCCGCGCGGTGGACCCGGCGTCCACCGACCGGTGGACCCCCTGTTTCCCCGTTCTTTCGCGAAGTCAGGAGCACTTCGCGAATTCAGGGGCGGGTACGACCCTGACTGGGCGAAGTGCTCCTGACTTCGCGAGAACTACTCACGTGGGGTCAGGCAGGCGGCGGGGGGGTGCCGGGCGCTCCCGGGGATGCCGGGGGTGCCGGTGGCGCCGCGGGTGCCGCGGGTGCCGGGGGCGTGTCCTGGGGTCCGGCGGCGGGGGCCGAGCCCGCGGCGTAGGACGCCGGCGGCGGGATGACGGCGTCGCGCTGGCCGAAGTCGACCCGCGGGGCCTCGCGCTGCTCGCCCACGGCCTCGAAGTACTCGGCGCGGCCGATGTTGAACAGCCCGGCGATGATGTTGGTCGGCACCGTCTCGACCTTGGTGTTCAGGTCGCGCACGGTGGCGTTGTAGTAGCGGCGGGCCGACGCGATGCGGTCCTCGGTGGCGGTCAGCTCGTTCTGCAGGGCCATGAAGTTCTCGTTGGCCTTCAGGTCCGGGTAGGCCTCGACGATCGCGAGCAGGCGGCCGAGGGCCTGGCTGAGCATGTTCTCGCTCTCGGCCTGCTGGGCGGGCGACTGCCCCGGCGCCATGGCGGCCGAGCGGGCCTTGACGACGTCCTCGAGCGTTCCCCGCTCGTGGGCGGCGTACCCCTTGACCGTCTCGACCAGGTTGCCGATCAGGTCGTGCCGGCGGGTCAGCTCGACGTCGATCTGGCGCCAGGCCTCCTGCACCAGGTTGCGCAGCTTGATCAGGCCGTTGTAGGTGACGACCGCCCAGCCGATGACGGCGACCAGGAGGACGGCGATGACGATGACGATGATCATGGGTGCTCCCGTGCTCGGACCGGTGGTCTGACCCGATCCTAGGGGCCGGTCAGGCCAGGCCGAGGTCCTCGAGCCCGAACACGTGCCGGTACTCGAACCCGGCGTCGGCGAACTTCTCGGCCGCACCGGTGGCACGGTCGGCGATGGTCGCGACGGCGACCACGGTGGCGCCGGCCTCCTGGGCGGCGCGGGCGGCATCGAGCGGTGACGACCCGGTGGTGGAGGTGTCCTCCACCACGAGCACCCGGCGGCCCCGGATCGAGGGCCCCTCGATGCGCTGCTGAAGCCCGTGGGCCTTACCGGCCTTGCGCACGACGAACGCGTCGAGGCGGCCACCGGCGGCGGCCGCCGCGTGCAGCATGGACGTGGCGACGGGGTCCGCACCCAGGGTCAGGCCGCCCACGGCGTCGAACGAGAGGTCGGACACCAGGTCGAGCATGACCCGGCCGACGAGGGGGGCGGCCTCGCCGTCGAGGGTGATGCGGCGCAGGTCGACGTAGTAGTCGGCCTCCTTGCCGGAGGACAGGGTGACCCGGCCGTGCACGATCGCCTTGTCCCGGACGATCTCGAGCAGGCGGGCGCGGTCGGCGGCGATCTCGGTCACGGCCCTACCGTATGCCGTGGCGGGGGACGCTCAGCGGTTCGGCCCACCGGGCGGCCGCCGGTACGGGTGGATGAACACCGACAGCTCACCGGCGGCGCCGGGGGTGGCGCGCTGGTCGAACCAGCGCTGGTGGTGGTCGGGCGGCGGGACCTGGCGCACCCGGCGCGGGGGCTCACGCCCGTCCCAGACGTCGATGCCGGCCCGCAGCATGGCGCCGACCGGGCTGTCCACGACGGCGCGGGCGAGGTCGTCGAGCAGGTCGGCCGGCAGCCCGTCGAGCAGGAGGCGGGGGCTGCGTCGCTCGGCCAGGACGACAAGGCGGGCGAGGGCGTGCACGTCGTCGCGGTCGAGCCGCGTGCCGGCGAGCAACAGGCGCTGCAGCTCGGCCAGCAGCCGCCCGCGAGCCTGCGGACCGAGGGCCAGGAGCGCGTGCCGGTGCGCCGTCTCCTGCCAGTCGGAGGAGGCGGTGCGCAGGACGTGGCGGTACTCGTGCAGTACCGCAGGCTCGGCGCCCGGGACCATCGTTCGATGGTAGGCCCGGGCGCCGACGGTGGCGAGACGGTGTCGCACCCAGTGCGACCAGCGGCTTCAGCGCCCGCCGGCCGCCTCGGCGAGCTGCTCGGCGGCGGCCGCGAGCGCCTCCTGCAGCTCGGGCGCGTGGTCGTACTGCTCGGCCAGTCCGGCTGCGGCGAGGGCGGCCCCGGCGAAGACCAGGCCGTCGTCCCAGCCCCGCCGCGGCTTGGGCCTGGGCCACTTGCCCGGCCACCCGGTGCCGCACCAGTCGTCGATCTCGGACCGCAGCACGCCGGCGCCCTCGCCGGCCCCCCTGCCGCCGACGACGATGATCGCCGACACCAGGACGTTCTCGAGCAGCTGGGCGCCGACGACCGCCTCGTGCGGGGGCAGCGGCTGCGGGTTGAGCCCCACCGCGTCGATCCGACGGTTCACCACGTGGCCGAAGGCCGGGCCGTGGGGGACGATCCAGTCCCACGCCTCCGGCGGGATGTCCACGAACTTCGACATGATCTTCCAGCTGACCGTGGCCATGGCACCTGCTCCTTCGTCGGCGGCCCGCGCACATCGCGGGGTCACCAGCAAGGAGTCGGCACGGCATCCACCTGATACCGGTGGCGCCCGCTCAGACGCGGCGGAAGCGGTCGAGCCAACGCAGTGCACCACCGCGCACGAGCGGACGGGGCAGCGCGCGCACCCCGAGCGTCACGACCTTCCACTGCGCGCCCGGCACGGACACGACCTTGCCGCGGGCGACGTCGGCCAGCGCCTGCTGCACCACGTCGTCGGCGTCGAGCCAGAGCGCCTCGGGCAGGGCGGACATGGCGATGTCGGCCCGCGCGTGGAACTCGGTGCGGGTGAACCCGGGGCAGAGCGCGGTCGCGGTGACACCGGTGCCGTGCAGCTCGCTCGCGAGGCCCTCGGTGAAGACCGTGACGAAGGCCTTCTTCGCCGAGTAGGTGCCGTTGGCGATGAAGGAGGCGACCGACGACACGTTGAGGATGGCGCCGTGGCCACGCTCGCGCATCGCCCGTCCGGCGGAGTGGCAGGTGAGCAGCACCGCCCGGACCATGACGTCGAGCCCGGCCTCCTCGTCGGCGAGGTCGTTGTCGAGGAACGAGCGCTTCAGCCCGAAGCCCGCGTTGTTGACGAGCAGGTCGACGGGCCGCACGTCGTCCTCGAGCCGGGCGCACACCCTGGCGGTGGCCTCCCGGTCGGACAGGTCGGCGACCAGCACCTCCACGGCGATGCCGTGGCGCCGTCGCAGCCCGGTCGCGAGCTCCTCGAGGCGGGCCCGGTCGCGAGCGACGAGGACGAGGTCGGTCCCCTCTCGGGCGAGGCGTTCTGCGAAGGCGCGGCCGATGCCTGCGGAGGCGCCCGTGACGAGTGCGGTGCTCATGGTGGGGGCACTGTATGCCGCCGACCTGCGACCCGGGAGGAGGCCGTACCCGTGGGTAGGGTGAGGAGGTGCGCATCGCCACCTGGAACGTCAACTCGATCCGCTCCCGCATCGACCGTGTGGAGGCGTGGCTGGCTCGTACCGACGTCGACGTGCTCCTCATGCAGGAGACCAAGGCCAGGGACGAGCAGTTCCCCCACGACCGGCTGCGCGCCCTCGGCTACGAGGTGGCCCACCACGGCACGAACCAGTGGAACGGCGTCGCGATCCTGTCGCGGGTCGGCCTGGCCGACGTGCAGGTCGGCTTCGACGGCGACCCCGGATGGGGTGAGCCGCTTGCCGCGGAGGCGAGGTCGATCGGGGCGACCTGCGCCGGCATCCGGCTGTGGTCGGTCTACGCACCCAACGGCCGGGCGCTCGACGACCCCCACATGGTCTACAAGCTCGACTGGCTGGCGCGGCTGCGCGAGCAGGCGAGCGAGTGGGCCGCCGACGGCACACCCGTGGCGCTGGGCGGCGACTGGAACATCGCGCCGCAGGACGACGACGTCTGGTCGATGGAGTACTACCTCGACAAGAGCCACGTCTCGCCGCCCGAGCGGGCCGCCTTCAACGCCTTCCTCGAGGCCGGGTTCGTCGACGTCGTGCGCCCGCACACCCCGGGCCCGGGTGTCTACACCTACTGGGACTACCAGCGGCTCGCCTTCCAGAAGCGGCGTGGCATGCGGATCGACTTCGTGCTCGGCTCACCGACGTTCGCGGCGCGGGTGGCGGGGGCGGCGATCGACCGCGAGGAGCGCAAGGGCGCCGGCGCCAGCGACCACGCCCCCGTCGTCGTCCAGCTCCAGGACTGAGCGGATGCCGTCACGCACCACCGCGCGCCGACTCGCGTCACGGGCCACCCGGCTCCCGGACGGCGCCGTCCGGCACCGGGTGCGGCTGGGCGCGGGCACCGACGTGCACGTGGTGGAGTGGCCGGCGACCGCAGCCGCAGCGGGGACCCCGGCCGAGGGCGTCACGGTGGTGCTGGCGCACGGCTGGACCCTCAGCCACGAGAGCTGGCTACCGGTCGTCGAGCGGCTCCGGTCGAGGTTCGGCGTCCGGGTCGTGGCCTTCGACCAGCCCGGCCACGGGCTGTCGGGGGCCGAGTCGCGCGCGCCGACCGTGCACGAGCTCGGCGAGGTGCTGCACCGGGTGCTGACCGCCGTCGCGCCGAGCGGACCGCTCGTGCTCGCCGGCCACTCGATGGGCGGCATGACGATCATGGCCTGGGCCGCCGAACACGCCCAGGAGCTCACCGACCGGGTGCGCGGGGTCGCGTTCGTGGCGACGTCGGCCAAGGTGGGCGAGGACCGGGCGCGGCTGCCGCTCGAGCGCGCGGTCATGCGGGCCTCGGCCCGGGCGCCGCGGGTCGCGCCGGGACGGCTGCTGTCGACCCGGTCACAGACCCGGCTGCTCTACGGGCGCGAGACGGCACGGGAGACCGTCGTACCGGGGGTCACGCTCATCCGGCACACCTCGCTGCCCACGCTGGGTCGCTACTTCCTCGCCCTGCAGGAGCACGACGAGACCGAGGCGCTGGCCCACCTCGGGGCGGTCCCGACCCGGGTGCTCGTCGGCACCGCCGACCGGCTCACCCCGGTGACGGACGCGTGGGCCCTGTCCAACGGCATCCGGGGCGCGCGGTTGACCGTGCTGCCCGGGCTGGGCCACATGCTGACCTACGAGGCGCCCGACGCCGTCGCCGGCGCGATCGGCGGGCTGCTCACCCGCGGCTGAGGATGCCGCTCGCGTAGGACGCCTGGCCGACGTGCTGGGTGCAGTCGTTGACGACGCTGACGAGGCGCACGGCGAGGGTGACCGGCGGGTCCCAGTTGTCGTCGACGACGCGGTCGAGGTCGCCGTCGCTCACCGTGCGCAGGGCTTCGGTGGCGGTCTGCCACGCGGCGTCGAGGTAGCCACCGAGGTGCTCGGGCGAGGCCTGCACCTTCAGCACCTCGTCGAAGGTCATGCCGTAGCCGTGGGCGTCGGGCGGCAGGGGCAGGGCCAGGCGCTCGCGCCAGCCACCGGCCTCCCACACCGGGTCGTAACCGAGGACCTCGGCGACCTGCTCGTCGAGCACACGGGCCAGGTGCCAGACGAGCCAGGCGACGGTGTTCGCGCCGGGTGCGGGCGGTGTGGCCAGCCGGTGCTCGGGGGTGTCGTCGAGCACCCAGTGCGCGGTCTCGCGCACCCGCTCGAGGGAGTCCAGGAGGAGGTCAGCGGTGGTCGCCATGCCCTCGACGCTACCCCCGAGTGCCCACGGCCCGTGGTGTGGCAGCCACTCAGCGGCGCTCAAGCCGCGGAGCGGCGGACCCGGCCGGGCGTCTGCCCGGTGACCCTGGCGAAGGCACGGCTGAACGCCGCCTCCGAGCCGTACCCCAGGGCCCCGGCGACAGCCGCCACCGACGACCCGCCGATCAGCATCTCGCGGGCGCGGCGCATGCGCGAGACGGCAACGTAGGTCATGGGTGGCATGCCGACGACGGCGGTGAACCGCGCCGCGAACGAGGAGCGCGACATCGCGGCCAGTCCCGCCAGGCCGGCCAACGTCCACTCGTGCCCGGGGTCGCGGTGCACCGCCGCGACGGCCGGTCCGAGGCGCGGGTCGCGCAGGGCGGCCAGCCACCCGCTGGCGGCCTCGGGCTCGTCCGAGAGCCAGGCCCGCACGGTCTGGATCACCAGCACGTCGGCCAGCCGTGTCGCCACGGCGTCACCCCCGGGGCGCGGGTCGCTCAGCTCCTCGGCCAGCAGCGCCAGGAGCGACGCCATCATGGGATGACTGGCCGAGTCCACCTGCACGATGGGTGGCAGCACCGCCAGGAGGTCCTGGACGGCGGGGGCATCGAAGGCGACCACCCCGCACAGCACCGCCAGGAGCTCGTCGTCCCCCGGGTCACCGACGCGCAGGATCGAGAAGGAGTCGCCGAGCATCGTCTGCGGGAGCTCGTCGGCGCGACCCAGCAGGGGTGCGGCCGGTGCGGTCGAGACGCGGTGACCGATGCCTCGCGGCACCAGGGCGAGGTGGCCGGCACCGAGCCGGACCGGCTCCCGTCCGTCGACCTCGAGGAAGGCACGACCGCGGGCCACCATGTGGAAGCTCAGGGTGTTGGCGATCTGCGGCATCGCCACCGCGCCGCGGCCCGACGCGACCGTCCACGAGTAGAACGCCCCCCGCATCCGAACGCGGTAGAGGGCCTGGGTGAGCGGGTCCTGGCGCTCCCACGGCATCGACGTGCCCATCGCCGCCTCCGGATGATCGATCAAGAACCGAGGACTTCTGACGATAGATCATCCGAGGCGCGACGCCCAGGCTGGAAGCTCCGAAGCAAAGGAGAACCACCATGCGCATCCTCGTCATCGGCGCCACCGGCGGGTCCGGCCGCGCCGTCTGCGAATCCCTCCTCGACCGCGGCCACCGGGTGACAGCCCTGGCGCGCTCCGCCACGGCGATGGCCCACGGCGACCGCCTCGACCGCGTCGACGGCGACGCCGCCGACGTCGAGCTCCTCGGGCGGGTCCTGCCGGGGCACGACGCGATCGTGGTCACCCTGGGCATCTCCGAGCCGGCCTGGCGGGTCCGGCTGCTCGGCGCACGGGCGACGGCGGGCGACATCCGGTCGCGAGGTACCGCGGCCCTCGTCCACGCGGCGCGCAGCGCGGACGTGAAACGGCTCGTCGTGCAGTCCTCGTACGGGGTCGGACCAACCAGGCCGCACCTGGGCGTCACCGAACGACTCGTGTTCGCGCTGCTGCTGAAGCCGCAGATCCGCGACACCGAACGGCAGGAGCAGGTCGTGCGCGCCTCGGGGCTGGAATGGACGCTCGTGCAACCGGTCTACCTCACCGACGCCGAGGACGACACCCACGTCACCTCGACCGACGGCCGGACCCGGCGCACCCGGGTGTCACGACGCGGGGTCGCCGCGGTGCACGCCGACCTCGTCGAGAGTGGCGCCCACCGCCACGACACGGTCTCCGTCTCCGGTTGAGGTCACCCCGGGTTCGGCCGGCCTCCGGGGTCGCGTCGGCGCACCCCGGATGCGCTCAGAGGCCGAAGGTCGTGACGTGCTCGCCGGTGCGGCGTTTCAGCCCCAGGCCCAGCGACGCGAGCGCCCCGAGCCCGGCCGCCACCGCTGCCCCTCGGAAGACCCACGCCACCTGGAGCACGGCGGCATCCTTGAGCGCGTCGGTGTCGGTGGGGTCGGGCAGCGTGGCGACCACGCCGTAGTACTGGTGCAGCCCGATCGCGGTGAGCAGCGCGACGCCGACCACCATCCCCACCATCCGCGCCACCACCACCAGCGCGGATGCCGTGCCGTGGGCGTCGTGCACGGCCTCGGCCAGCGCGGCGTCGTTCACCGGTGCCAGGGCGAGGCCGATGCCCAGGCCGGTGAGGGCCAGCACCACCGTCGACGAGGCCTGGTCGAGCGAGCCCCTCCCCCAGGTCGCCATCACCGCCAGGCCGATGGCGGCCAGCGCCAGCCCACCACCGGCGACCACGCCGTTGCCGAGGCGGCGCAGGGCCCACCCGCCGGCCAGCGCACCCACCGGCACGGCGACGAGGAAGCGGACGAGCACCAGGGCGGCCTCGGTCTGGCTCGAGGTGTGCACGATCCGGGCCAGCAGCGGCACGTCGACGACCACGGCGACCAGCGCCACCCCGACGAGCAGCGAGACCACCAGCGCCCAGACCAGCCGACCGCGGACCAGCCCGCGGGGCACGAGAGGTGAGCTCGAACGCCGGTGGTGCAGGGCGTACCCGGCAGCGAGGAGTGCGGCGACGGGCAGCAGGGCGTACCCGAGCGGCCCGACGACCTCCGTCGCCGGCTCGGAGGCGGCGAAGGTGAGCACGACGCACCCCAGCGCCCCGCCGAGCAGCACGGCCCCGAGCAGGTCGGCCCGCCGCAGCAGGGGCCAGGCGCCGCGACCCCCGACGGCCAGGGCGGCGAGGAGGAACACCGCGGCGACCACACCGATGGGCGTCGCGAGCCGCGAGGTCGCGTCGCCGAAGGGGACGAACGGCAGCCCCAGGGAGACGCTCGTGACCAGCGCGTCGGGTGCGGCCAGGGCGAGCCACCCGGCCGCGGCGGCCAGCACCGCCAGGACGACGACGAGTGGTCGCGGCCGCGGGACCCGTCCGCCACCGGTGACGACGACCGCCCCGGCCAACAGCAGACCGAGAACGGCGTTGAGCCAGAAGATCGCTCGCCACTCGGCGACGACCAGCACCAGGGCGCCGAGGACCGGGCCCAGCACCGAGCCGAGCTCCTGCACGGCGCCGACCACGCCGAGCGGCACGCCTCGGCGGTCGGCCGGCCAGAGCTGCGCCACGATCGCGAGGGTGGCGGGCACGAGGCCGCCTCCGCCGACGCCCTGCACCACCCGGCCGGCGACGAGCACGGGCAGGTCGGTGGCAAGCGCCGTGATCGTCGAGCCGACGACGAAGACGCCGAGGCAGGCGAGGAGCACCCGCTGCCGGTCGACGAGGTCGGCGACCCGGCCGATGAGCGGCAGCACGGCGACGTACCCGAGCAGGAACCCCGAGATGATCGGGGTCGCGCGCTGCAGGGCGTCGATCCCCACGCCGACCCCGCGCATCATGTCGGTGAGGGCGAGCACGACCACGTAGGTGTCGGCGGCGGCGAGGGAGACGGCGATCGCGGCCGTCGTGAGCAGCGCCCTAGGGGCGGGTGATCTCAACGGGTGCCCCGTAGTCGGTGAGCACCAGCAGGTAGGTCGCCTCGACGCCGGGGAAGAACGGCCCCTTGAGGGTCGCGGTGCGCAGCTGGTCGGTCTCGGTGATGCCGTAGCTCACGGTGAAGGTGCCGGTGCCGTCACCGAGGTGGAACAGGTCCTCCACCGACGACCCGGGCAGGGTGCCGCTGATCTTGGTCAGCACCTCCTGGCCGGAGCGGGTCTGGCCGTCGTCCTTGGGGTCGACGGTCTGCGGCAGGAGGGCGGAGATGCCCGTGGCGGGGTCGAAGAACATCGCCGGGTTGGGCGCGTTCAGGGTGTCGAGGTCGGTCTCCTTGTAGTCCGGGGTGAAGAACTTCAGGTAGGCCGTCTCGCCGATCGCGATGACGTCGATGGTGCCGGCGAGCCCCTTGATGGTGCCGGTGATCGTGCCCTGGAACTTCGGCTCGGTGACGTCGATGACTCCGGCCCCCTGTGCGGCCGTGACGCCGTTCTCCCGGGGCGGCACGTCGCGGCTGGACAGGTCGAGCTGCACGGTCTTCGCGGCGTCGAAGGCGGTCTTGGCGGCGGCGAGCCGCTCGGCCGGCGGCTGCTCGGGAGCGGGCGTCTCGCCCGAGCAGCCGGCGAGGGCCACGGCCAGGCCGGCGACGGCGAGCGGTGCACGAAGGATGAGCCGCCGGCGAGGAGTGGGGGGTCGGCGCATGGCGGCAACAGTAACCGCACCCCCAGCCGCGCGCCGGCAGGTCGAGATCGACCCTTCGGTCGGCGCCACCCCGGGGCACGATCGACCTGTTGGTCGACGTCGGCTCGCCCCGGTGTGGTGCTGGCGCCGGGCTCGGGTCAGCGCAGGAGCAGGCCGCCCTCGCCGAGGTCGACGGTGACCGTGTCGCCGTCGCGCACGTCCCCGGCGAGCAGCGCCCGGGCCAGCCGGTCGCCGATCTCGCGCTGCACGAGCCGGCGCAGCGGCCGGGCGCCGTAGGCCGGGTCGAAGCCCTGCTCGGCGAGCCAGGCCTTGGCCGGGTCGGTCACCTCGAGGGTGATCCGGCGGTCGTGCAGCCGGGTCGCCAGGGCACGCACCTGCAGGTCGACGATGCGCGTGAGCTCGTCGGTGGTGAGCGGGTCGAAGACCACCACCTCGTCGAGCCGGTTGAGGAACTCGGGCTTGAACGCCTGGCGCACCGCCGCCATCACGGCCTCGCGCTTGGCCCGCGGCTCGAGCGTGGGGTCGACGAGGTACTGCGAGCCCAGGTTCGAGGTCATCACCAGGATGACGTTGCGGAAGTCGACCGTGCGGCCCTGGCCGTCGGTGAGCCGGCCGTCGTCGAGCACCTGCAGCAGGATGTCGAAGGTCTCGGGGTGGGCCTTCTCGACCTCGTCGAGCAGCACCACCGAGTAGGGCCGGCGCCGCACCGCCTCGGTGAGCTGGCCGCCCTCCTCGTAGCCGACGTACCCGGGCGGCGCCCCGATCAGCCGGGCGACCGCGTGCCGCTCGGAGTACTCCGACATGTCGATGCGCACCATCGCGCGCTCGTCGTCGAAGAGGAAGTCGGCCAGCGACTTGGCGAGCTCGGTCTTGCCCACGCCGGTCGGGCCGAGGAAGAGGAACGACCCGGTGGGCCGGTCGGGGTCGGCGACGCCCGCGCGCGAGCGACGCACGGCATCCGACACCGCGCGCACCGCCTCGGCCTGGCCGATGAGCCGCGCCCCGATGATCGACTCCATCGAGAGCAGCTTCTCGGTCTCGCCCTGCAGCAGGCGGCCGGCCGGGATGCCGGTCCACGCCGAGATCACCTCGGCGATGTCGTCGGCGCCGACCCGCTCCTTGACCATGAGGTCGGCGGATGCCGTGGCCGACTCGGCCTGCTGGGCCACCTCGAGATCGGCCTCGAGAGAGGGGATCTCGCCGTAGAGCAGGCGCGACGCACCCTCGTAGTCGCCCTCGCGCTGCAGGCGGTCGGCCTGGGTGCGCAGGTCGTCGAGGCGGGCCTTGAGGTCACCGACCCGGTTCAGGCCGGACTTCTCCGACTCCCAGCGCGCGGTGAGCGCGGCGAGCTCCTCGGTCTTCTCGGCGAGGTCGGCACGCAGCCGGTCGAGCCGCTCGGCCGACGCCTCGTCGGTCTCCTTCGCGAGGTGCAGCTCCTCCATCTTCAGCCGGTCGACCGCGCGCCGGAGCACGTCGATCTCGACCGGGCTGGAGTCGATCTCCATCCGCAGCCGGGACGCGGCCTCGTCGACCAGGTCGATCGCCTTGTCGGGCAGCTGGCGCCCGGAGATGTACCGGTCGGAGAGGGATGCGGCGGCGACCAGCGCGCTGTCCTCGATCTCGACCTTGTGGTGCGCCTCGTAGCGCTCCTTGAGGCCGCGCAGGATCGCGATGGTGTCCTCGACGGACGGCTCGCCGACGAAGACCTGCTGGAACCGACGCTCGAGGGCGGGGTCCTTCTCGACGTGCTCGCGGAACTCGTCGAGGGTGGTCGCGCCGACGAGCCGCAGCTCACCGCGGGCGAGCATCGGCTTGAGCATGTTGCTGGCGTCCATCGCCGACTCGCCGGTGGCACCGGCGCCGACGACGGTGTGCAGCTCGTCGATGAAGGTGACGACCTGACCGTCGGAGGCCTTGATCTCCTCGAGCACGGCCTTGAGCCGCTCCTCGAACTCGCCGCGGTACTTGGCGCCGGCGACCATCGCCCCGAGGTCGAGGGCGATGAGCCGCTTGCCGCGCAGCGACTCGGGCACGTCGCCGTCGACGATCCGCTGGGCGAGCCCCTCGACGACCGCGGTCTTGCCGACGCCGGGCTCACCGATCAGCACGGGGTTGTTCTTGGTGCGCCGGGAGAGCACCTGCACGACCCGGCGGATCTCGTCGTCGCGCCCGATGACCGGGTCGAGCCGGCCCTCGCGGGCGGCCTCGGTGAGGTCGGTGCCGTACGTGGCCAGGGCCTCGCCGGTGGCCTCGGGGTCCTCGGTGGCCACCTTGGCGCCCCCGCGCAGGTGGTCGATCTGCGCCTCGAGGGCCTTCGGGTCGCCCTGGACCGCACCCTTCTCGAGCAGCGCCAGGAGCAGGATGTCGGTCGAGAGGTAGGTGTCGCCGCGCGCCGTCATCAGCGTTGTGGCGTGCTGGAGCACCGCCAGCGCGGCCTGGCCCAGCGCGGGGGTGCCGACGGTCGCACCGGTGGTGCGCGGCATCCCGCCCAGGACCGACCGCGCGGTGGCGGCCATCCCCTCCGCCGAGCTGCCGGCGGCGGCGAGCAGCGCGGGCGTGGTGGTGCCCTCCTGCTCGGCGAGCGCCAGGGCCAGGTGGGCGGGGGTGATCTCCGGGTGGCCGGCGGCCTGCGCCGCGCGCTGGGCGACGGCCAGGGCCTCGGCCACCTTGGTGGTGGGCTTCAGCTCCATGCGGGACTCTCCTCGGACGAGGTCGGGGTTCGGGTTCCCTCAGGGCAACCCGACCAAAGTTGAGTCTATTCCGCTCAACTCCCGCGACGCCACCGGTGCCGCGCTGGATGCCGGCAGCGCGCCTGCCGCTGCCGCCGCCGGGTGCCGCCTGGGCGACGAGCCGGCTCAGCAGGTGGCGGTGAGCGACTCGGCCCTGGAGTCGTCGGGGGTGGCGGTGGGGGTCGGTGTGGGCTTGCCCGACGTCGTGGTCGTGGGCGTCGGGGTCGCGGTCGGGGGGGCAGGGACCGACGACGCGGCGGGCGGGTTGAGGCCCTTCTTCACGAGCGTGCGGATCTTCGCGAAGTCGGGGTTGCCGGGGTGCACGACGTTCGAGGTCAGCGGCAGCGACCGGATCGAGCCGCCCTTCTGGATGCGCAGCGCCAGGTCGACCCAGGCCGGCAGCTCCTCGCGCGGGATGTCGATGCTGACGTTGTCCTTGACGACCTTCGCCAGCTGCGGGTAGCTCTGCAGCAGCCCCACGGGGTCGGCCTGCTGCATCAGCGCGCCGGCGACGCAGCGCTGTCGGCGCATCCGGCTGAAGTCGTCGCTGCCTGCGCGCGAACGGGCGTACCAGAGGGCCAGGCGCCCGTCGAGGTGCTGCAGCCCGGGCTCGATCCACTCTCGCTTGTCACCGGTGAACTCGATGCCGCCGGTCGAGGAGGTGCGGCAACTGACACACACCCGCTGCTGGACGTTGACGTCGACGCCACCCATCGCGTCGACCAGCGCCTTGAAGCCACGCAGGTTGATGACGACCGACTGGTGGATGTCCAGTCCGGTGATCTCGCCGATGACGTCGACCGTCGTCTGGCGGCCGGGGTTCTCCACCCCGGGGAAGAGGTCGGGACGGCCCTCGGCGAGGGTCCAGATACCGTTCATCAGGCACTCGTCGCCGCAGTCGTAGCCGTTGGGGTACAAGTCGTGCAGCGGGTTGCCCGTCGGGAACGGCACCCGCTCGAGGTTGCGGGGGATGCCGATGAGCAGGCTGTCGCCGGTCTCGGTGTTGGTGCTGACCACCATCATCGAGTCGGTGCGGGTCCCCCAGCGGTCCTGGCCGGCGTCGGAGCCCAGGAGCACGGTGTTGACCCGCGGCACGTCGGCCCACGGGTCCTTGGCGGCGGTGTCGGCGAGGGCCAGGTCCGCACCGTCACCAGGGTCGGCCTGCGCGAACACCTCGTCGATGAGCGTGGACTGCACGTCGAGGTAGCGCACTGCCAGGGCCGACGGCGCGGCGATGAGGGTGCAGGCGGCGGCCGCGAAGAGCACCCGGGCCCAACGGCCCCTGCGGAGGTGGTGCGGCCAGGACTGCTCCGCGGTGAGCACGATGGAGCCGACCCAGATGACGGCGGCCACCATGATGCCGACGCCGACCCACTGCAGCAGCTCGGGCTGGACGGCCACGTTGAGCGCGGAGCGCAGCAGGCCACCCTGCCAGGCCCGCACGAGGGCCCAGATGCCGACGGCGAGCGAGACGAGCACGAGCAGCCAGCCGAACGCCTTCCAGCGGGTGCCGAGGAGGCCGGCGCCCGGCAGGACCGTGCCGAGGGCGATGCGCCGGTAGTACGTCCCCGGGGGTAGCGCAGCTCGGCGCGGCTCGTCGGCGGCGGCAGGGTCTCACCCGACCGCCGTGACGAGCTCGGCAGCTCCTCGGGCATGGCCCACCGTTCTCTCTCGCGTGGCAGGTCAGGGCGCGCTGACATATCACAGGGCGGGCACCTGACCGGCCAAGAGTAGTCGCCCAGTCTGTGAGAACGCTGATTCGTCGGGCCCTCGGCCACGTCGTCCCCGTGGCGATGGTCACCGCGTTCGCGCGTGGTGCAATGGCCCGATGCCGACCCTGACCAGCACCGGAGTCCGACCTTCCGACCGCCTCCGCCAGGTCGCGGTGACCGTCGCCGAGGCGTCCTGCGTGGTGGGCACCCTGGTCGGCGTCGGGGTCATCGGCACCCGGGTGGCGGAGTCCTCGGGGGGTGCGCTGGCGGCCGACGCCACCCTGATCGCCCCCGCCGGCCCGGCCTTCGCGATCTGGACGCCGATCTACCTGGGCCTGGCCGGGTTCACCCTCTTCCAGTGGCTGCCGACGCAGGCGACCGAGCCGCGGCACCGAGCCATCGGCTGGCTCGCCGCGGCCTCCATGGTGCTCAACGCCGGCTGGCTGCTCGTGACCCAGCAGGACTGGATCTGGGCGAGCGTGGTCGTCATGGCTGCACTCGTCGTGGCCCTCGGCCTGCTGGTGCGGCGGCTCGAGGAGCACCCGTCGTACGGTCACGGCGAGACCGTGCTCGTCGACGGCACCTTCGGCCTGTACCTCGGATGGGTGACCGTCGCCGCCTGTGCCAACGTCACCGCCGCGCTGGTCGCCAGCGGCGTCGACCCCGGCGGGTACGCCGCCCAGGTCGCCGCCGTGGTCGTGATCGCCGTCGCGGCGGCGGTCGGGGTGCTGCTCGCGCGCCGGCTCGGAGGCCGCTGGGCGGTCGCGGTCGCCATGGCCTGGGGCCTGCTGTGGATCGCGTGGGGCCGGCTCGCCGACGAGCCGCGCTCGGTGGTGGTCGCCCTCGCCGCCGTGGCCGCCGCGGTGGTCGTGCTGGTCGCGGCGGCCCGCGAGCACTCGCTGGCCGAGCACTGATCGGCGGAGGGGCCACGGCGGTGCAGAGCGCGCGCCTGGCGCTGGCCGCGACCTCTGCATCGCGGAGTCGACCGGGTCAGCCCTGGGCGCCGGCCGCGTAGTCCGGCAGCTCCTGGAGCGACCAGCGGTTGCCGTCGGGGTCGCGGAAGGACACGAACCGCCCCCAGGGGAGGTCGGCCACCCCCTCGGCCTCGATGCCACGCTCGCGCAGGTGGGCGTACACGGCATCCGCGTCGGGAACCACCACCTGCAGGTTGTCCAGCGACCCCGGGGCCATCTCGGTCAGCCCGCGGCCGACCGCGATCGAGCACGCCGACCCGGGCGGGGTCAGCTGCACGAACCGGAGCTCGTCGCTGACCGTCTGGTCGTGGTCGACGACGAACCCGATCCGTGCGTAGAAGTCCTTGGCCCGGTCGACGTCGGTCACGGGCACCATCACCAGCTCCAGCTTCATGTCCATGCCGACGACGTTAGAGGGCAACGAGGACAGTTCCGGTCCGCTACCTTTCGGCCGCGTCACGCAACCCCCATCGGCGCCCCTGCCGGGCGCACGAGGGTCATGGCTGACTCGACGCACGCTGGCTCGCACACCCTGACCCGCCGCGGCGCCATCACCCTGGCCGCCGCCGCGACCAGCACCGCCCCGGCCTCCCCGGCGTACGCCGGTGACGGACGGTACGCCCACCGCGACCTGGCCCGCTGGGTCGCTGTGGGCGGTCAACGCCCGCTTCGGGGTGCCGTCACCCACCACCGCCTCGTGCTGGGTCACCCGGCTCGCGGCCCGTTAGGACCGACGAGTCAGCTCGCTCCGGGAGGTGACGGGTCGGGAGCCGACCTGGTCGACGTCGACCCGTGGCGCCTCGACGTGCGGCGGGGTCGCCGGGGCGACGGTCAGCCGTGGTGGGGGCGCCAGACGACCAGCGCCTGCGAGCGGTCGTGCCGCGGGCGCTCGCCCAGCCGGGCGGCGTACACGTCACCGCTCGGGGACACCGAGAACACCCGGGCGGTGCGGCCCGATCGGGCGTGCAGCGCGTCGAGCTCGGCACCGAGCTCGACGACTCTGGCTCGCAGCGCGGTCACCTGGTTCTCGAGCTCGAGGATGCGCGCGATGCCGGGCAGCGAGACACCCTCCTCCTGGGAGAGCCGCTGCACCTCGCGCAGCAGGGCCACGTCGCGCTGGGAGTAGCGACGCCCACCACCGCGGGTGCGCGAGGGCGTGACCAGGCCGAGCCGGTCGTACTGCCGCAACGTCTGGGCGTGCATGCCGGCCAGCTCGGCGGCGACGGAGATGACGAAGACGGGGGTGTCGTCGTCCGGGCCGAAGGACGAGAAGCTCATCGTCGTCACCGTCCTCAGGCCCGAGCCTGCTCGAAGAGCCCCGCGCGCGGGTCGACGTCCTTCTCCTCGGCCTGCAGCGCCTCGACGGCGGTGCGTGCCGCGTCGGTGAGCCGCTGGGGCACGACGACACTCACCCTGGCGAGCAGGTCGCCGGTGCCGTGCCGGCCCTTGACGCCGCGGCCCTTGACCCGCAGCACCCGCCCGCTGGGGGTGCCAGGTGCCACCTTGACGCGCACCGGGGTGCCGTCGAGGGTCGGCACCGCGACCGTCGCCCCGAGGGCCGCCTCGGCGAACGTGACCGGGAGGTCGACGGTGAGGTTGTCGCCGTCGCGGCCGAACACCGGGTGCTTGTCGACCGTGACGGTGAGGATGAGGTCGCCCCTGGGCGCACCGGGGTCGCCCTCGGCACCCTTGCCGCGCAGCCGGATCTTCTGGCCGTCCTTGACCCCGGCCGGGACCTTGGTCGTGATCCGGGCACCATCGGCGGTCTGCAGGGTGACCGTGGCGCCCTCGACGGCGTCGCGGAAGCTCAGCGAGGTTCGGGCCTGCACGTCGGCACCGGCCCGCGGCCCTCGTGGCGCGCTGAACCCGGAGAACGGGTCGGCGCCGCGGCCTCCACGGGCGCCCCCGGCTCCCGCCCCGCCGCCGAACATCTGGGCGAGCAGGTCGTCGAGGTCGGGCTGACCGGCGCCGGGCCCGCCCGCCCCACCGGTGGAGAAGCGCACGCGCTGGCCGCCGCTCGCACCGCCACCGAAGGCGGAGAAGACGTCCTCGAACCCGCCGTTGCCCCCGGGGCCGCCCGCGCGGAAGCGCGCACCACCGTGCGCCATCTGGCGGATGGCGTCGTACTCCTCGCGCTGCTTGGGGTCGGACAGAACCGCGTTGGCCTCACCGATGTCCTTGAAGCGCCTCTCGGACCCGGTGTCCCCGGCGTTCTGGTCGGGGTGGTGCTTGCGGGCGAGCTTGCGGTAGGCCTTCTTGATCGCGGCCTGGTCGGCGTCCTTGGGGACACCGAGGATCGCGTAGAAGTCCTTCTCGAACCAGTCCTGGCTGGCCATCGGCGCCTCCTCTCGGTGCCTGGTGACGGTCTACTCGGGGTGCGGTGTGCTCACTCGGGGTCGGCGACCGCGACGCGAGCCGGCCGCAGCACCTGCTCACCGGCACGGTAGCCCGGCTGGAGCACGGTGACGACGGTCGTGGCCGTGGCGTCGGTCGGCAGCTCGTCGTCGCCGGCCGGCCACGGGGCGTGCATCAGGGCCTCGTGCTGCATCGGGTCGAACGGCTCTCCCTTGGCGCCGAAGCGCACCAGGCCGTACTTGCCCAGCGTGGCCTCGAGCTTGTCGGCGATGGCCGCGAACGGGCCCTCGCGGAGGTCGCCGTGGTCGCGGGCGGCCTGGATGTCGTCGAGCACCGGCAGCACCGACTCGAGCACGTCGCGCACGGCGCGCTCCTGCACCAGCGCCCGGTCACGGTCGACCCGACGCTTGTAGTTGACGTACTCGGCCTGCAGGCGCTGCAGGTCACCGAGCCGCTCCGCGGCGAGGGCGGTGTCCGGGTGGGTCTGCGCCACACCGGAATCCACATCCCAGTCCGTGGCAACGTCGGGGCCGGATGCCGTGCGACCGGCATCCGTGGACGTCGCCCCGGCGGGGGCGGCCCCGGACTGCTCCGGGGCCACCTCCTCGGGGTCGTTGACGGACTCGGTGTTGATCGCGTCGTCGGCGTCCGGGGCCGTGGTGGCGTCCTCGGGGGTGCCGTCGAGCGGCCCACCGGCCGGGGTCGGCTCGGTCACTTCTTCGCCTCGTCCTCGTCGTCGACGACCTCGGCGTCGACGACGTCGTCGTCACCCGCGTCGGTCGCCGGCTGGTCGCCGTCGGTGCGGGTCCCACGCTCTGCGTGGGCCTCGGCGCCCGGCACGTCGCCGGACTCGCCCTGCTCGGCCGCGGCCGCGTACATCGCCGCGCCCATCTCCTGGGACTTGGTGTTGAGCGTGTCGATCTTGGCCTGGATGTCGTCCCTCGACGCGCCCGAGTCGGGCTTGATGGCGTCCTTGAGGGCGACGAGGGCCTCGTCGACCGGGGTGCGCAGCTCGGGGCTGACCTTGTCGCCGCTCTCGGCGAGGAACTTCTCGGTGGAGAACACCAGCGACTCGCCCAGGTTGCGGGTCTCGGTCTCCTCACGGCGGACCTTGTCCTCCTCGGCGTGCGCCTCGGCGTCCTTGACCATCCGCTCGATCTCCTCCTTCGACAGGGCGGACCCGCCGGAGATGGTGATCTTCTGCTCACGGCCGGTGCCGCGGTCCTTGGCCGTCACGTGGACGATGCCGTTGGCGTCGATGTCGAAGGTGACCTCGATCTGCGGCACGCCGCGGGGGGCCGGGGCGATGCCGGAGAGCTCGAAGGTGCCCAGCGGCTTGTTCTGCTGCGCGATCTCGCGCTCGCCCTGGAAGACCTGGATGAGCACCGAGGGCTGGTTGTCCTCGGCCGTCGAGAAGACCTCGCTGCGCTTGGTCGGGATGGCGGTGTTGCGCTCGATGAGCTTGGTGAACAGGCCGCCCTTGGTCTCGATGCCGAGCGAGAGCGGCGTGACGTCGATGAGCAGGACGTCCTTGCGCTCGCCCTTGAGAACACCGGCCTGGAGCGACGCACCGAGCGCGACGACCTCGTCGGGGTTGACGCCCTTGTTGGGCTCCTTGCCGCCGGTGAGCTCCTTGACGACCGCGCTGACGGCCGGCATCCGGGTGGAGCCGCCGACGAGCACGACGTGGTCGATGTCCGACAGCGAGATGCCGGCGTCCTTGATCACGTTCTGGAAGGGCTGCTTGGTGCGGTCGAGGAGGTCCTTGGTCATCTGCTCGAACTGGGCGCGGGTCAGCGTCTCGTCGAGGTGGA
Source organism: uncultured Actinomycetota bacterium (assembly GCA_963751385.1). Classification (GTDB taxonomy): domain Bacteria; phylum Actinomycetota; class Actinomycetes; order Actinomycetales; family Dermatophilaceae; genus Fodinibacter. The sequence continues at coordinate 72,969 of CAVVUD010000004.1, read as the reverse complement.
TCGGCCCGTTCTCGGACATCGAGAGGTACTGCATCGAGATGTTGGTGCTCGACGCGGACGACAGCTCCTTCTTGGCCTGCTCGGAGGCGTCGCGGAGGCGCTGCATGGCGATCTTGTCCTTGGACAGGTCGACACCGGAGGAGTTCTTCACGACGGTGAGCAGGTGGTTGACGACCCGCTCGTCCCAGTCGTCGCCACCGAGCTTGTTGTCGCCGGAGGTGGCCTTGACCTGGATGGTGGAGAAGCCGTCCTCGGGGTCCTTGCCGACCTCGAGGAGCGAGACGTCGAAGGTGCCGCCACCGAGGTCGAAGACGAGGATGAGCTCGTCCTCCCTGCCCTTGTCCAGGCCGTAGGCGAGCGCGGCCGCCGTCGGCTCGTTGACGATGCGCAGCACGTTCAGGCCCGCGATCTCGCCGGCATCCTTGGTGGCCTGGCGCTCGTGGTCGTCGAAGTACGCGGGGACGGTGATCACGGCATCCGTGACGGTCTCGCCGAGGTAGGCCTCCGCGTCGCGCTTGAGCTTCTGCAGGATGCGGGCGCTGATCTCCGGGGCGTTGTACTTCTTGCCGTCGATGTCGTCGGAGCGCCAGTCGGTGCCCATGTGCCGCTTGACCGAACGGATGGTGCGGTCGGCGTTCGTGACGGCCTGGCGCTTGGCGATCTCGCCGACGAGCACCTCACCGCCCTTGCTGAAGGCGACCACCGACGGGGTCGTGCGACCGCCCTCGGCGTTCGCGATGATGGTGGGCTCGCCGCCCTCGAGGACGGCGACGGCGCTGTTGGTGGTGCCGAGGTCGATGCCGACTGCACGTGCCATGGTGGCTGTTCTCCTTGCGTTGGAACCGGGGTTGAGTGCTTGAGGCTCAAGGTAGACCCGCGGAGCGCGGTGAGCAAACCGGCGGGTCGAAACTTGCGTTCACGAGACTCAACTCTGCGCACGGCTCCAGTGTTCCCACCCGTACCTCGCTCGACCAATAGGTCACTGCAGGTACACCCGGCCGTACCCCGAGTGACCTGTTGGTCGAGCTGGGTACGCAGGGGACCGAGGCGTCGGTGGGCGGTGGCAGGGTGCCGGGATGGACAACCTCAACACCCAGGACATCTCCGACGCCGGCCTGGCCGACTGGCGCAAGCTGGCCCAGCGCTTCCACGCCCGCTTCCGCACCGGTGACCCCGGCGTCGGGGTGGCGTTCCTCGCGGATGCCGTTCACGCGGCCTCCGCGGAGTCGCTCGGCGACCACCTCGACGCCACCCTCTCCCCGACCCACGTCGACCTGCGCGTCGCGAGCCACCTCGACGGCGGCGGCATCTGGGTGCGGCCCGACGACGTCCGGCTGGCGCGGCTGCTCAGCGACGTGGCGCGGCGGCACGAGGTGGTCTCCGTGCCCGCCGAGGTCAGCCAGGTCGAGCTCGCCCTCGACACCGCCGACAACGGCCGGCTCGCCCCGTTCTGGGCCGCCCTGCTCACCGGTGATGCCGGCGCAGTCGTGCACGACACGGTGTTCGACCCGACCGGCCAGCTGCCGTCGATGTGGTTCCAGGGCACCCAGCCGCACGAGCCGCCACGTCAGCGCTGGCACCTCGACGTGTGGGTGGCGCCGGAGGCGGCCGAGGCCCGCATCGCCGCGGCGGTCGCTGCCGGCGGCACCGTGGTCGACGACTCGGAGGCGCCCTCGTTCACCGTGCTCGCCGACCCCGACGGGAACAAGGTCTGCGTGTGCACCTACCTCGACCGCGCCTGAGCGCCCTGGTGGCAACCGGTCAGAAGGGCGGCGGTCCGACGTCCACGGGCTCGCGCGGGGGTGGCGGTGCCTGCGCTGTCGCTGGTGGTGGGGGCAGGGTGGCGTGGTCGGGCGCCGTGACGCGCTTGGTGCCGGTGGGTGAGGTCCAGGTGGCGGTGCCGTCGGGGGCGAGGTGGTAGGTCCAGCGTCGGCGTTGTTTGAGGCGGTGGTGTCGTCGGCACAGGCCGCCGAGGTTCGACGGGCTGGTGGGTCCGGCCGGCCAGGGGCGGGCGTGGTCGATGTCGCACAAGGTCGCGGGGCGGTTGCAGCCCCACATCCGGCAGGTGCCGTCGCGGGTGGTGACGAAGTCGGTGACCCACTTCGGGGGTCGGTACGCGGTGGACACGGACTCGACGAGGGTTCCGGTGCGGGCGTCGAGCAGGGCGCGGCCGATATCGGTGGGGACCACGGTGAGCAGGGCTTCGATGGTGTCGGCGTCGATGAACCCGATGCCGGGGATCTCGCACCCGGAGATCAGCGCGGCTGAGAGGGAGAAGCGGGGGCCGAGGCCTTGCCCGCCGGTGGCAACCGCCGGCCGCACCCAGGCGGCGGGGGCGGCGTCGTCAGCGTCGCCGGTCACGCCGTCGGTGGCGACCTCACTGCTCGTGCTGGTCGTGTCCGCGCTGCCGGTGTCGGTGGTGGGGTTCTCGGCGGTGTACTGGGCGATGGCGGCGTCGCGGGCTGCTTCGGCGTCGGGGCCGGTGATGACCGGGATGCCCAGGGTGAGTGTGGTGGTGATGGTGACGTTGGTCAGCAGCAGGTCGATCAGTGCGTCGGCGCGGGCCTGGTCCACGGTCAGCTCGGGGTCCTTGCTGGCGTACTGGTCGGCGAGGTCTCGCACGGCGGCCCAGGCGGCGGCGGACTTCGCCGCGGGCAGGCGGGCCCACCAGTCGGTGGTGCCGTCCGGGCCGGGGGACACCTGCACCAACCGGTCACGCTTGTTCTTCGCGGTGGCGGCGGCGACCTGGTCGGCGGCGACCCTGGTGGCGACCCGTCGGGCGACGGTGCTGATCCGGGCGGGGTCCATCCCGGCCAGCCGGTCGACCAGGGCGGCCTCGACGGCGGCGCAGGCGGCCTGGTCCAGGCCGTCGCAGGCGCTGACCACCTTGCCCGCGTTGACGGTGGCCAGCTCACCGGCCAGCACGTGGGCCAGCAGCCGGGGGAAGCGGCCGGCCAGGTTCGCGGCCAGGCCGACCTTTCGCCCGGCGGCCCACTGCCCGACCCCGGTGGCCAGGGAGACCTCGCGAGGAGGTCATCGCGTCGATGAACCCCAGCTCGTGGTGGACCTGGACCGGGCCGCGCTCGGTCAGCCGGCTCTCATGGGAGCCGGCGTGTGCGATCGCGACCAGCTGGGCGCCCTCGACCGCGTTGGCCACGCCCTGCAGGTCGCCGGTGACCTCGAACAGCTCCTGCGGGTCCATCCCGGCACCCTGCGCCGACAGCTCGGCACCGATCGCGCACGCCTGGGCGCGCAACGCCTCGATGCGGTCTCGGAGCTGGCTGGTCGACATACCTCATCATACTCGAACACACGTCCGAATCCTAGCTTTGTCCACAGCCAACATTGCTGCAGGGCAGACGTATTCGCTGAGTCCATGCCTCGAGGTCGAGCCGCATCAAGGGTGCGAGACTTCGGGGTGATGGCACCGGTTCCTCCCACCCTTGTCCGAGAGGTCGTCACCTCGCGCCGCCCGGCAACCAACCGCCCCCCGGTTGAACGGGCGGCTGGAAGCGCGACCCGGGCACGGCATCCCGAAGCGCAGTGACCGAACCGGGCCCCCGCGTCGGCCGAACCCGGACACGCGACCCGACCACCCGGCATCCGAAGCGCAGTGACCGAACCAGCCCCCAGCGCCGGCCGAGCCAAGGCACGTGACCCGGGGCCGGTCATCCACAGCGGGCTTCCGGCCACCACGCACCCATCCCACGACCCTGACACGAGCGGAAGCTCAGCGGGTGACGACGGTGGGCAGCGGTGCGAACCCGTTGAAGCCGACGGTCGAGTAGCACGTGGAGTAGGCACCGGCGGCATGGATCCGCAGCTCGTCACCCTCGGCGAGCGACAGCGGCAGCCAGACCGGCGTCCTCTCGTACAGCACGTCCGCGCTGTCGCACGTCGGGCCGGCGAGCACGCACGGCCCGGTCGGGCCGCCGACACCCGGCGGTCTCCAGCCGGTAGCGGATCGCCTCGTCGAGGGTCTCGACCAGGCCGGTGAAGACACCGGCGTCGACGAACACCCAGCGACTGCCCCCGCGGTCCACGACCCCGACGACGCTGGTGACCACCGTGCCGGCATCCCCGACGACGCCGCGGCCGGGCTCGACCAAGGTGCGCGGCCGGTCGGCGCCGAACGCCGTTCTCAGGTGGGCGTCGATCGCGTGGCCGTAGTCGGCGACCGGGATCGGCTCCCCGTCGAGCCGGGCCGGGAACCCGCCGCCCAGGTCGAGCAGCCACGGGTGCAGTCCGGCGGCGCGCGCACCCGCGAAGACCCGTGCGGCCAACGCGATCGGGGCCGACCAGGCATGGGGGTTGCGCTGCTGCGAGCCGACATGGAACGAGACCCCGGCGGCGTCGAGCCCCGACCGGTCGGCCTCCACGAGCAGGGCCACCGCCTCGTCGACGGTGCAGCCGTACTTGCGCGACAGCGGCCAGTCCGACCCCGAGCCGGAGGTCACGATCCGCACGAGCACCGACGAGCCCGGCGCGGCATCCGCGAGCTTGTCGACCTCCCCGGCGGAGTCGACGACGAACAGCCGCACCCCGAGGGAGTACGCCTCGGCGAGGTGGTCGCGGCGCGCGACCGGGTTGGAGTGCACGAGGTGGGACGCCGGGGCTCCCGCGTCGAGCGCGAGCCGCACCTCGGCGGGGCTGGCGACGTCGAACCGGCACCCGGCCTGGGCGAGCGCGCGCAACAGCACCGGGTGCGGGTTGGCCTTGACCGCGTAGTGGATCGCGGTGCCGGGCAGCGCCGAGGCCAGGGCGAGGTAGCGGGCGACGGCCGTGCCGACCCTCAGCTCGAGGCGCGGGGTCGGGGCCGCCCCACGGGCAGCGGGCGCGCTCACCGGCGCGGCGCTCTGGAACGTCACCGACATGGGGTCCTCCTGGTCCGGGTTACTAGGGAACAGGAGTGCGCGGACGGCCCCGAGATACCACCTGGGCCGGGTCGGCCCGTCGGCCCGTCGGCCGTACAGCCTTCAGTCGACGCCGAGCCCCGCCTCACGCGCCCGCACGATCACCGCGGAGCGGTCCGGGACGGCGAGCTTGGTGAGCACGTTCGAGACGTTGTTGCGCACCGTCTTGGGGCTGAGCACCAGCCGCCGCGCGATGGTGAGGTTGTCGTAGCCGCGGGCGACGAGGTCGAGCACCTCACGCTCGCGGTCGGTGAGCTCGGGGAAGGGGACCCGGGCCGCGGTGCGCCCTGACGTGAGCGCCGCGACCGCCCGCGCTGCGACCCCAGGGCCGAGGATGACCTCGCCGTTGGCGACCGCCCGCACCGCCCGCTCGACCTCGTCCGGCGACGCGCCCTTGAGCAGGTAGCCGCGAGCCCCGACTCGCATGGAGGCCACGACCGACTCGTCGTCCTCGCGCATCGTCACGACGAGCACCCGCACGTCCGGGTCGCGGAGCACGAGCTCGCGAGTGGTCTCGATGCCGGAGTCCTCGCCGAGGTGCAGGTCCATGAGCACGACGTCGGCCGAGCCCGGTGCGATCGCCAGTGCCTGCTGCGCGTCGGAGGCCTGGGCCACGACGCTGATGCCGTCGAGCGAACCGAGCAGCCCCGCCATCCCGAGGCGGAAGACGGGGTGGTCGTCGACGATCGCGACCCGGATCGGCGCCTCGGATGCCGGCTGCTCACGCACGGGCGGCCACCTCCAGCGGCAGCACGGCCTCCACGGACGTCCCAGCGCCCGGGGCCGAGTGGATCTCGAGCCGGCCGCCCTGCTCCTCGGCCCGCTCGCGCATCGACCGGCTGCCCACCCCGGCGCGCGCGTCCTCGCCGATGCCGCCGCCGGCATCCGAGACCAGCACCATGAGCGATCCCGCCGACGACGCGGTGCGCACGGTGCACTCGCTGACGCCGCTGTGCCGGCTGACGTTGACGCAGTGCCTCACTGATGATGCCGTAGGCGGCGGCCCCCACGTGGGGGTCGGCGACCTCCTCGTGGTGCAGGTCGAGCCGCACCGTGAGCCCGTCCTCGGCGTAGCGGGCGGCGAGCTCGGAAAGGGCGGCGCCCAGACCGAGCTCGTCGAGCACCGGCGGCAGCAGGCTGTGCGAGAGGGTGCGCACGTCCGCGACCCGCTGGTCGAGCTCGTCCTGGAGGGTGGCGAGCAGCTCGGCTGCCGCGGCCGGGTCGGTCTCGAGCAGGTTGCGTGCGCCGCGCAGCCCGAGCCGTAGCCCGGCGAGCGAGGGCCCGAGGCCGTCGTGGATCTCGCGCCGGATGACGCGCCGCTCGGCGAGCCGGGCGCTCGCGAGCCGCTGTCGCGCCTCCTCGACCTCGCGCGCGGCCCTTGTCACCGCGACCGCGGTGGCGACCACGTTGGCGAGGTCCTCGAGGGTGCGCTGCGCGGCCGAGCCGAGCGACTCGCCGCCGGGCAGCGTGACGACCATCGCGCCGAGCTCCTCGCCGCGGTGGTGCAGCGGCACGGTGACCGGCCTCCCCGCGGGCACGCCCCAGACGACCTCGTCACCACCGGGCACGCAGAGGGTGACCGACTCCAGCCGCATGGCGGTGCCGACGTCGTCGGCCAGACCCCGCAGGAGGCCCTCGGCCGAGCCTTCGACGCGCAGGTGGCTGCCCAGCCGGCGCACGACGTGGTCGGGGGTGGCGGCGGTGCCGTGCACGAGGCGGTGCACCCGCCGCTCCAGCGACAGCCGGGCCGGCTGCGCGCCGACCGCGACGACGGCCGCGCCGACGAGCTGGCCGAACCCGGACCCGGGCACCACCCGGGTCACCAGCCAGGTCACCACGACGTAGGTGGTGGTGAGGGTGACGGTCATCAGCCCGGCGAGCACGGTACGGCTGACCGCGAGCTGCAGGCCCCACATCCGGCCCCGGAGCACGGCGACGAGCACCGCCGCCGGGTAGACCGCCTGCGAGGCCAGGTGCAGCACCGGCGTCACCCACACCGGGAACGAGACCAGCCCCCACGGCAGCGCAAGCGGCACGAACGACAGCGCGAGCACGGCGGTGCCGAGGGCCAGCCAGCCGAGCCCGTTGCGCTCGGCGAGCGGGCCGCGGCGGTGCCGCCACTCGACGGCCGCGGCGGTGACCAGTCCGAGGACGACGACCGCGGTGACGAGGCCGGTGAAGAGCACCTCGACCTCCAGGACCTGGCAGACCACGAACACGGCGATCAGGACGGACCCCGCGACCACACCCCAGACGGCACGGCCCAGTGGGTGGTCACGCACGAGCCACGGCACGACCAGGAAGAGGGCGAGGGTGCCGGGCACCCAGGCCAGTCCCTGCAGCATGCCGATCGTCTCGACGGCCGGCAGGCCCGCACGCTCGAGCGCAAAGGACTTGTACGCGAAGCCGAGGGCCGCCAACCCGCCGCCGACGCCGGCGAACGCCAGGATCCACGGCACCGGATGCCGTCGCCGGGCGAGGATGACCGGCGCCACCGTGCCGTAGACACAGGCGACCGTGACGTCGACGGCGAAGAACCACAGGTCCTCTTCCAGGGGGGCCCGCGCGGCCACGGTGAGCACGACTGCGAGCACGGCGGTGCCCCAGGCCACCACGGCGATCGCCGCGGCGGCCCGGGGCATCCCCTCCGTCACCGGAGCCTCCGAACCGTCCATGGTGACCGCACCATAGCGGTGCGGGGCGGCGGGTGTCCGGGATTGCCGGTGGTCTGGCCGGCGGGGCGTCCGGTGAGTCGATCGGTGCAGGTCAGCCACGCCGCACGCGGTCGCCCAGCGCCAGGCCGAGCGCCGTGAGCAGGAGCCAGAGCGGCCCGGTCATGCCGGCCATGTACTGCAGCGGCGAGATCCCGAGCAGCAGGGTGAGCCCGCCGAGGACCGCACCGACCCAGCCGACCCAGCGTGCCGTGGCGCCGTGGCGCAGTGCGGCGACGGCCACGGCGAGGCCGGCGATGCCGGCGCCGACCCAGAGCCATGGAATGGTGCCGATCCAGTGTCCGAAGAAGACCGCGGACTCCGGCACCATCTTCGCGTCTGCGTCGGTCACCCCGAACACGAACTCCGTGGTCAGGCCCGACCCCATCAGCTGGGCCACGGCGACGAGGCCCAGCCCGGCGGCGGCGACGTCCGGCAGCAGGCTGCGCGAGGGCAGCTGCCCCGCCAGGCGTCGACGCAGGCCCGCGGCGAAGACCACGAGGAGGGCCATGCCGACCAGGGTCGCGGTGTGGAACGCGAGGATGGCGGTGGTCTGCTCGGCGAGGCGGTCGACGATCGCCGCGGGGTCGCCCTCGACACCTTCGGCGTAGACGGCGTCGACCTGGAGCGAGGCGGCGATCGAGACGATGCCGGCCAGGCCGGCCCCGACGCCCGCCCAGGCCCAGAGCCGTCGGGCCGGTCGCCCGGTGATGGCGGGGTCCGGGCATGCCGCCCGGTGTGGTGGTGTCGTTCAGCGTGGTGCTGGGGGTGCTCATGGCGGTGCGTCCTTCGTGTCGGTGCGTGGAGCACCAACGCTCGCCGCACCGGCGTCCCGGCCGACAGGGCCTCGCGTCCCGACCCCTCGGGAGATGTCGCCGGGACGCTCGGTACGGCCCCGGGAAGCCCTGGATGCCCTGGATGCCCTGAACGCCCGGGACGCCCTGAACGCCCGGGACGCTCAGGGGCTGCCGGTGGTCCCGACGTCGACCTCGTCGCCGTAGGTCGTGTCGACGACGATGGCCAGCCCGTCGGGCACCTCACCGTCGAGCGCGCGCAGCAGGTCGTCGGTCGGCGGCAGGTCACCGGGCGGCACGTGCACCTCGATGCGGAACGAGCGCGACGTGAACTGCACGTCGGTGACCTCGGCCGTCGGGTTGTCCGAGAGCCACTCCTCCGCCACGGTCTGGATCCGGCCGGACCACGAGTGCAGCAGCAGCACCAGGGCGGTGTTCACCGCGAGGGGGACCAGTACGGCGACGAGGAGCAGCACGAGGGTGACGGAGGACTTGCGCGGGGCGCCCACCAGGCGGGCACCGGCGTCGGCCTCGGCGGAGTAGCCGAGAGCCGCGAACAGCACGGTGCCGGCGATGACCATCGAGACCAGGTTCGAGACGAAGAGCAGCAGGGCCCCCGTGGCGAGCTCCAACGAGCCCTCCCCCAGGCAGATGCCCACGACCGCGAGCGGGGGCACCAGCGAGATGGCGATGGCGACCCCGGGAAGCACCGCGGCCACGTCGCGCCGCGACAGGCCCACGGCGCCCGCGAGGCCCGTGGCGATGGCGGCGACCAGGTCGATCACGGTGGGCGAGGTGCGCGAGGTGATCTGCGCGTTGGTCTGGAGGTCGATGTCGGGCACCACGAAGGCCGCGACGATGCCGATCAGCACGACCACGGCGCCCCCGAACAGGACGAAGCGCCCCGCCCGGATCCGCTCGCGCTTCACGATGCCGAGCGCGATGCCCATGATCGGCGTGGAGAGCGGGGCGATGATCATCGCCCCGATGACCGTGGCGGTGGAGTCGGCCAGCACGCCCGCCGTCGCGATCACCCCCGACAGCACGAGCATCGTCCAGAACGCCGACTGCTTGGCCCGGGTGTCCCCCGAGCGGAGGTCGAGGTCGTCGGAGAGCTCTTCGAGGGTCCGTCGCTGGTTCTCGGGCAGGACGCGGTCCCGCAGACCGATGTTCATGGCGCCGAGTATGCCGCGCAGCTGCCGCCCGCCTCCCGACCGGGAGGGAACGCGCCGGGCGGGCCAGCTCTGGCGAGCCGCCGGTGCTCCGCCGCACACACGGGTACCGTCGAGACAGGAGGTCGTCATGCGCTCGTCTCGCACCGTCAGCAGCCTCGTCGCTGTGTGCCTTGGGGTCCTCGGTCTGGCCGGCTGTTCCGACGACACCCCACCGACGCCGAGCCCCAGCCCGAGCACGTCGAGCGTGGCGCCCACGCCCTCCCCCACCACGAGCTCGCCCGCTCCGTCGCCCACCGCCTCGCCGACGAGCGCCCCGACGGCACCGGCCGGGTTCTCGCTCGACGACGTCTCCTCGCCGGGGTTCCCGGACCTCGGCGGTGACCTGGGCGGGATCGGCGTCGTGCGGGTGGGGCGGCACACCGGCTACGACCGAGTGGTCTGGCAGTTCACCGGTACGCGGTCGACCCACCTACCAGGTGCGCTACGTCGACGAGCCCACGGCCGACGGCAGCGGCGACGTCGTCGAGGTGCGCGGCGACGCGTACCTCGAGCTGATGATCACCTCGGTCGGTGTGCCGGCCTCCGGCACACCCCCGCCCGAGGACGCGTCGGCGTCCTCGATCGCCGGCACCGTGATCGCGCAGGCGATGCCCGTCTACGGCGGCTTCGAGGGCTACGGCCAGGCCTTCGTCGGGGTGCGCGACCGCCAGCGCCCGTTCAAGGTCACCGTCCTGACGAAGCCGACCCGCCTCGTGGTCGACGTCTACTCGGGCTGAGGGCGGTCTCGCCCGTCGAGCTCACGGTGCCAGGACTGCGTGCGGTAGTCGGTGACCCAGCCCATCGAGGTGTACAGGCCATCCGCACCCGTGGGTGAGTCGGCGTCCACCTCGAGGCCGACGCGGTTGCGCCCCCGCCGCGCGGCATCCGCGATCACGGTGTGCAACAACGCCTTCGCGACGCCGCGGCCACGGGCGCGTCGGTGCACCCCGATGTAGTCGACGTAGCTGCCCTCGAACCCGTCGGCGTCCTCACGCAGGACGGAGCAGACCAGCGCGCCCGCGGGGATGACGCCCTCGTCGATCTCGACGGTGGCGAGCCACCAGTGGTCCCAGCGGTGTCCGGGGTCCTCGCGCAGCCTCATGACGAACTCGGGGAAGCTCTCGCGGTACGAGCTGAAGTGGTCCTGGAAGGACTCCTCGAGCACCCGGTGCACGTCCTGCAGGTCCTGGGCGACGGGGAGCCCGTCGTCGTGGCGCTCGACGGGCCGCACGACGACGCCGGCCCGCGACCCGGGCAGCGTCGCCGCCTCCTCGCTCGAGACCGGACGGGTCATCTGCAGCCAGGTACGCGTCTGCTCGAACCCCGCTGCGGCGAGCCAGCGCTGCTGACGGGCATCGTCCGCGTACGCCCCGGAGTCGAGCAGCGTCGAGCCCACGCCGCGCATCCCCGCGATGTCGACGGCGTGGCGCTCGGCGGCGCCGAAGAGCGCGGCCGCCAGCGCGGAGGCATCCTCACCTGAGAGGTCGGGGGTGACCGTCACCTCGACGAGGGTGCGCCCGGAGGCGCGGTCGTGCACCGAGAGCCAGGCGACGAGCCGGCCTCCCGGGTCGTGCACGAGTGCCTGGCGCCGGGTCCACGAGCCGGTACCGACGAGCTGGCCGAGCACGGCCTCCCGGTCGACCCCCGCGGAGCCCTTCGCGGCCCGCTGGTGCGCGGCCAGCAGCGCCGCGACGTCCGGTGCGTCGGCGGCGGTGGGGATCCGGGCGGTCAAACCGCTCGGGAGCCCGTCGATCGTCACGTCGGCGTCGGTCACGCGGACCACTCTCCCATCCACCGCGCCCTAGACTGCACGCCTGCGAGAGGGAGGACACCGATGGGCAGGAACAACGGCACGGATGACAAACCGTCGCAGGAGACGCTCACCCGGAACTGGGACGAGCTGCTCCAGGAGATCCGGGTCACCCAGACCGGCGTGCAGATCCTCACCGGTTTCCTTCTCACGGTGCCGTTCTCGAACCGCTTCCACGAGCTCACGGCGTTCCAGCGCGGCGTGTACCTCGCGGTGCTCGCGGGCTCGGTGCTCACCACCGGCCTCGTGGTCGCCCCGGTGGCGATGCACCGGGTGCTGTTCCGCCAGCGCCGGCGCGAGCTGCTCGTCGAGTCGGGCAACCGGTTCGCCATGGCGGGGCTGGCGATGCTGGCCCTGACCATCTCCGGGGTCGTGCTGCTCGTCGTCGACGTGGTGGTCGGCGGCACCGCAGGGTGGCTGGCCGGGGGCGCGATCCTGCTCGTGCTCACCGTGCTGTGGGCCGTGGTGCCCCGGCTCGCAGACCGGTTCGACGACACGCCCCGCAACCCACCGCCCTCGGACGACGAGAAGTAGCGGGCCGGGCTCGCGGGGTCAGCGGCGGACGCGGTGGTGCAGGTGCACGACCTCACCGATCCGGTCGGCGGCCACGAGGTCGAGGGAGGCGTGCACGTCGTCGGGCAGCGCGCGCGTGCCACCGCCGACCAACACGGGGTGCAGGAAGAGGTGCACCTCGTCGACCAGGTCGGCACGGAAGGCCTCGGCGGCCAGCGTCGGCCCGGCCACGCTGACGTCGAGCACGCTCGACGCCTTGAGCGCTTCGACCGCCACCGGGTCGAACGACGCGGCGAGGGTGGTGCGTGCGGTCGTGACGTCCTCGAGGCTGGTGGAGTAGACGACCTTGTCGGCCCCGCGCCAGATCCGCGCGAACTCCCCCATCGGACCGGGCACGTCACCGGGTGCGGTCTCCCAGAACCGCATGGTCTCGTACATCCGCCGGCCGAGCAGGTAGGTGCCGACCTCGCGCTCCTGGTCGTTGACGACCTGGTGCAGCTCGTCGGACGGCTCGGCCCACGAGAAGCCGCCCTCCGCGTCGTTGACGTAGCCGTCGAGGGAGGTGATCGCGGTGTAGCGCAACAGGGCCATCCCGGCATTGTGGCCGGTCCGGGCCGATCGTGCAGGTCCGGACGCCCTCTTGTCGAGCCGCGCCGCCGACCACCACGCTGTGCCGATGGGGCTCCCGCGGAAGGCCTGCCGGTGAAGCACGTGCGCGCCGGTGTGGCGCGAGTGCTGGGCACGCCGTTCCGAGCGTTCCACGAGCTGCCGATCATTCGGCGGGTCTCGTTCCACATGAACCGGATCAAGGCCGGGCTCGACTTCCACTTCTTCCGCACGCTGGCCATCGCGCTCGTCGTCATCGTCGTCGTCGCGGCGTTCCTCGTGACGGTGCTCGAGCCCGAGAAGCGGTCGGCCGAGGGGCTGGTCGGGTCGGCCTACTGGTCGGTCACCACGGTCATCGGCTCGGGCGACTCCTCGTACGTCACGAGCCCGGGCGGCTACGTCATCGGCTGGCTGCTCGCCTTCTTCGGCGTCGCGATCGTCGCGACGCTGACCGCCGCGATCGTCGGCTTCGTCATCGACTTCCTCCTGAAGGAGGGCCAGGGCATGGGCGCCAGCGGCTACTCGGACCACATCGTCGTCTGCGGGTGGAACGCCACCGCGCGCGAGCTGATCGACGAGCTGCAGGGTGACGAGTTCACCGCGCGGATCGTCGTGCTGCACGAGGCCGAGCGCAGCCCGGCGGGGGCCGACGTCTACTTCGTGCGGGGCGACACGACGAGCTCGGTCGACCTCGAGCGAGCCGGCATCCCGGACGCCGCGGCGGCGATCATCTGCCCGTCGGACAGCTCGAACGAGGCCGACATGCGCTCCATCCTCACCGTGCTGGCCATCGAGACGATGGCCCCGAACGTGCGCACCGTCGTCGAGGTGAACAACCCCAAGCACGTCGAGCACGTGCGACGGGCCCGTGCCGACGAGATCCTGGTGACCTCCCAGCTGGCCTCGCGCCTGCTGGCCCGAACCGCGCTCTACCCCGGCCTCGCGGCGCTCGTCACCGACATCGTCGCCGGCGGTGACGGCTCCGAGCTCTACCGCATCGAGCTGCCCGACGAGTACGCCGACCTCGACCTCGACGCCCTCTCGGCGCGCCTGCGGCGCGAGCACAACGCCACCCTGCTCGCGGTCATCCGCGACGGCCACACGCTGACGAACCCGCCCTCCGACTTCCGTCTCGCCCGTGGCGACACCGCGGTCGTGGTCGCCGAGAGCCTCGGCGAGCTGCACCCGCTCGAGCCCGACGAGGCCCTGGACATGGCCGACTGACCGGGCGCGCACCGGTGGCTCAGTGGGCGCCCAGCCGGCGCGCGGCCACCAGGGCCAACGCTCGCGCCACCTCGACCACCTCGGCGAGCGGCACGGACTCCCGCGGGGCGTGCGCCAGGCGCACGTCGCCCGGCCCGTAGTGCAGCGTCGGGATGCCGCCCACCCCGGCATAGAGCCGCAGGTCCGACCCGTAGGGGGCGGCTGCCTCGCGCGGCCGGCTGCCGCTGACGGCCTCCACCGCGTCGGCGACCTCGCCCACGAGCGGGTGCCCCGGCGCCAGCCGTCCGGACGCGAACTGCCCGCCCGGCCAGGTCACCCGCGGTGCGTGGTCGCGCAGCCAGGGGTCGGCGGCGGCGGCCGTGGCGACGGCATCCTCGAGGGCGGCGCGGGCGAGCACCGGGTCCTCCCCCAGCTGCACGCCCATCCGGCCCTCGGCGACGAGCAGGTCGGGCACCGAGCTGGCCCAGTCACCGGCGCGCACGGTGCCGACCGAGATGCCGTAGGGCAGCGGGTTGTCGCCGAACAACGGGTGCCGGTCGGCGTTGCGGCGGGCCTCGAGGGCACGCAGCGCGAGGTGCACGGGCCAGAACGCCTCGACCGCGGACACGCCCTCGTGCCGGGTGCTGCCGTGGGCCGCTCGGCCGGCGACCTCGACACGGAAGGTGAGGGCGCCGGCGTTCGCCGTCACGAGCCGCCCGCTCGTGGGCTCGGTGATGACGGCCACCTCGCCGCGGTGGCCACGCCGCAGCGTCGCGAAGGCACCGAGGCCGCCGTCCTCCTCGCTGACGACGCTGTGCAGGGCCAGCCGTCGCTCGGTGTGCACGCCGGAGTCGTGCAGTGCCCGGGCGACCGCGACGTTCACGGCCACCCCTGCCTTCATGTCGCAGGCCCCGCGCCCGTGCAGCACGCCGTGCTCGATGCGGGCCGAGAAGGGCTGCGCGTCAGGCCAGTTCGCGAGGTCACCGACCGGCACGACGTCGACGTGCCCCTGGAGCACGAGCCCGGGTTCGCCGTCCCCGGATGCCGTGCCCACCACACCGTGCCCCTCGACCCTCGGCGCCTCGGTGCCCGGGAAGTCGGGGTCGGCCCGCAGGTCGTCCAGGTCGAGGGCCCACAGGTCGACCTCGAGCCCCGCCTCCTCGAACCACCGGGCCACCGTGTGCTGCAGCTCGCTCTCGGCGTCGGTGCCGGTGACGCTCGGGAACGCGCACCAGCTCGACGAGCGTGTCGACCAGCGCGGTCTCGTCGAGGGCGTCGAGCACGCGGCGCTCGGCGGCGGAGGTCGGGTGACCCGGGCATGCACGGCACTGTATGCCGGGCGCCCACGGGAGCGGCGGGTAGCGTCTCTGCCGAACGGGTCCGCACCAGTGCACGAAGGAGGTGGCGCGGTGGGCTCAGGCCACGGTCACGGCCACCCCAACGCCGGCGCGACCCACCGCTGGCGCCTGCGCGTGGCCTTCGCGCTCATCGCGGCGTTCTTCGTCGTCGAGCTGTTCTCGGCGCTGGCCAGCGGGTCGCTGTCGCTGCTCAGCGATGCCGGCCACATGGCAGCCGACGTCGTGGCCCTGGGGGCGGCGCTCGTCGCGACCCGCATCGCGGCCCGGCCCGACACCACCGGGCGCCGCACCTTCGGGTCGTACCGGGCCGAGGTGTTCGCGTCGGGGCTGGCCGTGCTGCTCATGCTCGGCGTCGCGGTCTACATCGTCGTCGCCGCGATCGGCCGGATCGGCGACGAGCCCGAGGTCGCGTCGACCGCGATGCTCGTCGTCGGCGCGCTCGGCCTGGTCGTCAACCTGGTGGCGCTGCTGCTGCTGCGGGGCGGGGCGACCGAGAGCCTGAACGTCAAGGGCGCCTACCTCGAGGTGGTCGCCGACACCCTCGGGTCGGTGGGCGTCATCGTCGCCGGCCTGCTCGTCGCAGCCACCGGCTCGTCGGTCTGGGACACGACGATCGCGCTGGCCATCGCCGCCTTCGTCGCGGTGCGCGCCGTGCTGCTGGGCCGTGAGGTGCTCGCCGTGCTGGGCCAGCACGCGCCGGCCGGCATCGTGCCTGCCGACGCGGAGGCCGCCCTGCGCGGCGTGGCCGCGGTCGTCGACGTGCACGACCTCCACCTGTGGACCCTGACGTCCGGGATGCACGTCGCCACGGTGCACCTGGTGTGCGACGACGGCGCCGACCCGACCACGGTGCTCACCGAGGCGGCGGCGGTGCTGCGTGAGCGCTTCGCCATCGACCACGCCACCATCCAGGTCGAGCCGCGCAGCGCGCAGGCCTGCGTGGAGACCAGCTGGTGAACCCGGGGTGACCCGGCATCCGCCGTCGAGGGTCGGAATGCGACCCGCCGGTTGGGGGTTGGTCGTGAGGTGACGACGCAGGCCCGAGCCAGCCGTGCCAGCGTGGGCCTGCGCAGCGAGCGCGGGCCCGTGCTGCTCTCGGTGATGCTGAGCACCGGCCTGGTCGCCATCGACGCGACCATCCTCGCGGCCGCCGTACCCGCGGTCGTGCGCGACCTGGGCGGGCTGAGCCAGTTCCCGTGGCTGTTCTCCGTCTACCTGCTCGCCCAGGCCGTGTCGGTGCCGATCTACGGCAAGATCGCCGACCTCCACGGCCGCAAGCCGGTGATGCTCTTCGGCGTCGCGCTGTTCCTCGTCGGCTCGCTGCTGTGCGGGCTGGCGTGGTCGATGGGTGCCCTCGTGGCGTTCCGCGCCCTGCAGGGACTCGGGGCCGGCGCGGTGCAGCCGGTCGGCATGACCATCGTCGGCGACATCTACTCGGTCGCCGAGCGCGCCACGGTGCAGGGCTACCTCGCCGCCGTCTGGGCGATCTCCTCGCTCATCGGCCCGACCCTCGGTGGCGTGTTCGCCGACTACGCCTCCTGGCGCTGGATCTTCCTGGTCAACCTGCCGCTGGGGCTGGTCGCCGCGTGGATGCTGTGGCGCCGGTTCGACGAGTCGCCGCGGATGCGTGACCCCGAGCAGGCCCGCCCGAAGGTCGACGTGCTCGGTACGGTGCTGCTGCTCGTCGGCACCGTGGCGCTGCTCGTCGCCCTGCTCGAGGGTGGCGTGCTGTGGTCGTGGGCCTCGCCGGTGAGCGTGGGGCTGCTCGCCGGGGCGGTGCTGGTGCTCGTGGCGTTCGTGCTCGTCGAGCGGCGGGCGGCCGAGCCGGTGCTCCCGCTGTGGGTCTTCCGGCACCGGGTGGTCGGCGCCGCCATGGCCACGTCGCTGGTGGTCGGGGTGCTGCTGCTCGGCCTCACGTCGTACGTGCCGCTGTTCTCGCAGGGCGTGCTCGGCACCGGCGCGATCGTCGCCGGCTTCGCCCTGGCCGCGATGACGATCGGCTGGCCGATCGCGGCGGCGACGTCAGGGCGCCTCTACCTGCGGTTCGGGTTCCGCACGACGATGTTGATCGGCGCGGTGATCGCGGTGGCCGGCGCGGCGCTCCTGCTCACCGTCGACGCCTCGAGCTCGGTGCTGCACCTCGCCGCGCCGAACTTCGTCATGGGGCTGGGGTTCGGCTACGTCGCGAGCCCGGCCATCGTCGCGGCCCAGAGCTCGGTCGGCTGGGACCGGCGCGGGGTGGCCACCGGCGCGACCCTGTTCGCCCGGTCGGTGGGCTCGGCCGTCGGGGTGGCCGCCTTCGGCGCGATCGCCAACACCGTCGTGCGCGACCGGCTGGGCTCCGAGCCGACCGACCTCGAGTCGCTGCCCCCGGGGGTGCTCGACCCGGCCATCCACGCCGTGTTCCTGGCCTCGTTCGTCGTGGCCCTGACCCTCGTGGTCGCCGCGGCCTTCATGCCGAAGAAGGTCCACGAGGTCACCGGCTGACCCGCATCTCCCCCGAGCTGGGTGCTCAGGTGGCTGCCCTGGCAGCCGTCTGAGCACCCAGCTCGGGGGGTGAGGTGGGTGACTCCGACGGCATCCGGGGTCCTCGTCGGGGCTAGCGTGGAACCGGTGACGGCTCTGCCGTCCGCTCGGGCCGCGCCGCCATCCAGGAGCACCCGATGCCAGCCGACCCAGCCCCGAGCACCATCCTGCGACCCGGGCCCCGGCTCACCGCGGCCTGGGTGCTCTCGGCGGTCGCTGCTGCTGCTGATGGTCGTGCAGGCCGCTCTGGGGCTGGCCGACGGCGACCTCTATCCCGAGGAGCCCTGGGCCGTGGCCGCCTTCCGCGGCAACGACCTGGTCACCCTGCTCCTCGCGGCCCCGTTGCTCGCGGTGTCGCTGCTCGCGAGCCGTCGCCGGGAGAGCAGCGCCTCGGTGCTGGTCTGGCTCGGGATGCTGCACTACGGCGTCTACAACTACGCCTACTACTCGTTCGGGGCGGCGTTCAGCTCGGCGTTCCTGCTGCACGTCGCGGCCCTCGTCGCCTCGCTGGGCGGCATCCTCATGCTCGCCACCAGCATCGACGCCGACCGGGCCGCACGCGGTGTCGCCGGCGGGGCCCGGTCGCGGGTCGTCGCCGTCTACACCACCGCGGTCGGGGTGGCGCTGGTCGCGGCCTGGGGCGGCCTGTCGCTGCGCTTCGCCCTCACCGGCGACCTTCCGCAGGACGTCATGCCCGCCTCGGCCGTGCACCTCGTCTACGCCATCGACCTGTCCCTGCTCGCGCCCGTGTTCGTCGTCGCCGGCGTGCTGCTCTGGCGCCGTGAATCGTGGGGCTCGGTGCTCGGCGTGGCCATCAACGCCAGTGGCGCGGTCTACCTCGCCGTGCTGTGGGCGGTCGGCGGTTTCCAGGCGGATGCCGGGATCGCCGGGAAGACCTGGCTCTCACCCGTGGCGATCGGCTCGGTCCTCGCCTGCCTGGCGGCCACGCTGGCCCTGCTCGTGCGACCCGACCGAGGCCGGCTTCACGGCCGGGCCGCCGCCCCGCGCGCGCCTGCGCACGCCCGGGGCTGACGACCGGTCGCGCTAGGCGACGCGCTCCCCCGCGGAGGCCACGCCGAGCCAGTCGTGCGGGTTGCCGTCCCAGCACCACCCGAGCTTGGGCGCCTTCGCCGAGATCCACAGGGCCGGCACCCGACGGTCTCCCCGGCGCGAGCCGGACAGCATGAAGCACCGGTTCTTCTCGAGCAGCTGCGGGGCGTGCGTCACGACGGCGATGCCCTCCTCGATGGTGAGCGGCGTCCGACCGCGCCCCAGGACCACCGGCAGCGCCTCCTCGGGGCGGACCCCTCGGAACTCCTCCCCGCGGTCGACGTCGAGCAGCAGGTAGGCGCCCGGGTCGGGCAGCGTCACGTGCTCGACGGGGCGGTACGGCTCGAGCCCGGCCTCGCCGTGGTTGCGGTCGACGACGCCCGGGGCGGTGCCGTTCGGGGCGAGGCGCAGCAGCGGCACGGTGGCCTCCGGGTCCACGAGCTCGCGGGTCACGACGAGCACGATCGAGGCCCGCCCCGGCTGGTCCTCGGCGGGCACGTCGGGAAGGGCGTCGGCGGCATCCCGAAGCGGCGCGAGTCGGGCGGTGAGCTCGGCGTCGGTGAGGCCGGCGAGGGCCGGGTACCCGAGGGCGAGCAGGGTGTCGACCTGGCGGTCGACGAGGGTGACGGCGGGCACGGTGGCGAGGGCTGTGGTGATGGGGACCTCCAGTGTCGGTCGGTGCCGGGGCGGGCGCGCACACGGCCCATGGTCAACGCGGCTCGGCGGCGAACAGTTCCTCGCGCTTCGAGGGGAGATGCAGCCGCCACGAGTCACGACATCACCTCGATCCCGGGGAACCTTGCGTGAGTCGAGGTGAAATGCTGCCGTCACAGGTCGCGGCATCACCTCGAATGCGACGGTCGAGCCGGCGTCAGGCCTCGCGGGAGGCGTCGGCGACCGTGACCTCGACGTCGTCGGAGTCGGCCGGCGGCGCGGCCTCCGGCGTAGGTGCCCCGTGCCTCACGTCGTGGGTCTCGCGGGCGAACAGCCACGGGATGACGGCGAGCAGCGTGATCAGGCCGGTGATGCCGAACGCCAGCGGGTAGCTGCCGTGGTCGATCAGCAGCCCGGCCAGGATCGGCCCGATGATCGCGCCGCTGTCGGCGGACATCTGGAAGGTCGCCAGGGCCGGCCCGCCGTTTCGCTCGCGCCCGACGATGTCGGCGAGCGCGGCCTGCTGGGCCGGGTTGAGCATGCCCGCCCCGACCCCGGCGACCACGGAGAGCACGACGAGCACCGGCAGGTCGGAGGCGAACCCGGTGACGATCGTCGCCAGCCCGCTGATCACCAGCCCCCCGACGATGAAGGGCCGGCGCCCGACCCGGTCGGACAGCCGCCCGGACACGGTGAGGCCCACCGCGTTGCCGGCGGCGAACACGGCCAGGGCGGTGCCGGCCACCCAGGGCTCCTTGCCGATGACGACCGCGGCGAAGAGGGGCAGGATCGCGTTGCGCACCCCGAAGTTGGCCCACCCGTTGGCGAACGCCGACCCGATCGAGGCACGGTAGGCACTGTCCTTCCAGGCGTCGCGCACGGCCAGCACCGTCAGCACGGGGGCGCCCTCGGCCGGGCGCAGCGACGACCCGCTGATGAAGACCGCGACGAGCGCGGCGGCCACGAGCAGAGCCACGGCGTAGACGATGAACGGCACCCGCAGCCCGAGGTTGCCGAGCAGCCCGCCGACCACCGGCCCGAGGATGCCGCCGAACAGGAACGCCGACGCGTAGACCGACGAGATGCGGGCGCGGATGGAGGGTGGCGCCAGCCGCACGATGAGCGCGACCGCCGACACGGTGAACATCACCGAGCCGATGCCGCCCAGACCGCGGTAGATCAGCAGCTGCCAGTAGGAGTGGGCGAAGGCCGTCGCACCCGTGGAGATGGCGACGATCACCAGGCCGGCGAGGTAGATCGGCCGCTCACCGAACCGGGCGATCAGCCGACCACCGGCAGGGGCGAAGAGCAGCCGGAAGAACGCGAACGCGCTGACCACGATCGAGCTCGCCGTGGCCCCCACCCCGAAGCTCTGCGCGAACTGCGGCAGCACCGGCAGGATCAGGCCGAACCCCAGCGCGATGACGAATGCCGAGGCCACCAGCACCCACAGCTCGCGCGGGATGCGGACCGCCGCGGTGGGCTGGGTCACGGAGGTGGCGGACACGATCCACCAGTATGCCGTCCGCCACCGACGCCCTCGAAACCCACCACACGCTGTCGAACCCTGCTCGGATGCTGCGCGGCCGAGGCCTTCAGCGGCCGAAGGTCGGGAAGATCGCGGGAAGCGGTTTCGAGTGCTCGCGCCAGTTCTGCCGTCGGCCGAACCACCAGACGGCGAAGCCGGCGAGGACCAGCACGCCGAGCGGGATGCCCCAGGTGTGCAGCCGTTCCAGCCACACCGCGCCGAGGTTGGGCGCCGGTTCGCCGCGCAGCTCGTTCCCGGCGAAGGCGGGGCAGGTGTCCGAGCCGAACGCCGAGGAGATGCTCACCAGCTCCTCGCCCACGGGCCCGTCCGCCAGCCGGACCCCTCCGTCCGTGATGACGGGCACGTCGCCGCGCCAGGCGGGCCGACAGCCGAAGCCCTCCCACGCGAGGAACGAACCCTCCACCCAGCCCGCGTCGGATGCCGGCACGTCACCGACGGGGAACCCCACCAGTGCACCCGTCGAGGTGTCGAAGACCTGGGCCTCGGTGCCCGGGTTCGTCCCGGGCTCGGCGCTGTCCGCGCTCCGGAGGAGCAGGAGCCTCGACCCGTCGGGGGACACCGAGGCGGACGCCTGGGGTCCCTCCTCCCACCCGGGCCACGAGACCGTTGCGCCGTTGGTCCACCGCTCGTCGCCGAGGCTCCACGTCAGCACGGTGAACTCGTCGGCGCTGCGGCGCCAGAGTCCGACCACCGTCTCCTCGTCGGTCCAGCCGGCGAGCAGCAGGGCGTCCCCGACCCCGGCCGGTGGCACCTCCTGCGCGCCTCCCGCCAGGTCGACGACCACGGCCTCGGCGCCGGCCAGTGACGGCACCGTCGGGTAGAGCACGCGCGAGGAGTCAGGGCTCCACGACGGCACCGCACCCCTCACCTCCGCATCCACCACCGACGGGTCGGGGGTGAGCCCCACCCGGTGCCCGCTCACGACGTCGAGCAGGGCGGATGCCGTTGCCAGCCAGCGCCCGTCCGGCGAGACCGCGAGCGCTGGGCCGGGGACGACCGAGGGCGTGAAGCCGGCCGCGACGTCAGGGGTGGAGACGAACGACACCGACCCGTCCGGCCCCACGGCATAGCCGCCCACACGCCTCTGCTGCGTTCCGGGCACGACCAGGGCCGTCAGTCCGGGCGTGGACGTCACGTACGGGCGCCACGGCATGGCGACGTGTTCCGGGTAGCTGGCCAGTGGCACTCCCGGTGGCGTCGCGGGCACCGCCGCCGTCGGAACGCGCACGGGGACGAGCGCACCGAGCACGAGCAGCGCGATCACGCCGAGGGTGGCCACCACACCTGCGCGGGCACGCCACCGCCGCCGGCTGCCGGTACGCCAGATGGCGTCCAACGTTGCCATGTCGAGGTCGTCGTCGGGGTGGTCGGCGGCGATGCGCGCGAGCACCTCACGCACGCGGGTCGTCGAGTCGGTCATGGCCGGACCTCCTCGTGTCCGTAGGTCGCCGCGAGATCGGGAGCGAGGACCCGCAGCCGTTCAAGCGCGTGCCGGGCCTGCGACTTCACGGTGCTCACCGAGCAGCCGAGCAGGGCGGCGGTCTCCACCTCGCTGCGGTCCTCGTAGAACCGCAGCACGAGGACCGCCCGCTGCCGCGGCGTGAGGCGTGCGAGCGCCGAGCCCAGGGTGAGGCGGTCGTCGGCGTGACCCGAGGCGTCACGCACCGGAGCGGCGTCACGCTCGGTCACCTCCACGGGGTCCGGTTGGCGCCGACGCCACCGCCACGCGTCGATCGAGCGGGTGTAGAGGATGCGCCGCACGTAGGCGTCGGCCCGCGGGAGGTCGACCCGGCTCCAGTGCTGGGCCGCTCGTCCCAGTGCCTCCTGGACGAGGTCCTCGGCCGCGTCCCGGTCGCCGGTGAGCAGGATCGCGGACCGGACGAGCGAGGGCCACCGCTCTCGGACGAAGGTGTCGAACTCGTCGCGCTGTGCCACGTGCCCGCCTCTCTCGGCCGTTCGGGCAACCATCTCACCCAGCAGTACGGATGCCGGGCGTCCCACGGGTGGATGCCCTCCCGCATTTCCTGCGGATGACGCACGTGAGGAGCGCCGCACGGGCACCTCCGACGTGGCGGATCCGCAACGAGTCGGATGCCGTCGGCCTCAGCGGGCGAGGACCGCCACGGCGAGCGGCACCGTGCCGAGCGCCACGAGGACGGTGTCGCGCCAGCGCCAGGGCGCCGGCATCCACCACGAGCGCGCGGTCGCGGTCGCGAAGCCGCGGGCGTCCATCGCCACGGCCAGGTCCGCGGCCGCGCGCAGGGTGCGCACGAGCAGTCCCATCGTGAGCGCGCCGACGTGGGCCACGACCGTGCGCGGCGAGCGCCCGGAGACCCCGAGTCCGCGGATCCGGCGGGCTCGGCCGAGCTCGCGCCAGATCTCGCCGAACGAGTGCACCCGCTGCAGCGCAGCGGACGTCGCGACGACCGGGCGGTCGGGCAGGCGCAGCCGCTGGGCGAGCGCGTCGCCGAGAGCGTCGGGGTCGATCCACGGGATGAGGACGGCCGAGGGCAGCACGATGACGAGCACCCGCAGGGCCACGGTGAGGGCGGCGTCGACGTCGTGCCCGGCGAGGAACCACGTCGACCACCCGACCGAGAGGGCGGCGACGAGGCCCGGGATCGTGCGCACGGCCACCCGGCGGGCCCGGGCGAGGCCTCCGCCACGTCCGCCGGGAGCCCACAGGCCGACCACCGCCAGGGCCAGCTGGGTGGCGAGCACCGCGAGGCTGGTCGTCCAGGTCGGCGAGAGGGCCCCGGCGGGCACGGCGAGCAGAGCGGCGACGAGCAGGGCCAGCGCGCCGCACCTCGCAACCAGCGGCACCCCCGCGGGTTCCGGAACGGCCGGGTCCGGGGGCGAAACGAGGTGGTGCACCTGCGAGGCGCGGTCGACCACGTGGGCGTCGTGGGTGGCGGTGACGACCGCCCCGCCGGCCTGCCGGTAGGCGGCGACGAGACCCACGACCGCGGCCCACGTGCCACGGTCCTGGCCGACGGTGGGCTCATCGGCCAGCAGCACCGGTGGGCCGTGGTGGAGCGCGGCGGCGACCGCCAGGCGGCGCTGCTCCCCTCCCGAGAGCTCGCGTGGGTCGGCCACCTCGAGGTGGGCCAGGCCGAGGGCGGCGAGCAGTGCGCGGGCCCGCTCGGTCGAGGCCGTGCGGGCGTCGGTGGTGTCGTCGAGGCCCCGCGCGTGCCCGACGGTGCGGGCGGTGGTGAGCACCTCGTCGAGCACGGTGCGGGCGACGATCGTCGAGCTCGACCACTGCGGGACCCAGGCGAGGGTGCGGGCCAGGTCGGGGGCCGAGAGCGAGGCGGGCGCCACGGCATCCTCGGTGTCGGTCCCGTCGGGCGTGGGGCTCGGGGGGCGCACCTGCACGGCACCGGGATCGGTCGGGTCGAGGAACCCGGCGAGGGCGTGCAGCACCGTCGACTTGCCCGACCCGCTCGGCCCGACGAGGGCGGTGAGGGTGCCGGGCGCGGCCACCAGGGGCTCGGTCAGCACGGCGGCGCTCCGGGTGCGGGCGGTGCCGTCGACGAGCCGGGTGGTGCGCTCGACCACGAACGGCGCGGCCCCCAGGGACGGGGTTCGCCCGGAGCCGGCAGTGCTGCGCTCTGGCGGCTGCGGCGCCACCAGGGCCGGGTCGACCGCGACCGGTTCGGGCGGCCCGGCCCCGGGCACCCAGATGCCCATCCCCAGCAGGCGCTCCCCCTCGGTCTCGAGCGTCTCGCGCACCGGGCCGTCGGCGACGACCCTGCCGTCCGGCGCGAGCACGACGAGCCGGTCGACCAGGTCGACCCACGGCCCGAGCACGTGCTCCACCACGACCAGGGTCGGCGAGAACTGGCTCACTCCTCGTCCCGTCGGGTCCGACCCGACCCCGGGCCAGCCCCGGCCCGAGGTCAGGGCGGCAACGGCGTCGCGCACCTCCTGCGCCGAGACCGGGTCGAGCATCGCCGTCGGCTCGTCGAGGAGCACCACCGAAGGGTCGAGCGCCAGCGTGCCGGCCAGGGCCAGCCGCTGGGTCTGCCCGCCGGACAGCGCGGACGTCGGGGTGTCGAGCGGCAGGTCGGCCAGGCCGACCGCCGCGAGTGCCGAGGTGACCACGCCCGCCATGGCGCGGCGCGGCATCCGCACGTTCTCCGGCCCGAATGCGACGTCGCGCCCGACGCAGGCCGCGACCACCCCGGCCCCGGGTTCCTGGAGCACCAGCCCGACCGCCCCGGGGCGCGCGCCCGGCGCGACACCGTCGACGGTGACCGACCCGACGAGCTCACCCGCATCCACCGTCTCGAGCAACCCGGCGAGGGCTCGCAGCAGCGTCGACTTGCCCGAGCCGGAGGGGCCGACGAGCAGCACCCTCTCGCCCGGGCGCACCAGGAGCGAGACGTCGCGCAGCACCGGCTCGCGCCGGCCGAACGGCCGCCAGGTGAGGCCGTCGACCACGACTCGGCCACGCGCGGCAGCACCCTCGACGGCACCCACGGGGGTGCCGCCGACGGCAGCCGCGCCGACGGCCTCAGACAGCGTGGCGCTCCCGGTGCTCCTGGCCGGCCGGGAACGCCGACAACGCCCCCGCGCGGGCCAGGGCACGAACGAGCAGCCAGCCGACCAGTCCGGCGAGCACCGCGCCGGACACGGCCATCGCCCCGAGGTAGACGAGCTTGTCGGCCAGGTCCCACTCGGCGTACCAGCCGCCTCCGCCGGCGAACACCGACAGCACCGGCACGTCGGCCCAGGCCTCCGGGAACTTCACGACCTCGAAGACCCACTCGAGCGGTGCGGACAGCACCCCGGCGAGCATCGCGGCACCCAGGCCGAACGACCGGTACGCGAGGAGCGCGAAGGCCAGCTCGGCGCCCAGACCCTGCAGGATGCCGGAGACCAGCACCGTGGCGCCCCACTCGGTTCCCGGGAGCATCGAGACCAGTGCGGCCACGACCTCGCAGAACAGGGCCGCGCCGGGGCGGCGCACGACCAGGCCCCCGACCACGCCGGCGAGGAACCAGGGCCCTGCGAACAGCCCCATGAGCGGCGCGTAGCCGATCTTGAGCGCCGTGAGGGGGCCGTTGTAGAACACGCCCCATCCCCAGAACGCGACGCCGAGGGCCGCGCCGAGGAAGGCGACGGTGAGGATGTCGACCGTGCGCCAGCCCATCAGCGGGCGGGTCGCGGTGATGGAGCGCCGGGTCGGCGACTCCGTGATGTGTGTTGCCATGACTGCTACTCCCGTGGTTTCCGATCTGGACACCTCGGGGAGGTGCGACGCCGGCACCTCTCGGCCATCGGCCGCGGGTGTGCCAGGACGCACCTGAGATTCCCGACTCCCTTCGCCGGTGCTAACCGGATCAGGTTCGAGGGTCTGCGGCGGACCGCACTCTCAGCGCTTTGGGGGCGCTCCCCTGTCGTTGGACGCCTCCACGATAGACCCCGGGGACTAGAGTTGACGACGACCGCGTCGGACGTCCTTTCGGCCCGACGGCAGCGCACCACCGGGAGGACCCGACATGGCGATGGGCAAGGTTGCGTGGAAGGTCATGGGCACCGGGGGTGCCATCCTCGCCGGAATCATCGCAACCAAGGTCATCGACGCGATCTGGGCTCGGGCGGGCCAGGACGAGATCAACCCCAAGAACCCGCACGCGCCCCTCGCCAAGGCCGTCGCCTACGCAGCGATCACCGGCCTGGCCGTGGGTGCGGCGAGAACCATCGCGACCCGCAAGGCCGCCGCGTTCTACGAGAAGTCGTCCGGCCACCTGCCCGCCGAGGTCCGCGACGATCCCGTCTGACCCGCTGGCAAGGCCCCCGCACCGTACCGGGCCGGTCCGAAGACGGTCGCCCAGTCGTTCTTGCCGCTCACGACGGTCCAGCCTCCTCGGCGGCCAGTTCCAGCGCACGCTCCGACCCCGGGACGTGACGAGACGGGGTCGACGAAGGCCAGCACGGCGTCACGGCTGAAGCCCGGTTCCACATCGACAAGGGCTCGCTCATGGCGACGTCCAGTCCAGGGCGTGGGCCAGCGGCATCCCGGGCCGGTAGGCCAGGTGCTCGTGGGACGGCGCCTCCAGCACGGTCATGTCGGCGCGTGACCCGACGGCGATGCGGCCCACGTCGGTGCGCCGCAGGGCTCGGGCGCCACCCACGGTGCCGGCGACGAGCGCCTCCGCCGCCGTCATCCGCATCTCGCGCACCGCGAGGGCCAGGACGAACGGCATCGATGCCGTGTTGCAGGTGCCCGGGTTGCAGTCGGTCGCCAGCGCGAGGTCCACCCCGGCATCCAGGAGCCGGCGCGCGTCGGGGTAGGGCGAGCGGGTCGAGAACTCGACGCCGGGCAGCAGGGTGGCCACCGTGGTGCCGGCGGCGCCGACGAGTGCCTCGACGTCGGCGTCGGTGAGGAAGGTGCAGTGGTCGACGCTGGCGGCGCCGAGCTCGACGGCGAGCCGCACCCCCGGTCCGGCCGAGAGCTGGTTGCCGTGGACGCGCAGGCCGAGCCCGGCATCCCGGCCGGCGCTGAGCACCCGGCGTGACTCGTCCTCGGTGAAGGCGAACGGCGACGCCGGCTCGCAGAACACGTCGACCCAGCGGGCCAACGGAGCGCACGCGGCGAGCATCGGCCCGCAGACGAGGTCGAGGTAGGCCCCGCGGTCGTCGCGCGCCTCGGGGGGCACGACGTGGGCACCGAGGAAGGTCACCTCGTCGGTGACCTCACCCGCCAGGCGCAGCGCGCGCACCTCGTCGTGGACGGTGAGGCCGTACCCGCTCTTGACCTCCACGGTGGTGGTGCCGAGCGCGCGCATCTCGGCGACCCGGGTGCGCAGCAGCCGGCGCAGCTCGTCGTCGCTCGCGGCCCGGGTCGCCGCCACCGAGACGCCGATGCCACCGCCGTCATACGGGACGCCGGCCATCCGGGCGGTGAACTCCGCGGCACGGTCGCCGGCGTGGACGAGGTGGCTGTGGCTGTCGACGAAGCCCGGCATCACAGCGCGGCCGCCGACGTCGACGACCCGGTCGGCCGCCGGTGCCGCGGATGCCGGCCCGACCCAGGAGACCCGGCCGTCGGTCACGACCACGGCGGCGTCGGTGACGATGCCGAGCCGGTCGGCGGCCGGCGTGGTCAGGTCGTCGGTCGGGGTGGCCCCGTCCGGTCCGGCGCAGGTGACGAGCTCGCCGATCCCGGTGACGATCACTGCCTCGGATGCCGCTGCGCCGCTTGCGTTTTCGCCGCTCACTTCCGTACCGCCGAGATCGCCTCGGTGAGCAGCTGCCCCACGTCACCGGCGCGGTGCCGACCGTCGCGCACCACGTGGTCCCCCGCCACGACGACGTCCGAGACGTCGGCGGAGGTCGCCGCGTACAGCACCCGGTCGGGTGGGGAGCCTGCGGTCCGGGGACTGTCGAGACGCACCGCGACCAGGTCGGCGAGGCGCCCGGGGGCGATGATGCCGCCGTCGTCCCAGCCGAGCGCGCGGTAGCCGTTGCGGGTCGCCATGTCGAGCAGTTCGGTCCCAGCGAAGCGGCCGCGCTCCAGGCTCTCGAGCCGCTCGTGCATCTCGGCGCCGCGCACCTCCTCGAACGGGTCGATGACCGCGTGCTGGTCGGATCCGAGGGCCAAGGGCGCCCCGGCGTCGTGCAGACGACGGGCCGGGCCGATGCCGTCGGCGAGGTCGCGCTCCGTCGTCGGGCAGAAGCACGCCGTGGCCCGCGCCCCGCCGAGGAGCTCGATGTCGTTGTCGGACAGGTGGGTTGCGTGCACGACCGTCGTCGTCGGGGTCAGCAGCCCCTCAGCCGCCAACAGCTCGGTCGGCGTGCAGCCGTAGAAGCCCGCGCAGGCGAGGTTCTCGCCCGGCTGCTCCGAGAGGTGCACGTGCAGCGGCCGCCCGTCGCGAGCCGCGAACTCGCCCACGAGCGCGAGGTCCTCGCGCGGCACGGCGCGCACCGAGTGCACCGCGGCCCCGATCCGCACCGTGTCGTCGTCCGAGAGGCCGTCGACCCGCTGCGCCCAGGCCTCGACGGTCCCGTCGGAGAACCGCTCCTGCACGTCGTCCAGGGGGACGTGACCGCTGGCGAAGAGCCCACCGGCGAGATAGCAGGTGTCGAGCAGGGTGATCCGGATGCCGGCCTCGCGCGCGGCGCTGACCAGTGCCTTGCCCATGACGTTCGGGTCGTCGTAGCGCCGCCCGCCCGCGGCGTGGTGCACGTAGTGGAACTCACCCACGACCGTGTAGCCGGCGAGCACCATCTCGGCGAACACGGCCTTGGCGAGCGCGTGGTAGCGCTCCGGGTCCAGACGGTGGGTCACGGTGTACATGGCGTCGCGCCACGACCAGAAGTTGCCGCCGTCGTCGTGGGTTCGCCCGCGCAGCGCGCGATGGAAGGCGTGGCTGTGGCCGTTGGCCAGCCCGGGCAGGACGACGCCGTCGAGCCTGGTGTCGCCGGCCTGGGCCGGCGCCTCGGTGAGCACGTCGACGATGCGGCCGCGGTCGACGACGACCCGCACCGAACGCCGGACCCCACCGGGGAGCATCGCCTGCTCGCACCAGAACGTGGTCATGCACCAGCCCCGGCGAGGTCGGTGACGACGTCGGCCAGGGCCGCGATCCCGTCGAGGCAGTCGTCGGCCGAGGCCCACTCGTCGGGTGAGTGCGACACTCCGGTGGGGTTGCGGACGAAGAGCATGGCGCTGCGGACGCCCTCGTTGGCCAGGATGCCGGCGTCGTGGCCCGCGCCGGTGCCGATGACCGGCAGGCCACCGAGCAGGGTGGCCATCCGACGCACGAGGGCGGCGTCGAAGTCGGTGGTGGGCGTCCAGGACTCCTGGGTGACCAGGCCGTCGAAGTCGGAGACGACCTCGCGCACCTCGTCGACGACCCGCAGCACGGCCTCGGCGTCGGAGCCGCGCGCGTCGAGCCACCCCGTGGCCAGGCTCGCGATGGCGTTGACCCCGTTGGGTACGACGTGCACCTTGCCGACCGTGGCGACGCAGCCCCGCGCCTCGGCGGCGCGGCGTGCCGCGATGACCGTGGCGGCCAGGCCGAGCATGGCGTCCTCGCGCTCGGCCAGGGCGGTGGTGCCGGCGTGGTTGGCCTCGCCGGGCACGTCGACCCGCCAGCGGCCGTGCGGCCAGATGTCGCTGCCGACGCCGACGGAGTGGCCCAGGTCGACCAGGCGGCGGCCCTGCTCGACGTGCAGCTCGACGAACGCACCGATCCTGGCGAGGGTCTCGTCGTCCCGGCCGAGCGTGGCCGGGTCGCGACCGGCCCGGCGCATCGCCTCGGCCATCGTCACCCCGTCGTTGTCGGTGAGCCCCCGGGCCCGGTCGGGCCCGAGCGCGCCGGTGATGACCCGCGACCCGGCACACGCGACGCCGAACCGGGCGCCCTCCTCGTCGGCGAAGTTGACGACCCCCACCGGGCGAGTGGGGGCGAGTCCGGTGGCCTTCAGCTGGTCGATGGCTGCCAGGGCGCCCACGACGCCGAGGGGACCGTCGAAGGCGCCGCCGTCGGGCACCGAGTCCAGGTGCGACCCGATGACGACGCCGGGGTCCCCGGCGGCCACCGCGGCATCCGGGTCACCCCACCAGGCCCACTGGTTGCCCATCCGGTCGGTCGTGAGGTCGAGCCCTCGGTCGGCGCACTCGCCGGCGAACCACTCGCGCAGGTCGTGGTCCTCACGGGTCCATGCGAAGCGCCGGTAGCCCCCGCTTCCCTGGTCGCGGCCGAGCGCCTCCAGCTCGCGCCACATGCGTCGGAAGCCCGAGGCGGCCCCGCCGTGCAGTGGCGTCGTGGACATGGGTCCATTTGACCCCGTTGCCGGGGCCGGTGGGCTCGCACGTGCGCAGTGATTGGCTCGTCGCCGAGACGTCGGGCCGGCCCTACGCTGGGGCGATGACCGCGAGTGGTGAGGAACGCGCCACCGGCGCGCTGACGGCATCCGGGATCGACTTCACCCTGACCCGGCACGGCCGGGTGGGCTCCCTCGCGGAGGCGGCCGCGGCCCGCGGCGTCGAGCCGCGCGACATCGTCAAGACACTCGTCGTGCGGCGCTCCGAGGACGACTTCCTGTTCGTGCTGGTGCCCGGCGACCGGGAGATCTCGTGGCCGAAGCTGCGCGCTCACCTGGGGGTCAACCGTCTCTCGATGCCCGACGCCGCGACAGCCCTGGAGGTCACGGGGTACCAACGCGGCACGATCACGCCGTTCGGGTCGACCACCGCCTGGCCGGTCGTGGCCGACGCGACGTTGACCGGCCGCACCGTGTCGTTGGGCGCCGGTGCGCACGGGGTGGCGGCGACCGTCGCGGCCGACGACGTGGTGAGCGCGCTCGGTGCCGACGTCGCCGACGTCACCGACGCTTCCTGACCGTGCCCGAGCGGAGGGCGGTCGACCTTCGAGGGGTGGTGCTGTCCCTGGTCGAGTGGCCGTGTGCGTCGCCGTCGACGACGCCCGTCGTGCTGCTCGCGGGCACGGGGCTGACGGCGCGCTCGTGGGACGTCGTCGCGGCATCCGTGTCGGCGACGCGCACCGTGCTCGCCGTCGACCAGCGCGGGCACGGTGTGAGCGGGTGGCCGGGTGAGTACTCGATCGACCTGATGGCGCAGGATGCCGGCGGGCTGCTCGAGTGGCTGGGTGCGCCCGTCGACGTGGTCGGCCACTCGCTGGGAGGGCTCGTCGCGCTGCGGGTGGCCGCCGCCCATCCGTCGCGGGTGCGCCGGCTGGTGCTCGAGGACGTCGGGATGCCGCACCCGCGGCGGCCGGACCCCCCGGCCCGGCCGGACGGCGAGCTCGAGTTCGACTGGCGCGTCGTGGAGCAGGTGCGCCCCGAGATCGACGACCCCGACCCGTCCTGGCCCTCGGTGGTGGCGTCCGTGGCGGCGCCGACTCTCGTGGTGGCGGGCGGCCCGCGCAGCTTCGTCGCGGCGGAGCACGTCGCCGAGCTGGTTGCGGCCCTGCCGGACGGCCGCTCGGTCACCCTCGACACCGGTCACGAGGTGCACGAGAGCGACCCGGAGAGCTTCTCCCGAGAGGTCCTGCGCTTCCTCGAGTGACCGGCCTGCGGTGCGGCCAGGCCACTTCTTCTCCACTTGGGGGGTGGGGCTCAGGCCTCGCGCATCGGGATCCGGACACCCTGCTCGGCCGCGGTGCGGTCGGCGATGTCGTAGCCGGCGTCGACGTGGCGGATCACGCCCATCGCCGGGTCGTTGGTGAGCACCCGCTCGAGCTTCTGCGCCGCGAGGTCGGTGCCGTCGGCGAGCGAGACCTGGCCGGCGTGCAGTGAGCGGCCGATACCGACGCCGCCACCGTGGTGGATCGAGACCCAGGAGGCGCCGGATGACGTGTTGACCAGCGCGTTGAGCAGCGGCCAGTCTGCGATGGCGTCGGAGCCGTCGAGCATCGACTCGGTCTCGCGGTAGGGGCTGGCCACCGACCCGGTGTCGAGGTGGTCGCGGCCGATCACGATCGGGGCCCGCACGGCACCGCTGCGCACCAGGTCGTTGAACGCCAGCCCGGCCTTGTCGCGCTCGCCCTGGCCGAGCCAGCAGATCCGGGCCGGCAGCCCCTGGAACGCGATGCGGTCCTGGGCGCCGCGGACCCACTTGTGCAGCTTGTCGTTGTCGGGGAAGAGGTCGAGCACGGCCTTGTCGGTGGCCGCGATGTCCTTGGGGTCGCCGGAGAGGGCGACCCAGCGGAACGGGCCCTTGCCCTCGCAGAACAGCGGCCGGATGTAGGCCGGCACGAACCCCGGGAAGTCGAACGCCCGCTCGCACCCGCCCTGGCGGGCCTCGTCGCGGATCGAGTTGCCGTAGTCGAAGACCTCGGCCCCGGCATCCATGAAGTCGACCATCGCCTGGACGTGCCGGGCCATCGAGGCTCGGGCCCGGTCGGTGAACTCCTCGGGCTTGTGCTCCGCGTACTCGGCCCAGTCCTCGACGGAGATGCCCTCGGGCAGGTAGGACAGCGGGTCGTGGGCGCTGGTCTGGTCGGTGACGACGTCGATCGGCACGCCCCGGCGGAGCAGCTCGGGGAAGACCTCGGCGGCGTTGCCGACCACGCCGACCGACCAGGCGCGGCGCTCCTCCTTGGCGCGCAGGGCGATCTCGACGGCGTGGTCGAGGCTGTCGGCGACCTCGTCGAGGTAGCGGTGCTCCACGCGACGGTGCAGGCGGGCCGGGTCGACGTCGACGATGAGGCAGACGCCCTCGTTCATCGTGACCGCGAGGGGTTGGGCGCCACCCATCCCGCCGCACCCACCGGTGAGGGTGAGCGTGCCGGCCAGGGTGCCGCCGAAGCGCTTCTCGGCGACCGCGGCGAAGGTCTCGTAGGTGCCCTGGACGATGCCCTGGGTCCCGATGTAGATCCACGAGCCGGCCGTCATCTGGCCGTACATGGTCAGGCCGAGGTGCTCGAGCCGGCGGAACTCGGGCCAGGTGGCCCAGTCGCCGACCAGGTTGGAGTTGGCGATGAGCACCCGCGGCGCCCACTCGTGGGTCTGCATGACGCCGACCGGGCGGCCCGACTGCACGAGCATCGTCTCGTCGGCCTTGAGCGTGGTGAGCGTGCGCACCATCGCATCGAACGACCTCCAGTCGCGCGCGGCCCGGCCGGTGCCGCCGTAGACGACGAGGTCGTCGGGGCGCTCGGCGACCTCGGGGTCGAGGTTGTTCATCAGCATCCGCATCGGGGCCTCGGTCGACCACTGGCGGGCGGTGAGGGTGGTGCCGCGGGGGCTGCGCACGGGGCGGGCGCCGTCCATGTCGTTCTCCGTCGTCTCTCGAGATGGGTGCTCGGGTGGTCGCCGGGGCAGCCGTTTCGGCACCCGACGCGGGTGGTGGGTCAGGTCAGGGGGCCGGTCTCGGACTCGGCGGCGCGGCGCACCGTGCCGTCGAGGACGAGGCCGTGTGCGGTGTCGATCTCGGGCGAGAGCCAGCGGTCGCCGCCGGGGCGGCTCGCGCCCGCGGTGACGAGGGCGTCGACGACGGCGGCGCTGGCGGGTGCCGGCGCGAGCGGGGCGCGCAGCTGGATGCCGCGGGCGGCCGTGAGCACCTCGACCGCCAGCACGCGGGAAGCCCGTCGACGGCGCGGCGCAGCTTGCGGGCCGCCGACCAGCCCATCGAGACGTGGTCCTCCTGCATCGCCGAGCTCGGGATCGAGTCGACGGATGCCGGGGCCGCCAGCCGCTTCATCTCCGAGACGATCGCGGCCTGGGTGTACTGCGCGATCATGTGGCCGCTGTCGACCCCCGGGTCGTCGGCGAGGAAGGGCGGCAGGCCGTGGCTGCGGGCGACGTCGAGGAAGCGGTCGGTGCGCCGCTCCGAGATCGACGCGACGTCGGCCGCGACGATCGCGAGGAAGTCGAGCACGTAGGCCACCGGCGCCCCGTGGAAGTTGCCGTTGCTCTCGACCCGGCCGTCGAGCGTGACGACGGGGTTGTCGACGGCGGAGGCCAGCTCCCAGCCGGCCACGCGGGTGGCGTGGTCGACGGTGTCTCGGGCCCCTCCGGCCACCACCGGCGCGCAGCGCAACGAGTAGGCGTCCTGCACGCGAGTGCACGCCTCGGTGCGGTGCGACTCACGTATTTGGCTGCCTGCCATCACCTTTCGGATGTTCTCGGCCGAAACAGCCTGCCCTGGCTGCGGCCGGAGGGCGTGCAGGTCGGCGGCGAAGACGTCGTCGGTGCCGAGCAGCCCCTCGACCGACATCGCCGCGGCGACGTCGGCGACCACGAGCAGCTCGCGCAGGTCGTGGATCGCGAGGCACAGCATCCCGAGCATGCCGTCGGTGCCGTTGATGAGGGCCAGGCCCTCCTTCTCCTCCAGCTCGACCGGCCGGATGCCGGCCGCGGCCAGGGCGTCGGTCGCCGGCATCCGCTCGCCGGCCGCATCACGGACGACGCCCTCGCCCATCAGTGCGAGCGCGCAGTGCGAGAGTGGGGCGAGGTCGCCCGAGCAACCGAGCGAGCCGTACTCGTGCACGACCGGCGCGATGCCGGCGTTGAGCATCGCGACGTAGGTCGTAAGCGTCTCCTCGCGGATGCCGGTGCGCCCGGTGGCGAGGGTGGAGATGCGCAGGAGCATGAGGGCGCGCAC
This sequence comes from uncultured Actinomycetota bacterium, assembly GCA_963751385.1. Lineage (GTDB taxonomy): Bacteria > Actinomycetota > Actinomycetes > Actinomycetales > Dermatophilaceae > Fodinibacter. The sequence goes on along the minus strand of CAVVUD010000004.1, from coordinate 37,988 downwards.
GACCTCGCGCTCGACCTCTGGCCCGGAGCCGGCAGCGTGCGAGCGGACGAGGGAGCGCTGCAGCTGGTGGCGCTTCTCGACCGGGATGTGCCGGGTGGCGAGCGCGCCGAAGCCGGTGGAGACGCCGTAGTGGGGCTCGCTGTCGTTCGCCAGCCCGCGGATGACCTCGCGGGTGCGGCGCACCTCGACGAGCGACTCCTCGGCGACGTGCACCGGCGCGCCGTCCCGGGCGACGCGCACGACGTCGTCGATGGTCAGCGGGCCGGTCCCGACCGTGACCGGCTCCAGGCCCGGGCGGGCGTCGGCGGCCGGGGCCACGGCGGCCGACGGGTCGGCGTCGGTGTACGCCACGGGCAGGCCGGGGGTGGTGGCTTCGGTCATGTCGTCCATTGGATCGCCGGAGAGGGTGCCGTGCACAGGTGCGGCACCGCCATACCGTCTCAGCAGCGAGACGCAACCTGGTCCCGGGCTGGCCGACGGGCGGTCCTCGGCCCGCCCTGAGGTCCACCGCCGGACCAAGGATGGCCGGTGGACGAAGGATCGCCGGCGGCTCTCCCCAGAAGCCCGCACCGACCACTGCCCATCCCTGGCCGGCAGCCACCACGGGCAGCCGGGTGGTCCGGGCGCAAGGCGCACCCGGGGCGGTCAGGCGGCGGGAGCGAGGGCGGGCTCGGTGGCCGCGACGAGGGTTGCGTAGCGCCCTCCACCGGCGACCAGCTCGTCGTGCGTGCCCGACTCCACGAGCCGCCCGCCATCGAGCACGGCGATCCGGTCGGCGTGGCGCACCGTCGACAGCCGGTGGGCGATGGTGATGGTCGTGCGCCCCCGGGCCAGGTCGTCGAGCGCCCGCTGCAGGGCCCGCTCGGTGGTGGTGTCGAGCGCCGAGGTGGCCTCGTCGAGCACGAGCACCGGTGGGTCGCGCAGGATCGTGCGCGCCACGGCCAGCCGCTGCTGCTCACCACCGGAGAACCGGTGACCGCGAGCACCCACGACCGTCTCGAGCCCGTCAGGCAGTGACGCCACGAGGTCGGCGACCTGCGCCGCGGCCAGCGCCGCCCACAGCTCGCCCTCGGTGGCGGCCGGTCGCGCGAGCAACAGGTTGTCGCGCACCGACGCGTGCACCAGGTAGCTCTCCTGCGACACCACCCCCACCACCGAGGCCAACACGTCCGGGTCGAGGTCGCGCACGTCGATGCCGTCGACGGTCACCCGGCCGCTGTCGGGGTCGTGCAGCCGGGCGAGCAGCCCCGCCACCGTCGACTTGCCCGAGCCGGTCGGCCCGACCAGAGCAAGGGTCGACCCAGCCGGCACGGACAGCGTGAGGTCGGCGACGGCATCCCGGTCGGAGCCGGGGTAGCGCAGCGTGACGCCCTCGATGCGCACCTCACCACGCACGGACGCCGGGTCCAGCGCCACCGGGTGCGCGGGCGCGGGCACGTCGGGCACCAGGTCGAGGTACTCGAACACCCGCGAGAAGAGGGCCATGGAGGCCACCCACTGGGCACCGACGTTGAGCAGGCCCATCAGCGGTCGGAAGATGCCGGCCTGCAGCGCGGTGAACGCCACGAGCGTGCCGATCGTCATGCCGCCGGCGGTCGCGGGCAGCCCGGCGGCCAGGTAGACCAGCGCGGGGATCACGGCGAAGACGATCTGCATCGTCGCCATCCGCCAGCGCCCGGCCAGCTGCGAGCGCAGCTCGAGGTCGACGAGCTGGTCCGACGTCTCGCCGAAGCGCTCGGCCGTGCGCGCGGAGGTTCCCAGGGTCTTGGCAAGGCGCACGCCGCTGACCGACAGCCCCTCCTCGATCTGGTGGTTGAGGTCGGCCAGGTGCCGCTGCTGGGCAGCCGTCACGGCACGGCGGAGCAAGGCGACCTTGCGGGTCAGCCACAGCGCCGGCGGGATGACGAGCAGCGAGAGCAGCGAGAGCCGCCACGACAGCGCCACCATCGCGAGCGAGGTGGCCACGGCGGTCGTGAGGTTCGAGGCGATCGACGTCGCCGTCGAGGTGACGACGCCCTGCATCCCGTTCACGTCGTTGGTCAGGCGCGACTGCACCTCGCCGGCCCGAGTGCGGGTGAAGAAGCCGAGCGACTGGCGCTGCAGGTGCGTGAAGACCGACGTGCGCAGCTCGTGCATCACCCGCTGACCGACCTGGGTGGACAACCAGGTCTGCACCACGCCGAGCAGCTGCGTCACGATCGCGACGGCGACCATCGCGCCGACGGCGAGGAGGAGCAACCGCGAGTCCTGCTGCGGCAGCGCGACGTCGACCACCTCGCGCACGAGGAACGGCTGTGCCAGGGCGACGACGCTCGTCACGACGATGATCGCCATCACGAGGCCCACCCGGGCCCGGTGGCCGCGGAACAGGGCCAGCACCCGCGACAGGGGCACCGGTGTCTCGGCGAGCTGCGCGCGGTCGCGGGGGTCGACCCGCATGGCTGCGCCGCGCCCGCCACCACGACCACCGCCGTGGGATGCCGTGGGGTCGGGCGCCAGTCCGGAGCCGGGGGACGCGGTGGTCGCTCCGGGGGCGGTGCCCGCGCCGGGGTAGGTGGAGGGACTGGGGGATCGGGTCCCGGTGAGGGTGGCCGTCATGGGCGACCCCTCCTCTCGTGTCGTCGGTAGCGACCGAAGTCATATCGTGAGGTTACCTCACAATGAGCCCAACGCAGGAAACCGCGCTAGCATTCCCGGGTGAGCACCACCCGGCCGGACCGACCGAGCGAGGCCGACCTGGCCGACCTCGTCATGCGCGTGGCCCGAGGGCTGCGCCACCGTGGTGCCGCCGTCACGGCACCGTGGGACCTCGCGCCGCACCAGGCGAGGGCACTGCGCGTCGTGGCGCGCCACGAGCAGGTCCGCCCCGGCGAGCTCGCCGCCCACCTGCGCGTCGCGCCGCGCTCGGCGACCGACGTCATCGACGCCCTCGAGCACCGTGGCCTGGTCCGGCGCACGCCCGACCCCCGTGACCGGCGGGCCACCGTGGTGACGCTCACGGCATCCGGTCGCGGCCTGGTCGACGAGATCGACGCCGCCCGCCGCGCCGACGCCCACACCTACTTCTCCCGGCTGACTGACCGCGACCAGGCGGCGCTGCGGCGCATCCTCACCCGACTCGACGACCAGGACTGACCGGTCGGTCAGAGATCCACGGTCCTCCGGCGTACCCAGAGTGACCTATTGGTCGATCTGGGTACGGTCCGGTTCGGGTCGGTGTACCTGCTGTGACCTATTGGTCGATCTGGGTACGGTCCGGTTCGGGTCGGTGTACCTGCTGTGACCTATTGGTCGATCTGGGTACGTCAGGGGCGGGTGGCCACGACGCCGTCCTCGTCGGCCCACAGCGTCTGCCCGGGCACGAACTCGACCCCGCCGAAGGCCACCGGCACGTCTCGCTCGCCGACACCGTCCTTGGCGCTCTTGCGGGGGTTCGAGCCCAGTGCCAGCGCGCCCAGGGGCAGGTCGCGCAGCGCGACGACGTCGCGCACCGCGCCGTGGATGACGACCCCCGACCAGCCCTGCGCGACGGCGGACGCCGCGATGAGGTCGCCCATGAGCGCCGACTCGAGCGAGCCGCCGCCGTCCACGACCAGCACCCGACCGTCGCCTGGCTCGGCAAGCGCGGCCTTGACCAGGGCGTTGTCACGGTGGCAGCGCACCGTGCTGATCACCCCGGAGAACGCCGTCCGCCCGCCGTAGTGCCGCAGCTGCACCGAGCAGGACTGCAGGGCGTCGCCGTGCTCGTCCCAGAGGTCGGCCGTCGAGACGGTCATGCGCCTTCCTCCTTGACGGCGAGCACCGAGCAGCGGGCGTCGAGCAGGATCCGCTGAGCGGTCGACCCCATGATGAGCTTGCCCACCGGGCTGCGGTGTCGCAGCCCGATGACGATCACGGATGCCGACCGCTCCTCCGCCGCGCGGACCAGGGCGTCGGCCGGGTCGGTGCCCTGCTCGATGCGCACGACCTCGACGTCGACACCGAGCTCGGCGACGTCGCGCCCGACGCGGGCGAGGTCGTCCGACTTGGCCCGGTGCGCGTCGACGAGTACGTCGTCGCGCGACATGTTGATGACGACGAGCGGCTCGGCGCGGCGCCGGGCCTCCTCGACGCCGGCGCGCAGCGTCGCCTCGCCGAGCCGGGTGGGGACATAGCCCACGAGGACGGTCATGATTCGGGTTCCTTGCTGGTGGGAGTGGTCGAGCTCGGGTCGGAGGCGGTGGATGCGTCCTGGGGAGTGCGATCGAGGGGTACGTCGACCGGGTTGCCCTCGGCGTCGTGGGGGGTGCTTGTGGCACCGTTGCTTCCGGGGCCACCCGCCCCGTCGTCACCGCCACTCGGGCCACCGGTGCCGTCGACGCCTCGGTCCACGACCCGGCGCAGCCGGGCGATGAGGGGCCACAGCAGCACGACGATGATGATGCCGTAGCAGACCCAGGCCACCGGACCGCCGAGGAGACCGGAGATGTCACCGCCGCTGGTCTGCAGCGAACGACGCAGGTGCCGCTCGAACAGCGGGCCGAGGATGGCGCCGACGATGAGTGGGAGCACCGGTAGGCCGAAGCGCCGCATCGCGAACCCGATGAAGCCGAGCACGAGCAGGAGGTACAGGTCGAACGGCTGCCCGTTGACGGCATACGCGCCCATCGAGGCGAAGAAGAGGATCCCGGCGTAGAGGTAGGGGCGCGGGATGCGCAGCAGCTTGGCCCAGGTCGGCGCGAGCGGCAGGTTGAGCACGAGAAGGAAGGCGTTGCCGATGAACAGGCTCGCGATGAGCATCCAGACCAGGTCGGGCTGCTTGGTGAGCAGGAGTGGCCCGGGCTCGATCCCGTAGCTCATGAACGCCGCGATGATGATCGCGGCGGTCGCGTTCGTGGGCAGCCCCAGCGCCAGCAGGGGCACCATCGTCCCCGCAGCCGAGGCGTTGTTCGCGGCCTCGGGACCGGCCACACCCTCGATGGCGCCCTTCCCGAACTCCTCGGGGTGCTTGGAGAACTTGCGCTCGGTGAGGTAGGACAGGAAGGTCGGGATCTCGGCGCCGCCGGCGGGGATCGCGCCGAACGGGAAACCGAGCGCAGTGCCACGCAGCCAGGGCTTCCACGAGCGGCCCCAGTCGGCCTTGGACAGCCAGGGCCGGCCGACGGGGATGACGGTCGCGGCCTTGCGACGCAGGTGCGCCGCGACCCACAGCGCCTCACCGACGGCGAAGATCCCGACCGCGATGACGACGACGTCGATGTTGTCGGCGAGGAACGGACTACCGAAGGTGAGCCGCTGTTGGCCCGTGACGAAGTCGGTGCCCACCAGACCGAGCGTCAGGCCGACGAGCAGCGCGGCGAAGCCGCGCACCCGTGAGGACCCGAGGATCGCCGCCGTGCCGACGAAGGCGACGAGGATGATCGCGAGGAACTCCGGCGAGCCGAGGGTGATCGCGAAGTCGACGACCTGCGGCATGACGAGCACGATGAGCATCGTGCCGATCGTGCCGGCGACGAACGAGCCGATCGCCGAGGTCGCCAGGGCCTGGGAGGCCCGTCCGGACTTGGCCATCTTGTTGCCCTCGAGCGCAGTGACGACCGACGCGGACTCGCCCGGGGTGTTGAGCAGGATCGAGGTCGTCGACCCGCCGTACATCCCGCCGTAGAAGATGCCGGCGAACAGGATGAGGGACTGCTCGACGGGCAGCCCGTACGTGATCGGAAGAAGCAATGCGACGGTCATCGCCGGCCCGATGCCCGGCAGCACACCGACGGCCGTGCCCACGATGACACCGAGCAGTGCGACGAGGAGGTTCATCGGGGTGATGACGTCGGCGAAGCCGCCCATCAGGGCGTTGAGGTTGTCCATCAGAGGATCCCCTGCAGGATGCCGGCCGGCAGGTTGACATCCAGCCCGATCGCGAACGCGTAGAACGTCACGAGGCTGAGCACGAGGCCGATGGCCAGGCCGCGGACGTGGTGGCGGTTGCCGAGGGCGAAGGCCGCCATGGCGAAGAGCAGGGCCCCACTGATCACCCAGCCCAGCGGTTCGATGAGCACGGCGTTGAGCAGGAACGACGCGGCGAGCAGGCCCACCGTCTTCCAGTCGGCCGAGTGGCCGAGCTCGACGTCCTCGCCGGCCTCCTGCTCGCCGACCCCGCCTCGTGAGACGTCGAGGGCGTACAGGCCCGCCACCAGAAGGAGGGCGGCTCCGATGACGAAGGGCAGCGCCTTCGGTCCCACGGGGTCGTTGCTGCTCGTGGCGGCACCGATCCGGGTGGCGTCCCAGATGACGACCAGCCCGACCAGGGCCAGGGCCGCGCACACGCCGTACTGTGCGCGGTCCCTCACCCGGCTGGGGGCCGTGGTGGCCTCGGTGGTCATGCCAGGCCGAGGGTCTTCAGGAGCTCGGCGACCTCGGTGTCCTGCTCCTTGAGGAACGTCCCGAACTCCTCGCCGGTGGAGAAGGCGTCGACCCAGCCGCGCTTGACGAGCTCGGCCTTCCACGCCTCGCTGGCATGCATGCGGGTGAAGGCGTCGATCCACACGGCCTTGTCCTCCTCGGAGATGCCCGGAGGCGCCACGACACCGCGCCAGTTGGTGAACTCGAGGTCGATGCCGCTCTCCTTGAGGGTGGGCACGTCCTTGAGGGCCTCGACACGCTCGGGGCTGGTCACCGCGAGAACGCGGACGTCGCCGGCCTCGACCTGGTCGAGGAACTCGCCGAAGCCGCTGGCCCCGAAGGCGATCTTGTTGCCCAGCAGCGCCGGGAGCAGCTCACCGCCGCCGTCGTAGGAGACGAAGCTGACCGCCTTGGGGTCGATCCCGACGGCCTGGGCGAGCTGCATGGGAAGCAGGTGGTCAGGGCCACCCGGGGAGGAGCCGCCGCCGACCGCGAGGGAGCCCGGGTCCTTCTTCCAGGCCTCGACGAGCTGGTTGATGTCGGTGTACGGGGAGTCCTTGGGCACGACGATCGCGCCGGCCTCCTCGATGAGCTTGGCGATGGGGGTGGTGTCGTTGAGGGAGGCCTGCGTCTTCTGCGTGTAGGCGGCGCCGAGGACGCCGAGCCCCATCTGCATGGCGAGCTGGCCGTTGCCCTTCTCGTTGACAACGCGCTGGAGGCCGACGGTGCCGCCGGCGCCCGGGAGGTTGAAGACCTGCACCGTGCCGGTGATGCCCTCCTTCTCCATGACCTGCGCCGCCGCGCGAGCGGTGGTGTCGTACCCGCCGCCCGGGGCGTTCGGGACCATGTACTGCAGACCGGTGGCCGGCTTCGCGGCACCACCGGAGGTGGCGGACGAGTCGCCGGTCGCCTTGTCCTTCGTGGCCCCGCAGCCGGTGATGGCGAGCGAGGCGGCGACGACGGCGCGCCGAGGGCGATGCGGTGAAGTCTCATCGTTGAGATCACTTTCATGTGGAGGAGGCGAACGCAAGAATCGTCGTTGCGGAAGTGCGTTACTGTCGCGCTTCTGTCAGCAGAGAAGGTTGAGTTCATAGTGGTCACGCGTAGGCGACGGCGCCCGACGCTGGCGGGGCAGCTCTTCGCCCTCCAGCTCGCGATCATCGTCGTCGTCCTGATCGCCGTCGCGGGGGTCTCGCTCGCCCAGGCCGGCGCCACCTTCGAACGCGTCGAGGGGCGCCGGGTCGCCGGTCTCGCCGAACAGATCGCGGTGAGCCCGCTCGTCCGCGCCAACCTGGCCGAGCCCGAGACCCGCACCGGGCTCGCCACCTTCGCCCAGAGCCTGGTGACCCAGACCGGCGTGTCCTCGGTCAGCTTTGCCGAGACCGACCTCGACGTGCGCGTCTCCTCCGACCCGTGGATCGAGAACAGCCGCATGGTGGTGGGCAGCCCCCGGGTCGAGACCGGTGCGAGCTGGTCCGGCACCCTCGAGATCGACGGCGTCGACCACCTCGTCTCGCAGGTGCCCGTGCTCGGCTTGTCCGCGGATGCCGTCGGCGCCCACCTCGGCACGGTGATGGTCGCCGAACGGGTGCCCTCGACCTGGGAGCGGCTGCAGGGCACGTCGTCGTACCTGCTCACCTACCTCGGCATCGCCCTGGTCGTCGGCCTCGGAGGGTCCTGGCTCCTCTCCCGCCGGATCAAACGGCAGACCCGCGGCCTGGAACCCCGCGAGATCGCCGGTCTTGCCGAGCACCGCGAGGCGATGCTGCACGGCATCGCCGAGGGCGTCGTGGCCCTCGACCCCCAGCACCGCATCACGCTGGTCAACGAGGTCGCCCGCCAGCTCCTCGACCTCCCGGAGCACGCGATCGGGACCTCGATCGAGGACCTGCGCATCGAGGGCCGCCTTCGAGAGGTGCTGGTCGGCGAGAACCTCGGCCGGACGAGCGACGTCGATCCCGGCGACCATGTGACCGCCTCCCGTGACGAGGTCGTCATCCGCCGCGGCCGGGTGCTGGTGATGAGCACGATGCGCGTGGTGAGCGGTGACCGGGTCCTGGGCACCGTCACCACGATGCGCGACCGCACCGAGCTCGCCGACCTCGAGCAGGAGATCGGATCGTTCCGCTCGACCGCGCACGTGCTTCGGGCCCAGGCGCACGAGTTCGCCAACCAGCTGCACACCATCAGCGGCCTGATCCAGATCGGTGAGCTCGATGAGGTGGTGCGCTACGTGGACGCCCTCAGCGTGCGCCGCGACGCCCTCGACCTCACCGTCAACACACTCGTGCACGACCCCACCATCGCGGCGCTGCTCATGGCCAAGGTGGCGACCGCGAACGAGCGTCGTGTCGACCTGACGATCAGCGACGAGACGATGCTGGAACGACTCGAGCCGGGCGACGCGGCCGACGTCGCGACGGTGCTCGGCAACCTCCTCGACAACGCGCTGGAGCACGCGCCGCGCGGTCCGGCATCACCGCCCTGGGTCCGGGTGAGGATCCGGCAGGACGCGAGCACGGTGGAGATCGTCGTGTCCGACTCCGGTCCCGGCATCCCCGACGAGCTGGTGCCCTCCGTGTTCGACCACGGGGTGACGACCAAGCGCGTCGACCCCATGGAGCACGGCGTGGGTCTGGCCCTGACCCGGCTGGTCTGCCGGCGGCGCGGCGGCGAGATCCACGTCGAGCGCGACGACGGCGTGACCTCGTTCGTCGCCCGCCTCGGCGTCACGAACCTCACCGAGTCCCTTGCAGCGGAGTCGTTCTCGTGATCCGCGTCCTGGTGGTCGACGACGACTTCATGGTCGCCCGCATCCATGTCGGGTTCGTCGAGCGCGTCGACGGTTTCGAGGTCGTCGGCGTCGCCCACTCGGGGGCCGAGGCTGCGGATGCCGTCGCCACCCTCCGCCCCGACCTCCTCCTGCTCGACCTCTATCTCCCCGACCGGTTCGGGCTCGACCTGCTCGCCGACCTGCGCACGCTGGCCCACCCGTGTGACGCCATCGTCATCACGGCGGCGAAGGAGGGCGACGCGGTGCGGGCGGCCGTCCGGCTCGGGGTCGCCGACTACGTGCTGAAGCCCTTCAAGTTCCCCGATCTCGAGGAGCGCCTGCAGCGGTACGCCTCCCAGCGCCGGCTCCTCGACCGCACGCAGGTGCACGGCCAGGACGACGTCGACCGGGTGTTCGTGCGGGCGGCCGGTGGCTCCGCCGCGGCCGTCCACCTGCCCAAGGGGATGAGCGCCGAGACGGCCCTGCTGGTGCAGGAGGCCCTGCGGTCGAGCGGCGTCACCCTGTCGGCCACCGAGGTCGCCGAGGTCGTCGGTGTCTCGCGGGTCAGCGCCCGCCGCTACCTGGAGCACTTCGTGACGACGGGACAGGCCGACGTGCGGCTGCGCTACGGGTCGACGGGCCGCCCCGAGCGCCTCTACCGGTGGGTGGGCTGAGGTGGCCAACGCCCCCGCCGCCGGCCAGGCCCTCGACGTGCTCGCCCTCATCGCGCGCCACGGTGAGCCCGTTCCGGCCGCGGCCATCGCCCGCGACCTGGGCCTGCCCAGGTCGAGCGTCTACCACCTGCTCGCGGTGCTCGTCGACCGCGGCTACGTGCGCCACCTGCCCGAGGAGCGGCGGTACGGGCTGGGCCTGGCCTCCTACGAGCTCGGGTCCGCCTACCAGCGGCAGGCGCCGCTGGAGCGGATGGCCCGCGGCACGATGGACCGTCTCGCCGACGCCACCGGCCACAACGCCCACCTCGCGGTCCTGCACGGCCGCGACGTGCTCTACGTCATCGAGCAGCGCGCCCCCGGCCGGCCGCTGCTGGTCACCGACGTGGGGGTCCGGCTGCCGGCGGTGCTCACGGCATCCGGGCTGGCGATGTTGGCGTCGCTGCCGGCGGCGCAGGTGCGCGCCCTCTACCCCGACCGTGCCGCGCTCGTGCAGCGCGACGGCCGCGGTCCGACGTCGACGACGCAGCTGCGCTCGCAGCTGCAGGCCGTGCGCCAGCGCGGCCACGCCGTCGAGGACGGCCTCGTGACACCGGGGCTCGGGTCGGTCGCCGTGGCGGTGCTCGACCACAACGACTACCCCGTGGCAGGGGTGGCGGTCACGTACCCGCAGGCCGCCGTCGACGAGGCCACGGCTGCGGGCCTCGTGACGGCGGTCGTGCGCGCGGCGGGCGCGCTGAGCGCCCGGCTGGGCCGGCCGGCGTCCTGAGCGGTGGAGAACGCGGTGCGGATGCCGGGCGCCCTGGCTCAGACGCCGATCCGCTCCCAGGGGCCCCAGATCGCGAACGACATGCCGCGGCTGGCCTGGATGTTGACGAACAGCGTGTGCCCGTCCGGGCTGAAGGTCGACCCGGCGAACTCGTCGTTGGTGCGGCCGGCCAGACGGTTGAGGGCGATGTCCCACAGCTGGCCACCGCGCGAGAGGCCGCGCACGTAGTTGTCCTCGGTGTTGTCCTCGCAGAGCACCGAGGGTGCCCCTGCGGCTGACCGTGATGTTGTCCGGGAAGTCGAGCACCGCGCGGGAGGGTGACTGGTAGACGAGGAAGAGGGTCTCGGAGCGGGTGTCGTAGCCCCACACCTGGCCGGAGCCGTTGCCGTAGCCCGTGATGGTGTTCGGCCCCCGCATCTCGGCGCCACCACCCTGGGTCGAGGTGAAGTAGACGACGCCGTTGTCGAAGATGGCGCCCTCGAGCCGGGAGAAGCCGGCCGCCCCCTGGGCCCGCCCCTGGTCGCCGACGTACACGAGGGCGGCGTCGTTGGCCGTCGGGGCGGTCTGCCCGGGGGTGTAGCTGAAGGTCGGGTCCGGGTCGTCGATGTCGACCCACTCCACGTGGTAGCGGGTGCCCTTGGCCTGGTTCGCCTCGAGGTGGGCCTCGTCGACACCCTTGACCTTGAGCATCTGGAGGCGGCCGTCGTTGGTGAGGTGGCCGGCATCCATGGGTGAGGTCTTCGGCGTGTACCGGTAGAAGCCCGACGGGAACCCGAAGTTGTCCTCGGTGAGGTACAGGCTGCCGCGGCGCGGGTCGAAGGCGACCGACTCGTGCGCGAACCGCCCCGCCTTGGTCACCGGCTCGCCCTCGGACCGGCCGGACGTCGGCACCTCGAAGATGAACCCGTGCGGCTTGGTCAGCGCGGTGTTGGGGGCGAGGGTGAAGTCGGGGCCGACGTCGGGGCCGTTGACGGTCTCCTCGCAGGTGATCCAGGCACCCCACGGCATCGGGCCGCCGGAGCAGTTCATCATCGTGCCGTTGATACCGGTCCACGCCTCCTCGACCTCACCGGTCAGGGTGGTGTCGATGACGGTGCAGCCACCGAGGGCCTTCGGGTCGTACGTGTGGTCGCCGATCGGGCCGAATGCCGTGCCGCTGCCGTTCACCTCGTGGTTGCGCACGAGGGTGACGCGGCCGCCGTCGCCCGCGAAGGCGGCCATCCCGTCGTGGCGACCGGGCAGGTTCGTGCCGTCGTCGAGGGTGACCGGCGTCGTGGTGTCGTGGAACGAGCGGTAGGAGAAGCCCTCCGGCAGGTGCAGCCGAACGGTGCCGTCGCGCAGGTCGGGGACGGCTCGCAGCCCGCGGAACGCGGGGGCGCCGAGGGCACCCGCCGGGGCGGCGACGAAGCCCTGGAACGGTCCTCCGAGCACGGCTCCCCCCGCGACGGCGGCGGTTCCGGTGAGGACGGTACGGCGTTGGATGGTCATCGCTGGCTCCTTGGATGTTCGGTGGCGGGACCCGATCCACCGTAGGGCGGGCGGCCACCCGACGGGGGTTGACGACCACCCCATCCCGGAGAAGGCGGTGGACGGCAAGCCCGTCGTCGTTACGCTGGCCGAGCCGGTCGGTCCGTGCAGCCAGACCGGCCCGGCCCGGCTGATCGGAGCGCACCATGGACACAGCGCACGACTTCGACGTCATCGTCGTGGGGTCAGGGATCGGCGGGCTCGGCGCGGCAGGCCTGCTCGCCCGGCTCGAAGGCCGACGCGTGGTGGTGCTGGAGTCACACTTCAAGCTCGGCGGGTTCACGCACACGTTCCAGCGCAGGGGCTTCCACTGGGACGTCGGCGTCCACTACCTCGGAGGGCTCAGCGACGGCAGCTCGCTGCGAGGGCTGTTCGACCTCGTGACCGGCGGCGCCGTGAAGTGGCAGCAGATGCCGCACGTGCTCGAGGTCTTCCACTACCCGGACCTCACCCTCGAGGTGCCCAGCGACCCGGGCGAGTACGCGGCCGCGCTCGTCGAGCGCTTCCCTGCCGAGGCAGCGGCCATCGCCCGCTACTTCGCCGACGTCAAGCGCGCTTCGGCCTGGTACGGCCGCGAGACCTACCGCTGGTCGGCACCGCTGGCACTGCGAGCCGGGATGGGACTCGCCGGGCTCCGGGACCGTCGCCTCGCCCTGACGACGACCAAGGACTACCTCGAGCGCCACGTCGACGACCCGAGGCTGCGCGCCGTGCTCGCCTCGCAGTGGGGCGACTACGGGCTGCCGCCGGCGCGGAGCGCCTTCGCGATGCACGCCCTCGTCGTCGACCACTACCTGCGGGGCGGCTGGTATCCGGTCGGCACCTCGCGCACCATCGCCGACGGGGCCCGGGAGGTCATCGAGTCGCGAGGTGGGGTCTGCCTGGTCGACCACACCGTCGAGGAGATCCTCGTCGAGGACGGCCATGCCGTCGGGGTGCGGGTGAGCTACAAGAAGGGGCGGGGACCGCGCGAGGCAACCTTCCGGGCGCCGGTCGTGATCTCGGATGCCGGCGCGCACACGACGGCGACCCGGCTCCTCGCTCCTGGCGCGGCGCCACGGCTGACCCGGTCCGTCGCGAGTGCCGAGCCGTCGATCTCCACGGTCACGCTCTACCTCGGGCTCAGCGACTCCCCGGCATCCTTGGGGTTCACCGGCGCGAACCACTGGTACTTCGACTCCTACGACCACGACTTCATCCGGTCGCGCTGGGGGGAGGTGCTCGAGGGCAACCCGCCCGGGGCCTACCTGTCGTTCCCCTCGCTCAAGGACCCCGACGCCCATCGGCACACCGCTGAGGTCATCGCGTTCGTCGACTACGACGCCTTCGCGCCCTGGGCCGACGAACGGTGGAAGCGCCGCGGGCCGCGGTACGAGCTGGTCAAGGAGCGGATCACGGCAGGGCTGCTCGACCTCGTGGAACGCCACCACCCGGGCTTTCGCGACCTCGTCTCGTTCGCCGAGCTCTCGACCCCGCTCACCGTCGAAGGGTTCACCGGTCACCGCCGCGGCGGCATCTACGGTCTGGCCGCCACACCGCAGCGGATCCGTGACCACCTGGTGCCGGCGCGCACCGAGGTCGACGGGTTGTTCATCGCCGGTGCCGACGCCTGCTCTCCCGGCGTGGCCGGCGCCCTGATGGGCGGGGTCTTCGCCGCCGGCGCGGTGATGGGCGTGCGCGGCTTCCCGTCGATCATGGGTGCCGCCCGTCGGGAGGCACGCGGCGGCGTCGGCTCGACCGGCTGAGGCGCGACGCACCCGGATCGGTCACCGGCCCGAGCTCGCCGATTGGCCCTGGCCGATGCGGGGTCCCGTGAAGGAGGGGTTGCCGGTCGGGTCCACCCGGACGAGGGCCCCCACCGCTCGTCGGTCACGGCACGCAATACGGTGGCGGGGTGAAGGCCATCACCCTGCCCCAGTTCGGCGGCCCCGAGGCACTCGTGCTCGCCGACGTCGAGACCCCGACCCCCCGCGCCGGTGAGGTGCTCGTGCGCGTCACCGCCGCAGGCGTGAACCGTGCCGACCTGCTCCAGCGCCAGGGGCACTACGCGCCGCCGCCCGGTGAGTCGGACGTTCCCGGGCTCGAGGTCAGCGGGGTCGTCGAGGCGCTCGGCGAGGGCGTGGACGACTGGGCGGTCGGCGACGAGGTGTGCGCGCTGCTCGCCGGCGGCGGGTACGCCGAGCAGGTGCGGGTGCCCGCCGGTCAGCTGCTGCCCGTGCCCGAGGGCGTGTCGCTGGTGGACGCGGCGGCGCTGCCCGAGGTCGTCTGCACGGTCTGGTCCAACGTCTTCCTCGTCGCGAACCTCCAGCCGGGGGAGACCCTGCTGGTGCACGGCGGGTCGTCCGGCATCGGCACCATGGCGATCCAGCTCGCCCGGCAGGTCGGGGCACACGTCATCGTGACCGCCGGGTCCGCGGCGAAGCTCGAGGCGTGCCGCGAGCTCGGGGCCGAGGTGCTCGTGAACTACCGCGAGGAGGACTTCGTCGAGCGCGTCATGGGGGCGACCGACGGGCACGGTGCCGACGTCATCCTCGACATCGTCGGTGCCAAGTACCTGTCCCGCAACGTCGCTGCGCTGGCCACGAGTGGGCGGCTCGTCATCATCGGCATGCAGGGTGGCACGCGGGGCGAGCTCGACATCGCGGCCCTCCTCGCCAAGCGGGGGGCCGTCGTCGCGACGACGTTGCGGGCGCGGCCGGCGGGCGAGAAGGCGACGATCGTCGCGGCGGTGCGTGAGCACGTGTGGCCGCTCATCGCCTCGGGGCGGGTGCAGCCCGTCGTCCACGCGCGCCACCCGCTGGCGGAGGCCGCGGCGGCACACCACGAGCTCGAGGCCGGCGACCACGTCGGCAAGATCCTGCTGACCACCGGCTGAACGGGCCTGGCACCTCGGCCGCGCCCACGGCATCACGGCGGGCCGGGAGCCGCACGGTGCGCGCGACACGGCATCCGGCTCCGTCTGCCGTGCGCCTTGGGACGCCGTGGGCCCAGGTGCGGTAGACATCGCAGATGACAGCGGTCGCCACGGTCCTCACCGCCCTCGTGGCGCTCATCCACGTCTACATCGTGGTGCTCGAGATGTTCCTCTGGGACACCCCGCGCGGCCGCGCCGCCTTCGGCACCAGCCGCGAGCTGGCCACCCAGACCAAGGTGCTCGCCGCGAACCAGGGGCTCTACAACGGGTTCCTCGTCGCCGGGCTGGTCCTGGCCCTGGTCGGGCCGGAGGAGCACCGGTACGCCTTCGCCGTGTTCACGCTCTCCTGCGTGGTCATCGCCGGTGTCTACGGCGCCGTCACCGCGAGCCGACGCATCCTGTGGGTGCAGGCGCTGCCGGCGGCCCTCGCCCTGGTCGCGCACGTGCTCGCCCGCTGAACCGGATGCCGGTCGGCAACAACCGCGTCCTGACCGCCTGTTCCGGCCTCAGCGCAGCAGCAGGTTCAGGCCCACCGTCAGCAGCACCGACAGCACGACGGAGACGAAGATCATGACGAGGCAGCCGGCAGCGCCTCCGACCGGTCGGAACTGAGTTGGGCTCACCGGGTCCTCCTGCCCCATCCGTGGCCGATCATGCGTGACCCGCCTCCGCATTCTCCGTGAGCATCTGCCACCTGCAGGTCAGCGTCGGACGGAAGGCCGTGGCGCCGGCTGGGTAGAATCGCGGGAGCACAGGGTCCTGGTGCGTCGTTGGTGGCGGGTTCGACGCACGCTCGATCCGCCCTACCCGGGCGCGTACCAGGAAGCCCCGATGTCGCCCCTTGCCTCCTACCGACGGTTGTTCACCCTCGCCGGACCGCTCTACGTCGCCGTCGCCTTCGTCGGCCGGCTGCCGCTGGCCATGGCCCAGATGGGCACCCTCCTGCTCGTCGCCGGCACGACCGGTTCCTACGGCATCGGCGGCGGCGCGGCCGGTGCCCTGGCCGTGGCGAATGCCCTGGGGGCGCCCATCGCCGGCAGCCTCGCCGACCGCGTCGGCCAGCGGCCGGTGGTGCTGGTCCAGTCGGTGCTCGGCGGGCTCGGCCTGCTGGCCCTCGTGGCCCTGGCCCAGGCCCGGGTCGACCCCGCGCTGGTCGTGGCGACGGCCGCCCTGGCCGGCATGTCGATGCCGCAGATCGGGCCGCTCGCCCGGGTGCGCTGGCGCCCGATCACCCGCAAGGAGGAGCACCACCAGCCGCACCTGATGGAGGCCGCGTTCTCCTACGAGGGCGCCGCCGACGAGGCCTCGTTCGTGCTCGGCCCGGCCCTGCTCGGCCTGATCGTCGTCGTGGCCAGCCCGCAGCTGGCGCTCGTCATCGCGGCGAGCATCCTGCTGGTGTTCGGATGCGCGTTCGCCCTGCACCCGACGGCCCGCCTGGCCCACACCCACCGCGCCGCGGCCGTGACCGGCGCGCGGCTGGTCACGGTCACGTTCGTCGTGCTGCTCGTGGCGCAGCTGCTCATCGGCGTCGTGTTCGGCTCGATCCAGACCGGCACCACGGTGCTCGCCACGGATGCCGGGCAGGCCGGTATCGCCGGCCTGGTGCACGCGATGCTCGGGGTCGGCTCGGTGATCGCCGGGCTCGCCGTCGCGTCACTTCCCGCTCGGTTCGGTTATGCCGCACGGGTTCTCGTCGCTGCGCTCGGGCTGGTGCTGCTCTCGGTGCCGCTGCTGGTGACCGACACGATCCCCCGGCTGTTCGCTGTCGTCTTCGTGCTCGGGTTCGTGGTGGCGCCGTACATGATCACCGTCTTCATGCTCGGCGAGCGCGCTGCCCCGGCGTCCCGGGTCGGCGCGGCGATGACGCTGCTCGCCGGTGCGACCGGCATCGGGTATGCCGTGGGGTCGGCGGCCGCCGGCCGGCTCGCCGACGTGCACGGCCACACCGCCGCGTTCGCGGTCACCGTGACGGCAGCGGCATCCGCGGCGGTCCTGGCGGCTGCCTCGCAGCCCCTGCTGCGCCGCCTCGGCGGCCCCGGCGTCCACGAGCTGGGTGCTGGAACGGCTGCCCCGGCAACCACCTGAGCCCCCAGCTCCGGGTCGCGGCTCGCCCGGTCGCCACCTGCGCGGTTCACTGCCCGGATGCCGTCAGCGCGCCCCCCGCTCGACGCTCAGCACGTCGCCCACCTGGCACTGCAGCACCTCGCAGATCGCGGTGACCGTGCTGAACCGCACCGCCTTGGCCCGGTTGTTCTTGAGCACCGAGAGGTTCACGACGGTCACGCCGACCGCCTCCGCGAGGGCGGCCAGCGTCATCTGCCGTTCCTCGAGCAGCCGGTCGAGGTGGCAGACGACGCGGTGCGGCTCGTCGACCGGCATCAGACCAGCCCGTCGACGTCGTCGCGCAGCCGGCTGCCGCCCTTGAAGGCCTCGGCCAGCAGCGCCACGACCATCCCGGCCAGCAGCGGACCCCACGGGAAGTCCAGGTGGAACCCGGGGTCGAGGCCACCGAGGTCGACCGACCCGAGCAGCGCCCCGGTGACGGCCATCTCCGAGAAGAACACCAGCGCCGACCCGAACACCAACAAGGCTGCGAGCCCCCGCAGGCGCGCCACGTTGGCGGGCGCGAAGGGATCGCCAACGGCGATGCTGCGCATCACCCGCAGGAGCAGCCAGCACCCCAGGAGTGCGCCGACGGCCACGAGCACACCGGGCAGCAGCGACAGGACGCGCAGGCCCGCGCCGGACACCGGCACGAGCAGCTCGTAGGTGCCGGGCCCGTGCTCGAGGCCCGCCGCGTCGAGGGAAGGGACCACGACGGGGCTGAACACCTCGGTCGGCACGGGCGAACCCTCGACCCAGCGCAGCACCGGGAACACCAGCCCGCCGACGACCGCGACGGTCGCGAGCAGGCCCAGCAGCCCGACCAGGCCCCAGCGGTCGGACCGGTCGAACGCCATCGGGTCCTTGCCCTGCGCCGCCGGGCGGCCGACGTCGTCGGTGTGGTTCGTCATGGCGGGCTCCGCGATCTCTTGAGTATCGATTTTCGATAACAACGAAAGACGATATGTATATCGACAGTCGATGTCAACCCGGCAACCGCGCCGTGGGCGCCCGGAGCTGGGTGCTGAAACGGTGGCCAGGGCAACCACCTCAGCACCCAACTCGGATGGGCGGGGCGGGGCGGCGGGGCGGGTGGCGGTGTGGGGCAGGATGGGGGCATGAGTGAGCAGGACCGCAGCGGCGAGGACGAGGCCGAGGGCCGCGTCGTCCCCGCCACCGTGACCAGCGACGGCGAGCGGGTCGTGGTCGTCACCCCCGACGGCATGGGCGTGGCTCAGCACGACGACCCGTCCCCCGACGACACCCGCGAGCGCCCGACCAACCCGGCCGACCTCGTCGAGCAGCCGGCGAAGGTGATGCGGATCGGCTCGATGGTCAAGCAGCTGCTCGACGAGGTTCGCAGTGCCCCGCTCGACGAGAAGGGCCGCACCCGCCTCGCCGAGATCCACCACCGTTCGATCGCCGAGCTCGAGGACGGCCTGGCCCCCGAGCTGGTCGAGGAGCTCGAGCGGATCACCCTGCCGTTCTCGGACGAGTCACCCTCCGACGCCGAGCTGCGCATCGCCCAGGCCCAGCTCGTCGGGTGGCTGGAAGGCCTCTTCCACGGCATCCAGACCGCGCTGGTCGCGCAGCAGATGGCGGCACAGGCGCAGCTGCAGCAGATGCGCCAGCTGCCGCCCGGCACGAGCCACCAGGGGATGCCGTCGCCCGGCGCCCCGGGGATGCCGCAGCCCCACCGGCCGCACGGTGAGCCAGGCCACGCCGAGGGCACCGGCCAGTACCTCTAGCCGCCTCGCGCGGCCGTGACGGCCGTGACGGCCGCGTCGGCCGGCCCTACAGTGGGCCGATGGACGCCCCGCCGCCCACGATGGACCCGAGCGTGTACGACGCCCCGCTGCGGCGCCAGCTCGACGCGTTCCTCGACGACCACCGCCAGATCCTGCTCGACTGCCTCGACGGGCTGACCGAGGAGCAGGCCCGCCGCCGGCTGGTTCCCTCGCGGACCACCCTGCTCAGCCTGGTCAAGCACGCGACGTTCGTCGAGAAGGTCTGGTTCGACGAGGCGGTGAGCGGACGGCCGCGCACCGAGATCGGCATCCCCGAGTCGCAGAGCGACTCCTTCGACCTCGACGAGTCCGACACCGTCGCGTCGGTGCAGTCGGCCTATCGCGCGGCCTGCGACGACTCGCGCCGGGCGACGGCGGCGCTGGGCCTCGACGACGTGCTGCCCGGCAACCGCCGCGGTCCCCTGCCCCTGCGGTGGGTCATGCTGCACATGCTGCGCGAGCTGGCCCAGCACTGCGGGCACGCCGAGATCCTTCGCGAGCAGGTGCTCGCCGCCGATGCGCCACCGGTCGTGCGCGTCACCTCCGTCACCGTGATGACGCCCGAGCCCCTCGTGCTCGCCGACTTCTACGCGCGCCTGCTGCGGGTCGAGGTGACCGCCACCGAGCCGCCACCTCCCGGTGCACCCGCGGCGGCCGGCTTCGCCCAGATCCGGATGCCGCACCTCACCTTGAACTTCGAGTACGAGGAGCAGTGGTCGCGCCCGGTCTGGCCGGCCGAGGCAGGCCACCAGAGCGCCACCCAGCACCTCGACCTCTGGGTCGGCGACCTCGCGGCGTCGAGTGCCTGGGCCACCGAGTGCGGGGCCACCCTCGCCGACACCCAGCCCCAGGACGACGTGCGGGTCCTCCTCGACCCGTCGGGCCACCCGTTCTGCCTGTTCGTCTGACCGGTGCCGGTGCCGGTGGCGTCGGGCGTTCAGAGCCAGCGGCGCACCCGTCGCGCGTACTGGTCGTAGGACGCACCGAACCGCTCGTGCAGGAACCGCTCCTCGGGCCGGATGGCACCCCAGAGGAGCAGGAGCACCGCGACCGGGAACAGCACCAGGCCCCAGAACGTCGGGGCCAGCAACGCCAGCCCGAGGTAGAGCGCGAGCATGCCCACGTACAACGGGTTGCGCGAGAGCCGGTACGGCCCCTCCTCGATGACGGAGTGCGTCGCCTGCCCCGGCAACAGACCGGTGTCGTGCCGGGCGAACAGCCACAACGACCAGCCGTTCCACCCCACGAAGGCCACCACCAGCACCCAGCCCAGCGGAACCCGCCACCCGCCGAGGTCGACCGGGTCACCCCACTGCGCGGTCGCCACCCAGCCGGCGATGAGGGGCGCCCCGACCGCCACCGGGGGCCAGAGCCGGAACGCGACGGTGTCGTCGGAGCCGTGCACCATCCGCCCATTGTCGCGAGCTCGGGGTGCACCGCCAGACAGGCAGTGGCCGGTTCGGCGCGCACCGGCCGTGCTCAGCGGACCCGCCGAGCGGGTCCGTGCGCGTCGATGGTGCGCAGCGGCGAGAGCCAGCCGAAGACCGTGGCCACCAGCCCGACCGCCACCACCGTCACGAGCGCCGGGCGCAGCCCGATCAGCCCGGCGAGCGCACTCGCGCCGAGCGCTCCGCAGGTCCAGCCGATGCCGAAGGACAGCATCCGCCCGGCGGTGTTGACCCGGCCGAGCAGCGGCTCGGGCGTGACCTGCTGGCGGTAGGTCATCGAGTTGAGCACCACGCCCTGGTAGGACACACCCCACACCACCATCACGGCCACCGCCACCGGCCAGGACGAGGCGGTGGCGACCACGACACCCGCCGCACCGGCGAAGGGGAGCCAGATCAGCGCCAGCCGGTTCGGCGAGACGAACCGCAGCAGCCGTGGGGTGAACACCGCGACGATGATGCCTCCGACCCCCCAGGCGGCGAAGACCAGGCCGAAGCGCCAGCCGCTGGTGCCGACGCCCAGGAGGCGGTCGGCATACGGCACGGACAACGACATGAACCCGGCGCCGGACAGCGACAGGAGGAACCCGACCACCGTCTGCGAGCGCACGCCTGCGTGCCCCCAGAGGAACCGCAGCCCCACCCCCACCTCGGCGAGCAGCACCCGCGGCGACAGCGGCGGCGTCCCGGACCGTTGCGGCGACAGCCGGGTGCGGATCGACGCGACACACGCAGCCGACAGCAGGAAGCTCAGGGCGTCGAGGCCGAGCAGCGTGGCGGGGTGCACCACGGCCAACAGCACGCCGGCCAGCATCGGGATGCCGAGGTCGAGCAGCGAGCCGAACCCCCACACCGCCGAGTTGGCCGAACCGATCCGGTCGCGGCCGACGATCGCCGGGAGCGCGCCGAACGCGGCACCGTCGAAGAACACGTACGCCGTCTGGGCCAGGAACCCGGCCACCAGGGCGTGCACCGCGGTGAGCGACCCCATCCAGAACGCGATGGGCACCGAGGCGATGGTCAGCCCGGCCACCACGTCGGCCACCACCATGACCCGCTGCCGGTGGAGCCGGTCGGACAGGGCTCCCGAGAACAACCCGAACAGCAGGTAGGGCACGCCTTCCACGACGGTGATCAGGGCGGTCAGCGACGGGCTGCCCGTGAGCCGGTACACCAGCACCGGCAGGGCCACAGCGGTGACGAGGGTGCCCGCGATGGACACCTGGCGCGCCAGCCAGTAGCGCCGGAAGTCCCGGTGCCGACGCAGCGGCACGACCTCGGATGCCGTCGCCGCGGCCTGCGTCGGTCCGGCGGGTGGGCTCACAGGGCCGACGCGGCGGCCCGGCCCGCGGCCCTCCCGGAGAACAGGCAGCCCCCGACGAACGTCCCCTCGAGCGCGCGGTACCCGTGAACCCCACCACCGCCGAAGCCGGACACCTCACCGGCCGCGTACAGGCCGGGGACGGGCTCACCGGACGGCCCGAGGACCCGCCCGGACAGGTCGGTGTGCAGGCCGCCGAGGGTCTTGCGCGACAGCACCCGCAGCCGTACCGCCACGAGCGGGCCGTACTTCGGGTCGAGGATGCGGTGCAGCGGGAAGGCCCGCTTGGTGATGCGGTCGCCCCGGTAACGGCGGGCGACCCTGATCGCCGCGACCTGGGCGTCCTTGGTGAACTTGTTGCCGACCTGCCGGTCGCGCTCGACGACCTGCCGCTCGATGTACGCGGGGTCGAGCGGCGCGTCGGGGGTGAGCTCGTTCATCTTCGCGACGAGCTCACCGACGGTCGCGGCGGTGACCCAGTCCTCGCCGTGGTCGAGGAAGGCCTGCACCGACGGGGTCACCTTGGTGACCGGCCGGCGGAGCACGTCGCGGTAGCGCTTCTGCGTGAGGTCGAGGTTCTGCTCCGAGCCGGAGAGCGCGAACTCCTTGCCTGCCAGGGCTCGGTTGAGCACGAACCAGGAGTGGTCGAAACCGGTGTGCCGCAGGTGGTCGAGCGTGCCGAGGGTGTCGAACCCGGGCAGCAAGGGGGCGGGCAGCCGGTTGCCGCGGGCGTCGAACCACATCGAGCTCGGGCCGGGCAGGATGCGGATGGCGTGCCCGGGCCAGATCGGGTCCCAGTTGCGCACGCCCTCGACGTAGTGCCACATCCGGTCGCGGTTGACGACCGAGCCGCCCGCGGCCTCGGTGATGGCGAGCATCCGCCCGTCGACGTAGGCCGGCACGCCGGTGAGCAGGTCGGCCGGCGGGGTGCCGAGCCGCTCGGGCCAGTTGGCCCGCACCAGGTCGTGGTTGCCACCGATGCCGCCGGACGTGACGATGACCGCCTGGCCGCCGTACTCGAACTCGCCGACGACGTCGCGGTTGCTCTGCACACCCCGGGGCGAGTCGTCGGGCGCGAGCACGGCACCGCGCACCCCGGTGACGATGCCGTTGGTGCGCACCAGCTGGTCGACGCGGTGGCGCGGCCGGTAGAAGACCCGCCCGGCGGCGATGTGCTCGCGCACCTTGCGCTCGAACGGCGCGACGACACCGGTGCCGGTACCCCACGGGATGTGGAAGCGCGGCACCGAGTTGCCGTGCCCCCCGCTCGTGCCGTCGCCGCGCTCGGCCCACCCGACGACCGGGAAGAACGAGATGCCCAGGCCCTTGAGCCAGGAGCGCTTCTCACCCGCGGCCCACTCGACGTAGGCGCGGCCCCACCGGCGCCCCCAGTGGTCGGAGCCGGGGCTGCCGTCGGGCTCGGTGAGGCGGTCCCACCCGGCGGTGCCCTCCCAGTCCTGCCAGGCGAGCTCGAAGGAGTCGGAGATGCCCATCCGGCGCTGCTCGGGACTGTCGACGAGGAAGAGCCCGCCGAAGCTCCACCAGGCCTGCCCGCCGAGGTTGGCCTCGCTCTCCTGGTCGAGGAGCACCACCGACCGGCCCGCGTCGGCGAGCTCGCACGTGGCGACGAGCCCGGCCAGGCCGGCACCCACGACGACGGCGTCGGCATCCATGGGCAGACCCTATGCCCCGTCCACCCACACCTGACCACCCTCCACAGAGGTGGTCAGTCGGGTGAGATCGGTGAGCACCAGGTCGGCGACCGGCTCGAGCTCCTCGCGCGCGGTGGTGCCGAGCACGGCGACCAGCCCGCGGCATCCGGCAGCGCGGCCGGCGCGCAGCCCGGCGACGGCATCCTCGACGACGAGGCACTGAGCGGGGTCGACGCCGAGCCGGCGGGCACCCTCGACGAACGGGTCCGGCCACGGCTTGCCGCGCTCGGTCTCGGATGCCGTGACCACCACCGACGGGTGGGTCAGCCCGGTCGCGGCGAGGCGGGCGTCGGCGAGGTCACGCGTGCCGGACGTGACGATCGCGGTCGGCACCCCGCCGTCGGCGAGCGCCCGGAGCAGGTCGGCCGCGCCGGGCAGCACGACGATGTCCTCGACGTCGGCCACCTCGATCTCGCGGATCCGGTCGAACGCCTCCGTCCGGCGCTCCGGCGCCAGCAGTTCGGCGATGACCCCGGCGGCGGGACGGCCGTGGAAGCCCAGCAGCCGCACCGGGTCGACGCCGTACTCCGCGCACCACCGGATCCACGAGCGCTCGACGGCGGCGATGGAGTCGATGAGGGTGCCGTCCAGGTCGAGCAGGACCCCGGCGAACGGCTCGTCGAAGGGCGCGGCCGATGGACGCGAAGGGGGTGACCGGCATACCGGTCAGCCTAGGTTTCCTCCTTCACGGTCTGCGCTCCCGGTCCTCCGTCCGACGTACCGAGCAGCTCGCTCAGCCGCATCGCGTTCGCCGCCGCATACCCGAACTGGTCGTTGTTGAAGTAGCCGTACACCCGGTGCCCGGCGCCCTCCCACTCGCGCAGCCGGTCGGCCCACCAACGCAGGTCGTCGTCGGAGTACGAGCCCGCGTACAGGTGCTCCCCGCTGGGCCCGTGCCAGCGCACGTAGACCAGGTCGCTCGTGGCCCGGAGCACGCACGGCAGCTTCGCCCCGCTCATCACGACGTAGGCCGACCGGTGGCGCTCGAGCACGTCGAAGACCCGCTCGTCGAGCCACGACGGATGCCGGAACTCCACCGCCGTGCGGACTCCCGCCGGCAGGTGCTCCAGGGCGTAGGCGAGACGGGCGTCGTCGCGCTCCATCGTCGGTGGCAGCTGGAGCAGCAGCGGGCCGGCGCGGTCGCCGAGCAGCCGCATCCCCCGCTCGATGATCTCGGCCCAGCGCTCCGGCGCGTACAGCCGCTTGGCGTGGGTGAGGGCACGCGGGGCCTTGACCGCCATCTCGAACCCGGCCGGCAGCCGGTCGTGCCACCCGGTGAACGCGGTGTCCTTGGGCCACCGGTAGTGGCTGGCGTTGAGCTCGACCGTCGGCAGCCGCCCCGCGTAATGCTCCAGCCAGCGCCGCCTGGCCACGCCGGCCGGGTAGAACGGCCCCGCCCAGCTGTCGTACGTCCACCCCGACGTGCCCACGAGGATCGTCATCCCGGCATCCTGCCTCCCCGGCCGGCTCTCAGGGTCGACCCTGACTGCCGGGCCCGGATCTGGGGGTCGATCCCCGGTCCAACCCTGATGTGGCCGAGGGCCCGGCTGCGTCACTGTGGGTGGATGAGGACCCCGCACCGGCGCCGTGACCAGGTTCGCCCTCGCCGGGGGTGCGGCGGCGGCGTTGCTCGCCCTGGCCCTCCCCCGCGCCACCGGCGCCCGTTGGCACGACATCGCGGAAGCCCTGTCCCGACCGACCGCGGCCCAGCTCGCCCTCCTCGGCGTGCTGTGGCTCGCGGGCCTGTGCGTCCACACGCCCGCGCTCACGGCGGCCCTGCCGGGGCTCTCGCACCGGCGTGCCCTGCTGCTCAACCTCAGTGGCTCCTTCGTGTCGAACCTGCTGCCCCTGGGCGGGGCCGCCGGCACCGTCGTGAACTGGCGGATGGCGCGCACGTGGGGGTTCAGCTCGGGCGCGTTCGGCCGCTGGGCCGTGGTCACCAACCTGTTCGACACCCTCGTCAAGCTCGCGCTTCCGGGGCTCGTCCTGTGCTGGTTCGCGCTCGGCTCGATCGGCACCGCCGCGAACGATCGCGACCGTCGGCAGCGGTCGGGGCCGCCCTGCTCGTGGTCACCGTGCTCGCGGTCGCCCTCGTGGCCCGCGACGACCGCGTGCTGCGCCGCGCGGGGGGTGGGCCGACCGGGCCGCCGGCCGGATCCGCGCCATCCCCACCGCGCCGGAGGGCTACGGCGAGCGGGCCGCCGGGTTCCGCGCGCGACTCGGCACGGCTCGTCCGGGACGGCTGGGGCCGGATGCTCGCGGGCAAGCTCGGGTACGCGGCGCTGCAGGCGCTCCTGCTCTGGGCGAGCCTGCGCGTCGTCGGCGGCCCGGTCGCGCCCGTCGTCGTCGCGTCGGCCTTCGTGGTCGAGCGGGTGCTCTCGATGGTCGTCCTGACCCCCGGGCGCGACGGGCGTCGTCGAGGTGGGGATGGCGGGTGTGCTCGGGGCACTCGGTGCGGAGCCCGCCGCGGCCGCCGCGGGGGTGCTGCTCTACCGCGGCCTCGTCGTCGGGATGGAGGTGCCGGTCGGCGGCCTGGCGCTGCTCGGGTGGTGGGTCGGCCACCCGCCGGGTCGCCGCCTCGGAGAACGGCGTCCGCCCTCCCGCCTCGGTCGGCACCCGGCCCGTGCGTCCGCACCTGCTCCTCGTGCCGGTGCCCGCTGCGGCGCTGGTCCGCGGTCTCACGACACCGTCGGCGCAGAGGTACCCGACGACGAACGCGGCGACCTCCTCGGGCTGCTCGGTGCCGTAGGCGAAGCACTGACCGCCCCGTCGACGGCCACTGGGCCAACGACACCGCCTCCGGGCGCAGGACCTCCCGCTGGGACGGAGCCCGGCACCGGTGGCGCAGGCACCCGACCTAGGCTGGTTCGCATGCCCGAGCCCACGAGCACGTCGCCGACACCTTCGGCGGCACCTACGGGCGGGCCCGGGGCCCAGGTAGTCGACGCCGTGGGACGGCCGCGCACCGCCGTGCTCAGTGCGACGGTGGCGGTGCTCGCGCTCGTCGGCGGATGGACGTGGGCGGCAGCGGCTCAGCCCGGCGGCTTCGACGCGAACGCCGAGTCGATCAGCGCGCTGGCTGCGTCGGCGACGCCGCACCGGTGGATCATGACCACCGGCCTCGTGATCACCGGTCTGGCCCACCTCGTGACCGCGTGGGCCCTCGTCCCCGCCCGGCGCGTCGGGCGCGTCCTGCTCGCCGCCGGGGGTGTGGCCACCCTCGGCGTCGCTGCAGTGCCGCTGCCCTCCCGCGCGGAGTCCTCGGTCGCGCACACCACCGTCGCCACGGTGTCCTTCGTGCTGCTCGCCGTGTGGCCGTGGTTCGCGCGCCCGGCCGGACGGGCCGGGGGCGCTGAGGCGCGGGTCGCGCGCCCCGCCGCGGTGGTGCTCGCCCTGGCCGTCGCCTCCCTCGGGATCGACCTGGGCGGGTCGGCGTTCGGCATCCACGAGCGGCTCGTCGCCTTCCTCACCGTGGCCTGGCCCCTCGTCACCGCCATCAGCACGTGGTGGTGGGCCGGTCACCGGGTCGGCTCGCGGCGGGTGCGGCACGTGCTCGCCGTCGTGGGGCTGACGGCGGCCTGCGCGCTCGCGGGCACCGCGGCGACGGCGGTCGCTCCCGCCACCGCGCAGACCCGGCACTACCAGGCGAGCGTCGCCCTCGACCCGAACCCGCTGCACAGTGGCGAGCTGGTGGCGACCACGGCGTTCGGCGACCTGCGCCTGGAGTTCCAGGGGGTCGCACCCGGCATCCGCACCGTGCCGCAGGTCAAGGCCAGCATCGCCGAGGTGCTGTCCAGACCCGGCGTCAGCCTCGCGTCGCTGCGCCCCGGCCCGGAGGAGCTGAGCGCGGCGATCCGCGACGTCGCCGTCGCGGTCATGGTCCGCTTCACCGTCGGTGCGCTCGCCCTCGTCGTCGCGGTGCTCGCCGGGTACGCCGTGCTGCGGCGGCGGCGCCCGCCCGTCGCCCTGGTGGTGGCCGGGGTGGTGGGCTGGCTGGCGTCCACCGCGCTCACCGGCCTCGCCATCTACGCGACCTACCAGCCCGACCGCCAGGAGACGTTCACCTCGACCGGCGTGCTCGGCACGCTGCAGCGCAACCAGGGGATCCTCAGCGACGTCGAGACCCGGGCGACCCAGGTGGCGCCCTACCTGCGCAACCTGATCGCCCTGTCGACGGCGCTGCAGCAGAAGTACCAGGCGGCACCGCTGGAGTCGGACACCTCGCTGCGGGTGCTGCTCGTGAGCGACATCCACGCGGGCAACCAGTACGACCTGATGCGCACGATCGTCGAGGAGGAGGGGGTCGACGTCGTCGTCGACACCGGCGACCTCGTCAACTTCGGCACGGTCGAGGAGGCCGAGGCCACCGGCCTGTTCGACGGGATCGAGTCGGTCGGCCTGCCCTACCTGTTCGTCCGCGGCAACCACGACGCGACCAGCGCCACCGACACCGCGTTGCTCGACCGTCTCGCGCAGGTCCCCGGCGTCGTCCTGCTCGAGGACGGCGCCGGCGACTACACCGAGGTGAGCGTGCACGGCGTGCGCATCGCCGGGTTCAACGACCCCCGCTGGTTCGGCGACTCCGGCACCGGCTCGCCCGCCAAGCAGGTCCCGGCCCGCGAGGCGTTCATGGCGGCGTACGCCGACCGGCCGGCTCGCCGACCTCGTCGCCGCCCACGAGCCGTGGGCCGTCCAGGGCCTCGCCGGTGGGGTGCTCGTCAACGGGCACATGCACTCGGTCGACCTCGAGGGCAACCGGGTGCAGGCCGGCACGTTCACCGGCGGGCGGTCCGCTCACCCACTTCCTCGCCGACACCGGCGGCGAGGAGCTGGTCGGGCAGCCGTCGGCCTTCGACGTGCTGACCTTCGGCACCGACTGCCGGCTGGCCACGCTCACTCGCTACCGGTTCCGCGACGTCATCGAGGGGCGACCGGCGTACGACGGCGTGTCCCTCGTCAACGGCCGCCGGGTCGACGGGCGCGACGCCGACCCGGCCCGCAGCTGCTCCCCCGACGCCCCGCTCACCACGACGACGATCCCGAGGGCCGCCACCGCGGCGTCCCCCTGACACGCCCGACCCGACACGACCCGCGCGCGAGTCAGGAGCACTTCGCGGGCTCAGGATGCGGTACGGCCCTGACTCGGCGGACTGCTCCTGACTTCGCACCGGTTGGCTCAGGCCTTGAGGTCGGGGAACATGTCGTCGCGCCACTCGGTGCCCTCGGGTGCCCCGTCACCACCGGCGAGGTCCTCCTCGCGGGCCCGCAGCTCGACCCGGCGGATCTTGCCGGAGATCGTCTTGGGCAGGTCGGAGAACTCCAGGCGGCGCACCCGCTGCCAGGGCTGGAGGTTCTCGCGCGCGTACCTCAGGATCGAGCGCGCGGTCTCCTCCGACGGCTCGTGACCCGGGGCGAGCACGACGTACGCCTTCGGCACCGCCAGGCGCACGGCATCCGGGGCGGGCACCACCGCCGCCTCGGCCACCGCCGGGTGCTCGATGAGCACCGACTCCACCTCGAACGGGCTGATCTTGTAGTCGCTGGCCTTGAAGACGTCGTCGGTGCGCCCGATGTAGGTGATCCAGCCGTCGCCGTCGCGGCTGGCCACGTCGCCGGTGTGGTACCAGCCGCCGGCCATCGCCTCGTCGTTGCGCGCCGCGTCGCCCTGGTAGCCGGTCATGAGCGGCAGCGGGTGCGCGGCGAGGTCGAGGCAGAGCTCGCCCTCACCCGGCCCGTCGACCCGCTCACCGCGTCAGCGGGTCGACCAGCACCACCGGCACCCCGGGCAGCGGCCGGCCCATCGAGCCGGGCTTCAGCGGTGACCCGGGGGTGTTGCCGATCGCGGCGGTCATCTCGGTCTGGCCGTAGCCGTCGCGCAGGTCGAGCCCCCACGCGCGGCGGACCTGCTCGATGACCTCGGGGTTCAGCGGCTCGCCCGCGCCGACCACCTCGCGCAGCGAGCCCGGTCCGCCGGACAGGTCGGCGTTGATCAGCATCCGCCACACCGTCGGCGGGGCGCAGAAGCTGGTGACCTCGTTCTCGCGCAGCACGTCGAGCAGCAGGCCGGCGTCGAACTTCGCGTACGACAGCACCACGATCGTCGACTCCGCGATCCACGGGGCGAAGAAGCACGACCACGCGTGCTTGGCCCACCCCGGGCTGGAGAGGTTGAGGTGCCGGTCGCCGGGCTGCAGGCCCAGCCAGTACGCGGTCGAGAGGTGACCGACGGGGTAGGACACCTGGGTGTGCTCGACGAGCTTGGGCCGCGCGGTCGTGCCGGAGGTGAAGTAGAGCAGGAGCGGGTCGCCCGGCGCCGTGCCGGGGTGGGGCAGCGGCTCGACGTCGACGGCATACGCGTCGTCGCAGGTCGGCCCAGCCCGTCGGCGGGACCCACGCTGATCCGCACGAGGCCGGCATCCAGCTCGGCGAACTTCCCGGTCTGGTCGGGGGTGGTGACGACCGCCCGCGCCCCGCTGCGGACCACCCGGTCGGCGAGGTCGGCGGCCCCGGCCGCAGTGGCGGTCGGCACGATCACGGCCCCGAGCTTCATCACCGCGAGCATGACGTCCCACAGCTCCACCTGGTTGCCGAGCATGAGCAGCACCGGGTCGCCGCGGCCCACCCCGAGCCCGCTCAGCCAGCCGTCCGACCCGGTCCGAGCGCGCGGCCATCGCATCGAAGCTGATCTCCTCGCTCGAGCCGTCCTCACCCACGACGACCAGCGCAGGTTCGTCGTTGCCGCGGGCGATGGCGTCGAACCAGTCGACGCCCCAGTTGAACCGCTCGCCGACGTCGGGCCAGGCGAACTGCTCCAGCGCCTCCTCGTGGCGGCCTCGTCAGGGAGATCAGCAGGTCACGTGCCTCGCGGTACCGCTGCGTCGCGCTCATGGCCCCATGCTGGCACCCGCGCCCACCGCGGCGGAACCTACGGGCGCACGGTGGCCCGTTGGGCGGCGTGCGCCTTCGGGCGGTCGCCGCAGCTGAGCGGCGCGTCGGGCAGGTCCTCGGTCACCACGTCGACGACGACCCGCTCGGGCAGTCGAGTCCCGGCCCAGGACCTCCACCATGGTGTGGTCCCCGTCGACGTCGACGATGCCGGGCACCGCGTCGTCGGCGGACGCCGGACGGTGGGCCGCGAGGGCCGCGACCAGGGCCGCTTGCACCGCCGGCTCCCACCGTGTCGTCCCGCGCAGGTGGGTCGGGTCCGTGTGTCCCCGACGATGGCTGGTGACGACGTCGACCGCCGTTCCGGGCTCGAGCCGCCCGAAGCACGCCCCGTCGGGCAGGGACAACAAGGTGCCGGCGAACCGGTGGCCGCCCAGGTGCGTGCACTCCCAGACCTCCTCGGGCAGCGCCCGGGCCAGGGTCGCGACGATCGGCCGGCCACGCACCGCGCAGCAGGCGTCGCGGGTGGCGTGGGTGCAGACCAGCACCATCGGCTCGGCGTCCTCGTCGCTGCGCGACAGGGGGACGCCCAGGGCGTGCGCGGCGTCGAGGAGGTCCTCGGCGGTGCGCCAGCTCCCCCGTACCCAGGTGCGGCGCACCGTGTCGACGGCGTACCAGGAGCGCGGGTCCTCGCCGGGAGCCCGTCGGCCGGGGCGGCGCACGAGCAGCACCCTGCCACCGAACGAGGCAGCAGGTCTTCTCCACCGCGGCACCCACCGGGCCGAGCAGCGGCACGGTGTCCATCGGCTTCTTGGCCCACGGCCCCTGGTGCTCGATCAGCAGCCAGCGCGAGGCGACCGGGGCCGTGCCGGCCTGGGGGTCACCCCGGAACAGGGACGCCGCGGAGCAGCGCGAGAGATCGATCGGGGCCACCCCGCGATGCTATGCGAGGTGGCCCCGGGCCGATGAAGCGCGTCGACTCAGGCGCGACCGTGGGCGGCGCGGCTGCGACGGCTCACGCTGTCGATGATGACGGCGAGGAGGAGGACGGCGCCGGTCACCATGAACTTGACGTTCGACTCGACGCTGAGCAGGTCCAGGCCGTTGGAGATCGACTGGATGACCAGGATGCCGAGCAGTGCCGAGTACGCCGACCCGCGACCGCCGAACAGGCTGGTGCCGCCGATGACCGCCGCAGCGATGGCGTTGAGGTTGGTGTCTCCGCCGCCGCTGCTCTGGTTGGCCGACGCGAGACGGGACGCCGCGAAGATGCCGCCGAGCGCCGCGAACGTGGAACACAGGGTGAAGACGGACAGGTAGATGCGCTTGACGTTGATGCCGGCGCGGCGGGCCGCCTCGACGTTGCCACCGACGGCCATCACCGAACGGCCCCACGTCGTGCGCCGGATCGCGAGGTCCATGATGATCACGAGGAGCAGGAAGACCAGGAACATGTAGGAGACGCCGCGGTCACGGTTGAGCACGGCGACCGCGATGACGAGGATCGCCGCCAGGCCGACGGCCCGCAGCGCGAGCCGGCTGATCGGCGTGGTCGACAGCCCGGCCTCGGCCCGGCGGGCGTTGCGGCGGAAGGCCGCGAAGGCGTAGAGGGCAGGGGCGAGGACGGCAAGCGTGTAGGCCAGCCAGACCGGGAGGAACTGCTGCGACGCGAAGCGCACGAGGCTCGACTCGAAGGGCAGGTTGATCGTGCCCTGGTCGCCGAGCACGCGCAGCTGCAGCCCGAGCAGGGCCAACAGACCCGCCAGGCTGATCACGAAGCTCGGCACGCCGAACCGGTTGTACAGGAAGCCGTAGACCAGGCCGACGACGGCACCGGCGCCCAGCGCGACGAGCACGGCAACGATGACGCCCGCCTCCTTGGAGACGAACAGCACCGCGAGGATCGCCGCGGACAGGCCCGCCATCGAGCCGATCGACAGGTCGATCTCGCCGAGGAGGAGCACGAGGACGACGCCGATGGAGATCGTGCCGACGGCCACCATCTGCAGGGTCAGGTTGACCAGGTTCCTGCTGGAGAGGAAGGCGGGCTCGAGGCTGTAGAAGACACCCCAGATCAGGATGAGCCCGATGACCACGGGCGACGAGCCGAGGTCACCGCTGCGCAGGCGTCCCCAGGTCGCGGAGGCCCAACCGCCGATGCCCTGGCTCGCGATGAGGCGCTCGTCCTGAAGGTCGGAGGGCCGCTGGTCCGAGGGAACCGCGGTGGGGTCGGCGCCCTCGCCCTCGACCGCTGCGGCGTTGGGGGTGTCGGGGGTGCTCACGACTGCTCCTCCTGGTGGGGGGCCTTGCGCGCCGCGCGCGCCGAGACTGCGTTGGTCGTCGCGCCGGTGATGGCGGCGATGATCTCCTGCACGTTGGTGTCGGCGACCCGGTACTCGCCGTTGTTGC
The DNA here is from genome assembly GCA_963751385.1 of uncultured Actinomycetota bacterium. Lineage (GTDB taxonomy): Bacteria > Actinomycetota > Actinomycetes > Actinomycetales > Dermatophilaceae > Fodinibacter. Next base: position 5,288 of record CAVVUD010000004.1, on the reverse strand, counting down.
GGCCGAGCCGCAGCACGACGACCCGGTCGGCGACGGCCATGACGTCGGACATGTTGTGGCTGATCAGGATGACGGCCAGGCCGTTCTCCCGCAGCCGCTCGACGAGGTTGAGCACCTCGGCCGTCTGGGCCACGCCCAGTGCCGCCGTCGGTTCGTCGAGCATGACGACCTTGGGTTTGCCGAGCAGTGAACGGGCGATGGCGACGGTCTGGCGCTGACCGCCGGACAGGCTCGCCACCGGGATGCGCACGCTCGGGATCTTGGCGCTCAGCTCGCGCAGGAGCCGCCAGGACTCCTTCTCCATCGTGACCTCGTCGAGGGCGCGCTTGCGCACGACCTCGCTGCCGAGGAAGAGGTTGCCGACGACGTCCAGGTTGTCGCAGAGCGCGAGGTCCTGGAACACGGTCGCGATGCCGAGCTCCTGGGCCCGCGCGGGCGAGTCGATCTGGACGACGCTCCCGTCGAAGACGACCTCGCCCTCGTCGGGGGTGTAGACGCCCGCGATGGCCTTGACGAGCGTGGACTTGCCGGCGCCGTTGTCCCCCACGAGCGCCACCACCTCCCCGGCCTCGACGCTGAACTCGATGTCCTTGAGTGCCTGGACGGCGCCGAAGCGCTTGGACACTCCGGTCATCGACAGCACGGGGGCCGGGGAGGTGGTGGTCATGCTCGGCTCACTCCTTCGTGAGGGTGGGGCTGGGTATGCCGGGTGGCGCTGGTCAGCTGATGCCGGCCTTGGCGCACGCGTCCGCGTACTCCGGGGTGCAGATGTCGCTGACCTTGTAGAAGTTGTCCGCGACGACAGTCTCCTTGATGTTGTCGACGGTGACGACGACCGGGTCGAGCAGGGTGGCGGGGACGCCGTCCTTCTCGGTCGCGGCGGCCAGCTTCTGACGGTTCGCGAGGACGATCGCCTTCTGCGCGGCGTCCTCGGCCTGCGGCTTGATGGCCTTGTAGATGGTGAGGGCCTGGTCACCGGCGAGGATCCGCTGGATCGCGGCGAGCTCGGCGTCCTGACCGGTCACCGGCGGGAGGGGGTTGACGCCGCCACCCTTGAGGGCCGCGATCGCGCCGCCACCGGTGCCGTCGTTGGCCGCGTAGACACCGACGAGGTTGGCCTTGACCGCCCCGATCTGGCTCTCCATCCAGGCCTGGGCCTTGTCGGGGCTCCAGTCCGGGGTGTCGAACTCGGCAGCGACCTTGTAGCCGCTGGCGTCGAGCACGCTGTGCGCACCGGCCTTGAAGTCGGTGGCGTTCGCGTCGGTGGGCGAGCCGTTGATCATGACGATGTCGCCGGAGGTCTTGCCGGCCTTCTTCATCGCGTCGACCAGGCCGGTGCCCTGGAGCTCGCCGACCTTCTTGTTGTCGAACGAGACGTAGTAGTCGGCGCCGGAGATGAAGCGGTCGTAGGCGATGACCGGGACGCCCTGGCTCTTGGCGTTCTGGACGATCGTCACGGCGGACTTGCCGTCGACGGCGCTCATCACGATGACGTTGGCGCCCTGGGTGATGGCTGCCTCGGCCTGCTGCTGCTGCTTGGCGGCGTCCTGGTTGGCGTTGCTGTAGAGGACCTCGCAGTCGGGGCAGCCGGCCTTGACGGCGGCCTCGAACATGGGCTTGTCGAACGCCTCGTAGCGGGCGGTCTTGTTCTCGGGGAGCAGCAGGGCGATCTTCTTGGCGCTCGCCACCGCTGGCGCTGGCGCTGGCGGTGCTGCCGGAGCCGTCGTCGCTGTCGCCACAGGCCGACAGGGCAGAGACGGTGAGGCCGAGAGCGAGTGCGGCTCCGGCCAGGCGGAAGGTTCGAGTGGTCATGCGGTCTCCTAGGGCCATGACATCCGCAGCCTCTCTGGTGCGGGCCCTTCGGATTCAACTCGCTTCCGCCGTTGAGGTCAAGCCTTGAATACAAGGTATTGAGACAACGATTCGGTCACGGTTGTCAGCCCACGGTCAGGGCGGCGCGATCTGCATCCTCCCGCACCTGGTCCGCGAGGGCCAGAGCACCGAGCACGTCGGCGTCCTCCGTGGCGAGGGCGCTGGTGACGACCTCGACGGAAGCGGCCGCGCTGGGGATGGCACAGCGCTCGATCGCCTCGCGCATCGGCTGCAGGATGATCTCGCCGACCCGGGCCACCTGGCCGCCCACACACACCACCTCGGGATTGAGCAGGTTCACCACGCCGGCGACCGCGACCCCGATGTGCCGCCCCGAGTCCTCGAGCACCCGGCGACACCCGGGGTCGCCGTCGAGCGCCCGGCCGATGACGTCGCGCAGGGTGAGCGCACCGTGCGAGTCGCGCAGGGCCCTGAGCACCGCCTGCGCTCCCACGAAGGTGTCGAGGCAGCCCCGGTTGCCGCACCGGCAGATCGGTCCGTCCTCGTCGATGGTGACGTGCCCGATCTCGCCGGCCGTGCCGGCGCTGCCGCGGAACAGCTCGCCGCCGATGATCAGGCCGGCGCCGACGCCGTACGACGCCTTGATGAACACTCCGTTCGAAACGCCCTGCAGTGCACCGAACTTCGCCTCACCCAAGGCAGCAAGGTTGGCGGTGTTGTCGAGCAGCACCTTCGTGCTGAGCACCTCCTCCATCGCGGCCGCGACGGGCACGCCGCGCCACCCGGGCAGGATGCCCTCGGAGCCCACCTGGCCGGTGACCCGGTCGATCGGCGCCGGCAGGCCGACGCTGACCGCCCGCAGCTCCGACATCGAGTGGGCGCTGTTCTGGAGCAGCTCGAAGAGCAGCCGCGCCCCGCGGGTCATGCCCTCGTCGGCCGCATGATCGGCGGGCAACGGCATCCGCTTGTGGCTCACGATCTCGGCACCGCCGGTTCCCACCGCGACCCGCACGTCGCGGTCGCCGAAGACGATCGCGGCCACGAGCCCGTGCGATGCGGAGAACGACACCTGCACCGCCCGGCGGCCGTTGCGGATGCTCGGCGAGAGCTGCACCGCCCCCGCGGCGTCGAGCTCCCTGACGAGGTTTGACACGGTGGCGGCGCTCAACCCGGTGACCCCGGCGATCTCGACCTGGGTCAGCGCGCCGTTCTCGCGCACGGCGTCGAGCACCCGCAGGCGGTTCATCTCACGGAGAGAGGCCTGCGAACCCGGCGCCGGGCCCGTTGAGTTCACAGGGCAAACATAAGACCTCGGCGGCTCGCACGGAAGACCGCCGCCCTCCGGCTCGTCTCGACGGGCGCCCGCGTAGGCCGCACCCTACTGTGAGCCACACCACACTCCACCGTCCCAGGAGGACCCATGGCCCGACGTCGTGCCCTGGTCACCGCTGCGTTCGCCGCGGTGACGGCACTCGTGATCTCGGCGGCTCCGGCCGACGCGGCAGCACCCTCGTACGTCGCCCTGGGCGACAGCTACTCCTCCGGCACGGGCACGCGAAGCTACCTCGCCGACGGCACGAGCTGCCTGCGGTCGGTCTACGCCTACCCCTCGCTCATCGCCTCGGCCAGGGGCTACGCCCTCAACTTCCGAGCCTGCTCCGGGGCCAAGATCAGCGACGTCACCAACGGCCAGCTCTCCGCCCTGTCGTCGAGCACCGCGTACGTCACCATCTCGGTCGGCGGCAACGACGCCGGGTTCGCCGACGTGCTCACGACCTGCGCCCAGCCGGCCTGGCTGAGCAACTGCACCGGCGCCGTCGACCGGGCCCAGTCCTACATCCGCAACACCCTGCCCGGGGCCCTGAGCACGCTCTACGCCGGCATCCGGGCCCGCGCGCCGCAGGCGAAGGTGACCGTCGTCGGCTACCCGCGCATCTTCAACGGTGAGGACTGCAACCTGCTCACCTGGTTCTCGCCGACCGAGGAGAGTCGGCTGAACGCGACCGCCGACCTGATCAACTCGACCACGGCGGCACGCGCCTCGGCCGCCGGCTTCGCGTTCGCGAACCCCGATCTCCCGCTTCGTCGGCCACGCCGTGTGCGACAGCCCGGAGTGGATCAACGGCCTGTCGAACCCGGTCGTCGAGTCCTACCACCCCAACCGCACGGGCCAGGCCAGTGGGTACACCCCCACGGTCAGCCCTTACGTCACCGGCGCCACGGTCACCGCCACGGCCGCGGTGCTCACCAAGGCCGTCGCGTCGGCCGACCGGCTGGCCCGCCAGCAGCGCGCCTACGCCGGGTCCGACCGGCTCATCGCACCGCGAGGTCGTGCTCGCCCCTGACCTCACGACAGCCGAGGCCCGGTCGGCCGCGGCACGCGCCGGGGTCGACCTGGGCTCGCGGGCCAGCATCGACGCCGCCGACCGGCTGTGGTCGGCGCGGCAGGCCGCGGAGCTCGCCCGGCGCTGACCCGTCCCCCGAACGGCCCGCTCGGCCGGACCTCCCCGTGGTCGGCGCGACGGGCCGTTCGGGCCACTTTCGATGCAATCCCGCGCGGCACTGATCCTTTTGCCTTGCCCGGGCGGCGCGGCGTTGGCGACGCCGCGGGAAGTTGGTTCGATGGCAGGCGAGAGTCCGTGACCGCCTCGAGCGAAAGGACCTGCCCCGATGACTGCTCTCTCGTCCGCAACCCTGACCACCCTGTCGGCCTCCACACCGACGTACGACCGGGAGGCGGCATCCGTCGGGATCGTCCATTTCGGGTTCGGCAACTTCCACCGCTCGCACGTCGCGATGTACCTCGACCGGCTGATGGAGACCGGGGGCGGGCTGGACTGGGGCATCTGCGGGGTCGGGGTTCTCGAGCAGGACGCCGCGATGCGCGACGTGATGCGCGCGCAGGACTGCCTGTTCACCCTGGTGGTGCGGCACCCCGACGGCTCGCTCGAGCCGCGGGTCGTGGGCTCCGTGCTCGAGTACCTCTACGCCCCCGACGGCGCGGCCGCCGTGCACCGGCGGCTCGACGACCCCGCCGTGCGGATCGTGAGCCTGACCGTCACCGAGGGCGGCTACCTCAAGAACCCCGCCACCGGTGACTTCGACGCCGAGAACCCCGCCGTCGTGCACGACCTCGCGCACCCCGAGGACCCGCGCACCGCCTTCGCCTACATCGTCGAGGGACTGCGCCGGCGCCGGGACGCGGGCGCCGCCCCCTTCACCGTGATGTCCTGCGACAACCTCCAGGGCAACGGCGACTACGCCCGGCAGGCGGTTGTCGGCTTCGCCCGGCTGACCGACCCCGAGCTCGCCGACCTGGATCGACACCTCGGTCGCCTTCCCCAACTGCATGGTCGACCGGATCACCCCTTCCACGACGGATGCCGACCGCGAGGCCGTGCACCGTGAGTTCGGCATCGAGGACGAGTGGCCCGTGCCGGCAGAGCCCTTCACCC
>CAVVUD010000003.1:0-21227 GCA_963751385.1 uncultured Actinomycetota bacterium | reverse complement strand
TCTCCAGGCCCCGAACCCGGATGGCCGCGTCGATGCTCACCTCGCCCCACCTCGTTCCGCGTCCCGGACGGCGGCGGTGAGGCGCGCGCGCTCCTTGTCGATCCACCGGGTGCCGGCGTAGGCCTGGGCGAAGACCTCGGCGAACTCCACCGGGTCCTCGCCGACGATGTCCCGCACCGGCGTCCCGTCGAGCGCGGCGCGCTCCCACAGGTCGGTGAAGTCGCCCAGCATCCTGACGAGGGTGTCGCCGTCAGTGACCCCGCCGTAGTACATGAAGTAGCGCTCGAAGGCCTTGCCCGTGCTTCCGTACGGCTCCGGGAGGGCCTCGATGCGGGCCTTGTCCCTCTTGTACTGCTTCTTCTGCTCGAGTGACCCGGTCAGGGTCTCGATCCACTTCGCGACCATGTCAGCGCTCTCCTTCGCGGAGCTGTTCGATGCGTTCCTGGAGGAAGCTCCACGTCCTCCAGAAGTCCTTGAGCTGTGCTCGTCCCGCGTCGTTGAGGGAGTACACCTTGCGCGGGGGCCCCTTCTCGGAGGGGACCTTCTCCACGTCGACCAGGCCACGCTGCTCGATCCTGATCAGCAGCGCGTAGACGGTGCCCTCCGCGATGTCGGCGAAGCCCCGCTCGCGCAGCCATGCGGTGATCTCGTAGCCGTAGGCGGACTGGCCCGACAGCAGCGCGAGCACGATGCCCTCGAGCGTTCCCTTGAGCATCTCGGTCTCCTGCTTGCCCATGGTCCGCACCTCCTTTCATCGCTACTCAGCGTCACTGCTATTCAGTAACAGTGAGTACCAGTACATAGTAACGCTGAATACCGATCGCGCAACCCCTCCCCCCCGTTCTTTCGAGTTGGGTGCCCGGGTGGTTGCTGGGGAGGCCACCTCGGCACCCGACTCCGGGAATGCGTCATGCTAGTTGACTGTTCAATCACCTGATCAGCGTCGATTGCCCTCCCGATCCGCATCCCTCCTCCAGGAGCACCCCGTGAACGTCCTCGTCCTCGTCGGCAGCCTGCGCGCCGGCTCCACCAACCGCCAGCTCGCCGATGCCGCGGTCGCCCACCTGCCCGCCGGCGTCGAAGGCACCGTCTTCACTCGCCTTGCCGAGCTCCCGCACTACAGCGAGGACCTCGACCACGACGACGAGCTGCCCCAGGTCGCCCGTGACCTGCGCGAGGCGGTCGCCGACGCGGATGCCGTGCTGCTCGTGACGCCCGAGTACAACGGGTCGTTGTCCAGCGCCGCCAAGAACGCCGTCGACTGGGCGTCGCGCCCTCGCGGCGCCTCGTCCATCGCCGGCAAGCCGGCGGCCGTGATCGCCGCGAGCGGCGCCCCGCGCGGGGCCCAGTGGGCTCGTGAGGACGGCGTGAAGGTGCTCACGGTCGCCGGTGCCGGCGTCATCGACGACACCGTGGGTGTCGGCTCCTCGTTCCAGGCCTTCGTCGACGGTCGCCTCTCCGACGAGGTCCTCGACGCCGACCTGCGCGCGCTGATGGCGCGTCTCGCCGCCCAGGTCACAGCACTCGCGCCGCCGCCTGACCCGGAGTCGGGGGCTCAGATGGTTGCCCCGGCAGCCACCTGAGCACCCAACTCCGGATGCCGCCACAATGGGCGGCGATGAACGCCCCGCGCAGCACCCCGGACACCCGGACGACCCGGCGGCGACACCCGGACCCCGGACACCCCGGACACCCGCCGGGCACCCGGCCACCCGGACGGCTCCGGACGGCCCGGCCACTGCGCCTCCGCCGGCCCTCCCGCCGACGTCGAGGCGCTGCTGGCGTTCGACCGCGCGCACGTGTGGCACCCGTACTCGTCCGCGCTGGCGCCGCAGGACCCCTACCTGGTGGAGTCCGCGCACGGCATCCGGCTGCGGTTGCGTGACCGCGACGGCCGCCCCCGTGAGGTCGTCGACGCCATGGCGTCGTGGTGGTGCGCCATCCACGGGTACGCCGTGCCCGAGCTCGACGCGGCCGCCCACCGCCAGCTCGACTCGATGTCGCACGTGATGTTCGGCGGGCTGACCCACGAGCCGGCGATCGGGCTGGCCCGCAGGCTCGTCGACCTGGCACCGGCGCGGCTCGAGCACGTCTTCCTCGCCGACTCGGGGTCGGTGTCGGTCGAGGTCGCGATGAAGATGGCGCTGCAGTGGCACCTCGCGGCCGGCCGCCGGCGCACCCGCTTCTTCACGATCCGCGGCGGCTACCACGGCGACACGTTCTCGCCGATGTCGGTGACCGACCCGGTCGGCGGGATGCACGCGCTCTTCCGGGGGGTGCTGCCCGAGCACGTCTTCGCGCCACGGCCACCGGGCGGGCTCGACCGGGCCCCCGACGACCCCGCGCTGGTCGCGTGGGAGCGCGAGACCCGCGCCCTGTACGCCGCGCACGCCACCGAGGTGGCCGCCGTGATCGTCGAGCCGGTGCTGCAGGGCGCCGGCGGGATGCACGTCTACAGCCCGCACGTGCTGGCGGTGCTGCACGAGCTCGCGCGCTCGCACGGCGCCCTCGTCATCCACGACGAGATCGCCACCGGGTTCCACCGCACCGGGCCGCTGTGGGCCGGCGCCGGCAGAGGGGACACCGACGCGTCGGTCGACCTGGCGCCGGACGTCCTCTGCGTCGGCAAGGCCCTGACCGGGGGCTACCTCACGCTCGCCGCCGTGCTCTGCACCCGGGAGGTGGCCGAGGGCGTGAGCGCGGGCGAGGCCGGTGGCCTCATGCACGGCCCGACCTTCATGGCCAACCCGCTCGCCTGCGCCATCGCCTCGGCCAACCTCGACCTGCTGGCGTCCCGCGACACCGAGGCCGAGGTGGGCCGCATCGAACGCGGGCTGGCCGCGGGGCTGGAGCCGGCGGCATCCCTGAGCTCGGTCGGCGAGGTGCGGGTGCTGGGGGCCGTCGGCGTCGTGCAGCTGCGCGAGCCCGTGCGGGTCGCCGAGGTGACCGCTGCCGCGATCGCCCGCGGCGTGTGGGTGCGGCCGTTCCGCGACCTCGTCTACACGATGCCGCCCTACGTCACCTCCGACGAGGACCTGGGCCTGATCACCTCGGCGCTGGTCGGCGCCGTGGAGTCGGTCCACGGTTGAGGGATGTCAGAGGCGCGGAATGCCGCGCCTCTGGCACCCCTGACTCAGTGCTCAGCGGCGACGCACCGAGAGGGCGACGAGCACCGGCCCGGACCGACGGCTCGACGGGGCGCTCGACCCGCACCCCGCCGCGCCGTCGACGGTGCCGGACACGCACGACCCGCAGCCGCCCGGGGGGCAGCCGATGGCGAGCTCCTCGGCCTCGAGGCGCCCCATCCGCACGAGGTGGTCGACGGACGCGCGCACCGTGTCGAGCGGCAGGTCACAGCGGGTGGCCACCTCACCGAGCGAGTGCGCCCCGGCATCGAAGGCCGCGAGCACCGCGGTGAGCGGCCGGGCCGCGCCGGCGACGTGCACCACCGCCCTCACCAGAACACCCGCCCGACCTGGAACACGACCACGGCGAGCGTCCACGCGACGACCAGCTGGAGGCCGATGCCGAAGGCCGTCCAACGGGTGCCGAGCTCACGCCGCTGCGCGGCCAGCGTCGCGACGCAGGGGGTGTACGCGAGCAGGAACACCATGAAGGCGGCGACCGCCGCCGCGGTGTGGCCGCCGCTGGCGACGTCGAAGGTCTGGTGCAGCTGCACCCCGAGCGCGCCCGGGTCGTGCGACGACGCCGGCTCGGCGAGCGCATAGGTCTGCGCCCACGACGAGATCACCGCCTCCTTGGCGACGAACCCGACGAGCAGCGCCGACACCGCCTCCCACTGGCCGAACCCGGCCGGCGCGAGGAGCGGCGAGACCGCCCGCGACAACGCGGCGTACAGGCTCTCGCTCACGGGCACGTCGCCGAACGACCCCGGCCCCACGGGGATCGACTGCAGCAGCCACACCACGACGACGGTGGCGACGATGATCCCGGATGCCGTGCGCAGGAACCCCTGCAGGCGCAGCCAGGTCACCGACAGGCTGAGCCGCGCCGTCGGGCGCTGGTAGGGCGGCAGGTCGATGACGAGCGGGTCGCCGCCGACCGCGCGCCAGAGCGTGGCGCGCAACCCGAGGCCGACGAGCACCACGAGCAGGATCGACACGAGGTACATCGCGAAGACCACGGTGCCGGCGTGGGCCGGGAAGAACGTCGACGCGAGCAGCACGTAGACCGTCAGCCGGGCCGAGCACGACGTGAACGGCACGAGCAGGGCGGTGAGCACCCGGTGCCGCGCGTTCGGCAGGATGCGGGTCGCCGAGACCGCCGGCACGTTGCAGCCGAAGCCGACGACGATCGGCAGGAAGGCCCGCCCCGGCAGCCCGATGCGGCTCATCATCCGGTCGGTGACGACGGCGGCCCGGGCCAGGTAGCCGGAGTCCTCGAGCAGGGCGAGCAGCAGGAACATCAGCGCCATGAGCGGCACGAAGGTCAGCAGCATGCCGACCCCGGCGATGACGCCGTCGACGACCAGGCCCCGCACCGGGGTCTGCCCGAGCCCGACGGTGTCGACCAGCCAGCCACCGGCCGACGACACCGGCCCCGACACCAGCGCGTCGAGGGCGTCCTGCAGGGGGGCGGCGAGCGTGGTCGTCGCCTGGAAGACGAGCCACATGACGCCCAGGAACAGCAGCGGGCCGAGGACCGGCGCCGTCGCGAACCGGTCGATGCGGTCCGACCAGGTGCGCCGCGCCAACGCCTCGGTGCTCACCGACGCCGTCACGGCCGCGTCGATCCACCCGAACCGCTCGTCGGCCGCCACCAGGTCGGCGTCGCCGTCGACCTCCGGCACCGGCGTCACCGCGCTCGCGGCGGTCCGCGGAACCGCGACGCCGATGCCGATCGCGGTGCCGGTCGCCGCGACCAGGCCGTCGACCCCGGAGCGCCGCCGCGGGTCGAGCACGACGACGGGGCAGCCGATCGCCCGGGCGAGCGCGCCGGCATCCACCCGGATGCCGCGGCGCTCGGCCACGTCCCCCATCGTCAGCGCGACGACGACGGGCAGGGCGGTCTCGCGCACCTGCGCCACGAGGTAGAGGCTGCGCGCGAGGTGGGCGGCGCTCGCGACGACCACGACGACATCCGGCCGGTCGACGCCCTCGGCGAGCACGACGTCACGCGTCAGCGCCTCGTCGGGGCTGAGCGGGTCGAGCGAGTAGGAGCCGGGCAGGTCGACGACGTCGGCGACCCGGCCCTCGACGACACAGCCGCCGCGGCCGACCTCGACGGTCGTGCCGGGCCAGTTGCCCACCGTGCGGCGCGCGCCGGTGAGGGCGTTGAAGAGCGTCGACTTTCCCACGTTGGGCGCACCGGCGAGCACGACGACGGGGGCTCCGGCCGGAGCCTGGAGGGCGGAGCCGTCCTCGTGGCACGAGGGTGCTCCCGCCGCCCGGGCGCCTGCTGGGACCGTGCTCACGCGGAGGTCGCCTCCACCGGGTGCGCCTCGACGGTCTGCACCCAGCCGAGGACGTCACGGCCGAGCGCGATACGCGACCCCGCGACGTCGATGATGCGACCACCACCGGAGGTCTTCTGCACGCAGCGCACGTGGCTGCCGACCCGCAGGCCGAGCTCGGAGAGACGTCGGGTGAGGGCGCTCGGCCCGACTGCGCCGACGACCCGCAGCTCGATGCCGATCGGAGCCCGCGCGAGGGACGTCGCCACCCCTCGACGCTAGCACCGGGTAAGGCGAACCTAAGCACGGGAGAAGGCGATTGAAAGCAACCTCACACGCCGGAGGCGGTCGAGGCCTTCGAGGTCACCCGGCCTTGGCCTGGCCCCACCCGTGCCAGTGGTCGACCCTCATCCAGCAGCTGACCCGCGGCTCGGTCGCGCACCCGGTACCGCTGACCCCGGTAGTGCATCGAGAGGCGGTCGATGTCGGCCAGACCCTTCTCCGGGTCGTCCTCCCAGCGCACGATCGGCCCGCGGACGCTGACGTGGGTGTACCACTCGTCCTCCTTCAGCGCGGTGAGCGCGACCTCGGGGCGCTCGCGCATCCAGTCCAGGCGAGTGCGGCCGGCATCCATGTTGAGCAGGACCGTGCCATCGTCCTCGACGAGGTACCACGTGGCCACCGACATCGGGGCGCCGCTCGGCATGAGCACCGCGACCACGGCGGGGTTGGGGCGGGCGAACAGCTCGGCGACGTCAGGGGGCAGGGGGGCCTTGGGCATGCCGCCATCCTGCCCCGGATGCCGTGCCGATCGCGTCCCCGGGGTTCACCCGGTCGAGGCCAACGACGTGACCACCTCGACGGCCTCGACGGCGGGGATACCGAGCACCCGGGCCCGGTCGAGGTAGGCCGCCGCCGCCTCCTCGAGCGCTCGCTGCGGGGTCGCCGTCGTCGGCGGGGCAGGCGCGACTCGGGTGCCGCCGCCACGTCGGGACCGCACGTAGCCCGACTGCTCGAGCTCGCGGTACGTGCGGGCGACCGTTCCTGCGGCCAGCCCGAGGTCGGCGGCGAGCTGGCGCACCGGCGGCAGCCGGTCGCCCGGCGAGAGCACGCCCGGAGCCCGACCAGGTCGGCGAGCTGGCGCCGAAGCTGCTCGTAGGGCGGGGTGGGGTCGAGGACGTCGACCGTGACGGTGGACAGCGTCATCGCACCGGCGCCCCGACGGGGGCCGCTTCGTCGGGCAGCGGCCGCGGCAGGTCGTCGACCTGGATGGTCGGGGTGAGCACCAGCCCGGCCAGCAGGCCGAAGGCGGCGCCGGTGGCCAGCGCCCCGACGACGGACGCGATGACGGCCACGGCCGTGTCGAGCACGGACCCCTCGACAGGACAGCGCCGCCGAGCGCCGAGGCCATGAGCAGGGCAACCGGCCCGAGCGTGCCGAGCACGGTGACCGTCGCCGCGGTGAGCACGTTGCCCACCGACCAGCGGCGCAACGTGGTGTCCAGCCCGCGACTGTCCAGGTCGGGCCGGGGCCGGTTCACGATGGCGTGCAGGGCGAGGGCGACGAGCACGCCCAGCACCAGCAGGGCGAGGGCCAGGGGCACGGCGTAGAAGATGCCCGGCCAGGGACCGCGGCTGCCGCCGACCAGGACCGCCCCGACCTCCGGTCACCTGCGTGAGGCAGGCGCGGGCCAGCACCCGGCCGGCCCGCCCGATGTCGTCGGCCGACCCCCACGCCGCGCCGACGGCGAGCGCCCCGACGAGGAGTGCGGTCGAGACGCCGAGGAGCCACGCCCTGCCGCGCGGAAGGATCGCGGCGAGGGTTCGCCTCTCGACGGCGGCCGAGCGGCGGATGCCGACCGATGGGGCGGGCGGTCAGCTCACCCACGATGGTGCCGAGCAGCACGGCCGCGCCGAGCAGGGTCGGGGCCAGGGCAGTGACCCGACCCAGTGCGTCGACCCGCTCACCGAGGACGAGGGCCAGGACTGCCGCCACCCCGCCGAGGAGCACACCGGCCACCCGCCAGCGCCGGGTGTGCCGCGCGATCGCGACGACGCCGCTGTGCTCGTTCACGCCCACGACGATGACGACCCGTCGCCACAGCGCGAGCACCAGACCGATGATCGCGACCGGTAGCGCGAGCAGGACCACTGCCACGACGAACCCCTTTGTATCGACGGCTTGATACAACGAGGAGGGTGCCGCAGCCACCGTACTTTGTGTCAAGTACCTGTCACAAATGCGCGGACCAGTGCGGCCAGGGTGCCCCGCCCGGCACCGGGGAGCGGGGGCTTGTGCGCTGGCAGACCGCCCCGGGTGCCGACCGGTGGACGCTCGAGACAGCGGCTCCACGAAACCGCCGGGCCGCATCCGGGTCGTCGTGGCAGGATCGACGCCGTGACGAGCCCCCTCGACTGGATCCGGGATGCCGCCGCGACCCGTGAGGGCGCGGGGCTCACCCGCCGGCTCACCACGACCAAGACCGGCGACGGCCTCGACCTCGCCGGCAACGACTACCTCGGGCTGCGCACCCACCCGGCGGTCATCGCGGGCGCGGTCGCGGCGGCCGAGACCTACGGCGGCGGCGCGGGGGCCTCCCGCCTGGTCACCGGCACGCTCGACGTGCACGACGAGCTCGAGGCGGCGCTGGCCGCCCTGACCGGAGCCCCCTCCGCCCTGGCGCTGTCCAGCGGGTACGCCGCGAACCTCTCCGTGCTCACGACGCTCGCCGACGCGGGCACCCTCGTCGTCAGCGACGAGCACGCCCACGCGAGCCTGATCGACGGGTGCCGGCTCTCGCGCGCCGCGGTGTCGGTGTCGAGGCACAACGACCTCGAGCACGTGGCCGAGCTGCTCGCCCGGCGCGAGAGCCCCCGCGCGGTGGTCGTCGTCGAGTCGATCTACTCGGTGCTCGGCGACGCCGCCCCGATCGACGACCTCGTCGCCCTCACCGCCGAGGCTGGGCGCCATCCTCGTCGTCGACGAGGCGCACGCGCTCGGGGTGGTCGGCCCGCGCGGTGGTGGCCTCGTCGCCGCAGGCCGGCCAGGCCCACGCCGAGCACGTCGTCGTCACCGCCACCCTCTCGAAGTCGCTTGCGGCACAGGGCGGTGCGGTCCTCGCCTCGCCGGTGGTGCGCGAGCACCTGGTCAACAACGCCCGACCGTTCATCTACGACACCGGGCTGGCCCCCGCCTCCGCCGGCGCGGCCCTCGCCGCCCTCGGCGTGCTCCGCGACCACCCCGAGCTGACCGCCCGCGTCCACGCGAACGCCGCCCGGCTCGCTGCACGCCTGCGGGGTCGACGGCGCCGGCCGGTGCCGTGATGTCGGTGCGCATGCCGGGCCCGCACGAGGCGGTGGAGGCGGTGGAGCGAGCGCGCGCGCACGGCATCCGGATCGGGTGCTTCCGTCCGCCGTCGACCCCGGACGGCTCGTCGCGACTGCGGCTCACCGCCCATGCCGACCACACCGACGACGACCTCGACCGGGTCTGCGACGTGCTCGCCGAGCTCACCGGCCCCCGTGGCTGACCCCCGGTCGCTGACCTCCGTCGTGCTCGTGACGGGCACGGGCACCGAGATCGGCAAGACCGTCGTCACCGCCGCGCTGGCCGCCGTCGTGCGCGAGCGAGGCAGCAGCGTCGCCGTGGTCAAGCCGGCCCAGACCGGGCTGGCCGAGGGCGAGCCGGGCGACGTCGACGAGGTGCGCCGGCTGGTCGGCGACGACGTCGCGACCCACGAGCTGGTGCGGCTGCGCGACCCGTTGTCACCCGAGGCGGCCGCGCGCCGCGAGGGCGTGCGGCTCCCCCCGGTCGCATCGCATGCCAAGCGGATCGGGGAGATCGCCGCCGAGTCGGAGGTCGTCCTCGTCGAGGGCGCCGGGCGGTCTGCTGGTGCGGCTCGACGAGCGCGGCGGCACGCTCGCCGACCTCGGAACCGGGCTGCGCTACAAGGGTGTCGGCTGCGGTGTGGTGCTCGTCGCCAGTGCCGGCCTGGGCACCCTCAACACCGCCGCCCTCACCGCCGAGGCGCTGGCCGCCCGGTCACTGCCGCTGCTGGGGGTGGTCATCGGCTCCTGGCCCGACGAGCCCGGGCCTGGCCGAGGAGAGCAACCTGGTCGACCTGCCACGGGTGACCGGGGCGCCGCTGTGGGGACGCATCCCCCAAGGGGCCGGCCGGTTGTCGCGGCGCCGACTTCCTCGAGGGTGTGCCCGCCTGGTTCGACCTCGACTGATGACGGACACCGGGAGGATGGGGACATGAGCGAGCAGCCGTACCGGGTGACCGTCGTGTGCTGGGGGAACATCTGCCGGTCGCCGATGGGCGAGTACCTCCTGCGCGAGGCCTTCGAGGATGCCGGGCTCGGCGACCGCGTCGTCGTCGACTCGGCGGGCACCAGCTCCGACGAGCTCGGCAGCGGCATGCACCCGCGCACCGAGGCGGTGCTGCGCCGCAACGGCCACGAGGACTACGGCTGGGGCGACGCACGTCGCGCGCCGGTTCGAGTCGAGCTGGTTCGACGAGTCCGACCTCGTGCTGCCCGTCGACCACGTGCACCTCGAGCGGCTCGAGCGGATCGCCCGCACCGATGCCGACCGCGCCAAGCTGCGCCTGTTCCGCTCCTTCGACCCGGATGCCGTGGCCGCCGGCGAGCTCGGCATGGACGACCCCTGGTACGGCACCGACCCCGCCTACGACCAGACCTACGCCGAGATCACCGCCGCGGTGCCCGGCATCGTCGACCACGTGCGCGCCGAGCTGGCGGCGCGCGAGCGCCGCTGACCCGCACGCGGTGGGCACCGGCATCCGGCACCCCCGCCGCTCTGGGAGGATGGGGGCATGGCCAGCACCGACCCCGCGACCAGCCTCGCGGCATCCACCTCGCCTCGCCGACGCCGAGCCGCACATCGCGCTCGGTGCCCTCGACGGGCGCTACCGCGGTGTCGTGGCCCCGCTCGTCGACCACCTGTCCGAGCCGGCGCTCAACCGGGCGCGCGTGCACGTCGAGGTCGAGTGGCTGATCCACCTCACCGAGCACGAGGTCGTGCCGGGGGTGCGGCGCCTCACGACCGACGAGCAGGAGGCGCTGCGCGACGTCGTGCGCGGCTTCGGCGCCGCCGAGATCGAGGAGATGGCGGCCACCGAGCGGGTCACCGCAGCACGACGTCAAGGCCGTCGAGTACTTCCTCAAGAAGCGGCTCACCGCCATCGCGCCCGACCCGACAGGACGCCGGGCTCGCCGAGCTGATCCACTTCGCGTGCACCAGCGAGGACGTCAACAACCTCTCGTACGCCGTGATGGTCAAGGGCGCCGTCCAGCGAGGTGTGGCTGCCGCGCGCGACCGCGCTCGTCGAGAGGCTCGCGACGATGGCCTCCGACCTGCGCGACGTGCCGCTGCTCGCCCACACCCACGGCCAGCCCGCGACGCCCACCACGATGGGCAAGGAGCTCGCCGTGCTCGCCTGGCGGCTGCAGCGCCAGCTCGCCCGCATCGCGGACGCCGAGTTCCTCGGCAAGCTCAACGGCGCCACCGGCACCTACGGCGCCCACGTCGGCGGCCGTGCCGGGCGCCGACTGGCAGGGCGTCAGCCGCGAGTTCGTCGAGCACCTCGGCCTCAGCTGGAACCCGCTCACCACCCAGATCGAGAGCCACGACTGGCAGAGCGAGCTCTACGCCGACGTCGCCCGCTTCAACCGGGTGCTGCACAACATGTGCACCGACGTGTGGACCTACATCTCGCTGGGCTACTTCGCCCAGGTGCGCGGCCAGGGCACGGTCGGCTCCTCGACGATGCCGCACAAGGTCAACCCGATCCGCTTCGAGAACGCCGAGGCCAACCTCGAGGTGAGCAACGCGCTGCTCGACGTGCTCGCCGCGACCCTCGTGCAGAGCCGGCTGCAGCGCGACCTCACCGACTCCTCGATGCAGCGCAACATCGGCTCGGCGTTCGGGCACAGCCTGCTCGCCATCGACAACGCCACCCGCGGGCTCGACGGCCTCGACGCCGTGCCCGCCGCGATGGCCGCCGACCTCGACGCCAACTGGGAGGTGCTCGGCGAGCCGGTCCAGTCGGCGATGCGCGCGCTCGGCGCCCGCGGCGTGCCCGGCATGGAGGAGCCCTACGAGCGGCTCAAGGAGCTCACCCGCGGCCGCCGCATCGGGCAGGCCGAGCTCGTCGAGTTCGTGCGCGGCCTCGGGCTGCCGGCCGACGTCGAGGAGCGGCTCGCCGCGATGACCCCGGCCGACCTACGTCGGGCTCGCCCCCGAGCTCGTCGACCACCTGCGGTGACCGTCTCGATCCACCCCGCCGACCTCGACGACCCCCGGGTCGCCCGTCTGCTCGACGACCACCTCGCCGAGATGGAGCCGACCGCGCCGCCCGAGAGCCGCCACGCCCTCACCCTCGACCAGCTCCGGATGCCGGGAGTGCGCCTGTGGGTCGCCGAGTCCGGCCACGACGTGGTCGGGTCGGTGGCCCTGCAGGATCTCGGGGCCGGGCACCTCGAGCTCAAGACGATGCGCGTGTCGGCCTCGGTCCGGGGTCGGGGCGTCGGCCGCCAGCTGCTCGCCCACGCCCTGGCCGAGGCCCGCCGCTCGGGCGCCACCCGGGTCAGCCTCGAGACCGGCGTCGCCCCGGTGTTCGACGCCGCGCGGTCGCTGTACGCCGGGGCGGGCTTCACGCCGTGCGCCCCCTTCGGCGCCTACCGACCCGACCGGCACAGCACGTTCCTCACCCGGGCGCTGTGATGGCAGCAGTCGCGCAGGGCGGCCCTGCGGAGGTCGCCGTCCTCGTGGGGTGCGTGGTGTTCGTGGTGCTCTCGGTCTGGCTGCCCGTGGTGCGGCGCGGCGCTGGGCACCGGCGCGCTGGCGCGCGGTCACGGCATCCGTGGGGTCGGTGGTCGTGCTCGCGCTCGGCGGCTGGCTGGCGGTGCTCTCGTTCACCTCACTCACCGCGCGGTGAGACGTCCCGGCCGGCGCGATCGCTGCCGATGTCGACGTCGACAGGATCGGTGACGCGGTGCGGGCACGAGGCGCACGGCATCCGGGGGTCCGGAGCCGAGCCCGCCACGTGCTAGACGTGCCTCGGCACCTTGCCGGTCAGCTTCAGCATCGCGCACATCACCTTGTGGCCGCCGTCGGCCGTCGGGCCGAACATCAGCGGGCAGCCACCGTCGATGACGACCATGTCGGTGCTCGCGGCCGAAGCTGGTCGCCGTCGCTCGGAGACGCTGCCGCCCCCCATCGACCGGTGCATCCACACCTTCGTCATGCCGAGGTTGGCCGCCTCCCGCACGGTGGCCGAGGCGTGCTCGGGCCGGGTCGCGATGACCACCGCCTCCACGCCGCCCGGGATCGAGGTCAGGTCGGGGTAGGCGCGGTCGCCCTCGACCGTGTCGGTGTTCGGGTTCACCGCGAACACCTCGTACCCGCGCTCCTTGAGTCGTGTGTAGACGATGTTGCCCCCGTGCTCCTTGGGCTCGCGGGACACCCCGGTCACCGCGATCCGCCGACAGGACAGGAAGTCCGTCGCGGCCTCCTTGATCGTGCTCATGGCCAGTCCTTCCTCGGCGCGCGGGCAGCGACCTCTCGTCGCCCGGTTGCACGGCGCGCCACTCCATCGTGCTCCGCTCCGGACCCGCCGTCGCCGAGTCGTGACCCGCGCCACGTGACCCGCGCCGGGGTTAGGAACGAATACCCCATAGGGGTATGCTGGTTCCTGTGGACATGACCGAGCAGACCACCGTCGTGCCGGGCTACGCCGGCCACAAGGACGACCACCTCAAGCGGCTGCGCCGCATCGAGGGCCAGGTGCGCGGCATCGCCCGGATGGTCGAGTACGACGCCTACTGCATCGACGTGCTGACCCAGGTCAGCGCGGTGACCCGGGCCCTGCAGGCCGTCAGCATCGGCCTGCTCGAGGAGCACATCGAGCACTGCGTCGTCGACGCCGCCCGCGAGTCCGACGAGGCCGCCGCCGCCAAGGTCGCCGAGGCCACCGCCGCCATCGCCCGCCTGGTGAGGAGCTGAGATGACCCAGACCACCGACCGCCCCGCCCAGCACGAGGTGCACGAGGTCGACCTCGCCATCACCGGCATGACCTGCGCGTCGTGCTCGGCCCGCATCGAGAAGAAGCTCGGCAGGCTCGACGGCGTCGACGCCGTGGTGAACCTCGCCACCGAGAAGGCCACCGTGCGCTACGCCGAGCCGGTCACCGTCGAGGAGCTGCTGAGCACCGTGCGCGCCACCGGCTACGGCGCCGAGGTCGTCCGTGGCCAGGCGGCACGTACCCCGAGTGACCTACTGGTCGATTCCGGTACGGGCGGGCGTACCCCGAGTGACCTATTGGTCGATTCCGGTACGGGCGGGCGTACCCCGAGTGACCTATTGGTCGATTCCGGTACGGGCGGGCGTACCCCGAGTGACCTATTGGTCGAATCGGGTACGGCGGCCCACCAGGTCGCCCCCGAGGACGCCCTGAAGCGGCGGGCCCTGGTCGCGGCCGTGCTCACCGTGCCGGTCGTCGTCCTGGCGATGGTGCCCGGCATCCACCTCGACAACAGCGCGCTGAGTCCAGCTCGTGCTCGCCACGCCGGTGGTGCTCTGGGCGGGCTGGCCCTTCCACCGGGCCGCCGCCATGAACGCGCGCCACGGTGCCTCGACGATGGACACCCTGGTGTCGATCGGCGTGCTCACCGCCTACCTGTGGTCGGCGGTCGTCGTGCTCACCGGCCGCGCGGCCGGCATGTCGAGCATGGATGCCGCTGACGTCACCACCGCGCACATCTGGTTCGAGACCGCCACCGTCGTCACCACCTTCCTGCTCTTCGGCCGCTGGATGGAGGCGCGCGCCACCGACCGCACCCGCGACGCCCTGCGCGGGCTGCTCACCCTCGGGGCCAAGGACGTCGCCGTCGAGCGGGTCGACCCGACCACCCGGGCCACCACCGAGGTGCGCATCCCGGTCGAGCAGCTCGCGGTCGGCGACCGGTTCGTCGTGCGGCCCGGCGAGAAGGTCGCCACCGACGGCCGGGTCGTCGAGGGCAGCAGTGCGGTCGACGCGTCCCTCGTCACCGGTGAGTCGATGCCGGTCGACGTCACCCCCGGCGACGAGCTCACCGGCGGCAGCATCAACACCACCGGGCGGCTCGTCGTCGAGGCCACCCGGGTCGGCGCCGACACCACGCTCGCCGGCATCGCCCGGCTCGTCGAGCGCGCCCAGACCACCAAGGCACCCGTGCAGCGGCTCGCCGACCGCGTCTCGTCCGTCTTCGTGCCCGTCGTGCTCGTGCTCGCCGCGCTGACCTTCGTCGGCTGGTGGGTCGCCACCGGCGAGCCGTCGCGCGCGCTCGAGGTCGCCATCGCCGTGCTCGTCATCGCCTGCCCCTGCGCACTGGGCCTCGCCACCCCGACGGCGCTGCTGGTGGGCACCGGCCGCGGCGCGCGCCTCGGCATCCTGATCAAGGGCGCCGACGTGCTCGAGGACACCCGGCGCATCGACACCGTCGTCCTCGACAAGACCGGGACGGTGACCACCGGCGAGATGACCCTCGTCGACGTGACGACCGCCGGCCGCCTGCCCAAGGACCAGGCACTGCGGGCCGCCGCGGCCGTCGAGACCGGCAGCGAGCACCCGGTCGCGCTGGCCATCGTCGCCGCGGCCGCGAGCCGGGCCATCGACGTCCCCCGGGCCACCGACTTCGTGGCGCTGCCCGGCGCCGGCGCCCGGGCCCGGATCAAGGACACCGAGGTGACCGTCGGCCGCGCCGACCTCTTCGACGACGTGCCCCGCGAGCTGGCCAGGCCCACCGTCGACGGCACCACCGTGTGGGTCGGCTGGGACGGGCGGGCGCACGCCTCGCTCACCGTCTCCGACACCGTGCGGCGCAGCTCGCAGCGCGCGATCAGCGACCTCACCGACGAGGGGCTGTCCGCCTACCTGCTCACCGGCGACCACGACCAGGCCGCACTCGCCGTGGCGCGCGACGTCGGCATCCCCGTCGGCCGGGTGCTCGCCGACGTGCGCCCCGAGGACAAGCACGCGATGATCGCCGAGCTGCAGTCACGCGGCAAGGTCGTGGCCATGGTCGGCGACGGCGTCAACGACGCCGCGGCGCTGGCCCAGGCCGACCTCGGCATCGCGATGGGTACCGGTGCCGACGTCGCCGCCGACTCCGCCGACATCGTGCTGCTGCGCTCCGAGCTGCCCGCCGTCGTCGACGCCATCGAGCTCTCCCGGGCGACCCTGCGCACCATCAAGCAGAACCTCGGCTGGGCGTTCGGCTACAACGTCGCGGCGATCCCGCTCGCGATGGCCGGGCTGCTCAACCCGATGATCGCCGGCGGCGCGATGGCGCTGTCGAGCGTGCTCGTGGTGTCGAACAGCCTGCGGCTGCGCAGCTGGAACGCGCACGGCCCTGACCGGCGGGGCCAGCGTCAGATGGTGACGTCGCCCTGCGGGGTGTCGAACGTGACGGCCATCAGGCCGGGCGTGCCGTGCGGCGAGACGAACTCGAAGTCGATGACCGACGAGGTGCTGTCGGCGGGCAGGCCCAGCCAGTCGCGCACCCGGTCGGGGTCGCCCGCGATCCGCAGCGGTCCGATGGTGACCTCGGTGTGCGCGTCGTCGGAGGGGTGCGGCACGCCCGGCCTCCCACTCGATGAAGTAGGGCAGCTGCGGGTCGGCCTGCAGCCCCTTGACGCCCGAGCTGCTTCCAGCGCAGCTCGACCCCGTCGGGGCGGTGTCGGTTCCCGAGCACGGCCTCGCGACCCAGGCGGGTCTCGACCGCGGCGATGTCGTCGACCTGGACGACCCAGCCCAGCCAGCCGCCGCCCGCCTCGGAGCGGGCCCGAACGGCCTGCCCGAAGGGCGCCTTGTCGCTGGCGGGGTGGTCGAGCACCTCGACGACCTCGACGTACCGCTCGTGGGCGAGCGGCAGGATGATGTTGCGCGTCCCGAAGCGCGGGTGAACTCCCCCATCGACCGGCGTGACGCCGATCTGCTCCGCGAGGCGCTGCGCCGTGGCCTTCAGGCCGTCGCGTTCGGCGGCATAGACGACGTGGTCAACTCGCATGCCCGTCATCGTCGCACACGAAAAGGGGTGCTCTTGACACGCCCCTGTCCACCTGCGTGACCGTGACATCCGCGTGACCAAACGGCGCCACAGACGTCACTCCCGCCTCAGGACGGACCGCTGGCGGAGCGCCTCGTAGACCACGACGGCGGCAGCCGTGGCGGCGTTGAGCGAGTTGACCCGGCCCACCATCGGGATGCGCACCCGCTCGTCGGCGGCCGCCAGGGCGACGTCGGTGAGCCCCTCCTTCTCGGTGCCGACGGCGATCGCCACGGCCCCCCGGTAGTCGACGGCGGTGTGCGACGTCTCGGTGTCGGGGGTGGTCGCCACCAGCCGGATGCCGTTGCGCCGCAACCACGCCAGCACCTCCTCGGTGCTCGCCGCCGCGACCGGCACCGAGAACACCGTGCCCTTGCTCGAGCGGACGACGTTCGGGTTCCCCCAGTCGGTCGACCGGGTCGGCGGCGACGACGGCCGCCACCCCGGCGGCATCGGCCGTGCGCAGCACCGCGCCGAGGTTGCCGGGCTTCTCGAGGCCCTCGCAGACCAGCACGAGCGGGTCCGGCGGGCAGGGCGAGGTCGGTCGAGGGCCACGCCCGGCGACCGGCACCACCGCGAGGAAGCCGTCGGGCCCCTCGCGGTAGGCGACCTTCTCGAAGGCCGCGCGGCTGCACCGGATGGTGCTCGCGCCCAGGGCCCGGGCCCGCTCGACGAGCGGCGACTGGCGCTCGGGGTCGAGCATCAGCTCGGGGCAGTGCAGCACGGTGTCGGGCACCACCCCGGCGTCGAGGGCCAGGGCGAGCTCCTCGTAGCCGTCGACGACGGTGCGGCCCTCCTGCTCGCGCACCCGGCGCCGGCGCAGCGCGAGCACCGCCCGGAGGCGGGGGTTCGACGCGGAGGTCACGTGCAGCTCGGCCATGGCGGCCCCAGCATCCCATGGTCACGCAGGACGCTTTGCGCCCCCGCGTTCGGGTAGAAATAGCCCGGTGACCAGCACGACCGCCGAGACTCCGGCACGCACCAAGGGCCGGCGGCTCGGTCGGGCCCTGGCCTTACGCGCGTGACCGGTGGCGGTCGTGCTCTTCGGCGTCGGGTTCCTCGTGCGCAGCAAGTGGGGACCCCTTGCAGCACCTCGACGACGCGATCATCGAGGCGACCACGTCGTTCACCCGCCCGCGCGAGGGGTTCCGGTCGTTCCTCATCGCCTGGCAGTGGCTCACCCAGCCGATCCGGCTCTACGCGGTCGGCACGGCTGCTCTGCCTGTGGGTGTGGCTCGCCAAGGGGCTGCGCACCCGGGCCTGGTGGGCGTTCGGCACGATGATGGTCGCCTGGATGATCGGGCTGCTCGCCAAGTACGTCTTCCAGCGGGCCCGGCCGGTCGTCGAGGACCCCGTGTCGGAGGCCCCCGGCTACTCGTTCCCCTCGGGCCACGCCCTGAACTCCGCCGCCTGGGCGACCATCGTCGTCATCCTGCTCTGGCCACTGCTCAAGCCGCTCTGGGCCCGCGTCATCGCGGTCGTCCTCGCCGTCGCTCGTGGTCCTCGTGACCGCGCTCGACCGCGTGCTGCTCGGCGTGCACTACCCCAGCGACGTCACGGTCGGCGTCCTCACCGGCGTCGGCCTCGTGCTCGCCTCCTACGCCGGCTACGTCGGCTGGAACCCCCCTGACCCCACCGAGGCCGACGACCCCGACGTCGGCCGCACCACCTCACCAGGAGAGCTGACATGTCGTTCCTCACCCGTTGGGACGACGACCACAGTCGCCCCAAGTTCACCTCGGCCCTGCGCGACGTCTTCGTGCGCGCCGTGCTGCCCGCCGTCGCCATCTTCCTCGGCATCGTGGGCTTCGGACTCCTGCTCAAGGGTCCACTGCTCGGCCTGGACAAGGCGGAGGACGGGGTCAGCACCTGGTTCGAGGACGAGCGCACCGCCACGTACAACACGATCACGAACTTCATGTCGATGGTCGGCAACACCGAGTACGTCATCGGGGTCGGCGTCATCGTCTGCGCGATCGTCTGGTGGCGCACCAAGGAGTGGTGGTTCGCGGTCGTCCCGCTCATCGCCATCTCGCTGCAGGCGACGGTCTTCGTCATCGCCGCTGCCGTGGTCGGCCGCGACCGCCCCCCGGTCGAGCGGCTCGACCCCACCCCGCCGACCTCGAGCTACCCGAGCGGGCACGTCGGGTGCCTCGACCGCGCTCTACGTCTCGTTCGCGCTGATGGCCACCCGCATCTCCAACGTCGTCGTGCGCCGGGTCGTCATCACGCTGTGCATCATCGCGCCGCTGCTCGTGTCGTTCGCCCGCCTCTACCGGGGCGCGCACCACATCTCGGACATCGTCGTCGGCATCCTCAACGGCCTGCTCTGCGCGCTGCTCGCGTGGAACTACCTGCGCCGCGACCCGGCCGGGTCGTCGAGCACGGATTCCGCGGCATCCGGCGAGAACGAGAGCGTTCAGACCCGCGCGTAGCGGGACCGGGCGAACGAGTAGACGCCGTACGCGGCGATGCCCGCGGCCACGAGGGTGAGCAGGAACGGCCCCAAGGGCTGGTCCTTGAGGGTCTTGAGCGCGCCGTCGAGGCCCTGCGCCTTGTCGGGGTCGGCCTGCCACGCGGCGACGAGGAAGAAGAAGCCCACGACGACCAGGGCGACGCCCTTGGCGATGTAGCCGATCCGGCCCGCGGTCACCGCCCAGTCACCGGGGTGCTCGCGCAGGTCCTCGAGGAACTTCTTGGTCCAGCCCTTGTAGACGTGGTAGCCGGCGATGCCGAGCACGACCAGGCCGACCAGCCGCCGACGAGCACCCGGCCGCCGGGGCCGCCCATCAGGCCGGCGGTGAAGTCCTCGGTCTGCTCCTCGGCCGACGAGCCGGCGCCCTGGGCCGACCTGGAACGTCGCCCAGGCGAAGAACAGGTACGTCACGCCCTTGGCGACCGCCTTGAGCCGCTCGGCGGTCTCGCCGTAGCCGATCGCCGCCTCGAGCAGCTGCCACACGGCGAGCAGGAGGAAGCCGACGAGGCAGACCCACAGCAGCAGGATGCCCGTGCCGCTCGAGCCAGCCATGGTCTGCAGCGCCCCGGAGGTGTCGGCGCTCGTCGGACCCGCCGCCGATGCCCCACGCCACCTTGAGGGCGATCCACGCGATGAGGAGGTGGATCAGGCCGATGGTGACGTAGCCGAGCCGGGCGCCCCACTCGACGACGTGGCTGTTGCCGGCCTCGCGGGCGGCTGACGGTGGCCTCGGTGGTGTCCATCCGCACACCTTCCCACCAGCGGGGATGCCGCGGCGGGTTCGGTGCCGACGTTGTTGGGCTGCACCGCGGTGGCTCCTCCGCCATCGCGGCGCGGCTCAGAGCAGGGCGCGGAGCACCGGCACCAGGCCGTCGTCGTCGACGTGCCCGGTGACCTCGTCGGCGGCCTCCTTGACCTCGTCCGGGGCGTTGCCCATGGCGACCGCCGCGGGCGGCCCAGTGCAGCATCTCGAGGTCGTTGCGCTGGTCGCCGACGGCCACCGTGTGCATCGGCTCGACGCCGAGCCGTCGGCGGATCGCCTCGAGGGCCGCGCCCTTGGAGACCCCCTCGGGGTTGATGTCGAGCCAGGCGCTCCACCCCACGGCGTACTCGACGCCGTGCAGGCCGATCCGCTCGGTGCGCTCGAGGAACTCCTCGCTCGTGCTCGACGGGTCGCGCAGGGTCAGGCGGGTGACCGGGGTGGACATCAGCTCCTCGAACGGCACGACCCGCGGGGTTGCCGTCGAGCTCGCCGTCGGGGAACGGCGCGGTCACCTTGAACCCGACGCCGAGCTCCTCGACCGCGACGAGGGCCGTCGGGAAGTGCTCGCGCAGCACCATCAGGGCGGGCCGGGGGTCGAAGGTCACCGCCTCGAGGATCTCGTAGCCGTCGGCGAGCGCCGGGTCGAGGCGGATGGTGACGGCGCCGTTGGCGCACACGGCGTACCCGCTGGTGAGGCCGAGCCGGTCGAGCACGGGGAGGGTGCCGATGATGGCGCGGCCGGTGGCGATCGTGACGTGGTGCCCGGCGTCGGCGACGGCGCGCACCGTCTCGCGGACGGCGGCGGAGAGCTCGCCCTCGTGGTTGACGGTGGTGCCGTCGATGTCGAGGGCGACGAGGTGTGGAGTGGTCATCGGCACCGACGCTACCGGGGCGACGTTGACGCGACGTGGCCGCGTGGTGTCGGCACCCGCGCGTAGCGTCGATCCATGGCCGAGAAGACACCTCTCACGCTCGACCCCGCCGACCCCGTGCACGCCGAGGTGCTGGCCCGGTTGGCCTCCGACCACATCGGCTGGTTCACCACCGTGCGGGCCGACGGGTCGCCGCACGCCGTGCCCGTGTGGTTCCTCTGGCACGACGGCCGACTGTTGGTGATGAGCGAGCCGCGCGCCGTCAAGGTCGCCAACGTCCGGCGCGGCTCCCCTGCGCTGCTGCACCTGCACACCCGCGACGACGGCGACGGCGTCGTCGTCCTGTCCGGCCCGGCGGTGATCAGCGACCGCACCGCCCCCGAGTGGCTTCCCGAGATCAGCGACGCGTACACGGCCAAGTACGCCGAGGCGATGGTGGCCTACGGCAGCGGGCTGGTGGCCATCGCCGAGAAGTTCAACGTCGTCATCGAGCTCGCGCCCACCGACCTCCAGTCGTGGTGAGGCCTCACGGCCGGGGCTGCCCGAGCTTCCAGTAGCCGCAGAAGTAGATGCTGCGCCGGTCGACCCCGT
>CAVVUD010000002.1:0-156519 GCA_963751385.1 uncultured Actinomycetota bacterium | reverse complement strand
CCGGCCTGCCCGCACCGGCCTCCCGATGCCTCGGCCCACCGACCTCCCAGCCATCCCCACGATGTCGATGCGAGCACCTCATCGGACACGGGAGCGCGGCCCATGACGGCGGCGGGTGACGCCCGGGCGGCGAGCCGTCGGCGCGAGGATCGGCCCGCCCGCCTATCGCACGTATATTGCACGGGAAACGCCCGCTCGACTGCATCTGTGCAGGTCAGCGGGCGTTTCTGGTGGTGCCCCCGGTAGGATTCGAACCTACGCTCCCGCCTCCGGAGGGCGGTGCTCTATCCCCTGAGCTACGGGGGCCTGGGCTGGCCTGCGCGAGAATCCTCGGGGTGGTTTCCAGCGCCACGCGAGGGTAGCAGCCTAGGGTGGCGTCCATGCAATCCGGGACCGATGCTCGCGGTCCCACGCCGGTTCGTGCTCGTGTGCGACGACACCGAGCCGATCCGGCGCCTGCTGAAGATCAACCTCGAGCTCGCGGGGTTCGTCGTCGAGGAGGCCGCCGACGGCCACGAGGCGATGGCCCGGCTGATCGACCCCGAGCGTCCCCGCCCCGACGTGATCGTGCTCGACTCCGAGATGGCGCCCTACGACGGGTGGTGGGCGATCGCCGCCATTCGCTCGCACCACCGCCTCGACCCCGTGCCCGTGCTGCTCGTCACCGGCTCGGTCGTGGCCCACGACGCGCCCGAGGCCAGCGGCGCCGGGTTCGACGGCTTCATCTCCAAGCCGTTCGACCCGGACGAGCTCGTGGAGGCCGTCTCACGACTCGCGGCGGCGGGCCGACGCCACCAGCGCCGCCCATAGACTTGCGCGGGTGACCCCCGAACAGCTCTCGGCCGCGATCCGGGCCGCCCTCCAGTCCGCCGTCGACGCCGGTGACCTCTCCGTCACCGTGCCCGCGGAGGTCAGGGTGGAGCGTCCGCGCAGCCGCGACCACGGGGACTGGTCGACCAACATCGCCCTCCAGCTGGCCAAGGGCGCCGGCATCGCGCCCCGTGACCTGGCCACCGCGCTGGCACGCCACCTCGCCGACGTGCCGGGCGTCAAGGCCGTCGACGTCGCCGGCCCCGGGTTCCTCAACATCACCCTCGAGGCGGCCAGCGCCGGCGAGCTCGCCCGCGCCATCGTCGAGGCCGGTGCGGCCTACGGGCACAGCACCGCCGAGGCCGGCCGCGTCGTCAACCTCGAGTTCATCTCCGCCAACCCCACCGGGCCGCTGCACATCGGCCACACGCGGTGGGCCGCGCTGGGCGACGCGATGCGCCGCCTGCTCGAGGCGGCCGGTGCCGACGTGAAGGCCGAGTACTACATCAACGACGCCGGCGCCCAGATGGACAAGTTCGGCGCCTCGGTGCTCGCCCGCGCCGCAGGGCAGGAGCCACCCGAGGACGGGTACCCCGGCGCCTACGTCGCCGACCGCGCCGCCGAGGTGCTCGCGCAGCGCCCGGACCTGCTCGAGCTCGACCCGGCCGAGGCTCTCGTCGTGGCCCGCGACCTCGGCTACGTCCTCCAGCTTGCCGCCATCCGGCGCACCCTCGACGACTTCGGCGTGCACTTCGACGTCTGGTTCTCCGAGCGCAGCCTGCACGAGGGCCACGCCGTGGACCAGGCGGTCGCCCGGCTGCGCGAGCAGGGCCACGTCTTCGACGCCGAGGGCGCGGTCTGGCTGCGCACCACCGACTTCGGTGACGACAAGGACCGCGTGCTCGTGCGGGCCGACGGGTCACCCACCTACTTCGCGGCCGACGCCGCCTACTACCTGAGCAAGAAGGACCGCGGCTTCGACGAGAAGGTCTACCTGCTCGGCGCCGACCACCACGGCTACATCAACCGGCTCAAGGCCATCGCGGCCGCGGCGGGCGACGACCCCGAGCACAACATCGAGGTCAAGATCGGCCAGCTCGTCAACATCGCGGGCGTCCGGATGGGCAAGCGGCTCGGCAACGCCATCTACATGGACGACCTCATCGAGTCCATCGGCTCGGATGCCGTGCGCTACTCGCTCGCGCGCTACCCCTCCGACAGTCCGCTCTCGCTCGACGGCGAGGAGCTGCGCAAGCAGTCGAACGACAACCCGGTCTTCTACGTGCAGTACGCCCACGCGCGCACCGCCAACGTCGCACGGCTCGCGGGGGAGGACGGCGTGCACACCTCCGACGGGTTCGACGCCTCGCTGCTCTCGGACCCGACCGAGGCTGCCCTGCTCGCGGTGCTCGGCGACTTCCCGCGGGTCGTCGCGCAGTCGGCGCACCTGCTCGAGCCGCACCGGGTGGCGCGCTACCTCGAGGAGCTCGCCGGCCGTTTCCACAAGTGGTACGACACCTGCCGCGTGCGGCCCGTCAACGTCGACGAGGAGGTCACCGACCTGCACCGCACCCGGCTGTGGCTGAACGATGCGACCCGCCAGGTGCTCGCCAACGGTCTGGACCTCCTCGGGGTCAGCGCCCCCGAGCGCATGTGAGGGCTGAGCGATGCGTTCGCACGAGGCCGGTGTCCTCCACGCCGAGGGCTACGGCGGGCCGCCGCTCTACCTGCCCTTCCCGACCGACGTCATGGAGCTGCTACCGCAGCTCTGGCCGCGCACCGTCGACCGTGACGAGGTCGGCCGGCTGACCGTGGGCGGCGTCGACGTGCTGACCCTGGCGCAGGAGCACGGCACGGCCGTGTACGTCCTGGATGAAGACGACTTCCGCTCGCGCGCAAGGGAGTTCCGCGACGGGTTCGGTGCGGCCTTCGACCAGCTGGCCGGTGCCGACGTCTACTACGCGGGCAAGGCGTTCCTCTGCACCGCCGTGGCTCGGTGGGTCGCCGACGAGGGCCTGCACCTCGACGTGTGCACGGGTGGCGAGCTGGCGGTCGCGCAGCGCGCCGACTTCCCGGCGCAGCGGATCGGCTTCCACGGCAACAACAAGACCACGGCCGAGCTCCGCGAGGCGCTGACCTACGGGGTGGGGCGCATCGTCGTCGACTCGTTCCACGAGATCGACCGGATCGCTGCCGTGGCGGCCGAGCTCGGCGTCGTCGCCCCGGTCATGGTGCGGGTGACCGTCGGCGTCGAGGCGCACACCCACGAGTTCATCGCCACCGGTCACGAGGACCAGAAGTTCGGCTTCAGCCTGGCCGGCGGCCAGGCGTTCGACGCGGCCACCGCGCTGCTGGCGCGGCCCGACGTGTTCGACCTGCGCGGGCTGCACAGCCACATCGGCAGCCAGATCTTCGACACCGGGGGCTTCGAGATGGCGGCCCGGCGCCTCGTCGGCCTGCACGCCCGGATCGTCGACGAGCACGGCTTCCACTGCCCCGAGATCGACCTCGGCGGCGGCTACGGCATCGCCTACACCTCGCAGCACACGCCGCTCGCGGTGGCCACGCTCGCGCAGGAGATGGCCGACATCGTCGGCCGCGAGCTCAAGGCGGTCGGCGACGGCGACAACACCCGCGTCCCGAGGGTGTCGGTCGAGCCCGGTCGCGCCATCGTCGGCCCCAGCACGTTCACCCTCTACGAGGTCGGCACCGTCAAGGACGTCGAGGTCGCGGGCGGCCACACCCGCACCTACGTCTCGGTCGACGGCGGGATGAGCGACAACGCCCGGCCGGCGCTGTACGAGGCCGACTACTCGTGCACGCTCGCCAGCCGGCGCTCCGAGGCCGAGCCGCGGCTGTCCCGCGTCGTCGGCCGGCACTGCGAGAGCGGCGACATCGTCGTGCTCGACGAGTACCTGCCGGCCGACGTCGCACCGGGTGACCTGATCGCGGTGCCGGGCACCGGCGCCTACTGCCGCAGCCTGTCGAGCCAGTACAACCACACCCCCCGCCCGCCCGTCGTCGCCGTTCGTGGAGGCCGCTCACGCGTGCTCGTGCGGCGTGAGACCATCGAGGACCTGCTCGCCCTCGACGTGGCGGACGCGTGAGGACCCACAGCGAGGAGATCGACCCCACCATGGCGCACGAACCCGGTGCCCCCCTGCGCGTCGCGCTGCTCGGCTGCGGCGTCGTGGGCTCCGCCGTCGCGACGAAGCTCGTGCAGAACGCCGACGACCTCGCCGCCCGGGTCGGGGCGAAGCTCGAGCTGGTCGGCATCGCCGTCCGTCGCCCCCAGCGGCCGCGCCCCGACGTGCCGGTCGACCCTGCGCTGTTCACCGCCGACGCCGAGGAGCTCGTGACCCGCGCCGACGTCGTCATCGAGGTGATCGGCGGCATCGAGCCGGCCCGCAGCCTGATCCTGCGCGCCATGGAGCACGGGGCGTCCGTGGTCTCGGCCAACAAGGCGCTGCTCGCCGAGGACGGCCCGACGCTCTACGCCGCGGCCGACGCCCACGACGTCGACCTCTACTACGAGGCGGCGGTGGCCGGTGCGATCCCGATCCTGCGACCGATCCGCGAGTCGCTGGCCGGGGACGACGTGCGCCGCGTGCTCGGCATCGTCAACGGCACGACAAACTTCGTGCTCGACAAGATGGACACCACGGGCGCCGGATTCGCCGAGACCGTCGAGCAGGCCCAGGCCCTGGGCTACGCCGAGGCCGACCCGACCGCCGACGTCGAGGGGTTCGACGCCGCTGCCAAGGCCGCCATCCTCGCGAGCCTGGCCTTCCACACCCGGGTCTCCTCGCTCGACGTGCACCGCGAGGGCATCACCGAGGTGACCGCCGGCGACATCCAGGCCGCCACCGAGATGGACTGCGTCGTCAAGCTGCTCGCGATCTGCGAGCGGGTGACCGGTGCCGACGGCGGCCCCGCCGTCAGCGTGCGCGTGCACCCCGCGATGATCCCGAGGAGCCACCCGCTGGCCAGCGTCCGCGAGGCGTTCAACGCGGTGTTCGTCGAGGCCGCCGCGGCCGGTGAGCTGATGTTCTACGGGCGAGGCGCGGGTGGCGACCCCACGGCATCCGCGGTGCTCGGTGACGTCGTCGCCGTGGCCCGGCACAAGGTCGCCGGTGGGCGCGGGCCGGGGGAGTCGGCCTACGCCGACCTGCCGGTCGTCGACATGGGCCAGTCCCTGACGAGGTACCACATCAGCCTCGACGTGGCCGACCGGCCGGGCGTGCTCGCCCAGGTGGCGACGGCGTTCGCGGCGCACGACGTGTCGATCGAGACGGTGCGCCAGCAGGCCGCCCCGGACGGGGGCGAGCGGGCCAAGCTCATCGTCGTCACCCACCGGGCCACCGATGCGGCCCTCGCGGCGACGGTCGACGCCCTCGCCGACCTCGAGGCCGTCGACGACGTCGCCTCCGTGATGCGTGTGGAAGGAGCCTGAGCCGTGGCGCACCTGTGGCGCGGAGTGATCCGTGAGTACGCCTCCCGACTGCCGATGCTGGAGGGCGCGCCGGTCGTGACCCTCCAGGAGGGCGGCACCCCGCTCATCCCGTGCGAGAACCTCTCCGAGCTCACCGGCGCCAACGTGCTGGTCAAGTTCGAGGGACTCAACCCCACGGCCTCGTTCAAGGACCGTGGCATGACGACCGCGATCTCGGTGGCCAAGAAGCACGGCGCCCGGGCGGTGATCTGCGCGAGCACCGGCAACACCAGCGCCAGCGCGGCCGCCTACGCGACCAAGGCCGGGATGACGTGTGCCGTGCTCGTCCCCGACGGCAAGATCGCGATGGGCAAGCTGAGCCAGGCCGTCGCGCACGGGGCGACGCTGATCCAGGTCGAGGGCAACTTCGACGACTGCCTCACGGTGGCCCGAAAGCTGGCCGAGGCGTACCCGGTCGAGCTGGTCAACTCGGTCAACCCGGCCCGCATCGAGGGCCAGAAGACCGCCGCCTTCGAGGTCGTCGACGCCCTCGGCGACGCCCCCGACATCCACGTGCTGCCGGTCGGCAACGCCGGCAACATCACTGCCTACTGGCGCGGCTACACGGAGTATGCCTCTCCCACACCGGGTTCGGCGGGTGCGGTGCTGGCTCCGGTCGCCACCCGCACGCCGCAGATGTGGGGCTTCCAGGCCGCTGGGGCGGCTCCGATCGTGCTCGGTCACCCGGTCGACGACCCCGAGACCATCGCCACCGCCATCCGGATCGGCAACCCCGCCTCCTGGCGCCAGGCCGAGGCGGCCCGGGACGAGTCCGGCGGCCGGATCGAGTCGGTCACCGACGACGAGATCCTGGCGGCGCACCGCCTGCTGTCCTCGACCGAGGGCATCTTCGTCGAGCCCGGGTCGGCCGCGAGCATCGCCGGCCTGCTCAAGGCGCACCGCGAGGGGCACGTGCCCCCTGACGCCACCGTCGTCTGCACGGTGACCGGGCACGGCCTCAAGGACCCGCAGTGGGCCCTGCGCACCGAGGACGGCTCGCAGGTGCAGCCGGTGCGGGTGCCCGTCGACGCGTACAGCGTCGCGGCTGCCCTGGGCCTCGAGGGGTGACGTGAGCGCAGGGCGGCTGCGGGTCGGGGTGGGCGTCGAGGTCCGCGTCCCGGCGAGCAGCGCGAACCTCGGCCCGGGGTTCGACTCCGTGGGCTGCGCTCTGGGGGTCTGGGACACCTGTCGGGCCACGGTCACCGAGCAGCCCGGCCTGGTGGTGACCGTCACCGGTGAGGGCAAGGGGGCCGTGCCGCTCGACGCCACGCACCTGGTGCACCGCGCCATGCAGGTCGCCTGGTCCGAGCTCCGGGTCGAGCCGCCCGCCGGCCTCGTGCTCGAGTGCCGCAACGAGGTGCCGCACGGCCGGGGGATGGGGTCGTCCGCGACCGCCATCGTCACCGGCATCGTCGCCGCCCAGGGGCTGCACGACCTGTCCCGCGGGCTCGCGGGCGACGACGTCGACCTCGGGTTCGCCAACAGCCTGGCCTCGCGCCTCGAGGGTCACCCCGACAACGCGTCGGCCAGCGTCCACGGCGGGGCCACCCTGTCGTGGACGGACGACGACGGCGCCGGCACCACCACCGTTCACCTGCCGGTGCACCCCGACGTCGAGCCGGTGGTCTTCGCGCCCGACGTTCAGCTGTCGACCGCCAAGGCCCGCTCGGTGCTTCCCCAGCAGGTGCGCCTGGCCGACGCCGCCGCCAACTCGGCGCGGGCCGCGCTGCTCACCCACGCCCTGGGAACCGCGCCCGAGCACCTGCTGGCCGCGACCCGCGAGTGGCTGCACCAGGAGGCGCGACGCAGCTCGTACGCCGGGTCGATGGCCCTGGTCGACGACCTGCGCGCCGCGGGCCACGCCGCCGTCATCTCCGGTGCCGGGCCGTCGGTGCTCGTGCTGGCCCGGCGCGACCGGGTCGAGCAGGTGCGCGCGTTCGGCGGTGCCGGCTGGCGGGTGCTGACGCCCGGCATCCCGCCGCACGGCGCGCGCGTCGAGGTGCTCTCGCGCGGCTGACCGACCCGCCAACGTCGGGTCCGCCCACGGTACGGCAATCGGGCTTGGCGACCACGCCTCGGTGCTACTCTGGGCCTTGCGACCGCAGTCGATGCCGGGTGTCACCCGTTGCCTGCCGCGAGTCGCCCTCCACGACCTGGGCCGCCGGCCAGCTCTGCGCTGCGGCGCCCACGTGGACTCCCGATGATCGGCCGTATCCAGGCCATCCACGAGCGAGGGAAAGGATCCTTCGTGACAGACACCACCACTCTCGAGGCGACGTCGGGCACCAGCCCGCGCCGCTCAGGAGCACTGACCGCGATGCGGCTCGCAGAGCTCCAGGGGCTCGCGTCGAGCATGGGCATCAGCGGCACCGCCAAGATGCGCAAGGGCGACCTCGTCGCCGCCATCAAGGCGCGCCAGAACGGCGAGAGCGGCCCGGCCAGCACCGGTGAGCCGCGCCGAGCCCGCCGCGAGCCCGACCACACCGCCCGCGAGGACCGTGCCGAGCGCACCGAGGCCGGCGCGCAGCCGGTTCGCGAGGAGCGCACCGAGCGCCAGGAGCGCACCGACCGCGGTGAGCGCCAGGACCGCCAGGACCGCCAGGACCGCGTCGAGCACCGCGAGAACCGCGAGAACCGCGACGACCAGCAGGAGCGCCAGGAGCGCGCCGACCACCGCCAGGGCGGAGACCCCGACCGCCAGGACCGTGGCGACAACCGCGACAACCGCGAGAACCGCCAGGACCGGGGGGGCGAGGCGCGCCAGGGCGACGCCAACCGGCAGGGCGGCGGCCAGAACCAGAACCGCACTGCCCAGCAGGGTCAGGTCGGCTTCGACGACGAGGAGGGCCGCGGCGGTCGCCGTCGGCGCAACCGTGGTCGCAACCGCGACAAGCGCCGCATCCCGGGCGAGCCCGGTGACGGCCGGGTCGAGGAGTCGCAGCCGCAGATCGCCGAGGACGACGTGCTCGTCCCCGTGGCCGGCATCCTGGACATCCTCGACAACTACGCCTTCGTGCGCACCACGGGCTACCTGCCCGGCAGCAGCGACATCTACGTGCCGCTGCAGATGGTCAAGCGCCACGGGCTGCGCAAGGGCGACGCCGTCACCGGCTCGATCAAGGCCACCCGCGAGGGCGAGGAGCCGCAGCAGCAGGCCGTGGGCGGGCGCAACAGCCGCGCCAAGTACACCCCGCTGGCGCGCCTCGACACGATCAACGGCCAGACCCCCGACGACGCGCGCAAGCGCCCGGAGTTCGGCAAGCTGACCCCGCTCTACCCGCAGGACCGCCTGCGGCTCGAGACCGAGCAGAACATCATCACGACGCGGATCATCGACCTCGTCGCCCCGATCGGCAAGGGCCAGCGCGGCCTCATCGTCGCCCCGGCCAAGGCCGGCAAGACGATGGTCATGCAGGCGCTCGCGAACGCCATCACCACCAACAACCCCGAGTGCCATCTCATGGTCGTGCTGGTCGACGAGCGCCCCGAGGAGGTCACCGACATGCAGCGCGCCGTCAAGGGCGAGGTCATCTCCTCGACCTTCGACCGGCCCGCCGAGGACCACACCACGGTGGCCGAGCTCGCGATCGAGCGCGCCAAGCGCCTCGTCGAGATGGGGCACGACGTGGTCGTGCTGCTCGACTCGATCACCAAGCTCGGGCGCGCCTACAACCTCGCGGCCCCCGCGAGCGGGCGCATCCTCTCCGGTGGTGTCGACTCGGCCGCGCTGTACCCGCCGAAGAAGTTCTTCGGCGCCGCGCGCAACATCGAGAACGGCGGCTCGCTGACCATCCTGGCCACCGCGCTCGTCGAGACCGGCTCGCGGATGGACGAGGTGATCTTCGAGGAGTTCAAGGGCACCGGCAACATGGAGCTCAAGCTCGACCGCCAGCTCGCCAACCGCCGGATCTTCCCCGCCGTCGACGTCAACAACTCGGGCACCCGCAAGGAGGAGATCCTCCTCGCCCCCGAGGAGCTGCGGATCATGTGGAAGCTGCGTCGCGTGCTCGCGGCGCTGGACTCCCAACAGGGCATCGAGCTGCTGCTCGACCGGCTGCGCAAGACGAAGACGAACTACGAGTTCCTCACCCAGGTGCAGCAGACCGCCACGATCAAGCTGGACGACGACAACGACATGTGACGTCGGCCGGACGAGTCCGGAGGAAGGCGCCGCTCCCCGTGAAGGGGGCGGCGCCTTCTCCTTCTCTGCTCCGGTCCCGGGAGGGCACCGGGGTCAGCGGGGGATCGGCAGGCACATCGCCTCGAAGCCGCGCACCGTGAACCCGCGCCGGGTGTAGATCGGCGCCCCGGCCTCGGTGGCGAACAGGTCGACGCGGCG
The DNA here is from genome assembly GCA_963751385.1 of uncultured Actinomycetota bacterium. Classification (GTDB taxonomy): domain Bacteria; phylum Actinomycetota; class Actinomycetes; order Actinomycetales; family Dermatophilaceae; genus Fodinibacter. Next base: position 146,878 of record CAVVUD010000002.1, on the reverse strand, counting down.
CACGTCGGTCTGCTCGACGAACCAGTGCAGCAGGGCGTCGGTGCAGCGCGCGGCCAGCCCACGACCGCGGTGGCCGGTCACGGTCGCGACGTTCGAGATCAGCCCCACCGAGCCGGTGACCGTGTTGGGGCCCGGGATGAGGGCGGTCACCTCGCCGACCGCGCAGGAGACCACGCGCCCCTCGGCCTCGGCGACCACGACCCGCGACCGCGGGTCGGCGACCGTGTCGGTGAACCAGTCGTGCGCGGCCCGCCGCCAGACCGGGTCGGCGATCGCGGCGGCCGACGTGCCCATGCCCTCGAACATGACCGCGCGCAGCTCGACGAGCACGGCTGCGTCGCCCGGCGTCGCGACGCGCACCACGGCAGCCGGGGTCACCGCAGCGGCCCCAGCTCGAGCCGGCGACGGGTCTCGGCCCGGCCCTCGGGGGAGTCGGGCAGGTCCCACCAGGACTCGACCCACCAGGTGGCACCGGCGTCGGCCCACTGCTGTACCGGCGGGCGCACCACACCGAACGACCCGTGGCTGTCGCCCTCGACGACCACGTCGTAGCCCTCCATCGTCAGCCCGCCCTCGGCGCGAAGCGTGCCGATGCGGTCGACGATCTCGCGCAGGGACTCGGTGGTGAGGTGCGATCCGGGGTCGTCGAGAGTGCCCCCGGCGGCGGCGGGGAACACGCCCTGCCAGCGCGCGGCCCGCTCGAGCGAGCGCTGTCGGGCCCGGCCCGGCACGAGCGCACCGACGCACCACACCGGCGGGTGCGGGCGCTGTTCGGGCATCGGCGGGATCAGCTCGGGCACCGGCCGGGCGCTGAAGTGCTCACCGGTGAACTCGAAGGGCTGGCCGCCCATCAGGCCGACGTAGATGGCCAGCACCTCGTCGAGCTTCCTGGCGCGCACCGCCCGGCCCTCGTCGGGCTCGAACGCGAGCCAGTTGCCGTGCAGCGCACCGAGGCCGACGCCCAGCGTGACCCGGCCCTGCGGAGAGGCGGTCGACCGAGGCGACCCGCGAGGCGAGGTCCCACGGCCGGTACCTCGCGGCCGGGGTGAGCAGGGTGCCCAGGCGCACCCGCTCGGTCACCATCGCCGCGGCGGCCAGGGTGGCCCAGGCGTCCTGGCCCCACACGGCCTCCCAGGAGAAGACCATGTCCCACCCGGCGGTCTCGGCCACGGTGGCGAGCTCGGTGAACTCGCGCTCGTCGGCATACGGGATGACGGCTCCGAACCTCATCCCCCGACCGTAGCGCCGCGGCCGGACACCGGGCGGGCGGCCCGTCGTATCGGGGGAATGCCGCCCACCTCCTTTCCGTTTAGGTGACCGTGTGCCCGCTCTGGCACACTTGACCGCTGGACCGGTTCACGGCAACAGACGCGTTTCCTGAGCGCCTCCCTCACGAGGGGCGCAGTCGGGGCGCCAGAGGGTTTGCAGCACCGTGCTGAGCCCGCCGACCCGGACGCAGCCAAGGAGAAATCGTGAAGAAGGACATCCACCCCGACTACGTGGAGACCACGGTCACCTGTACCTGTGGCAACACGTTCACCACGCGCAGCACCGCGAAGAACGGCCTGATCCACGCCGACGTCTGCTCGCAGTGCCACCCGTTCTACACGGGCAAGCAGAAGATCCTCGACACCGGCGGGCGCGTCGCCCGCTTCGAGGCCCGCTACGGCAAGAAGGCCGCCAAGTAGCTTCCCCGACCGCGCCGGTCCACCCCTCGGGTGGGCCGGCGCGTCGCGTTTCCCCGTCCGTCCCGACCATCGGAGAACCCCGTGCTCGACTCCGCGCAGGCCCTCGTCGACGAGCACGCCGCGCTCGAGCGCCAGATGGGCGACCCGGCCGTGGCGTCCGACCCCGACCGCAGCCGTGAGCTCGGCAAGCGGTACGCCGCCCTCGGACCGACCGTCGCCGCGCACCACGCCTGGGTGAGGGCGCGCGACGACCTCGGTGCCGCCCGTGAGCTCGCGGCCGAGGACCCCGCCTTCGCCGAGGAGCTCCCGGCGCTCGAGGCGACCCTGGCCGCTGCCGAGGACCGGTTGCGCCGGCTGCTGATCCCGCGCGACCCCGACGACGACCGCGACGTCATCCTCGAGGTCAAGGCGGGGGAGGGCGGCGAGGAGTCGGCCCTGTTCGCCGGCGACCTGCTGCGGATGTACCTGCGGCACGCCGAGCGCCGGGGCTGGCGAACCGAGGTGCTCGATGCCACCGAGAGCGACCTGGGCGGCTACAAGGACGTGCGGGTCTCGGTGAAGTCGCGCGGCACTGCCGCGCCCGGCGAGGCCCCGTGGGCCCGGCTGAAGTTCGAGGGTGGTGTGCACCGCGTGCAGCGGGTGCCGGTCACCGAGAGCCAGGGCCGCATCCACACCAGCGCGGCCGGCGTCTGGGTGATGCCCGAGGCGGAGGACGTCGAGGTGTCGATCGACCCCCACGACCTGCGCGTCGACGTCTTCCGGTCCAGCGGCCCGGGCGGCCAGAGCGTCAACACCACCGACTCCGCCGTGCGCATCACCCACCTGCCCACCGGCGTGGTCGTCTCGTGCCAGAACGAGAAGTCCCAGCTGCAGAACCGCGAGGCCGCGATGCGCGTGCTGCGCGCCCGGCTGCACCAGATGGCGATGGACGAGCGGCACGCGGCCGACGCCACGGTGCGCAACAGCCAGGTGCGCACCGTCGACCGCTCCGAGCGCATCCGCACCTACAACTACCCCGAGAACCGGATCAGCGACCACCGCACCGGCTTCAAGGCCTACAACCTCGACGCGGTGCTCGACGGCGACCTCGACCCCGTCATCCAGTCCTGCGTCGACGCCGACGAGGCCGCCCGCCTGGCCGCGGTCGCCGACCGATGAGCGACCTGCGCAGCGCGGTCCGTGAGGCGACCGCGCGCCTGGCCGCGGCCGGCATCCCCTCGCCCGAGGTGGATGCCGTGGCGCTCGCCGCCCACGCGCTGCGCACCGACCCCGGCGAGGTCCGCCGCGCGATGGTGCTGGGCGCCCCGGAGCCGGACGGCTACGCCGCCCTCGTGCAGGAGCGCGAGGCCCGGGTACCGCTGCAGCACCTCACCGGGCGGGCGCACTTCCGCCGGCTGACCCTCGCGGTCGGCCCCGGCGTCTTCGTGCCCAGGCCCGAGACCGAGGTGACGGCCGGGCTCGCGATCGACGCGGCATCCGCGGTCGGGTCTGATGCCGTGGTCGTCGACCTGTGCACGGGCTCGGGAGCGATAGCGCTCGCCGTCAAGGACGAGCGGCCCGACGCCCGGGTGCTGGCCGTCGAGGTCTCCGACCTCGCCCACGGGTGGGCGGTGGCGAACCGCGACCGCGCTCGGGCTCGACGTCGAGATGCGCCTCGGCGACGCCACCGCGGCGTTCGACGACCTCGAGGGCGGGGTCGACGTCGTGGTGAGCAACCCTCCCTACATCCCGGTGGGGGCGGTGCCGGTGGACCCGGAGGTTCGCGACCACGACCCGGAGGTCGCGCTCTACGGCGGGTCGGCCGACGGGCTGGCCGTGCCGCTGGCCGTGGCCGCGCGCGCCGCGGTGCTGCTGCGGGCGGGAGGGGTGCTCGTCATGGAGCACGCCGACAGCCAGGGTGACTCGCTGCCGCGGGCGCTGCGCGCCACGGGGGAGTGGGTCGACGTGGCCGACCACCCCGACCTCGCCGGCCGGCCGCGCACGACGACGGCGGTGCGGGGCCGGGCCTGACGGCCCGACGTGGGCCCGGGGCCGGGCGGCGGGAGCCCGGTCGGGTGTTCGACCGGGGCGCCCGCGCGCGCTCGGTCAGACGCGGTTGAGGATGAAGATCAGCAGCGCGATGATGAGCAGCACGCCGACGATCGTCCAGATCAGGTTGGAACCACGCATGGGGGGCACCTCTCGTGTCGTGTCGTGGCGGGCGGTCGCCCGCGCGTGACGACCCTAGGGGCGGCGGCGCCCGGTGAGCCGTGTCCGTGCAGGCCAATCCGGAACCCTAGGCTGACCCCCATGAGCCCGGTCTTCGACTGCACCACCGACCACGGACGGGCCGACGCGATCCCCAAGGCCGCGGCGGGCGTGCGGGAGGGCGGCCTCGTCGTCCTGCCCACCGACACCCTGTACGGCATCGGGGCCGACGCGTTCTCCCCGGAGGCCGTGCGCTCGCTGCTGGCCGCCAAGGGTCGCGGCTCCGACATGCCGCCGCCGGTGCTCGTTCCGGACGCCCGCACCGTCGACGGGCTGGCGAGCGACGTGCCCGACTACGCCCGCGCGCTCGTCGCGGCGTTCTGGCCGGGGCCGCTGACCATCGTGCTGCGCGCCCAGCCCTCGCTGATGTGGGACCTCGGCGAGACCGGCGGCACCGTCGCGCTGCGGATGCCCGACGACCCGGTGGCCCTGGACCTGCTGCGCGAGGTCGGCCCGATGGCCGTGAGCAGCGCCAACCGCACCGGCCATCCCGCCTCGCGCACCGTCGTCGAGGCGGCCAGCCAGCTCGGCGCGGCCGTGGAGTTCTACCTCGACGGCGGACCGGTGACCGGGGGACTGGCGTCGACCATCGTCGACTGCACCCGCGACGAGCCGGTCTTCCTGCGCGTCGGTGCGATCTGCGAGGCCGACGTCCTGGACGTCGTCGAGCGGGCCCGGGCCGACGCCCTAGAGTTGACGGGCGCCGAGCCCGAGCAGACCGAGGCCCCCGAGGCCCGAGCCCGAGGACCCGGAGGCCCGACCGAGGCCACCGAGGACGATCGGGCCCCCGACGCGTCCACCTCCAGCGAGCAGCGAGAGACCACCGACGATGACTGACACGTTCTACGGATCCGACTTCGGCGCCCTCGAGGCCTTCGACCCCGACATCGCCGGGGTGCTCCTGTCCGAGCTCGACCGCCTGCGCGGTGGCCTGCAGCTCATCGCGAGCGAGAACTTCTCCAGCCCGGAGGTGCTCACCGCGCTCGGGTCGACGCTGTCGAACAAGTACGCCGAGGGCTACCCCGGTCGCCGCTACTACGGCGGCTGCAGCGAGGTCGACAAGGCCGAGACGCTGGCCATCGAGCGGTGCAAGGCGCTGTTCGGCGCCGACCACGCCAACGTGCAGGCGCACTCGGGCGCCAGCGCGAACCAGGCGGTCTACGGTGCCTTCCTCAAGCCCGGCGAGAAGATCCTGGCGATGAGCCTGCCGCACGGCGGCCACCTGACCCACGGCACCAAGGTGTCGTTCAGCGGCAAGTGGTTCGACGCCGTGCACTACGGCGTCGACAAGGACACCGAGGACATCGACTACGACCAGGTCGAGCAGCTCGCCCGCGAGCACCGCCCCAAGGTGATCCTCGCCGGCGGCTCCGCCATCCCGCGGCTCATCGACTTCGAGCGCTTCCGGGCCATCGCCGACGAGGTCGGCGCGATCTTCTGGGTCGACGCCGCCCACTTCATCGGCCTCGTCGCCGGGCAGGCGATCCCCAGCCCGGTGCCCTTCGCCGACGTCGTCTCGTTCACGACGCACAAGGTGCTGCGCGGCCCGCGCTCGGGCGCCATCGTCTGCAGGGCCGAGCACGCCGCGGCCATCGACAAGGCGGTCTTCCCGATGATGCAGGGCGGCCCGCAGATGCACTCCATCGCCGCGAAGGCCGTGAACTTCAAGGAGTGCGCGACCCCCGAGTACGCCGCCTACACCCGCCAGGTCGTCGCCAACGCCAAGGTGCTGGCGGAGGCGCTCGGCGAGCAGCGGCATCCGCCCGACGACCGGCGGCACCGACACCCACCTGTCGCTGCACGACCTCCAGCCGGTCATGGTCACCGGGGTCGACGCCGAGGCCAGCTGCGACGCGGCCGGCATCACGCTGAACAAGAACGCCATTCCGTTCGACCCGCAGAAGCCCAACGTCGCGTCCGGCATCCGGGTCGGCACGCCGTGCGTCACGACCCAGGGGATGGGCGAGGACGAGATGCGCGTCATCGGCGACCTCATCGCGCGGGCGGTCGTCGACGGCGACGCCGACCCCGAGCACGCGGTGTCCCGCGAGGTGCGCGGCCAGGTGACCGACCTCGTCGGCCGTTTCCCGGCCTACCCACGCCCGGGTGCGGCGCGCGGCTGAGGCGCCCGTGACCGAGACGAGTCCCGACGCGCGGCCCCGCCGCCCCGCTCCTCGCGCGGCTCAACCGTCGTGGCTTCCGGCTCGTCATGCTCCTCGACGGCCTGGCCGTCTTCGGGCTGTCGGTGCTCAGCATGGTCGTGCGCAACGGCGCCCCACCCTGGCCGACGTACCCGCTGAGCGCCTACCTGCTCTCGTTCAGCGTCTCGACGCTGATCTTCATCTTCGCCTTCTACTTCGGTGGGCTCTACGAGCGCGAGCCCCGCCTCGGCGGGGCCGCGGTGCTGCCCCGGGCCGCTCGGCTCTCGCTGGCCGCGGGCAGCTTCGTCGCCCTGCTCAACCTCGCCCTGGGAGGCCTGCTCCGCCAGCGAGGGTCGTCCATCGGCCGGGCGCTCCCGTTCCCGATCCCCAACCTCGTGGCCGTGATCGTCCTCGCGGGTGTCGCCGTCGCCATCAACCGGGCGATCGTGCACGCCATGCGCACCCGGCGCGAGGGCCCGCCCCGCGTGGTGCTGGCCGGTCGACGAGGCCGACCTCGACCTGGCCCGCGCGCCACCTGGCGGCGAACGACTCCGAGCTCGTCGTCGTCGCCGAGGTCGACGACCCCCGGCGCCGTGGTGGAGGTGGCCCGGGCCTCGGGGCCAGCGACGTGCTGCTCGTGACGGCTGCGTGGCTCGACGAGTGGTACCCGCGCACGATCGGTCGCCTCGACCGGCTCAACGTCACGACCCTGCTGCGGGTGACCGGGCGCGAGACGCTCTTCGGCCTCGACCGGCTGCGCGAGGTCGGTGGCCTGCCGTTCGTGCTCCTGCTGCCGCAGACGATGTCGACCTCGCAGCGGCACTTCAAGCGGCTGCTCGACCTGTTCCTCCTCCTGCTCACCGCGCCGGTGTGGGTGACCCTGCTCGGCGGGGTCGCCCTCTACCAGCTCGCCGTCGCGGGCCGCCCGCTGCTCTTCCGGCAGGTGCGCGTCGGGGTGGGGGGCGAGACCTTCGAGATGGTCAAGTTCCGCACCATGCGGCTCGACGCCGAGGCCGACGGGGTGGCCCAGCTCGGCCCAGCAGGACGACCCGCGCGTCATCCCCGCCTGTCGCTGGGTGCGGGCCACCCGGGCCGACGAGCTGCCGCAGATCCTGCACATCGTCACCGGGAAGATGTCGATCGTCGGACCGCGCCCCGAGCGGCCCGAGCTGACCGCGGGCTTCGAGAAGGAGATCGCCGGCTACACCCGACGGCACGAGGTGCCGCCGGGCCTGACCGGTCTCGCCCAGATCCACGGGCGCTACCACACCGACGCCGAGTACAAGCTGGGCTACGACCTGCAGTACCTCGTCAACTGGTCGCCCGTGCTCGACCTCGAGATCATCGCCCGCACCATCTGGGTCATCCTCGCCCGCCGCGTCTGACCCCGGGTCGCTCCGCGGGCCGCCCGGATGCCGTCTGCGCGGACCCGGTTTGGGCCTCACCGACGCTTGTGATAACTTTCACAAGCCGTCCCGGACCCCATCCGTCACGACCCCGAAGAGGCCGATCACCGATGACCGACCCCACCCCCAGCAGCGCGCCGCACGCCGGCGCCCCGTTCGGAGCGATGCTCCGCGGGGCCCTGCTGCCGTCGGTGCTGGCGGGTCTGCTCACCGTCGTCGTGCTCGTGGCCGTGCGCGGCGTCGACGCGCTGGCGGGAGCCCTGATCGGCCTCGTCGTCTCGGTGGCCTTCTTCGCCTCCGGCATGTTCCTGCTGAGCAAGCTGGTGCGCAGCGCGAGCCCGCACGCGTTCGTCGCGGTCGCGATGGCGGTCTACCTCGGCCAGGTCTTCGTGCTGCTGCTCGTCATCATCGCGTTCAAGGACGCCGACTGGGTCGACGGCGTCGCGCTGGGCCTGGTGGCCCTCGTCGTGACGGTCGCCTGGCAGGTGTTCGCGATGCTCGCCCTGCGCCGGGCCCGCACGCTGGTCTACGACGAGCCCTCCGAGTCGCCCGGAGACAGCCGATGAGCACGCCGTTCACCCCTGAGCCCTCCGTCGCGACGACCCGCGAGGGTCGGGTAGCGTACGTCCCGATCCCCCGGGCGCCCGTCGAGGCTGCCTGTGCATTCCCCGAGGAGAGGCTGTGAGCCTGAGCGTGGTTCCCGCACACTGGCTGCAGGTCGGCATCGCCGCCGCCGAAGGCGAGGAGGGCTTCGAGGCCCCCGGCACCGAGGACTTCTTCTGGCCCGTCATCGGTGGAGACAGCAGCTGGGCGATCACCCGGCCGATGTTCGTCATGGCCATCTCGGTGGCCCTGCTCGCGTGGTTCTTCGTGATCGTCGCCGGCAAGCTCACGGTGGTGCCGAGCAAGCGGCAGTGGGTCGCCGAGCAGGCCTACGGCTTCGTGCGCAACTCGATCGCCCGCGACGTCATCGGTGCCAAGGACTTCCGCCCGTTCGTGCCGCTGCTCTTCACGCTCTTCACGCTGATCCTGTTCAACAACGTCATGGGCGTGCTGCCGTTCGTGCAGTTCCCGACGTTCAGCCGGATCGCGTTCCCGATCGTGCTCACGCTGATCGTCTACGTCGTCTACCACACGGTCGCGCTGCGCCGGAAGCACGGCGTCATCGGCTACCTCAAGTCGCTCGTGCCCGCCGGGGCTGCCGCTGTGGCTGCGCCCGATCATGTTCTTCCTCGAGGTGCTCACCTACTTCATCATCCGGCCGCTGACGCTCGCCCTGCGACTGTTCGGCAACATGCTCGCCGGCCACCTGATGCTGCTCGTGTTCATCCTCGGCGGCGAGTACCTGCTGGTGCACGGCAGCAGCATCTTCATCCAGCTCTCCGGCCTCCTCGGCCTCGGCTTCGGCATCGTCATGACCTTCTTCGAGCTCCTGGTGCAGTTCCTCCAGGCGTTCATCTTCACCCTGCTCACCGCGCTCTACATCTCCGACGCGGTGAGCGAGCACGCACTGACCGCGGGCTCCGGCCCGTCCGCACCACCCGCACCACCGCACCACCCGTACGACCAGAAGAACCCCCGACGCCGGGACGGACCCGGCGGCCTCGAAAGGAAACGCAATGACTGGGAACATCACCTACCTCGGCTACGGCCTCGCCGCCATCGGCCCCGGTATCGGTGTGGGTCTGATCTTCGCCGCCTACCTCAACGGCGTCGCGCGTCAGCCCGAGGCCCGCGGCATGCTCCAGACCATCGCCTTCACCGGCATGGCCCTCACCGAGGCGCTCGCCATCCTCGGTCTCGTGTTCGTCTTCGTCTTCGACTCCACTCCCTGACGACACCGACTCGACCCTTCCGTTTGACCGAACAGATAAGGAAGCGACGTGGTTCTCGCATCCGTGCAGGCAGCGGGCTGGCCCGAAGCCCTCCCCCTTCTCCCGCACCCCGCCGAGCTCATCGTCGGCCTCATCTCGTTCGCGATCCTGTACTGGATCTACGCGACCAAGGTCGTCCCGAAGATGGAGGCGATGTACGAGGAGCGTGCCGCCGCCATCGAAGGTGGCATGCAGCAGGCCGAGGAGGCCCAGACCGAGGCCAAGGCTGCCCTGGAGAAGTACAACGCCCAGCTCGCCGGCGCCCGCACCGAGGCCAACGAGATCCGGGAGTCCGCGCGTGAGCAGGGCGCCTCGATCGTCGCGGAGATGCGCAGCCAGGCCCAGGCCGAGGCGGCGCGCATCACCGAGTCGGCCAAGCGCCAGGTCGACGCCGAGCGACAGCAGGCGGTCGTCCAGCTGCGCCAGGAGGTCGGCACCCTGTCGACCACCCTGGCCGGCAAGATCGTCGGGGAGTCGCTCGAGGACGAGGTGCGCCAGAACGGCATCGTCGACCGCTTCCTCGCCGAGCTCGAGGCCGGCGACGTCAAGCCCGAGAAGGTCGCCCCCGCGGGTCAGGACGCCTGATGCGCGGCTCGTCACGGGGTGCGGCCAAGGCGGTGCAGGCGGCGTTCGACACCGCCCTCGCCGGCGACCCCGGGTGGGAGACCCTCGCGGAGGAGCTGTTCGCGGTGACCGGCGTCGTCGACGGCAGCGCCTCGCTGCGTCGTGCCCTCGCCGACCCCTCGCGCGAGGGCTCCGACAAGCAGGCCCTGGCGCGCTCGCTGTTCGGCGGCAAGATCGGTGAGACCACCACCGGTCTGGTCGCCGAGGTGGTCGGGCCAGCGCTGGTCCGCCGAGCGCGACCTGGGCGACACCCTCGAGAGCCTGGCCGTGCAGGCCCTGCTCGCCGCGGCCGAGCGCGAGCGGCGCATCGACCGGGTCGAGGACGAGCTGTTCCGCTTCGAGCGGATCGTCGCCGGCGACCCCGGCCTGCGCGACACCCTCTCCAGCCGCAACACCGACGCCTCCGGCAAGGCGACGCTGGTGCACGGCCTGCTCGAGGGCAAGGCCGCGCCGGAGACCGTCCGGCTGGCCGAGCAGGCGGTGCGCGCACCGCGCGGCCGCCGTCTCGACCGGGTCATGGAGGACTACCTCATCCTCGCCTCGAGGCGTCGCGACGAGCTCACCGCGCTGGTCACCGTCGCGGCACCGCTCACCGAGCAGCAGCACGCCCGGCTGGCGAGCGCGCTCGAGGCGCACTACGGCAAGCCGGTCACCCTGCAGGTCGTCCAGGACCCCGCGGTCATGGGCGGCATCCGCATCCAGGTCGGCGACGAGGTCGTCGACGGCACCGTCCTGCGCCGCCTCGACGAGGCGCGCCGACACGTCACCGGCGGCTGACCGGCATCCGCCGCACCCGGCGACCACCCCACGAACTCCACACCGCACCACCGACCACAGACTTCGGCCCCAGCGGGGGCCGGTGACCGAGGAGAAGATCAGAACATGACGGAGCTCTCGATCCGTCCGGACGAGATCCGGGACGCCCTGGACAGCTACGTCCGGTCCTACGAGCCCGGCGTTGCCGCGCGCGAGGAGGTCGGCCGCGTCACCGACGCCGGTGACGGCATCGCGCACGTCGAGGGCCTGCCCTCGGCCATGACCAACGAGCTGCTCCAGTTCGAGGACGGCACCCTCGGCCTGGCGCTGAACCTCGACGTCCACGAGATCGGCGTCGTCATCCTCGGCGAGTTCTCCGCGATCGAGGAGGGCCAGGAGGTCAAGCGCACCGGAGAGGTCCTCTCCGTGCCGGTCGGCGACAACTTCCTCGGCCGCGTCGTCAACCCGCTCGGCGACGCCGATCGACGGCCTCGGCGAGATCGTGAGCGAGGAGCGCCGCGCGCTCGAGCTCCAGGCGCCCACCGTCGTGCAGCGCAAGTCGGTGCACGAGCCGCTGCAGACCGGCCTGAAGGCCGTCGACGCCATGACCCCCATCGGTCGCGGCCAGCGCCAGCTGATCATCGGTGACCGCCAGACCGGCAAGACCACGGTCGCGGTCGACACGATCATCAACCAGAAGGAGTTCTGGGACAGCGGCGACCCCGACAAGCAGGTGCGCTGCATCTACGTCGCCATCGGCCAGAAGGGCTCGACGATCGCGGCCGTGCGCGGCACGCTCGAGGAGGCCGGCGCGATGGAGTACACCACCATCGTCGCGGCCCCGGCCTCCGACTCCGCCGGCTTCAAGTACCTCGCGCCCTACACCGGCTCGGCCATCGGCCAGCACTGGATGTACCAGGGCAAGCACGTCCTCATCGTCTTCGACGACCTGTCCAAGCAGGCCGAGGCCTACCGCTCCGTGTCGCTGCTGCTGCGCCGCCCGCCGGGCCGCGAGGCCTACCCGGGTGACGTCTTCTACCTGCACAGCCGGCTGCTCGAGCGTTGCGCGAAGCTCTCCGACGAGCTGGGCGCGGGCTCGATGACCGGCCTGCCGATCATCGAGACCAAGGCGGGCGACGTCTCGGCGTACATCCCGACCAACGTCATCTCGATCACCGACGGCCAGATCTACCTCCAGGCCGACCTGTTCAACGCCAACGTCCGCCCGGCGATCGACGTGGGTGTCTCGGTGTCCCGTGTCGGTGGTGCCGCGCAGATCAAGGCGATGAAGTCCGTCGCCGGTCGACTCAAGCTCGACCTCGCGCAGTACCGCGCCCTCGAGGCGTTCGCGATGTTCGCCTCCGACCTCGACCCGGCGTCGCGCGCCCAGCTCGCCAAGGGTGCTCGCCTCGTCGAGCTGCTCAAGCAGCGCCAGGCCTCGCCGTCCCCGGTCGAGGAGCAGGTCGTCTCGATCTGGCTCGGCACCACCGGCAAGCTCGACGACGTCGCCGTCGAGGACGTCCGCCGCTTCGAGGCCGACTTCCTCGACCACCTGCGCCGCAGCAAGAACGAGCTGCTCGCGGCCATCCGCGAGACCGGCAAGTTCGAGGAGGAGACCGAGCAGGCCCTCGAGGGCGAGGTCACGACCTTCAAGCACCGCGCTTCCAGGGCGGCGGCGCCGACGGCGTCCAGGCCGGCGACGAGGCCGAGGACGACGCGGCCGCCAAGGCGCAGGAGTCCGAGCAGGAGCAGATCGTCAAGCAGAAGCGCTGACCCGGCGGGCCGGGCGCGCGGAAGCGCCCGGCCACCGGCCGGCACCAGAGCCAACGAGCAGCAGAACCTAGGAAGGCGGAAACGTATGGGAGCGCAGATCCGGGAGTACCGGCAGCGCATCCGAGCCGTCAGCTCGACCAAGAAGATCACCCGGGCGATGGAGCTGATGGCGGCTGCCCGCGTCGTCAAGGCGCAGGAGGCGGTGCGCGAGTCCAGCCCGTACGCCCGTGCGCTGACCCGCGCGGTCTCGGCGGTCGCCACCTTCTCCAACGAGGACCACCCGCTGACCTCCGAGAAGGAGGACGTCAAGCGCGCCGCGGTCGTCATCATCACCTCCGACCGTGGCCTGGCCGGGGCCTACAGCTCCTCCGTCATCAAGGAGAGCGAGCGCCTCGTCGCCGCCCTGCGTGAGGACGGCAAGGAGGTCGTCCCGTACCTGTTGGGCCGCAAGGCGATCGGCTTCTACAAGTTCCGCCACCGCGAGAGCGCGGCGGAGTGGAGCGGTGCGTCCGAGAAGCCCGAGCTTCGAGACGGCCCGCGAGGTGGGCCAGCGGCTCGTCGCCGACTTCACCGACGCCGACCGAGGAGGGCGGCGTCGACGAGGTCCACATCGTCTTCACCCGGTTCGTCTCGATGGTCACCCAGGAGCCCGAGGTCATCCGGCTGCTGCCGCTCGAGGTCGTCGAGGGCGAGGCCGCCCCGGACGACGATGACCTGCTGCCGCTGTACTCCTTCGAGCCGAGCGCCGAGCAGGTGCTCGACGCCCTGCTGCCGAAGTACGTCAACGCGCGGCTGTTCAACTGCATGCTCCAGGCCGCCGCGTCCGAGCTCGCCGCCCGCCAGCGGGCGATGAAGTCGGCCACGGACAACGCCGAGGAGCTCATCAAGAAGTACACCCGGCTGGCCAACCAGGCCCGCCAGGCCGAGATCACCCAAGAGATCAGCGAAATCGTCGGCGGCGCCAGCGCGCTGGCCGAGAGCAAGTGAGTGAGAGAGAGACCATGACTGCATCTGTCAGCGAGCGGAGCGAGACCCACGCCGTCGGCGGCGTGGGCCGCATCTCGCGCATCATCGGCCCCGTCGTCGACGTGGAGTTCCCCGTCGACGGCATGCCCGAGCAGTACAACCTGCTCACCACCGAGGTCGAGGTCGGCGGCGACAAGCGCCACCTGAACCTCGAGGTCGCCCAGCACATCGGCGACAACATGGTGCGCGCCATCTCCCTGCAGCCGACCGACGGCCTGGTCCGCGGCACCCCGGTGCAGGACACCGGCGGCCCGATCACCGTGCCCGTCGGCGACATCACCCTGGGCAAGGTCTTCAACACCACCGGCGAGGTCATGAACCTCGCCGAGGGCGAGACCTTCGAGGCCAAGGAGCGCTGGGGCATCCACCGCACCGCGCCGGCCTTCGACCAGCTCGAGTCCAAGACCCAGATGTTCGAGACCGGCATCAAGGTCATCGACCTGCTCACCCCCTACGTCCAGGGCGGCAAGATCGGCCTGTTCGGTGGTGCGGGCGTCGGCAAGACCGTGCTCATCCAGGAGATGATCGCCCGCGTCGCGCGCGACCACGGTGGCGTCTCGGTGTTCGCCGGCGTCGGCGAGCGCACCCGTGAGGGCAACGACCTGATGGTCGAGATGGAGGAGGCCGGGGTCCTCGGCCAGACCGCCCTCGTCTTCGGCCAGATGGACGAGCCGCCGGGCACGCGTCTTCGCGTCGCCCTGTCCGCCCTCACGATGGCGGAGTACTTCCGCGACGTGCAGGGCCAGGACGTGCTGCTGTTCATCGACAACATCTTCCGGTTCACCCAGGCGGGGTCCGAGGTCTCGACCCTGCTCGGCCGGATGCCGTCCGCGGTCGGCTACCAGCCGACCCTCGCCGACGAGATGGGCACGCTCCAGGAGCGGATCACCTCCACGCGTGGCCACTCGATCACCTCGATGCAGGCGATCTACGTGCCGGCCGACGACTACACCGACCCGGCCCCGGCGACGACCTTCGCGCACCTCGACGCGACGACCGAGCTCTCCCGCGAGATCGCCTCGCTCGGCATCTACCCGGCCGTCGACCCGCTCACCTCGACGAGCCGGATCCTCGACCGTCGGTACATCAGCGAGGAGCACTACACGACCGCGCTGCGCGTCAAGGGGATCCTCCAGCGCAACAAGGAGCTGCAGGACATCATCGCGATCCTCGGCATCGACGAGCTGTCCGAGGAGGACAAGATCCTCGTCAACCGGGCCCGCCGCCTCCAGCGCTTCCTGTCGCAGAACACCTACGTGGCCAAGCAGTTCACCGGCATCGAGGGCTCCACGGTGCCGCTGGCCGACACCATCGAGGCCTTCACGAAGATCTGCGACGGCGACTACGACCACGTCGGTGAGCAGGCGTTCTTCATGTGCGGTGGCCTCGACGACGTCGAGCGCCAGTGGGCCGAGATCCAGAAGAACCTCTGATGCCGCTCCAGGTCGAGCTCGTCTCCGCGGACCGCAAGGTCTGGGAGGGTGAGGCGAGCCAGGTCAGCGCCCGCTCCATCGACGGCGACCTCGGCATCCTGCCGGGTCACACCCCGATCCTCTGCGTGCTCGGGGAGGGCGAGGTGCGGGTCAACGCCGACGGGTCGTGGCGCTCGGCGCAGATCGACGGTGGGTTCCTCTCGGTCGACCACGACCGGGTGACGATCATCGCCGAGTCGGTCGACGCCAGCGGCATGGGTTCCTGACATCGAGGGCCGGGGACCGCTCGCATGACGCCGTTCGTCGCCGCCGAGCTGGTCCTCGCCCTCGTCGTCCTGCTCGTCGTCGGCGCGCTCACCTTCGTGTGGGCGCGCCGACGTTACATCTCCGGCGACGGGCGCCCGGTCATGCTCTGCGCGCGGCGTCGAGGGCGTCGGCGGGCCGCTGGCGGCTCGGGCTGGCCCGGCTCAGCTCGGACCGCTTCGAGTGGTTCAGCATCGTCGGGCCCTCGCTGCGGGCCGAGGTGTCCTGGTCGCGCGGTGAGCTCGACTTCGGCGCGCCGTGCCGCTCACCGACCCCATCCCGGGGCTCGCCGACCCGGTCGCCGTGCAGGGCCGGGCCGGGACGCAGTCGTGCGAGTTCGCGTTCGTGCCGGCGGCCTACACCGCGGTGCGGGCCTGGCTCGAGTCCAGCCCCCCGGGCTTCAACGTCAACGTCGCCTGACCGGCGTCCGCGACGTCGTGCGGACCGGCCACGTCGAGGGGCCGCTCCCGGGATGGACGAGCGGCCTGTCCGACCCGGGCGGGTCAGCGGTCGCGGTCCTCGGGGGTCTGCTCGCGGCCTCCGCCCGGCTTCCAGAGCACGTCGCCCTCGGGCAGGTTGGCGCACCGGGCCAGCACGAAGAGCAGGTCGGACAGCCGGTTGAGGTAGGTCGCCGTGACCGGGTTGACCCCACCGTGCCCGCGGGCGTCGCCGGGCTCGGTGCCGTAGGCCTCGACCGCCGCCCACACCGAGCGCTCCGCACGGCGCACGACGGTCAGCGCGACGTGCAGGTGAGCGGCGCCGGCGCGTGCCGCCGGGCAGGATGAAGGACCGCAGCTTCTCGAGCCGCTCGAGGTAGCGGTCGCAGTCGGCCTCGAGCTCGCCGACCCACTCCTCCTTGACCCGCAGCGGCGGGTACTCGTAGGTGCGCTGCAGCGGGGTGGACAGGTCGGCGCCGATGTCGAACAGGTCGTTCTGCACCCGGGTCAGCACCGCCCGCACGTCCTGCGGGCAGGTCCCCGCACGCGATGGCGACGCCGATCGCGGCGTTCGCCTCGTTGGCGTCGGCGTAGGCCGCCAGCCGCGGGTCGGTCTTGCGGGTGCGGCTCAGGTCGCCCAGCGCGGTGCTGCCGTCGTCGCCGGTGCGGGTGTAGATCCGGGTGAGGTTGACCATGCGCACAGCCTCGCAGACGCCGCAGCCGGGCTCGACGCGTGGCATGAAGCGGACATTGTCCATTCTTTGCCCGTTCTTTACCCGTTCGTGGCTGACGGGAAGGCACCGTGGTCTGTGAATGGGACGCACGACGACGTGAGAGGGGGGCACCGTGGCCGAGCAGGCGACAGCCATCGTGACCATCACCGAGTACCAGGACGACCGGGGCTGTCATGTCGCGCTGCGGGGACGGCTCGACGTGCGCACGGTCGCCGACCTGCGGCTGACACTGCACCGGCTGATCGCCACCGGCACCACACCGCTGCTGCTCGACCTCGGCGAGGCCCACGTGGGCGACGCCACCGGGTTCGGCTTCATCGTCGAGTGCCAGCGGCGGGCCCGCCGGGCCGGCCGCCCGATGCGCATCGTCGCCGCCGACGACCGCACCCGGCGGCTGCTGCGCCGGGCCCGGCTGCACGCGCTGCTCAGCCCGTGCCGACCGTCGTCGGCGGACCAGCCGGCGCTGGCCGGCGCCGCGGGCTGACCGTCCGCCGACCGGTCGTCAGCGCACTGCCGCATCGCGCCCGGGGTGTGGGCACTCTCACCGTGCGGGTCGCTACCCCGGGCCACGCGCCCCGCGGCTAGCGTTCACGGCATGTCCGAGAGCACCGACGTCGACCCGTCCCGAGCGCGACCGCCCGTGGGTGATGCGCACGTACGCCGGGCACTCCAGCGCCGCCGCGAGCAACGCCCTGTACCGCCGCAACCTCGACAAGGGCCAGACCGGGCCTGTCGGTCGCCTTCGACCTGCCCGACCCAGACCGGCTACGACCCCGACCACGTGCTGGCCCGCGGCGAGGTCGGCAAGGTCGGCGTCCCGATCTCGCACATCGGCGACATGCGGGCCCTGTTCGCCGACATCCCGCTGTCGCGGATGAACACCTCGATGACGATCAACGCCACCGCGATGTGGCTGCTCGCGCTCTACCAGGTGGCGGCCGAGGAGCAGGCCGAGGCGGCGGGGGAGGACCCGGCATCCGCGGTGCGTGCGCTGGCCGGCACCACCCAGAACGACATCATCAAGGAGTACCTCTCGCGCGGGCACCTACGTCTTCGCGCCGGGTCCCTCGCTGCGGCTGATCACCGACATGGTCGCCTACACCGTCGCCGAGATCCCGAAGTGGAACCCGACCAACATCTGCAGCTACCACCTGCAGGAGGCCGGCGCGACGCCCGTGCAGGAGATCGCCTACGCGATGTGCACCGCGATCGCCGTGCTGGATGCCGTGCGCGACTCCGGCCAGGTGCCCCCGGAGCGCTTCGGCGAGGTCGTCGCCCGCATCTCGTTCTTCGTCAACGCCGGCGTGCGCTTCGTCGAGGAGATGTGCAAGATGCGCGCCTTCGTGCAGCTCTGGGACGAGCTGACCCTCGAGCGCTACGGCGTCACCGACGCCAAGCAGCGGCGGTTCCGCTACGGCGTGCAGGTCAACTCGCTCGGGCTCACCGAGGCCCAGCCCGAGAACAACGTGCAGCGCATCGTGCTCGAGATGCTCGCCGTGACGATGTCCAAGGACGCCCGGGCCCGCGCGGTGCAGCTGCCGGCGTGGAACGAGGCCCTGGGCCTGCCCCGACCGTGGGACCAGCAGTGGTCGCTGCGCATCCAGCAGGTGCTCGCCTACGAGAGCGACCTGCTCGAGTACGACGACCTCTTCGAGGGGTCGAGGGTCGTCGAGGCCAAGGTCGCCGAGCTCGTCGAGGGCGCCCGCGCCGAGATCGACCGGGTGCAGGAGATGGGCGGGGCCGTGCCGGCCGTCGAGGGCGGCTACATGAAGAGCGAGCTCGTCGCCTCGCACTCGCGTCGGCGCCAGCGGATCGAGGCCGGCGAGGACGTCGTCGTCGGGGTCAACCGCTTCGAGACGACCGAGCCCAACCCGCTCACCGCCGACCTCGAGACCGCGATCCAGAGCGTGGATGCCGGGGTCGAGGCCGCCGCTGCGGCGGCGGTCCGGCGCTGGCGGGAGGAGCGCGACGCGGACCCCGAGCGCAAGGAGCGAGCGGCAGCCGCGCTGGCGCGGCTGGTCGCCGACGCCGGCACCGACACGAACCTGATGGCAGGCGACACTCGAGTGCGCCCGCGCCGGGCTGACCACGGGGGAGTGGGCCGGGGCGCTGCGCGAGGTGTTCGGCGAGTTCCGCGCCCCGACCGGCGTCAGTGGCTCCGTCGGTGTCGGGGCCGGCTCCGAGGCGCTCGCCGACGTGCGGGCGATGGTGACCCGCACCAGCGAGGAGCTCGGCGAGCGGCTGCGGCTGCTCGTCGGCAAGCCCGGCCTCGACGGCCACTCCAACGGCGCCGAGCAGATCGCGGTGCGCGCGCGCGACGCCGGCTTCGAGGTCGTCTACCAGGGCATCCGGCTGACGCCCGAGCAGATCGTCGGGGCCGCCGTGGCCGAGGACGTGCACCTGGTCGGCATCTCGATCCTGTCCGGCTCGCACATGGAGCTCGTGCCCGAGGTGCTCGACCTGATGCGCGAGGCCGGCGCCGGTGACGTGCCGGTGATCGTCGGCGGGATCATCCCCGAGGCGGATGCCGTGCGGCTCAAGGCGCTCGGCGTCGCCGAGGTGTTCACGCCGAAGGACTTCGGGCTCAACGACATCATGGTGCGCTTCGTCGAGGTCATCCGCGCCTCGCGCGGGCTCGACGCCGACGCGGCGACGCCCGCCCACGCCTGAGCGGGGACGGGCGCCGGTCCGTTCGGTCGCAGCCGGTCAGGCCTTCACCGACGACGACAGGGCCGCGGTCAGCTCGCGGGTGAACGCGGGGATGTCGTCGGGGTTGCGGCTGGTGATCAGGTTGTCGTCGACGACCACCTCACGGTCCTGCCAGGTGGCGCCGGCGTTGCGCAGGTCGGTCTGCAGGCTCGGCCACGAGGTGAGCGTGCGGCCGCGCACGACGTCGGCCTCGACGAGCGTCCAGGGGGCGTGGCAGATCGCGGCCACCGGCTTGCCGGACTGCACGAACTGGCGCACGAACGCCACGGCATCGGTGTCGGTGCGCAGGGCGTCGGGGTTGGCGACGCCGCCCGGCAGCACGAGCGCCGCGTAGTCGGCGACATCGGCGGAGCCCACGGTGGCGTCGACGTCGAAGGTGTCGCCCTTGTCGAGGTGGTTGTAGGCCTGCACCGTGCCCTCCTGGGTCGAGATGAGCACGGGCGTGGCGCCGGACTGCTCCACGGCCTCCCACGGGCCGGTCAGCTCGACCTGCTCGATGCCTTCGGGAGCGACGAGGAAGGCGACCTTCTGCGGCTCGCGGGCGTCGGTGGTGGTGCTGGTGTCGGTCGTGCTGGTCATGGCAGTGTCCTCTCGGTCCGACGGATGACGGCGCCGCTGCGGCGCCGGCGTGCGACAACCGGAGCCCTACCCACGTCATTCCCCGGTATGCCGTGGGGCACCATCGACCGACTGCTCGATGTTGCCGCACGGTGAGCAGCACCTGTCCCGGGTAGGGCGCGTAGCGTGCCGGACATGGCTCTGCACTGTGCCGCGACCCTCGTGCTCGTGCCCGTCGGCACCGCGCCGGACGACGCGGCCGGGGTCGGCGCCGTGGTCGCCGGCCCGCTGGCTCCGGGGGCCGACGTCGTCGAGGAGCTCCAGGCGCTGGCCGACCTGCACCGCGGTGAGCGCGTCGTCGTGCCGGTGGCGCCCGAACAGCTGGCTGCCGTGCACGAGCACCTGGGCCGCCCGCCCGGCGCCGCCGCCGACGTGGTGGTGCTCGAGGTCGGCGACGACGGCTGGGCGCGGATCCCGCGTCCCGACTGACCCCACGTCCGGAGCTGGGTGCCCAGGTGGTCGCCCTGGCAGCCAGCTGAGCACCCATCTCGAGAACAGCGGCAGGAGCGGAGCGGGAGGGATGCCGTGGGCGAGCCGATGGACGGGTCTGGCGGCGGGTCCCACGCTCTGCGTGGCGCGCCCGCGCGCCAGAGAGGGGGTGCGGATGGTCAACGGCCGCCCACGGCATCCCATCGCGCAGCGGTCAGCCCGATGCGCTACTCAGCCCGGCGTACCCGCGGGACCTGGTGGTCGATGTGGGTGCTCAGAAGAGGCGGTGCTCGCTGTGTGTCGACGCCCTTGAGCGCGTCGTAGTCGAGCACGACGCAGCGGATGCCGCGGTCCTCGGCGAGCGTGCGGGCCTGCGGCCTGATCTGCTGGGCGGCGAAGACGCCGGTCACCGGTGCGAGGTGCGGGTCGCGGTTCATCAGCTCGAGGTAGCGGGTCAGCTGCTCGACGCCGTCGATGTCGCCGCGCCGCTTGATCTCGATGGCGACGGTCGCGCCCGCGCCGTCCTTGCACAGGATGTCGACCGGCCCGATCGGCGTCATGAACTCACGGCGGGTGAGGGTCCAGCCGTCGCCGAGCGTGGTGATGTGCTCGCGCGAGCAGGGTCTGCAGGTGCGCCTCGACGCCGTCCTTGACCAGACCGGGGTCGACGCCGAGCTCGTGGGCGCTGTCGTGGTGCACCTCGTGGATCTTCACCCGCAGCCGGTCCTCGGACTTCGCGTGCTGCACGACCCACACGGTGGTGACGCCCTCGACGGCCTCGGTCTCGTCCGGTTCGACCTCGGCCATGGCGCACGGCGGGGACATCCAGTTCAGCGGCTTGTAGGACCCGCCGTCGGAGTGCACGAGCACCGAGCCGTCGGCCTTGACGAGGAGCAGCCGGGTCGCCAGCGGCAGATGGGCGGTGAGCCGCCCGTCGTAGTCGACGCTGCACGTCGCGATCACGAGTCGCACGGTCGACCACCCTACCGTCGCGCGCCGGTCGACCCGTTGCCCTCCGGGCAGGGGGTGGCGCACACTCGAGGGAAGAGGTGAGGCCAATGCGGGCAGCGCTGTTGACGCTGGGTCCTCGTCGCGCTGCCCGGACTCTGGTTCGGCGCCCAGGGGGCGGCCCTGAACTGGTTCACCGAGGGCGAGCCGCCCCGTCTGCTGCGTCCGCTCGTCCGTCGGCTGGAGCCGCCCGTGGAGCGGCTGCGGGCGCTGGCGCCGCCGGGTGCTGGGCCGCCCACAACCACAACCGCTGCCCCCGGTGCTCATCGGCATGGAGCTGCGCCGCATCGAGCTGGAGATCCGCCGGGTCGAGCAGGGCGACGCCCCGCACCAGGCCGCCCGCCTGCGGGCCGTGCTCGCCGCCTACGACCAGCTGCTGCTCGAGCTTGCGCCGCGGGTCGACGTGCCCACCGACGACGTCGGCCTCCCGCCGTTGCCCTCACGCGACCGGCTGACCCTCGAGGCCGAGCTGGTGGCCGCCGGACACGACTGGTGAGGCACGCGCGCGAGGTGCGCCACGGCATCCGCGGGGGGTGATGTCGGTCGCACCCCGCCCGGGGGTAAGAAGTGTCACGCCCTCGGGGGCTCGTGAGGTCCGTGATGCTCTGGAAGGATCGCGGCCATGACGCGTGACTTCACCAGTGTGGGTGTGATCGGACTCGGGACGATGGGCGCGGGGATCGTCGAGGTCTTCGCCCGCAACGGGATCGACGTGGTCGCCGTCGAGGTCGACGAGGCCGGGATCGAGCACGGCAAGGCCGTGCTCGCGGGCAGCACCGGGCGTGCCCTGAGCAGGGGAAAGCTGACCGAGGAGGAGCACGACGCCCTCCACGCGCGGGTCACCTACACCAGCGACCTGGCCGACCTGGCGCACTGCCAGCTCGTGGTCGAGGCCGTGCCCGAGCACCTCGACCTGAAGAAGGAGCTGCTCGGCAAGGTCGACGCGGTGGTCTCGCCCGACGCCGTGCTCGCCACGAACACCTCCTCGCTGCCGGTCACCGAGATCGCCGTCGCGACGTCGAACCCCAAGCGGGTCGTCGGCATGCACTTCTTCAACCCCGCGCCGGTGCAGCAGTTCGTCGAGGTCATCCGCACCGTCATCACCGCCGACGACGTCTTCGAGGACGTCAAGGCGCTGGCCGAGCGGCTGGGCAAGAAGCCGGTCATCGTCGGCGACAAGGCGGGCTTCATCGCCAACGCGCTGCTCTTCGGCTACCTCAACCACGCCGTCTCGATGTACGAGAGCCGCTACGCGACCCGCGAGGACCTCGACGCCGCGATGCGCTTCGGCTGCGGCTACCCGATGGGCCCGCTCGCGCTGCTCGACCTGATCGGCCTCGACACGGCCTACGAGATCCTCGACACGATGTACAAGCAGGGCCGCGACCGCCTGCACGCGCCGAGCCCGATCATCAAGCAGATGGTCAGCGCGGGCCTGCTCGGCCGCAAGAGCGGCCGGGGCTTCTACACCTACGCCGAGCCGGGCTCCCCGCAGGTCGTCGCCGACGCCCAGACCCCCGCCGGCGGACCGCCGCCCGGTGTCGTGCTCCGCCAGGTCGGCTCGGTGGGTGTCGTCGGGTCGGGGACCATGGCGACCGGCATCATCGAGGTGTTCGCCAAGGCCGGGTACCCCGTCACCTTCGTGGCCCGCTCCGAGGAGAAGGTCGCCGGCGTGCTGACCTCGCTCGGCGCGCAGCTGCGCCCGGGCCGTCGAGAAGGGCCGGATGGACCGAGCGGCGCCGACGCCCTGCTGGGCCGGGTCGCCGGCGCCACCGGCCGCGAGGCGCTCGCCGACGTCGACCTGGTCGTCGAGGCGATCGCCGAGGACCTCGCCGTCAAGCAGGACCTCTTCCGCGACCTGGACCGGATCTGCAAGCCCGGCGCCATCCTCGCCACGACGACCTCGTCCCTGCCGATCATCGACTGCGCCAAGGTCACCGACCGGCCGCAGGACGTCATCGGGATGCACTTCTTCAACCCGGCCCAGATCATGAAGCTCGTCGAGGTCGTGCACACCGTGTCGACGGCTCGCCGACGTCACCGCGACGGTGCAGGACCTCTGCGCCAAGGTCGGCAAGGTGGCCGTGACCTGCGGCGACCGCTCCGGCTTCATCGTCAACGCGCTGCTCTTCCCGTACCTCAACGACGCCGTGCGGATGCTCGAGGCCAACTACGCCACCGCCGACGACATCGACACCGCGATGAAGACCGGCTGTGGCCTGCCGATGGGTCCCTTCGAGCTGCTCGACGTCGTGGGGCTCGACGTGTCGCTCGCGATCGAGCGCGAGCTCTACACCGAGTTCCGCGAGCCCGGCTACGCTCCCGGCGCCGCTGCTCGAGCACCTCGTCACCGCCGGCTACCTGGGCCGCAAGACCGGCCGGGGCTTCCGCACCTACGCCTGACCCGGCATCCGGCCGGCTCGCCCGCGCACCGTCGAGAACAGGCAACACGCGGATGCCGCACACCGCGCGGTGTGCGTGTTGCCTCCTCGCCGACCGCCGCCGGCAGCTGGCGGCGTGCTCCCTCTCTCGACCGGTCGATATGGTCGGCGGATGAGCACTGCTGCGCCGGTTGACCCGGCCTCGTCGTCGCCCTCCGCCGTGACGGTCGTTGCCGCAGCGGGCGCGGGTCGTCGTCATCGGGGGCGGCGTCATCGGCACCTCGATCGCCTACCACCTGGCGCACCTCGGGGTGACCGACGTGCTCGTGCTCGAGCGCGACCGGCTGACCTCGGGCACGACCTGGCACGCCGCCGGGCTGATGACCTGCTTCGGCTCCACGAGCGAGACGAACACCCGGTTGCGGCTCTACTCCCGCGACCTCTACGCCCGCCTCGAGGCGGAGACCGGGGTGGCCACGGGGTTCAAGCAGGTCGGCCTGATCGAGGCGGCCGCGGATGCCGACCGCCTCCAGGAGTACCGCCGAGTCGCGGCGTTCCAGCGGCACCTCGGGCTCGAGGTCGAGGAGATCGGGCCCCGCGAGATGGCCGAGCTGTTCCCGCTGGCCCGCACCGACGACCTGCTCGCCGGGTTCCACGTGCCCGGCGACGGGCGGGTCAACCCGGTCGACCTCACCATGAGCCTGGCCCGCGGCGCCCGAGCCCTCGGGGTGCGCGTGGTCGAGGGCGTCTCGGTCGAGCAGGTGAGCACCCGGGCGCGCGGCCTCGTCGAGGAGGTGGTGGGCGTGCGCACGGATGCCGGTGACGTCGAGTGCGAGCTCGTCGTCAACTGCGCCGGGATGTGGGCCCGCGAGCTGGCCGAGCGCAACGGGGTCGTCGTGCCCAACCAGGCGGCCGAGCACTACTACCTGGTCACCGAGCCGATCGAGGGGATGAGCGCGGACGCCCCGGTGTTCGAGGACCCGGCCTCCTACGGCTACTACCGCGAGGAGGGCGGCGGCATGATGGTCGGCCTCTTCGAGCCGACCGCCGCCGCGTGGAAGGTCGACGGCATCCCGCGCGACTTCTCGTTCGGCGAGATCACCCCCGACTGGGACCGGATGGGGCCGTTCGTCGAGCGCGCCATCTCGCGCGTCCCGGTGGTGGAGACGGTCGGCATCCGCACCTTCTTCTGCGGGCCGGAGTCGTTCACGCCCGACCTCGCTCCGGCGGTGGGTGAGGCGCCCGGCATCCACGGCTACTTCGTCTGCGCCGGGCTCAACTCGGTGGGTGTCCTCTCCGCCGGCGGGCTGGGCCGGGTCGTGGCCCGGTGGATGGCCGACGGTCGCCCCGACGTCGACGTCACCGGCTTCGACGTGGCCCGCTTCCGCGACTGGCAGCTGAACCCGAGGCACCGGGCCGAGCGCACCGCCGAGATCCTCGGGACGGTGTACGCGGCGCACACCCCGGGTATCGAGCTCGCCTCTGCGCGTGGGGAGTTCCGCTCGCCAGTGCACGACCGTCTGGTCGCCGAGGGGGCCCGGCTGCGTGACGTCAGCGGGTGGGAGTCGGCGGCCTGGTACGCCGGCCGCGGGCTGGCCGCGCGCGCCGAGCCGGGTTGGGGGCACCAGCCCTGGTTCGCGAACTGGGAGGCCGAGCACCGCGCCGTGCGTGAGGCAGTCGGGCTGATGGACATGTCGTTCATGGCGAAGTTCGCCGTGCGTGGTGCCGACGCCGGTGCGGTGCTCGACCGGCTCAGCGCCGGCGCGGTCAACGTCCACGACGGGGTCATCACCTACACCCAGTGGCTCGGCGACGACGGTGGCATCCTGGCCGACCTGACCGTGACCCGGCTCGCCGCCGACGACTTCCTGGTGGTCGTGTCCGACACCGCTCACGGGCGGGCGCTCGGCCTGCTGCGGCAGGCGGTGGGGGATGCCGCGGTGACCGTCGACGACGTCACCGCCGACCTCGGGCTGCTCACCGTGCAGGGCCCCGCCTCGCGCGACACCCTGACCGCGGCGGCCCCGGAGGTCGACTGGTCGACCCAGGCCTTCCCGTTCCGCGCGGCCCGGCGGGTCACCCTCGCCGGGGTCGACGTCATCGCCATCCGGATCACCTACCTCGGCGAGCTCGGCTGGGAGCTGTACTCACCCGCCGACCGCACGGTGGAGGTGTGGGACGCCGTGCTCGCGGCGGGCGAGGCGCACGGCATCCGGCCCGCCGGCCTGCGAGCCCTGTCGAGCCTGCGGATGGAGAAGGGCTACCGCGACCACGGCCACGACATCGACAACACCGACGACGTGTACGCGGTCGGGCTCGGGTTCGCGGTCTCGCTCGACAAACCGGGAGGCTTCACCGGGCGGGAGGCGACGCTGGCCGCCAAGGAGCGCGGCACGCCGCACCACCGGCTCGTGCAGGTGCTGCTGGAGGACCCCGAGCCCCTCCTGTTCCACGCGGAACCGGTGCTGCGCGACGGGGTGGTGGTGGGCTACGTGCGGGCCGCCTCGTACGGCTGGACCCTCGGTGGCGCCGTGGGCCTGGCGTTCGTCGGTGGCGACGGCCCGGTCACCCCGCGTGGCTCGCCGAGGGCTCGTGGGAGGTCGACGTGGGGGGCACCCGGTTCGCGGCGCGGGTCTCGCTGCGCCCGCTGTACGACCCGACCAGCGCCCGGGTGACCGGCTGACGGCCGCCGCCACCGGCCCGGCCGACCCGCGGGGTCTGGGACGATGGACCCCATGCCCCGTGCCAACCGTCGTCGCCGAGACCTCGAGTCGCGGCCGATGTCGGGCTCGGGCGAGGTCGCGACCGAGTCGTACGCCGGGAAGTCGTGGCACGTGCGCCGGCTCAGCGGCGCGTCGTCCTCGCGCGAGTACCGCTGCCCCGGCTGCCACCAGGGCATCGCGGTCGGCACCGCCCACGTCGTCGCGTGGCCCGCGCAGGGGGTCGGCGGCATCGACGAGCGCCGGCACTGGCACAGCCGGTGCTGGCAGTCACGGCACGCCGCGCGGCCCTGACGTACCCCGAGTGACCTATTGGTCGATGTGGGTACGGTCCGGTTCGGGTCGGTGTACCTGCTGTGACCTATTGGTCGATGGGGGTACGGTCCGGTTCGGGTCGGTGTACCTGCTGTGACCTATTGGTCGATGGGGGTACGGTCCGGTTCGGGTCGGTGTACCTGCTGTGACCTATTGGTCGATGGGGGTACGTCAGACCCGACGCTGCCTGGGGACGAGCACTTCTTCGTAGAGCAGCAGCAGGCCCGCGGCGACGGGGATGGCGAGCAGGGCGCCGAGCACCCCGAGCAGGGCTGCGCCCGCGAGCGCCGCGACGATCGTGACCGGCCCCGGCACCGACACCGTCTGCTGCATCACCCGCGGGGCGACGACGTAGTTCTCGAGCTGCTGGTAGATCAGGTAGTAGATGAGCGCGATGAGCGCCTTCTTCGGCTCGTCGAAGAACGCGACGATGCAGACGACGGTGGCCCCGAGCGTGGCGCCGATCATCGGGATCAGGCCGAGCAGGCCGACGGTGACGGCGAGCACCGCGGCGTACGGGATGCCGACGATCCGCATCATGACGTAGGAGAGCAGGGCGTTGAGGGTCGCGATGACGACCTGGCCGATGGCGTAGGACCCGGTGCGCCGCATGATCTCCTCGGACAGCGACTCCACCCGCACCCGCCGGGTGGCCGGCACCATGGCGTAGGCGGCGTGCTTGGCCCGGGGCAACGAGGAGAGGAAGTACAAGGTGAGCACCAGCACGGTGAAGACCTGGAAGACACCGTTGAGCACCGCACGACCCGCGCCCAGGAGGCCGCCGAGCACCCCCTCGAGGAACTGCTGGTCGGTCATCCGGGCCTGCACCTCCTCGCGGACCTTGTCGATGACGTCGTAGTTCTTGTCGATCTCGAGTACCCAGCTGCTGCCCAGCAGGTCCTCGACGTACCGGGGGGTCTCCTGGGCCAGCTCGGCGCTCTCCACCACCACTGGTGGGATGACCAGGAACCCGAGCAGGACGAAGACGACGAGCAGGCCACTGAAGACGACCGCGACCCCAGCGGAGCGGCGCACCCCGCGGGCGCTCAGCGCGTCGACGATCGGGTTGAGCGCCAGGGCCAGGAAGATCGAGACGATGAGCAGCGTGAAGGTCGTCGTGAGGCGTCCGACCAGACCCCACAAGCCGATGGCGAGCAGGGCGCCGGTGGCGCCGAAGAAGCCGATGTAGAACGGCGAGTGCCGGTTGAGCGGACGGCCGATGGTGCCGTAGGTCGATCCCGGACCGGGGCGCCGCGGCCGCACCGGCCTCCGCGCGAGGAGGCGCCGCAGTGGGGGTGGCGCGCGGCAGCGGCAGGCGCGCCCCCGGCATCCGCGCTGGTCACGGCGTCGAGGGGGTGGCGGTCCGGCGCGTCGACGGTCGCGGCGTCGACGGCGTCGACGTCCTGGATCCGCGCGGCGATCCGGTTGCTCTCCTCGAGCGCGGCGAGCTGGCGACGCCGGAACTCACCCCACCGGGTCACCGGGCTCCACAGCCTGGACACGTTCACGTCGCACCTCCGGGCCACACCCTAGGGGAGTGGCGCCGACCTGCCGGGATTCCGGGCTCAGGCGTCCCGGAACCGGTTGATGGCGCTCTCGAACCGTGCACGCGTGTCGGGATCGGTCACCCCGAGGCCCTCCTCGGGCGAGAGCGTCAGCACGCCGACCTTGCCCTGGTGCAGGTTGCGGTGCACGTCGAGGGCAGCGGTGCCGACGTCCTCGAGCGCGTAGGTGCGGCTCAGGGTCGGATGGATCAGGCCGCGGGCGACGAGCTCGTTGGCCTCCCACGCCTCGCGGTAGTTCGCGAAGTGCGAGCTGATGATGCGCTTGAGGTTCATCCACAGGTAGCGGTTGTCGTACTCGTGCATGTAGCCCGAGGTCGACGCGCACGTGACGATGGTGCCGCCCTTGCGCGCGACGTAGACGCTGGCGCCGAAGGTCTCACGGCCGGGGTGCTCGAAGACGATGTCGACGTCGTGTCCGCCGGTGAGCTCGCGGATCTTCTTGCCGAGCCGCTGCCACTCCTTGGGGTCCTGCGCCGTACCCTCGGCGTTCCAGAACCGGTAGCCCTCGGCGGAGCGGTCGATGATCAGCTCGGCGCCCATCGCCCGGCAGATCGCGGCCTTCTCGGGGGAGGAGACCACGCAGATCGGGGTGGCGCCGCCGGCGAGGGCCATCTGGGTGGCGTAGGAGCCCAGGCCGCCCGAGGCGCCCCAGATGAGCACCCGGTCGCCGAGCTTCATGTGGGCGCCGTTGTGCGAGATCAGCTGGCGGTAGGCGGTGCTGTTGACCAGCCCGGGGGATGCCGCCTCCTCCCAGGTGAGGTGCTTCGGCTTCGGCATCAGCTGGTTGGCCTTGACGACGGCCAGCTCGGCGAGCCCGCCGAAGTTGGTCTCGAAGCCCCAGATCCGCTGCTGCGGGTCCATCATCGTGTCGTCGTGGCCCTCGGCGTCCTCGAGCTCGACGCTGAGGCAGTGCGCGACGACCTCGGTGCCGGCCTTCCACTTCGTGACGCCGGGACCGGTGCGCAGCACGATGCCGGACAGGTCGGAGCCGACGACGTGGTAGGGCAGGTCGTGCCGCTTGGAGAACTCCGACATCCGGCCGTAGCGCTCGAGGAACCCGAAGGTGGGCACCGGCTCGAAGATCGAGGTCCACACGGTGTTGTAGTTGATCGCGCTGGCCATGACCGCGACGAGGGCCTCACCGGGGGCGAGCTCGGGCGTGGGCACCTGCTCGACGTGCAGGGAGCGGCGCGGGTCCTTGTCGCGGGTCGCCATCCCGGCGAACATCTCGACCTCGTCCTTGTGCACGGTCGCGGCGCGGTACGTGTCCGGGACGGCGATCTCGGCGTAGGTCTCGACGCTGCGGTCCCCGGAGAGGATGGCCTCGCGGATCTGGTCCATGCGGTCGTGCTCCTTCGGCGGTGAGGGCGTGCTCGATCGGCGGTGGCGACACCTGCCCGGCGAACCTAGTGCGCCCGGTGGCCCCGAGATCGGCTCCCTATGACGGCCCTCACGGCGTGATCCGGCTCACGGGAGCCGGCGACGGCGCGCAGCCACGCGGCATACAGTGCCGTCGTGTCCCTTGCCTCCGTCCCGCGCCGCCGGCTGGTGCTCGGCGCGGCCGGGGTGGCGACCTACGGGGCGCTGGCGTGGTGGAGCATCGAGTACCGCATCAGGCGGGCGGAGGTGCCGCTCTACAGCGAGACCGTCGCGTTCCTGTCTCCCGGTTGGCGCGAGCTCGTGCCGGCCGGCCACACGGATGCCCTCGTGCCCGGCACCCGCGTGCTGGCGGCGCGGCCGCTCACGACGAAGCTCGTCGAGGACGAGCAGGCGTGGCTCGAGAGCTCTGCACCCTGGGTGTCCACGGCGCTGGACGGAGGGGATGACGTCCTGCGCTCGGCCCTGCTCGACCTCCGGGCGCTCTCGGTCGGTCTGCCGGTCAGCGTCGCGGGCTGGAGCGACAGGTGGCGCTACGCGTGGCCGCGCGACGTGTCCTTCGTCGCCACCGCGCTGGCCCGCATCGGTCACCCCGAGCACGCGGCGGAGCAGCTGGCCTTCCTGCAGGAGGTCCAGCGACAGGACGGCGTGTTCGAGGCGCGCTACGACCCGGACACGCGGCGCACGCCCGATGAGCGGGTGGCCCAGCTCGACGGCTCGGCGTGGGTCGTGTGGGGCGCTCACCAGCTGGCCCTGGCGGCCCCGGACCGCGCCGTCGAGCTGTTGACCCCCCTGCGGTCGATGATCGTGCGCAGCGCCACCCGCCTGATGTCCGTGATCGACTCCCGGACCCAGCTGCCGAGGGCCTCGTCCGACTACTGGGAGCTCGTCGAGCGCGCCGTGACCCTGGGCACGGCGGCGTCGGTCCTCGCCGGCCTGCGCAGCGCCACGCAGCTGCTGCCGCTCGTGGGCGAGCCCTTGCTCGGCGAACGGACCCGGGCCGCCGCCGAGGCGCTGTCGGCCGCCGTGCACGGGCAGTTCGGCGCCGCGGGGTACCCGCGCCTGCTGGACGATCCTGCGGCCGACGCCGCGGTGACCTTCCTCGCCGCGCCGATCGGCCCGCGGGGTGCCGACGACGCCGTGCTGACGGCGATGGCCCGCGCGCAGGCCGAGATGGCCCGGCCGGCCGGGGGCGTGGCGCCAGGAGTGGGCTGGAAGGACGACGGCATCAGCTGGACCCCCGAGACGGCGCTCTTCGCTGCGGCCTGGGCCGCCAGCGGGCACCGCGACCGGGCCGAGTCGCTGCTCGCGCTGGCTCGGTGACCACCGTACGGAGGCCGGGTCCTTCCCGGAGAAGGTGCTCTACGACGGGCGCCCCGCGGCGGTGGCACCACTCGCGTGGACCGCGGCCCTGGTCGTCATCGCGCGCCACGAGCTGGTGCACGCGTGAGGCGATGGCTGCTGCTCGCGGGGCTCGTGCTCGGCGTGCTCGCCGGCGCCCCCACGGCCTCGGGCGCCGGTACCGCGCCGACCGACGACCCGGCAGCGCCTCGCCTCGTGGTGGTCGGGGCGCCGGGGCTCGCGTGGTCGGACGTCGACGGCGGTGAGCTGCCGGCGCTCGACGCCCTGACCGACGAGGGTGCGGTGGGGTCGCTGACCGTGCGGGCGGTGCGCAGCCGCGCGTGCGCGGTCGACGGCTGGCTCACCCTGTCGGCTGGGCGCCGCGCGGCCGACCGGCCCGGACCCTGCCGAGAGCCCCTGCCGGTCGTCGGCGGGTCGGTGCCGCGATGGGCCGAGTACGTCGCCGCCGCGGCGGCCGACTCGTACGACGCCCGGCCGGGGACCCTCGGGGAGGAGGTCACGGCATCCGACGCGTGCGTCGAGACGGTGGGGGCGGGGGCCGCGATCGGTGGGGCGACCCTGCCGGGGGTCGTGGCCTCGCACCAGACCCAGCTGCCCGCGTCGTTCTCGTGCCCCGTGGTGCTCGTCGACGGCGGGGTGCTGCCGGAGTCGGGGCCTGCTCGGGAGGCGGCGCTGCAGCGGCTCGACACCCTGGTGGCCCGGGTGCGAGCAGCCGACCCCGGTGCCGACGTGGTCGTCGCCGGCGTCGGTGACGGCAACTCGCCGGTGCGTCCGCGTGCCGTCGTGGCCGCCGGGCCCTCGTTCCCGCGTGGGCTGCTGTCCTCGGCGTCGACCCACCAGCCCGGGGTCGTGCAGCTGCAGGACCTGACCGCCACCGCCCTGGAGGGGGTGGG
Source organism: uncultured Actinomycetota bacterium (assembly GCA_963751385.1). Lineage (GTDB taxonomy): Bacteria > Actinomycetota > Actinomycetes > Actinomycetales > Dermatophilaceae > Fodinibacter. Next base: position 115,059 of record CAVVUD010000002.1, on the reverse strand, counting down.
GGCGTCGGTCGCCGCGGTGACGGGGCGCCCGCTGACGGTGTCCGCCGCGAACGGGTCGTCGGCAGCGCTGCTGGCGGGCCGGGTCGGGCTCGAGACCCGGGCCGCGACGATGCGGGCGGTCAGCCCGCAGCTCACCGGTTGGCTCGCCGTCGGGTACCTGCTCTGGACGCTGGCCGTCGCGGCGCTGTGGTGGCGCCGCGGCCCGGACCCGGGCTCGGTGCCGTCCTGGCTGCGGGTCGCCGGGGTCGCGGTGGCGGCGACGCCAGTCTCGACGTTCGCCGTCAACCTCGTGCCGTGGTGGCGCGCCGGTGCACCGGCCGTGGTGTTCCTCGCCGGCCTGGCCGTCGTCGTCGCCCTGCTCACCGCAGCGGCGGTGTGGGCCGGTGCGCGCCTGCGGCTGGGGGCGCTGCGTCTCGTCTCGGTCGTGACGCTGGTCGTGCTGGCCGGTGACGTGCTGCTCGGCTCCGGGCTGCAGCTGGCGTCGGTGTTCGGGCAGAACCCGGTCGTCGGCGGCCGGTTCTACGGGCTGGGCAACACCAGCTTCGCGCTCTACGGCCTGGCGGTGCTCGTCGTCGTCGGGTGGGTGGCGGCCTCCGGGCGGTCGCGCCGCGCGTCGGCGGGGCTGGCGCTGGTCGTGCTGGCCGCGGCCCTGGCGGTCGAGGCCCTGCCCTCGCTGGGGGCCGACTTCGGCGGGCCTCCCGGTCTGCTCCTCGGTGGGCTGCTCGTCATCGCGTCGGCCGCAGGGGTGCGGCTCACCTGGGGGCGGGTGCTGCTGGCCGTCGTCGGCGCGGGGCTGCTGGCGTCGCTCGTCGCGGTGCTCGACTGGCTGCGACCCGCCGGGTCGCGCACCCACCTCGGCGAGTTCGTCGAGAGCGTGGTCTCGGGGGAGGCGGGAGACGTCATCGGGCGCAAGCTCGCCCAGAACGTCGCCAACCTGGGCTCGCCGCCCTGCTCGCCATCGCGCTGGCCACCGTGGCGCTGGCGGTGCTCGCCCGGCGGGTCGGCTGGCGGCCGGTGCCCGACGGTGGCGTGGTGCTCCGGGGCGCCGCGGTGATGGCCGTGGTCGGATTCCTGGTCAACGACTCAGGGCTGGTGATCCCGGCGTTCGTCGCGCTCGTCCTCGCTCCGCTCCTCGTTGCGGCGGGACCGGTGACAGGCTTCAACACCGAGGAGACCACTGTCGGTTGACTCGACGCCGGCGCCGGAGGGCAGCATGCCTGCCTCGGCCGGTGGCGGCACCCCATGGACTCCACGGGCGCCGAGGAGGATGCTGGTGAGGTCGTCGAGGAGGTCGTCCGATGATCCGTCGCCCCTTTGGACTCCTGGCCGCGGGCGCGGCCACACTGCTCGCCCTGGTGGGGCTGGGCCCACCCACTGCCGGGGCCGCCCACCCAGAGCGGGTCATCGGGCTCCCCGGAGCGACGTCCGCCGAGGGCATCGCCGCCGGAGCGGGTTCGACGTTCTACGCCGGCGACCTGTTCGGTGGGGACATCTACCGCGGCGACATCCGGCGCGGCACGGCGGAGAAGTTCATCGACAACGCTCCTGGACGCAACGCGGTCGGCCTGCGGGTCGACCTCGACGACGGGCTCCTGTTCGTCGCCGGCGGCTTCACCGGCATGGGCTACGTCTACGACATCGACACCGGTGCGACCGTGTCCACCTACCAGTTCGCGGGCCAAGGGTCGATCATCAACGACGTCGCCGTCACGACCGGCGGTGCGTGGTTCACCAACAGCCTCGCGGCCGAGCTCTACTTCGTGCCGGTGGTCGACGGCATCCCGGGGCCGTTCACCACCCTCGCCCTGAGCGGGCCGGCCGGCGACACGAGCGGTGAGTTCAACAACAACGGCATCCAGGCCACGGCCGACGGCTCGACCCTGGTCGTGGCGCACAGCGCCCAGGGCGCCCTCAACCTCGTCGACCCGGACGACGGCACCAGCAGGTCGGTGGAAGGGCTGAGCCTGCCCAGTGTCGACGGCATCGTGCTCGAGGGCCGCACCGTCTACGCGGTGCAGAACGGGCTGGAGCAGATCGCCCAGGTGCGGCTCAGCGGTGACCTCGGCTCGGGCACGGTCACGAAGGTCATCACGAGCGACCTCTTCGCGGTCCCCGCGACGGTGGCGAGGTTCGGCGACGAGCTGGCGGCGGTCAACGCGCACTTCGACACCGGTTTCCCGCCCACGTCGGCCACGTACGAGGTCGTCGTCGTCGACCGCTGAACAGCCGTCCCAGGGCGTCCGCCGCCGCTGTCCGAGATCAGCTCGCGGCGGGCTCGACGAGCTCGACGAGGATGCCGCGGGCGTCCTTGGGGTGGATGAAGTTGACCCGCGAGCCGCTCGTCCCACGGCGGGGCGCGTCGTACAGCAGCCGCATCCCGCGCTCGCGCAGGGTCGCGCTCACGGCATCGAGGTCGGCCACCCGGTAGGCGAGCTGCTGGATGCCGGGGCCGCTGCGGTCCAGGAACTTCGCGATCGTCGACTCCGGGGACAGGGGAGCGAGCAGCTGGATGCACGAACCCGAGTCGCCGACCCCCATCATCGCCTCGCGAACGCCCTGCTCCTCGTTGGTCTCCTCGTGCAGCATCCGCATGCCGTAGGTCGACTCGTAGAAGGCGATCGCTTCGTCGAGGTCGGGCACGGCCACCCCGACGTGGTCGATCGCGGTGAACAGGTCGGTGGGCAGCGCTGACGTCATGGACCCACCCTAGGCAGCACCATCCGGGTGAGGAAGGAGCCGTTGATCACACCGACCACCGCGCCGGTCACCACCGGCACGCCACGGGTGGTGAGGGTCACCGACGCGCGGGGGTGGCAGGACCGGCACCCGAGACTAGAGTCGGGGACGATCCTCGACCCCGACCTGGAGGGCTCTCCCATGTCCACCGACCCCACCGTCATCGTTGCCGGCGCCCGTACCCCGATGGGCCGGATGAGCGGCTCCCTCAAGGGCCTCAGCGGCTCCGACCTGGGCGGTTTCGCCATCAAGGGCGCCCTCGAGAAGGCCGGCGTGGCCCCTCAGGACGTCGACTACGTCATCATGGGCCAGGTCCTCACGGCCGGCGAGGGCCAGGCCCCCGCCCGCCAGGCCGCGGCCAAGGGCGGCATCCCGATGACCGTCCCGGCGCTGGGGATCAACAAGGTCTGCCTGTCCGGCATCGATGCCATCGCGCTCGCCGACCAGCTCATCCGCGCCGGGGAGTTCGACGTCGTGGTCGCCGGCGGCCAGGAGTCGATGACCAACGCGCCGCACCTGCTCGAGAAGAGCCGCGACGGGTTCAGGTACGGCGACGTGACGCTGAAGGACCACATGGCGAAGGACGGCCTGTGGGACGTCTTCACCGACCAGGCGATGGGCCTGCTCACCGAGGCCGCCAACACCGGCGACATCGCGTTCACCCGCGAGGAGCAGGACGCCTTCTCGGCCCGCAGCCACCAGCTCGCCGCGCGCGCCTGGAAGGACGGCCTCTTCGACGACGAGGTCGTCACGGTCACCATCCCGCAGCGCCGGGGTGACGCCCTGGAGTTCCGCACCGACGAGGGCATCCGCGCCGACACCACGACGGAGTCGCTCGGCCGCCTGCGCCCGGCCTTCAGCAAGGACGGCACCATCACGGCCGGCTCGGCCTCGCAGATCTCCGACGGTGCCTGCGCGGTCGTCGTCATGAAGAAGTCGCGCGCCGAGGAGCTGGGCCTGACCTGGCTCGCCGAGATCGGTGCGCACGGCGTCGTCGCCGGCCCTGACTCCACGCTGCAGAGCCAGCCGGCCCGCGCCATCGCCAAGGCGTGCGAACGCGAGGGCATCGCCCCCACCGACCTCGACCTCGTCGAGATCAACGAGGCGTTCGCCGCCGTCGGCCTGGCGTCGACCAAGGAGCTCGGTCTCGACGAGGACAAGGTCAACGTCAACGGCGGGGCCATCGCCCTCGGCCACCCGGTCGGCATGTCCGGCGCCCGCATCGTGCTGCACCTCGCGCTGGAGCTGCAGCGCCGCGGTGGCGGTGTCGGCGCGGCCGCGCTCTGCGGCGGCGGCGGCCAGGGCGACGCGCTCGTCGTCAAGGTCCCCGCGCAGGACTGACCGGGCCTTCCCGATCGGGCCGCGTGACGTCGACGTCCCCTCCCTCGTCGCCCAGGCGCGGGAGGGGCGTCCGCGTGCGGTGGCCCGGCTGATCTCGCTCGTCGAGGATGCCCACCCCGCCCTGCGCGAGGTGATGGCGGCGCTCGCCCCCGATGCCGGTCGCGCGCACGTCGTCGGCCTCACCGGAGCGCCCGGCGTCGGCAAGTCGACGACGACCAACGCGCTGGTGTCGGCCCACCGGGCTGCCGGGCGCCGGGTCGGCGTCCTCGCCGTCGACCCGTCGTCGCCCTTCTCGGGCGGCGCGCTGCTCGGCGACCGGATCCGGATGTCGGAGCACGCGGCGGACCCCGAGGTCTTCATCCGCTCGATGGCGTCGCGCGGCCACCTCGGTGGGCTCTCGTGGGCGGCGCCGCAGGCGCTGCGCGTGCTCGACGCCGCCGGCTGCGACGTCGTGCTCCTCGAGACCGTCGGGGTCGGACAGTCCGAGGTGGAGGTGGCCGGCACCGCCGACACCACGCTGGTGCTCCTCGCGCCGGGGATGGGCGACGGCATCCAGGCGGCGAAGGCCGGCATCCTCGAGGTGGCCGACGTGCTCGTCGTGAACAAGGCCGACCGCGAGGGCGCGGACCGCACGGTGCGCGACCTGCGCCACGCGGCGGCCCTGGGCGCGGGCGCCGCCCCCGGCGGGTGGCGGGTGCCGGTGGTGCGCACGGTGGCCACCGACGGCAGCGGGGTCGACGAGCTCCTGGCTGCGGTCGAGGCGCACCGGACGTGGCTCGGCGCCGACGGGGTGCGGGGGCGCAGGGTCCGCCGGGCCGCGCGCGAGATCGAGGGGCTGGCCCTGGAGGCCCTGCGGGTCCGCTTCGGCGGGCTGCGTGGCGACAGCCGGCTGGAGTCGCTCGCTGACGACGTCGTGGCCGGGCGCACCGACCCGTATGCCGCCGCCGACCGCCTGCTGAGCGGCCTCACCACCCGCTGAACGGCATCCACGACCGCCAAGTCGCCTCGAATCCGGCGCGTCCTCAGGCAGGATGGACCGGTGGATGCCGACCCCGATCTCGCGACCAAGCCGACCCTGCACGGGACACTGGCGACGCTTCGCCCCTTCCGCGAGGGGGACGCCGAGGTGATGGCGCAGGTCCTGTCCGACCCCGAGGTGCGCCGGCTCACCGGCAGCGTGGAGTCGACGGCCCAGGCCTCGCTTCCCGAGCCGCTCGACGACCGGCTGCGCGACTGGTACGCGACTCGCAACGAGCAGACCGACCGGCTCGACCTGGCCGTCGAGGACGCCGCGACCGGCCGGCTCGTCGGGGAGGTCGTGCTCAACGAGGTCGACCTCGAGACCCTCACCTGCAACCTGCGCGTGCTCATCGGGCCGGAGGGCCGCGACCGGGGTCTCGGCACCGAGGCGGTGGGGCTCGCCACGGCGTACGGCGATCGAGCGACTCGGGCCTGCGGCGGGTCACCCTGGAGGTCTTCGAGTTCAACCCGCGCGGGCGCCGGGTCTACGAGAAGGTCGGCTACGCCGTGACCGGGGTGCGTCCGGGGGCCCTGGTGTTCGACGGGGTCGCCGTCGGCGCGGTCGACATGGCGGTGGAGGCGACGGGGTGGGCCGGCTTCCCCCGACCCGGCGCTGACGCAGCCGGCGCTGGCGCAGCCGGCGGTGACGCAGCCGGCGACGACCCGGCCGGTGGTGACGCAGCCGGCGACGACCCGGCCGGTGGTGACGCCACCGGCGACGACCCGGCCGGTGGCTGACGGCATCGGGCGGAACCGGCTCCGGACGCACGGTCCCCGAGGGTACGGTGGCGTCTCGTGCCAGGGGAAGGGAGCGCGGTGAACCGGCTGTCGTCGACCTGGGCCGCGGTGCGCTACCGTCGCAGCCAGTCGCTCGCCCTGGTGCTCGTGTCAGCCCTGGTCACCACCTGCGCCGTCTTCGCGCCGATGTTCGTACGCACCCTCGAACAGGGCCTGCTGCGAGCCCGGCTCGTCGAGCGTGACGTCGCCGACACGACCGTGCTGCTGCGGGCCTCGCGCACCATCGACGATCCCGGCCGAACCCCGGGCGACCTCGCGACGGCGATGCCACCCGGCGCGACGTCCTGGTTCGGCGACCGGGTGGGCATGACGACGGCCGACACCGAGGTGCAGCCGCGCTCGGGGCTGCAGACATCGCCGCTGCGGCTGGTCGCGCGCGACGGCGTCTGCGACCACCTCGAGCTGACCAGCGGTCGGTGCCCGCAGGCCGCGGGTGAGGTGCTCGTCTCCGTCGCCGACGCCGAGGCGTGGGGCTGGGCCGAGGGCCAGGTCTTCGAGGTGGACGACCCGTCGGCGGTGGGCAGCCAGGAGGCCGCCGCGCCCACCGTGCCGCTCACCGTGGTCGGGGTCTACCGCACCAAGGACGACCCCGGCTACTGGCTGCGCACCCAGGTCGACGGCAAGTCCGGCTTCCCGCTGTCCCGGGGCAGCGACATCGTCCCCGCGGTGGACGACTTCCTCACCGTTCAGGAGAGCTTCGACGACGGGTGGTCGCAGGCCGCGGTGTCGGTCGAGTACCCGCTCGACCGCTCGCGGGTGTCGTTGGCGTCGGTGCCCCTGATCAGTGCGGCGCTGGCCGGTCTGGACCGCGCCAAGGAAGGGGTCAGCGTCTCGACCCCGGTTCCCGACCTCGTCGCGTCGATCTCCTCTGGCCGCGCCATCGTGCGCACCCTCGTGCCGCTGCTGCTGGCCCAGCTGGCCCTGCTCGCGGTGACCGTGCTGGCGCTCGTGGCGAACGCCGCCGTCGAGCAGCGACGGCCGGAGGTGGCCCTGGCCCGGCTGCGCGGCCGCAGCCGCGAGGGCGGCAGCCGGGTGGTGATGGCCGAGCTCGCGCTCACCGTGCTGCTGGGCGTGCCGCTGGGGGTCGGGGCGGCCCTGCTCGTGGGCGACGTGCTGCGCCGAACGATCATGCCCGCCGGGGTTCCGCTCGAGCTGCGCTGGCCGCTGGTGGCCGCTGTGGGTGTCGCCGTCGTGGCCTGCCTCGTCGCCGTGTACCTCGCGGCACGGCCGGTACTGCGCGAGCCGGTGGCCGCCCTGCTCCGTCGTGTGCCGCCGGCCACCGGGCGCGGGCTCGGGGTGCTCGACGTCGTCGTCGTCGTGGTCGCCGCGCTCGCGCTGGTCGGGATCGTCACCGGCGACGTCGAGGGCCCCACCGCCCTGCTCGCCCCGGTGCTCCTGGCCCTGGCCGTCGGGCTGCTCGGCGCCGCCCTGCTGCGTCGGGTCGCCGCCCGGGCCGGGAGCCGCGCCCTGGACCGGGGCCGGCTGGCCAACGGCATCGCCGCGCTCTCGCTCGCCCGCCGGCCCTCGCTGCGCCACGTGCTGGTCGTCGTCACCACGGCCACCGCCCTGGCCACGTTCGCGGCGAACGCCGTCGTCGTGGGCGAGCAGAACCGCGCCGCCCGCGCCCAGCTCGAGACCGGTGCCCCCGCGGTGCTCGAGACCGACGCGACCAACCCCGCGAAGCTCGCCGCGGCGGTCGACGAGCTCCCGCGGCGACCAGCGCTCGCTCGCGACCCCGGTCGTCGTCATCCGTCCCCGCGACCCGTCGGCCGTGCCCACCCTGCTCGCCCGCCCGGCCGAGCTCAGCCGGATCGGCTACTTCGTACCCGACCACCTCGAGGAACTCACCCCGCCGGTGTCACCCAGCGTCGAGCTCGCCGACGGGGTCATCACCGGTTCGCTGTCCTGGGCGCTCACGGCCTTCCGGTCCGGGGACGAGCCCGTGGGGACGGCGCCCAGGTCGCCGACCGGCATCCCGGGTGGCGACCTTTCGGTGGCGCCCACACCGCTGCTGGTCGGCATCACCGTGACCACTCCCGACGGCACCTCCTTCGACCGTGACCTCGGCGAGGTCGAGCAGTCCGCCAAGGGCACCGTGCCGATCCGGGCCGAGGTGCTCTGCCCCGACGGATGCCGCCTGGCCGGGCTCTGGCTGCGCGGCACCGACCCGTGGACGAGCAACATCACCGGCCGCCTCGACCTCGACGACCTCGTCCTGGACGGGGCACCCCTGGCGATCGGGGGCGCGGACAACTGGCTGCCGGTCGAGACGCCGGCCGCGGACGGGACCCAGGAGATGTCCGGCGAGGGCAACGACCTCGTCGTCGACTTCGACAACACCGGCAAGCGGGTGCTCTCCCGCTGGGGCGACGTCCCCGCCCCGATGCCTGTCGTGCTCGCCGGGCGCCCGCCGGCCGATGCCATCGGCGACGACTTCACCCTGGTCGGCCTCGGTGGGAGGCCCGTCGACTCCCGGGCCGTCCAGCACGTCGAGGCCCTGCCCGCCGTGACCGACCGCGGCGCCCTGGCCGACCTCGACGCGCAGCTGCGGGTGGGTGGCGAGGTGTCGGCCGGCTCGGCCCTGCAGGTGTGGCTGGGCACCGAGGACCCGGCCGTCATCCGCTCGGTGTCGTCGGCGCTGGCCGCGCGCGGGCTTCCCATCTCTTCCACCATCACGGTCAGCGAGGCGCAGGAGCAGTACGACCGGTCGGCCACCGGCTGGGGACTGCTGCTCGGGGTCTTCACCGGGTTCATGGCGCTGCTCGTGTCGTGCCTGGTCGTCGGTCTCGTCGCCGTCACCTCGTGGCGAGGGGTGGCCCGCGACCTGGCCGGGCTGCTCGTGGCCGGGACGCCCAGGGCCGTGCTGCGCTCCGCCGTGCGCCGCGAGCAGCTGAGCACCGTCCTGGCCGGCGTGCTGCTCGGCACCCTGTGCGGGGTGGTGGGAGCCCTCGTCGCCATGCCCCTGGTGCCGCTGTTCGACCGACCGGCCGCGGTGCCCGTGCCCGACCTGGCGCCCGCCTGGCTCGCCATCGGAGCGACGGCCCTCGCCGCCCTGGTCGTCGTCGGGGGCGTGGCCCTGCTCGCGGCGCGTGGCGTCGTCGCCCGTGCGGTACCCGAGCGACTGCGGGAGTCGCTGTGAGCGGCGTGCGCGTCGTGACGCGCGGGCTGGTGCACATCTACCGGGCGGAGGGCCACGACGTGGCCGCGCTGTCCGGCATCGACCTCGTCGTGGCGCCGGGGGAGCGCCTGGCCCTGCTCGGCCCGTCGGGTGCCGGCAAGTCCACCCTGCTCACCCTCTTCGGGGGGCTGCTGCGGCCCAGCGCCGGCCGCATCCTGGTCGGTGACCACGAGATGGCCCGGTTGTCCGAGGCCGAGCTCGACGCCGTGCGCGGCACCGAGATCGGCATGGTGCTGCAGGGCGCCGCCCGCAACCTGATGCCCTACCTGTCGGCCCGCGGCAACGTCGCCTTCGCCCAGGCCGCGGCGCGCCGCCGCGGCCGTGAGGTGCCCGACGCCGACGAGGTGCTGGCACTGGTGGGCTTCCCCGACGCCTCGGTCGACACCCCGCTCGAGCACCTGACCCCCGGCCACCTCCAGCTGCTCGCCGTCGCCGTGGCCGTGTCCTGCCGCCCGGGGCTGCTCCTCGGCGACGAGCCGACCAGCCAGCTCGACCACGAGGCCCGTGACGTCGTGCTCGACGCGCTCGCCCAGGTCAACCGGCAGTGGGGGACGACCGTCGTCGTCGTCACCCACGACCCCGACGTCGCGGCCCGGATGCCGCGCACCATCACCATCCGCGACGGCCGGGTCGGGGCCGAGGGCCGGGCCGGCGAGGAGTTCGCGGTCGTGTCCGCCGACGGGTCGGTGCCGCTGCCGCCGCACGCGCTCGCCGCGCTGCCACCCGGGTCGCTGCTGCGCGTGCACGAGGAGGGCGGCCGCTGGATGCTCGTCATCGAGGAGGAGGACCCCCATGGCTGAGCGGCTGCCGTCGACCTGCACCGGCGTCGTCGTGCGCTTCGGTGACACCACCGCCCTGGCCGGCGTCGACCTGTCGTGCGACCGGGCGAGCTCGTGGCCGTGACCGGTCACTCCGGCGCCGGGAAGACCACCCTGCTGTCGGTCCTGGCCGGCGTCACCCGGCCCGACGAGGGCGGCGTCCGGGTGGGGGAGGTCGTGGTCGACGGCATCGAGGCGGCCGTCGCCGCCGGGGTCGCGCTGGTCCCGCAGGGCAACGGGCTGGCCGCCGTGCTGACCGCCCACGAGAACGTCCTGCTCCCGCTGCTCGCCCGCGGCGCCAACCCGCGCCGGGCTCCGGAGCGCGCCTCGGCGGCGCTCGCGTCGGTCGGCCTGGCCGAGGTGCACGGGCACCTGGTCGAGGAGCTGTCCGGCGGCCAGCAGCAGCGCGTCGCGGTGGCCCGGGGCCTGGCGCTGGGCAGCCCGGTGCTGCTCGCCGACGAGCCGACCTCCGAGCTGGACCACACCAACCGGGAGGTGGTGCTGCGCCTGCTGCGGGCGCGGGCCGCCGACGGGGCCGCCGTCGTGATGACGACGCACGACCCCGAGGCAGCCGGGGCGGCCGACCGGGTCGTGCACCTCGACGACGGCTTCGTCAGCGCCTGACCGGGGTCAGTCGGGACCGACAGCCGTCGGCTCGGCCTGTGAGGGGTCGACCGAACCCGCGTCGGGCAGCTCCTCTCCCTCGAGCGGGATCGCCGAGGGCACCCCGGCCGTGATCCGGCTGCCGTCGGCCCGCGTCCCACCGGTCTGCGGGCGGTTGCCCAGGGTTCCGGGGATCCGTGGGCCGTGCCCGTCGAGGGCGATGACGACCCGTTCCCGCTCGTCGACGGCATACGTCGTGCCCTGCACCTCCACCGGCACCGGCAGCTCGCCCTCCTCGACGTCGAAGGCCAGCGAGGACGGCGTCAGGGTGACCCGCATCCGGGTGCCGCGCCAGGTGATCCGGAAGGTCAGGGACTGCCAGCCGTCGGGCAGGCGCGGGTCGAAGGACAGGCGTCCGTCGTGGTCCCGCATCCCGCCGAACCCGTTGACGAGCGCCGACCACACCCCGCCGGTGGATGCGACGTGCAGGCCGTCGACGGTGTTGTCGTGCTGGTTGGCGAGGTCGACGTAGAGGGCGTCGAGGAAGTAGCCGTACGCCACCTCGTGGTAGCCGACCTCGGCCGCGACCACGGACTGGACGACCGCTGACAGCGTGGAGTCGCCGGTGGTGATCGGGTCGTAGTACTCGAAGTCCTTGCGCTTCTCCTCGGGCGGTGAAGCGGTTGCCCTGGAGGAACAGCGCGAGCACGACGTCGGCCTGCTTGAGCACCTGGAAGCGGTAGATCACGAGCGGGTGGTAGTGGAGCAGGAGCGGCCGCAGATCCTCCGGGGTGCGGCTGAGGTCCCAGACCTCGCGGTCGAGGAAGAAGTCGTCCTGCGGGTGGATGCGCAGGCCCTCGTCGAAGGGGATGTGCATGCCGGCCGCGCAGGCCGCCCACTCGGTGACCTCGTCGTCGCTGAGGTGCAGCTTCTGGGCGATCCGGGCGAACTCGTCGGGCTCCTGGCGGCGGGTCCAGTTCACCCACTGCACGGCCTGTTCGAGGTTGTAGCGCGCCATGACGTTGGTGAAGAGGTTGTTGTTGACGACCGTCGTGTACTCGTCGGGGCCGGTGACCCCGTGGATGTGGAACGACCGCTCGCCGTTGCTGCGCCAGAAGCCGAGGTCGGCGTAGAGCCGGGCGGTCTCGACGAGGATCGCCAGGCCGTCGCGCACCAGGAACCCCACGTCGCCGGTGGCGTTGACGTACTGCACGAGGGCGTGCACGACGTCGGCGTCGATGTGCACCTGGGCGGTGCCGGCCGCGTAGTAGGCCGAGGCCTCCTCGCCGTTGATGGTGCGCCACGGGAAGAGCGCTCCACGCTGGCTCAGCTCGCGGGCCCGCTCGCGCGCGGCGGGCAGCATCCGGCTGCGGAAGTGCATGAGGTTGCGGGCGAGCTCGGGGCGCGTGTAGCTGAGGAACGGCGCGACGTAGACCTCGCTGTCCCAGAAGTAGTGGCCCTCGTAGCCCGACCCGGTGACCCCCTTCGCCGCGACGCCGTGCCCGTCGGCCCGCCCGCTGGCCTGCGCGAGCGTGAAGAGGTTGAACCGGATCGCCTGCTGGATGGCGCCGTGCGTCGGGGTCGTCCGACGCGACCTCGACGTCGCTGGCCGCCCAGAACGCGTCGTACCAGTCTCGCTGCTCGCCCAGCCAGTGGTCGAGGTCGTAGCGGGCGGCCCGGTCCAGGGTGCGCCGGCAGCGGTCGGACAGCTCGCGCACGGGCAGCCCGCGCGAGGTGTGGTAGGCCACCGCCTTCTCGATCCGCAGGGTGTTGCCCTCCTGGGCATCGACGCGGAAGACCATCTTGGTGAGGTCCGGCTCGTCGCCCATGACGACCTCGTAGGGGTCGACCGTGCGCAGCACGTGGTCGGCGGCGACGACGACCGTCATCCGCGAGTTCGCGCACTGGTAGCCGAGCATCATCCGGTCGTCCTTGGCCATGTGGATGCGTGGCTGCAGCACCCGCCCCTCGAAGGCGCCGGCCTTGCGCGGGTCCGCGTGGACACCCGGCGGCGTCCGCCTGCAGGTGGTACTCGTCCACGCCGTCCTGGCGGTTGAGCAGCTGCGAGGAGACGACCAGCGGGGCGTCGCCGGAGAGCATGGTCACCTCGAGCGTGAGCACCACGAGGTGCCGCTGGGTCATCGAGACCATGCGGGTGGAGTCGACCCTGACCCGCTTGCCCGACGGCGTGCGCCAGAGGAGCGAGCGCCGCAGCACGCCGTCGCGGAAGTCGAGGGTGCGCTCGTAGTGCTCGAGGTCGGCGGTGCCGATGACGAGCGGCTCGTCGTCGACGTACAGCTTCATCAGCTTGGCGTCCGGGACGTTGACGATGGTCTGGCCGGTGCGCGGCGAACCCGAAGGCCGCCTCGGCGTGACGGATCGGCCAGGTCTCGTGGAACCCGTTGACGTAGGTGCCGTGCTCGAAGGCGTCGCGGCCCTCCTCGGGGTTGCCGCGCATGCCGATGTAGCCGTTCGCGACCGTGAACAGGGTCTCGGTGACGCCGAGGTCGCTGCGGTCGGGGTCGCACTCGACCAGGCGCCACGGGTCGACGGGGAAGCGGCTGCGGTCGAGCGGGTCGGCCGAGGCGCTCGCGGCGCCTCACGCGAGGTCCCCGAGGTCGGCGACGACGAGGTCGGCCCCGGCGGCGGTCAGCGTGTCGGCGCCGGCCCCGCGGTCGACCCCGATGACCAGGCCGAACGCACCGGCGGCCCCGGCCCGGACCCCCGAGACGGCGTCCTCGACGACGACCGAGCGGGCCGGGGTGGTGCCGCACTCGGTGGCGGCGTGGACGAAGGTGTCGGGGGCGGGCTTGCCGGCCAGCCCGAGCGCGGTGGCGACCCGCGCCGTCGACGACGGTGACGAAACGGTCGGCCAGCCCGGCGGCGGCGAGCACGGCGGGGGCGTTGACCGACGACGAGACGACCGCGAGCGGCATCCGCAGCTCGCGCAGCACGTCGAGGAGGGCGACCGAGCCCGGGTAGGGGGTGACGCCGTCGCGGTCGAGCACGACGTTGAAGGCGTCGTTCTTGCGGTTGCCGAGCCCGCACACCGTGTTCGCGTCGGGCGGGTCGGACGGGTCGCCGTCGGGCAGCCGGATGCCGCGGGCGGTGAGCAGGTCGCGCACGCCGTCGTAGCGGGGCTTGCCGTCGACGTGGGCGAAGTAGTCGGCGTCGGTGTAGGGCGAGGTGTCGGCGCCGGGGGAGCGCCAGGCGGACAGGAAGGCGTCGAACATCTCCGCCCAGGCGCGCATGTGGACCTCGGCGGTGGGCGTCAGGACGCCGTCGAGGTCGAACAGGACCGCGTCGTGCTCCGACCAGGTCACCGGCATCGCTGTGCTCATGCCCCGAACGCTAGGGACAGCGAGAGCGCTTGCGCAATCGGCCCTCCGGTGGTGACCGCCCAGCGGTCAGGATCGGCTGCGGCCCCTGGTGTCGCACGTGGCTCCCGCGGCTGAGGGCCGCTCAGCCCTGCGCGACGGCGCCGCGTCGCCGCAGGGGACCGGCCGTGAGCCGTCGACCGGCGCGGTACCGCGGCGCTCGACTACGGTGCACGGTGTGACCCAGCCGGTGCGCCTGCCGTTCGACCCGATCGCGCGGGCGAGCGAGCTCTGGCGCGACCGGTGGGGCGAGGACTCCCGGTCGCTCTCGATGGCGACGGCGACCTCGGTCATGCGGGTGCAGCAGCTGCTCATCGGGCAGTTCGACGCGATCGCCGGCCGGCACGGGCTGACCTTCGCCCGCTACGAGTGCCTCGTCCTGCTCGCGTTCAGCCGCGAGGGCCGGCTGTCGATGTCGCGCATCGGCGAGCGCCTCATGGTGCACCCGACGAGCGCCACGAACATCGTCCAGCGGCTGGCGGCGCAGGGGTTCGTCGAGCGGGTGCCCAACCCCGCCGACCGCCGGGGGGCCTTCGCCGTCATCACGGATGCCGGTCGCGAGGCGATGGAGGCCGTCACCACCGACCTCGAGGCCGTCGACTTCGGCCTGGCGATGCTCGACGAGGAACAGCACGCGGCGTTGTTCGCGCTGCTGCGCGCGGTGCGGGTCGGGGCCCGCGACTTCGACGCCTGACCCGGCCCGCCCGGGGCGACGTGGCACGGCATCCGCGGATGCCGTGGCAGGCACTGCGGGGGTCGCAGCACCCCGCCGTGGACCACTGACCGCGACGTGGCGTGCGTCACGTGGTACAAGGGCGGGATTTGTCGGCACGGGGTCGGGTTTGTCATGGTGGAAGGCAGCCCTGAGCCCGGACGCGTGTCCGGGACGCCCCGCACACAGCAAGGACACCCCCGGACATGGCCACCATCATCAAGCGCGTCGTCGGCGCGCTCCTGGCCCTCGTCGGCCTGGCGCTCACCGTCGTCGGCGTCTGGTTCGCGGCCCACCTGGGCACCTCGGGCAGCGCCGAGTTCACCGTGCGCCCGGGCACGACCGACCCGGTGCTCATCGGCCCGGACGTGCTCAACCGGGTCGACGCCGACGTGGTCGTCACCGCGACCCCGAGCGACGGCGGCACGGTGTGGATGGCGCTGGCCAACCCCTCGGACGCCGAACGCCGTCGTCGGCGACTCCACCCACGTGGCGGTCACCGGGGTGTCGGTGCGCGACTGGGCCCTGCTCACCACCACGACTGGCACGGGCACCGCCCCCGAGCTCGGGGCCGCCGACCTCTGGCGCCAGCAGGACGACGCGCAGGGCCCGGTGACGCTCACCGTGGAGCAGTCCGGTGCGCCCGAGACCGCTGGTCGTCGCGACCCAGGGCGGCGAGCTCGAGTCGCTGACCCTGACCGTCGTCGACAAGTCCTGGTTCGTCGAGGCGGTCATCGCGGCCCTCGTCGGGCTCTTCCTGCTCATCGTCGGGGTCGTGCTCGTCTCGTCGCGCCGCAGCCGGCACGCCGGGCCCGTCGTCGCGCCGCCGGTGCCGCCCGGGCCCGACACGCCCGAGGCGTCGGCCGCGCCGACGCGTCGGATGCCGACGGGCCGGGTTGGCCGGACAGGTCGGGATCGCCGGATGCAGCGGGAACCTTCGACCCCGACGAGACCGTTGACCCGCCGGCCCCCCACGACCCCGAGGAGGTCACTCGATGACCCCGCGCCCCCCGACCACCCACACGTTGCTGACCCGTCTGGTCGCCTCGACCACCCTGCTCGGCGCGCTCGTCCTCGCCGGCTGCGGCACCCAGGACGCCCTCGTCGGGCTGCACCCGGCGCCCGCCGAGCAGACCGCCGCCGCGCCGCTCGACACCGAGGGCGCCACCGCCGTCGCCGCCCGGCTGCTCGCCGCCAGCGAGCGCACCGGTCGAGGGCGACGCCAAGGCCGCCGCCGCGGCGCGCGCCGAGGTGCTCACCGGTGACGCGCTGCGCGTCGCGAACGCTCGAGGCCGCCCGCAGCGCCGCCCAGCCGGGCCACCGAGCTGGCCCGCCGCGCCCACCCCGACGTCGTCGCCCAGTCGCAGGGCCGTCAGTGGCCCCGCGCGATCCTCGCCACGACGCTCGACGAGCCCACGAACACCCAGTGGCTGCACGTCATGGCCTCGCGAGAAGCCGGACCAGCCGTTCCGCATCGCGTCGAGCGTGCCGATGTCCCGCGGTGCCGAGCTGCCCGCCCTCGGCGAGCAGCTCGCCGGTGCCCCGTTGCTCGACCCCACGGCCAAGAACGACCTGCCGCTCTCGCCGGCCGATGCCGTCAAGGCGTACGCGGGGGCCATGGCGTAGCCCGAAGGCGAAGGCCAGCGACCGCGGTCGCGGCCGACGACCCGTTCGCGACGCGCCTGAAGACCGCGGCCGCCGCCCAGGCCAAGGCGCTGGGCAAGCTCGCCACGCTGTCGCAGCCGCACGACCCCGCTGCTCGATGACGCCATCACCTTCCGGCTCGCCGACGGTGGTGCGGTGACCTTCGCCCTGATGGGGCGCACCGACACCATCGTCGGTGAAGCCCAAGGCGAAGGAGCTGGTGCTCCCCGCCGAGTACGCGAAGCTGCTCGGGAAGAAGAAGGTCACCAAGTCCCTCACCCTGAGCAACCTCGAGCCGATCGTCATGATGCTGCCGAAGAACGGCAAGGCCGAGGTCATCGGCGCGAGCGACCTGCTCGCCACCGGTAAGGCCCGCTGAGCCCGCGCCGGGCACCCCTTTGACAGAATCGGGACCATGAGCGAGACCACCCCCCCCGCGGGCACCCGCGGCGCCGTCGACCTGTCCTCCGTCGCCGGGATGAGCGCCCCCACCGCCGCGACCGCAGGAGCCGGGATGCCGGCCGGCACCGTCCCCGGTGAGCCGGGCCGGCACGCCACCCGGCCGTGCCCGGGCGGCCTGGTCGTCGAGGTCGACGCCGGCAACCTCAACGAGGCCCTCAACCGCACCCTGCAGGTGCCCGGCGTGCTGGTGCTCTGGGGGTCGGCCTACCCGCAGACCCGCGAGCTGTTCGACACCGTGGTGCGGGTCGCCGCCTCCCTCGAGGGTCGGCTGCTCGTGCTCAGCGCCGACCTGTCCGACCTCGCCCGAGCTGCTCCAGGCGTTCCAGCCGCTGCTCGTCCAGGCGTTCGGGCAGCCCAGCGTGCCGGCGACGTTCGGGCTGCTCCAGGGCCAGCCGGTGCCCCTCTTCCCCGGCATGGCCCCGGAGAGCGAGGTGCGCACCGTGCTCGACCAGCTGCTCCAGGCGGCGGTGCAGAACGGCATCACCGGACGCGTCCAGCTCGAGGCCGTGGAGGGTGCCGACGACGCCGACACCCTGCCGCCGCTGCACGAGGAGGCCTTCGACGCCATCGAGCGCGGTGACCTCGAGGCTGCGGTCGCGGCCTACGAGCAGGCCCTGACCGACAACCCGAAGGACCACGAGGCCGAGCTCGGGCTGGCGCAGGTGCGGCTCATGCAGCGCACCAAGGGCGTCGACCTCGCCGCGGCCCGCGCGGCGGCCGCGGCAGCCCCCGACGACGTCGAGGCCGCCATCGTCGTGGCCGACCTCGACCTGCTCGGCGGTCACGTCGAGGACGCCTTCACCCGGTTGCTCGACCTCGTGCGCAGCACCTCGGGTGAGGAGCGCGACCGCGCCCGCACCCACCTGCTCGAGCTCTTCGCGGTCGTCGGCAACCACGACGAGCGCGTGCGCAAGGGCCGCACCGCCCTGATGAGCGCCCTGTTCTGACCCGGTGCCCCCCAAGCTCCTCGACGACCACGTCCGGTTCTGCCTCGACCCGGCCGACCCGGAGGTCACGGCCGTCGTCCTCCAGTGCGACCGCGTGCTCGCGGGGCCCCGGGAGTTCCGTCGCGACGGTGCCCGGTGGGTGCTCGACCTGCCGCGACCGCCGCTGCAGCGCATCGAGTACCGCTTCGCCGTGGCGCGCGGTGACGAGGTCGAGGTGGTGCTCGACCCCACCAACCCGGTGAACGTGCGCTCCGCGTTCGGCGACCGGTCGGTGATGGAGATGCCCGGCTACACCGCGCCGTGGTGGCTGTCCGCGCCCGCCGTCCCGGGACGGCTGGAGGTCATGTCGCTTCGCCGGCGAGACCGCCGACGCGGTGCCCGTCACCGTCTGGAGCCCTGTCGACCTCGCCGGACGACGAGCCGGCGCCGCTGCTGCTGGTGCACGACGGTCGCCGAGTACGACCAGCTCGCCCGGATCACCACCTACAGCGCGGCCCTCATCGCCGGCGGGCAGCTCCCGGCGCACCGGGTCGCGCTCACCCACCCCGTGATGCGCGACGCCTGGTACTCCGGCTCGCCACAGTACCTGCGCACCATCGCCGACGCCGGGCTCGACCGGCTGGGGGAGCGGTACGCCGTGCGTGGGCCGGTCGTCGTCGTCGGCGCCAGCCTCGGGGGCCTCACCGCACTTCTGCTCGGCCTGCTCGCGGCTCCGCGGGTCGGTGGCGTCTACGCGCAGTCGGGGTCGTTCTTCCAGGTGCGCCACGACGACTCCGAGAGCGGCTACCGGTACTTCGGCCGGATCTCCCGGCTGGTCCAGGCGGTGCTCGACATGCGGCACGCGCGAGCACCCCCTCACCGTCGGGATGTCGTGCGGCGCTCTCGAGGAGAACGCCGCCAACAACCGCGACATGGCCACCGCGCTGCGCCGCGCCGGACACGACGTCACCCTGCGCGAGGTTCCCGACCTGCACAACTACACGGCCTGGCGCGACGCGCTCGACCCGGGTCTCACCGACGTGCTGCACCGCGTCTGGGGGTAGCGGCGGGGGTCGTGGTTGCGGGCCCGGATGCCGACCGGCAGGGTGGGGTGCCATGGAGACCACGAGCGTGCACCTGCCGGTGCCCGGCCACGACGCCGACCTCGAGGTCGTCCGGCACGGCTCCTGGGGCCGGCCGGTGCTGCTCTTCCCCTCGGAGGCGCGGGTCGGCCCGCGACGCGCGAGCACAACGGCATGCTCGACGCCGTCCGCCCGCTCGTCGAGGCCGGCCGGGTCAGCCTGTTCTGCGTCGACTCGCTCGACGGGTGGTCGTGGTCCGACAGCGACCTCCCGACCGAGGAGCGCGCACGGCGGGGGCAGACCTACACGGCCTGGCTGTCCGACGTCGTGCTGCCCTGGGTGCTCGACCAGGTGGGCGGGGGCCAGGAGGTGATCACCGTCGGGGTCTCGCTCGGTGCCTACCACGCCGTGCACCTCACCCTGCAGCGCGCCGACGTGGCGCCCCTGGCCATCGGGCTGTCCGGCAACTACGACCCCTCGACGTGGAACGGCTGGGGCGAGCTCGGTGACGCGACGTACTTCGCCAACCCCACGGCCTACGTGGCCAACATGGGGGGTGACCACCTCGACTGGGTCCGCTCGCGCGTGTCGGTGCTGCTCGTCGTCGGTCAGGGCGCGTTCGAGGAGTCACCGACCCGCGCGCTGCCAGCGACGCGTGAATTCGCAGACCTGTTGCGGCGCAAGGGTATCCGCCACGAGCTCGACGTGTGGGGCCACGACAGCGCCCACGACTGGCCGTGGTGGCAGCGCCAGCTCGCACACCACCTGCCCCGTTTCGTCTGACCCGCACGAGGAGAAGGAGACCGCATGGCCCCCACGACCGACCACCTGGTCGGGCTGCTGCTCGGCGCCGAGGAGGACTGGCCGACCGCGTTCGAGGCCCTGGCCCGACGGCTGGGGGTGCTGCGCGCGCCGGACGGCGGGCGGCACACCCTCACCACCGAGCGGCTGACGATCGAGCCGTTCAACCTGCGCGACAAGCCCCGCCACGAGCTCGTCATCGACCGCCTCGCGCACTGGTACTACCACCCGCGCGAGTGGCTGAAGAAGATCGCGCTGATGGACGACGTGTACCTGCTCAACAGCCCGTTCACCTTCCAGTCGATGGAGAAGCACTCGGCCTACTGCGCGCTGATGCGGCTCGGCATGAACGTGCCCGAGACCGTGCTGGTGCCCTACAAGCACCCCGTCGACAACGCCCGCTGGGCCTACACCTCGGCGCGCTACAACCGCGGCTTCGACCTCGAGCAGGTCGCCGAGCCGCTGGGCTACCCGCTGTACATGAAGCCCTTCGACGGCGGCGGCTGGCGCGGGGTGTCGCAGGTGCGTGACCGGGCCGACCTGCACCGCTCCTACGACGACTCCGGCGAGATGCTGATGCACCTGCAGGCGTCGGTGCCCGACTACGAGCACTTCGCCCGGTCGCTGACCATCGGGCCGGAGACGATGGTGATGAAGTTCCGGCCGGAGGAGCCGATGCACGAGCGGTACGCCGTCGCACACGGCTTCCTGTCCGAGCAGACCGGGCGCGAGGCGATCACCATCTCGCAGACGGTGAACGCGTTCTTCCGATGGGAGTTCAACTCCTGCGAGATGCTCGTCAAGGACGGTGTCGTCTACCCGATCGACTACGCCAACGCCTGCCCCGACGTCGCGGTGACCTCCCTGCACTACTACTTCCCGTGGGCGATGAAGGCGCTGCTGCGCTGGACGGCCTACTGCGTGGTGACCGGGCGCTCGCCGCGCAGCCAGGTCGACACCGGGCCGTGGTTCGCCGTGGCCGACGACGACGCGCTCGACTACCAGGGCAAGCTGCTCGCCTACCAGGCCCTGGCCGACGACTACTTCGAGACCGAGCGCTACCGTGTCGTTCTGCGAGTCCTGCGCTGCCGCACGTCGACGAGATGGTGCTCGAGTGGATCGACGGGCCCGACTTCGCGTCGCTGCTGCACTCGACGATCCAGCAGACCTACCCAACGCACGAGTGGGAGCGCTTCGA
The DNA here is from genome assembly GCA_963751385.1 of uncultured Actinomycetota bacterium. Lineage (GTDB taxonomy): Bacteria > Actinomycetota > Actinomycetes > Actinomycetales > Dermatophilaceae > Fodinibacter. Next base: position 94,363 of record CAVVUD010000002.1, on the reverse strand, counting down.
GGCCCACTTCGGCGGGCTGCTCGGCATGTGGGTGTGCGACGAGCGACGTCTCCGGGGGGCCGACACCACGGCGTCCTGAGCCGGCTCAGGAGAGGAGGGCGTCGACCTCGGGCGAGGCGGCTCGGTAGCCGGCGAGCAGGCGGCGTGCCGTCGAGACCGAGTCGACGAGGGGGTGGAGCGCGAAGGCCCGCAGCGCGGCATCCGCCGACCCGGTCGTGGCCGCCTCGATGACCGCCCGCTCGACCGCCTTGACCTGCTGCATCGTGCCGAGCTGGTGCCCCTCGACCGGCGGCAGTGTCGCCGCGCGTGGACCACGGCGGTCGACCGTGCAGGGGATCTCGACGACCGCGTCGGACGGGAGGCCGGGCACCGCCTCGCCGTTGCGGATGTTCAGGATCATCGTCGACTCCTCGCCCCGGCTGATCGCGGCCATGATGGAGAGCGCCACGCCCTCGTAGCCGCCGCCGGCGACGTCGGCCTCGTCGCGCTCCTCGCCCTCCGCACGCGCCTCACGCATGTAGGTCGCGTCGCGCTGCTCCCGCACCCGGCGCCAGTGCGCGGCGGCCGCGTGCGGGTCGCGTGCGACGGCCTCGTAGAAGGCCGACTGCTGGTCCAGGAGGAACTCACCTCGGGTCTGTGGAGCCGCCAGGATCGAGGCCATGGCCTCGCGGGTGAAGTAGTAGTAGTAGAGGTACTCGTTGGGCAGCGCGCCGAGGGTGTGCAGCCACTCCGGCCCGAAGAGCCTGCCCTCCTCGAGCCGCAGCAGTGCCACCGGGTCGTTCAGCAACCGCGGCAGGTGGTCGGTGCCGTCGACCCGCAGGGCCCGCAGCCAGCCGAGGTGGTTGAGCCCGACGTAGTCGATCTCGGTCGCAGCAGGGTCGAGCCCCAGCGCGCCGATGGCCCTGCGCGCCAAGGCGATCGGCGAGTCGCAGATGCCGATGACACGCTCGCCCAGCACCGACTGCATCGCCTCGGTGACGATGCCTGCCGGGTTGGTGAAGTTGATGAACCACGCGTCGGGGGCGAGGCGGCGGGTGCGCTCGGCGATGTCGATGGCCACCGGCACGGTGCGCAGGGCGTAGGCCAGCCCGCCGGGGCCGGTGGTCTCCTGGCCGAGCACGCCGAGGTCGAGGGCGACCCGCTCGTCGCTGCGTGCGACCGGCCAGGCCACCGACCCGGATCGCCGAGAAGACGAAGTTCGCACCGCTCAGCGCCCTGTCGAGCTCGTCGGTCGTCACCACCCGCGGTGGGTCCGCGTGCCCAGCGGCGAGCTGCTGCAGTACCTGCGCGATGGCCGCCAGGCGCCCGGCATCCGGGTCGTGGAGCACGACCTCGGTGACCCGGCCGGGGGAGTGGTCCCGCAGCAGGGCGCCGTAGACGAGGGGCACGCGGAAGCCGCCGCCCCCGAGGATGGCCAGCCTCATCGCAGCGCCCCGCCCGCGGACCGGCCCTCGGCGCGGTGATCTGGACGGACCCGCGCGACGACCCGGGCGCGGCGCAGCACGTTCATCCTCGTCACGCTACCAACGTCGCGTCTGCGGTCCTTGCGCACCGTGGCGCTGCGGTCCACGATGACGACGTGCCGCCGAGCCACACCTTCGACCCGCTCGCCCCCGTCCGCCGCGACGGTGATCCCGCGCTCGACGTCTTCGTGCAGGGCATGGTCTTCCTCGACATCGTGTTCACCGGGCTGCCGGAGATGCCCAGAGCAGGCACCGAGGTGTGGGCCGAGGGCATGGGTTCGTGTCCCGGTGGGATCGCCAACCTCGCGGTCGCGTCCTCCCGGCTGGGACTGCGGGCCGTCGCTCGGGGCGGCGTTCGGCGACGACGACTACGGCGACTTCTGCTGGAGGGTGCTGGAGGACCAGGAGCGGGTCGACCTGTCGATGTCACGCCGCTACCCCGGCTGGCACACCCCGGTGACCGTGTCGGTGTCGGTCGACGGCGACCGCAGTATGGTCACCCACGGCCACGACGCGCCCGAGGACGCCACGACGATGCTCGGCGACACGCCGATGGCCCGCTCGGTGCTCCTCGACCTCGACGGCCAGCGGCCGCTCGGCGTCGACCACCCGGAGCGGGCCTGGGCCGAGCGCGCCCACGCCGCCGGGGCCCTCCTCTTCGCCGACGTCGGCTGGGACCCCAGCGGCGCCTGGTCGCCCACCGTGCTGGACCAGCTGTCCTGGTGCCACGGCTTCCTCCCCAACGCGGCCGAGGCGATGGCCTACACGCGCACGCAGGCGCCCCACGACGCGCTCTACGCCCTCGCCGACCTGGTCCCCCTCGCCGTGGTCACCATCGGCCGCGAAGGCGCGCTGGCGATCGACTCCACGACGGGTGAGGAGGTCTCCGTCCCGGCCCTGCGGGTCGACGCCATCGACGCCACGGGTGCCGGCGACGTCTTCGACGCCGGCGTCCTCGTCGGCACCCTCGCCGGCTGGCCGCTCCTCGACCGCATCAACTTCGCGACCCTCTGCTCGAGCCTGGCCGTCCAGGAGTTCGGGGGGTCGCTCGCCGCCCCCGGCTGGGGTGACCTCGCCGACTGGTGGCACCGGGTCCGGGACCAGCCGACGACCCACGCGGCCGACCGCTCCGTGCGGCGCCGGTTCGAGTTCCTCGACGAGCTCGTCGCGGATGTGCCTCCCGGTGCCGTGCGTCGGGCCGCCGCCACCATCGCCAAGCTGTCGGACGTCTGAGCGGCCCGGTCGAGAGCAGAGGACACGCCGCGCCCCGTCAGGGCGCGGCGTGTCCTCTGCTGCCGACGAGCACCGGGGGGTGCTAACGGACCACCTTCATCACCTGCGTCCGCGGTAGTGACCCAGGTAGTAGGTGTCCTCCATCGAGTCACGGAAGTGCAGCCCGCCCCAGATCCGGGCATGCAGCGCGTCGTGCTCGAGCGCACTCAAGGTGGCGTAGGGACGCTTTAGCGTGCCGGCCTTCAGCAGGAGCGGGGTGTCGTCGCCCAGGGTCTGGCGCAGGACCTCCGCGAACGGCGAGGTCGCGGAGCCGTGTCCACTCGTGTAGTCGGAGTAGGCGGGGGTTCGTGACCAGCGGCGCCCAGGCAACGGGGTGCGGGTGGGTGCCGGGGTTGCCGTCGGTCAACGCGGCGTCGACGGCCTGGTCCGGGCGCCCGAAGCCGATCTCGTACTTCAGCCCGCGACGCTCCCGCCCTCACTCACCGTGCAGGAGCGACGAGTGCTGCGGCTCGTGGGCACCGGGCTGTCCAACGCCGAGATCGCAGCGAGCTCGTCGTGGCACCGTGCACCGTGCGCAAGCACCTCGAGAACGCGTACCGCAAGCTCGGTGTCACGAACCGGCTGGCCGCCGTGCACGCGCTGGAGCCTGGCCGGGTACCGACCGCCGACCCGCCGGCCGGGTGGAGCGCTTCGCCTGAGACGGAGAGGTCAGCCACCGAGGGCGGCCGACACGACCTCCTTGGCCTCGGCCTGAACCTGGGCGAGGTGGTCGGGGCCGCGGAAGGACTCGGCGTAGATCTTGTAGACGTCCTCGGTGCCGCTGGGCCGGGCCGCGAACCACGCCGACTCGGTGACGACCTTGAGCCCGCCGATCGCCGCCCCGTTGCCCGGCGCCTCGGTGAGCTTCGCGGTGATCGGCTCCCCGGCGAGTGACTCGGCGGACACGTCGTCGGGGGACAGTGCCGCGAGCTTCGCCTTCTCCTCGCGGGTCGCCTCGGCGTCGATGCGAGCGTAGGCGGGCTCGCCGTGCCGCTGCACCAGCGAGCGGTAGTGCTCGCTCGGGCTCGTGCCGGTGCGGGCCTGGATCTCGGAGGCGAGCAGGGCCAGCAGGATGCCGTCCTTGTCGGTGGTCCACACCGAACCGTCGTGTCGCAGGAACGACGCCCCCGCCGACTCCTCGCCCCCGAACGGGCCCGAGCCGTCGAGCAGCCCGGGCACGAACCACTTGAAGCCCACCGGAACCTCGACGAGCCGGCGCCCCAGGTCGGTGGCGACCCGGTCGATCATCGAGCTCGACACCAGGGTCTTGCCGATGAAGCCGTCGTCACGCCACTGCGGGCGAGCGCCGCCGTAGAGGTACTGGATCGCGACCGCGAGGTAGTGGTTGGGGTTCAGCAGGCCGGCATCCGGGGTCACGACGCCGTGCCGGTCGGCGTCGGCGTCGTTGCCCGTCGCGATGTCGTAGACGTCGCGCTGCTCGATCAGGCCGGCCATCGCCGACGGCGACGAGCAGTCCATCCGGATCTTGCCGTCCCAGTCGAGGGTCATGAACCGCCAGGTCGCGTCGACGAGCGGGTTGACCACGGTGAGGTCGAGGCGGTGCCGGTCGCCGATGGCGCCCCAGTAGTCGACGGACGCCCCACCCAGCGGGTCGGCGCCGATGCGCAGGCCCGACGCGCGGATCGCGTCGATGTCGAGCACGTTGGGCAGGTCGTCGACGTAGGTGCCCAGGAAGTCGTAGGACGACACCGCGGCCCGGGCGCGTGCGAAGGGCACCCGCTTGACCCCGCTCAGCCCACCGCGGATCAGCTCGTTGGCCCGCGCGGCGATCACCTTCGTGGCGTCCGAGTCGGCTGGGCCACCGTGCGGTGGGTTGTACTTGAAGCCACCGTCGCCCGGTGGGTTGTGCGACGGGGTGACCACGATGCCGTCGGCGAGCCCGGTGTGGGCCGGCATCCCGTCGACGCCGGTGATCTTGCCGCGGTTCGCGGTGAGGATGGCGTGCGACACCGCGGGGGTGGGCGTGTACCGGTCGGCGGAGTCGACGAGCACGGTGACGTCGTTGGCGACGAGCACCTCGAGCGCCGTGGACCACGCCGGCTCGGACAGGCCGTGGGTGTCCCGCCCGATGAACAGCGGGCCGTCGAATCCCTGGTCGCGTCGGTACTCGCAGATCGCCTGCGTCGTCGCGAGGATGTGGGCCTGGTTGAACGACGTCCTCAGGCTCGACCCCCGGTGCCCCGAGGTGCCGAAGGCGACCTGCTGGTCGACGTTCTCCGGGTCGGGCTCTCGGGTGTAGTACGCCGTCACGAGGGCGGCGACGTCGACGAGGTCCGAGGGCTGGGCGAGCTGTCCGGCACGGGGGGCGTTCATGACTGCGATCCTGTCAGAGGTGTCGCGGGGATCACACCTCGACGGTGGCGTTGATCACGGTCGCGGACATACCCGTAGGGGTATACCTGAGGGCATGACCACCACCACGAAGAAGCTCGTGGTACTGGGCGCGGGCACGGCCGGAACCATGGTCGTCAACAAGCTGCGTCGCGCCCTGCCCACCGAGGACTGGACCATCACCGTCGTCGACCGCGACGACATCCACGACTACCAGCCGGGCTACCTGTTCATGGCCTTCGGGACCAACAGTCCCGAGCAGGTCCGTCGACGCAAGACGCCCCTCATCGCCCAGGGCGTCGAGCTGGTGCTGGCCGAGGTCGACCGGGTCGACGCGGGGGCACGGGCGGTGCACCTCGAGGGCGGGCGGGTGCTCACCTACGACCAGCTCGTCATCGCCACCGGCACCACACCGCGCCCCGACCAGGTACCCGGGACCCTCGGCCCGCAGTGGCACCGCGAGGTCGGCGAGTTCTACACCTACGAGGGCGCGATCGCGCTGCGCGACCGGCTCGCCGGGTTCAGCGGCGGCCGTCTGGTCGTGCACATCACCGAGATGCCGATCAAGTGCCCCGTGGCCCCCCTGGAGTTCACCTTCCTGGCCGACGACTTCCTCACCAAGCGCGGGCTGCGGGACCGCACCGAGATCGTCTACGTCACCCCGCTGGACGGTGCCTTCACCAAGCCCGTCGCCAGCCAGGCCCTGGGCTCGCTCCTGGAGGAGAAGGGCGTGGTCGTCGAGCCGGACTTCATGATCGAGCGGATCGACCAGGAGCGGAAGGTGATCGTCTCCTACGACGAGCGCGAGATCGCGTACGACCAGCTCGTCACCATCCCGCTCAACATGGGCGCCGACTTCGTGGCCCGCTCCGGCCTGGGCGACGAGCTCAACTACGTGCCGGTCGACAAGCACAGGATGCGGTCGACTGGCCCACCCGGAGATCTGGGCGCTGGGCGACGCGGGCAACCTACCCACCTCGAAGGCCGGCTCGGTCGCGCACTTCTCGGTCGAGGTGTTCGTCGAGAACTTCCTCGAGCAGGCCGCCGGATCGCCCATGACGCACTCCTTCGACGGGCACGCGAACTGCTTCGTCGAGTCGGGACACGGCAAGGCACTGCTCCTGGACTTCAACTACGACACCCAGCCGCTGACCGGCCACTTCCCCTTCCCGAAGGTCGGCCCGATGACGCTGCTCGGCGAGAGCCGCGCCAACCACCTCGGCAAGCTCGCGTTCCGGCACGTGTACTGGAACGCCCTGCTCCCGGGCCGCGCCATCCCCCTGTCCGCCGACATGTCGATGAGCGGCAAGAACCCCGAGTAGCACCGAAGGAGCTGCAGACACCATGACCACCACCACCATCGCCGGCCACGAGGTCGACGTGAACGAGGAGGGCTTCCTCACCCAGCCCTCCCAGTGGGACGAGGCCCTCGCCCCCGAGCTGGCGAAGGCCATCGGCCTCGAGCTCACCGACGCGCACTGGACCCTCATCCGCTTCCTGCGCGACGACTACGCGACGCAGGGCGAGACAGCGACGCTGCGCCGCGTGTCGACCCGGACCGGCACCCCGGTCAAGGAGCTGTTCGTGCTCTTCCCCGGCAAGCCGGCCAAGAAGATGGCCTACGTGTCCGGGCTGCCCAAGCCGAAGGGATGTGTCTGACCATGACCGCCACCGACACCGCACCGGCTGCCGGGCGCACGCTCGCCCCGATGATCGTCCCGTCGTTCGACAGCCCGGGCAGCGAGGGCGCAAGCTCGCCATCATCTGCTCCAAGGGCAAGCCTCGACATGGCCTACCCCGGGCTGATCCTCGCCAACGCGGCGCTGGGGGAGGGCGTCGAGACCCACCTGTTCTTCACCTTCTGGGGCTTCGACATGATCAACAAGGCGACGATGGGGGACCTGAAGTTCTCCTTCGTCGGCAACACCGCGATGCACCCGCCGGGCCACAGCGGCATGGGCATCCACCACATGCTCGGTGCCCTGCCCGGTGCCACGGCCGCAGCCACTGCGATGCTCAGGAAGCAGATCGCCGAGCAGGACGTGCCCGAGGTGCCCGAGTTCCTCGAGCTGCTCGCCGCCTCCGGTGCCCACCTGTGGGCCTGCCGGATGTCGGCGGACATGAACCACCTGACCGAGGACGACCTCTACGACGGGGTCGAGGCGATCATCTCGGCGAGCGACTTCATCGAGCTCACCGAGGGCGCCCAGCTGCTGTTCATCTGACCGCTCCCGTCCCCAGATCGACCAATAGGTCACTGGAGGAACACCAGTGCTGTACCCGGAGTGACCATTTGGTCGCTGCAGGTACACCCGGTAGGACCTGGTGCCGTACCCGGAGTGACCATTTGGTCGCTGCAGGTACACCCGGTAGGACCTGGTGCCGTACCCGGAGTGACCTTTTGGTCGCTGGAGGTACACCCGGTGGGACCTGGTGCCGTACCCCGAGTGACCTTTTGGTCGCTGGAGGTACAGACAGCAGGTCCGGATGCCGCGTGCCTTCGTCCGCGCACGGCATCCGCGTGGGTCGGCCCGGGGCGGGCTCGAGGGTGGGTCGGCCCGGGGCGGGCTCGAGGGTGGGTCAGCCCGCGGCGGGCGCGAGGTAGAGCGTCGCGAGCGCGGCGACCCGCACGGTCACCGAGTAGGGCTGGTCGTGCCACGGCGACGCCTCGGCCTCGAGCGCGGCGCCGGCCTGGCTCGGGGTGCTCGCCTCGTCGAAGCCGCTGGTGTCGAGCACGACCTCCCACCGACCCGGTCGCGGCACCCCGACGCGCACCCACGCCTTGTCGTCACCGCTGTAGTTGACGACGGTGGCCACGACGTCGCCCTGCTGGTCCTGCTGCGCGAAGCGCAGGTACGAGAGCAGGTTGCCGGTGTTGTCGTCGGCGTCGAGCCAGCGGAAGCCCGCCGGCTGGGAGTCCAGGGCCCACATCGCCGGGTGCTCCCGGTAGACGCGGTTGAGCTCCTTGACCAGGGCGTGCACCCGGTAGTGCGCGGCGTGGTCGAGCAGCCACCAGTCGAGCGAGCGGCCGTCGGCCCACTCGCCGGGCTGGGCGAACTCGCTGCCCATGAAGAGCAGCTGCTTGCCGGGGTGGCTCCACATGTAGGCGAGGAAGGCCCGCAGGGTCGCGAGCTGGTCCTCGCGCGACCCGGGGATCTTGGTCAGCAGCGAGCCCTTGCCGTGGACGACCTCGTCGTGGCTGATCGGCAGCAGGTAGTTCTCGCTGAACGCGTACATGAGCGAGAAGGTGAGCAGGTTGTGGTGGTACTGCCGGTGGATCGGCTCCTCCTTGAGGTAGCGCAGGGTGTCGTTCATCCACCCCATGTTCCACTTCAGGCCGAAGCCCAGGCCGCCGCTCGAGGTCGCCTTGGTGACACCCGGCCAGGAGGTCGACTCCTCGGCGATCGTCACGATGCCGGGCACCAGCTTGTACGCCGTCGCGTTGGCCTCCTGGAGCAGGCCGATCGCCTCGAGGTGCTCGCGGCCACCGTGCACGTTGGGGATCCACTCGCCGTCCTTGCGCGAGTAGTCGAGGTAGAGCATCGAGGCCACGGCGTCGACCCGCAGGCCGTCGATGTGGAACTCCTGGAGCCAGTAGATGGCGTTGGCCACGAGGAAGTTGCGCACCTCGAGCCGGCCGAAGTCGAACACGTGGGTGCCCCAGTCGGGCTGGTCGCCGCGGCGCGGGTCCGGGTGCTCGTAGAGCGGCAGCCCGTCGAAGCGGGCCAGGGCGAACGCGTCGCGGGGGAAGTGTCCCGGGACCCAGTCGAGGATGACCCCGATGCCGGCCTGGTGCAGCCGGTCGACGAGGTACTTGAAGTCGTCGGGAGTTCCGAACCGCGCGGTGGGAGCGTAGTAGCCGGTGACCTGGTAACCCCACGAGGGTCCGTACGGGTGTTCCATGACGGGGAGCAGCTCGACGTGGGTGAACCCGAGGTCGGAGACGTAGTTGACCAGGTGCTCCGCCAGGTCGCGGTACGACATACCCTTGGCGCCACGAGCCCAGGTGCACCTCGTACACGCTCATCGGACCCTGGTGCGGGTCGCGACCCGGGCGCTCGCCCATCCACGCCGAGTCGGCCCACTCGTGGCCCGCCTCGTCGACGACCGAGCCGGTGTTCGGCGGGCACTCGGTGCGCCGCGCCATCGGGTCGGCCTTGGTGCGCACCACGTCGTCGGCGCCGCGAATCTCGAACTTGTAGATGTTGCCGACCCCCACGTCGGGCACGAACAGCTCCCAGACCCCCGAAGAGCCGATCAGCCGCATCGGGTGGATCCGGCCGTCCCAGTCGTTGAAGTCGCCGATGACCCGCACGGCCTTGGCCCGCGGCGCCCACACCGCGAACGACACCCCGCGCACGTTGCCCATCGGCCCGTCGTACTCGTGCAGCCGCGCGCCCAGGACGGTCCACAGCTGCTCGTGGCGGCCCTCGTTGACCAGGTGCAGGTCGACCTCGCCCAGCGTCGGCGCGAACCGGTAGGGGTCGTCGTGCAGGTGCTCGACCCCGTCGGCCCACGCGACGAGCAGCCGGTAGTCCAGGGTGCGCGTCGCGTCGGTGCGCACCGCGGTCCACACGCCCTCGGCCTCGTGCGCGAGCGACCAGCTCCTCGCCGTCCTCGAACCGCACCCGCACCGACTGCGCGAGCGGCTTGAGCACCCGGATCCGCAGCCCGCCGGGCTCGAGGTGCTGGCCGAGGAGGTCGTGGGGCTGCTGGTGGCGTCCCTGGACGAGGGCGGTGATCGCGCCGCCGACCTCGGGGCTGGGCGTGGGGGTCACGACGGGTCTCCTTGCGTGGTGGGGTCCTGCGAGAAGTGGGCGGTGAGGCGACGGACGGCGCCGAGGGGGATGGCGACCCAGCCGGGCCGGTTCCGGGCCTCGTAGACGACCTCGTACATCGCCTTGTCGAGCTCGAACGCTGCGAGCAGGGCCCCGAGCGAGCGGGGGTCCTCGCCGGCCCGTGCGGCGTAGCCGTCGAGGAAGGCCTGTTGCGCGGAGGTCACCCAGTCCCGCGCGGAGGCGCCGCCGGACTGCTCCCGGGTTCCGCCGACGTAGTCGAAGCTGCGCAGCATCCCGGCCACGTCGCGCACCCACTGGTCGGGCACCGAGCGCTCGGACAGCGGCCGCAGCGGCTCGCCCTCGAAGTCGAGCAGCACCCAGCCACGCTCCGGGGAGTGCAGCACCTGGCCGAGGTGGTAGTCGCCGTGAATCCGCTGCAGGGCAGGCCAGTCGGCGTCCGTGGCGGCGCGCAGCACGGCGTCGACCGGCACGCGCACCTCCTCGAGCCCGGGCTCCTCGGCGACGGCGGCCTCGAATCGGGCGCGCATCTCGGCGACGATCGTCGCGGCCTGCTCGTGGCTGGTCGGCTCGGTGCCCAGCACCTCGGCGAGGGTTCGGTGCACCTCGGCGGTCGCCTCGCCCAGAGCCCGGGCCGGCCCGGTGAAGTCGGTGCCGGCCTCGGCGGCGTGCAGCGCGACGCGCCAGGCGTCCTCGACGTCGGGCAGGAACTCCTGGGCGAGGGCGAGGTGGCCGGATGCCGGCTGGTCGCCCTCGGTGCTCGGGTGCGGCCAGTGCCCGGTGACGGCACCGACGACGGCCGGCACGCGGTGCGAGCCGGCGTCGACGAGGGCGCCCTGGAGGACGACGTCGGGGTTGTCGCCGGGGGAGAGCATCCGGAAGACCTTGACGATGAGCGGGGCGTGGTGGCCGTCGGGCAGGTCGCAGTCGAGGATGACCGAGGTGTTGGACTGCTCACCGGAGAGCACGCGGGAGGTACGCACGTGCACCTCGGGACCCCAGCTCGCCTGCGGCACGCCGGTGACCGACTCCTCGACAGCCCCGCTGACCGTCGAGGACGCGGCCCGCACGCGGCCCTGCACGAGCTCGAGCAGCTGGGCGGCGTAGACCGGGTCGTGGGGGCCGTCGTAGACCCACCGGCGACCGAGCACCGAGTGCTCCATCGTGCCGACCAGGGCGTGGTCGGCGCTCCCGAGCGGCTCCCCGCGGTAGGTGAGCGGCACCTGGTAGACGATCGGCTCGGGACCGGCGTCGTCGGCCAGGATGAGCGTCTCGACCCCCACCTCGCCCTCCGGGTCGTCGAGCCGCCAGCTGGCGAGCCGGCGCAGCTTCGGCTGCTGCCCCTTGGCGGCGTACCAGCGCTGCTCGCCCATCCAGCCCTGCACGAGCTCGACCTTGGTCGGGCTGAGGGACGCGGTGGTGTGGATCTCAGCCACGGACGTCACCGCGTCGCGGCGCGAGGGCCAGCCAGAAGAAGTCGCGTGACCCGAGCGTGACCGTGATCGTGCCGTCGGGTGCGATGTCCGGAAAACCGCTGCCGCCGAACAGGTCTCGCGTCTCCCAGTCCCACAGCCCCTCGGGCACCGTGATCGTGGTCGACTGCGGGCGGGAGGAGAGGTTGTTCACGCAGAGCACCGCCAACGCGGAACGGTCCTCGGTGTCGCGCTCGCGCCGGTCGACGCGCACGAAGGCGAGCACCCGCTCGTGCGTCGACTGGCACACCTCGAAGTCGCCGAGCCCGAACACCGGGTGCTCGCGGCGCACCGAGAGCATGCCGCGCACCCAGTGCAGGCGCGAGGAGCCACTCGCCATCTGCGCCTCGACGTTCACGTGGTTGTGGTGGTAGACGAGCGACTGGATCACCGGGAGGTAGAGCTTGCCGGGGTCGGCCGTGGAGAACCCCGCGTTGCGGTCGGGGGTCCACTGCATCGGGGTCCGCACGGCATCGCGGTCGTTGAGCCAGATGTTGTCGCCCATGCCGATCTCGTCGCCGTAGTAGAGGCACGGGGAACCGGGCAGTGACAGCAGCAAGCGCATGGATCAGCTCGAACTCAGGGCGCGAGTTGTCGAGCAGCGCGGCGAGCCGGCGGCGGATGCCGACGTTGGCCCGCATCCGCGGGTCGGGGGCGTACCAGCCGTACATCGCGGCGCGCTGCTCGGGTGTGACCATCTCGAGGGTGAGCTCGTCGTGGTTGCGCAGGAAGGTGCCCCACTGGGCGCCGGGCGGGATCGCCGGGGTGTTGGCCAGCACGTCGATGATCGGCGCCGCCTTCTCCTCGCGCAGCGAGTAGTAGAGCATCGGCATCACCGGGAAGTGGAAGCACATCTGGCACTCGGGCGACTCGCGCGGTGCCGAAGTAGTCGACGACGTCGCCGGGGGGCTGGTTGGCCTCGGCGAGCAGGATGCGACCCGGGTACTCGGCGTCGACCATGGCCCGCAGCTCGGCGAGGAACGCGTGGGTCCTGGGGTGGTTCTCGCCGTTGTGGCCCTCCTCCTCGAACAGGTACGGCACGGCATCCAGCCGGAAGCCGTCGATGCCCATGTCCATCCAGAACCGGACGATGTCGTACATCGCCTCGTGGACCTTGGGGTTCTCGAAGTTCAGGTCGGGCTGGTGGCTGAAGAAGCGGTGCCAGAAGAACTGGCGGCGGATCGGGTCGAAGGTCCAGTTGGACGTCTCGGTGTCGACGAAGATGACCCGCGCGTCGGTGTACTTGTCGTCGGTGTCGGACCACACGTAGAAGTCGCCGTAGGGGCCCTCCGGGTCGCTGCGCGAGGCCTGGAACCACGGGTGCTGGTCGCTGGTGTGGTTCATCACGAAGTCGGTGATGATCCGGATGCCGCGCGCGTGCGACTGGGTGATCAGCTCGCGGAACTCCGGCAGCGTGCCGAACTCGGGCAGCACCTGCGTGTAGTCGGAGATGTCGTAGCCGCCGTCGCGCAACGGGCTCGCGTAGAACGGCGGCAGCCACAGGCAGTCGACCCCGAGCCACTGCAGGTAGTCGAGCCGGTTGACGATGCCCGCGAAGTCGCCCTCGCCGGAGCCGGTGCTGTCGCCGAAGGCGCGCACCAGCACCTCGTAGAAGACCGCCGTGCGGAACCACTCGGGGTCGTGGCGCAGCCCCGGCTGGTTGGCGCCGAGGCCCGGGGTGGAGTGACCCATGCCGAGGATGGCCGTCACCAGGGCCTCCTGACGGCGACGACGTGGACGGGTTCGACCTCCGGCCCGAGCCTGACGTAGTTGTCCCGCTGCCAGGTCCAGCGCTCGTCGGTGACCAGGTCGTGGGCCTCGAAGGTGTCGCCGGCCTCGAGGCCGAGGGCGGCCATGTCGAGCCGCAGCGTCGTGGCGCGGGTCGAGTGGGGGTCGAGGTTCGCGACGACGACCACGACGTCGTCGGTGCCGTCGGGCAGCCGGCGGCGCTTGGAGAAGGCGAGGAAGTTCTCGTCGTCGGCGTGGTGGAAGCGGATGTCGCGCAGCCGGTGCAGCGCCGGGTGGGCGCGCCGGATGTCGTTGATCATGGTGAGCCAGCCCGCGAGCGAGCGGCCGGCCTTGCTGCCGCCGGGCTCGTAGTCCTCCCAGTGCCGGTTCTTGTACTCGTACTTCTCGTTGTCGATCTGCTCCTCGGCGCCGGGGCGGGCCACGTGCTCCATCAGCTCGTAGCCGGTGTAGATGCCGTAGGTCGGCACCAGGGTGGCCGCGAGCACCGCGCGCAGCTTCCACGCGGCCGGGCCGCCGAACTGCATGTAGGGCGTGAGGATGTCGTGCGTCGTGGGCCAGAACGAGGGCCGCATGTAGGCCGCGGCGTCGCCGGACAGCTCGGTGAGGTACTCGCGCAGCTCGAAGGCGCTGTTGCGCCACGTGTAGTAGGTGTAGCTCTGCTGGAAGCCGACCTTGCCGAGCGTGTGCATCATCGCCGGCTTGGTGAACGCCTCGGCGAGCCAGATCACCTCGGGGTGGTCCTTCGCGACGTCGGCGATCAGCCACTGCCAGAACTCGACCGGCTTGGTGTGCGGGTTGTCGACGCGGAACAGGGTGACGCCGTGGTCGATCCACACCTGCACCACACGGCGCACCTCGGCGTAGATGCCGGCCGGGTCGTTGTCGAAGTTGACCGGGTAGATGTCCTGGTACTTCTTCGGCGGGTTCTCGGCGAAGGCGATGGTGCCGTCGGCGCGGGTGGTGAACCACTCGGGGTGGGTGGTGACCCACGGGTGGTCGGGGGAGCACTGCAGCGCGAGGTCCATGGCGACCTCCATGCCGAGGCGCCGGGACTCGGCGACGAAGGCGTCGAAGTCGGCGAAGGAGCCGAGGTCGGGGTGGATGGCGTCGTGGCCGCCGGCGGCGGAGCCGATCGCGTAGGGGCTGCCGGGGTCCTCGGGCCGGGCGTCGAGGGTGTTGTTCGGGCCCTTCTTGGCCGCCTGGCCGATGGGGTGCACCGGGGTGAGGTACACGACGTCGAAGCCCATCGCCGCGATGGCGGGCAGGCGCTTCGCCGCGGTGCGCAGGGTGCCGCCGGCCCAGCGGTGCTCCTTCTCGTCGTAGGTCGCGCCCTCGCTGCGCGGGAAGATCTCGTACCAGGCACCGCACAGGGCCAGCTCTCGCTCGACGAGCAGGGGCAGCTCGGCCGACGGGGTGACGTGGTCGCGCAGCGGCCGGGCGGCCAGCTCGCGCTCGACCGAGGGGTCGGTGCCGGCCTTGAGCCGCACGGCGGCGGGGCGGGTGGCGTCACGCAGGCCGAGCACGGCATCGGCGAGCACGGCCTTCTGCGTCGTGGACCGGGTGACCTCGTCGTGGGCGCGCTCGAGCACGAGGGCGCCCTCCTCGAGCATCAGCTCGGTGTCGACGTCGGCGCGCACCTTGATCGTGGCGTCGTGCTCCCACGTGCCGTACGGGTCACGCCCACCCCTCGACGCGGTAGGACCACCAGCCGGTGGTCGGGGCCGAGACGCGCGCCTCCCAGGTGTCCAGGCCGGGGTTGGTGCAGGTCATCGGGTGCACGTGCTCGACGCCACGGGGGTCGGTGAGGACCACCGAGGCGTTCACGGCGTCGTGACCCTCGCGGAACACCGTCGCGGTGACGGTGAACTCCTCGTCGACGACGCACTTGGCCGGGCGGGCGCCGTCGTCGACGCACGGTCTGACGTCGAGGACGGGGATGCGGCCGATCGGATGCTGGGGGGCACGGGTGCGAGGGGCAGCAGTCACACGTGGCACGCTACCGGCCGCGGACGGCAGGGGACACGGCGCACGGCATCCCGGATCCCGCAGTGCAAGATCATGACGAGCTCATGAAAGGTCGTGATGAAAGCGTTTACCCACGTGCCCTACGATGTGCCCTCGTGAAGGCCATCCGTCGGTTCAGCGTCCGCCCCGTTCTGCCCGCCCGCATCGCCGCTCTCGGCGACCTGGCGATGAACCTGAGGTGGAGCTGGCACCCCCCGCTGCGTGACCTCTTCGAGTCGATCGACCCGGCCCGCTGGGCCGCCGTCGGCGAGGACCCGGTCGCCATGCTGTCGGCCGTCGAGCCCGACGAGCTCGAGCGCCTCGCCGTCGACCCGGCCTTCGTCGAGCGGGTCGACGCCGCCAAGGAGGCCCTCGACCGCTACGTCGGCGAGGACCGCTGGTACCAGCAGTGGGGCCGCGAGCAGGGCGACGGCGTGCCCTCGGCGATCGCCTACTTCAGCGCCGAGTTCGGCATCACCGCGGCGCTGCCGCAGTACTCCGGCGGCCTGGGCATCCTCGCCGGCGACCACCTCAAGGCGGCCTCCGACATCGGCGTGCCGATCGTGGGTGTCGGCCTGTTCTACAAGACGGGCTACTTCCGCCAGAGCCTGAACCGCGACGGCTGGCAGCAGGAGGACTACCCGGTCCTCGACCCCGACGGGCTGCCGCTGTCGCTGCTGCGCGAGGAGGACGGCACGGCCACGCTGGTGACGATCGACCTCCCCGGTGGCCGTGAGCTGCACGCGCACGTCTGGCGCGCCCAGGTCGGCCGGGTGCCGCTGCTGCTGCTCGACTCCGACGTGCACGCCAACGACGACGCCGGCCGCAGCGTCACCGAGCGCCTCTACGGCGGCGGCGGCGAGCTGCGCCTGCAGCAGGAGATGCTGCTCGGCATGGGCGGCGTCCGCGCGCTGCGGCACTGGTCGCGGCTCACCGGTGCCCCCACCCCCGACGTCTACCACGCCAACGAGGGCCACGCCGGCTTCCTCGGCGTGGAGCGGATCAGCGAGCTCGTGCGAGCCGAGGGCCTGACCTTCGACGCCGCGCTCGAGGCCGTGCGCGGCGCCACCGTGTTCACCACCCACACCCCCGTCCCCGCCGGCATCGACCGGTTCGACGCCTCGCTGATCGAGCTCTACTTCGGTGGCGCGCAGGCACTCGAGGGCGTCCCGGTCGAGCGGCTGCTGCGCCTCGGCGCCGAGACCTACGAGGGCGGCTCCACGGGCATGTTCAACATGGCCGTCATGGGCCTGCGGCTCGCCCAGCGCGCCAACGGGGTCTCCCAGCTGCACGGCGTCGTCAGCCGCGAGATGTTCGACGGGCTCTGGCCGGGCTTCGACGACGCCGAGGTGCCCATCACCTCGATCACCAACGGCGTGCACGGCCCGACCTGGGTCGACCGCCTGGTCTTCGAGCTGGCCCGCACCCAGACCGACGTGCACGAGCTGGACACCCAGGAGTCCTGGGAGGCGTTCGCCACCGTCCCCCGGGATGCCGTGTGGGCGACCAAGCGCGCGCTGCGCCTGCAGCTCGTCGAGGAGGCCCGCCGCCGCACCCGCCAGTCCTGGCTCGAGCGGGGTGCGTCGCAGGCCGAGCTCGGCTGGACCGACGAGATCCTCGACCCCGACGTGCTCACCATCGGGTTCGCCCGCCGGGTGCCCACCTACAAGCGGCTCACCCTGATGCTGCGCGACCCCGCTCGGCTCAAGAAGCTGCTGCTGCACCCGACGCGGCCGATCCAGCTCGTCATCGCCGGCAAGTCGCACCCGGCCGACGAGACCGGCAAGCAGCTGATCCAGCAGCTGGTGAAGTTCGCCGACGACCCCGAGGTGCGCCACCGCATCGTCTTCCTGCCGAACTACGACATCGCCATGGCGCTGCACCTCTACCCGGGCTGCGACGTCTGGCTGAACAACCCGCTGCGCCCGTTCGAGGCGTGTGGCACGTCCGGGATGAAGGCCGCCCTCAACGGCGCGCTCAACCTCTCCATCCTCGACGGCTGGTGGGACGAGTGGTTCGACGGCAAGAACGGCTGGGCCATCCCGACCGCCGACGGCGTCGAGGACCCCGACCGTCGTGACGACATCGAGGCCAAGGCGCTCTACGACCTCGTCGAGCACCAGGTCGCCCCGCGGTTCTACGACGTCGACGAGGACGAACTCCCGCAGAACTGGCTGGCGATGATGATGCACACCGTCACCACGCTCGGGCCCAAGGTGCGGGCCAGCCGGATGGTGCGCGACTACACCGAGAAGCTCTACGTGCCGGCCGCCCGCGCGGGCTGGGCCCTCAAGGAGGGTGACTACGCCGGGGCGCGCGACCTCGCGACCTACAAGGCCAAGGCGCGCGGTGCCTGGGGCGACGTGCGCGTCGACCACGTCGAGTCCTCGGGCGTCGGTGACAGCCCCGAGCTCGGCGAGACGCTGCACGTGACCGCGCTACGCCTCGCTCGGCGAGCTCACCCCCGACGACGTCGAGGTGCAGGTCGTGCACGGGCGCACCAACCACCACGGCGACGAGCTGCACGACGTGTCGTCGGTGCCGCTGGCGCACGTGGAGTCCTACGAGCACGGGCGCCACCAGTTCGCCGGCGACCTGGTGCTGCGGTCCTCGGGGGCGTTCGGCTACACCGTTCGCGTGCTGCCCAGGCACGACGGGCTGGCCCGCCCGAGCGAGCTGGGCCTGGTCGCCAACGCCTGACCACCGGCCTGTTCCGCCCGATGAGCGGCACCTCACCTTCGCCCCACTTCGACCGTGGGGCCAAGGTGAAGCTTCTCGCATCGGGCGGGAAAGTTGTTGCTGGTGGGATCAGGGGCTGGTGGCCTCGACGAGGCGGTCGCGCGTCACGTCGGCCAGCGTGCGGCAGCCGGTGAGCGCCATGGTGAGGTCGAGCTCGGCCCGGATGTTGCGCAGCACCTCGGCGACGCCCTCCGCGCCGGCGATGGCGAGGCCGTAGACGTGCGGGCGGCCGATGCCGACGGCATCCGCGCCCAGTGCGAGCGCGACGAACACGTCGGCACCGGAGCGGATGCCGCTGTCGAAGAGCACCGGCACGTCCGAGCCGGAGAAGCGCACGGCATCCGACCACGCCGGGCAGGGCGTCGAGCGCCGCCACCGAGCGGTCGACCTGCCGACCGCCGTGGTTCGACACGAGGATGCCGTCGACCCCCTCGTCGACCGCGCGCCGGGCGTCGTCGGGGTGGAGCACGCCCTTGAGCACCACCGGGAGGCTGGTCAGCTCGCGCAGCCGGGGCAGGTCGGCCCAGCTGAGCGCCGGCTTGGAGAACACGTCGAGGAAGGTCTCGACCGCCGCCCGCGGCTCGGGGGCCGTCAGGTTGCGCCGGGTGTCGCCGGGGTGGTTGCGGCTCAGCGACACCAGGGTGCGCACGGCCGCCGGGGTCGGGCGGGGCCGGGGCTCGGTCCCGGCGCGGGCCGCGGCTGCCGCCACCCGCTCCTCGACGAGCCGGCGGAACACCGGGTCGGAGGTGTACTGGGCGATGCCCTCGCCACGGGCGAAGGGCAGGTGCCCGAGGTCGAGGTCGCGCGGGCGCCACCCGAGGTAGGCCGTGTCGAGGGTGACCACGATCGCCTCGCTGCCACAGGCCTCGGCCCGCCGCACCAGGCTGGCGACGAGGTCGTCGTCACGGCTCCAGTACAGCTGGTACCAGTGGCCGGCGCCGCCCAGCTCGGCGGCGACGTCCTCCATCGGCACCGACGCCTGGGTGCTGAGGATCGGGGTCACCTCCTGCTCGACGGCCGCCCGCGCCACGGCGAGGTCGGCGTCGGCGTGGGCCGCCGAGAGCACGCCGATGGGGGACACCAGCAGCGGCGACGCGTGCCGACGCCCGAACAGGTCGACCCCGAGGTCGCGCCCGGTGGTGTCGACGAGGACGCGGGGGACGACCCGCCAGCGGGCGAAGGCCTCGCGGTTGGCCGTCGCGGTGGCCTCACCACCGGCCGACCCGGCCACGTACGCGAACGCGCGGCGCGACATCACGCGACGGGCCGCGTCCTCGAGGGCGGCGCCGTCGGTCGGGACCTTGGGGCGCCGGCCGAACGTGCCCGCCCGGTAGATCGCGGACTGGGCGGCTTTCCCGATCTCGGTGAACGGCATCCCCGGCTCCTTCATGGTCCGCGGTCGGCATGCCGCGGCTGCCGCCTGTCTACCCGATCGCACCGGTGGGCGGAAGGTCGACCCGCCCCCGCCGGGACCCGCCTAGGGTGTGCGCCATGCCGCGTTTCTCCTGGGCCGCCTGGGGCCTCCTCGTCGTCGTGCTCGACCTCCCGCTGCTCGGCTGGGACGTGCTGCCCGACCTCGTGGGGTACGTCTGGCTGTTCATCGGGCTGGCCGGCGGTGCGCTGCTGCACCCGGGGTTCGCGCGGGTCCGGGCGGCCGCCCTGGTCGGCATCCCGGTCTCGGCCATCACCGGCACGCCGTTCACCAACGGCTCGACCGGCGTCGAGTGGGGAGCGGCCTTCGCCGGCGTGCTGGTCAACGTCGTGGTGCTGCACCAGCTCGGCACCGCCATCCGCGACCTGGACCCGGTCGTGGGCGACAGCGACCAGCGTCGCTGGGCCAACGGCATCCGGATCGCGGCGCCGATCGCGGGTGGGGTGCAGCTCGTGGGCCTGGTGCTGATCAGCACGGTGCTGGCCATCTTCTACGTCGTCGGCCTGCTCGCCCTGGTGGTCGTGGGGATCGTCACCGTCGTGCTGCTGCACCGGGTCAACCGGGCCGGCTGGCTCGCCACCGCCACGCCGGCGACGCCCGCCGAACCTGCGGCGTCCTGACCGAACCGGTCCAGAGCAGAGAACACGCCGCCTCCCGGAACCGGGAGGCGGCGTGATCGCTGCGGTCGACGAGCGTCGGGAGTGTGGTGGGCTCAGCGCAGGAAGGGCACGTCCCGGTCGAGCAGCCCACGCTCCTTGAGCTCGGCGCGCAGCGGGATCTCGTCGTCGATCCAGCCGGTCTGCTTGATGCCCCAGAACGACGCGTGGTCGGGGCCGTAGCCGAGCAGCTGCTGCTGCAGCGGGGTGAGGCTCTTGAACCAGTCGGAGGACTGGTCGGCGACCGCCTCGTCGAGCGGGCGGATCCAGCGGTAGGTGTAGCCGATGAACATCAGCTTGCGGATGCGCTCGCTCTTGTTCATCGAGCGCGAGTGCCACAGCCGGCGGTCGAAGATGAACGCGTCACCGGGGTTGAGCAGCACCTCGACGGCGCCCTCGGGCTCGATGATCGGGTCGCCCGGCTTCTCGGGGCGGCCGGACAGGGTGTTGTTCTTGTGGCTGCCGGGGATGACCTTGGTGTTGCCGTAGCCGGGCTCCGACAGGTCGGTCAGCGCGTACGAGATCTTCGTCATGAACATCGGACGCACGTCCATGTCGATGTCGGAGTTCTGCCGGTAGCCGTCCTGGTGCCAGTTCCAGAAGGGCGGCTCGTCCTTCGGGGGGTTCACGTCGATGTGGTTGTGATGGGTGTAGATGTTCCAGCCCATCGTCCCCCAGATGTACGGGAAGGTGCGGGGCCAGGTGAGCAGCTCGACGAAGCGCGGGTCGCGGTGCAGCCACCCCATGACGTGGATCGACCGGTCGGGCCGCAGCTCGCCCGCGGCCTCCTCCTCGGAGTAGACCCGGTCGACGGCGTCCTCGAAGTAGGCCCGGTCCTCCTCGGGCAGGGCGTTCGGGATGACGACGAAGCCGTCGCGGTCGTACTGCTCGCGGATGGCCGGGTCGAGGGGCTCGAAGCCGGTCTGGGCGGACACTGCGGTGGTCATCGGGTGGCGCTCCCAACTGGTGCCGACGGTCGCGGGCGCACCCCCCGCTGCGGTCTGCCCATCGGGCAGCTGCCGCTTCATTGCTCGGCATTCTAGGTCGATGACCAGCAGTTTCGTCGGAGCCGGGGCACGCGCCACGCCCGGCGGGTCAGGTGACGTCGGCCGCCGCGTAGACCCGCAGGCTGGTGCCGGGGACCGTCACCGGGCCCGGCGCCTGGGCCCGACCGGCGGGTTGCGGGCGCGCCCAGTCGCTGTCCCAGAGCAGCCGGTAGGCCTGGACGCCGGGTGCCGCCGGCAGGGTCACCTGGTGCTCGTGGGCCCCGCCGTTGACCACCAGGAGCGCCGACTCGGCACCCATCCAGGCCCCGGCGACGTACATCTGCACGACCCTGGTGCCCGGGAGGTCCCAGCGGCTGCCCATCGCGGTGCCGTCGGCGGCGTACCACTCCATGTCGCGGCTGCCGTCGTCGTGCACCTGCCGGCCGAGGGCCCAGACCCGCTGGCGCAGCGCCGGCAGCTCCCGGCGCACCTTGACCAGGTGCTGCGCGGTCGCGAGGAGGTCGGCCTGCCAGGGCGCGAGGTCCCAGTCGAGCCAGCTCGTGGCGTTGTCCTGGCAGTAGGCGTTGTTGTTGCCGCCCTGGGTGCGGCCCATCTCGTCGCCCGCGTTGACCATCGGCACGCCGGTGGAGAGCAGCAGCGTTCCGAGCGCGTTGCGGATCGTGCGGGCCCGGGCGGCGAGGACCACCGGGTCGTCGGTCGCGCCCTCGACCCCGTGGTTCCACGAGGAGTTGCCGTTGCTGCCGTCGCGGTTGTCCTCGCCGTTGGCCTCGTTGTGCTTGTGGTCGTAGGACGTCAGGTCGGCGAGGGTGAAGCCGTCGTGGGCGGCGACGAAGTTGACCGATGCCGTCGGCCCCCGGTCGCGGTGCCCGAACAGGTCGCGCGACCCGGCGAGCCGGGTGGCGAGGTCCTGCAGGCCGTGCGAGTGCTGCCCGTGCGCCTGCGCGCGCACGTCGTTGACCCAGAACCGCCGCACGGCGTCACGGAAGCGGTCGTTCCACTCCATGAACGGCGGGGGGAACTGGCCGGTGCGCCAGCCGTGCATCCCGAGGTCCCACGGCTCGGCGACGAGCGTCACCCGGGAGAGCACCGGGTCGGTGCGCAGGGCGACCAGGAACGGGTGGTCGGGGTCGAACTCGTCGCCGCGACCACGGCCGAGCGCGACGGCGAGGTCGAACCGGAAGCCGTCGACGTGGAACTCCTGCACCCAGTAGCGCAGCGAGTCGAGCACCATCCGGCAGACCACCGGATGGCGCAGGTCGAGGGTGTTGCCGCAGCCGGTGACGTCGATGTCGCGGCCGCGCTCGTCGAGGCGGTAGTAGGCGCGCTGGTCCAGGCCGCGCCAGGAGAGCGTGGCGCCGGTGCGGTCCTGCTCGGCGGTGTGGTTGTAGACGACGTCGAGGATGACCTCGATGCCCTCGCGGTGCAGCAGCTTGACCATGCCCTTGACCTCGTCGACGACGCCCTGCGGGTCGCTGGCGGCGGCGTAGCCGGGGTGCGGTGCGAAGAAGCCGAGCGTGTTGTAGCCCCAGTGGTTGGTCATGTCGCGACGCACGAGGTGCGGCTCGTGCGTGAAGACGTGCACGGGCAGCAGCTCGACGGCGGTGACCCCGAGCTCGGTCAGGTGGGCGAGCGACGCGGGGTGGGCCAGCCCGGCGTAGGTGCCGCGCAGCTCCTCGGGCACGTCGGGGTGCCGCGCGGTCTG
The DNA here is from genome assembly GCA_963751385.1 of uncultured Actinomycetota bacterium. GTDB lineage: Bacteria > Actinomycetota > Actinomycetes > Actinomycetales > Dermatophilaceae > Fodinibacter. The sequence goes on along the minus strand of CAVVUD010000002.1, from coordinate 71,719 downwards.
GTTGCGCACGTGCGCCTCGTAGATCACGGTCTCGCTGCGCGACCGGTTCGGCGGGCGGTCGTCCTCCCAGTCGAACGCGTCGTCGACGACCACGCACCGCGGCACGTGCCCACGGCTGTCGAGGTCGGAGCGCAGCTCGCCGTCGCCGTGCCAGGCGTCGTCGACGACGTGCCCGTAGACCTCCGGGCCCCACCTGACCTCGCCCTCGACCGCCCGCGCGTAGGGGTCGAGCAGCAGCTTCGCGGCGTTGTGCCGCTGACCGGTGTCGGGGCTCCACTCGCCGACCACGCGCACGTTGTACCGCTGCCCCGGACCCATGCCGGGGACGAAGCCGAACCACCAGCCGTGGGCCCGCTCGACGAGCGGCACGCGCCGCTCGGAGGTGCCGTCCCGGTCGCCGGGGTCGAACAGGCAGACGTGGACCCCGTCGGCGTGACCGGCGTAGACCGCGACATCGGCACCGCCCTCGACGAGGGTGACCCCGGGGGGTGGCGGCAGGTCGCGGCCGAGGGCCCCGGGGGCGGGCGCGGGGCGCGACGGGCGGGACATGGAGGCGAGCCTAGTGAGTGGTTAGGTTGGACCCATGACCGATCCCACGTCGCTTCCCAACTTCCCTCCACCCCCGAACGAGCACCCGCTGCGCGGCCGGGTCCTCGACGTGCTGGTCGACCTCGGCCTGCAGCCGAACCTCGACAACGACGGGGACGTGGCGTTCACCGTCAACGACCAGCAGCTCTTCGTGCGGTGCTCCGAGGGCGAGGTCGAGATCATGCGTGTCTTCGGCCAGTGGCAGATCCAGGACGAGATGCTCGAGGACCGGCTCAAGCTGCACGAGACGTGCAACGAGCTCAACCTCAACATGAACTGCGTCAAGACCGGGGTGGCGGGCTCGACCCTCGTCGTCACCGGCGAGCACCTCGTGACGCCCGGTGCCGACCTGTCGACCCTGGTGCAGGTGTCGATCCAGGTCATCCTGTCCGGGGTGCACATCTGGCACCAGCGGATGCTCGGCCTCGACCCGAACATCGACGGTGACGCACCGACGGGCGGCACCCGGTGACCGACCTCGTCCGCCTCGAGGTCGAGGACGGCATCGGCACGATCCGCCTCGACCGGCCCCCGATGAACGCCCTGAACGGCGAGATCCAGCACGGCCTGATCGCCGCCTGCCGCGAGGCGGCGGAGCGCCGCGACGTCGCGGCCGTCATCGTGTGGGGCGGCGAGAAGGTCTTCGCCGCCGGCGCCGACATCAAGGAGATGGAGACGATGTCGTACACCGACATGGTCGACCACTCCGCCCTGCTCCAGGACTTCACCCGGGCCCTGGCCGGCCTGCCGAAGCCGACCGTCGCGGCCATCACCGGCTACGCGCTCGGCGGCGGCTGCGAGGTCGCCCTCGCGTGCGACTTCCGCATCGCCGGCCGACGACGCCCGGCTCGGGCAGCCCGAGATCCTGCTCGGCATCATCCCGGGCGCCGGCGGCACCCAACGCCTCGCCCGGCTCGTCGGATCGTCGAAGGCCAAGGACCTCGTGTTCTCCGGCCGGTTCGTCAAGGCGGCCGAGGCGCTCGAGATCGGGCTCGTCGACGAGGTCGTGCCCGCCGCCGAGGTCTACACCGCGGCCCGGGCCCGGATGGCCCGCTACGTCGGTGGCCCGGCCTACGCCCTGCGTGCCGCGAAGGAGGCCATCGACCGAGGTCTCGAGGTCGACCTCGACAGCGGCCTGGAGATCGAGCGGATGCTGTTCTCCGGCCTGTTCGCCACGAAGGACCGCGCCATCGGCATGCGCAGCTTCGTCGAGCAGGGCCCCGGCAAGGCGACCTTCGAGGGCGCCTGACCCGACCGCGAGTCCCCGCCGACCGACCGCCGCGCCCGAGCCCTCGTGCTCAGGCGCGGCGTCGCCGTCCGGGGCAGGATCGGGTCATGTCCGCAGCCGCCGGCCCCACCGGCCCCGTCGGCCCCGCCGGCCGCCGTCGGCCGGCCGCGTCGGCCGCCCGCGCCGCGTGCTCACCCCGGTGCTCGTCGTGCTCGCGCTGGCCACCGCCGGTGTGGCCGCCGGGGGCGCCCTGGCCTACTGCTCGGTGTTCGGCTGCACGTTCCTCTCCGAGGACTTCGAGCCCTACGGCGAGGAGGCCACCGCGGCCCGCGCCACCGCCACGGCCGAGGCGTCCGCATTCGCAGACCGCATCTCACTCGGGTACGAGGTGCTGGCCGACGTCGCCGCGGACGGCTGCACCACCGGCCAGAACAACTGGAAGCGCAAGGACACCTACTCGCACGACTGCTCGGTGCTCGAGGGCCGGGTGCTCTTCGGCACCGGCGACGTCGCGGCCGTGGCCGACGCCCTGACCGCGACGGATGCCGGCCTGCGCGACCTCGGGTGCCGCCCGCAGACCCCGAGGAGCGGGCTGGACCGGGTTCGTGACGAGTACTGGGACGAGGACGACCCACAGGTCGCGCAGCACGGTGCGGCCGGGCTCCCGGGCGCCGTCTACTCCTGCCCGGACGCCCGCACCGTTCGCGTGCTGCCGACCTCCGACGCCGTGCCCACGGCCGACGCCGCGGTGGCCTTCGGCCCGTCGTTCCTCGACGAGCCGCTGCGGGAGGACTGGTTCACCTCGGCCGACGTCACGGTCCTGCGCGGCTCGGGTGCGCAGCTCGCGCTCGTCGTGCGGGTCGAGCAGCCGTACTACCGCACCCGCTTCTGACTCGGGTTGTTGCTGGTCAGCAGCCGCGCCGGGACCCGTGGTCACCGAAATCCGCGAGGGCCGGATGTGCAGGAGAAGGGTCACCTTCGTGCGGGGTGGCGGGCATCACGCCGAGCCGATGGTGGACAAGCGCTCACCGGCTGAGAGAATCGACGCCACGCCCTGCGCCGGATGGTGGGGGCCACCACGCCACCCAGCCAAGGAAGAGGACGAGGCACGCATGAACATCGTCGTCTGCGTCAAGTACGTACCGGACGCCCAGTCCGAGCGCACGTTCCGCGACTCCGACAAGACCGTCGACCGCGAGGGGGTCGACGGTCTGCTGTCCGAGCTCGACGAGTACGCCGTCGAGGAAGCCCTGAAGATCGTCGAGGCCGCCGGCGAGGGTGAGGTCACCGTGCTCACGGTCGGCCCGGCCGCCGCCGCCGACGCGGTCAAGAAGGCTCTCCAGATGGGCGCCCACCGGGGCGTGCACGTCAGTGACGAGGCGATCCACGGCTCGGATGCCGTCGCCACCTCGCTCGTGCTCGCCGAGGCCGTGAAGAAGGCGGCGGGCGGCTCCCCGGAGCTCGTGCTCACCGGCATGTCGTCGACCGACGGGGTCATGGGCGTGGTGCCGGCGATGCTCGCCGAGCGGCTCGGCCTGCCGATGGTCACCTACGCCTCGGAGCTGACCATCGCCGACGGCACGGTGACGATCCGTCGCGACGGCGACACGGCCTCCGAGACCATCGAGGCCACGCTGCCGGCCCTGGTGTCGGTCACCGACCAGATCAACGAGCCGCGCTACCCCTCGTTCAAGGGGATCATGGCGGCGAAGAAGAAGCCGGTCGAGCAGTGGGGGCTGGCCGACCTCGGCATCGACCCCTCGCTCGTCGGCCTCGACGCCGCGTGGACCTCGGTCGTCGCGTTCGCGAAGCGACCCCCGCGCGAGAAGGGCCAGATCGTCACCGACGAGGGCGACGGCGGCACCAAGCTGGCGGAGTTCCTCGCCGGCCAGAAGTTCCTCTGAGCCCGACCAGACGACCTGACAGGTAGGACGGAAAACCATGGCTGAAGTACTCGTTCTCGTCGACCACACCGGTGGGCGCCTGCGCAAGGCGACCGCCGAGCTGCTGACGATCGCCCGCCGTCTCGGCGAGCCCTCCGCCGTGCACATCGGCCCCGGTGCCGACCGGGCCCAGGTGACCCTGGCCAAGTACGGCGCGCACAAGGTGTACGTCGTCGACGACGCGGACGCCGAGGCGTACCTCGTGGCGCCGCAGGCCGAGGTGCTCGCCGCGCTCGTGGAGCAGGTGTCCCCGGCGGCCGTTCTCATCCCGAGCAACGCCTCGGGCAAGGAGGTCGCCGCGCGGCTGGCCATCAAGACCGGCTCGGGCGTCATCACCGACGCGGTCGACGTGCGCGCCGGTGACAACGGCATCGAGACCACGCAGTCGGTGTTCGCCGGCTCGTACACCGTGACCGCGACGGTCACCACCGGCACCCCGATCATCGCCGTCAAGCCCAACTCGGTGCCGCTCGAGGCAGCACCGGCGGCCGGCGCGGTCGAGAACTTCCAGGTCACCTGGAGCGACACCGCCCGGGCCGCCCGGATCACCGACTCGCAGCCGAAGAAGGCCACCGGTCGCCCCGAGCTCACCGAGGCCGCGATCGTGGTCTCCGGCGGCCGTGGCACCGGCGGTGACTTCGGTCCGGTCGAGGAGTTCGCCGACTCGCTCGGTGCCGCCGTCGGCGCGAGCCGGGCGGCCGTCGACGCCGGCTGGTACCCGCACAGCAACCAGGTCGGCCAGACCGGTAAGCAGGTGTCGCCGCAGCTGTACGTCGCCGCGGGCATCTCCGGGGCGATCCAGCACCGCGCCGGCATGCAGACCTCGAAGACGATCGTCGCCGTCAACAAGGACGAGGAGGCCCCGATCTTCGAGCTCGTCGACTTCGGCGTCGTCGGCGACCTGTTCGCGGTGCTGCCGCAGGCCACCGCCGAGGTCAAGAAGCGCAAGGGCTGACCCGGCACACCACCCAGTGCTGCTCTGACCAGCAGCCAAAGGCGCCCGCCGAGGCGGCCGCCCGCATGCCACGGACGTAGACTCGACGACCGTGACGGCCTACCTCGACCACGCGGCGACGACCCCGATGCTGCCTGCCGCGCTCGAGGCCCTGATGGAGCAGTCCGCCGTGGTCGGCAACCCTTCTTCGCTGCACACGTCGGGGCGCGCGGCGCGTGCGGTCGTGGAGGAGGCCCGCGAGCGCATCGGCGCGGCCCTGGGTGCCAGGCCGTCCGAGGTCGTCTTCACCTCAGGCGGTACCGAGGCGGACAACCTCGCCGTCAAGGGTGCCTGGCTCGCACGCCGGGCGATGGACCCCGCACTGGACGGCGTCGTCGCGAGCGGTATCGAGCACCACGCGGTGCTCGACCCGGTGGAGTACCTCGCCGCGGCCCGCGGAGTCCGCGTCACCTGGCTCGAGCCCGACCACTGCGGCCACATCGGCGTCGACGCCCTGCGGGAGTCGCTGGCTCCCGGCGGCGTCGCCGTGGCGAGCGTCATGTGGGCGAACAACGAGGTGGGCACCGTGCAGCCGGTCGCCGAGCTCGCCGCCGTCGCTCGCGAGCACGGGGTCCCGTTCCACACCGACGCGGTCCAGGCCGTCGCCCACCTCCCGGTGCGCTTCGACGAGAGCGGCGCCGACCTGATGACGGTGAGCGCCCACAAGATCGGTGGCCCCATGGGCGTCGGCGCCCTCCTGGCGCGCCGCGACGCCCCGCTCGTCCCCATCGCCCACGGTGGGGGGCAGGAGCGGCAGGTGCGCAGCGGCACGCTCGACGCGGCCGGCATCCACTCCTTCGCCGTGGCGCTCGAGGCCACCGTTGCGGGCCGCGACGTCGAGGCCAAGCGCGTCATGGCGCTGCGCGACCGGCTCATCGAGGGGGCGCTGGGGCTCGGGCTGGGCATCACCGTGAGCGGCTGCTGGACCGCCGGTGACGGCACCCGCCGGGTGCCCGGCAACGCGCACCTGGTCGTGCCCGGGTGCGAGGGCGACTCACTGCTCTACCTGCTCGACGCGGCCGGGGTCGAGTGCAGCACCGGGTCGGCGTGCCAGGCCGGGCGTGCCCCAGCCAAGCCACGTGCTGCTGGCGATGGGCCTGTCCGAGGCCGAGGCCCGCGGTGCCCTGCGGCTCTCGCTGGGCCACACCTCCACCGAGGCCGACGTCGACGCCTTCCTCGCGGCCCTGCCGGCCGTCGTCGAGCGGGCCCGACGGGCGGGAGGCCTGCTCTGATGCGCGTCGTCGCCGCGATGTCGGGCGGGGTCGACTCTGCGGTCGCCGCGGCCCGGATGCTCGATGCCGGTCACGAGGTCGTCGGCGTGCACCTCGCGCTGTCGCAGTCCGCGCCGACGCTGCGCGAGTCGGCGCGCGGCTGCTGCACCCTCGAGGATGCCGGTGACGCCCGCCGCGTCGCTGACCGGCTCGGCATCCCGTTCTACGTCTGGGACCTCGCGAGCCGCTTCCAGCGCGACGTCGTCGACGACTTCGTCGCGGAGTACGCGGCCGGGCGCACGCCGAACCCGTGCCTGCGGTGCAACGAGCGGATCAAGTTCGCGGCGCTGCTCGACCGGGCCGTTGCGCTGGGGTTCGACGCCGTCGCCACCGGTCACTACGCGCGCATCGTCGAGGGGGCGTCGGGGCGGCGTGAGCTGCACCGGGCGGTGGACCACGCCAAGGACCAGTCGTACGTGCTCGGCGTGCTCGACGCCGACCAGCTGGCCCGGGCCTTCTTCCCCCTGGGGGACTCGACCAAGCCGCAGGTGCGTGAGGAGGCGTCCGCCCGGGGCTTCGCGGTGGCGAAGAAGCCGGACAGCCACGACATCTGCTTCATCCCCGACGGCGACACCCGGGCCTGGCTGACCCGCCGGCTGGGGGAGCGCCCCGGCGAGCTGGTCGACGCGGTGTCCGGGGAGGTCGTGGGGGCCCACGCCGGGGCCCACGGCTTCACCGTGGGGCAGCGGCGCGGGCTCGGGCTCGACCGGTCGGCGCTCGACGGCGAGCCGCGCTACGTCCTGGCCGTCGACGCCCCCGCCAACCGCGTGGTCATCGGGACCGCCGACCTGCTCGGGGTCGACGTCGTCGAGGGCGACCACCTGCGCTGGTGCGGCCCTGCCCCGACCGGTGAGGTCCGGGTGGGTGCCCAGGTGCGCGCCCACGGCGAGGAGGTGCCGGCCACCGCGACGGTCGTGGACGAGGCCGATGCCGTGCGCGTGGTGCTCGACCGGCGGCTGCGGGGCGTGGCGCCCGGCCAGTCGGTCGTGCTCTACGAGGGCAGCCGGGTCGTCGGGTCGGCGACCATCAGCGGCACCGGCCGCGCCTGAGCGGGAGGCACGCACCCGGCATCCGGGGTGTGGCCGGGCGGCGCACGCAGAAGTTCGCCTCGAACGCACCTGTTGCTGCGTGCCGTCCGACCTACCGCGTGCGGCGACCTCAGCGCCGCTACGGGGCGGGCCGTCGGCCGGGGGGAATGATTGAAGGGTAAACTACCGTTGGACGACGTACCTCCTGCGTCGGAGGATGGACCACCCGAAGGAGCTGATGACCATGCCGGCCGTGACCGTCGACAACATCCTGACGCTGCCCCGCGTCACCGAGCCCGTCACCGAGGCCGTGTCGCGCCCGGTGCGCTCGCTCACCACCGCGCCCTCCGGCTTCGAGGGCGAGGGCTTCCCCGTACGCCGCGCCTTCGCCGGCGTCGACCTCGCCGCGCTCGACCCGTTCATCCACATGGACCAGATGGGAGAGGTCGAGTACGCCCCGGGCGAGCCCAAGGGCACCGCGTGGCACCCGCACCGCGGCTTCGAGACCGTCACCTACATCATCGACGGCACCTTCGTGCACCAGGACTCCAACGGCGGTGGCGGCACGATCACCAACGGTGACACCCAGTGGATGACGGCGGGCTCGGGCCTGCTGCACATCGAGGTGCCGCCGGAGTCGCTCGTGGTGTCCGGTGGGCTCTTCCACGGCCTGCAGCTGTGGGTGAACCTGCCGAGGTCGATGAAGATGTCGCCCCCGCGCTACCAGGACATCCGTGGTGGCGACGTCGCACTGCTCTCCAGCCCCGACGGCGGCGCGCTGGTGCGCGTCATCGCCGGCGAGCTCGACGGGCACCAGGGCCCCGGCATCACCCACACGCCGATCACCGTGCTCCACGCGACGGTGGCCCCCGGCGCGCGGGCTCGCCTGCCCTGGAACCAGGACTACAACGCCCTGGTGTACGTGCTCAACGGCACGGGCACGGTCGGCCCCGACCGCCGCCCGATCCGGATGGGCCAGCTCGCCGTGCTCGGCGCCGGCGACGTCATCGAGGTCGCTGCCGACGAGAGCCAGGAGAGCCGCAGCCCGAGCATGGACGTCTACGTGCTCGGCGGGCGGCCGATCCGCGAGCCCGTCGCGGCCTACGGCCCGTTCGTCATGAACACCCGCGAGGAGCTCGTGCAGGCGTTCGAGGACTTCCAGGCCGGCCGGCTCGGCACCATCCCGACCGAGCCGCACCCCGGACACGACGTGCTCTGACGCCGACCGACGACACCCCCGGACCCAGCTGGGTCCGGGGGTGTCGTGCTGTGCGCAGGCGGATGTCGTGCGGTGCCGTGCTCAGGCGGGCGTGGCGACGGGAGCCGGGCCCCCCGACCCGCTGCGGGCCGCCAGTGCCAAGTGCCGCACCTGCGTGAAGTCCTCGTCGGTGTAGACGCCGTTGACCCCGGAGATCGCGGCCAGCCGCATGCCGTGCCGCAGGCCCAGCTGGTAGATCTCCTTGACCTTCTCCCACTCGATGGCGCGTCCCACGGTGAAGGTCTCGTAGCGGCCCTCGAGAGCCAGCGCGACGGTCTCGGCGAGGCAGGCGTACACGACGCCCGACGGCAGGCCGATGTCGCGCATCCGCACGTCGTCGCCGGGAAGCTCGATCTCGCCGGACTCGACGACGATGACGTCCGGTCGCTTGGCGACGTCCTCGGCCGACAGGTCGAGCGGGCGGGCCACGTCGGTGATGACGCAGCCGGGCTTGACGTCCATGATGTCGAGCACCCGCTTGCCGGCGCCCGAGGTCGCGGTGACGATGACGTCCATCTCGGCCAGGTGCTCGCCGGGGGTGGCGGCGGCGTGGACCACCGCGCGGGGGTGCTCGCGCTCGATGTCCTGCTTGAGGGCGAGCAGCTTGGCGGTCTCCGGCGACACGAGCCACAGCTCGTCGCTGGCCAGCGCCAGCAGTCGAGCGCACACCGAGCCGATCGCCCCGGTGGCACCCACGACCATGGTGCGCCCGTGGATGATGCCGTCGTCGCCCGCCTCGAGCAGGCCGAGCCGGTCGACCGCCTCGTGCGCGGCCCAGAGCGCGCCGGAGGCGCTGTAGCTGTTGCCGGTGGTGATCGGCAGCGACGACTTGCGCGCCACGGTCACCCCGGCGTCACCGACGACCTTGGTGAACGCGCCCAGACCCATGATCTGGGCTCCGAGACCGCGGGCCACCTCGGCGGCCGCGAGCAGCTTGTCGTAGGTGAACTCCGGGTCGTGGGCGAGGATCTCCTTCGGGGTGCCGCCCACCGAGATGAGCCATCCCTCGGCCTCGGCGCCCGTCGGTGAGGTGATGCCGCTGACGTGGCTGTAGACCATCGGCGGCGCGTAGGCCATCGCCTTCTCCAGCGCGTCGGTGACGGCGGGTGGCGAGACGCGCATGACCGTACCGAGCGGCTCGACCTTGCTGAAGAACCGCTTCGACAGCGGGTGGATGACGAACGCGAACCTGCTCTTGCGGCGCGGCCCGTTCGGCTCGAGCAGCCGCGGCTCGAGGCCGTCGGCGAGGATCATCTCGAGCAGGTCGTCGTCGCGCAGGCGCTCCGGGGCGCCGCCTGGTGCGCGCACGGTCGCCCGCATCATCGCCTCGAGGCTGGCGACGTCGATGGTCACGTCGAACGGCTGCGGGGTGGTGTCGACGACCAGGTCGACGTCGCGGACAGCCAGGTCGGCCAGCTGCTCAGCGGTGACGGCCGAGGTGATCACCGCCTTGCCGTGGAGGTTCGTCAGGCCGGACGTGACGAGCTCGTGGTACGCCGCCACGACGACGTCGCTGTCCTGCGGGGAGTGCCCGAGCCACCGCCGGTTGGCGAGCTGGGCCGGCAGCACGGTGTCCTCGCGGACGGCCGCACTGACCTGCCGAACCGGCCAGGCCAGGGCGCGGGAGGCCGCGCCCAGGAGGGGCCGCGGGTCGAGCCGGCCCACGCCGCCGCGGGCTGCAGGGTCGTGCACGTCGATGTTGTCGGTGAACTCGCGCAGCACTCCCACGGTGCGGGCGTGGTCGGCGCCGAGGACGACGGTACGGGCGTTGGAGAAGTAGCCGGGCATCTCGTTCTGCACCCAGCGCACCGACCATTCCTGCAGCACCTCGTGCAGGCGCCGCCCGTCGGTCACCGAGCCGTCGCGGGCGGCGGACATCAGCCGGCGGATGGCCTCGGCGGCGTCGACGTCGAGCGCGCCGGTGGCCTGGGCCTCCGTCGCTCCGTTGACGGCGACGGCGTCGGCAAGGCTGCCCCAGCGGCGCACGAGCTCCTCGGCGACGCGCAGGTCGCCGTCGGTGCCGATCCGCACCAGCCGCACGGGTCGGCCGAGGAACTCCACGGCCACGTCGTGGTCGCGCGCGGACGAGCCCAGGCTGATCTCCACGACCAGCAGGGGCGGGTCCGTCTGTCGTTTCCTTCGGGCGGCCACGGGCGGTTCCTTCCAGAGGTGGTCTCAGGTCATCGCGTTGGCGTCGTACTCGGGGTGCTCCTGCATGAAGTCGAGCAGGCGGCCGGCGTACGCACCGAACGGTGGGCAGGTCAGCCCGGATGCCGTGAGGTCGCGGGTCGTGTTGTCGGTCGGGTACGTCGTGGGGGAGGCGAAGTAGTCCAGGGCCTCGGCCGGCAGGCCGAGAAGTCGCTCCATGCCGGGGACGTGCTCGACGAGGGCGTGCACGGGGCGCAGAGGCAGGGGCACCCACACGACCTTGGCCTTCCGGTGCCGCGCGAAGGTCGTCACGACTTCGCGCACGGTCGGCGGGTCGGGGTCGACGAGGGCGTAGGTCTGGCCCTCGGACACGTCGAGCACCGACAGCTCGTCCATCGCGCCGACGACGAAGTCGCGGGGCACGAGGCAGACCCGCACGGCGTCGGCGTCACCCACGGCCGGGACCACGGCCACGCCCGGCTGGCGCGCGAGGAACGTCGCGAGGAAGTAGGGGCCGTCGTACTTCTGGGTGGCACCGGTCGCGGAGTCGCCCACGACGATGCCGGGGCGGTAGATGGTGGTCGGTACGCCGTCGGCCATCGCCTTGCGCACGAGCAGCTCGGCCTCGAACTTGGTCTCCTCGTAGTGGTTGCGGAACTCCTGACCCACCTCGAGGGAGTCCTCGGGGAAGGCACCCTCGAAGCGGCCGCTGACGTAACAGGTGCTGACGTACTGCAGGCGGCGCAGGGTCGGCTGCTCGCGGCAGAAGGCGAGCACGTTGCCGGTGCCCCCGACGTTGACCCGGCGCGCGATCGCGGCCGGCACGGCCAGGTCGTAGACGGCCGCCAGGTGCCACACCTCCTGCACGTCGTCGAGGCGCTCGCGCTCCACCGGGCCCAGGCCGAGGCCGGCGGCGGTGATGTCACCCTCGACCAGCCGGATCCGGCCCAACGTGTGGGGGGCGGTGATCTCCAGCTCCTTGACCCGCGACCTCGCGAGCACCGCGTGCTGGGGCTGCACCAGGCAGACCGCCTCGGTGCCGGGCCTGCGGGCGAGCAGCCGGGGGAGCAGGGCGGAACCGAGGAAACCGGGGAACCCGGTCATGAGCAGCTGGGCCACGGGGATCGCCTTCTCGCACGGTCTCACGGACTGGCGCCGGTGGGGGTCCCGGCGCCGTCACCGGATGGACCTGTTCCCGACTCTAGTGACCCCCCGGGGGGTGCTTCCGACCGAGGTCGCCCAGAACACGTCCCCATCGGCGTGATCCTCGTCGCACCACTGCCGGGCCAGGTCCGCGGGTCGTGCCTCCGCCCTCAGCGCACCGTCCCTCGACGGTCATCGACGGTCATCGTGGGTGCATCGGGGCCGACGGGGCGAGGACGTCGGCCAGCGCGCGGACGGCGGGGTCGGCCTGCGTCTCGGGCAGCCCGGCGTAGCAGAGCACCAGGCCACGCACCGGCGCCTCGACGGCGTAGGCCGACAGCGGGCTCGCGGCCAACCCCCTCACGGCGAGGCGCGACACGACCTCGAGGTCGTCGACGTCGTCGGGCAGGCGGAGCACGACGTGCAACCCGGCGTCGACGCCCTCGAGGGCCGACGCGGGGAGGTGCCGGGTCACGGCGGAGACGAGCGCGGCTCGGCGTGCGGCGTAGGTGCGGGTGACCCGGGCGTGGTGGGTGGCCAGGGCGCCAGAGCGCGACGAACTCGGCCAGGGCCAGCCCGGTCGCCTCGTTCACGACGAGCCCGCGCGACTCGAGCTCGACACGCAGCCGGTCACGCAGGCGCCTCGGCGGCGCCATCCACGCCACCCGCAGCGACGGCGCCACCAGCTTGGATGCCGTGCCGATGTAGACGACGTGCTCGCCGGCCCCCGGCAGCGAGCGCAGGGCGGGAAGGGGCGACACGTCGTACCGGAACTCCCCGTCGTAGTCGTCCTCGAGCACCAGGCCGCCGGTGCGAGAGGCCCATTCGAGCAGCTGCACGCGACGGGTGACCGGCATCCGCGCACCGAGCGGATACTGGTGGGAGGGCGTGACGTACGCGGCTGCGGCGTCGTGGGGGAGCAGGCCGGGGTCCAGGCCGTCACCATCGACCGGTACCGCGGCCACTCGCACCCCCTCGGTCGCGAAGGCCGTCCACGCCTCGGCGTAGCCGGGGTCCTCGAGCGCAACGGTGGCGCCGACCAGGCCGAGGGGCCCGGGGAGGGCGCGCAGGGACGCGCCGACCCCCGGCACGACGAGCAGGTCGTCGGGCTCGACGGCGACGCCTCGGCTGCGGCGGAGGTGCTCGGCCAGCACGCGGCACAGGCGCGCGTGGGGTGGCCCGGCGCCGGCGTCGTTGCCCGGGACCACCGACCCGGCCGTGCGCCAGGCGCGGCGCCATGCGGCCGGGTCGACGAGCGAGGTGTCGGGCCGGCCGGGCCGCAGGTCCCAGCGCGGCGCCTCCGTCGCGCCGCGTTCCGGGCCGGCGTCGGCGCTTCGTGGGGCGTGCACGTGGGTGACGGCACCGGCCGCCGCCGCCCGGTCGGCCCCGGGGGCGACGACCGCGCCCGAGCCGGCCCGGCTCACGACGAAGCCCGCGGCGGCGAGCTCGTCGTAGGCGGCGACGACCGGCCCACGCGACAGGTGCAGCGACGCGGCCAGGGCGCGGGTCGACGGCAGCGCGTCGCCGGGTCGCAGGCGGCCGGCGCGCAGCTCGGCCACGACGGCGTCGGCGATCCGGTGGCGCAGGGGTGCCGGGCCGGGCGGCACGTCGAGGGCGAGGTCGACGGAGCGGGCGGTGCGCGGCATCCGAGCACCATACTGGTCCTGCGAACCGGATGGCTACTGGATCTTGGCGGGGGCCAGTTGGTCCTGTGGACTGGCTGCCAGGCCGGAGCCGGGAGACCGCCCGGGGGCCCGTGGTGAGCGGCGTCGACGGCTGTCGGCGCCACGAGAGAGGATGACGCGGTGAGCGGGCTCGAGATGCGACCGGGGTGCGAGTGCTGCGACGTCGACCTGCCCGCCGACGGCGTCGGGGCGGTCGTCTGCTCGTTCGAGTGCACCTTCTGCGCCGGCTGCGCCGAGCACCTCGAGCGCTGCTGCCCGAGCTGCGGCGGTGCGCTGATGCCGCGGCCCACCCGCGTGGGAGACGCCCTGGTGCGCCACCCGGCCTCCACGACGCGCGTCGTCTCGGATGCCGTGTGCCCCGGCCCCGGGTATGCCGGCCGGGTCACCCGTGCGGTCCCGACGCAGCGGCTGGGGCGGCACGCCGAGCGAGGCCGTCGTGAGCGTGAGGCGCTCGACGCGCTGCTCGACGAGGTGCTCGCCGGCACGCTGTCCACCGTCGTCGACGGGCGCCCGTGGGTGGTGCCGATGCTCTTCGCGCGCGACGGAGACCGCGTCCTGCTGCACGGCTCGACCGGTGCGGGCGCGCTGCGCCAGGTGGCGGCCGGGGCCCCCGCGGTGCTCAGCGTCACCGTCGTCGACGGGCTCGTGGTGGCCCACACGACCTTCGAGTCGTCGGCGAACTACCGCTCCGCGGTGATCCACGGCGAGCTCACCCCCCTGGGTGACGCGGAGCGCACCACCGCTCTCGAGCTGATCTCGCAGCGGCTCATCCCGGGCCGGCCCGCCGAGGTGCGGGCCATGACCCGCCGCGAGGAGGTCGCGACGCTCGCGATGGAGCTGCCCATCGTCGAGGGCCGGTGGCTGCTCAAGGAGCGCTCCGGCGGCCCCTCGGTGCCCGAGGAGGAGACCGACGCCTGGTCAGGTGTCGTGCCGTTCCGCGTGGTGGCAGGAGCCCCTGAGCCCTCGGCCTGGGCGGCCGAGGCCGGCACCCCGGTGCCCGCGTCGGTGACCGCCCTGGTCGAGCGGTGGTCGTCGTGACGGGCGTCGGGCCGGCCGAGGTCGGGGCGACGGAGGGGGACGGCGCGCCGGTGCGCGCGACCGGCATCGGGTCGTGGCCGGGCAGGTCGTCACGCGAGGCGGTGCGCACGGTGCGCGACCTCCTCGTCGACGGCGAGGGCGTGGGGCTGCCGCACTGCCCTGAGACACCGGCACGGGGCCCCGGAGCCGAGATCATCGGGCGCGCCGCCGGACTGCTCGTCGACCTCCACGTCGACCTCCAGCCGAGCGGGTGGCGCTTCGTCGACCGGCCCGGCCTCGACTCGTCGCGCACGGCGGCCCTGCACCGCGAGGACCTCGACGAGCTCGCCGAGGCCTACGAGGGCTACGTCGGTCCGCTCAAGGTGCAGGTCGCCGGTCCCTGGACGCTCGCGGCATCCCTGCGGCTCAACCGCGGTGAGCGGGTCGTCGCAGACCCCGGCGCGGTGGCCGACCTGGTCGCGTCGCTCGCCGACGGGGTGCAGGGGTACGTCGCCGACGTGCGACGGCTGGTGCCGGGTGCCGAGGTCGTGCTCCAGCTCGACGAGCCGTCGCTGCCCGCGGTGCTCGAGGGGTCGCTGCCCACGTCGTCCGGCTTCGGCCGGGTGCGAGCCGTCGAACCGCACCTCGTGATGCGCGGGGTCGAGACCGTGCTCGCCGCCCACGGCGGCCCGACGGTCGTGCACTGCTGTTCCTCCTCGGCGCCGCTGCCGCTGCTGCGCGCCACCGGTGCCGGTGCGCTGGCGATCGACCTGACGGCCGCGACCCCGGCCCGCTGGGAGTCGGTGGCGGCCACGCTCGACGCCGGCACCGGCATCTGGGCCGGCTGTCTGCCCACCGACGGTTCGGGCACCGACGCGGGGGCCCGCGCGCTCGTCCTCGAGGGGTTCGAGCGCTCGGGCCTGGGCAGCGAGGCGCTGCGCGGGCTGGTCGTCTCGCCCACCTGCGGGCTGGCCGGGCTCACACCCGAGGGGGCCCGCAACGTTCTCCGTACGGCGCTCGACACGGCGCGCCGCCTCGGAGAGGACATGACGTCATGACGCAGCAGCCCCGCGTGCCCTGGCAGGTGAAGTACCTCGCCCTCGTGCTGATCTGGGGCTCGAGCTTCCTGTTGATGAAGGTCGGCCTCGAGTCGATGTCGGCCGTGCAGATCTCCGCGCTGCGGATCCTGTCGGGAGCCGCGGTCATCAGCATCCTCCTGCTGGCGCGAGGCGGTCGGCTGCCGACCGGTCGTGGGGTGTGGGGGCACCTGTTCGTCTGCGGGTTCTTCCTCGGGGCTCTTCCGTTCACGCTCTTCGCGTTGTCCGAGACCAGGATCAGCTCGGCGCTGGCCGGCATCGGCAACGCCGCAACCCCGATCGCGACCGTGCTCGCCACCATGGCGATCCTGCCCGGTGAGCGGGTCACCGGTCGGCGGCTGGTCGCCGTCGGGGTGGGCTTCCTCGGCGTCGTCACGATCATGCAGCCGTGGACCTCGGTCGACCGGCCCGACCTCATCGGCTTCTCGATGGCGCTGGCCGGTGGGGCCAGCTACGGCATCGGGTGGACCTACAACCGGCGCTTCCTCAGCGGCGTCGACCTCGGCGGGCTCTCGCAACCTGCGGCGACCCTGCTCACGGCGCTCGTGCTGATGGTGCCGGTGGTGCTCGGCTGGGCCGCGCTGCAGCCGGAGGGCCTGGCGGCGGTGTGGTCCTACGACGCGCCCGACTCCGGCACGTGGTTCTGGCTGCCGCTGGTCTGCGTGCTCGTGCTCGGCCTGGTCGGAACGGGTTTCGCCTACATGCTGCAGTTCGACGTGGTCCGCGGCGCCGGCCCGGTCATCGGGTCGACCATCACCTACCTGATCCCCGTGGTGTCGGTGGTGCTCGGCGTGGTCGTGCTGGGCGAGCACCTCGGCCCCTGGCAGATCGTCGGCTTCGTCATCGTGCTGGGTGCGGCCTGGGTCATCAACCGCAAGCCGCGCGCTCCCGAGGCGGTCGTCAGCCGCGAGCACGAGGAAGCGGTCGACGCCCCTCGGTGACCGGTGCGGCGGGGTCGGCGGAGAGGGCTGGGCCCTCGGCTGCGGGCCGTCGGCTCCGGGGACCCGCGGTCGTCAGTCCTCGGTCGGGCCCGGCCCTGCCGTGTCGGCGGCGGCCCAGGCGCGGCGCGCCAGGAACGGCGACGGTCAGCGACACCAGCCCCAGCCCGATGGCCGCCAGGAGGCCGGCGGCGACCTCGGGCGGCGGCCCCGAGCCGGCCCTGCCCCCGGCACCGCTGCTGCCGGACGAGGCGAGCACCGCCTGCGCGGTCAGCACCGCCTGCATCACCGCGACGCCCCCGAGCACGAGCAGGAGGGTCCAGCCCTCACGGCGGCCACGGCGCAGGGCCCGCGCCGACCACCAGGCCCACCACAGCAGACCCACGGCCACGAGCACGAGCGGTGCGCCGGCGAGCCGCACCAGGCCGCGGTCGGCCGTGGTGGACCCGGCGAGGAAGGCGAGGTGGACCCACAGGGCGACGGCGACGGCGAACAGTGCCGACCACACGCCGAGCAGCACCACCCCAGCTGTGGCCCAGAAGCCGGCGGGACGCTCGTGGGGAGCGTCGGACGCGACGGAGGCGGACGGCATCCGGGCGGGTGGCGAGCCGCTCACCCCTCGGCGGGGGCGTGCACCTCGCGGCGCAGGATCTTGCCGGTCGGGCCCTTGGGCAGCTCCGGCACGACCCACACCTTGCGGGGGTACTTGTACGCGGCGATCCGCTCCTTGGTGTACTCGATGATGTCCTCGGGCGTCGCGGTCGCGCCCTCGCGCAGGGCAACGGCGGCGCCGACCTGCTCACCCATCAGCTCGTCGGGCATGCCGACCACCGCGACCTCGACGACGTCGGGGTGGGTGTAGATGACCTCCTCGACCTCGCGCGGGTACACGTTCATGCCGCCGCGCAGGATCATGTCCTTCTTGCGGTCGACGATGGTGAAGTAGCCCTCGTCGTCCATCGTGGCGAGGTCGCCGGTGCGGAACCAGCCGTCGGGGATGGCCTCGGCGGTCGCCTCCGGCTTGCCCCAGTACCCCTTCATCACGTTGTCGCCGCGGATGGCGATCTCGCCGACCTCACCGACCGGCACCTCGTTGCCGTCGAGGTCGACGCACTTCATCTCGCAGCCGGGGATCGCGACGCCGATGGTGCCGGGCTTGCGCTCGCGGTCGGGCATGTTGAACGACGCGACCGGCGAGGTCTCGGACAGCCCGTAGCCCTCGAGGATGATGCAGCCGAACTTGTCCTCGAAGGAGCGCATGACCTCGAGCGGCATCGCGGACCCGCCGGAGGCGCAGACGCGCAGCGACGAGGCGTCCATGCCGTCGGACTGCGGGTGGTTGAGGATGGCGGCGTACATCGTCGGCACCCCCTGCATGATCGTGACCCGCTCCTTCTCGATGACCTCGATGGCCGCGGCGGGGTCGAAGCGGGGGATGAGGGCGAGGCTCGCGCCCGCGATCGTGGCGGCGTTGAGCCCGACCACCAGGCCGAAGACGTGGAACAGCGGCAGGCACCCCATGACGACGTCCTCGGGGAGGATCTGCTGGATCACGGTGCCCGAGCGCAGGGCGTTGAGGTGGATGTTGAGGTGCGTGCAGCTCGGCGCCCTTGGGCCGGCCGGTGGTGCCGGAGGTGTAGAGGATGATCGCCGTGTCGTCGTCGGCACGCTCGTGGGGCACCGCGATGGGGTCGCCGCCCTCGAGGGTGCCCTCGGCCGGGCCCATCGGGCCGCACTCGATGATCCTGGTGCCGCTGTTCGCGGCGCCCTTGGTGGCCTCGGGCACGAAGTCGGGCCAGACGAAGGCGATCTTCGCGCCGGAGTCGCTGAAGAAGTAGTCGATCTCGCCGGCCTTGAGCAGCGGGTTCATCGGCACGACGATGCCGCCGGCCAGGAGGATGCCCCAGTAGACGACGGGGAACGCCGGTACGTTCGGCAGGATCACCGCCACCCGGTCACCGGGCTCGATCCCGTTGGCGCGCAAGGCTCCTGCCACCTTGGCGGCCATGCCGTGGAGCTGGGCGTAGGAGACACCCTGGCCGTTGACCCGGAGCGCGGCCTGCTCCGGGTGGTCCGAGGCGGTCGTCACGAGGTTGGTCGCGAGGTTGGTCATCGGTGGCTCCTGTGGGTCC
This sequence comes from uncultured Actinomycetota bacterium, assembly GCA_963751385.1. Lineage (GTDB taxonomy): Bacteria > Actinomycetota > Actinomycetes > Actinomycetales > Dermatophilaceae > Fodinibacter. The sequence goes on along the minus strand of CAVVUD010000002.1, from coordinate 53,249 downwards.
GGCGTCGGTGGCGGCGGCCCCATCCTGTCCCGGGATGCCGTCGCCGCGCCAGAGAATCATCGTGCGAGTTCGCGGGTGCTGTTCTGGGGTCCACGGTCGGGTGGTGGCTGCCTGACCCAAGCCGCTGCGCAGGACGGCCCCTCGACCTCGCGCGACCAGAACGAGAACGGGCGAAGCCGTGCGCGAGCGCTGCGGCCGCAGCTGAACCGCCGATAGTGTCCCCGGCATGGACATGCTGAAGGGCGAGGAGATCGCCGCGGCCGAGCTGACCGACTGGCGCAAGCTGGCCCAGGGACTGCATGCCCGCTACCTGGTCGACGACTTCGGCACCGGCGCACGGTTCGTCGCCGCGGTGGGCGAGGCGGGCGACGTGCTCGGTCACCACCCGAGCGTGTCGATCGGCAACGGCCACGTCGACCTCAAGCTGGTCACCGACGACGCGATCTACCGCGACGACGACGGCACCGAGTACGTCGTCCAATGGCCGACCCAGCAGGACGTCGACCTCGCCCGACGGATCACCGAGATCGCCGCCGACCACGAGGTCCACGCCGACCCGGCGTCGGTCAGCGTCGTCGAGCTCGGCCTCGACACGGCGCACTCCGCGACCATCGCCCCGGTGTGGGCCGCCCTGCTGACCGGGAACGCCGAGGCCCAGGGCCACGGGTCCCCCAGCGACGAGATCCGGGACGCCACGGGACGCGTGCCGAACCTGTGGTTCGGGGACGCCGACGAGGACCCGGCCCCGCGTCAGCGGTTCCACGTCGAGGTCTACGTGGCGCACGAGGTGGCCGAGCAACGAGTCGCCGCCGCCGTCGCCGCGGGCGGGACCGTCGTCGATGACAGCGACGCTCCGTCGCTCACCGTGATCGCCGACCAGGACGGCAACACGGGAGTCATCTGCGTCGCCGAGACCCCTTCGACGGACTGAAGCTCACGGGTGGAAGAAGCCGGGCTCATGGCACCGGTTCCCCCGTGCTGACGGGCGCCGCCCCAGTGATGCCAGAGGCGCTGCATTCTGGATGCCCGAGGCGCTGCATTCTGGATGCCAGAGGCGCAGCATTCTGCGCGTTTGGCAGTCCTGGGACATCCGGTCCTACCGCGGACCGACGTGGCGGCGCCAATGGCCATGCCAGGACGTGAGCGGCGAGTGGCACGGCCGCTCGTCGGTGACTCGGCGCAGACCGGGTCAGCCGTACACGGGCTCGATCCCGGTACCGACGACCCGGGTGACCGCACGGAAGCAGCGAATCGCCTCGTACATGGTCGCAAGGGTGAAGCGGACCGTCCGCGGGCCGATGGGTTCGACACCCGGGACGTAGGTCGCCAAGGCGGCCAGATGGGTCGCGTCGAACCTGACCTCGTACGTGTACGGGGCGACCGGTGCTGGTCAGCGAATGCGTTCGGCCGCCGGCGAGGCGGGCACCCTCGGTGATCCGGCTGGCGCTCACCGCCGGAGGGAGGCAGATGGCGGCGTACCGGTCGATACACGTCTTCACGGCCACGCCGACGGCAGTCGGGGCGTACGTCGCAGCGTCAGCGCACGTGAGGTCGTCACCCGTCACGAGCGCCACCGGCACGCCGTACTCCGCAGCGAGCATCGCGTTCATCCGGCCCTCGGAGGCCATCTCGCCGTTGACCCGCACCGAGGTGATCGAGTTCGGTAGGTAGGTGTGGGCCAGCACTCCCGGCTCGCCGGCGCCGGTGTGGTACCCGACGAAGGCGACCAGGTCGGGGGAGCGGTCGATGCCCTCCATCATCCCCAGCGGCTTGTGCGTGCCGATGAGCAGCGTGGCCCGTGGATCGAGCTGGTCGATCAGCAGGTTGCGCATGTCCGCGTGCGCCTCGTTGACGATGATCTCCTGGGCGCCGGCGTCGGCGAAGCCGGCGACGGCAGCGTTCACGTCACCCGTGAGCAGCCCGCGACACCGGTCCCACCGGGAGTGCCCGGGCTCGCAGTCGTCCGGACACGTCACCCCGGTGACGCCTTCCATGTCGGCCGAGATCAGGACCTTCACGGCTCCGCCCTGCTCCCTGCGGTCCGCGCAGCGGGCTCACGCGTGCCACTGCTGTAGCTGCGGGCCAGAAGGCCTAACCGCTCCACCTCGTCGGCGAGCTCGTCCAGCTCGGCCACGGCGATGCCGGGATCGACCAGGACCAGCCCGTCCTCCCCACGCACCGCGATGACGTTGCTCCAGACCGACGCTCGGCCGGACCCAGACCCCGTGCTCCACCTCGCAGCATCGGTCGATGCTGTCAGGTGGGCCGATCCCGCCGCAATCCACCGACCCGATGCCGGATGCCGTGAGCCGGTGTCCCGCTCCTGCGCCCGACGCGGCCGCGTCCGGCCTGTCGGTGGCCTCTGCCAGACTGCTCGGTCATGGTGACGGTCGACGAGGTACGACGGGTGGCCCTGGGGCTGCCGCGCACCTCCGAGCACCTGATCCACGATCGGGTGAAGTTCCGGGTCAAGCAGCTGGTCTACGTGGCCTTCTCCCGGGACGAGGAGCTGATGGGCTTCGCCTTCCCGAAGGAGGAGCGTGCGGCGCTGGTGGCGAGTGATCCGGGCAGGTTCCTGCTCCCGCCCGCAGCCGACCTGCGGTTCAACTGGGTCGAGGTCAGGACGGCGCTGCTCGACGTCGACGAGATGACCGAGCTGGTCACCGACGCCTGGACGATGGTGGTGCCCAAGGGCGTGGCTCGTGACTACTTCACCGCTCTCGGCTCCTGACCTCGTCGCCGGCGCTGTCGTGCCAGCTGCTCGAGCTGGGTGCGACCGATGCCTGTGTCACGAGTAGCGGCGCCGCCACTCGTCCGCCAGCAACGCGTAGCTGCAGCCGTCCATCCACTCCCCAGAAGGATGCAGTGCGTCCTGCACCGTCGACGCCTCTCGTCGCATGCCGACGCGCTCCATCAGCCGGTAGGAGGCGGTGTTGGCGGCGAAGCAGCTCGCCGTCACCCGGCGCAGGCCCAGGTCCGCGAAGCAGATCCGCAGGGCCGCCTCGACGGCCTCGGTCGCGTAGCCCTTTCCGGTCTCCTCCGGTCTCAGTGACCACCCGAGCTCGGCCTGCACCCCACGGGCCTGCGCCTGCATCGTCGCAGGGGCCCAGGTGTCCCCGATCTTGATCATGAGGTCGCCGATGGCCACGCCGTCCCGCTCGATGATCAGCAGCAGGTCGAGTCTCTCGGGTGCGGCGAACCGTTCGTGGAAGTCCTCCGGTGGGGGACCGAGCCCACTCGGAGACCGAGGGCTGGCGGCGACAGGACAGGACGGCATCCGCGTCGGCGACCCGAGCCCGTCGCAGCGTCAACCGCGCCGTGGGCACCGGCCAGGCGACGTCTTCGAGCTGTCGGGGCATGCTCGATTGTTCACCGTCGACGAACTTCCGGGTCGCTGCCGGCTCGCGGCGGCCCGCGGGATCGACCGTGGATCGGGTGGACATGACGTGCGTACGCTGGGTCCGTCGTCGAACCGGGCGGACCCAGGGGGAGGATGCCGTGCTCAAGAGCCGCAGCACCGAGGGCCTGTTGCGTGCCGAGCGACGGCTGCAGACCGCCCAGCTCGCGAGCGACGTCGTTGCGCTCGACCGTCTCCTCGATGACCAGTTGGTCGCGATCGGCCCGGACGGCGCGCGGTTCACCAAGGACGACGACCTGGCTGCCCATCGCTCGGGCTCGTCGGTCGTCTCCGAGCTGGTCGAGGAGCACGTCGAGGTGGTCGTCGCCGGGAGCACCGGTGTCACGTTCTTCACCGGCACGGTGTCCGGGACCTTCGACGGGCAGCCGATGTCGGCTCGGCTGCGCTACACGCGCACCTGGGTGCACGACGACCGCCTGGGTTGGCGGATTCTCGCGGCGCACATCGCCGTGCTTCCCGCGCCGGTCTGAGCCGCACTCGGCATCGGTGGACACACGGCACCCGGCCGACGAGCATCGAGGGACGCACCGCGAAAGGGGACCACGTGCACGTCGTCCGGATCACGACCAACCTCCCGGTGGCCGACATCGAGGCCGCCAAGGGGTTCTACACGGACTATCTCGGGCTGAGCACCGAGGAGTTCAACCTGGGCTGGGTGGCTCGCTACACCGACCCCGAGACGGGCGCCCACGTCCAGCTCGTGACGGGTGACGCGACCGCCCCGCACGACTCGGCCATCTCCGTCCACACCGACGACGTCGACGCCGCGTACCGCGAGGCGCAGGACCGCGGCCTCGAGATCACCCACCCGTTGACCACGGAGGAATGGGGGGTGCGGCGCTTCCACGTGCGGGCTCCGGACGGCACGGTCGTCAACGTCGTGGCCCACCGCGAGTAACCGGGCCGGCGCTAGGTTGCGCACATGGACGACGACCTCCTGGCCCGGCTCACCACGCTCTACCGCGACCTGCACGCCCACCCCGAGCTGTCGGGTCAGGAGCACCGCACCGCTGGCATCGTGGCGACCCGGCTGCGCGAGCTGGGCCACGACGTCGTCGAGGGCGTGGGCGGAACGGGGGTGGTCGGCATCCTGCCCAACGGGGCGGGACCCACGGTGCTGCTGCGGGCGGACATGGACGCCCTGCCGGTCACCGAGGCGACCGGACTGGCCCACGCCAGCCGAGGTCGAGGGCGTCATGCACGCCTGTGGCCACGACGTGCACGTCACCTGCCTGCTCGGCGCGGCCGAGCGCCTGTCGACCGCGCCGCGACTCCTGGTCGGGCACGCTGGTCTGTCTCTTCCAGCCCGCCGAGGAGACCGGGCGCGGGGCGCAGGCGATGGTCGACGACGACCTCTTCACGCGGGTTCCACGCCCGGACGTGGTGCTCGGCCAGCACGTCGCCCCGATCCCCGCGGGCACGCTCGGTCTCGCGCAGCGGACCCGCCTTCGCGGCATCCGACTCGATGAAGGTGACGCTGCACGGCGCCGGCGGGCACGGGTCGCGACCCGAGGCGACGGTCGACCCGGTCGTCATGGCCGCGGCCACGATCATGCGGCTGCAGACCCTGGTGTCGCGCGAGGTGGCCGGCACCGACACCGCCGTCCTCACGGTGGGCGCCGTGAACGCCGGCACCAAGGCGAACATCATCCCCGACGACGCCGAGCTGCTGCTCAACATCCGCAGCTACGAGCGAGGCCGTGCGCGACCACCTGCTCGACGCCATCGGGCGTGTGGTGCGGGCCGAGTCCACGGCGTCGCGCGCACGACGGCCACCCGACATCGAGCTGTTCGAGCCGACGCCAGCGGTGGTCAACGACCCGGATGCCGTGGTGCGCACCCGAGGTGCGCTCGAGTCGGTCGTGGGTTCCGGGCGGGTGGTCGACCCGGGGCCGGTGACCGGCAGTGAGGACGTCGGTGTCCTCGCAGCGGCCGCCGGGGCGCCGCTCGTCTACTGGCTGCTCGGTGGCGCCGACCCCACGGCCTTCGGCGGCGCCTCGACGGCCGAGCAGCTGAGGCGGGTGGTCGCCGGGCTCCCGTCGAACCACTCACCGCAGTTCGCGCCGGTGGAGGACCCGACCCTGCGGGTCGGTGTCGACGCGCTGGTCGCCGCGGCGACGGAGTGGCTGGCCACCTGACCGCTCGTCAGCGTCGCTGGTGGGACCGGGCGTCCGTCTGGCGACGCAGCCGTCGCCGTGCGGCGACGAGAAGGCGAGTGCGCGCGTTGAAGGCCGCCTTGAGTGCGCGGTCGGCGGCCGAGCGGTCCGCCGGCAGCAGGCCCACCTGGCGCGCGAACGACATCGTGGTCGAACACGACGGTGTTCGTCACCACCGCGCCACCGTGGCACGTCGCGTCCGGGAAGTACTCGACTGTCTCGGGCATCCAGAAGCGTCGCAGCGACTCGACGTCGTGGTCGTTCAACCGGTCGAACACCCAGCGCAGCAGCTCGGTCGTGGTGACTCCCTCTGGCGGGGGTTTGGCGGCCATCCATCGAGAGTGGCACCGACGGCTGGACCTGCCAAGGGTGTGAGGCCGCCTGCTGGTGGCTACGGTGAGCCGATGATCACCGTCGACGCGTACCTGGACCACTGCGACCGCGCCCTCGACGCGTTTGCCGCGAGCGTCACCCGGCTGGGCGACGACCTGGTCAACGCCCGCCTCGACGGCGTGCCCGGCGCGAACTCGGCGTTCGCGCTGGTCGCCCACATCGCGGGGATGGCGGCCCGGTGGGGACGCACCGTCAACCGCGGCATCCGCGTGCCGCGGGACCGCGACGCAGAGTTCACCGCCACGGGCACCGTCGAGGAGGCGCTCGCGCTCATCGAGCAGACCCGGGCCGGGCTGCACGAGGACGCCCGCGCGGCCTCCCCGCGCGAGCTTCCGGCCGACCCGGAGCGGCACATGGACGGGTCGACCTCCGAGGCCACCCAGGGCGAGGTGCTGCTGCACGTCTACGAGGAGCTCGTCCAGCACCTCGGCCAGCTCGAGGTGACCCGCGACGTGCTGCTCGCGAGGCGCGCGGGAATCGGCCTGACTGTCGGTGCGCTGCGGCAGGATGGGCGGGTGAGCGAGACGCCGACCGACCCCGCCGCGCAGCAGCCCAGCGACGTCGTGCCCGACGAGGTCCGGCACGAGTGGGAGACCCTCGCCGAGGAGGCGCGGGGCCACCAGTTCGCCTACCACGTCAGGGACGCCCCGACGATCAGCGACGGCGAGTACGACCTCCTGATGCGCCGGCTCAACGCGCTCGAGGACGAGCACCCGAGCCTGCGCACCCCCGACAGCCCGACGCAGCAGGTCGGTGGCGCGATCTTCTCCACCGACTTCACCGCGGTCGACCACCTCGAGCGGATGCTGAGCCTGGACAACGCGTTCAGCCCCGGCGAGCTCACCGCCTGGGCGGCGCGGGTCGAGCGCGACGCCGGCGGCGCCAGGCACCACTACCTCTGCGAGCTCAAGATCGACGGCCTCGCCATCAACCTGCTCTACGAGGACGGGCGGCTCACCCGGGCCCTGACCCGCGGCGACGGTCGCACCGGTGAGGACGTCACCCTGAACGTGCGCACCATCGAGGGGGTCCCGACCGAGCTGCACGGCGACGACGTCCCCGCGCTCGTCGAGGTGCGCGGCGAGGTGTTCTTCCCGATCGAGGCCTTCGGAGACCTCAACGCCAGCCTCGTCGAGGCCGGGAAGGCGCCGTTCGCCAACCCCCGCAACGCGGCAGCAGGGTCATTGCGCCAGAAGGACCCTCGCGTCACCGCCACCCGACCGCTGCGGATGCTGGTGCACGGCATCGGCGCCCGCCGCGGCTTCGACATCGAGCGGCAGAGCCAGGCGTACGACCTGCTCAAGGCGTGGGGGTTGCCGGTCAGCAGCCACTACCGCGTCCTCGACGCCATCGCCGACGTGCAGGGCTTCGTCGACCACTTCGGCGACCAGCGGCACAGCGTCGAGCACGAGATCGACGGCGTCGTCGTCAAGGTCGACGAGGTCGTCGTGCAGCGCCAGCTCGGTGCCACCTCACGCGCCCCGCGCTGGGCGATCGCCTTCAAGTACCCGCCGGAGGAGGTCAACACCAGACTCCTCGACATCCAGGTCAACGTGGGCCGCACCGGCCGGGTCACGCCGTTCGGGGTGATGGAGCCGGTCACCGTCGCCGGGTCCACGGTGTCGATGGCCACCCTGCACAACGCGCACGAGGTCGTGCGCAAGGGCGTGCTCATCGGTGACACCGTCGTGCTGCGCAAGGCCGGCGACGTCATCCCCGAGATCCTCGGGCCGGTCGTCGACCTGCGCGACGGCACCGAGCGCGCCTTCGAGATGCCCACGCACTGCCCCTCGTGCGGCACCGAGCTCGCCTACGAGAAGGAGGGCGACAAGGACATCCGCTGCCCCAACGCCCGGGCCTGCCCGAGCCAGCTGCGCGAGCGGCTCTTCGGCCTCGCCTCACGCGGCGCCTTCGACATCGAGGCGCTGGGCTGGGAGGGCTCGATCGCGCTGCTCGAGTCCGGCGTGCTCGACGACGAGTCGACCCTCTTCGAGCTCACCGCGGCCGACATCGCCAGGGTGCCCCTCTACACGCGCGCGGCGAAGAAGACCGACCCCGAGGACGCCGTGGTCGACGGCCGGGTGCTCTCGGCCAACGGGCACAAGCTCGTCGCCAACCTCGAGTCCGCCAAGCAGCAGCCGCTGTGGCGCGTCATCGTCGCGCTGTCGATCCGGCACGTCGGGCCCACGGCGGCGCGAGCCCTGGCCCAGCACTTCGGCGACCTGGCCCGCGTCCGCGAGGCGTCGGTCGAGGAGCTGTCCGGTGTCGAGGGCGTCGGCCCGGTCATCGCCGAGTCGGTGCGCGACTGGTTCGACAAGCCGGGCAACGAGTGGCACCTCGCCATCGTCGACCGCTGGGCCGCCGACGGCGTGCGGATGGTCGACGATCGCGACGAGTCCGTCGAGCAGACCATCGCCGGGCTCACCGTCGTCGTCACCGGCTCCCTCGAAGGCTTCTCGCGCGACGAGACCAAGGAGGCCATCCTCGCCCGTGGGGGCAAGGCCAGCGGGTCGGTGTCGAAGAAGACCGACTACGTCGTCGTCGGCGAGAACGCCGGCAGCAAGGAGGACAAGGCCCGCGAGCTCGGGCTCACCATCCTCGACGAGGCTGGCTTCCGCCGCCTCCTCGAGACCGGCAGTCCCGACTGACGCGCGACGCCGCCACCACCGAGCCGGATGCCGTGCCGCGGCTCGCTCGAGCCGGTCGGCTCAGTCGCGGCCGGTCCGCAGCGCTCGTGGCGCGTTGAGGTCGAGCCGCACCGCCAGCACCCGGATCGAGAACACCAGGAGCACCGACCCCCAGATGGTCAGGCGTGACGTGATGCCGAGGTGGTCCGCCAGCACGACGAGCGCCGCGCCGAACAGGGCCGGCAGGGCGTAGAGCTCGCGCTGCAGCACCTCGGGCACCCGCCCGGCGAGCACGTCGCGCATCACGCCCCCACCCACCGCGGTGATGCCGCCGATCAGCGTGGCGGCGAGCCCCCCGGCATCCATGCTCAGGGCCACGAGCGCACCGTTCACGGCGAAGAGGGCGAGACCGCCGGCGTCGAGGAGGCGCACGGCGTACGGCAGGCGCCGCCAGCGCACGTCGGGCGTGCGGTCGGCGAGCTGCTCCCATCGGCCGTGGAGGAGGAAGACGAGCAGCGCGGCCGCGACCGCGGCGGCGAGCAGCTGCCAGTCGCTGACCGCGACCGGCGGCGTGATGCCGAGGAAGAGGTCGCGGATGATGCCGCCGCCGAGCCCGGCGACCCATGCCAGCACCAGCACGCCGAACAGGTCCAGGCCACGGCGTACCGCCACGACCGCCCCGGACAGCGCGAACACGAAGACACCGATGACGTCGAGGACGGCCTGGGTCGTCGCGGTGTCGGTGAGCACCGGCCCATCCTTCCAGCCCGCCGCCGGGCCCTGACCGTCACCGGCCGAGCGTCAGGGGTGGCCGTCGACCTGACGACGGATGGCGTCCTCGAGCACCTTGGCGGCATCGGTCGCGTTGGAGGGGATGCCCTCGCGCAGCGCGTCCGAGACAGCCTTGTCCCACAGTGCGGGGTCGCTGCGCAGCAGCTGCTGGTACTGCGGCTTGAGGTCGAGCAGCCGGATCGCGTCGCCGACCGACATGCCCTGCAGCAGGTGCGCCGGGTCGTCGAGCACGTTGCTCCAGCGCAGTCCCGGGTGGTTGGGCACCGAGTAGCGGTCGCCCAGGAAGCGCGGGATGTCGTTGAGGATGTCGCGCAGCTGGTGCATCAGGCTGTCGAGGTCGGTCACCGAGGTCTTCAGCCCGCTGATCTTCGGGCCGATCTCGGCCACCAGGGCCGACACCCGGCTCGTCGCCTGGTGGATGACGAGGGGGGTCGCGGCCCCCAGGGTGAAGAGGAGCTCGGCGGCGTAGCTGCAGATCGAGCCGGCGATCTTGGCCAGGGCGTCGCGCAGCAGGCCGTGCACGAACTGCACGATGACGGCCGCACCTTCCAGGCCCATCGACATCGCCCGGGTCGCGTAGGTGAGCAGCTGCAGCTTCTGCACCTCGGTGTCGACGTGCTCGCGGTACGCGTCGACGTCGGTGCCCTTCATCTCGCCGAGCTTCTGCTCGGCGTCGCGCTCGAAGTCGTAGCGCGCGATGCCGACCGAGGTCGAGACGTTCAGCCAGGTTCCGGCGAAGGCCGCGACGGCCTCGGGGTTGCCGGTGAGGTCGTCGAACCAGCTCTTGATCGGGTCGAGGTGGTCGATGATCCAGCCGATGCCCGCGGCGAAGAGGCTGCCCAGCGGGTCGCTGTAGGTGGCGACGGCGTCGAAGCCGACGGCCACACCGGACAGGGCCGCGGCGACCCAGTCCTGGTTGCCGATCGACTCGCACAGCGACGTGCCGGAGTCGAGCAGCCCGGTGCCCGAGTGCCAGGAGCGCTCCTCCGGCTCGACGACGAGGCCGGTCACGAGCCGGCCGTCACGATCGTGGCCGACGCGTTGTCGTCGGTGGTCTCGTGGTTCCTGGCCATCTGGCGCAGGGTCGCGACCGTCTCGCCGAGGCTGTCGGCCTCGCTGCGGATGGCCGTCTCGAGGGAGCCCCCGAGCAGGCCGGCGGTCGCGGCCAGGAAGCCGTTGACGATGCCGAAGGCCGAGGCGTCGAGCGTGGTGTCGGCCGCGGCCGCGGCATCCCCGACCCGGCCCTCGATGCCGGACAGCGTGGACGCGTGGGACCGGATGCCGCCCGGGCTCACCTCGATGTCGCGCACGTCAAGCTCCTCCCCGGCGATCGGTGGTCGGCCGCCCGGCGGACAGCCTATGTCGGTGGCGCCGGTGACGACATGGGGAGCGCTCCCCATGTCCATCGGTGTGCCAGAGGCGGTTAGAGTCGTGCGGAGCAAAGCCGTCGACGAGGGGATGACGAACGGATGCAGTGGGGGATACGCCTCTTCCTGGTGCTCGTGACGCTGGGCATCGTGGGGATCGCGGTGCTGGCGATCGGCATCATCGTGCGGCCCGTGGTCAGCGAGGCGCTGCGCTCCCGGTCGGCCGGCAACTGGTGGCTGCCGTTCCTGCCCGACGCCGCGGGCGGCTACGGCCCGCTGGCCGACAACCACTGGTGGTCGGCGATGCGCTCCGACACCGAGGGCTCCACCGCGGGGTTGACCATCCGTTGGGGGTTCTGGGTGCTGATGAGCGCGCTGCTCACCTTCGCGATGGCGTACCTGGTCCTCGGCTGGGCCCGCCTGCTCAGCCACTCGTGGTGACCCCGTCGCCCACTCCTCCCGAGTCGGGTGCTCAGGTGGCTGCCCGGGCAACCACCTGAGCACCCGACTGCGGGGTGCGGCGGTGGCTCACCACTGACCGTGGGATGCCGGCCCGCCCGGTGCGCTGCTCGGCGGCGGTCCGTCGTCGCCGCGACCCGGCTCACCCGAGCCGTCCGCCCCGAGCACCGTGGCCCGGCGCCGGGCGCCCTCCTGCCACGACCGGCTCACCGAGCGCACCTCCTCGGAGTCGTCGCCGAACACGTCCGCCGCGGACCGCTCGACCGCCCGCGCCACGTCCGCACGCGCCCGGCCCAAGGCCTCGACGACTCGCCCGGCCAGCGCCGCGCCGCCGTCGGTGCAGGCCGCCGTGGGGATGTCGAGGTCGACCAGGGCTCCCGTCCCCGTCACGCTCACCCGTACGCCGTCGGCCTCACCCTCACCGCGCAGCTGCTCGACGCCATGCCGCCACTGCAACGCGGCTCGCGCCCGGGCCGCCAGCCGGTCGAGCTCGCCCTGCCCCGGCGCGTCGAAGGCGCCGCCGTCCCACGAGGAGCTCACCAGGCACCACCCGTCGTCGCAGGTCGGTCGTCGTCGGGTCCGGAACCGCTCCCGGCCGGGTTGAGCGCGTCGACCTCTGCCGTCACCGCCGCGACCGTCGCCGACCCCGCGCCCCACGTGGCAGAGGTCGAGCGCTCGGCCTGCTCACGCACCGAGCGCTGGGCCTGCGCGTGTGCCTCGCGGATCGCGTGCGCCACGGACTGCCCGCCGTGCGCGGCGGCGGCGTCGCTGACACCGAGCCCCACGACGGTGCCGCCCAGGTCGACCTCGACGGTGACGCCGCCGCGCAGCGCCGTGCCGCGCCCGGTGATCTGCTCCATCGCGGCGGCCCAGGCGCCGGCCCGGTCGGCGCGCTCGTGCGCCTGCGCGACCTGCGCGTCGATGTCGCCGTAACCGTCCGGCCCAGGGGTACCCACCATGGCGCCAACCCTAACCACGGCCGCCGCGGGCGGGCCTCGAGCAGGCCCATAGACTGACCCGCATGGCCGACCTCACCCGTGACGACGTGGCGCACCTCGCCGGTCTCGCCCGCATCGACCTCTCCGACGCCGAGCTCGACAAGATGGTGGGCGAGCTCGCCGTGATCCTCGAGGCCGTCGCGACGGTCCAGCAGGCGCCGATCGCCGACGTCGAGCCGATGAGCCACCCGATGCCGATCGTCAACGTGACCCGCCCCGACGTCGTGCGCCCCTCGCTCACCCCGGAGGCCGCGCTCTCCGGGGCGCCCGAGTCAGAGCAGCAGCGCTTCGCCGTGCCTCGCATCCTTGACGAAGACTGACCCCGATCGCCGCGCAGCGCTTGGCCGGATGCCGGCCACCCGGCATCCCACCGAACCTCACCCGGCCCCGCACCCACAGGAAGCCACGACGTGACCACCGACCTCACCCGGTCCACCGCCGCCGAGCTCGCCGACCTCCTCGCGCAGGGGAGCGTGTCGGCGCGCGAGGTGGCCCAGGCCCACCTCGACCGCACCGCCGCCGTCGACGCCGACGTGCACTCCTACCTGCACGTCGACGCCGAGGGCGCTCTCGCCCAGGCCGACGCGGTCGACCGGCGCCGAGCCGCTGGGGAGCCCCTGCACGCGATGGCGGGCGTGCCGATCGCCGTCAAGGACGTCATGGCCACCGCAGGGCCTGCCGACGACCTGCGGCTCGAGGATCCTGCAGGGCTGGGTGCCGCCGTACGACGCGACCCTCGTGACGAGGCTGCGCGAGGCCGGCATGCCGATCCTCGGCAAGACCAACATGGACGAGTTCGCGATGGGCTCGTCCACCGAGCACAGCGCCTACGGGCCGAGCCACAACCCGTGGGACCTCGAGCGCATCCCCGGCGGCTCCGGCGGCGGGTCGTCGTCCGTGGTCGCGTCGTTCCAGGCCCCGCTCGCGATCGGCACCGACACCGGTGGCTCGATCCGCCAGCCCGCGGCCGTCACCGGCACGGTCGGGACCAAGCCGACCTACGGTGGTGTGTCGCGCTACGGCCTCGTGGCGCTCGCCTCCTCGCTCGACCAGGCCGGCCCGTGCACGCGCACCGTGCTCGACGCCGCCCTGCTGCACGAGGTCATCGCCGGCCACGACCCGATGGACTCCACCTCGATCGACGCGCCGGTCCCCCCGGTGGTCGAGGCCGCCCGCCGCGCCGACGTGAAGGGCCTGCGCATCGGCATCGTGCGCGAGCTGACCGGTGAGGGCTTCCAGGCCGGGGTGCAGACCCGGTTCGACGAGGCTGTCCAGCACCTGGTCGACGCCGGTGCCGAGGTCGTCGAGGTCTCGTGCCCGAGCTTCACCTATGCGCTCGCCGCGTACTACCTGATCCTGCCGAGCGAGGCCTCGAGCAACCTCGCCAAGTTCGACGCCATGCGCTACGGCCTGCGGGTCGCGCCGGAGGGCGTCGAGGCCCCGAGCGCCGAGCAGGTGATGGCGGCCACCCGCGACGCCGGCTTCGGCGACGAGGTCAAGCGCCGCATCATCCTGGGCACCTACGCGCTCTCGAGCGGCTACTACGACGCCTACTACGGCTCGGCCCAGAAGGTGCGCCGGCTCATCGCGGACGACTTCACCGCCGCCTTCGAGACGGCCGACGTGCTGGTCAGCCCCACGGCGCCGACCACGGCGTTCAAGCTCGGCGACAAGCTCGACGACCCGATGGCGATGTACCTCAACGACATCGCGACCATCCCGGCCAACCTCGCCGGCATCCCGGGCATGTCGGTGCCGAGCGGGCTCGCCCCGGAGGACGGCCTGCCGAGCGGCTTCCAGATCCTCGCGCCGGCCATGCAGGACCACCGCCTCTACTCCGTCGGCGCGGCGCTCGAGGCGCGGCTCACCGCGGTCTGGGGCGGGGCGATCCTCGACCGGGCCCCGACCCTGGGCCCCACCGCCGGCACGACGACGAAGGAGGCCTGAGCGATGACCACCCAGGCACACGCCGAGGCGACCCTGCCGTACGACGAGGCCATCGAGGCCTTCGACCCCGTCATGGGGCTCGAGGTGCACGTCGAGCTCAACACGGCCACGAAGATGTTCTGCGGCTGCCCGACCGAGTTCGGCGCCGACCCCAACACCCAGACCTGCCCGGTCTGCCTCGGCCTGCCCGGCGCGCTGCCGGTGGTCAACGTCAAGGCCGTCGAGTCGGCGATCCGCATCGGGCTGGTGCTCAGCTGCGAGATCGCCTCGTGGTGCCGGTTCGCCCGGAAGAACTACTTCTACCCGGACATGCCGAAGAACTTCCAGACCTCGCAGTACGACGAGCCGATCGCCTTCAACGGCCACCTCGACGTCGAGCTCGACGACGGCACGGTCTACCGCGTCGAGATCGAGCGTGCGCACATGGAGGAGGACACCGGCAAGTCGCTGCACGTCGGCGGCTCCACCGGTCGCATCCACGGCGCGACGCACAGCCTGGTCGACTACAACCGCGCCGGCATCCCGCTCATCGAGATCGTCACCAAGCCGATGACGGGCGCGGGGGAGCGGGCGCCGGAGATCGCCCGCGCCTATGTGGCGACGCTGCGCGACCTGCTCAAGGCGCTCGACGTCTCGGACGTGCGGATGGAGCAGGGCTCGATGCGCTGCGACGTGAACCTGTCGCTGATGCGCAAGGACGCCACGAGGCTCGGCACCCGCTCGGAGACCAAGAACGTCAACTCGCTGCGCTCGGTCGAGCGGGCCGTGCGCTACGAGATCGGCCGGCACGCCGCGGTGCTCAGCTCGGGCGGCACGATCGTGCAGGAGACCCGGCACTGGCACGAGGACACCGGTGTCACGACGTCGGGCCGGGTGAAGTCCGACGCCGACGACTACCGCTACTTCCCCGAGCCAGACCTCGTGCCGGTCGCGCCGTCGCGCGAGTGACGTCGACGCGCTGCGCGGCACGCTGCCCGAGCCCCCCGTGGCGCGGCGCAAGCGGCTGCAGGCCGACTGGGGCTTCGCCGACCTCGAGATGCGCGACGTCGTCAACGCCGGGCTCGTCGAGCTGGTCGAGGAGACCGTCGCGGCCGGCGCCTCGCCGGCGGCCGCGCGCAAGTGGTGGTCGGGTGAGGTCGCCCGCCGCGCCAACGCCGAGGGTCAGGACGTGCCGACGTACGCCGCCGCCCTCGGCGTCGGGCCGGCATCCGTGGTCGAGCTCGAGACCCTGGTGACGTCCGGCCGGCTCAACGACTCGATGGCCCGTCAGGTCTGGGAGGGCGTGCTCTCGGGTGAGGGCAGCCCGACCGCGGTGGCCGACGCGCGCGGGCTCGAGCTGGTGCAGGACAGCGGTGCGCTCGAGGCGGCCGTGGATGCCGTGATCGCGGCCAACCCCGACGTCGCCGACAAGATCCGCGACGGCAAGGTCGCAGGCGGTGGGTGCGCTCATCGGCCAGG
Source organism: uncultured Actinomycetota bacterium (assembly GCA_963751385.1). GTDB lineage: Bacteria > Actinomycetota > Actinomycetes > Actinomycetales > Dermatophilaceae > Fodinibacter. Next base: position 37,634 of record CAVVUD010000002.1, on the reverse strand, counting down.
TCATGCGCGAGATGAAGGGCCAGGGCGACGCCGCCGCGGCCCGCGCGCTCATCCTGGAGAAGCTCGGCCAGTCCTGACCCCGCCACCTTCCCGCCCGCATCAGGGAGCCCTCACCTCCGCGCCGGAACGGTTGACCAGCGAAGGGAAGTCCGCGTGAAGCGCGACCACCGGTTCGGCATCCTCCCAGCCGGTCGTGGGCCGGTTACCAGCCTGCGTGGCTACCCTCCCCGCTGTGACGACGGCACGCAGACCCGCCTGGCGCGCGGCCGTGGCGGTCGTCGCGCTCCTCGCCGTCGGCCTCGGCGTGGCCCTCGGGGTGGGCAGTGCGCTCGGCATCAGCGCCGAGCCGGTCGCCGGCATGGATGCCGTGCCCGCGGCGGTCGGCCCGGTCGCGCCCGCGGTGCCGCCGCCGACGATCGAGGTCGTCGACGCGCCCCGGACCGAGCGCACCACGGTCGCCCTCGACGAGCTCTCCGATGCCGTGGCGTCCGCCTCGAGCCGGCGCGGCAGCGCCACCCTGACGCTGCGCCCGGCACCGGCGACCCCGACGACGACACCTACCGCCTCGGCGGTGACGCCTCGGCGATGGAGGTCACCGTCGGCGAGCGAGAGCGGCGCCGTGCGGGCCGTCTACGACCTCGCGGCATCCGTGCGCAGCGGGCGGGCGGTGACCGAACGGCTCGGCGAGGAGGTCAGCTCCAGGCTGCCGTTCCGGATGGTCGACCTCGGTGCCGTGGGCGTGACCCCCGACCCGGCGCGAGTGGGCCGAGCGGCACGGACTACTCGCACGCGTCGAAGGCGTTCGCCGACGTGATCCTGCCGAGCGCGCCGTACGTCGACCAGTCCGCCCTCGCGAAGGCCTACACCGACTTCGACACCTTCCTGCGGCACAGCCTCGCCAACGGCTACACCGCCGTCGCGTTCCCCGGCTTCATCGAGTTCGTCACCCTGCAGGACGCCCCCGACGGGCCGGTCTACGCCGAGGGCGACGAGCACGTCGCCCGGGCGCTGGCGATGCGGAACGCCTTCACCCCGTTCTGGGACCGCGCCCAGGAGCTCGGCATGAAGGTCGTGCTGCGCACCGACATGCTCACCCTGACCACCCCGCTCGAGCAGTACCTGACCGAGCACGTCGGCTCGCTCGACACCACCAGCCCCGACCTGTGGGCGGTCTACACCGCCGGGCTCGACGAGCTCTACGCGGCCGCCCCGTCGCTCGACGGCGTCCTCGTGCGGATCGGCGAGGCCGGCCGGGTCTACGACGTCGACGGCTGGGACTACTACTCCTCGCTCGCGGTCACGACCGTGGATGCCGTGCGGCGCCATGCTCACCGCCCTCACCGGCCAGGCCGAGCGCACCGGGCGCGACGTCATCTTCCGGTCGTGGAGCGTCGGGGTCGGGGCCGTGGGCGACATGCACACCAACCCGCGACTCGTACGCCGCGGTGCTCGACGGCATCGACTCACCGGCGCTCGTCGTCTCGACGAAGTACACGCTCGGCGACTTCTACAGCCACCTGCCGCTCAACGAGACGCTGCTCTCCGGCACCCAACGGCGGATCGTCGAGTTCCAGAGCCGCCGCGAGTTCGAGAGCTACGGCGCGTTCCCCAACGACCTCGGCGCCGAGTACCGCGACGCGCTGCAGCGGCTGCTCGCCGCGAACCCGCACATCGAGGGCGTCTGGGTGTGGACCCAGGACGGCGGGCCGTGGCGCGCCGGCCCGATGACGCTCTACCTCAAGACCGGGTTCTGGCAGCTCTACGAGCTGAACACCGTGGCTGGCCGGGTTCGCTCGCGCGCGACCCGGACGCCGACGTGGGCGCCCTGACGGCCGACTGGGCACGCCGCTGGTTCTCCGACGACCCGGCGACGGTGCGGGCGGTGACCGAGGCGATGGCCGGGTCGCGCGAGGCCGTCACCAAGGGCCTGTACATCGGCCCCTTCGCCGAGCAGAAGGTCAGGGCCATCGGCCTCGAGCCGCCCCCGATGATGTGGATCTTCGAGTGGGACATCCTCACCGGCGACTCCGCCGTGCTCGACGTCATCTCGTCGGTCACCGGCGACCGGGTCGACGAGGCGGTCACCGAGGGCCACGAGGCCGTCGCGGCCGCCGAGCGGATGCGGACCCTGGTCGCGGGCACCGACCCGGCCACCTGGCGCGACCCGGCGATGCGCGAGGCGTTCCTCGGCACCCTCGACTACGAGGTCGACACGCTGCGGCTGCTCGCCGAGTACCGCGAGCTGGTGCTGCGCCAGGGCCAGTGGCACGCCACCGGGTCGGCGCAGGCGCGGGACCAGTGGTCCGCCGCCCTCGAGCGCTACCGGGTGCTCGCGGCATCCCACCTCGACCGCTACCAGGGCGACGTCGACCACCCGGCCTACAACCTCACCGCCGCCGAGCTCGGCATCGCCCGCAGCGAGCGCGACCCGGCGATGGCCTGGCTGGCGCGCGGCCTGCTCGCGCTCGCCGCTGGGCTGGCTCGTCGCGGGGGCGCTGCTCGCGTTCCGCCGTCGCGGCGAGGCACCGCGCTCGGCGGCGCCGCGTCCTGGGTCGCCGCCACCCGCCCGTGGCGGGCGGCGGAGGTCGGCCCCGGGATGCCGCGCGCTCCAGCGGGTGCTGCTGGTCGCCGTGCCCGGGAGTGCTGCTGCTCGCCACCCGCGCGCGTGCAGACCTCGTTCCTCGCCCCGGTGCACCTGCTCGTCGTGCTCGGCGCGTGGCTCGTGCTGCTCGGCGTCGGCTGGGCGCTGCTGCGCGGCCGGGTCCCGTGGGGTGTCGTCGCGGCAGCGGGCGGCGTGCTGGTGGCCCGCTGCGCGCTGGCCCTGCTCGCCATGTCGTCCACCGGCCCGGGCGGCTACTGGTACGCGTTCTGGACCGAGCCCGGCCGGCGCACCGTCTACGTCACCGTCGCGGTGGCCCTCTTCCTGTGGCTGCTCGTGGCCGCCGCCTGGGCGCTGTCGGTCATCCGGGGCGCCGCCGGGCGGCGGGCACCGTGCTCGCCGCGGTCGGTGCCGGGCTGGCGGTGCCGGCATCCGTCGTCGGGGCCGTCGGGCTCGAACGGGCGCTCACGGCCTGGAACGACGAGGTGGGGCTGCTGCCGTGGGGGCTGTCGCGCATCCTCGGCATCACGGTCTACCTCGGCATCCCCGCGGACACCGCGTGGTGGGCCGCCGGCGTGGGGCCGTGCTCCTCGTCGTCGGTCTGCTGCTGGCGCTGCCGGGGCGTCGAGGCCACGGCCGCGGGTCGGGTGCTCGCCCGCGCTGCCACGGCAACCACCTGAGCACCCGACTCGCGGCGGCCGCGTCAGCGGCGGCCGCCCCCGAGGATGCCGCCGAGCACGTCGCCGATGATGCTCCCGGGTCGAACCCGCCTGCCGACCCGGCGGCCAGCCCGAGCCGCCCGAACCCGAGCCGGCCGAGCCGCTGAGCCGGCCGAGCCGCGCCGGCGCCTGCCGAGGACGTCGCGCAGCAGGTCGTCGAGCGAGCCGGGCGTGCTGCCGCCCCCGCCGCCGGGCAGCGAGGGCGCCGGGTCGGCGGGCTGGGCCGCGCGGTCCGCCACCGAGGCCTCCGCCACCGCCCCTGAGCACCCGGTTGGCGAGCCAGGACAGCACCATCGGCGCAAGGATCGGGAGCAGCTTCTTCACCAGGTCGCCGCCGAGACCGGAGCCTCCGACCGCCGGCAGGCCGCCGAGCCGGTTGACGACCTCGTCCTGCTGGTCACCGAAGATGTGGCTCGCGATGGCGGTGCCGTCCTGCTCGTCGATCGCCGACAGGTCGGCTCCGCCGGTGAGCAGGTCGTCGTCGTGCTGGCCGAGGGCCTGCAGGATCGACCCGGCACCGGACGGGTCACCGGCGTTCGCCTGGAGGCCCCCGAGCAGCGCCGGCAGCACCGCGGACGCGCAGGTGCGCACCTCGTCGGGGCTGGCACCGACCTGCTGCGAGATCTGGTCGGCCGGCAGCGCGCCGAGGATGTCGTCGACTGCGGACATGAGGTCCCCTTTCCTGCGTCGGCGGACCGGCTCCGCCGCTCGGGAGCAAACCTAGACCGGGGTGGGCCAGGAGGCACCGCCGCCGGAGGACACCGGTGCCGGGTGGGTGCATGATCGGGGTATGACCCGTGCAGCGCAGGACCGCACCCTCGTCCTCCTCCGCCACGCCAAGGCCGAGCAACGGGGCTGGGACAACGACCACGAGCGAGAGCTCTCCGGGCGGGGCCGGCGCGACGCCGCCGCGGCCGGGCACTGGCTCGTCGAGCACGGCATCGGGGTCGACGAGGTGCTCTGCTCCACCTCCGAGCGCACCCAGCAGACCACCGAGGGCGTGTGGGCCAGCGGGTGCCCCGAGAGCGAGGTGCACCTCGACCGCCGCATCTACCTCGCGCCGCCCGAACGGCTGCTCGAGGTCATCCGCGAGGCCGACGAGGACGCCGACGTGCTCATGGTCGTCGGGCACGCGCCCGGCATCCCGTCGCTCGCCGAGCTGCTCTGCGACGGCGAGGGCAGCGTCGAGGGCCACCGCAAGATGGCCGAGGGCTTCCCGACCTGCGCGGTCGCGGTGCTGCACTACGCCGGCCGGTGGAGCGACCTCGACTTCGGCGAGGCCCGCCTCGAGCGCTTCCACGTCTGCCGCGACGGTGCCTGACCGACCACCCGACCCGACCCCACCCCGACCCGCCGCACGAACGCACGGAGGTACGACGTGACCCCAGGACGACAGCAGTGGGACGACCTCTCACCGGTCCGGCGCACGCTGGTGCTCACCGTCGGCGTCGTCGACGCAGGCCTGCGCGCCTGGGCGCTGGTCGACCTCAAGAACCGACAGGTCGACGAGGTCAACGGGCCGAAGGCCGTCTGGGCCCTCGCGCTGACGGTGGTCAGCTCCGCGGGCCTGCTGCCCGCCGCCTACCTCCTCTTCGGCCGCCGCCGGGGCTAGGCGGGTGCTCCCGGCGCCGGCACGGCATCCTCGGATGCCGTCGGCTCACCGTCCGCTGCCTCGACGCCCCAGCGACGCAGCACCTCGACCACCATCAGCGCCAAGGCCGCGAGCACCGCGATGAGCAGCACGGTGCCGGCACTCGGCCGGTCGCCGACGAGCACGGCCAGCACCGCGAGGCCGCCCACGGCCGCCCGCAGCGCCACCGTGTAGCGGGCGGCGAAGCGGCTCACCGCACCGAGCGCACCAGTCGGCCGCCGGGTCATCCCGGACAGTCGCCTGGGCACCGACCGCAGGGCGGTGGCCGCGCTCGACGGCCCGGCGAGCCACGCGGCCAACGCGATCACGAGGAAGAGCATCGCCGTGGAGCGCACACCCAGCCGCAGCGGTACGGTCACCGTGTCGAACAGCACCGTCGCCACCTGCGGCACGAGCAGCACCTGCTCGAGGTCGTCGAGGTAGAGCGCGCGCAGCACCTGGATACCGAGCAGCAGCAGCACCAGCGAGCCGACGACCATCGACGCCCCGATGACGAGCGCGCGCCGACGGTCCGGTGCCAGCGCCACGCCTGCGACGAGCGCGAGGATCGCGAGGACCGGCAGCACCACCCGCAGCAGGTCGAGCAGTCGGATCGCCGACTGGGCCTTGCCCAGGGCGGCGCTCTGGAGCACGACGAACTGCGCGTTGACCACCGGGATCCGGTCGGCGAAGGGCACGCCCCGCTCGACGAGCACCGGCTTGATCGCGGTGATGAAGGTGGCCAGGTTGACCGACACCTGCCCGTTGGTGACCGACACCCCGGCATCGGTGGTCTCCCCGGTCAGGGCGGAGACCAGGCTGGCGTGGGCCTCGCGGTTGGCAGCGACCCAGGCGTCCTGGAAGGCGCTCGAGGCCACGAGCCTGCTCACCTGGCCCTCGGTGAAGCCGTACACGGCGTTCGAGATCGGCTCGGCGAACGTCGACAGCTCCACGGGCAGGGCCTCGGTGACCCCCTCGACCCGCGGCCTGGCGGCGATGGCGTCGAGCGTCTGGGTCGTGAGCTCCTTGACCTTGAGCTGCTCGAACACCGCGTCGGTGATGCGGCGCGAGACCTCCTCCTGCACCGCCGGGTCGCTGGCGAGCGGCGCGACCATGGCGAGGTACTTGTCCGAGTCGAGCAGCGTCGCGCGCGACCACGTCGCGATCGCCGAGAGCGGCGCCAGCAGGGCCGCGACCAGGAGCAGCACCATGGCGCCGGCCCACCGGCCGCGTCCGGGGCGACCGGGCCGCGCCCCGGGCGGGGGTGCCACCCCCTGCTGCAGGGCCTGCGTGGCGGCGACCTGCGCCCGCAGGCGCTCGAGCTCGGCGCGCTCGTCGGTGGTGAGGTCACCGGTGGGCGCGGGCGCCGATGCCACGGGCAGCTCGGTCGTGTCCTGGGACCGGGGCTCCGGCAGGGGGGTCGCCTCCGACCCTGGCGCGGCCGTCGCCTCTGGCGCGGCTGCGCCTCCGACGCTGGCGAGGCCTCCGCCTCTGGCGCGGCTGTCGCCTCCGGCGTCGGCTCGGACTCGGGCGCCGTGGCGCGGCGCCGGTTCGGCTTGGGGGTGGGCCCGGTGGGCGTGCTGCTCATGGTCGTCCTCATCCGGTGGTCCGGTACGGCACCCGGACGCCGTCGGCAGGGGCGGCCCACGGCAGGTACCGCGTCAGGTCCCGACAGTAGGGAGGTTCGGGGGCGGCTCGTCACCCAGCGCGGGTGAGCGGGGAGGATCAGCCGGTCAGGCCGGTGCTGCCGGCGACCCACTCCCAGAAGCGCTCCCGCTCGTCCTCGGTGGGCCGGGTGCGGCTCAGCACGCTCGTCGGCCGCTCGCGCCGGTCGTGCCACAACCGCCCGGATGCCGGTGCCGGCTCGGCCGCGACCACCCAGCTCGTCGTGTCCGTGCCGGAGACGTCGGAGCGCAGCACCGGTCGCAGAGCCGCGGCGAACCGGGGGAGCGAGGTGTCCAGGCCGGGCGTTCGCGCCCATCCGGGGTGCGTGGCGTGCACGGAGACACCTCGGGCCGCCCACCGGTGGGCCAGTACCGGCAACAGCTCGACCTGCCCCCGCTTGCTGCGGGCGTAGGCCACCGCTCCGGTGTACCTGCCGACCTCGAAGTCGGGGTCGTCCACGGGCAGGGCCTGGGTGTACATGCCTCCCGAGGTCACGAAGACGACCCTCCCGGCATCGGCCGACAGTGCGGGCAGCAGCAGCTCGGTCATCAGCACCGGGCCGAGCACGTGCAGCGCCATCGTCGTCTCGTGGCCCTGCGCAGACGTCGTGCGGCTCTGCGGCAGAGCGCCGGCGTTGTGCACGAGCGCGCGCAGCGGCAGCGCCGACGCCAGGAACGCGGCGCAGAAGTCGCGTACCGAGTCCAGGTCGGACACGTCGCAGACCCAGACCCGGGCGACGTCCCCGCGGCCCACGGCGTCCTCGACCTCGGTGGCGACCCGCTCCCCGCGTGCCGCGTCGCGCACCACGAGGTGCACGGTGGCGCCCAGGCCCGCCAGGTCCAGTGCCGTGCGCCGGCCCAGGCCGGACGACGCCCCGGTCACCGCGACGTGCCGGCCGGCCAGCACACCGGGTCGCGGGTCGTCCGGCCACGTCGGCAGGCGGCGGCGCACGGCGTACCCGACGCGGGTGAAGCCCGGCACCACGGTGCGGTCCATCAGGGTGTCCAGGGCCCGTGCGGCGCCCTCGGCGAGGCCGCTCACATCAGGGCGCGCATCGCGGCGGTGGCACCGCGCAGGTAGCGCTCGACGAGCTCGCGCTCGCCGTCGGTGAGCGAGGAGTCGAGCTCGGCCAGCGCCGCGAACATCGGCGCGAGCAGCGCGAAGACCTCGACCCGACCCGACTCGGTGATGACGACCTCGGTGCGGCGGCCGTCGCCGGCGTGCGGGCGTCGCTCGGCGTGCCCGCGGGCGACCAGCCGGTCGACCACCCCGGAGGAGGCGGCCGAGGTCACGCCCAGCGCCCGGGCGAGGTCGACCGGGCCCATCGGCGTGTCCATGAGGTGACGCAGGGAGTGCAGCTCGGACGTCGAGAGGCCGGCCTGCCGGGCCACCTCGTGGGGTACCTGGGCCGCCACGTCGACGAGCTCCTGGAGGGCGTCGAGCGACGCCGGAGGTGCGGTAGTCGGGCACGACCGACGTCAGCTCGGCCGGAACCTTAGACGGGTTTGCGTCGACGGGGCGGCTTCTCCCTAATATCGCTCACCTACTGAGTAACCTGGTGAATCACCAGATGAATCACCATCTGAGTCATACCGTACCAAGGGAGAGCACCGATGGGCAGTTTCGCGCACCTGATCACGCGAAAGTGGGTGGCGGGGCTCCTCGCGCTCTTCGCCATCCTCGGCTCCGGAGCCGTCATCGGTCTCGTGGGGCAGGCCGAGTCACCCGCCACCGGCACCGCCGCCCTGCCCAACGGCACGGACAGCCGCGCGGCCGCCGAGCTGCGCGACCAGCTGCCGCAGGACGAGGGCTCGGCCGCGGTCGTGGTCTACAGCAGCGACCAACCCTTCACGCCCGACGAGCTGGCCGCTGGTGCAGGAGCGCGCCCGCACGCTGCCCGGGGGCCACCGGCGCCCCGCCGGTGGTCGCCGAGGACGGAACCGCCGCAACCGTGTTCGTGCCGGTCACGACCAAGGATGCCGTGGAGACCGCCGACGTCGTGACCGACCTGCGCGCCGCGGCCAAGGCGGACCTGCCCGAGGGGCTCACCGCCCAGGTGACCGGTCCTGCGGCCATCCAGGCCGACCTCGCGGCCGTCTTCGACGGGGCGAACTTCCGCCTGCTCGCGGCCACGGCATCCGTCGTCGCGATCCTGCTCGTCATCACCTACCGCAGCCCGTTCCTCTGGCTCGTGCCGCTCACCGTGGTCGGCGGTCGCCGACCAGCTGGCCGCCGTGCTCGCCACCCACACCCTCGCGGCCTTCGGCGTGCTCTGGGACGAGTCGACGATCGGCATCCTGTCGGTGCTGGTCTTCGGCGCGGGCACCGACTACGCGCTGCTGCTCATCAGCCGCTACCGCGACGAGCTGCGAATCACCCAGGACCGGCGTGACGCCATGGCCATCGCCCTCGGCCGCACCGCCGAGGCGGTGCTCTCCAGCGCGACCACCGTCGTGCTCGGCCTGCTCACCCTGCTGCTCTCGCTCTTCCCCGCCACCCGCGGGCCTCGGCCTGGCCTGCGCCGTCGGTGTCGTCGTCGCCGCGACCTTCGCGCTCGTCGTCCTGCCGGCCGCGCTGGTCGTGTTCGGCCGGTGGATCTTCTGGCCGAAGGTGCCGCACGTCGGCCAGGTCGGCCTGGCCGACGGCCAGTCGTTCTGGCGGCGGGTCGGGCGACGCCGTCGCCAAGCGCCCCGCCGGCTTCGTCACCGTCACCGTGATCGCCCTGGGCGTCATGGCCGGTGGCATCACCCAGATCCAGACCGGGCTCGACGAGGCCGACCAGTTCCTCCAGAAGCCCGAGGCGATCGCGGCAGGCGAGCGGCTCGTCGCAGTCCTTCCCGGCCGGTGCCGCCGACCCGGCGTACGTCGTGACCCGCGGTGACGCGAGAGCCGTCGAGGCCGCCGTGCGGGAGGTCGACGGCGTCAGCGCCGTGCGGGTGGCGGCCTCCGGCAACGGCATCACCGAGATCGACGCCGTCATCGACGCCGCACCCGGGCTCGGACGCGGCGGCCGACACGGTCGTCGCGATGCGCGACGCCGTCGTCGAGCTATGCCCGACACCCACGTCGGCGGCACCGAGGCGGTGGCGCTGGACGCCTCCGAGGCCTCAGCGCCGCGACCGCCAGGTGATCCTGCCGCTCATCCTCGCTGCTCGTGCTCGTCGCGCTCGCGCGTGCTGCTGCGCTCGCTCGTCGCCCCGGTGGTGCTCGTGGCGACCGTGGTCGCGACCTACCTCGCGAGCCTGGGGCTGTCGTGGGTGATCTTCACCCAGGTGCTGGGCTTCGAGAAGCTCGACGACGGGGTGCCGCTGCTCGCGTTCGTCTTCCTCGTGGCGCTCGGCGTCGACTACAACATCTTCCTCGTGACCCGGGCGGCCGAGGAGGCCGCGCGGGCACGGCGCGAAGCAGGGCATGCTGCGCGCGCTCGCGGCGACCGGCGGCGTGATCACGAGCGCCGGCATCCTGCTGGCCGCGGTCTTCGCGGTGCTCGGCGTGCTCCCGCTGGTCGTGCTCGCCCAGCTCGGCGTCGTCATCTGCGTCGGCGTGCTGCTCGACACCCTCGTCGTGCGCACGGTGCTCGTGCCCGCCCTCGCGCTCATCCTCGGTGACCGCTTCTGGTGGCCGCGCCGGGTGGGCGGGCCGGATGCCGGTCGCGACGAGGTGGTCGAGGACGAACCCGTGGGGGTGGGCGCCCGTTGACCGTGGCGCGGGTCGGCGTGGCAGCGGCGGTGCTGCTCGTCGTAGTGGTCTACGCCGCCCTCGCCGCCCGGTGGACCTCCGCCGAGTCGGACTGGTACCGCTCGCTCCCGCGCCCTCGGTGGCAGCCGCCCGACCTCGTCTTCGGGGTGATCTGGCCCCTCAACTTCGGTGCGCTGGCGGTGGTCGGCGTGGTCGTCGCCCTGGAGTGCCCGCCGCGTGACGGCCTGCGCTGGCTGGCGCTGTTCGCCGCGTCGGTGGTGCTGGCCCTCGGCTGGGCGCACGCCTTCTACCTGCGGCACGCCCTCGGGCGGGCGGCCGTGCTCCTCGGCGGCGCGACCGTGCTCACCTGGGCCCTGGTGGTGCTGACCCACGGCTTCCTGCCGTGGGGTGGCTGGGTGCTGGTGCCGTATGCCGGGTGGCTCACCATCGCGACCAGCCTGGCCGTCGAGTACCGGCGACTCGTGGCGGGCGCCACCTCGACGCCGGCCTGAGCTTCTCGCCGCGGGGTGCATCCAGCCGGGGGCCGGGCACGGAAGTAGGGGGTGAGGTCACAGTGCCGCGACCACACCCCACCTGAGAGGACCACCCGATGAACCTGCGTCGACTCGGCGTCATCGCCACCACGCTCGGCCTCGCCACCACGGCCGTCATCGCCGCCGCCCCGGCCGCATCCGCCGCGGACCCCGGTACCCGTAGCCTCGCCGCGGTGCTCACCTCGGACGGCAACACGTTCGACCAGGACACCAACGACGTCAACCCGTTCCTGAACCCGCGGGCCCTCGACCTCAACGCCGGCAACGCGCAGGTCGCGCACGGCATCGTCTTCGTCCTCCGACCCCTCGACCTCTGAGCCGGGAGTCCACTCGCCATGGTCCTGTCCACGCCGGGGCTGGGGGTGGTCGCCCTCGTGGCGGCCGCCCCGCTCGGGCGTGCCGGCCCGGCGGTGCCCGACAGGCGGGGATCGGGCGGTGACGAGCACGAGGGGAGGGTGGCCACCTATCGTGGGGACGGTGAGCACCGGTGAGCAGGTCGACGTCGACGACCTCGCCGTCCGGCTGCGCGACGGGTCCCGCGACGCACTGGCCGAGGCCTACAGCGAGTGGTCGTCGCTGGTGCACACCCTCGCGCTGCGCTCGCTCGGCAACCACCACGATGCCGAGGACGTCACGCAGCAGGTGTTCGTCGCCGCCTGGCGCAGCCGGCACACCCTGCGCCCCGAGCGCGGCTCGGTCGCCGGCTGGCTGGTGGGCATCACCCGGCACACCGTCGCCGACACGCACGCCAAGCGCGCCCGGCAGGCCCGTGATGCCGCCGCGGTCGCCGCCCACGAGCTGCCGCGGGAGCACGCGGCACCACCCGACGACCAGCTGGCGGCCCGGCTCGTGCTGCACGACGAGCTCGGCCGGCTGGGTGAGCCGCGCGGCACGGTGGTGCGGATGGCGTTCCTCGAGGACCTGACCCACGAGGAGATCGCCCGCCGCCTCGAGCTGCCGCTCGGCACCGTGAAGAGCCACGTACGACGAGGACTGACCCGACTGAGGACCCGCCTGGAGGAGGTGAACCGTGACCCATCCTGACGACGACGCGCTCGCCGCCCTCGCCCTCGGCGAGCCGGCACCGTCCGGGGCCGCCGAGCACGCGCGTGGCTGCCCGCAGTGCTCCGACGCCCTGGCCACGCTGCGCGACACGATGACGACGCTGCGCGACCCGGCGCCGGTGCTGGTCGCGCCACCCGCCTCGGTGTGGCACGCCGTGGAGGCCGAGCTCGACCGCGAGCCCGCCACCCGCGCGGGGCCGGTGCCTCCCGCCGACCCCACGCGCCCGGCATCCGCCGTGGCGGCCGGTGACGACTCCGACGACCTGGCCGGCCGCCGGGCCGCGCGTGGCGAACGGCGGCGCTTCCCGCTCGCCTGGGTCGCCGGCGCGGCGGCCGCGGGCCTCGTGGTCGGCGTCGTGGGCACCCGCGTCATCGCCGACGACGCCGCGCCTGCCGCGGTGACGGTGGCCAGCACGAGCCTCGACACCCTCGACACCCAGCAGGCCCGCGGCACGGCGGACGTCCTCCGGCACGACGGTCGGCTCGACCTGGCGGTGAGCACCCAGCCGATCGACCCCGACGGCGGCTACCTCGAGGTGTGGCTGATCAACAAGGACCTCAAGCGGATGGTGTCGGTCGGCGTGCTCGAGCCCGGCGAGGACGCGCAGTCGTTCGCGATCCCGCAGGAGCTGCTCGACCAGGGCTACGTCATCGTCGACATCTCCCGGGAGGGCTTCGACGAGGCGCCCCAGCACTCGGGTGACAGCGTCGTGCGCGGCACCCTGGCCACCTGAGCGAACCAGCCACCGGGACGACACCCGGAACGCCCCGGCGGCGCGGGAGGCGGGTACCTAGGATGGGCGGCATGAAGACGTCCCCCGACATCAAGCCACGCAGCCGCGACGTCACCGACGGCCTCGAGAAGGCCGCCGCGAGGGGGATGCTGCGCGCCGTCGGCCTCGGTGACGACGACTTCGCCAAGCCGCAGATCGGCGTCGCGAGCTCGTGGAACGAGATCACCCCGTGCAACCTCTCGCTCGACCGGCTCGCGAAGGCGGTCAAGGACGGCGTCCACGCGGGCGGTGGCTACCCGCTGGAGTTCGGCACCATCTCGGTGAGCGACGGCATCTCGATGGGCCACGAGGGCATGCACTTCTCGCTCGTCAGCCGCGAGATCATCGCCGACTCGGTCGAGACCGTCATGCAGGCCGAGCGGCTCGACGGCTCGGTGCTGCTCGCCGGCTGCGACAAGTCGCTGCCCGGCATGCTGATGGCCGCGGCCCGTCTCGACCTGTCCTCGGTGTTCCTCTACGCCGGCTCGATCCTGCCCGGCATCGCCAAGATGTCCGACGGCTCCGAGCGCACCGTCACGATCATCGACGCCTTCGAGGCCGTCGGCGCCTGCGCCCGCGGGCTGATGAGCCGCGAGGACGTCGACGCCATCGAGCGCGCCATCTGCCCCGGCGAGGGCGCCTGCGGCGGCATGTACACCGCCAACACGATGGCCTCGGTCGCCGAGGCGATCGGCATGTCGCTGCCCGGCTCGGCCGCCCCGCCCGCCACCGACCGCCGCCGCGACGGGTTCGCCCGCAAGTCCGGCGAGGCCGTCGTCGAGCTGCTCCGCCGCGGCATCACCGCCCGCGACATCATGACCAAGGAGGCGTTCGAGAACGCCATCGCCGTCGTCATGGCCTTCGGCGGCTCCACCAACGCCGTGCTCCACCTGCTCGCCATCGCCCACGAGGCCGACGTCGACCTGACGCTCGCCGACTTCTCCCGGGTCGGCGCCAAGGTGCCGCACCTCGCCGACGTCAAGCCGTTCGGGTCGTACGTCATGACCGACGTCGACCGGGTCGGCGGCGTCCCCGTCGTCATGCGCGCCCTGCTGGATGCCGGTCTGCTGCACGGCGACTGCCTCACCGTCACCGGGAAGACGATGGCCGAGAACCTCGCCCACATCGCGCCGCCCGACGTCGACGGCAAGGTCGTGCGCGCGATGAGTCGAGCCGATCCACCGCACCGGCGGCATCACCATCCTCAAGGGCTCGCTGGCCCCCGAGGGCGCCGTGGTGAAGTCGGCCGGGTTCGACTCCGACGTCTTCGAGGGCACCGCGCGGGTCTTCGACGGCGAGCGCGCCGCGATGGACGCCGTCGAGGACGGCACGATCGCGGCCGGCGACGTCGTCGTCATCCGCTACGAGGGTCCCAAGGGCGGCCCCGGCATGCGCGAGATGCTCGCCGTGACCGGCGCGATCAAGGGCGCCGGTCTCGGCAAGGACGTGCTGCTGCTCACCGACGGCCGCTTCTCCGGCGGCACGACGGGGCTGTGCGTCGGCCACGTCGCGCCCGAGGCGGTCGACGAGGGCCCGATCGCGTTCGTCCGCGACGGCGACGGCATCCGGCTCGACGTCGCCCAGGGTCTGCTCGACCTGCTCGTCGACGACGCCGAGCTCGAGCGCCGCCGCGCGCGAGGGCGTGACCCACCCCGAGCCCAAGTACACCCGCGGTGTGCTCGCGAAGTACCGCCGCCTCGTCGGCAGCGCGAGCACGGGCGCCGTGTGTGACTGAGCCCGCGGGGGAGGGGCCGGCGCTCGAGCTGCGTCGGCCTCGTCAAGGAGTTCCGGGGGCGGCGGGTCGTCCACGGGCTCTCGCTCGCGGTCCCCCGCGGGCTCGCTCTACGGCCTGGTCGGCCCCAACGGGGCCGGCAAGACGACGACGCTGTCGATGGCCACCGGGCTGCTGCGCCCCGACGCCGGCACCGCCCGCGTGCTCGGCCACGACGTGTGGGCCGACCCGGCCGCGGCCAAGGCGGTCATGGGCGTCTCGCCCGACGGCATGCGGCTGTTCGAGCAGCTCTCCGGGCGTGAGCTGCTCACCTACGTCGGGGCGCTGCGCCGGATGCCGCGCGACGTCACCGCCGAGCGCGCGGCCGAGCTGCTCACCGTGCTCGACCTCGCCGACGACGCCAGCACCGTCGTGGCCGACTACTCCGCCGGCATGGTCAAGAAGATCAGCCTGGCCGCCGCGCTCATCCACGCGCCGCGGCTGCTCGTGCTCGACGAGCCGTTCGAGGCCGTCGACCCGGTGTCGGGGCAGACGATCCGCACGATCCTGCGCCGCTACGTCGCGAGCGGCGGCACGGTCGTCATGTCGAGCCACGTCATGGAGCTCGTCGAGGGGCTGTGCGACCGGGTCGCCGTCATCGCCGGAGGCCGGGTGCTCGCCGAGGACACCATCGCCGGGCTCACCCGGGGTGGCTCGCTGCACGCAGCGGTTCCTCGAGCTCGTCGGCGCGTCCGACGCCGGCGGCGAGGGCCTCACGTGGTTGGGCTGATCGTCCGGCTGCGGTTCGCCATGTGGCGCACCGCGATGTCGCGCAGCACCCTCCACCTCGTCTCCTCGATCCTCGGCGGCCTCGCCGCCCTCGGGGTGCTCGGCGTGCTCGGTCCCGCGTCTGGTGCTCCTGCTCGGGAGCCCGCTGCGGGTCACCGCGCTCACCGTGCCCGCTCTTCGCGGTCATCACGCTGATGTGGACCGTGCTCAGCCTGATCGCCACGTGGTGTCGACTCGATCCTCGACCCGGCGCGCTTCTCGGTGCTGCCGCTGCGCGCCGCGCGAGCTCGCGCGCGGGCCTGCTCGCCGCGGCCTGCACCGGCATCCCGGCGGTGATGCTGATCGGGCTGGCCCTGGCCCAGGTCGGGTCGTGGCTCGGGTACCCGGCGGCCGTGCCGGCCGCGCTGGTCGGCGGCGTGCTCGGCGTGCTCACCGCGATCCTGCTCTCCCGGGCGGTCACCAGCGCGCTCGCCCGGGTGATGACCACCCGGGCCGGGCGCGTCCTCGGCGCCGCTGGTCGTGTCGGCCGTCACGCTGATGCCGCTCGGGATGAACCTGCTGCTCACCACCGGCTCGATCGTCACCGACCTCGGCCTCGTTCGACGCGACCCGCTCCGCCGTGCTCGCGTCGTGGACGCCCGTTCGGGTGGGCCTGGGCGCTGCCGTTCGACGTCGCCACCGGGCGCTGGGTGGCGTGCGGGCGCGCACCTGGTGCTGCGCCGTTGCCTTCGTCGCCGGGCTCTGACGCGGTCTGGGTGCGGCTGCTGGCGCGCACCCTCACCTCGCCGCTCACCAGCTCGGGCGGCCAGCGGATCGGGCGCGGCCGGTTCCTCCCGACTGCTGCTCGGCACCTCGCCCACGGCGACGATCGCGGCCCGCCGGGTGCGGGCCTGGTACCGCGACAGCCGGCTGGTCAGCATCGCGCTGCGCACGGCCGTGCTGCCGATCTTCTTCGTGCTCCAGGCGGTGTTCACGGACACACCGGGGCTGGCCGGCATCGGCATCGTCACGCTGGCGGTGTTCGCCGGGCTCACCCTGATGAACGACCTCGCCTTCGACGGCCCCGCCTGGTGGCTGCACGTCGCCGTCGGGGTGCGGGGCTGGGAGGACCGGCTGGGCCGCGCGATCGCCTCGACCGTCGTGTTCGGGCCCGTCGTCGTGCTGACCTACGTCGTGAGCGTGGCGCTCGGAGTCATCTCGAACCCGGTGTCGTGGCTGACCGTCGTCGTGGTGTCGTTCCTGGCCAGCCTCGGCCTGGCCGTCGGGGTGGGGGCGGTGCTGCCGGGCACGGCGCCCCGCACCGGCGGCAACCCGTTCGCGGCGACGTCGGGTGGGGCCGCCCAGGGCTGCCTGACCGCGATCGTCTCGTTCGTCGGGCCGGTGCTGCTCACCCTCCCGGCCGTGGTCGTGGTCATCCTGACGGCCGGCTCGGGGGTGGGCCGGTGGGTGGGCCTGCTGGTGGGCACGGTCTACGGGCTCGGCCTGCTCGCCACCGGGGTGGTGCTCGGCGGCGCCCGCATCGACCGGCACGCGCCCGAGCTGCTCGGCCAGCTGGCCACCGCCCAGATCTGACCCGTCGCACCACGCAGAACTTCGGATGCCGCGCAGCGATTGCCGCGTGCCCTGCGAACTCGTGCGTGGCAGGCGCGCATCGCCGACGCGAAGGGTCAGGCGGCGCGCGCAGCCGGCACGGGGTCGTGCTCGTCGTGCTCGGCGCGCACCACCGCCACCGGCGCGAACCGGTCGTGCATCGTGACGAGCAGCGAGACCAGCAGCACGAAGAACAGCGTCGCCGAGAGGTCGAGCGCGCTGGCGCCCAGGACGAGCCGGGCCAGCAGCACCAGCCCGAGGTTGACGACCACCCGCACCCCGAAGTCGCCGGCCAGGCCCTCGCGGGTCCCGCCCGCTTCGCGAAGGCGATCGAGATGGCGGCGTTGATGACGACGAAGATCGCGATGCCGACGAACATCCGCAGGTCGGACACCTCGAGCCCGGGCAGGATGCGCGCGTAGATCGTCGACAGCAGGCCGATGAGCACGACCTTCTCCAGCGTCGACCACGACCAGACCCGCACGTGGGCGGCGGTCCAGGCGTCGCGCTCCGCGGCGGTGTCCATCTCCACCGGCAGCGCGTCGGCGGCCACGTGCCAGGACCAGTCGGCCGGCAACAGGCGCGGCCGCACGACGAACCACAGCAGGGCGAGAGCCGACGAGCACCGCCACGGTGATGAGCGGCGCGAACCACGGCACGTCCTGCCAGGTGTCGGTGAAGTCGAGCTGGGCCACGTGGATCCAGTACTCCTGCGGCAGCTTGACGACGATCCAGATGAAGGCCGCCGTGACGACCCAGAAGCGCAGGCCGAACCGGCGCGGGTCCCAGCGCAGCCGGACCGCCTCGTAGGCGATGAAGAAGTACTCGAAGGTGTTCGGGAAGATCAACAGCAGGGTGCGAACCCCGGTACCTCGAAGAGCATCACCCCGACCATCCGGTAGAAGAACAGGAACCGTGAGATGCCGACCGCGGCGGACGCGTCCAGTTCTGCAGCGAGGAGAGGAAGGCGATGGACAGGTAGAACAGGTCCATCGCCTTGTCGTAGTTCTGGTAGCCCGGGCGGGTCGAAGCCGAAGGTCTGGAAGATGCGTCTGGTCGATGCCGTCGAGCACCAGGCAGGCGAGGACGCGGGCAGCGGCCACCTCGGGATGAACAGCGGGATGAGGAACCGCAGCCCCACGACGATGACGAAGACGACGGTGGCCTCGGTGGTCATGCGGTGCTCCTCGTGCGCGCGGCCCGTCGACGAGGGCGTTCGGCGCGAGGCTAGCGGAGGGCGCCCGACGCGCGCGGCGGCATCCCGGAGAGTCGGGCCCTCGCGGGTGAGGGAGGGCAGGGTGGGGTGAGCGACCTCACGGTTCCGGATCGTGGGATCGGCCGTCTCGCCGGTTGACACGGCATACGGGCGGGGGGAGAGTTCACGTGTGGCCCGAGTCCTCGTACTTTCCCGGCGCGTCTGATCGACTTCAGATCTGACGCGCTCCCTCCGTCGTCCCGCCACGGGACTGGAGGGTTTTTTTGTGCACGGACGACGGCCGCGACGAGCGGTGGACCCAGAGAAGACGGTGACAGCAGTGAGCGAGACCAAGCCGGTGAACCCGGTCGTCCCGGTGGCCCCGAACGCCCCCAGCCCGGCGCAGGTGGCGCAGCAGGCGCGGGCCCGCACGCCGATCGAGGTGACCGGCGCGCAGAGCCTGGTGCTCTCGCTCGAGGCGATGGACGTCGACACCGTGTTCGGCATCCCGGGTGGCGCGATCCTGCCCGCCTACGACCCGCTGCTCGACTCGGTCAAGGTGCGGCACATCCTGGTCCGCCACGAGCAGGGCGCCGGCCACGCGGCCGAGGGCTACGCCGCCGCGACCGGCCGGGTCGGTGTCTGCATGGCCACCTCGGGCCCGGGCGCCACCAACCTGGTCACCCCGCTGGCCGACGCCCACATGGACTCCGTGCCGATCGTCGCGATCACCGGGCAGGTCACTCGGCCTCCATCGGCACCGACGCCTTCCAGGAGGCGGACATCCGCGGCATCACGATGCCGATCACCAAGCACAACTACCTCGTGACCAACGCCGACGAGATCCCGCGGGTCATCGCCGAGGCATTCCACATCGCCGCCACCGGCCGCCCCGGCCCGGTGCTCGTCGACATCTCCAAGGACGCCCTGCAGGCGCGCACCCACGTTCTCCTGGCCCCCGCGCATCGACCTGCCCGGCTACCACCCGGTCACCCGACCGCACAGCAAGCAGATCCGCGAGGCCGCCCGCCTCATCGCCGAGGCCGAGCGCCCGGTCCTCTACGTCGGCGGCGGCGTCATCCGGGCCCGTGCCAGCGAGGAGCTGCGGCGCTTCGTCGAGCTGAGCCAGATCCCGGTGGTCACCACGCTGATGGCCCGCGGCGCGCTGCCCGACAGCCACCCGCTGCACCTCGGGATGCCCGGCATGCACGGCTCGGTCTCGGCCGTCACCGGCCTGCAGAAGAGTGACCTGATCATCGCCCTGGGTGCGCGCTTCGACGACCGGGTCACCGGCCAGCTCACCACCTTCGCGCCCGAGGCCAAGGTCATCCACGCCGACATCGACCCGGCCGAGATCAGCAAGAACCGCAAGGCCGACGTGCCGATCGTCGGTGACTGCCGCGCGGTGCTCACCGACCTCATCGAGGCGGTCGACACCGACATCGACGCCGGCCGCGGGGGCGACTACACCGAGTGGCGTGAGCGCGTGGCCGGGTGGAAGGAGCTCTTCCCGGTCGGCTACACCGAGCCCGAGGAGTCCACCCTCGCACCGCAGTTCGTCATCGAGCGGCTCAGCGCCATCGCCGGGCCCGAGGCGATCTACGTCGCGGGCGTGGGTCAGCACCAGATGTGGGCCGCCCAGTTCGTCGCAGTACGAGCGCCCCAACGCGTGGCTCAACTCCGGTGGTCTCGGCACGATGGGGTACGCCGTGCCCGCTGCCATGGGCGCCCAGGTCGGCGAGCCCGACCGCACCGTCTGGGCCATCGACGGCGACGGCTGCTTCCAGATGACCAACCAGGAGCTCGCCACCTGCGTCATCAACAACATCCCGATCAAGGTCGCGATCATCAACAACAGCAGCCTCGGGATGGTGCGGCAGTGGCAGACGCTGTTCTACAACGAGCGCTACTCCAACACCGACCTGCACACCTCGGTCGGCTCGCGGGTGCCCGACTTCGTCAAGCTCGCCGACGCCTACGGCTGCGCCGGGTTCCGTTGCGAGCGCCCTGAGGACGTCGACGCGACGATCCGGGCCGCGATGGAGGTCAACGACCGCCCGGTGGTCGTCGACTTCGTCGTGCACCGCGACGCCATGGTCTGGCCGATGGTGCCGGCCGGCGTCAGCAACGACCTCATCCAGGTCGCCCGCGACACCGCTCCCGCAGTGGGACCGCGAGGAGTCCGAGGCGGTCGAGCAGGGCTTGGACCCCGACCACGACGGGGTCCCCGCGGGCTCCCACGAGAACTGAAGGCGACATGTCGATGACCAAGCACACCCTCTCCGTCCTGGTCGAGAACAAGCCCGGCGTCCTCGCCCGGATCGCCGCGCTGTTCTCCCGCCGTGGCTTCAACATCGACTCCCTCGCGGTGGGGGAGACCGAGTACCCCGACGTCTCGCGGATGACCGTCGTCGTCGACGTCGAGGACCTGCCGCTGGAGCAGGTGACCAAGCAGCTCAACAAGCTCGTCGAGGTGCTCAAGGTCGTCGAGCTCGAACCGCAGTCCGCGGTGCAGCGCCAGGTCATGCTGATCAAGGTGCGCGCCGACGCCGGCACCCGCAGCCAGGTGCTCGAGATGGTGCAGATGTTCCGGGCCAAGGTCGTCGACGTCGCCACCGACTCCCTGACCATCGAGGCCACCGGCAACACCGACAAGCTCAAGGCCCTCCTCGACGTGCTCGAGCCCTACGGCGTCAAGGAGCTCGTCCAGTCCGGGCTCGTCGCCATCGGGCGCGGGCCGCGCTCGATCACCGACCGGTCACTACGCAGCGCGTGACCGGCATCCCCAGCGCCTGAGACCGCCGCGCGCGCCCCGCCTGCGCCGCATACAGTCCACGACCGAAGCACCAAGACCACACACCACACACCACACCACACAAGGAGAGGCCGAGACGATGGCCGAGATGTTCTACGACGACGACGCCGACCTGGCCGTCATCCAGGGTCGCAAGGTCGCGGTCATCGGATACGGCAGCCAGGGCCACGCCCACGCGCTCAACCTGCGCGACTCGGGGGTCGACGTGCGCGTCGGTCTGGCGCGAGGGATCCAGGTCGCGTCCCAAGGCGCTGGCCGAGGGCCTGCGGGTGCTCGACGTGGCGGACGCCGTCAAGGAGGCCGACCTCGTCGTCATCCTGACGCCCGACCAGGTGCAGCGCACCGTCTACGCCAACGACATCAAGCCCAACCTCGCCGACGGTGCCGCGCTGCTCTTCGGCCACGGCTTCAACATCCGGTTCGGCTACATCCAGCCCGAGCCGGGCTCCGACGTCATCATGGTCGCGCCCAAGGGCCCCGGCCACCTGGTGCGTCGTGAGTTCGTCGACGGGCGCGGCGTGCCGGTGCTCGTCGCCGTCGAGCAGGACGCCTCCGGGCAGGCCTGGGCGCTCGCGAAGTCGTACGCCAAGGCGATCGGTGGCCTGCGGGCCGGCGGCATCCGGACCACGTTCACCGAGGAGTGCGAGACCGACCTGTTCGGTGAGCAGGCCGTGCTCTGCGGCGGTGCCTCGCAGCTCGTGATGTACGGCTTCGAGACGCTCGTCGAGGCGGGCTACCAGCCCGAGGTGGCCTACTTCGAGTGCCTGCACGAGCTCAAGCTGATCGTCGACCTGATGGTCGAGGGCGGCATCGCCAAGCAGCGCTGGTCGGTGTCCGACACCGCGGAGTACGGCGACTACGTCTCCGGCCCGCGCGTCATCGACCCGTCGGTCAAGGAGAACATGCAGGCGGTGCTCGCCGACATCCGTAGCGGCGCCTTCGCCCAGCGGTTCATCGACGACCAGGACGCCGGGGCGCCGGAGTTCAAGGCGTTGCGCGAGAAGGGTGCCCAGCACCCGATCGAGGCCACCGGCCGCGACCTGCGCAAGCTGATGGCGTGGGTCGACACCGACCGCGACCAGGACTACGTCGAGGGCTCCGCCGCGCGCTGACCCTCGCACCCGCTCGACGAGAGCAGAGAACACGCCGCCACCGGTCCGCCGGAGGCGGCGTGTTCCCTTTCGTCGACAGGCCCCGGACCCGCCGCTGCTCGTCGCCTGCGGGGTGATCGTCGAGCTGAAGGTGCCGAAGTGGTCGAGCGACCAGTGGGGGAGCCGCGGCGGCCGGGGTGTGCTCGTCGTGGGAGCCGTGACCATCGCCCTGGCGCTCGCCAGGTCCGGGACCGCGTCCGGGCGCTCGTCCTACCATCGTCGGGTGGAGGCGTTCGTCGACGACTGGCCCGTGTGGCTGGTCTTCGTCGCGCTCTGGGTCGGCGCGTTCGCGCGCGGCACCGCCACCTACTGGCTCGGCCGCGGCGTGCGAGCCGGCGGCAGCCGGTCCCGCTGGGCCCGGCACCTCGACAGCGGCGTGGTGCAGCGCGCCGAGGGCTGGGTACGACGCTTCGGCGCTCCGGCCGTGACGCTCGGCTTCCTCACCGTCGGCGTGCAGACCGCGATCAACGCCTCCGCGGGCATGCTCCGGATGCCGCAGCGCCGCTTCCTGCCGGCCGTCACCCTGGGAGCCGCCCTGTGGGCGCTCGTCTACACCACGGTCGGCTTCACCGTGCTCGACGCCTGGTTCGGTGACCTGAGCTGGTGGTGGGCACTCGTGGCGGTGGGCGTCGTCGTGGCGATCGTGGTGGTGTCCCGCCGGCTCGAGCGTCCCGCCAGGACCGGCGCCACCGCCGATGCCGTGCCCCGGCCCGCCGTCCCGGCCGACGACTCCGCCGCCCCCTCCTGACGGACCGCCGTGCGGCCATGGTCACATCGTGGGCACTGGCGTCCACATGCTGGCACGCCCTTATCATGGAGACCCGGCCCAGCGGCGTGCCGGAGGCCCTCACCGCGCTCTCGGCGACGGGCCCGCCCACCCGGGCACCGGCATCCAGCAGACCTGCGGATGACCGACCGCAGCATCGAAGGTAGGGACCTTTCGTGACCAAGCCCGTCGTCCTCATCGCCGAGGAGCTCTCACCCGCGACCCTCGACGCACTCGGACCGGACTTCGAGGTCCGCCACGTCGACGGTGCCGACCGCAGCGCCCTGCTCCCGGCCATCGCCGACGTCGACGCGGTGCTCATCCGCTCCGCGACGAAGATCGACGCCGAGGCGCTCACCGCCGCGAAGAACCTCAAGGTCGTGGCCCGCGCGGGTGTCGGTCTCGACAACGTCGACGTCGATGCGGCCACCAAGGCCGGCGTCATGGTGGTCAACGCGCCCACCTCCAACATCACCAGCGCCGCCGAGCTCGCGGTCGGGCTGCTTCTCGCGTGCGCCCGCAACATCGCGCCGGCGAACGAGGCCCTGAAGAACGGCGCTTGGAAGCGCAGCAAGTACGGCGGCGTCGAGCTGCTCGAGAAGAAGGTCGGCATCGTCGGCTTCGGGCGGATCGGCCAGCTCGTCGCCGAGCGGCTCAAGGGCTTCGGCGTCGAGATCCTCGCCTACGACCCCTACGTGTCGGTGCAGCGCGCCGGCGTGCTCGGCGCCCGCCTGGTCACCCTCGACGAGCTGCTCGCCGAGAGCGACTTCATCAGCATCCACCTGCCCAAGACGCCCGAGACGATCGGCCTGATCGGCAAGGAGGCGCTCACCAGGGTCAAGCCCACCGTGCGCATCATCAACGCCGCCCGTGGCGGGGTGCTCGACGAGGAGGCGCTCGCCGACGCCATCGCCGAGGGTCGCGTCGCGGGTGCCGGCCTCGACGTCTTCGCCACCGAGCCGTGCACCGACAGCCCGCTCTTCGCCCACGAGTCGGTCGTCGTCACCCCGCACCTGGGCGCCTCGACCGAGGAGGCCCAGGAGAAGGCCGGTGTCGCGGTCGCCAAGTCGGTGCGCCTCGCCCTGGGTGGCGACCTCGTGCCGGATGCCGTGAACGTGTCCGGTGGCGCCGTCGCCGAGGAGGTGCGCCCGGGCATCGACCTGGTCGAGAAGCTCGGCCGGGTCTTCATCGCGTTCGCCGGCGCGGTGCCGGTGCAGCTCGACGTCGAGGTGCGCGGTGAGATCACCAGCCACGACGTGTCGATCTGGGAGCTCGCCGCCCTCAAGGGCCTGTTCACCGACGTCACCGAGGACCCCGTCACGTACGTCAACGCCCCGCTGATCGCCAAGGAGCGCGGCTGCGAGTCGCGCCTGGTGACCGACGAGGTGTCCGAGGACTTCCGCAACGTCACCACGCTGCACGGCACCCTCGCCGACGGCACCACGGTGTCGGTCTCGGGCACCCTGACCGGGCCCAAGATGGTGCAGAAGCTGATCGGCATCAACGGCTGGGACCTCGAGATCCCGCTCAGCGTGCACATGGCGTTCTTCGCCTACGAGGACCGCCCGGGCGTCATCGGGGCGGTCGGCAAGCTGCTCGGCGACGCCGACGTCAACATCGCGGGCATGCAGGTGTCGCGCGACGACGAGGCGGTCAGGGCGCTGGTCGCCCTCACCGTCGACCAGGCCATCCCGGCCGACGTCGTCGCCGCGATCGAGAAGGAGATCGGCGCCGAGACCGTGCGGGTCGTCGACCTGGTCTGAGCGGGGTCAGGGCGGGCGGTCACTGGGCGGGGACGGGCACCCGGTGGTCCTTGGTGACCCTGGGCCGGGACAGCAGGAGCCCGACGGTCATCAGCAGCGCCCCCGTCGCGACGATGCCGATCTCATCACCGAGCCACACCGGCTCGGTGTCGCCGACGATCGACTGCGCCACGCCTTCGATGACGCTGTAGGTGACGGCCCACAACGCCAGGCCGGCGACCGCGGCGATCGCGCGCAGCGCCGGGTGCCGGCCGGACAGCAGGGAGACGGCGAGACCGGCCAGGCCGAGGGCCATCAGCGCGACGCCGGCGAAGTACAGGACGGCGATGATCGCGTCCGGTGCCCCGGTCAGGGCGCCGTCGGTCGCGGCGATCACGACGAACTTGACGACCCAGCAGAGGCCGCCGGCGGCGAGGACCGCGGCGGAGGTGCGCACTGACTTCGATGAGGTGTTCATGACCTCGACGCTAGGGACGGCCGCTCGCGATGCGCATCGACCGCCCGGTTGGTTCGGCCTCCACCCGCGGGTGGAGGCCGCGAGCAACCGCCGAGGTCTACCGTGACACGGTGAGCACCCTCCGCGCACGAGCCTGGGACGCACTGGTCCTGGTGCTCGTGGTCAGCGTCCTGTTCGAGGTGTTGACGACGGACCAGGACGTGCCCCTCGGGCTGAGTGTGCCGGTCGCGCTGGCGATGACGGTGCCGTTCATCTGGGGTCAACGTCACCCTCTGGTCGTCGTCGCCGTGGTGCTCGGGGCGTGGGTGGTCCAGTCCCTCGCGGGCGACTGGCAGCAGGAGCCGCAGTCGGAGCTCCTCCCGGTCTGCCTGGCGTTCTGGTGCATCGGCGCCTACGTACCGGGCCGCAGGTCCTGGCTGGCCTTGTTGCCGGCCATGCTCGCCCTGGTCGTGCACCAGCCCGACGACGTGGTCGTGCTGGGACCGCTGATGGGTGGGGTCTTCGCCGCGGGACGACTGATGCAGTCGCGGGAACGGCTGGCGGCTGCTCTTCGGGAGGAGCGCGGCCTCGCCGAGCGGTATGCCGTCGCCGAGGAACGAGCGCGAATCGCGCGCGAGCTCCACGACGTGGTCGGCCACGCCCTTGCCACCATGACGGTGCAGGCCGGGGCAGAGCGCCTTGCCCTGGGCAACACGCGTCCGGCTACCACTCTGGTGCTCGGCCAGATCGAGTCGACCGGACGGGAGGCGCTGCAGGAGATGCGTCGCCTGCTCGGCGTCCTGCGCACCCCCGGGGAGGCCGTCGACCTCAGCCCGCTGCCCGGCCTCGACCAGCTCGACGCCCTGGCCCAGCGGATGGCCGGGTCCGGCCTGCGGGTGGACCTCGAGGTGTCGGACGCGGTGCGCGAGCTCCCCTCCGGGCTGGACGTGTCGGCCTACCGGATCGTGCAGGAGGCACTGACCAACGTGCTCAAGCACGCCGGCGCCCGCACGGCCCGCGTCCTCGTCAGCGAGCACGACGGCGCCATCGACATCGAGGTCACCGACGACGGCGCCGGCCTGTCGACGCGTGGCGGGCGCCAGGGGCAGGGGCTGGTCGGGATGCGCGAACGCGCGCTCACGCACGGCGGGAGCCTCGAGGCCGGACCTTCCCCCTCCGGTGGCTGGCGGGTCGTGGCACGACTGCCGCGCGAGGCCGGGCCATGACGGTGCGCGTCGTGGTGGCAGACGACCAGCCGCTGGTCCGGGAGGGGCTGCGCAAGATCTTCGAGGCTGACCCCGACCTCGACGTGGTGGGCGTGGTGGCGGATGGGCGAGCCGCGGTGCAGCTCGTGACGCGGTCGCGGCCGGACGTGGTGGTGATGGACATCCGCATGCCCGTGCTGGACGGGATCGACGCGACGCGCGAGGTCACCCGCCTCCCCGACCCGCCGCGTGTCCTGGTGCTGACGACCTTCGACCTCGACGAGTACGTGTTCGGAGCCCTGCGGGCGGGGGCCAGTGGGTTCCTGCTCAAGGACGCCGCCCCCGAGGCCCTGATCGCCGCCGTGCACACGATCGCCCGCGGGGACGGGCTGCTCGACCCCTGGGTGACCCGAACCGTCATCGAGCGCTTCGTTCGGACGCCGCAGCCCGACCGGGCGCGGGCGGAGCGCCTGGCGACGCTCTCACCGCGTGAGCAGGAGGTCTTCCGGCTGCTCGCCGGCGGTTGCTCGAACCGCGAGATCGGGCAGCGACTGTATGTCAGCGAAGCCACCGTCAAGACCCACGTCATGGCGGTGCTGCGCAAGCTGGAGGTGAGGGACCGGATCCAAGCCGTCATCTTCGGGTACGAGGTCGGGATGGTGCGGCCGGGCGATCGCTGAGCGGCCCGGTCTCGAACCGCAAGATCACTGATTCCGCTGCGCGGCCTCCCGCCGCCTGGTGGATTCCGTGACGGCTGGAGCGATGTGGCGCACGTCTCGTCAGTGTGGCGTCCGGATGGTGAGAGGGGCCTGACGGGTGATTGGACGTCCACGTACCGTCGACACATGCAGCGGCTCGAGGTACTCATCCTCATTCCGGGCCGCGGCGAGGTCCGGTAGTCAGCACCCTCGCCGCGGAGACCCCGCGACGTCGCTGACCGGTTCGCCGAGGCACTCCTCGGCTCGAGCCACCCGAACCCCACGATCGACCGGCCCCGTGGCCGCGGAAGGCAGACCCACCATGAACGAGAACACCACCCTCGACGAGGCCACCCTGGCCCGCCAGGCCCTCCAGGAGTCGATGGACCTCCGGGACCAAGGGCACAGCGACGACTGACCCCCGGGGCACTCGCGGGTCCCACGCTCTGCGTGGGCCGACTGAGCGACAAGGTCCCACGCGCGGCATCGGCCTCGCCCGACGCCTGCAGACCGGCCGTCCCGCCCTCCACGGGCTGGGACGGCCGTCCGCATCCCGATACCTCTCCCTAGGCTGGACACCATGACCGAGACCGCTGCACCCTCCCTCGACCTCGCCGTCATCGGCGGCGACGGCATCGGCCCCGAGGTCGTCGCCGAGGGCCTGAAGGCGCTCGAGGCGGTCGTCGGCACGAGCGGTCCGAAGGTCACCACCACCCAGTACGACCTCGGCGCGACCCGCTGGCACGCCACCGGCGAGACGCTGCCCGAGTCGGTGCTCGACGAGCTCGAGCAGCACGACGCCATCCTGCTCGGCGCGATCGGCGACCCCAGCGTGCCCAGCGGCGTGCTCGAGCGCGGGGTGCTGCTGCCGCTGCGCTTCGCGATGGAGCACTACGTCAACCTGCGCCCGGCCAAGCTCTACCCGGGCGTGCTGAGCCCGCTGGCGGTCGAGCGAGTCGCCCCGAACGGCATCGACTTCGTCGTCGTCCGCGAGGGCACCGAGGGCCCCTACGTCGGCAACGGCGGCTCGCTGCGCACCGGCACCCCGAACGAGATCGCGACCGAGGTCAGTGTCAACACCCGCTTCGGCGTCGAGCGGGTCGTCCGCGACGCCTTCGCCCGCGCCCAGGCCCGCCCGCGCCGGCACCTGACCCTCGTGCACAAGCACAACGTGCTCACGCACGCCGGTCACCTGTGGCGGCGCACGGTCGAGGAGGTCGGCGCCGAGTTCCCCGACGTCGAGACCGCCTACCAGCACGTCGACGCCGCCACGATCTTCCTCACGACCGACCCCGGCCGCTTCGACGTCATCGTCACCGACAACCTGTTCGGCGACATCATCACCGACATCGCCGCGGCGATCGCGGGCGGCATCGGGCTGGCCGCGAGCGGCAACATCAACCCCGAGGGCCGCTACCCGAGCATGTTCGAGCCGGTGCACGGCTCGGCGCCGGACATCGCCGGCCAGGCCAAGGCCGACCCCACCGCGACGATCCTGTCGGTCGCGATGCTGCTGGCCCACCTCGGGCGCACGGCCGAGGCCGAGCGGGTGGAGGCCGCGGTGGCCGCCGACCTCGCCGAGCGGGGCACCACGCCGCGCTCGACGAGCGCCGTCGGTGACGCCATCGCCGCCCGCCTCTGACCGACCCCTCCACGGGTAGCCTTCGCGGGTAGCACCGTCGCTCCCCGAGGAAAGGACCGCGAGTCCCATGAGCCTGACCTTCGACCTGCACCGCAACCCCACGCCCACGAGCGAGGAGCGACGCGCCGCCATCCACGCCAACCCGGGGTTCGGCGTCTTCTTCACCGACCACATGGTGCGCGCGGTGTGGACCAAGAGCGGCGGCTGGGGCGACGGCCGGGTGGAGCCCTACGGGCCCATCCAGCTGATGCCCAGCGCCGCGGTGCTGCACTACGCCCAGGAGATCTTCGAGGGCCTGAAGGCGTACCGCCACGCGGACGGCTCGGTGTGGTCCTTCCGGCCCGAGGCCAACGCCGAGCGGATGCAGCGCAGCGCCCGACGCCTGGCCCTGCCCGAGCTGGGCACCGACGACTTCGTCGCGTCGCTGCGCGCCCTGCTGGAGGTCGACGAGGCGTGGGTTCCCCCCGCCGGAACCGGCGAGACGAGCCTGTACCTGCGGCCCTTCATGTACGCCTCGCGAGGCCTTCCTCGGGGTCCGCCCGGCCAACGAGGTCACCTACTGCCTCATCGCCTCGCCGGCCGGTGCCTACTTCGCCGGTGGCCTGAAGCCGGTCACCCTGTGGATCTCCGCAGCACTACGCCCGCGCCGGCGCCGGCGGCACCGGCGCCGCCAAGACCGGCGGCAACTACGCGTCCTCCCTCGCGGGCCAGCTCGAGGGCATCGAGCACGGCTGCGACCAGGCCGTCTTCCTCGACTCCTCGACGCAGACCTACATCGAGGAGCTCGGCGGGATGAACCTGTTCTTCGTCACCCGCGACAACCGGCTGGTCACCCCCGAGCTCACCGGGTCGATCCTCGAGGGCGTCACCCGCAGCTCGATCCTCGAGCTCGCCAAGGGCCTGGGCCTGGAGCCCGAGGAGCGGCGCATCCCGATCGAGGAGTGGAAGGACGGCGTCGCGAGCGGCGAGATCCGCGAGATCTTCGCCTGCGGCACGGCGGCCGTGGTCACCCCGGTCGGCGAGCTGCGCTGGGAGGGCGGCTCCGCCCCGTCGACGGCCGGGGAGGGCGGTGGCGAGGTCACCAACGCCATCCGCGGTGGCCCTGCTCGACATCCAGTACGGCCGGGCCGAGGACACCGCACGGGTGGCTGACCCGGCTCGCGTGACCTAAAGGTTCACTTGCGGACCATTTACACGGCATACTCGCTCCCATGACTCCGGAGCAGTCGCACGCGCAGCCCTCGCGGCTGCCGGATGCCGTGCTGCGGCCGGCCGTGGGCAACGTCTTCGAGACCACCGTCGAGCAGCTCGCCACCGCCATCCGGCTCGGCGTCTTCGTCGTCGGCGAGCAGCTGCCGGCCGAGCGCGACCTCGCCGAGCGGCTCGGGTGTCTCGCGCAACACCCTGCGCGAGGCGATCGCCGCGCTGCGCGACTCCGGCCTGGTCACCACCCGGCGCGGGCGCGGCGGTGGCACGGTCGTGACGTCTGCCGGTCGCGGCCAGCGGCGGCGACCCCACCGCCGCTCGACGGGCCGCCGGTCCGCCGCGGCGCGGCGCTCGAGGACGCCCTGGACTTCCGCCGGGTCGTCGAGCCGGGCGCGGCCCGTCTCGCCGCCACCCGCCCGCTGTCGCGGCGACCAGCGCGACTGGCTCACCGAGTCGTGCCGCGCGGTGCGCGAGGCCGACGTCGACAGCCACCGGATCGCCGACTCGCGCCTGCACCTGGCGATCGCCACCCTCACCGGCTCGCCGATGGTCGTCGAGGCGGTGACCCGGGCGCAGGCCGCGCTGGGTGAGCTGCTCGGCCAGATCCCCGTGCTGCGCATCAACATCGAGCACTCGCACGAGCAGCACGACAGCCGTCGTCGCGGCCATCCTCGCCGGTGACCCCGACACGGCCCGCACCACCATGGAGGAGCACTGCGACGCCACGTCCGCGCTCCTGCGTGGACTCATCGGATAGCCAGCGACACGAAGGGGAGCAGCATGCCGAGCTCGATGCACCCGGGGGGACCCCCGCAGCTCACCGTCGACCAGCTGCGCGCGGCGGTGCTCGCGGGCGAGGTCGACACGGTCATCGTCGCGTTCACCGACATGCAGGGACGCCTGCAGGGCAAGCGGCTCCACGGCCACTTCTTCATCGACCACGTGCTCGAGCACGGCACCGAGGGCTGCAACTACCTGCTCGCGGTCGACGTCGACATGAACACCGTCGGCGGCTACGCGATGTCGTCGTGGGAGCGCGGCTACGGCGACATGTTCTTCGAGATGGACCTCACGACGCTGCGGCGCACGCCCGGGCACCCGGCGTCGGTGACGATCCAGAGCGACCTCACCTGGCTCGACGGCAGCGGCGAGGTCGTGCAGTCGCCGCGCACCATCCTCAAGCGCCAGGTCGCCGTCGGCCGAGGCCGACGGCTACGCCGCGCTCGCCGGCACCGAGCTCGAGTTCATCCTCTTCGAGGAGTCCTACGAGACGGCGTGGGACCAGCGCTACCACGGGCTGACCGGGGCCAACCGCTACAACGTCGACTACTCGATCCTCGGCGGCAGCAAGGTCGAGCCGGTGCTGCGCGAGATCCGCAACGAGATGTACGCCGCGGGCATGAACGTCGAGTCGGCCAAGGGCGAGTGCAACTTCGGCCAGCACGAGATCGGCTTCCTCTTCGACGGCGTGCTGCGCACCTGCGACAACCACTCGGTCTACAAGACCGGGGCCAAGGAGATCGCGGCCCGGCACGGCCAGTCGCTCACCTTCATGGCGAAGTTCGACGAGCGCGAGGGCAACTCGTGCCACATCCACCTGTCGCTGCGCGGCACCGACGGCGAGGTCGTCTTCGCCGACGACGACCGCGACGGCGGGCGCAGCGAGCTGTTCGACCAGTTCATGGCCGGGCTGCTCGCGACGATGCGTGAGCTGACCTACTTCTACGCACCGAACATCAACTCCTACAAGCGTTTCGCTGCCGGCTCGTTCGCACCGACCGCCGTCGCCTGGGGCACCGACAACCGCACCTGCGCGCTGCGGGTGGTCGGGCACGGCGCCGGGCTGCGGGTCGAGAACCGGCTGCCCGGCGGCGACGTCAACCCCTACCTCGCCGTCGCGGCGATGATGGCCGGCGGGCTGCACGGCATCCGGGAAGGTCTGGAGCTGCCGCCGGTCTGCGAGGGGAACGCCTACGTCGGCGACTACGAGCACGTGCCCTCGCACCCTGGCCGAGGCACGAGACCTCCTGGCGGGCAGCGCCATCGCCCGCCAGGCCTTCGGCGACGAGGTCGTCGACCACTACGTCAACGCCGCGGACGTCGAGCTCGCGGCATTCAACTCCGCGGTGACCGACTGGGAGCGCGTCCGCGGCTTCGAGAGGCTGTGACCACACCCACCATGAGCACCACCTACGCACACGACGTCGTCAACCCCGCGACCGAGCAGGTCGTCACGACCGTCGAGCTCGTCGGGCTCGAGGAGACCGATGCCGCGATCGCGCGCGCCGTCGAGGTCGGCCCGGCCTGGCGCGCCGTCAGCCCCGCCGACCGCGGCATGCTGCTGCGCCGCTTCGCCGACGTCGGTCGAGGCCTCCACCGACGAGCTGGCGGCCCTGGAGGTCGCCAACTCGGGCCACACCGTCGGCAACGCCCGGTGGGAGGTCGGCAACGTCGTCGGCGTGCTGCGCTACTACTCGGCCGCACCGGAACGCCTCTTCGGCCGGCAGATCCCGGTCGCGGGCGGGCTCGACGTCACCTTCAAGGAGCCGCTCGGCGTCGTCTCGGTCATCGTGCCGTGGAACTTCCCGATGCCGATCGCGGGCTGGGGGCTCGCGCCGGCCCTGGCCGCCGGGCAACACCGTCGTGCTCAAGCCGGCCGAGCTGACCCCGCTCACCGCGATGCTCATCGGGCAGCTGGCGCTCGACGCCGGCATCCCCGAGGGCGTGCTCACCGTGCTGCCCGGCAAGGGTCGGTCGTGGGGGAGCGGTTCGTCACCCACCCCGACGTGCGCAAGGTCTGCTTCACCGGGTCGACCGCGGTCGGCCAGGGGATCATGCGCAAGGCCGCCGACCAGCTCAAGCGGGTGACCCTCGAGCTCGGCGGCAAGTCGGCCAACATCGTCTTCGCCGACGCCGACCTCGACACCGCCGCGGCCTCCGCGCCGATGAGCTTCCTCGACAACGCCGGCCAGGACTGCTGCGCCCGGAGCCGGATCCTGGTGCAGCGCAGCGTGTTCGACGCGTTCATGGAGCGCTTCGAGCGGGCCCTCAAGGCCGTCGTGGTCGGCGACCCCGGCGACGAGGCGACCCAGATGGGCCCGCTCGTGTCGTCGGGCCAGCGCGATGCCGTGCGCGGCTTCGTCGAGGACGCCGAGGCCGGGGGCCACGCCGCCGGTCGACGTCGCCTTCCGCGGCACGGCACCCGAGGGCGCCGGCTGGTGGTACCCGCCGACCGTGGTGCTGCCCAGCGGCACCGACGACCGGGTGTGGCGCGAGGAGGTCTTCGGACCGGTGGTGGCGGTCATGCCCTTCGACGACGAGGCGGATGCCGTCGGCAAGGCCAACGACACGGCCTACGGCCTGTCGGGCTCGATCTGGACGCGCGACGTCGGCCGCGCCATCCGCGTGGCGCGTGGCGTCGACGCGGGGAACCTCTCGGTCAACAGCCACAGCTCGGTGCGCTACTCGACACCGTTCGGCGGCTTCAAGGCCAGCGGCATCGGCCGCGAGCTCGGCCCGGACGCCCTCGACGCGTTCACCGAGGTCAAGAACGTCTTCATCAGCACCGAGGCATAGGAGAGGCCACCATGGCAGGCAGGCTCGAGGGCAAGGTCGCGGTGGTCACCGGTGGCTGCTCCGGCATCGGGTTGGCGACGGTGCGACGGTTCGCGCAGGAGGGCGCGACGGTCGTCATCGCCGACCTGTCGGACGAGGCGGGGGAGGCGCTGGCCGCGGAGGTGGGCGGAACCTACGTGCACACCGACGTCGCGAGCAAGGACGACGTCGACCGGCTCTTCGCGACCGCGGTGGAGAAGTACGGCAAGCTCGACATCGCGTTCAACAACGCCGGGATCAGCCCGCCCGACGACGACTCGATCCTCGACACCGACCTCGACGCGTGGCGGCGGGTGCAGGAGGTGAACCTCACCTCGGTCTACCTGTGCTGCAAGGCGGCGCTGCCGTACATGCTCGAGCGGAAGTCCGGCTCGATCATCAACACGGCGAGCTTCGTCGCGGTCATGGGCGCCGCGACCTCGCAGATCTCGTACTCGGCGTCCAAGGGTGGGGTGCTCGCGATGACCCGCGAGCTCGGCGTGCAGTTCGCCCGCGACGGCATCCGGGTCAACGCCCTGTGCCCGGGCCCGGTCAACACCCCGCTGCTCAAGGAGCTGTTCGCCAAGGACGCCGAGCGCGCCGCGCGCCGACTGGTGCACGTGCCGATGGGCCGCTTCGGGGAGCCGGAGGAGATGGCCAACGCCGTGCTCTTCCTCGCCTCCGACGAGTCGAGCTTCATGACCGCGTCGACGTTCCTCGTCGACGGCGGGATCTCCGGCGCGTACGTCACGCCGCTCTGAGGGTGGTGGGTGTCATGAGCGAACGCACGTCCCGGCCGGTCATCGGCGTCTCGGCGTACGTCGAGCCGGTCGACCGGTCGGTGTGGGTCCAGCAGCCCAGCGCAGTGCTTCCGCACCGCTACCTCGACCACCTCGAGCGAGCGGGGGCGATCGCCGTCATCCTGCCGCCGCGCCACGACGCCGACGACGAGATGGCGGACACGGTGCTCGAGCGCCTCGACGGGCTGGTCATCGCGGGGGGCGCCGACGTCGAGGCCGCGCGGTATGACGCCGACCCCCACCCGAACGCACAGACGCCGCGCCCCGACCGCGACGAGTGGGAGCTCGCCCTGGCCAGGGTGTCGGCACAGCGCGACCTCCCGGTGCTCGGCATCTGCCGCGGCATGCAGGTGATGGCGGTCGAGGCTGGCGGCGTGCTCGACCAGCACCTGCCCGAGGTCGTCGGCCACGAGTCGCACAGCCCGAGCCCGGGGGAGTACAGCTCGCACCACGCGACCCCGGCGGAAGGCACCAGGCTGGCTGCTCTGCTCGGCACCGAGCCGCTCGACGTGCCGACCTACCACCACCAGGCGGTGCGCCCGGAGTCGCTCGAGGGCACCACCTACCGGGCTGCCGCGTGGCACGAGGACGGGACGCTCGAGGGCATGGAGGACGAGGCGTCGACCTTCCGCCTCGCCGTGCAGTGGCACCCCGAGGCCGGCAACGATGGCCGGCTCTTCGAGGCGCTCGTCGAGGCCGCCGTGGCCCACCGTGAGTCCGAGCGGCGGTATCCCCTCGGCAACGGAGGGCCCGCCGGGTGACAATCGACCGATGACAAAGCTCAACCGACTCGCGATCGCCGCGGGGGCCGCCAGCGCCCTCGGGGCGCTCGCCGCCGCGGGCAAGGGGGTCAACGCCTCGATGGGCGGGCGCCCGGCGGGGGCGCGGCTGGCGCGGGTGCAGCAGTCCCCGGCCTACCGGGCGGGTGCCTTCCACAACACCTCCCGCGGCACGTCGTCGATGCCGTCTGGTCAGCGCGACGTGCTGCGGCGGTTCCGGGAGAACTCCGAGACCCGCCGCCCGGCCCTGCCGATCCCGGTCGTGAGCGCCGCGCACGAGCCACGCACCGAGGGGGTGCACGTCACGTGGTTCGGGCACGCCTCGTGCCTGGTCGAGCTCGACGGGGTGCGGTTGCTCATGGACCCGGTGTGGAGCGAGCGGTGCTCACCGAGCCAGCACCTGGGCCCGCGCCGGCTGCACGCCGTGCCGGTGCCGCTCGCGGGGCTGGGTCGCGTCGACGCGGTGGTCATCTCGCACGACCACTACGACCACCTCGACATGGACACCATCCGGGCGCTGGTGCGCACGACCCACGCCGTGTTCCTCGTGCCATTGGGCGTCGGGGCGCACCTCGACGTCTGGGGCGTGCCCCCGTCGCGGGTCGTCGAGTGCGACTGGGAGGAGGGCCACGACGTGCGCGGCGTGCGAGTCACCGCCGTCGAGGCCCAGCACTTCTCGGGGCGCGGCCTGCGCCGGGACGGCACGCTGTGGGCCTCCTGGGTGCTCGCGGGCCGGGCCGGCAGGGTCTTCTTCAGCGGTGACTCCGGGTTCTTCGACGGCTACGAGCGCCTCGGTGCGGAGCACGGGCCGTTCGACCTGTCCCTGATGGCGGTCGGGGCCTACGACCCCGCGTGGCGCGACATCCACCTCGACCCCGAGGAGGCCGTCGAGGCGACGTTGCTGCTGCGCGGCGGGCTGCTCGTGCCGATCCACTGGTGCACCTTCGTGCTCGCTCCGCACCCGTGGGCCGAGCCCGTCGAGCGGCTGCTCGTCGCGGCTGCGACCCGCGGCGTGCCGGTGGCGGTGCCCCGCGTGGGGGACCGGGTCGACCCGTCCGACCCACCGGGTCTGGACCCGTGGTGGGAGCTGAGCGCGGACGCCGCGGCGACATCAGTCTGACGTCAGGTCGAGGACCCGTCGGCTCGGCGGCCGGCCCGCCGCGGGTCCGCGTCGAGCGTCGCTGAGCTGAGTACCTCGGCCGGCCGCCGCCGAGGTTGTAGGCGCCGGGCGGTGCCGATGCCGAGGACGGCCGCGGCCTCCCGCCGCGGCGAGGTCCGCCGGGTGGATGAGCTGCAGCGGCACCGCCGGGGTCCGGCAGCGGGGGCCCGCAGCAGCGGTGAGATGCCGGCTCGCGGTGACGTTGCGCGCCCCCGCGCGGTTCACCCGGCTCGTCTCGGCGTGCGACCCCATGATCAGGAAGGCGAGGTGGACGACGACGTCCGCCTCCGCGACGAGAGCGTCCACCGCCCCACGGTCGAGGACGTCGCCCTGGCGGTAGCGCGTCCTGGTCCACCCCCGAGCGGCCGGGTCGAAGGGCCTGCGGGCCATGCCCAGGATGCGGTCGACCCCTGGCGCGCCCTCCAGCGCTGTGATGAAGGAAGTGCCCACCTCGCCCGTCGGACCCGTGACGGCGACCGTGAGACCCATGACGCCAGTGTGCCGCGGGCCGCCAGCATGTGGACGCATCGTGTCCGGACACCCACACCTCGTGGGATGGTGACGTCGTGACGTTCCTTGACGTGGCCACCACCACGGTCATTATCGGCTAGCGCGACGAGAACTCCTCGTCGCGCAGACCTCCCCGCACCCGGGGGGTCTTTTGCTTGTCGGGAGCGTCGCGGGCGCGGCGTGACCGGTGAGCAGGGTCGCACCGCCCCCACCCCCGGGCGACGCGGCGGCAGCGCCGGCCCGAGAATGGTCGGAACACCACACACGTCCCGCCCCGGCCCTGACGGGCCGGGGCAACGACGCCGGGCGACCGGCACACCGATCCTGGGTGAGCACCGATGAACGACATCCACGTCTACGACACGACGCTGCGCGATGGCGCGCAGCAGGAGGGCCTCAACCTCTCCGTGGCGGACAAGCTCGCCATCGCCTCGCACCTGGACGAGCTGGGGGTCGGCTACATCGAGGGCGGCTGGCCCGGCGCGAACCCCAAGGACACCGAGTTCTTCGCCCGCGCGGCCTCCGAGCTGCGGCT
Organism: uncultured Actinomycetota bacterium; assembly: GCA_963751385.1. Lineage (GTDB taxonomy): Bacteria > Actinomycetota > Actinomycetes > Actinomycetales > Dermatophilaceae > Fodinibacter. Next base: position 608 of record CAVVUD010000002.1, on the reverse strand, counting down.
GCGCAACGCGACGCTCGCGGCCTTCGGGGCGACGCGGCGCGCCGGCGGGCGTGCCGAGAGCGACCCCCTGGTGCGGGCGCTGATCGACAGCCAGGCCTCGGTGGTCACCCTCGTGGCGAAGTCGCACACCGGACACGTCGAGCGCGCCCTGCGCGCCACGCTGGCCGAGAACCTCGAGATGATCCGCGACACCGTGTCGTTCCTGCGCGGCGAGGGTCGGCGGGTCTTCCTCGATGCCGAGCACTTCTTCGACGGCTACGCCACCGACCGTGACTACGCGCTCGAGGCCGTGCGCGTCGCCACCGAGGCCGGTGCCGAGGTCGTGGCCCTGTGCGACACCAACGGCGGGATGCTGCCCAGCCAGGTCGCCGACGTCGTCGACGACGTGGTGCGCACCACCGGCGCGCGCATCGGCATCCACTGCCACAACGACACCGGCTGCGCGGTCGCCAACTCGATGGCGGCGGTCGACGCGGGCGCCACCCACGTGCAGGGCACCGTCAACGGCTACGGCGAGCGCACCGGCAACGCCGACCTGCTCACCGTCGTCGCGAACCTCCAGCTCAAGAAGGGGCTGCCGCTGCTCGAGCCGCACCGGCTGCAGGAGT
>CAVVUD010000001.1:0-678344 GCA_963751385.1 uncultured Actinomycetota bacterium | reverse complement strand
CCGTGAAGATGACCAAGCGGCTGGGACCTCCCGACCCACTCAGCTGACCTTCGTCGCCGTACCCACCGGGCACGTGGTGGCGTGGTCACCCTCTCCGCACTGGGGGTGAGGTCTGGGGAGGGGGTCAGTCCTCCGGGGGAGCGTCCGAGCCGGGGCGCCGCCAGAAGAGCAGACCAGCGGCCGAGGCTGCGCCACATCCGCTTGCCCTCCTCGGGCAGCAGCAGCGCCCGCGCCCGGTCGGTGCGCCGACGCCGCGAGAGCGCCCCGCGCCACACGGCCCGGGCGTCGTCGGTGACGTCGTCGAGCTCGCGACCGGGCGGGGCGTACCGGGCGCGTTCCAGCGTGGTCACCACGCGCCCCAGGGCGTCGTTCTCGTCGGGCGTGAGGTAGGCGTCGTGCCCGATCCTGCGGGAGGCCTGCCGTGGGGTCGCGCCGTCGGGAGGCCACGAATCCGATGTCCTGCAGGCGCAGCAGCAGCGACTGCCACTCGGCCTCGACGAGCTCGGCGTCGTCGCGCGCCCTGCGCCGGGCCCGGCGTCGCGACAGCCACGCACCGAACGGCACGACCGCGGCGACCAGCACCACGAGCAGCGTGACGAGGACGGTCGTGGCGTGCCGGCTGACGAACTGCAGCGCGCCGACGCCGCCGGTGCCGCTCGCCCCCGTCGTCGGGTCGTCGGTGACGTCGCGGGTCGGCCCGGTCGAGGGCGACGCCGACGACGTGGACGTGCGACGAGGTCGGGCTGGCGCTCGACGAGGAGCCGGTGTCGGTGGGCACCAGGCTGTACTCCGGGGCGACACCGCTGCGGGTGCCGGGCGTCGGCTCGAACCGCACCCAGCCCAGCCTGGGGAACAACAGCTCCGGCCAGGCGTGGGCGTCTGAGACCCGCACGACCCGGTCGTCGCCGTCGGGGGCGCCCGGAAGGAACCCCACCGCCATCCGTGCCGGGATGCCGGCCTCGCGTGCGAGCATGACCATCGCCGAGGTGAACTGCACGCAGTAGCCGCGCTTGGTCTCCAGGAAGCGCGCCAGCGGCTCGTCCGACATGTTCCCGTCGGCGGCCTGTTCGGCCACGTCGAGGGAGTAGGTGAACAGGGGCCCGCGCAGGTAGGCCTGGATGGCGCGGGCGATCTCGATCGGCGAGTCGCCGTCGTCGGTGATCTGGTCGAGCACCGCGCGCACCTCGGCCTCGGCCTGCGGGTCGACCTCGAGCGCGTTGCCCTCGGCCTGCGGGTTGTCGAGGTCGGCGGTGAACTGCGAGTCCTCCGGGTCGAGCTCGACGAACTCGGCGGTGTACGAGCTCGACGGGGGCGGTGAGCTGCACGACCAACGGCACGGTCATGTTCCACGAGCCGACCGGGAACGGGGTGCCGACGGCGCCGGCCGGCAGCGCGACCTGCGGCACCCCGACCACGTTCTCGGTGACCGAGATCCGCTCGACGCGGCGCGGCACCTCGGGCCCTGCGATGGGGCCGGGGATCTGACCGTCGACGGGCACGAAGGTGAAGTCGGTGCCGGCCCGCCACACTCCACGGCGGTAGGTGTCGAAGATGCCGACGCGCAGCGGCTCGAGCCGGTCGGACGTGCTGCGGAAGCGGAGCACCGGGTCGGTCGAGCGGCTGCCCAGGTCCTGGGCGATGTCGACGCTGTTCGACAGGCGCACGTCGGAGCCCGACCCGCCGCGACCGTCGACGCTGCGCCCCAGGCCGTCGGCGAGGAAGGTCGTCGGGAGGTGGGGGATCAGCGCGGGCATCACGATCGCCGCCGCGAGCGCGCCGACCCCGACCACCCGACCCAGCGTCGCGAACGCCGTCGTGGGGTCGGCCAGCGGCCCGGAGGACGAGTGCGGCGCCGCGGTGCCCCAGGCCCGCAGCGACTTCACCCCCTGCCGCCCCACGAGGGCGAGCCAGGCGAGGGCGGCGGGCACGGCGTACCAGGCGCCCAGCCCGTCCCCGGAGTTGGTCGCCGACGCGAGGAAGGCCGACAGCAGGGGGATGCCGGCCAGCGCCGGGCTGCGGTACGTCACCCCGATCGCGTCGACGGCGACGGCGGTCAGGCCGATGAGCAGGCTGATCGCCAGGATGGTGGCGCGGTTGGACGGCGCCGGGGCGGTGTAGTTCGTGACGGTGCTCTGGGCCTCCTGCAGCAGGATGCCGAAGGCGCGACCGGTCTCGGGTGTCGGCAGCAGGTCGGCGAAGAGGTGCCCGCGCCCGTGGATCAGCGCGGTGGCATGCACGAGCAGCGCGACCTGGCCGATGACGACGAGCGGGCGGTTGGCCGTGATCCGGCGCAGGCCCATGCCGGCCAGGGCCACCACCGCGACGAGCATCACGCTGGGCCGGAACCACGTCGCCGGCGTGAAGAGCGTCGTCAGCGGCAGGGTGACCGCAATGGTGGCCACCGCGGCGAGGAGGGCCTCGACGGGCCGGACCCGGTTCACCGGGCCCCCACGACCTGGCCGCCGACCACGGCCGACCAGGCCAGTGCCGGGGTGGTGCGGGCGTCGACAGGGGTGGTCATCCACCCGGAGGACTGCAGGATCGCCAGGGTCGTCTCGGCCCGGTCGGCGCCTGCGGCCCCCTTGCGGCTGCGGCCGGCGAAGGCCTCCGGGTCGACGACCATCGCGGCGCCGGCCGAGCCCGGCTGCCGCAGGGCGGACAGGGTGCGGGCGTCCTCGTCGCCGACCGGCCCGCCGACATAGACGACCAGGCCACCCTGGGAGGTCAGTGCGTTCGCGGCGTGCAGCACTGCCCGCAGCCCGTCCTCCGGCCCGAGCCCGACCCGGGCCAGCGTCTCCAGGCCCTCGGGGAGGCGACTCGTCGTGGTGGACGCCGGTGTCGGAGCGCGGGTCCGCGGTGAGGAGGTGCACGGCGTACCCGGAGTCGACGACGTGCGCGGTGACGGACGCGGCCGTCGTGACGCACCACTCCAGCGAGCTGCTGCGCCCCGAGCCCGCGTGGCCGACCGCCCTGGTGTCGAGCACGACCACGGCCCGGCGCTTCGCGGGGCGGTCCTCCTGGCGCACCATGAGCTCGCCGGTGCGCGCGGTCGCGGGCCAGTGGATGCGCCGCAGGTCGTCACCGTCGCGGTACTCGCGCACCGTCTGGTCGTCCTCGCCGTGCAGGGCGACCATGTGCGGGACGGACCCCTCCGAGCCGATGCCGCTGCCGAGGGAGCGCCCGTGGGGCAGTGGCACCACCCGTGGCAGCACGACGATCTCGGCGTCGCCGCTGACCGCTGCCGTGCGCAGGGTGAGTCCGAACGGGTCGCGCACGCGTACCCCCAGCGGCCCGATGCGGTGCACCCCGCGGGTGTGCGACCGCACGGTGTACTGCACCTCCTGCACGTCACCCGGCCGCAACGCGGGGAGCACGAAGCGCGGCCGGTCACCCAGCGCGTAGTCGATCGACTCCTCGGCCATCACCACCGGGGACGGGCTGGCCTCGATGTTGCGGATGCGCACGGTGACCACGGCGCGCTCGTCGATGGCGACGCGGGAGGGGGTGGCCGTGCGCACGACGTCGAGGTTCAGGCCGTGCCGCCGCACCAGCACGAGGGCGATCACGGTGAGGGCGAGCAGCAGGATGCCGACCCGCGTCACGTCGTGCTGTCCCAGCAGCACACCCGCCGCGACCAGCACCAGGCCCGCAGCCGGCGAAGGCCGCGCCACGGGTGGTGAGGGAGCGTCGGAGCCGGTGCACGGTCGGCTCAGCGGGTGGGGGAGGGGACGCGGACGCGCTGCAGCAGGTCGCCGACCACGTCCGCGGTGGTGCGGCGGGCCATCTGCGTCTCGCCGGTGGGGATCAGCCGGTGGGCGAGCACCGGCACGGCCACCTGTTGCACGTCGTCGGGGAGCACGTGGTCGCGACCGGCCAGCGCCGCGTGGGCCCGAGAGGCGCGCAGCAGGTGCAGCGTGGCGCGCGGTGAGGCGCCCAGCCGCAGCGCCGAGCTCGAGCGGGTCGCGTGGGTGAGGTCGACGATGTACTGCCGCACCGACGGGGAGGCGTGCACCTCGCGCACCGCGGCGACCATCGACGACACCGTGGCGGCATCGGTGACCGCCTGGAGGTCCTCCAGGGGTGACACCCCGCCGTGCAGCTCGAGCATGTCGAGCTCGGAGCGGGCCGAGGGGTAGCCCATCGAGATGCGCGCCATGAAGCGGTCACGCTGCGCCTCCGGGAGCGGGTAGGTGCCCTCCATCTCGATGGGGTTCTGGGTCGCCATGACCATGAACGGCTTGGGCAGCGAGTACGTGGTGCCGTCGACGGTGACCTGGGCCTCCTCCATCGACTCCAGCAGCGCGCTCTGGGTCTTGGGCGAGGCACGGTTGATCTCGTCCCCGACCACGATGTTGGCGAAGATCGCGCCCGGCCGGAACTCGAAGTCGCGAACGTCCTGGTTGAACACCGAGACGCCGGTGATGTCGCTCGGCAGGAGGTCGGGGGTGAACTGCACCCGGCGCACCGAGCAGTCGATCGAGCGGGCGAGGGTCTTCGCCAGCAGCGTCTTGCCGACGCCCGGCACGTCCTCCACGAGCAGGTGACCCTCGGCGAGGAGCACGGTGATCGCGGTGCGCACGACCGCCTGCTTGCCCTCGATCACCGAGTTCATCGCAGCGGCCAGGGACGCGGAGACCTGGAGCACCTGGTCGAGCGAGGCGCCGCGCGAGGTGCCGCCTCCCTGGTCGGTGTCCGGGGGTGAGACTCGACGGTTCTCCAGCTCGCTCACGGCCCATCCCTTCTCGTCGGTCACCGGCCCAACGGTCAGCAGGGGCTCGGGGTGCCTTAGATCTTGCCCCACCCGTGCCGCGTTGGGGAGAGCCCGGACGAGTTGGGATACCGAGTCGTGACCTGCGCGCCCATCCTTCGACAGCAGCGGCCGCGGAGACCGCCATTGCCCTCCACCGCGCCCCACCGCTCGGCTCCGCGGGCTCCGGATGCCGTCCGGCTCGGGCGGGTGGGCCGCGCTCGAGGGCCCCGTTCGGCGAGCAGGGTCGCTGGGACGGATAGCAGGTCGCCGATTCTCCTCCACTTCGCACCACCCGCTCCGACCTGCACAAACATGCGAAAGTGGCAGGAATCTGATGTCGTAAACGGACGCTGAGTGGAGCCCTGGTGGAGTAAAGTGGGGGAAACCGGTGCAGTCCGGGCGGGTCGAAGGGTCGAGGAGGTGGTGCTGCCGTGGACGAGTTCCTGGGCACCCACACGCCACGCCTGGACGACAAGGGCCGCCTGTTCCTCCCGGCCCGCTTCCGAGCCGCGCTCGCGGCCGGTCTGGTGGTCACCACCGGCCAGGAGGGCTGCCTCTACGTCTTCCCCACGGCCGAGTTCCACCGGATCTCCACCCTCATGCAGTCCGCTCCCGGCTCCTCGCGCCAGGTGCGCGACTTCGTGCGCGTCTTCCGCGCCAGTGCCCACCCCGACACCCCCGACAAGCAGGGCCGGGTCACCATCCCGGCCGCGCTGCGCGCCTACGCGCACCTCGACAAGGAGTGCACGGTGATCGGCAACGGCAGCCGGCTCGAGCTGTGGGACTCCACCGCCTGGGACGCCTACCTGGCCGAGGTCATGCCGGCCTACTCGTCGTACTCCGTCGACTCCGAGGAGGTGGTCCCGGGGCTCTGAGCCCAGACCCGCCCACGCCCCGAGCCCGACCCCACGTCCGACAACCGCACCCCCGACCACCGACGACCCGACGACCGGCCTCCAGCCGACCCGGCTCCCGACGCGACTTCCCCCGCGCCGGGCGCGGATCGGATGGGGACCAGCCGCCGGGTCGACCCACAGCCGCGACCACGCTCGACACGCGCAGCAGCCACAGCACCACGACCGCCCCAGCCACAGCAGCACCGACCCGGAGGACAGGATGAGCAGCCGAGGAGACGCCGCCGAACGGCACGTCCCCGTGCTGCGCGACCGCATCGTCGACCTGCTGGAGCCCGCGCTGCAGGACCCGGGCGCCGTGTGCGTCGACGGCACCCTGGGCATGGGCGGCCACGCCGAGGCGATCCTGGAACGGTGCCCCGCGGCGCGGGTCATCGGCCTGGACCGCGACGAGGAGGCCCTGGCGCTGTCCGGCGAGCGCCTCGCCCGCTTCGGTGAGCGCTTCGTCGCCGTGCACGCCGTCTACGACGACATCGCCACGGTGCTCGCCGAGCACGCCGAGGGGACGGCGATGGGCATCCTGTTCGACCTGGGTGTCTCGTCGCTCCAGCTCGACGAGCCCGACCGCGGCTTCGCCTACCGGCACGACGCCCCGCTCGACATGCGGATGGACCAGTCCACCGGCATCACCGCCGCCGACGTCCTCAACACCTACTCGCACGGCGACCTGGCCCGCGATCCTGAGGACCTACGGCGAGGAGCGGTTCGCCGGGCGCATCGCGTCGGCCGTCCTGCGCGAGCGCGAGAAGGAGCCGTTCACCAGCTCGGCCCGCCTCGTCGAGGTGCTGCGCGCTGCCGTCCCGGCGGCGTCGCAGCGCAGCGGTGGCCACCCGGCCAAGCGCACCTTCCAGGCCCTGCGCATCGAGGTCAACGCCGAGCTCGAGGTCTGGGAGCGCGCCATCGCCTCGGCGCATCGAGGTGCTCGCGCCCGGTGGCCGGATCGCGGTGCTCTCCTACCACTCGCTGGAGGACCGCATCACCAAGCAGGCGTTCGCCGCCGGCGCGCACAGCCGCACCCCGCACGGCATGCCGGTCGAGCTGCCCGAGCACGCCGCGTACCTGCGCCTGCTCACCCGGGGCGCCGAGGTGCCCGACGAGCACGAGCAGCACACCAACCCCCGATCCGCCTCGGCCCGGCTGCGCGCCGCCGAACGTCTCATCCCACCGAACGGAGCCTGACGTCATGAGCCAGCTCGCCCCGGTGCGGCCGCTGCCGCGCACCAGCCCGCGCCGCGCCGCGCCGACCCCGCGCCAGCTGAAGGTGGTGGCGCCGCCCGAGGTACGGGGCAACGGCGTCTTCCTCGCCCTGTGCGTCACGCTCCTGCTCGGCGGCTTCGTCGGGGTGCTCATGCTCAACACGGCCATGGCCAAGGGCTCGTACACGACGCGCGACCTCCAGCACCGCTCCGACGAGCTCACCGACCGCCAGGACGCGCTGCGCCACACCATCAGCGGTCTCTCCGGCCCCGGCCCCCTGGCGAAGCGAGCCCGCGAGCTCGGGATGGTGCCCGCCGCGACGCCCGGCGTTCCTTCGTCTCTCGGACGGCAAGGTGCTCGGCGTGGCGACGAAGGCCAAGCAGGACACCACGTTTAGCGTGGTCACCGAGTCCACGGCCCCGACGAGGAGCACCCACGTGCCGACCACATCCGCCACGAAGCCGAGCGCACCCCCAGCGACCACGGCCACACCGACGACGCCGTCGCCGGCCACCACGCCCGCCGCGACGCCGTCGCCGCCACACGACGAACACCCGCCGCGACGCCGTCGCCGGCCAACACCCCCGCCCCGACGAAGACCAAGCCACCGGTCGCCGACCCGGCTCCGCCGAACTGACCGCTCCAGCCCCACCCCGACCCGAGACCGACGGAGAGCCCGTGACCCAGCGCAGGACGCCACCGACCTCGGGGCGCACGCGACCGGGCTCGGGGGCGACGCGCCCCCCGGCGGCCGCACGGCCCGGTGCAGCGGCATCCCCGAAGAGCACGGGCGGCAAGGCCTCCACCAGCAGGGCCGCCACCAACAGGGCCTCTACCAGCAAGGCCTCCACCAACAAGTCCCCCAGCGGAACCGCGGCCGGCCACCCGACCCGCGGCACGGGCCGCCCCGCCGGAGCCCGGCCCAGCGGCCCGCGCCCGACCGGCACCCGTGGCACCGACGGCCGACCGACCGGTGGCCGTGCCGCCGGTGGGCGCCCGACGAGTGCCCGCAGCGGGCCGGCCGCCCGGCGCCCCGCCAACCCTCCACGCAGTCGCGGCCGACGTGGCGGCGCAGGAGGGTCAGGGCGACGCGGCACGAGCACCCGTGGTGGCACCCCGGCCGGAAACCCGCGCCGACGGATGCGCTTCCTCGCCGTCGCCAGCCTGTTCGTGCTCAGCATCTTCGCCGCCCAGCTCGTCCGCATCCAGGGCTTCGACGCCACCGCGGTGGCCCAGGAGGCGCAGCTCAAGCGCGAGGCCGCCCAGATCATCCCCGCCATGCGCGGCCAGGTGCTCTCCTCCGACGGCACGGTGCTCGCCTCGAGCGTGGTGCGCGAGGTCGTCGTCGCCGACCAGCAGGCCGTGTGCACCTACGGCACCCGGAAGAGCACGTGCGACCCCGCGACGTCCGAGGCGGCCGTGCAGCAGGCGGCGACCAAGCTCGCCCCGCTGCTCGACACCACGGTCTCCGAGCTGGTGCCCGAGCTGACCGGCACCAGTCGCTACCGCATCCTCAGCCGCGACGTCACGCCCGCTCACCTGGAACACGATCTCCGAGCTCGAGATCCCCGGCATCTACCGCGACCGGCGCGAGACCCGCTCCGAGCGCACCTACCCGCAGGGCACGCACCACCGCCGCCCTCGTCGGCTACCTGACCGGAGACGGCAAGCCGGGCGGCGGGGTCGAGCTGATGATGGAGAAGCACCTCGTCAGGGCACCCCGGGCAAGCAGACCTTCGAGCAGGGCCGCGACGGCACGATCATCCCGGTGGGCGAGACCTCGCTGAGTGCCGGCCGTCGACGGCAACGACGTCACCCTCACGATCAACTCGAGCCTGCAGTGGTACGCCCAGAACGCCCTGGCGCAGCGGATCAAGGAGACCAAGGCGGCAGTCCGGCACCGTCGTCATCCAGGACGTCAAGACCGGCGACCTGCTCGCCGTCGCCTCCTACCCCTCCTTCGACCCGAACGCCGACATCGGGAAGAAGGGCGCCCAGCTGAGCAACGTGGCCTTCTCCGACGTCTTCGAGCCGGGGTCGACCTCGAAGATCATGACGATGGCCGCAGCGCTCGAGGAGGGCACCGTCACGCCGTCGACGCCGGTCGTCATCCCCAACCGCCTGCGGCGCTACGACGCGAACTTCAAGGACAGCCACGAGCACCCGACGCGTCTACCGCACCGTCGCCGGCACGCTGGCCGAGTCGAGCAACATCGGCACGATCCTGGTGAGCGAGACGATGAAGCCCAAGACGCTCGAGTCGTACTTCCGCAAGTTCGGCCTCGGCGCCCGGTCGGGCACGGGCTACCCGGGGGAGTCCGCGCGGCTCCTGCTCGACTCGTCGAAGACCTGGAGCGGCACCAGGAAGGCCACCGTCGCCTTCGGGCAGGGCATCTCGGTCACCGCCATCCAGGCCGCCTCGGTCTTCCAGACGATCGCCAACGACGGGGTGCGCGTCGCCCCGCGGCTCGTCGACAGCGTCACCGAGGCCGACGGCACCGTGACGCCGACCCCGACGTCGACCTCGAGCCGGGTCGTCTCGCACCGGACGGCCGCCGACGTCTCGCGGATGCTCGAGGGCGTCGTCAGCCCGGACGGCACCGCCGAGGAGGCCCAGATCCCGGGCTACCGCGTCGCCGGCAAGACCGGCACCGCCGACTACTACGACGCCGGGTCGGCGGCTACAGCGGGCGCACCGCGAGCTTCATCGGGTACGCCCCCGCCGACGACCCGCAGATCGTGGTCGCCGTCATCATCCAGAAGCCGACCTACCCGTTCTTCGGCGGCTACGTCGCCGGCCCGGTGTTCAAGGACGTCACGACCTACGCGCTGCAGGAGCTGAAGATCCCGCCGACCGGCAAGAAGCCGCCGAAGGTCACCCTCGAGGTCTCGCCCGAGGAGGCGCTGGCCGACCCCACCGTGCTGCGCAACGGACACAAGCGCAGCGCCCGGTAGGGTCGTTCGACGTGGCCGTTCCCCGACCGACCCAGCTCCGCAGCAGCCCGATCCGTGACCTCGCCGCCCTCGTGGGCGCCGACGACCCGGCATCCGAGGTGGCCGTGACCGGGGTGACCCTCGACTCCCGGGCCGTGCTCCCCGGCGACCTGTACGCCGCCCTGCCCGGGCGCCCAGCGCGCACGGCGCCGACTTCGCCGGCCAGGCGGCCTCGGCCGGTGCGGTGGCGGTGCTCACCGACCGCGCGGGCGTCGAGCGGATGACGGCCGCGGGGCTCGCGCTCCCGGCGGTCGTCGTCGAGCACCCCCGGGCGGTGCTCGGGGCCGTGTCGGCGCACGTGCTCGGCACCGAGCACCTCGCGCTGCGCCTCGTCGGCATCACCGGCACCAACGGCAAGACGACCACCGCCTACCTCGTGCACTCCGCCCTCACCGCCCTGGGCCGGCGACCCGGGCCTGATCGGCACGGTCGAGACCCGGATCGGCGACGAGCGGCTCGACAGCGTGCGCACCACCCCCGAGGCGCCCGAGCTGCACGCCGTGCTCGCCGTGATGGCCGAGCGCGGCCTGGACACCTGCGTCATGGAGGTCTCCAGCCACGCGCTGGCGCAGCACCGGGTCGACGGCGTCGTCTACGACGTGGCGCTGTTCACCAACCTCTCGCAGGACCACCTCGACTTCCACCGCGACATGGACGACTACTTCGACGCCAAGGCGTCGCCTGTTCACCCCCGACGCGGGCCCGGCAGGGCCTGGTCTGCGTCGACGACGCAGTGGGGGCGCCGCCTCGTCGAGCGCGTCCGGCATCCCGGTGCAGCGACGATCGGCGCCGCCGACGGACGCCGACTGGCGGATCCACGTCGACGGCACCGACCCGGCGGCCTTCCGGCTCACCGGTCCCGGGGTCGACCTCCACCTGAGGTCGAGCCTTCCCGGGCGACTTCAACGTCACCAACACCGCGATGGCCGCCGCCGCGCTGGTGCTGCTCGGCGAGGACGCCGCGGCCGTCGGGCGCGGCGGTGCTCACCGACCCGCACGTGCCCGGGCCGGATGGAGGCCGTGGCGGCACCCGAGGGCGCCGACTCGCCCCGCGCCGTCGTCGACTACGCCCACACCCCGGAGGCGATCCGCGGCCGCCCTGCGGGCGCTGCGCCCGACGACCCCGGGCAGCCTGGTGGTCGTCACCGGGGCCGGCGGCGACCGCGACCGCGACAAGCGGCACGCCATGGGGGCCGCCGCCGCCGAGGTCGCCGACCTCGTCGTCGTCACCGACGACAACCCGCGCTCCGAGGACCCCGCCGCGATCCGCGCCGCCATCCTCGGCGGGCGTCGAGGACGCGCGAGCCGGCCGGCCGCGACCTCGCCGTGCTCGAGGTCGGTGACCGCCGGGCCGCCATCGCGGCCGCCGTCGACGCCGTCTGGGACCAGGGCGCCGCCGCCACGGTCGCCGTCGTCGGCAAGGGCCACGAGAGCGGGCAGGACGTCGGCGGCGTGGTGCACCCCTTCGACGACCGCGCCGAGCTCGGCGGAGGCGCTCCGCCGCGCCGCCGGGGAGGGCGCCGCGTGATCGCGCTGTCGCCTCACCGAGGTCGCGCAGGTCACGCGGCGGCTCGCGTCATCGCGCCTGCCGGCGTCGACCCCGACGTCGGTCGTCGTCGACGGGCCGGTCGTCACCGACTCGCGCGAGTCGGGTCCCGGGTGGGCTGTTCGTCGCCCGCAGCGGCGAGCACGCCGACGGGCACGACTTCGTCGCCGGCCGCGGTCGAGCGCGGCGCCGTCGCCGCGCTGGTCACCCGACCGGTCGAGGGCGTGCCGTGCGTCGTCGTCGCCGACACCCAGGACGCCTTCGCGGCGCTCGCCCGCGAGGTCGTGCGTCGCCTCCCGGCGATGGCCGTCGTCGGCATCACCGGCTCGTCCGGCAAGACGAGCACCAAGGACCTGCTCGGCACGGTGCTCGCCACGGCGGGGCCGACCGTGGCCCCGGTCGGGCTCGTACAACTCCGAGGTCGGCGTGCCGCTCACCGTCTGCCGGGTCACCGCGCGACACCCGCTTCCTCGTCGTCGAGATGGGCGCGCGCGGCATCGGCCACGTCGACTACCTCGCCCGGATGGCGCCCCCACGCGTCGGCGTGGTGCTCAACGTCGGCACGGCCCACGTCGGCGAGTTCGGCTCGCGTGAGGCCATCGCCACCGCCAAGTCCGAGCTCGTGGCGGCGCTGCCGACCGACGGGCTCGCCGTGCTCAACGCCGACGACCCCGCCGTGCGGGCGATGGCCTCGGTGACGAGCGCCCGCGTCGTGCTCGTCGGCGAGGCCGACGACGCCGAGGTGCGCGCCACCGACGTCGTCGCTCGACGCCGGTGGCCGGGCCTCGTTCACCGTGCACACCCCGCAGGGCAGCCGGTCCGTGCACCTCGCGCTCGTCGGGCGCCACCACGTCGGCAACGCCCTCGCGGTGGTCGCCGTCGCGACCCGAGCTCGGCCTGTCGCTCGAGTCGACCTGTGCCGCACTGGAGTCCGCCCGGCCCGTCAGCCGGTGGCGGATGGAGGTCGTCGAGCGCGCCGACGGCGTCACGCTCGTCAACGACGCCTACAACGCCAACCCCGACTCGATGCGAGCCGCCCTCACCGCGCTGGAGCGGATGGGGGAGGGACGCCGCACCTGGGCTGTGCTCGGCACCATGCTCGAGCTCGGCGACGAGTCCGACGCGCTGCACGCCGAGGTCGGCGCCGAGGTGGCCGCCCGCGGTGTCGACGAGCTCGTCGTCGTCGGCGCCGGCCGCCGCGCCGCTGGCGGCCGGTGCACGCGCGGTGGGCCCGGCATCCGGGGTGGCGTGGCACCCGGGTCAGGGAGGTGCCGGACGCCGACGCCGCCGAGGCGCTGCTCGACGCGGAGCTCGCGCCGGGCGACGTGGTGCTGTTCAAGTCGAGCCGCGACGCCGGGCTACGGTTGCTCGGTGACCGACTGGCCGGACGAGGGGAGGAGCTGACGTGAAGGCTGTGCTCATCGCGGCCGTCGTGTCGCTCGTCATCGCGCTGTTCGGCACCCCGATGTTCATCCGCTGGCTCGTGCGCAAGGGCTACGGCCAGTTCATCCGCGACGACGGCCCCACCTCGCACCACACCAAGCGCGGCACGCCCACGATGGGCGGCGCCGTCATCGTCGGCAGCTCGCTCGCGGCGTACGCGATCGCGCACCTGGTCACCGGCCAGGGCCCGACGGTCAGCGGCGTGCTCGTGCTGTTCCTCATGACCGGGCTGGGCCTCGTCGGCTTCCTCGACGACTTCATCAAGATCAGCAAGCAGCGCAGCCTGGGCCTGCGCACCGGCGAGAAGCTGGCCGGCCAGACCCTCGTGGCGGTCATCTTCGCGATCCTGGCGCTGCAGTTCCCGAACAGCTCGTTCCGCACCCCGGCGTCCACCTCGGTCTCGTTCGTGCGCGACACCGCGCTCGACCTGGCCTTCATGGGCCCGCTCGGTGGGCGTGATCCTCTTCGTCATCTGGGCCAACATCATCGTCGCGGGCACGTCCAACGGCGTGAACCTCACCGACGGCCTCGACGGCCTCGCCACCGGCGCCTCGGTGATGGTCTTCGCGGCCTACGTGCTGATCAGCATCTGGCAGTTCAACCAGAACTGCCAGTGGAACCCGGGCACCAAGTGCTACGAGGTGCGCGACCCGCACGACCTCGCGATCGTCGCGGCCTGCGGGATGGGCGCCTGCTTCGGCTTCCTGTGGTGGAACGCCTCGCCCGCCAAGATCTTCATGGGCGACACCGGCTCGCTCGCCCTCGGCGGTGCCCTCGCCGGCCTCGCGATCCTCACCCGCACCGAGCTGCTCGTCGTCATCCTCGGCGGCCTGTTCGTCACGATCACGCTCTCGGTCATCATCCAGGTCGCCAGCTTCAAGACCACCGGTAAACGGGTCTTCCGGATGGCACCGCTGCAGCACCACTTCGAGCTGCTCGGGTGGCAGGAGGTGACGATCGTCATCCGGTTCTGGATCATCGCCGGGCTCTTCGTCGCCCTGGGTCTGGGGCTGTTCTACGCCGAGTGGGTCGTGGGCGCGGGATGAGCGGCGGCACCACCGACCGGGTCGCGGGGCTCACCCACCGCGACGCCGACTGGGCGGGGCTGCGCGTGCTCGTCGCCGGCCTCGGGGTGAGCGGGTTCGCCGCGGCCGACGCCCTGCTCGAGCGCGGCGCCGAGGTCACCGTCGTCGACGCGGCGCCACCCGGCCGCGGGTTCCACGATGACCGAGCGGGCCCGCATCCTCGACATCCTCGGTGCCCGGCTCCGGCTCGGCCCGGATGCCGTCGCCGCCCGTCCCGACGACCCGGCTCGACCTCGTCGTCACCTCACCCGGGTGGCGGCCGGACCAGCCGCTGCTCGCCGCGGCGGCCGCGGCCGGCATCCCGGTGTGGGGCGAGGTCGAGCTGGCCTGGCGGCTGCGCCCCCGTGAGGGGGCGGCACCGTGGCTCACGGTCACCGGCACCAACGGCAAGACGACGACCGTGCAGATGCTGGCGTCGATCCTGCGAGCGGCGGGGCTGCGGGCCTGCAGCGCCGGCAACGTCGGCACGCCCGTGCTCGAGGCGGTCATGGACCCCGAGCCCTACGACGTCATCGCGGTCGAGCTGTCCAGCTTCCAGCTGCACTGGTCGCACTCGCTCGCCCCGCGAGGCCTCGGCCTGCCTCAACGTCGCCCCCGACCACGTCGACTGGCACGGGTCGCTCGACGGGTACGCGGCGGCCAAGGGCAAGGTCTACGCCAACACCGAGGTCGCCTGCGTCTACAACGTGCAGGACGACCGCACCCGCCGCCTCGTGGAGGAGGCCGAGGTCCAGGAGGGCTGCCGCGCCGTCGGCTTCACCCTGGGCGTCCCCGGGCTGTCGGAGGCTCGGCGTCGTCGACGACGTGCTCGCCGACCGGGCGTTCGTCGAGCAGCGGCGCACCTCCGCGGCCGAGCTGGCCACCCTCGACGACCTGCGCGGTGACGGGCCGCCACCGGCGCCACACCTGGTCGCCAACGCCCTCGCGGCGGCGGCCCTGGCCCGCGCCCACGGTGTGCCGGCCGGTGCCGTGCGGGCCGGGCTGCGCGCGTTCGTGCCCGAGCCGCACCGCATCGCCGAGGTGGCGACGATCGACGGCATCCGCTGGGTCGACGACTCCAAGGCCACCAACCCGCACGCCGCCCGCGCCAGCCTGACCGCCTACGAGCACGTCGTGTGGGTCGCCGGCGGCCTGCTCAAGGGCGCCGACGTCGACGACCTGGTGGCGGGCGCGGCCGACCGCCTGCGCGGCGTGGTGCTCATCGGGCGCGACCGGGCCAGGATCGCCGAGGCACTCGCCCGACACGCGCCGGATGTCCCCGTGGTCGACCTCGACCGCGGTGACACTGGAGCCATGGACCTGGTGGTGAGGGAGGCCCGTGCGCTCGCACGCGAGGGCGACGTCGTGCTGCTCGCCCCGGCCGCGGCATCGATGGACATGTTCACCGACTACGGCGCGCGCGGTGACGCCTTCGTCGCAGCGGTCCACCGGCTCGCCACGGGGGAGTAGCCGGTGAGCAGCGCGACGGCACCGGCCCGCGCGAGCAGCCACGGCACCACCCGCCTGGGTGCCTGGCTGGCCCGCTTCGACTCCCCGGTCACCACCTACTACCTCCTGGTCTGCGTGACGGTGGCCCTGGTCGTCTTCGGGCTGATCATGGTGCTGTCGGCGTCGTCGATCGTGTCGATCGACGCCACCCGTGGGCGCTCGCCGTACGCGATCTTCCTCAGCCAGGCCATGTTCGCCGCCCTCGGCGCCGTCGCGCTCGTCATCGCGTCGCGGATGCGGGTGGGCGTGTGGCGCAAGGTCGCCCTGCCGATCCTCGCGGTCGGGTTCCTGCTCCAGCTGCTCGTGCTCAGCCCCCTGGGCCACGCCGCCGGCGGCAACCAGAACTGGATCCGGGTCGGACCGGTCACCGTGCAGCCGTCCGAGATCCTCAAGGTGGGGCTGGTGCTCACCGGCGGGCTCATCCTGTCGGCCAAGCGCAAGCACCTGCACTCGCTGAGCCACGTCGTCGTGCCCTACCTCGTGCCGATCGCCGCGCTGGGAATCGGCGTCGTCGTGCTCGGGCACGACCTCGGCACCGTGCTCATCCTCGGTGCGATCGTCGCCGGCGTGCTCTTCGCCGCGGGGATCCCGTTGCGCTGGTTCGCCTTCGCGAGCATCCCGTTCGGCGCCATGGTCGTCGCGTTCATCGTGACCAGCCCCAACCGGCTCAGCCGCTTCGACGTCTGGCTGGGCCGCGACACCAACGAGTTCGGTGCTGCCCGCCAGCCGATCCACGGCCGCTACGCGCTCGCCGACGGCGGCTGGTTCGGCCTGGGGCTCGGGGCCAGCCGCGAGAAGTGGGGCCTGCTCTCCGAGCCGCACAACGACTTCATCTTCGCGATCATCGGCGAGGAGCTGGGACTGCCGGGCACCATCGCGGTCCTGCTGCTCTTCGCCGGTCTGGCGCTGGCCTGCTACCGGCTCGTGACCCGCTCCGACGACCTCTTCGTGCGGATCGCCACGGCGGGCATCATGACCTGGATCATCGTCCAGGCCCTGGTCAACATCGGGGCGGTCATCGGCCTGCTTCCGGTCATCGGGGTGCCGCTGCCGCTGGTGTCCTCGGGTGGCTCCTCGCTCATCACCAGCCTGTTCGCGCTCGGCATCCTGCTGTCCTTCGCGCGGGCCGAACCAGGTTGTGCCGAAGCGCTGTCGGCGCGGCCCTCGGCCCTGCGCCGCTCGCTCGCGGTGCTCCCCGAGGTCGCCCGCACGCGCCGGACGCGCGCATGACGTCGGCTGGTCCCCGCTCGGTCCTGCTCGCGGGCGGTGGCACGGCCGGGCACGTCTCACCGCTGCTCGCGCTCGCCGACTGCCTGCACCGTCGCGACCCCGAGGTGTCGATCACGGCGCTGGGCACGGCGGCCGGCCTCGAGGCGCGGCTGGTTCCCGAGCGGGGCTACCCGCTGCTCGAGGTGCCCAAGGTGCCCTTCCCGCGCCGCCCCTCCGGCGACCTGCTCCGGCTGCCCGCCAACCTGCGCCGCGCGGTGCGGGCGGCCGCAGGACGCCATCGACAGCACCGGCGCCGAGGTCGTGGTCGGCTTCGGCGGCTACGTCTCGACCCCGGCCTACCTCGCGGCCCGGCGTCGCGGCACCCCGGTCGTCGTGCACGAGCAGAACGCCCGTCCGGGCCTGGCCAACCGGCTCGGCGCCCGGTTCGCCGCCGGCGTGGGAATCACCTTCCCCGGCACCGAGCTGCCCCACGCCACCCTCACCGGGATGCCGTTGCGCCGCGAGATCGCGACCCTCGACCGCGCCGCCCACCGAGCCGAGGCGCGGGCCCGGTTCGGGCTGACCGACGCCCCGACGGTGCTCGTCACCGGTGGCTCGCTCGGGGCCCAGAAGCTCAACGAGGCGTTCGCCGGGGCGGCCGCTGCACTGTCGGCCGCGGGCGTGCAGGTGCTGCACGTCGCCGGCACCGGCAAGGGGTTCCTTGCGGAGTCGGTCGGCGGCGCGCCCTACGTGGTGCTGGAGTACTGCGACCGGATGGACCTCGCGTACGCCGCCGCCGACCTCGTCGTGGCCCGCTCCGGCGCCAACACGGTGTGCGAGCTCACCGCGGTCGGGCTGCCGGCCGTCTACGTGCCCCTGCCGATCGGCAACGGGGAGCAGCGGCTCAACGCTGCGGCCGTCGTCGCCGCCGGTGGCGGGCTGCTCGTCGACGACGACGCCGTCACCCCGGCCTGGGTCGGCGACGTGGTCCGCCCGCTCGTCCTCGACGAGGTGCGGCTGTCGGTCATGGCCGCGGCCGCGGCCTCGGTGGGGGAGCGCGGTGGCGACGAGCTGCTCGCCGACCTCGTCGTCGCGGCGGCTGGGGGTCACCGCCCGTGACCACGCCCAGCCCGCGCTACGACTTCGCCGCCCCGGTGCCGCCCCTCGAGATGCTCGGGCGGGTGCACCTCATCGCGATCGGCGGCGCCGGCATGTCGGCGGTCGCCCGGCTGCTGCTGGCCCGCGGACTGCCGGTCAGCGGCTCCGACGCGGCCGACGGTCCCGACGCTGGAGTCGTTGCGCGACAGTGGAGCCCGCGTCTTCGTCGGCCACGATGCAGCGCACCTCGCCGACGTCGACACCGTCGTGGTGTCCTCGGCCGTGCCGCGACGACAACGTCGAGCTCGCCGCCGCCCGCGCCGCGGGGCTGCGGGTACTGCACCGCTCACAGGCCCTCGCCGCGCTCATGGGCGGGTCGCGGCGCGTCGCGGTGGCCGGGGCCAACGGCAAGACCACCACGACGTCGATGCTCGTCGTCGGGCTCGCCGCCGCCGGTGCCGACCCCTCGTTCGCCTCCGGCGGCGAGATCGCCCAGCTCGGCACCAACGCCGCGCTCGGTGACGGCCCGGCCTTCGTCGTCGAGGCCGACGAGAGCGACGGCTCGTTCCTCGCCTACCGCCCCGACGTCGCCGTCGTCACCAACGTGCAGCCCGACCACCTCGACTTCTACGGCACCACCCGAGGCCGTCGAGGCGGCCTACGCGAGCTTCGCCGAGTCGGTCGCCGCCGGCGGCCTCCTCGTCGCCTGCCACGACGACCCGGGGTCGCGGCGCCTCGCCGACGCGACGCGGGCCGCGGGTCGGGCGGTCGTCACCTACGGGTACGCGCCGGGCTCGGACCTGACGGTCGCCTCCACCACCTCGTCGGGCCTCGGCACCCGCTCCGAGCTCACCCACGCCGGAGTCGTGCCGCGTCCTCGACCTCGCCGTTCCGGGTGACCACAACGTCATGGACGCCTGCGCCGCCTACCTCGCCGCCGTGGTCGGGCTCGACGCCGACCCGGAGGCCGTGCTCGCCGGTCTCGCCGGGTTCGCCGGTGCGCGCCGCCGCTTCGAGGTGCGCGGCGAGGTCGACGGCGTGCGCGTGGTCGACGACTACGCGCACAACCCGGCCAAGGTCGCCGCGGTGGTGGGCACGGCATCCGAGATCGTCCGCCGGGCCGGGTACGGGTCGCTGCGGGTGCGTGTTCCAGCCGCACCTGTACTCCCGCACCCGCGACTTCGCCGAGGCCTTCGCCCGGGCACTGGCACCCGCCGACCAGGTCGTCCTGCTCGACGTCTACGGTGCGCGCGAGCAGCCGGTCGAGGGCGTCTCCTCGGCCCTCGTCGGCGACCCGCTGCGAGCCCTGCCGGGGCAGCGCACGGTGCTGGTCGGGCCGACCCGCGACGAGGCCGTCGCGGCCCTGGCCCGGGCCGCCCGCCCCGGCGACCTCGTGCTCACCGTGGGCGCCGGCGACGTCACGGCCCTGGCGCCACTCGTCGTCGAGGCCCTGCGGGCCCGCACCGGAGGGGAGGTCCGATGAGCCTGGGCACCACCCGTAGCCACGTCGACGACCACGGGGTCACGTCCTCGGCCCACCGCTTTCGCGAGCGTGCCCTGTCCAACCGCCGGCGACCGTGGCGGCGGGCCCTCCTCGTCGTGCTCGCGGCGGCGACCCTGGGCCTGCTGGTGTGGGTGGTCGGCTGGAGCACCTGGCTCGGCCTGGACGACGTCGAGGTCACCGGGGTCACCGGGCCCGAGGCGGCCGCTGTCGTCAAGCTCGTCGACGTGCCCGTGGGCACCCCGCTGGCCCGGGTCGACACCGAGGCGGTCGGGGCCCGGGTGCGCGAGCGGGTGACCATCGCCGAGGTGTCCGTGCGCCGGTCCTGGCCCGGCACGCTCACCGTCGAGGTGGTGCCGCGCACTGCCGCCCTCGTCATCCGAAACCCTCAAGGTCGACTTGAGGTCGTGGATGCCGAAGGCGTCGTCTTCGGTACGGTCCGCGCCGTGCCCAAGGGTGTACCGGTGGTCACCGCGACCGGCGCCGGGGGCACCACGCGCGAGGCGCTGCTGTCCTCGCTGGCGCTGCTCGAGGCACTGCCGGCCGACCTGGCCGGCACGGTGTCCGGCATCAAGGTCAGCAGCGCCAACCTGATCACCTTCACGCTCGGGAAGCGGACGGTGGTGTGGGGCGGTGGCGAGGACTCGGCGCGCAAGGTCGCCATCCTCAGCGCGCTGCTGCGGACCAAGGCCAAGGTCATCGACGTCAGCGCCCCCGACACCCCGGTCACCCGCTGACCGACCGCGGGTCTCGCCCTGTGACTGGTGGGACTGGTGGGGCGAGTGAGGCCGCTGTCCACTCGCATGGCAGGATTTCCCCAAGGGATGCCGCGACACGCCCACGGCCTCTTTGCCTGACCTCCCGAGCCGACCTAGCGTCGTCCCATCGAACCGTGACCAAACCGTTACTGTCAACTTGACGTTGAGGGTTTCGGCGCAGGACAGCACCAGACCGCCCGACTTTCGTCCACGGTGAACCCGTGGACGCGAGCGTTACCCAGTGGAAGGCCGCATCGTGGCAGCTCCCCAGAACTACCTCGCCGTCATCAAGGTCGTCGGCATCGGCGGCGGCGGTGTCAACGCCATCAACCGGATGATCGAGGTCGGCCTCAAGGGGGTCGAGTTCATCGCGGTCAACACCGACGCGCAGGCACTCCTCATGAGCGACGCCGACGTCAAGCTCGACGTCGGCCGTGAGCTCACCCGCGGGCTCGGCGCCGGCGCCGACCCCGAGGTGGGCAAGCGCGCCGCCGAGGACCACGCGGAGGAGATCGAGGAGGTCCTCAAGGGGGCCGACATGGTCTTCGTCACCGCCGGCGAGGGTGGTGGCACCGGCACCGGTGGCGCCCCCGTCGTCGCCCGGATCGCCAAGGGCCTGGGCGCCCTGACGATCGGTGTCGTGACCCGCCCGTTCACCTTCGAGGGGCGTCGGCGCGCCAACCAGGCCGAGACCGGCATCGCCCAGCTGCGGGAGGAGGTCGACACCCTCATCGTCATCCCGAACGACCGGCTGCTGTCGATCAGCGACCGCGGCGTCTCGATGCTCGACGCCTTCCGCAGCGCCGACCAGGTGCTGCTCTCCGGTGTGCAGGGCATCACCGACCTGATCACCACCCCGGGCCTGATCAACCTCGACTTCGCCGACGTCAAGTCGGTCATGTCGGGCGCCGGCTCGGCGCTCATGGGCATCGGCTCGGCGCGCGGCGAGGACCGTGCGGTCCAGGCAGCCGAGCTCGCGATCTCCAGCCCGCTGCTCGAGGCGAGCATCGACGGCGCCCACGGCGTGCTGCTCTCCATCCAGGGGGGCAGCGACCTGGGGCTGTTCGAGATCAACGAGGCGGCTCGGCTGGTCCAGGAGGCCGCGCACCCCGAGGCCAACATCATCTTCGGTGCGGTCATCGACGACGCGCTCGGTGACGAGGTGCGGGTCACCGTCATCGCCGCCGGGTTCGACGGCGGGGCGCCGCAGCACCGCGCCGACAACCGGGCGCTCGGCACCATCCAGGGCCGGTCCACGCCGGCCCCGGCGCCGGGCGCGGCCGCCCCGGTCACCGCACCGGCCCCCGTCGAGCGGCCCGAGCCGGTCGTCACCGACGACGACGCCGCCGTCACCACCGAGCACCGCGACCACCCGGTCGAGCCGGTACGGGCCCAGCAGCCCGCCCCGCCGCGCACGGTCACCTTCGACGAGAACGACGACCTCGACGTCCCGGACTTCCTCAAGTAGCCCGCGACGAGCAGCAGGGGCGGGCCGGTCCATCCGGCCCGCCCCTCGCTGTGTCCTGGGGAGTTTGCGGGGGCGGAGCCCTCCCGGAGGTCTGTTGTCCTCGGGGGGTTTCCGGGGGGCGGAGCCCTCCCGGAGGTCGTCTACGGTGGGGGGGTGTTCGCCTGGGATGAGGACCGATCCGGCGTCGTCCGGGCCGTCACCGACCGCTCGGCCGGGGTGAGCACCGGTCGGTACTCCGGCCTCAACCTCGGCGCCCACGTCGACGACGCCGCGGATGCCGTCGCCGAGAACCGCCGGCTGCTCACCGAGCGTCTCGGCCGGCCGGTCGTCTACATGGACCAGTGCCACGGCGCCGAGGTCGCGGTCGTCGACGGCGTCCCCGACCTGCCGCCGAGCTGCGACGCCGTCGTCACCCGGTCGACCGAGGTGGCCCTGGCCGTGCTCGTCGCCGACTGCGTGCCGGTGCTGCTGTCGGGCAGCGGGGGCGTGGTGGCCGCCGTGCACGCCGGTCGGCCCGGCCTGGTCGCCGGCGTCGTGCCCCGCACCCTCGAGGCGATGCACGACCTGGGCGCCGGCGAGGTCGACGCGGTGGTCGGACCCTCGGTCTGCGGCCGGTGCTACGAGGTGCCCGACGAGATGCGGGCCACCGCCGCCCACGTGTCAGCCGGTGAGCGCCACGGTGTCGTGGACCGGCACCGCGGCCATCGACGTCGCGGCCGGGGTGGTGGCGCAGCTGCGTGACGGCGGTGTCGAGGTGCGCTGGGTGCCGGGGTGCACGCGCGAGCGCGACGACCTGTACTCGTACCGGCGCGACGGCCCGACCGGTCGGTTCGCCGGTGTCGTGCTGCGTAGGGCGTCATGAGCGAGGCGCCGGTGACGGCATCGCGCAGGGCCGAGCTCGCCGCCGGACTCGAGGCGGTGCACGACCGCATCCGGACGGCGATGGCGGCGGCCGGCCGCACCGACGAACCCGCCCTGGTCGTCGTGACCAAGTTCTTCCCGGCCTCCGACGTCGACCTGCTCGCCGAGCTCGGCGTGACCGCGATCGGTGAGAACCGCGACCAGGAGGCCTCGGCCAAGTGCGCCGAGCTGGACCACCGCGACCGGCTCACCGTGCACTTCATCGGCCAGCTGCAGAGCAACAAGGCCGCCTCGGTGGCTCGCTACGCCGACGTCGTGCAGTCGGTCGACCGGGCCAAGGTGCTGCGGGCGCTGGACCGCGCAGCGCTGCGGGCCGGTCGGCGGCTCGAGGTCACCGTGCAGGTCTCCCTCGACGAGGCCGAGGGACGTGGCGGGGTCGCGCTCGAGGACGCCCGCGGGCTCGCCGACCTGGTCGCCGCCTGCGAGGCGCTGACCCTGCGGGGGGTGATGGCCGTCGCCCCGCTGGGGGGCGAGCCGCGCGCGGCGTTCGCCCGGCTGCGGGAGGTCGCCGACGGCATCCGGACCGACCACCCGCAGGCCACCTGGATCTCCGCGGGGATGAGTGGGGACCTCGAGGACGCCGTGGCCGAGGGCGCGACACACCTGCGTGTCGGATCGGCAATCCTCGGATCTCGGGAGTCACACCGGTAACTTCGATCACGACGCACGGCGCCGAACGGGCGGGGCCGACGACCGAGGAGCACTCAATGGCTGGCGCGCTGCGCAAGACGATGGTCTACCTGGGCCTCGCCGAGGACCAGGGTCGCTACGACGACGAGTTCGACGAGGGCTACGACGAGCACGTCGAGCACGTCGAGGAGCCGGAGCGCCGCGGTGCCGAGGTCACCCACCTGCCGACGCGGCAGGCCGTGGCGCAGGTCGTGCGCTCCCCGGAGGCCGTGGGCATCTCGCGGATCACGACGATCCACCCGCGCACGTACAACGAGGCCAAGGTCATCGGCGAGAACTTCCGCGACGCCATCCCGGTGATCATGAACCTCACCGACATGAGCGACGCCGACGCCAAGCGCCTGGTCGACTTCGCCGCGGGCCTGGTGTTCGGCCTGCGCGGCTCGATCGAGCGGGTCACCAGCAAGGTGTTCCTCCTCTCGCCCGAGACGGTCGAGGTCAACGCCGAGGAGGGTCCGGCCATCGCCGGCCGCGGCGTCTTCAACCAGAGCTGACGACCCGCTCCCGGGTCATCCAGCCGCGTCGGTCACACTTCCTGCCATGAATGCCGTGCTCGCGGTCCTGCGGTTCGTCATCTTCTTGTACTTCCTCGTGCTCATCGGGCGGGTCGTCTTCGACTGGATCCGGCTGTTCGCGCGGGAGTGGAGGCCGCGCGGGGTCGTGCTGGTGGTGGCCGAGCCCATCTACACGCTCACCGAACCGCCGCTGCGGGCCCTGCGCAAGGTCATCCCCCCGCTGCGGCTCGGGGGTGCGTCGATCGACCTGTCCTTCATGGTGCTCTTCTTCGCCGTCTACCTGCTCCTGATCCTGGTCTGAACACGGCTGTGCGAGAACGGGTGACGACCCGCATCCGGGTGGGGTTCCGGTCCGTGGCCGAGGCCTGCCGGCCCGCGTGACGGCACGCCTGTCACGGCAGCCCCGGAATCGCGTAGGCTGACAAGACCGGACCCTCCGTCGGAGTCGCGCGCCTGTGCGAGCCCCGGGGAACCCGGCGACCGCGACCCGTCGGCCACTTCGCAGGAGTTGACCATGGCTCTCACGCCCGAGGACGTCCTCAACAAGACGTTCACCCAGACCCAGTTCCGTCGGGGGTACGACGAGCGGGAGGTCGACGACTTCCTGGACGACATCGTCGCCGAGATGCGTCGGATGACCAAGGAGTCCGACGACCTTCGCGGGGACCTCAACACCTGCCGCGAGGGCAAGGGGATGGCACCCGTCGTCACCCCGGCCGAGCCGGACACCTCGGCCCGCGACCTCGACGACCTGAGGTCCAAGAACGCCACCCTCGCCGCGCGCGTCGCCGAGCTCGAGGGCACCCGCAGCGACCTCACGACGAAGGTGTCCGAGCTCGAGGGCACCCGCAGCGAGCTGACCGCCCGGCTGGGCGAGTTCGAGGGCAAGCACGGCGACATCGAGGGCCGCAACGCCGAGCTCCAGGGCAAGGTCGGCCAGCTCGAGCACCGCAACGCCGAGCTCGAGACCCTGGCCCAGGAGGCCGCGGGCAAGGCCGAGGAGGCCGAGGCCCGCCTGCTCGAGCTGCAGGACCGCAACGGTGAGCTCGAGAGGAAGCTCACCGAGAGCGAGCAGCGCGCCGGCCAGCTCGAGGCCCGCGTTCGCGAGTCCGAGGGCCAGCTGGGCGACACCCGTGGCCAGCTCGCCACCCTCCAGGCCGCGCGCGAGCAGGAGGTCGCCCGCCGTCAGCAGGAGGAGGCCGCCCGCGCGTCCGCCCAGGACCAGGCCGGTGCCGACACCGACGAGCAGATCGCCACGCTCCAGGCCCGTCTCGCCGAGACCGAGCGCGACGCGCAGGAGCGCATCGCCGCCGCGGAGAGGCGTGCCGAGGAGGCCCAGCGCGAGGCCGCGCAGCGTCCCCAGGCCGAGGCCGACGCCGGGCTCGGCGCGGCAGCGCTCGCTGGTGCCGGTGGTGGTGCCAGCGCCGCCGGTGTCATCGCGCTCGCCCAGCGCCTGCACGACGAGCACGTCGCCGCTGGTGAGTCCCGTCGCGACGAGCTCGTGGCCGAGGGGCAGCGTCGTCACGACGAGCTCGTCGACACCGCGCAGCAGCGTCACGACGAGCTGATCAGCACCGCGCAGGCCCAGCACGACGAGCTGGTGTCCACCGGCACCGCCCAGCGTGACGAGATGCTGGCCACGGCGACCAGCCAGCGCGACGAGATGCTGACCACGGCCACGACCCAGCGCGACGAGATGCTGACCGAGGCGCGCGAGCGCTCGACCGGCATGGTCGCCGAGGCCCAGCAGAAGAAGGCGTCGATCCTCGAGGAGCTCGGCCGCGAGCGCGGTCTGCTCGAGCGCAAGATCGAGGAGCTGCGGGGCTTCGAGCGCGACTACCGCTCGCGCCTGCACACCTACATCCAAGGTCAGCTCGCCGAGCTCAAGAACACCGGTGTCGACGGTGACGCCGCCGCCCAGGAGCACGACGAGGCGCCCGCCGAGCCGCAGCCCGAACGCCAGGGCTGATCCCCGCACCGACGCAAGGGCCCGGCCATGCCGGGCCCTTCGTCGTGCCCGGTGGCGACCACCACGTCACACAGCGTTCGTCCACACCTGCGTTTCGCCGTTGAGGCACGAGGGTGCAGGCCGTATCCTCAGCGCACGGTCGGCCGACGGGGTCCACCGCACACCCGGAAGTGGGTTCACATGGTTGCCAAGATGGCGTTGTCCGTGGCCAGGCAGGCTGCGGCGACGGCACGCAAGGCGGTCGGCGCCCGGGGGTCGGCGGCGAAGACCGCGAGCACCCCTGCCGCCTCCGCGACGAAGGCGACCAAGGCGGCGCCGGCCACCAAGGCCTCCACGAAGGCCGCGCCGGCCAAGAAGGCGGCAACCGCGAAGGCGGCACCGGCGAAGAAGGCGGCAACCGCGAAGGCGGCGCCGGCCAAGAAGGCCCCGGGCAGGAAGGCGGCCACCACCAAGGCGGCGCCGGCCAGGAAGGCGCCGGCGAAGAGGGCCACGACGAAGGCGGTGCCGGCCAAGAAGGCGGCGGCGACGAGCAAGGCTGCGCCGGCCAAGAAGGCGCGGCGACCACAAGGCTGCGCCGGCCAAGAAGGCGCGCGGCCACGAAGGCGGCGCCGGCGAAGAAGGCGGCGGCGACGAGCAAGGCCGCGCCGGCCAAGAAGGCCACCACGAAGGCGGCGCCGGCCACGAAGGCGGCGCCGGCCAAGAAGGCCACCACGAAGGCGGCGCCGGCCAAGAAGGCGCACGACGCAAGGCGGCGCCGGCCAAGAAGGCGGCGACGAAGGCAAGGCCGCGCCGGCCAAGAAGGCCACCACGAAGGCGGCGGCGCCGGCGAACAAGGCGACGGCCACCAAGGCCGCGCTCGCACAGACACCCACGTCACCGGCATCCGCGCGGAAGGCGGCGCCGGCGAAGCGGGCCACGACCACGGCGGTCCCCGCGTCGACCGCCACCACGAACCCACGGAAGGCAACCCCCGTGACGAACGCCTCATCCGCCGCGACCAGGACCCCGCCGGAAGGCGGCCGGCACGAAGCCCGTGCTCGTCGTCCGCGAGGACGAGTCCCCCTGGACGACCAAGGAGCTGCGGGCCGTGCGCTCCGAGCTCGAGCACGACATCGCGCAGCTGCGCTCCGAGGTGGCCAACGCCCAGAGCGACCTGGTCGACCTGATGCGCGACTCCGGCGACGGTGCCGGCGACGACCAGGCCGATGCCGGGGCGAAGACCTACGAGCGTGAGCAGGAGATCTCGCTGGCCAACAACGCGCGCGAGATGCTCGAGCAGAACGAGCACGCGCTCGAGCGCCTCGACAACGGCACCTACGGGATCTGCGAGTCCTGTGGCAACCCGATCGGCAAACTTAGGCTCCAGGCCGCTCCTCGTGCGACCCTATGCATCCCATGCAAGATGAAGCAGGAGCGCCGCTGACGACCGCGGCCGACCCCACCCCGTCCACGCCGGCCCCGGTTCCCACCGGCGGCCGGCGGCGGCTGTATGCCGTGCTGCTCGGCCTCGCCGCCGGCGTGCTCGTGCTCGACCAGGTCACCAAGGTGTGGGCGCTGCGGGCGCTGACCCCGGGGGAGGCCGTCGAGCTCATCGGCTCGTTGATCCGGCTGAACCTGATCCGCAACCCGGGCGCGGCGTTCTCCATCGGCGACGGCTCGACCTGGGTGCTGACCGCGGTCTCGCTGGGCATCCTGGTCTGGGTCGTCATCGGCGCCCGCAGGGTGGGCAACATGCCCTGGGCGGTGGCGCTGGGCCTGCTGCTGGGCGGCGCCCTGGGCAACCTGGTCGACCGCGTCCTCCGGGCCCCCGGGCCGGGGCGCGGCCACGTCGTCGACTTCATCGACTACTTCGGCCTGTTCATCGGAAACGTCGCGGACATCGCGATCGTCGTCGGCGCCGGCATCATCATGGTCCTGTCCTTCCGCGGCACGTCCCTCGCCGGGCCGGTGCACCACCCCGAGCACGCCGATGACTGACGCCCGCACCGTGCTGGTGCCCGACGGTCTCGAGGGCGAACGCGTCGACGCCGCCATCGCGCGGCTGTTCGGCCTCTCCCGCACCCGCGCGGCAGACCTCGCCGCCGGCGGGGGCGTCAGCGTCAACGCCGCGAACGTCGGCAAGAGCCATCGGGTCAGCGCGGGCGACATGCTCGAGGTGCAGCTCCCGGCCTCACCGACGGGCCCCACCCTCGAGGTGGTGGCCGAGCCGGTGCCCGGCATGAGCGTCATCCACTCCGACGAGGACATCGTCGTGGTCGACAAGCCGGTCGGTGTCGCGGCTCACCCGAGTGTCGGCTGGACCGGCCCGAACGTGCTCGCGGGGCTCAAGGCCGCCGGCTACCGCATCTCCACGAGCGGGGCCAGCGAGCGCCAGGGCATCGTCTCGCGGCTCGACGTCGGCACCTCGGGCCTGATGGTGGTCTGCGCGAGCGAGCGCGGCTACTCGGTGCTCAAGCGGGCCTTCAAGGAGCGACGCGTCGACAAGACCTACCACACGCTGGTGCAGGGCCTGCCCGACCCGCTCGTCGGCACCATCGACGCGCCGATCGCGCGCCACCCGGGCCACGACTACAAGTTCGCGGTCATGGACTCCGGCAAGCACGCCGTGACCCACTACGAGCTGCTCGAGGCCTTCCGGCACGCGTCGCTGCTCGAGATCAGCCTCGAGACCGGTCGCACCCACCAGATCCGGGTGCACATGGCAGCGGTGCGCCATCCCTGCGTCGGTGACCTCACCTACGGCGCCGACCCGACGCTCTCGGCGCGCCTCGGCCTGCAACGGCAGTGGCTGCACGCCGTCGGGCTGGGCTTCGAGCACCCCGGCTCGGGGGAGTGGGTCACCTTCGAGAGCCCCTACCCCGAGGACCTGCGCATCGCGCTCGACCGCCTCTGAGGGCGGTCCGGGGCCCTTCGCCGACCGGGTCGGCGACACGGACCCCGACACGCCGAGGGCGTCCCCGGGCCGACCTAGGATGGTCTGCGATGTCCTCCCGAACGCCTCCCTACCGACGCCACGACCCCCAACCGCATGCCGACCGCGACGCCGGGGAAGGGCTCCGACTCGTTCGTCCACCTGCACGTGCACACCGAGTACTCCATGCTCGACGGTGCCGCGCGGATCGGCGACCTGTTCACCCGGGCCGCCGAGATGGGGATGCCGGCCCTCGCCACGACCGACCACGGCTACGTCTTCGGGGCCTACGAGTTCTGGAAGAAGGCCCAGGGCACCGGCGTCAAGCCGATCATCGGCGTCGAGGCCTACGTCACCCCGGGCACCCACCGCACCGACAAGACCCGCGTCAAGTGGGGCGACGAGCGGTCCAGCCCCGGCGACGACGTCTCCGGCTCGGGCGCGTACACCCACATGACCCTGCTGGCCCGCGACAACACCGGGCTGCACAACCTGTTCCGGATGGACTCCCAGGCCTCGCTCGACCAGGTCTACGCCAAGTGGCCCCGCGTCGACCGCGAGCTGCTCGACCGCTACGGCAAGGGTCTGATCGCCACGAGCGGATGTGCGTCCGGCGAGATCCAGACCCGGTTGCGGCTGGGGCAGTACGAGGCGGCCAAGCAGGCGGCATCCGACTTCCAGGACATCTTCGGCAAGGAGAACTTCTACTGCGAGGTCATGGACCACGGCCTCGACGTCGAGCGCCGCTCCATGAAGGACCTCATCCGGCTGGCGCGCGAGCTGGACATGCCGTTCGTCGCGACGAACGACCTGCACTACACCAGCCCCGACGACGCCAAGGCGCACTCGGCGCTGCTGTGCGTGCAGTCCGGCTCGACGATGATGGACCCCACCCGGTTCAAGTTCGACGCCGACGAGTTCTACCTCAAGAGCCCCGCCGAGATGCGCCACACCTGGCGTGAGCTGCCCGAGGCCTGCGACAACACGCTGCTCATCGCCGAGATGTGCGACATCTCGTTCACCGAGGACGAGGGGCGCTACATGCCCCGCTTCCCCTGCCCCGAGGGCGAGAACGAGGAGAGCTGGTTCGTCAAGGAGGTGCAGCGCGGCCTGCGCGAGCGCTTCCCCGGCGGCATCCCCGACTACGCGCAGACCCAGGCCGAGTTCGAGACCCAGGTCATCGTCTCCAAGGGGTACGCCGGCTACTTCCTCGTCGTCGCCGACTTCATCACCTGGGCGAAGGAGAACGGCATCCGGGTCGGCCCCGGTCGTGGCTCGGGTGCGGGCTCGATGTGCGCCTACGCCATGAGGATCACCGACCTCGACCCCATCCCGCACGGGCTGATCTTCGAGCGGTTCCTCAACCCCGAGCGCCCCTCGCTGCCCGACTTCGACGTCGACTTCGACGAGCGCCGTCGCGGTGAGGTGATCCGCTACGTCACCGAGAAGTACGGCAGCGAGCGGGTCGCGCAGATCGTCACCTACGGCACCATCAAGGCCAAGCAGGCCGTCAAGGACGCCGCCCGGGTCATGGGCCACCCGTTCGCGGTGGGGGAGCAGCTGACCAAGGCGATGCCGCCCGACATCATGGGCAAGGGTGTGCCGCTGTCGGGCATCTACGACCCCACCTACCCGCGCTACGGCGAGGGCAAGGAGTTCCGCGACCTGGTGGCCACCGAGCCGCACCTGCAGGAGGTCGTCGAGACCGCCAAGGGCCTCGAGGGGCTCAAGCGCCAGTGGGGCGTGCACGCGGCCGGCGTCATCATGAGCAGCGAGCCGCTCATCGACGTCATCCCGATCATGCGCCGCCTGCAGGACGGCCAGGTCATCACCCAGTTCGACTACCCGAGCTGCGAGGCGCTCGGCCTGGTCAAGATGGACTTCCTCGGGCTGCGCAACCTCACCATCCTCGACGACGCCATCGCCAACGTGAAGAGCAACCGCGGCGAGGACATCGACCTCGACGCGCTGTCCAAGGACATGACCGACCAGCCCACCTACGACCTGCTCGCGCGCGGCGACACCCTCGGCGTCTTCCAGCTCGACGGCGGCGGCATGCGCACGCTGCTCAAGCTGATGCAGCCCGACAGCTTCGAGGACATCTCCGCGGCCCTCGCCCTGTACCGGCCTGGCCCGATGGGCGTCAACGCCCACACCAACTTCGCGCTGCGCAAGAACGGCAAGCAGGCGCCCGTCCCGCTCGACCCGCAGCTCGAGGGCAAGCTGCAGCCCGAGATGATCGAGGCTCTCGGCCCGATCCTCGGCACGACGCACGGCCTGGTGATCTACCAGGAGCAGGTCATGGAGATCGCCCAGAAGCTCGCGGGCTACACCCTGGGCAACGCCGACCTGCTGCGTCGCGCGATGGGCAAGAAGAAGAAGTCCGTGCTCGACGCCGAGTACGTGCCCTTCTCGGAGGGGATGAAGGCCAAGGGCTTCAACGAGGCGTCGATCGCCGCCCTGTGGGGCGTGCTCGTGCCGTTCTCCGACTACGCGTTCAACAAGGCGCACACCGCCGCCTACGGCCTGGTGTCGTACTGGACCGCCTACCTCAAGGCCAACTACCCCGCCGAGTACATGGCCGCCCTGCTCACCTCGGTGGGTGACGACAAGGACAAGTCCGCGCTCTACCTGGGCGAGTGCCGCCGGATGGGCATCAAGGTGCTGCCGCCCGACGTCAACGACTCGATCGGGCAGTTCGCCGCGGTCGGCACCGACATCCGGTTCGGCATGCAGGCCATCCGCAACGTCGGGCACAACGTCGTCGAGGCGATCATCGCCGCGCGCGAGGAGAAGGGCCGCTTCACCTCGTTCCGCGACTTCATGTCGAAGGTGCCGGCGGTGGTCTGCAACAAGCGCACCATCGAGTCGCTCATCAAGGGCGGCGCGTTCGACGGGCTCGCCGAGACCCGGATGGGCCTGCTGCGGGTGCACGAGGAGTACGTCGACGCGTTCGTCGCGGTCAAGCGCCAGGAGGCGATCGGCCAGGACAGCCTGTTCGGGGCGTTCGGCGACGACTCCGCCGGCGACTCCGGCGGCGACCTGATGGGGCTGACCGCCGTCCCGGGCGTCGAGTGGGACAAGTCGACGCTGCTGTCCTTCGAGCGAGAGATGCTCGGCCTGTACGTGTCGGACCACCCGCTGTTCGGCGTCGAGCACGTGCTCACCGCGCACGCCGACACCCCGATCGCGGCACTGACCAGCGACGACGCGGGCAAGCCCGAGGGCTCGATGGTCACCATCGCCGGCCTGATCACCGGGCTGCAGGTCAAGCGCACCAAGAAGGGCGACCTCTGGGCGATCGCGACGGTCGAGGACCTCGCCGGTGCCATCGAGTGCCTGTTCTTCCCCAGTGCGTACATGACCGTCGGCCCGATGCTCCAGCAGGACACCGTGGCCGTCGTGCGCGGCAAGGTCAACCGGCGCGACGACACCGTGTCGATCTATGCCCAGGAGCTCACCCTCCCCGACGTCAGCGAGGGCCCGCGCGGCCCGGTCGTCGTCACGATGGAGACCGCCCGGGCGACGTCGCAGCGGGTGGAGGAGCTCAAGACGGTGCTCACCAACCACCCGGGCACGACCGAGGTGCACCTCAAGCTCGTCAAGCCCGGCCGGTCGGTCGAGATCCGGCTCGACCCGGCCTACCGGGTCAACGCCACGGAGGCGCTGTTCGGTGACCTCAAGGTGCTGCTCGGCCCGCGCTGCCTGGTCTGAGGTGACGGCCCCGCCGTGACCGGTGGATCGACGGCCGCGCGGCGTGGCCGCAGCCCGCGGGCGCCGACCCCTGTTCCGGGAGGGCCTGACAACGCTTAGGGTGTGTCGCGCCGGATCCCATAAGGAGAGACCATGACCACATCCCATCGGCGCGCCCTCGGCGCCGGTATCGCGGCGGCAGCCGTCGCGGCGCTCGTCACGAGCACGCCCGCACTCGCCGCGGAGGGCAGAACCCCGCAGCCAAGGCAACCCCAACCTGCAGACGGTGCAGCTGCTGTCGTTCAACGACTACCACGGCCACCTCGAGGCCACCGGACCCGCCGCTGTCGACGATCCACGACCCGGCGCAGACGCCGGTCGGCGGTGCCGAGTACCTCTCGACGAAGCTCACCGAGCTGCGTGACAAGGTGGGCGACGGCGCGCAGCCTGACCGTGGCCGCGGGCGACCTCATCGGCGGCTCGACGTTCCTCTCCGGTCTGTTCCACGACGAGCCGTCCGTCGAGTCGCTCAACGCGATGGGTCTGGACGTCAGCAGCGTCGGGAACCACGAGTTCGACGAGGGCACCGAGGAGCTGCTGCGCATGCAGTACGGCGGCTGCCACCCCGTCGACGGCTGCTACTTCCCGGACGCAGCCCTACGCCGGGGCGGACTTCCCGTGGCTCGCCGCCAACGTCGTCAAGAAGTCCGACGGCGAGACGCTGCTGCCCGGGACCTGGGTCAAGAACGTCGCCGGCGCCAAGGTCGGCTTCATCGGGATGACCCTCGAGGGCACCGACCTGCTCGTCAGCCCCGGCGGGGTGTCGAGCGTCGACGTTCGAGGACGAGGTCGCGACCGCCAACGCCGCCGCGGCCGGCTGAAGCAGCAGGGTGTCAAGGCGATCGTCGTTCTCATGCACGAGGGTGGCCTGAACAGCGGCACGTACAACTCAGTGCGTCGGGATCTCCGAGCCCATCGCGACGATGGCGACCCAGTTCAGCCCGCAGATCGACCAGATCGTCACCGGGCACACCCACCACCCCTACATCTGCTCGATCCCCGACCCTGCGGGTAACCCGCGCCTACGTCACGCTCGGCCGCCGACTACGGCCGAGTGGTCACCGAGTCGACCGCTGAAGGTCAACACGCCGCAGCGGTGAGGTCGACCGCGCCTCCACCACCGCGACCAACCACCTCGTGACGCGGACCACGCGGCCGACCCGGCCCAGACGACCATCATCGCCAAGTGGGACGCCCTCAGCGGCCCGCATCGGCGCGCAGATCGTCGGCACGCACGTCGAGGACATCATCGGCCACTCGGACCCCACGATCGAACCGGGCCATCGAGACGCCGATGGCGTCGCTCGTCGCGGACGCGATCCTGTGGGGCACCTCCGGCGCCAACGGCGGCGCGCAGATCGCCCTGATGAACGTCGGCGGTGTGCGCGCTTCGCTTCCGATGGCGCCGAAGTACGGGGAGGGCCAGGGCGAGATCACCTATGCCGAGGCCTTCGACATCGCACCGTTCGGCAACCTGCTCAACACGGTGACCTCACCGGCGCCCAGCTGAAGGAGGTGCTCGAGCAGCAGTACCGGGTGAGCAGCGCCGGTGCCGCGAGCGTGCTGTGCCCTCGGTGTCTCGAACGGCTTCACGTACACGTGGGACGCCGACGCCAGCCCAGGGTTCCAAGGTGAGCCGGATCGATGACCCTCAACGGCGCGCCGATGCTGACGGACCAGACCTACCGGGTCGGCACGCTTGAACTTCCTCGCCCAGGGTGGCGACGGGTTCAGGCCTTCCCGAGGGCACGAATCCACTCGGCGGTACCGAGGACCTGAAGAACCTCGTCGACTTCTTCCGGCGAACCCGGGCCTCACGGCACCGACGAGCCGCGTCGCGGGTCTCTGAGCCGGGCTCGTCCTGCCACGACCACGGCGAGGGCCGCACCCCCATCCGGGGTGCGGCCCTCGCCGCTGCTCCCGACGGCTCGGATGCCGGCCGCGGCGCGTGGTGGCGCTGCCCGCGGTCCGCGCGTGACCGGCATACAGTGACGCCATGCCGAGCCCCACCCCACCGACCGCCGAGCGCCGACCCCACGTGCGGGAGCATCACGGCCACCGGGTCGAGGACCCCTACGCCTGGATGCGCGACCTCGAGGACCCCGCGCTGCTGGCCCACCTCGAGGCCGAGAACGCCTACGCCGAGGCCCGCACCGAGCACCTCGGGCCGCTGCGCACCGCCATCGTCGAGGAGATCCGCTCGAGGGTGAAGGAGACCGACCTGTCGGTGCCCGTCGCGAGCGGCACGTGGTGGTACTACGCCCGCACCGTCGAGGGTCAGCAGTACGCCGCCCAGGTGCGGGCCCCGCTCGCCGACAACCCGCAGCGGCCCGACCCCGAGGCCGAGTCCGTTCCCGGGGAGCAGGTCGTCGTCGACGGCAACGTCGAGGCCGGCGACAGCGAGTTCTTCTCGCTCGGCGCGCTCACCGTCAGCGCCGACCACCGCCTCGTCGCGTTCGCGGTCGACACCGCGGGCGACGAGCGCTTCGACCTGACGATCCGCGACATCGCCACCGGCGAGGTCCTCGACACCTCGATCACCGGCATCGGGTACGGCGTCGAGCTCAGCCGCGACGGCGGCTGGGTGTTCTACACCCGGCTCGACGACGCGTGGCGCCCGTACCAGCTGTGGCGGCACCGCGTCGGTGGCGACCCCGCCGACGACGTGCTCGTGCACCAGGAGGACGACGAGCGCTACTGGATGGGCGTCTCGGGCAGCCGCGACGAGCGGTGGCTGATGCTGGGGCTCGGTTCGAAGACGACCTCCGAGGTGCACGTCCTCGACGCCGACGACCCCGAGGGCCCGTGGCGGGTGCTGGCGCCGCGTCGCGAGGGTGTCGAGTACGACGTCGAGGCGGCCGCCGACCGGTTCCTGATCGTGCACAACACCGACACCCCCGATGCCGACCTCGCCTGGGCGCCGTTCGACGCGACGAGCCATGAGCAGTGGGTGCCGTGGCTCGGCTCGGGGGAGGGCGAGCGGTTCGTCTCCGTCGACGCGTTCGACGACGCCAGCGTGCTCAGCCTGCGCACCGGTGGCCTGACGGCCCTTCGGGTGCTGCCCCGCGACCCGGACGCACCGTCGGGGCACGGTGAGCCCTGGGACGTCGCCGTCGACCAGGCGGTGCACTCGATCGGGCTGGGCGACAACCCCGAGCCGGCCCAGCGCGCCATCCAGGTGGTCGTCGAGTCGTGGGCGACGCCGCGCACCGTGCTCGACGTCGATCTCGCCACCCGCGAGCGGACCCTGCTCAAGCGCCAGCCCGTGCTGGGCGACTTCGACGCGGCGAACTACGCCGAGCACCGCGAGTGGGCCACGGCTTCCGACGGCACACCGGTCCCCGTCTCGGTGGTGCACCGCATCGGCGTCGAGCCCGACGGCACCAGCCCCGGCGTCGTCACGGCGTACGGCTCGTACGAGATCTCCTCCGACCCGTACTTCTCGGTCGCCCGGCTCAGCCTGCTCGACCGAGGTGTCGTCTACGCGGTGGCCCACGTGCGCGGCGGCGGCGAGATGGGCCGGCGCTGGTACGACGACGGAAAGCTGTTCGCGAAGACCAACACCTTCACCGACACCGTGGCCGCGGTCGACCACCTGGTCAGCTCCGGGTGGGTCGCTCCGGGCCGCGTCGGGCTCGAAGGTGGTTCTGCCGGAGGGCTGCTCGTCGGCGCGGTACTCAACCTGGCGCCCGAGCGGTTTCGCGTGGCCCACGCCGCCGTGCCGTTCGTCGACGCGCTCACGACGATGTTGCAGCCCGACCTGCCCCTCACGGTGGGGGAGTGGGAGGAGTGGGGCAACCCGCTCGCCGACCCCGAGGTCTATGCCGCGATGCGCGCCTACGCCCCGTACGAGAACGTCCGCAAGGCCGACTACCCGGCCGTGCTGGCGACGTCGAGCCTGCACGACACCCGGGTCTACGTCACCGAGCCGGCCAAGTGGGTCACCCGCCTGCGGGAGACGGTCACGAGCGACCCGCAGGACCGACCCGTGCTGCTGCGCACCGAGCTCGCAGCCGGGCACGGTGGGCGCAGTGGTCGGTACGCCGCGTGGGAGCAGATCGCCTGGGAGTGGGCCTTCGTGCTCGACCAGCTGGGCGCGACCGAGCGCGTCTGACCCCAGCTGTTCTCAGCGAGCAGTTGGGTGCCCAGGTGGCTGCTGGGGCAACCACCTCAGCACCCGACTCGGTAGCAGGGACGCTCAGCGGGTCATCAGCAGCGGGCAGTGGCAGCGGCTGATCAGCCGCAGCGCCGTCGACCCCACGTGCAGGCCCGCGAAGCCACCGGACCCGCGGCTGCCCACGACCAGCATGGCGGCGCCCTCGGTGCGGTCGACGAGCGCCTGGACCGGCTCGGAGCGCACCACCTCGTAGTCGACCTTGACGTCGGGGTTCTTGGCGCGCCGCGTCGCGAGGGCCGACTCGACGATGTGCTCGAGGTTGGCCTCGTAGGTGCTCCAGCTCGAGCTGGTCGCCAGCGTCGGGTCGCTGGCGCTGTGGGCCTCCCAGGCGTGCAGCACGTCGAGCGATGCCACCGGTGCGCGCCGCCTCGTCGAACGCGACGCCGAGCGCCCGCAGCGAGGACTTGGACCCGTCGACTCCGACGACGACGCGGCCGCTCGCGGGGGAGCCACCGGCGGTCTCGTGGCCCACGACGAGCACCGGGCAGCGGGCGTGCGTGATGACCTGCATCGCCACCGCGCCCACGCTGGTGCGGCTGAACACGCCGTGGCCCATGGCGCCGACGACCACGAGGACGGCGCTGCGGGAGGCATCGACCAGGGCCTGGCTCGCGTACCCGTCGCGGATGCCGGTCGTCACGGTGAGAGCCGGGTCGACGGCGTGGGCCCGTGCGACACCGTCGGCGACGAGACGCTTGGCATGGTTCGACACCATCTGCGAGCCGTCGGTGAGCTCCCCGAAGCCGAGCATCGGCAGGTCGGGCGCGAAGGCGTGCAGCACGTGCAGGGAGTAGCCCCGCGCGCTGGCCACCTGGGCGGCCCGGGCGACCGCTGCCATGGAGAGGGGGGACCCGTCGACCCCGACGACGACTCGTTGTTGGGCCATCTCGGCTTCCTCCGATCGCGAGAGCGTCGCGGCGGCGGGCTCGCCAGGGGCGTCAGCTCTGACGTCGTCCGTCGTCGTGGGGATCAGTGGTCCCCACACGTCGACCGTGGCACGGCCGGGGGCGCGGCGCAAGGGTGGCGGTCACACGGCATGTCGCGGGCGGCACCTCGCCCCGGCCCGCGACCGGCTGCGGGTCACCCACCCGCCAACCCGGGAATCCGGTTCCGAGGGTGCGCGACCCGCAACCAGAACCTCAGTGGACCAGCATGGGCCAGGGCGAGGTGCCCGCGCGGGCAGCAACGCGCGACCTCGCGGGCGGGTGGCGGCATAGGCTGCCGCCATGACGCTCATCGCCATCGCGTGGGACGACGACGCCGGCCGCGACGGCCGCGGCGCAGTACGGCTTCTCGACCAGACGCTCCTGCCCGGCACCACCTCCCACCGGGTCATCGACACCACCGACGACCTCGTCGGGGCGATCGCGGAGCTCGCCGTGCGCGGGGCCCCCGCCCTGGGCGTGGCCGGGGCGCTCGGGGTGGTGCTCGCGATGGACGAGGGTGCCCGTGAAGGTTGGGACGATGCCGGGGTGCAGGCCGCGGTCGACCGGGTGCGCCACGCGCGCCCGACCGCCGTCAACCTCGCGTGGGGCGTCGACCAGGTGCGTCCGGTGATGGAGCAGGGCCGCGATGCCGTGCTCGTCGCAGCCCGGCGCGTCGCCACGGAGGACGAGGCGGCCAACCGTGAGCTCTCCCGGCTGGGCGCCGACTGGCTGCTGGCGCGCCTCGACCGGCCCCGGCTGCGGGTGCTCACCCACTGCAACACCGGTTCGCTCGCGACCTCGGCCTGGGGGACGGCGCTGGGGGTGATCCGCGAGCTGCACGCCCGGGACCGCCTCGAGCTGGTCTACGCCGACGAGACCCGGCCGTTGCTGCAGGGGTCGCGGCTCACCGCCTTCGAGCTGCTGGCCGACGGCATCCCGCACCGGGTGCAGGCCGACGGGGCGGCGGCGTCGACCATCCTGCGCGGCCTGGTCGACCTCGCCGTCGTGGGGGCCGACCGGATCGCGGCCAACGGGGACGCCGCGAACAAGATCGGCACGCTCGGGGTGGCGCTCGCGTGCCGCGACGCCGGCATCCCGTTCATGGTCGCCGCGCCGTGGTCGACCGTCGACCTGTCGATGGCCGACGGGTCCCACATCGAGATCGAGGAGCGGCCGGGCGAGGAGGTCACCGTGCTCGGCGGGGTGCGCCTGGCGCCCGAGGGGTCGCCGGGGTTCAACCCGGCCTTCGACGTCACCCCGGCGCGGCTGGTCGACGCGGTCGCGACCGAGCGCGGGGTGGCCGAGCCTCGGGCCGGCACCGACCTGCGCAGCTTCGCCTGAGCGAACGGTCGGTACACGCGGACGGCCGGCCGGCATCCGAGGATGCCGACCGGCCGTCCGGTGTGCGGTGGGTGTCAGGCGGTCAGGTCAGCGCACGACGTTGAACGCGTTGACGTTGCCCGCGCCGTAGAAGCTGTTGCGCTCGCCGCCCGTGCACTCCGCCTGGTACTGCGGCAAGTTCGGCCGCGGGTTGTAGACACCCTCGGGGCACGGCAGTGCCTCGGCGGTCCGCTCCAGCATCGACGCGAGAGCGCCGGCCGAGAGGTCCGGGTGGGCCGACAGCGCGAGCGCCGCGACACCCGCGGCGTGCGGGCCGGCCATCGACGTGCCCTGCTTGTAGCCCCAGCCGTTGCCGCCGCCGGGTGATGGTCGACAGCACGGCATCCGTGATGGTCGAGACGGCCGGGTTGCGCCAACGGGTGTCACCGCCCGGCGCTGCGACGTCGACGACCCCCTGGCCGTACGAGGAGTAGTAGCTCTTCAGCTCACCGGGGCCGACGGCGGAGACCGTGACGACGCCGGGCGCCTCCGCCGGCAGGTCGACGCAGGCACCGGTGATGGTGCGGTCCTCGACGGGATAGCTGCCGTCGTTCGGGCTGCTCGAGTCGGTGAACTTGTGTTGGAGGTCGACGTTCGAGTTGCCGGCCGAGGCGATGTTCAGCACGCCCTGGCTGCTCGAGTAGCGGATCGCGCGCTGTACGGCCTGCCACACCGGGCGCTGCCGGGCGTCGTTGCGGCAGTTGAACTCCCACGGGTCGATGAAGTAGCTGTTGTTGGTGACGTCCATGCCGTGCTCGGCAGCCCACATGAACCCGCAGACCGCGGCCTCCGGGTAGATGAAGCCGTCGTCGTTGACGACCTTCACCGACGCGACCTTGACGCCGGGCGCGACACCCGCGATGCCGACGCCGTTGATCGCCGCGGCGATCGTGCCCGCGACGTGCGTACCGTGCGAGGAGTTCGTCGGGCTCCAGGCGGCCTGGCTTGTGTCGACGACGCCGCCGAGGCACGAGGCGCTCTGGTCCTTGGCGACCTGGGTCGCGAGGTCGGGGTGGCTGGCGTCGATGCCGGAGTCGAGGACACCGACGAGGACCGACGGGTCACCCGTCGTGATCGCGTGCGCCTGCGCGACGTCGATCTGTGCCATGTCCCACTGCTGGCCCCACAGCGGCTCGGCGGTGGGGTTGCCGGTGGCCGCCGCGACGTCGGGGCAGCGACGACCGTGGTCGCGCTGTCGTCGAGGGCCGTGCCCAGACCGTCGGTGGACGCGACCGACTCGACGCCGGAGCCGGAGACCGCTCCGGCGAACGCCGGGTCGGTGGAGCGCACGACGAGCACGCCGATCTGGCGGTAGTCGGCGACCACCCGGCCGCCGGCCGCGGCGACCCGGGCGGCGGCCTTGGCGGTGGACTGGCCCTGCGGGCTGAGCACCACGTAGGTGGACTCGGTGCCGGCTGCCATGGTGGGGGTGCTGGTGACGCCGACGAGGGTGCCGGCCACGAGGACGGCTGCGGCGGCGCCGGCGGCTCTGGAACGAGAAACACGGATCACGAAGGACTCCCGATCTGTGGAGGGGAACGAACGCCGGTGGGAGGCACCGGACCGGATCAACGTAGGCCCACCCGGGTGACCGGCAACCGGGGGGACGCCCCGGGGGCGCGAGCGCCCGGCACGCGGTCTCATTCTCATCGACGGTAAGTGATGTACTTCACTTGCCCAAAGTGAAGGTATTATCTTCATATGAGCGATATGAAGAGCCAAGATTCACGGTGTCTGCTGATCGGTGACCTCGTGGGGTCGCGCGACGCCTCCAACCGGCGCGCCCTCCACCGAGCCGTCGAGAAGTCGCTGGGCAGCGTCAACGCGGCCGTCCCGGCCGTCACCGAGCTGCGGGTCACGGTCGGCGACGAGTTCCAGGGCGCGTACACCACTCTGGGCGCCGCGATCGAGGCGGCCCTGCGGGTGCGGCTCGAGCTGCTCCCCGCCGCCGACGTTCGGGTCGGCATCGGTCGCGGCCCGGTGCAGCTGCTCGACGCCGAGCGCGGCATCGAGGACGGCCCCGGCTGGTGGGCCGCCCGGGCCGCGATCGAGGCGGTCGAGGAGGCGGCCGGGCGCGCGGCGACCCGTCACCTGCGCACCGCGTACCGCCCGGCGCCCGTCGAGGACGAAGGCGGCGAGGCGCGAACGGCAACGGAGACCGGACGACGGCGAGGGCCTGCGTGACGACACCGCCGACGCGGTCAACGCCGCCCTGCTCTGTCGGGACCATCTGGTTGGCTCGTTGTCGCAACGCTCGGTCCGACTACTGAGGGGGCTCATGGACCCGCACACCACCCAGAGCGAGCTGGCGAGGCTCGAGGGCATCAGCGCCTCGGCCGTGTCGCAGCGCGTGCGCGCCGACGGCATCGGCGCGGTTCTGGCTGCCGAGGACCTCTTGCGGGGTCTGGCGTGACGTGGCTCGCGGTCTGGCTCGTGGCGGTCGGCGTCGCCGACCTGGTGCGGGCCGGGGCCGGGGCCGGGTCCACGGCGCTGCGGGTCGCCATGGTGTCCGGTGCCACGACGCTGGCCGTGCTGGCCGGGCTCACGGCCCTCACCGCGCCCATCGACCTCGTGGTCCTGGCCGTCTCGCTGCTGCCCCTCGTGCTCTGGATCCGGCTGTCCGCGCAGGCGACCACCACCGGCGAGGGCCACTGGCCGGCTCTGGCGTCGCTGGCCGCCGGCGCGGTCTGGCTGGTGACCCTGAGCGGGTGGGCGTCGACCGCCGACGGGCTGTTCGGCCGTTGGCTGCAGTGGGCCGAGCTCCCGCTCGTGGGTCCCGGGGCACAGCCCGCGCACGTCCTGCTCGTGGTCGGGCTGCTGCTGGTCAACCTCGCCACCGCCAACGTCGTGGTCCGCCTGGTCCTGGTGGGCGTCGGGGCGATGCGCCCGGTGCTGCCACTGGAGGGTGACAGCGGCCCGCAGCCCTCCGACCAGCTGCGCGGCGGGCGCCTGCTCGGCCCGATGGAGCGCGTCCTCATCGTCGGGCTCGGGCTGGCCGGTCAGCTCACCGCCGCCGGGTTGGTCATCGCGGCCAAGGGCCTGATCCGCTTCCCCGAGCTACAGGCCAAGCGCGACGACCGCACCAGTGTCGACGGCGTGGGCATCGACGCGGTCACCGAGTACTTCCTCGTCGGCTCGTTCGTCTCGTGGCTGGTGGCGCTGGTCAGCCTGGCCCTCACACGCTGATGATGTTGCCCTTCCACCGGGGTGGGAAGTCCGCGGTCCGGTCGCCCGCGAGCAGCAGCCGGTAGGTCATCGTTGCCGCCTCCTCCAGGTTGAGGGCGCGGCGCAGCGCCATCGACACGGTGTCGCCGAGCGTCGAGCAGCCGTGGTGGGCGAGCACCACCGCGTCGTGGTCGCGCGCGGCTTCCGCGGCGGCGTCGGCGATCTCCTGCGAGCCCGACGGGTGGAAGGGAACCCGCCCGGCGCTGCCGAGGTAGAACTGGTGGTCCAGGGTGGTGAACCGCAACGGTGCCCCGAGCATGTCCACGAGCAACACGTGCTGCGGGTGGAGGTGCACGATGCAGGCGACGTCCGGGCGCACGGCATAGGTGCGCTGGTGCAGCTTCCACTCCACCGACGGGGTGCGCGCTCCGTCGACCTGCTCGCCCGCCAGGGTCAGCTCGGCGAAGTCGTCGGCGGTCAGCCGGTCCAGCCAGGTACCGGTACCGGTGACGAGGAACCGGTCGGTGCCGGGCAGGCGCACCGACAGGTTCCCACCGCTCGCCTGCACCAGGCCGCGGTCCACGAGGTGGCGTCCGGCGTCGATCAGCTCGGCGGTGAGGGTGTCGCGCTCGGGGCTCATGCGCCGATTCTCGCGCATGACGGGCGCCCGTCCCTGGAGCGGGGCCCGGCCGCACGGGGGTCAACCGACGGGATAGGTCGTGGTCGACCCTTCACGTTGGGCGAACCCCGAGTCCGGAAGTGCGGGGCAATGGTGGTGGTAGCCGAACCATCCACCGGCGCGAGCCGGCCCGCCTCCGGGCGGAGGCGGGCCGGCTCGCTGACCAGGCGGCGGCGGCTCAGGACGCGACCGAGCGGTCCTCCGGCTGGCCCTCGATGACCTGGTGACCACCGGTGTGGCTGACCGCGATCTTGCGCGGCTTGGCCTCCTCGGCCACCGGGATGGTCAGGGTCAGGACCCCGTCGGAGTAGTCGGCCTCGATCCGAGCGGAGGCCACTCCGTACCCCAGGGTCAGCTGCCGGGCGAAGGTGCCGGTCGGCCGCTCGTGGGAGAGCCACTGCACGTCACTGTCCACCTGCTCGCGGCGCTCGGCACGGATGGTGAGGGTGCGGTCCTCGACGTCGACGTCGATCGAGGACGGGTCGACGCCGGGGAGGTCGACCTTCGCGACGAAGTGGTCGCCGGCTCGGTAGAGGTCCATCGGCATCGCGGCCGCGGCTGGCGTGCGCAGGGTGCTCGCGAGCATGCGGTCGAGGTCACGGAAGGGGTCGAAGGTGGTGGCCATGGGTGTTCCTCCTTGGGTGGTGTCGGGCGGGTTGCCACGATCTACTTGAGTGGTAACGGCTCAATTTTGCATCCTGTTCCCGACTCAATGCAACCGGGGTGAGGTCGCTGGTTCGCAACGGCCGGAACCTACTCGCGGGATGTCACCGTTGGGGGAGTGACGGCCTCCGCCAGGCGGCCGCAGAGCGAGGGGAACCACCATGGGCTTTCTCGACCGGCTCCTGGGCCGCGTGCCGACCGAGCAGCAGCGACAGAATCCCGGCGTGAGTGCCGGTGGAGCTCCCGGACGGCCCCCAGCCCCGGTCGGCCCGGGTGCGAGCGATGAGGAGCGCGCGGTGGCACGGTATCGCTACCTGCTGCGCA
The DNA here is from genome assembly GCA_963751385.1 of uncultured Actinomycetota bacterium. Taxonomy (GTDB): domain Bacteria; phylum Actinomycetota; class Actinomycetes; order Actinomycetales; family Dermatophilaceae; genus Fodinibacter. The sequence goes on along the minus strand of CAVVUD010000001.1, from coordinate 634,820 downwards.
CGGCGCCCCCGGAGCAGCTCGAGGCCCTGCACGCCGAGGCGTTCGCGAAGCTGACCCCCGAGCAGCGCCAGCAGCTGCTGCGTGAGCTGTCGACGGCGTCCCCTGCCGAGGCGGGCACCTCGAGCGAACCGGCCGACCTCGCGCGCGCCGCCACCCGCGCGGAGATGCGCCAGCCGGGCACCCTGCAGAACACCTTCTCCCGTGGCTCGATGGGCGGCGGCATGGGCATGGGTGGGATGTTCGCCGGCTCGATGATGGGCACCATCGCCGGTGTCGTCGTGGGGTCGGCCCTCGCCGACATGATGCTCGGCGGGTACGACCAGAGCCCCGAGGCGCAGGAGGCGGGCGACGCCGGTTCCGACGCCGGCAGCGACGGCGGTGACGCCGGTACCGACTCGGGAGACCCGGGAGCCGGGGACACCGGCGGTGACGCCGGTTACGCGGCCGACACGGGTGGCACCGACACCGGCGGTGACTGGGGTGGCGGCGGCGACTGGGGCGGCGGTGGCGGTGGAGACTTCGGTGGCGGTGACTTCGGCGGCTTCTGACGCGGTCGTCGTGCTCAGACGTGGTGGCTGCGCCATCCCAGGACGACGTCCCAGCTGATGAGGGGGGATCGCGGCCACTCGGTGGTGAGCCACAGATGGGTCAGCCCCTCGGGTACCTGTGGCGCGAGGGTCGGCAGCGATCCCGGCGGCGTGCCCAGACGCAGGTAGAGCGGCTCGGGCAGGCCTCCCTCCCCGATCCCCACGAGGAGGTGCCGTTCGTCCACCCGCCGCGCGGTCGCGACCTTGGCGGCCCGACGCGCGACGTGAGGCACGGCGAGCAGGAGGCTGACGGCATCCGGGAGGACCGCGAGCGTGGGGTCGAGGAACGCGGGTGGATCACCGAGGGGCTGTAGCGGATGCCGTGCGCCCGGGTTCGAGAGCCGGTCGCGCCCGAGCAGCACCCGCCCGGTCCTCGACGACGACCCGGCGTACGTGGTGACCTCCAGCGCAGCGGTGCGGCCACCCGGGTAGGTCAGGTGCACGTCGTACGCGCCCTGACGACGGCCGACGTCGTGGGCCCGGGCGCGCGCCCCGGTGGCACGCTCGACGAGACGGGCTGCGACCTGCTCGTCGGCGCGCAGCCCGTCCAGGCGGCGGGGGTCGGAACCCATGCAGCGAGGCTAGGCGACGCACGGCATCCGACGCCCGGTTTCGCCGAGCGCCTGGACGTGCTGGATGCCTGAGTCAGCAGGGAGAGCTGTACTCGATGACGCCCGCTCGGGTCGCTCTGACGGGTTCGTCCTGCGGACCCTGGAAGGGGGTCCGATGACCGTGCGCGCCCTGGCCACCCGGCTGGGCATCACCAAGCAGGGGGCGGCCCAGATCGTCGACGACGTGCAGGGCCGCGGTCTGGTGCGCCGCGGGCGTGACCCGCACGACGCCCGGGCGCGCCCGGTGGAGCTGACCGACCGGGGGCGAGACGTGCTGACGGCGGCCTCTCGGTTCCACCGACGCACGGAACGCGAGCTCGTGAAGACCCAGGGACCGCAGGCCGTGACGACGCTGAGGGCCCTGCTGACGAGCATCGCGGGGCCCACCGCCGATGCCGCAGAACCGCAGCTGCGGCTCGGGGCCCTGTAGAGCTCGATCGCTCCTGCTCCGGATGCAGGGACGCAGACGAGTCCGCACGGGCAGCCGTGGAACGGTGCTGGCTGCTTGTGCGGACTCGGTGCGGCCGGGAGGTCTCGGCCGGGAACTGCGGGCTCGATCAGATGTCGAAGTACATCTCGAACTGCCCCGTGCGCGATTGCGAGAGTTGGGCGATGTTGGCGACAGGCCTCTGACGTGCGGAGACGTCTTTGCGCTCCGTCGGCCGAGGTTGGTTGTGACTGGTTGATGGCACGGACAATCACGGAAACATTGCCCGCAGGGTTGACACGTCGGGGGTCCGGTTAGACAGTCCCCGACTTCGCCGCGTCAGGCTGCCCGTTACAAGGAACCAGCCATCAAACCAACCCGATCAGGCGCCCATCGTTCGCGCAAGAATCTCGCCCATGGCCCAACCTAAGTCAGAGCAAACAACGATACCCCGAAAACCCCAGCACTCAGCAGGACCTGGGTCCGCCCGCCGGCATCGCCGACGGCTCGGTTCCGTGAGTTGGGCCTTAGCGAAGCGGTGAGGCCTAGACGGAAGGGCTGCAATTGCAGGAGGATTGATATCTAGGACCCGGGGGGTGGACATGGCGACTGGCCAGATCTTGGTTGCGGTTTGCGGCTTCTTGGCTGCGCTCGTGGGTGTCTGGTTGCTCGTGCACGAGCGTGGATCGACGCACCCGGAGACGACCGATGTGACCACCCCCGTGGGAATCTCCGTTTCCGGTCCAGTCGGGGTGCCGGTGTTCCTCGCCGGCCTCGCTGTCCTAATCTTCCCCTTCACACCATGGTGGCCGCCCCCGGACGCGAAGGGTTCTCCAGCCGTGATAGCGACTCCAACCATCACCGTACCCCCGGCGACCCCGACACCATCGCCGAGCGACGCCGGAGTGCTCGTTCCCAACGTAATCGGCCTTGCCGAGAATGACGGCGTCTCCACATTGAGCGATTCGGGTTTCCAGATCGTCGTCCAGCGAGGATGCTCATCGGAAGGAGTGGAAGGTCAGGTCTTCGCAATCGCTCAAGGGCCTATCTCCGGCGAAGCGGCGCCCCTGGCGAATGTAACTGCCCGGCTAGTTCCCGCGGGCGAGACCCTCACAGTGTTTGTCTCCTCCGGCACTTGTGAGCCAGCAGACTGCACACAGCTCGAGCCTTCGAGTGCGACCGAGGTCCGCTTTTCTGCCAACTCATCTAGTGGCGAGGTTGTGGTATCCCTCGATACGGGGGAGACCGCAGAGTACAGACTGTCACTGGGGAAGAGTCAGGAAGTTGATGTAATCGCGGCTTCCGCACTAGACGACACGACCTCGCTGATCTGCGTCTTCGATCCGAGCAACGAGCTGGTTGGCTCCAGTGATTCGCGGCAGCTCTCGACTGGTCCCCTGAGGGTCTCTGGGACATACAGAGTTCTTCTTGGTAAGACGTCAGGGCAAGATGATGAATCGTACCGCCTTCGATTTGTTGTGCCTCCGTGATGGACAGGCGTCTTGGCTCGCAGTCGTGCACACCGTCATCGACGACCACTCCCGCGTCGCATACGCCGAGGTCCACGACGACGAGACCGCCGCGACCGCCACCGCGGTCCAACGCCGTGCGGTGGGCTGGTTCGCCGAGCGGGGCATCACCGTGCAGCGGGTGCTTTCGGACAACGGCTCGGCCTGCCGCTCGTTCCTGTGGCGCGACGTGTGCGCGCGGCTCGGCATCAAGCACACCCGCACCCGGCCCTACCGGCCCCAGACCAACGGCAAGATCGAACGCTTCCACCGCCCCATGTCCGACGGCTGGGGCTGCGCCCACTGCTACGAATCAGAGACCGAACGACGCGATGCCCTGCCAGCATGGCTCCACGAGTACAACCACCACCGACCCCACGCCGCCTGCGGGAACAAGCCACCCATCACCCGCTTGACCAACCTCCAGGGTCAGTACAAGTAGAACTCCGCGACCATCCACCCTCAGGCTTCCCCGTCGCCCACCTCTCGCTGGACGAGGAAGACCACCCAAACCACAAGTGTCAGCGGCTCCCCGTCCAACACCCTGGAGTGGGGCGCCCAAGGCTCACGAGACTTGCCGGCAGGCGACACGACCCACCTCGCCTCCCACTCCAGGAGCCGGCCGTCTGCGCCCCCCCGGCGCACTTGGCGGTCGTCACGCTCCAAGAGCTCTCCGGTGCGCAACGTCACGCCAGTTCGACGTCGTCAGGGGCCGGCCCTGTACGGCACGAGAGGTCGGCGGCGGGCCCAGGCGGTTACATGGTTTGGCTCTTGGCGTATGGGGTCGGCCGTACAGCCGCATGACGCGGTCGCCCCGCGCCAAGATGTGACCCAAGGCGTCCGGGGCTAGGGCGTCCGACAGAGCGGCTTCATTCGGCGTTCCTGCGGTGAAAGCCGCCTGAGTTGGGTGTCCAGCCTTGGAACTTGTCCGACTTTCTCGTGCCAGCTCGCCCGCAGCCACCCTTGTTGCTCTCTGGCAGCGCATGCGCCGCCGGTACCCTGATGAGAGGTGTGGCGGGTTGCGAGGGAGGGACCATGCGCATCACAGCAAGGCAGCCTCGCTCCACGACGGAGATCGATGTCGACATCGGTTCGGCCTTACCGGCCCACGTACGTTCAGCCGATGAAGAACAACTTCTGCCCACTGATCCCCGTTGTCCCTGCTGGAGTGGAATCGACGCTGCCGTCGCGCCGCTCACGCCGAGGGAGGTCCGGCCCGATACTGGTGGTCTTCATTCTGGTCGCCGCGGTGATCGCAATCCTGATCGCCACGCAGGACCGCTCTGCCGACCCCGTTTTACGACCTTCGGGAAGTGGGACCGTGCAGCCACCTACTTCCACGGCAAGCGTGCAGCCACCTCCCCCCACAGCAAGCGTGGAGCCGACCACTCCCGCAGCAAGCGAGGAGCCAACCACTCCCACAGCGAGCGAGCAGCCAACCACCCCAGTGGTGAGCCCAACTGCGCAACCCTCACCCACCGAGACGGCCGGCGCGGCTCCTACGGCGGAAGACGGACGAAGGGTGGCGGCCATGGGTCGCGATTCTCGCGCTCGCGCTCGCGGTCCTCGTTACTGCCGTCGTGGTAATGAGGCTCCTTCGGCGTCGAGTCCCTCGGAGGGGAGTCACCCGTGTGCCGCAGGGCAAGGCACACTCGCTTCGGCCCCCGGGTCGCCCGAGCGTCCTCGCGCCTCGTTGGGGACTCCGTGATGTCCTCGTGTTGACCGAGTCGTCGACGGAAGGCGATCGTAAGGCTCCACGAACGGGTCAAGAACCAGGAGCAGGCAATCTTCGCAAACCTTCAGTTGGCGTGCAGTTTTGATCCGACGGACGAGTGGGTATTCAGCGGTGCGAGACTGACAGTCATACTTGCTCGGGTAGATGGTCTCGCGGCTCCAGCACCCATTGCCTACTCGCTGCTTCCACTGTTGGACCACGACGGAAGTGCTCGCGAAGAAAGCGTCGATATCGGTGCCGACATGAAGTTCGTGAGCGTCAAAAGCGGTGAGAAGTCCACGGTCCCCGGCGACGTGTTTGTACGCGGTTACGGCTTGCAGGAATCAGTGTCCTACTGGGAGTTCACTGCCACGCCACATCGCCCGCTACAGGGCTCGTTCCTTCTGTGGCTCATTGCGCGGGCACCACGGGAGTCGGACCTGACGGTGACGTCAAAGCTGCAGGTTCAGGTCGCGCCACGGCGAATGTGGTCCCGCGCCGACAGCCCCTCCGTGGTGGGGGCCGGTGAGGTCGAACTGACAATCGGCCTAAAGGACGGCCCTCCCTACACCGCCCGTTTGGGCGGATCTGAGCAGCACACAGACACCGAACCCTGGCTTGTGGAGATGCGCTGACCGTACCCGGCGGGCGGGACGGCAGTGCCCCTCCGCCTCCACCCGCCGGCCCGGCGCAAGGTCGAGGGCCTGCCGGAAGGTTTCCGATTCCACGACCTACGGCACTACTTCGCGTCACTGCTCATCGCCAGCGGTTCCGATGTAAAAGTCGTGCAGCGCCGCCTCCGGCATGCGAGCGCGATGACGACCCTCAACATCTACGGGCACATGTGGCCCGACGCAGACGAGTCCGCCCGCGCTGCCGTGGGACTGGTGCTGGCAGCACGGGCGGACGAACTCTCCGAACGTAGCGGACTAATTGCGGACTAGGAGGCAGTCACATTCACAAACTCGCAGGTCAGAGGGCTATGAGGCTCAGATGTCGAAGTACATCTCGAACTCGTGCGGGTGCGGGCGGAAGCGGATCGGGTCGACCTCGTTCTTGCGCTTCCACTCGATCCAGGTCTCGATGAGGTCCTCGGTGAAGACGCCACCCTCGAGCAGGAACTCGTGGTCGGCCTCGAGGGCGAGCAGGACCTCGGGGAGCGAGCCCGGAACCTGCGCGATGGCCTCGTGCTCCTCCGGCGGCAGCTCGTAGAGGTCCTTGTCGACCGGCTCCGGCGGCTCGATGCGGTTCTTGATGCCGTCCAGGCCGGCCATCAGCTGCGCGGCGAAGCACAGGTAGGGGTTCGAGGACGGGTCGGGGATGCGGAACTCGATGCGCTTGGCCTTGGGGCTGTCGCCGGCGATCGGGATGCGCACGCAGGCGGAGCGGTTGCGGGCCGAGTAGACCAGGTTGACCGGGGCCTCGTAGCCCGGGACCAGGCGGTGGTAGGAGTTCACCGTCGGGTTGGTGAAGGCCAGCAGGGCCGGGGCGTGCTTGAGCAGGCCACCGATGTACCAGCGGGCGAGGTCGGACAGCCCGCCGTAGCCGCGCTCGTCGTAGAAGAGCGGCTCGCCGTTCTTCCACAGCGACTGGTGGGTGTGCATGCCCGAGCCGTTGTCGCCGAAGATGGGCTTCGGCATGAAGGTGGCGGTCTTGCCCTGCGCCCACACCGTGTTCTTGACGACGTACTTGAACTTCATCATGTCGTCGCCGGACTGCAGCAGCGTGTTGAAGCGGTAGTTGATCTCCTGCTGGCCGGCGGTGCCGACCTCGTGGTGGCTGCGCTCGACGTGCAGACCCACGTCGGCGAGGTTCAGGCAGATCTTGTCGCGGGTGTCGGCGAAGTGGTCGACCGGCGGCACGGGGAAGTAGCCGCCCTTGTACCGGGTCTTGTAGCCGCGGTTGCCGCCCTCCTCGGCGCGCCCGGTGTTCCAGGCGGCCTCGACGGAGTCGATGTAGTAGTAGCTGGCGTTCTGCTTGGTCTCGAAGCGCACGTCGTCGAAGACGTAGAACTCGGCCTCGGCACCGAAGTAGGCGGTGTCGGCGATGCCGGTCGACGCCAGGTAGGCCTCGGCCTTCGCGGCGATGTTGCGCGGGTCGCGGCTGTAGGGCTCACCGGTGAAGGGGTCGACGATCGAGAAGTTCATGATGAGCGTCTTCTCGGCGCGGAACGGGTCGAGGTAGGCGCTGCTCGGGTCGGGCACGAGCTTCATGTCGGACTCGTGGATGGCCTGGAAGCCGCGGATCGACGAGCCGTCGAACATCTGCCCGTTCGTGAAGAAGTCGATGTCGACCGTCTGTGCGGGCACGTTGAAGTGCTGCATGACGCCGGGCAGGTCGCAGAACCGGATGTCGACGAACTTGACGTCCTCGGACTCGATGTACTCGAGGACCTCCTCAGCGGTGCTGAGCTTTCTGAAGACCTCTTCAGAGCTGGACACTATGAACCTCCTGGTTCGGGACATGGGGCTATCGGGAGCCAGCCCTCGGGGGCGTTACGACGACTCTAGGCAGGACCGGTTTCCCGACCGTGACCCGTGTGTTTCGCCGGTGTAACGCAGCCCACCGTATCAATGCGTGAGACGCAGCGCCCGACAGGCGGACGTCTGGTGAGACGACCCGGCCGCGGCGGTCGAGCGCCACACCGCCGGTGCGGCCGAGCGGCCGCCGGCCCCGCGGCCGGACGCCCGACGCCCGACATACAGTGTCGTGGTGCCCGCGCCCGCCGACCCCGCACCCACCGACCCCGGGATGCCGTCCCCAACGCCCGGCGCGCCCTCCGGCTCCGAGGGCGGCCCGCAGACCCCCACCTTCCTGCGCCGGTTCGGCGCCGTCCTCGTCGACTGGGTGTTCTGCCAGCTGGTCGTCGTGCTGCTGCTGCGCGTCGACACCACGGGTGGGGGGGTGGCGTCGCTGACGCCGCTCGCCGTCTTCGCCGTCGAGAACATCCTGCTCGTCTCCCTGGCCGGTTCCACCCTCGGTCACCGCCTGTTCGGCCTGCAGGTGTGGCAGGTCAGGCCGGGTCACTTCTCGCTCCAGGTCGTCGTGCGAACCCTGCTGCTCTGCCTCCTCGTGCCGGCGGTGCTGACCTCGCGTGACGGTCGTGGCTTCCACGACGTGTGGGCCGGCACCCGCATCGTGCGCCCCTGACCTCTTGGGTTGGCCTGAGCCGCAACGGTGTTCAGGCCGATGGTGCTCTCCACGTCCCGTTACCATGCCCACCTGTGCGTTCCCTGCACGGACCCTGCGCGCACCCTGTGACGCACGAGACACCGTCATGGATTGCTCAACTACTACACGACGTAGGAGTATGGGTGGTGCCGGAAGACCCCGGCACAACCCACTAGGGCAGGAGCGGACATGAGCACCACCACCACCGAGCGGACCGCAGGTGCGGCCGACAACACCAAGAGCGCCGGCAGCTTCGTCAAGATCACCGGTATCGTCATCGCCGTCATCGGGGCGATCATGTTCCTCGGCGGAGCCAGCACCTGGATGCTCGTGCAGACCTCCCTCGCCGACGAGCGCATCACCGTAGCCCAGGACGCCGACTGGTTCGCCGGCCAGGACGTCAACGGCCCCTTCACCGCGTACTCGGAGGCCATGATCATCGAGAAGCACGCCCTCGATGGCTCCGGCGGCAAGACCTATGCCGAGCTCGACCGCGAGGACCCCGCACGCGCCTCCGTCATGAACGGCTCGTTCCTGCGGGCCTCCCTCTTCACCAGCGTCCTGGCCTTCGGTGTCAGCGCGATGGCGATGGGCCTGGGCCTCGTCCAGGTGCTCGGCGGAGTGGCGCTGGCCAAGGTCGGCAAGAAGATCGACGCCTGACCACCAGCAGACCCGCACCACGCGAACGGCCCCGGCTCACCAGCGCCGGGGCCATTCCACGTGTCGAGGCGGAGAAGCATTGTCGTGATGCGGATACCGCGCCGCGGCACCGTCCTCGCGTGTCACTTGCCGCGCATCGACTTGCGGTCGACGCGGGCCCGGGTGGGGTCGATCCCCTTGGGGATCGGCGGCTTCATACCGCCGAGGGACTTCAGGCGCTTGTTGACGACCGAGGTCTCCTCCTTGGTGAGCACCGGGCGCATGCGGGTGAGGCGACCCGAGATCTTCTTCACCGGGACCTGGCCCTCGTCGTCGCCCACGACCCAGAGGTGTACCGGCACGCCGGGGGCGACCCGGGCGACCTTCTTCTCCTCCTGCTTGAGCAGCTTGGTGACCCGTGGGGCCGGGCCCTCGCCGATGAGCACGATGCCCGGTCGTCCCAGGGCACGGAAGACCATCGCAGCCCCGACCATGTCGCTGGGGCGGGTGCCACGGGCACCCTCGATGGCGACCGGCTCCTGGGCGGCGTACCAGCCCCGCTTGCCCAGTCCGGTGAGGGTGGCACCGGTGGCGCCGGGCTGCCCCTCGAGGGCGCGGTACATGGCGGTGTTGCCGCGGCGGTTCATGACGACGACGGCCGCGAGCAGTGCCGAGGGGATCGCCATGAGGGCGGCGTACCAGACCCAGAAGCCGCCGATGAGGAACCCGATGCCGACGATGACGGCCGCGGTGCCGAGCGCGGCCCCGAGCATCCACCACCCCAGGCGGGGGTCGAGGTTCTTGATGGCCGTGTAGGCCTGGCGGATCTGGGCGATGCGGCCGGTCTTGGCCTCGGGCTGGTCGGACACGGAGGTCGAGCTCCTGGATCAGTGGGGCAGTGCCCGGGGGATGCCGCGGGCTGTGGTGATCAGGATACGGTGCGCGCCGCGCCCGCCACCAACGACGCCGCCTCCTGGCGGGCCGGGTCGGCCGTGGCGGCCGCCAGGTGGGACAGGTGCTCGGGGATGGGGCGGCCCCAGCGGTTCATCGCGGTGGCCCAGAGCCGGCCGGCGCGGTAGGAGCTGCGCACCAGCGGGCCGGCCATGACGCCCTTGAAGCCGACGTCCTGGGCGACGTCCGACCAGTGCACGAACTCCTCGGGCCTGACCCACCGGTCGATCGGGTGGTGCTTGGGGGAGGGGCGCAGGTACTGGGTGATCGTCAGGATGTCGCAGCCGGCGTCGTGCAGGTCGCGGATCGCGGCCTCGATCTCGTGGTCCTCCTCACCCATGCCGAGGATGAGGTTGGACTTGGTGACGAGCTCGGCCTCGCGGGCCATGCTGAGCACCCGCAGTGACTTGTCGTAGGTGAAGGCCGGGCGGATCCGCTTGAAGATGCGCGGCACCGTCTCGAGGTTGTGCGCGAACACCTCGGGGCGGGCGTCGAAGACCTGGCCGACCAGCTCGGGCACGGCACCGAAGTCGGGCGGGAGGATCTCGACGCCGGTGTTGGGGTTGAGCGCGTGGATCTGGCGGATCGTCTCGGCGTAGAGGCCGGCGGCACCGTCGGGTCGGTCGTCGCGGGCCACCCCGGTGACGGTGGAGTAGCGCAGGCCCATCGAGCGCACCGACTCGGCGACCCGGCGGGGCTCGTCGAGGTCGAGCGGCTGGGGCCGGCCGGTGGCGATGTCGCAGAAGTCGCAGCGCCGGGTGCAGGTGTCGCCGCCGATGAGGAAGGTGGCCTCGCGGTCCTCCCAGCACTCGAAGATGTTCGGGCAGCCGGCCTCCTGGCAGACCGTGTGCAGGCCCTCGCCCTTGACCATGGCGTGGATCTGGGTGAACTCCGGGCCCATCTTGGCGGTGGTGCGGATCCACTCCGGCTTGCGCTCGATCGGGGTCTGCGCGTTGCGCGCCTCGACCCGCAGCATGCGGCGTCCCTCGGGTGCGACAGTCACGCGCGCCAGCCTACGCCGGGCCCACGACGTGCCCCGAATCCTGCGACACCTCAGCCCAGGACGTCGGTGAGGTGCTTCTCGGCGTACGGCAGCACGTCGTGCACGGTGACCGGCCGGCCGGCCTCGAGGGTCAGCGACGAGACGCCGGCATCCGGGATGCCGCACGGGATGATCGTGTCGGCCCAGGACAGGTCGGCGTCGCAGTTCAGCGCGAACCCGTGCATGGTGACGCGCCGGCTCACCCGCACCCCGATGGCGCCGAGCTTGCGATCGGGTCCGCGGTGGTCGGCGAGCACCCACACCCCGCTGCGCCCGTCGACCCGCACCGTCTCGACGCCGAAGTCGCGGCAGACCCGGATCATGACCTCCTCGAGCCGGCGCACGTGGGCGACGACGTCGATCGGCACCTGGGTCAGCCGCACGATCGGGTACCCCACGAGCTGGCCCGGGCCGTGCCAGGTGATCTTCCCGCCGCGGTCGACGTCGATGACCGGGGTGCCGTCGGTGGGCCGCTCGTGCGCCTCGGTGCGCTTTCCGGCGGTGTAGACCGCGGCGTGCTCGAGGAGCAGCGTGGTGTCGGGCAGGGTGCCCTCGACGACCTGGGCGTGGACCTCACGCTGGGTCTGCCAGCCCTGCTCGTAGTCGACGAGGTCGGGCGCGAGGCCGAGGTGCACGAAACGCATGGGCCCAACCGTACGCGGCCGCGTTGGGGTCCCCGGCTGCGCGCGGTACGCGGGTGACCCTAGGCTCGGGCGCATGAGCCAGGAGCCCGACGAGGTCCGTGCCAGCGCCCGACGCCCCCGGATCGCCATCTGGGGAGCCCTTCTGGTCGTCCTCGTCTGGCTGGTCGTGGCCGGCCTCGGTGGCGCCGCACAGGGCAAGCTCTCGGGGGTCCAGTCCAACGACAACTCGACCTTCCTGCCCAAGGGCGCCGAGTCGACGCTGGTCAGCAACGCGGTCGCGACCTTCATCGACAGCGACACCCTGCCCTACCTCGTGGTCGTCGAGCGCGCCGACGACGGCGCCCTCACGCCCGAGGACCTCCAGGCGGTCGGCGAGTTCGCGGCCGCGGTACCGGGGCTCGCGCTGCCCGCCATGGGTGAGGGCGCGACGCTCGGCGACTACCTGGTCGCGGGCACGCCGATCGTCCCGGTCCCGTCACAGGACGGCAAGGCCGTGCTGGTCTCCGTGCCGCTCGACGCCGTGACGGGTACCGAGGCCAGTGGCGACACCTCGGCCCTCGTCGAGGGCGCCGAGGCGATGCGCGCCGAGATCGAGAGCACCCTGGTGCCGGCCGGGCTCAACGGCTACGTCGGCGGGCCCGGTGGGCTGATCGCCGACTTCGCGGCCGCGTTCGCCGGCATCGACGGCATCCTGCTCGGCGTCGCACTGCTCGTCGTGCTGGTCATCCTGCTCATCGTCTACCGCAGCCCGATCCTGCCCTTCGCCGTGCTGCTCAGCGCCGTGTTCGGCCTGAGCGCGGCCTCGTTGGTGGTCTACCAGCTGGCCCTCAACGACGTGATCACGCTGTCCGGGCAGTCGCAGGGCATCCTGTTCATCCTCGTCGTGGGTGCCTCGACCGACTACGCCCTGCTGCTCGTCAGCCGGTTCAAGGAGGAGCTGCACGACCAGCCGAACTCGTGGGTGGCGCTGAAGCGGGCGTGGCGTGGCAGCGTCGAGCCGATCGTCGCGTCGGCCGCGACCGTCATCCTGGGCCTGCTCTGCCTGCTGCTCGCCGAGCTGCGCAGCACCTCCGGCCTCGGCCCGGTCGGTGCGCTCGGCATCGCGGGGGCGCTGCTCGCGTCGCTGACCTTCCTGCCGGCGGTCCTGCTGCTGTTCGGCCGCAAGGCGTTCTGGCCGTTCGCGCCGAAGCTCGACCACGTACACGCCGAGGACGTCATCGGCACCAAGGGCATCTGGGGCCGGGTTTCCGACCTCGTCGGGCGGCACCCGCGACGCACCTGGGTGGTCACGCTGGTCATCCTGCTCGCGGCCGCGGCGTTCGCCCCGACCTTCCAGGCCAGCGGCTCCACCATCGACGAGACGTTCCTCGACGACACCGACTCGATCATCGCCCAGCGGGTGATCGGCGACCACTTCCCGGCCGGGTCCGCCACGCCGGTCCAGATCGTCGTGCCCGAGGCGGAGGCCGAGGCCGCCCTCGCGGTCGTGACGCAGGACCCGGGCATCGACAGCGCCTACGTCGGGCTGGTACCGCCGCAGCCCGGACAGCCCGCGGTGCCGCCCGAGGTCGTCGACGGCACGGTGCTGATCCAGGCCACGACCAAGGCGGCCTCGGACAGCCAGGAGGCCGAGGAGACGGTGCAGCGGTTGCGCTCGGATCTCGACGCCGTCAGCACGGAGGCGCTCGTCGGCGGCAACGCCGCGGTCAACCTCGACGTGCACGAGGCGAGCGGGCGCGACCTGCGGGTCATCGTGCCGACGATCCTGGTCGTCATCTTCGTCGTGCTCGCACTCCTGCTCCGCTCGCTCGTCGCGCCGCTGCTGCTCGTCGCGGCAAACGTGGTGTCGTTCGCGGCGACCATCGGGATCTCGGCGCTGGTCTTCAAGTACGTGTTCGGGTTCGAGAGCAGCGACCCGTCGATCGTGCTCTACGGGTTCGTGTTCCTCGTGGCACTGGGCATCGACTACTCGATCTTCCTGATGACCCGGGTGCGGGAGGAGGCCAAGGTCCTCGGGACCAGACCCGGCATCCTGATCGGCCTCGCCGTGACCGGTGGGGTGATCACCAGCGCGGGAATCGTTCTGGCAGCGACGTTCTCGGCGCTGGCCGTGCTGCCGCTGGTCTTCCTGGTGCAGATCGCGTTCATCGTGGCGTTCGGCGTGCTGCTCGACACCTTCGTGGTGCGCTCGCTGCTCGTGCCCGCCGCGGCCTACGACCTCGGCCCGCCGGTGTGGTGGCCGCGCCACCTCCCCGCCGACCGGGAGCAGGAGCGGGAGGAGCAGGACGCTCCCGTCGCCTGAGCGACCCGGCCGGTATCACCGGCGACCCGACCGGCTCCGTGCAGGTGTCACGGGCTCGCACCGACGCGGGCCGGGGACGCGCCAATAGGCTGTCGCGCATGACACGCGTCGCGCTGGCCGGGTACGGGTTCGCCGGGCGGGACATCCATGCCCCCCTGCTCGCCGAGGCGGGGTGTGAGGTGGTGGCGGTGTCGACCCGAAGCCCTGAGCGCGCCGCTGCCGCCCGGGACGACATCCCGGGAGTGCAGGTCGTGCCGGGTCTCGACGAGCTGCTCGAGGTGCCGGGGCTGGACCTGGTCGTCCTCGCGACCCCGAGCGGCGGGCACGCCGCCCAGGTGCGATCGGTGGTGGACGCCGGGCTGCCCTGCGTGGTCGACAAGCCGCTGGCCGTCGACGCCGAGTCGGCGGCCGCCGTGGTGAGGCACGCCGCGGCAGCCGGGGTGCCGTTCACCGTCTTCCAGAACCGACGCTTCGACGCCGAGCACGCCACCGTGGCGCGAGTCGTGGCCGACGGCCTGGTGGGCACCCCGTTCCGCTACGAGATGCGCTGGGAGCGGTGGCGCCCGGTGCCCAAGGAGCGCTGGCGCGAGCAGGCGAGCGCCACCGAGGGCGGCGGCATCCTGCTCGACCTGCACAGCCACCTCGTCGATGCTGCCGTGCAGCTGTTCGGCCCTGTCGCAACGGTTTTCGCGACCGTCGACGCTCGCACCACCCCCGCCGAGGACGACGCGTTCCTGGTCTGCCGGCACCGTGGTGGCGTGGTGTCGCACCTGGGCGCGACGTCGCTGTCCGGGGCCCCGGGCCCGCGGGTGCGGCTGCTCGGCACGCAGGCGGCCTACGTGATGGCCGACTTCACCGGCGAGGTGCACGTGTGGGGCGGCCAGACCGACGCCGACGCCGGCCACAGCGGGTGGCTCTACCGCGGTGACACGCGCGAGCCGGTGGTGCGGGCCGGCACCGGCCAGGCCGACCTCTACCGGGCCGTCGCCGCGGCGCTGTCGTCGCGGGACCCGCAGTCCGCGATGCCGGTCGACCCCTGGGACGCCGTGCACACCCTCGCGGTGATCGACGCCGCCCGCGTCTCCGCAGCCGAGGAGCGCGTCGTCACCGTGGAGACGCCTCGCCCCTGACCGAGGACCGCCAGGCTCGGGTCAGGGGGATGACAGGCGGCGTGGCTCGAGGCGCTCCTCGTGCACGCCGTCGTCGCCCGCGGGGTCGCGCGTGACGACGTACGCGGCCTTGCCGTCGACCTCGCTGACCGCCTCGACGAGCTCGGCGCCGCGGTAGACCAGGCCGACGCCGTCGTCGGTGCAGTGCGTCTCGGGCAGCGTGCCGTCGGCCACGAGTGCGTGCACCGTGGGCCGACGGCTCTCCTCGCTGTCGTAGTGGACCCCGTTGCCGTAGGGGAGCAGGCCGAGGCCGTTGGTGACCGCGCGCAGGTCCGGGCCGAAGGAGTCGGTGCACCCGCCGAGGTACCAGCAGATCGACCCGGCGGAGACGCCGCCGAGCACCACGCCGGCTTCCCACGCGGCGCGCATCGCGGGGCGCAGGTCGTGCACGTCCCACACCGCGAGCAGGTTGGCGACCGACCCGCCGTTGACCCACACGACGTCGGCCTCGAGCAGGTGCCCCGGCACGTCGTCGAGGTTGGGCATCGGGAACAGGTCGAGGCAGGTGACGTCGAATCCCGCGACCCGGCCGGCCTCGTGGGCCCAGTAGTTCATGTACCGCGGGTCGCCGGATGCCGTGCCGACGAAGGTGACGCGCGGGCGGCGGCCGTGCACGCCGGACAGCTCGACGGCGTGGTGGGCCAGGGCGTCGAACTCGAGCTGGGTGCGGCGTCCGTAGCGGTAGCCACCCGAGGTGGCCAGGATCGTGGGGGCGTCGGCGGGCATGGCGTCCACCCTAGGGGCCTGTGGACAACCCTCCGGCGCCGGACGCGCGACGCGGCAGGGTGGGGTGATGGTGCACGAGGGGGATGCCGTGGAGCGGGTGCCGTCGGCGGGCCGGAGGGACGTGGTGGGTGCCCACGCCGGTGACGACTCGGGGCCCGGGCCGAGGGTGCCCGGGTACGAGCTCGGCCGGCTGCTCGCCCGCGGCGGCACGAGCGAGGTGTGGGCGGGCGTGGCCCTCGACGGTGGGCGTCGCGTGGCGGTCAAGGTGGTGCACGCCGACCTCGGGGCGCTCGAGGCTGCGGCCCGCGAGGCCGCCGTGTCGGCCCGGGCAGCCAGTGCCCACGTCGTCGCGGTCGAGGCCTGCGTCGAGCTGGCCGACGGCCGGGTGGCCGTGGTCATGCCCCACCTGCGCGGGGGCGCCCTCGACGCCGTGGTCCGTGCCCGGGGCCACCTGTCGCCCGGCGAGGTCGTCACCGTGCTCGCGCCGGTGGCCTCGGCCCTGGGCGGGCTGCACGACCTCGGAGTCGTGCACGGTGACGTCTCGCCGGGCAACGTGCTGCTCGAGCTCGACGGCCGCCCGGTGCTCGGCGACCTCGGGCTCGGTCACGTCATGGGCGAGGTCTCGCCCGGCGTCTGGGGCACCGACGGCTACGTCGCCCCCGAGGTGCTGCTCGGTGGCGACCCGACCCCGGCCAGCGACGTCTACGCCCTGGGCGCGCTCGGCTGGCTCTGCCTGTCCGGCACGGTGCCCGGGCCACCCGGGCTGCGGCCCGAGCTCGCCGAGGTGTCCCGGGCGGGGGAGGGGTCCGAGCCGGTCGTCGCCGCCCTGACGGCCGCGGTGTCCGCCGATCCCGCCGACCGGCCCGGTGCCCACGAGCTCGCCTGGCAGCTGTTCGCGGCGGCCGAGCCCGAGCCGCTGCGGCTCGTGCACGGTGACGACGAGGTGAGCGCCGTGACCTACCGCCTGCGGGCCGCGGCGGGGCGTCCTCCGGTCGCGCCGGCATCCGGCTCCTGGTCCCGCGTCGCCGTGGGTCGCGTGCTGGGCCGGGTGCCCTGGCAACCACCTCGGTACCCGGGAGCAGGTCCCACTCGGGTGGCACGCCACGCGGGCGACGACGTGCGACGTGGGTGGGGGTCTGGCCACCGTCACGGCCACGCGGGTCGCCGAGCGGTGGTGGCAGCCGCGGCCCTGGTGCCCCTGCTCGTCACGGTGCTCGTGGCCTCGGTCGCGGTGCTGGGACGCGCGGAGGACCAGGCGCAGGCCCACTCCTTGCCGGTCGCGACCGGTCCAGCGGAGGCGGCACCACCGCGGCACGTCGGTGGTACCGACCCACGCACCGACGAGCAGGCGCCGCGGTCACGACCGGCCCAGCTGCTCGGCGTGCTCGCCGACGCGCGAGCCGCGGCATGGCGCGAGGCCACCCCGGCCCTGCTCCACGCGGCCGATGCCCCGGGTTCGCCAGCGGCGGAGCGCGATGCCGCCGCGGTTGCCGAGGTGGCCCGAGCAGGGCTGCGCTACACGGGGTTGCGCTACACCGTCGCCGAGGCTTCGACGGTCTCGGCGTCAGGCGACCGGGCCGTCCTGCGCGCCCGCATCGACTCGGGGGCGTACACCGTCACCGGCGCCACCGGTTCCACACCACGACCTGCCGTGCCCGGCGCCCCGGTGCTCGTCGACCTGGTGCACACCGACGTCGGCTGGCGGGTGTCCGACCTGCGTGCCGCTCCCTGACGGAGCAGGTGCCTCCGCTGACGTGCAGTCGGTCGACCCTCGCCGTTCCGCCACGCTCACGAGTCGGCCGCGGCCGGGCGACTGCCTGTCAGTGGGATCAGGCGACGAGCCAGCGGACCGCGGTGTCGAGGTCGGCGTGCTGGAAGGAGTAGCCGCTGTCGGCCAGGACGTCGCCGACGATGCGTCGGCTGCTGAGGATCTCGCTGGCGAACTCGCCGACGACGACTCGCACCCCGAGGGCGGGTGCCGGGAAGAACGCCGGCCGGTGCATCGCTCGGCCGAGGGCCGCGGCGACCTCCTTCTGGCGCGCCGGCGACGGGCTCACGAGGTTGACCGGGCCGGTGACCTCCGGGTGGTCGAGCAGGTGGAGGATGGCCCCTGCCTCGTCGGCCAGGGTGATCCACGACCAGAACGCCTCACCGCCGGCAATGGGCCCGCCGAGGCCGAGCCGGGTCAGGGTGAGCAGTCGCGACAGCGGGCCCTCGGCCGCCAGGACCAGGCCGGTCCGGGCGAAGGCCACCGATGCCCCGGCGTCGACGGCCGGGCCCGCGGCCGCCTCCCACGCGAGGACCACGTCGGGGAAGAAGCCCGCACCCGGCGGACTCGCCTCCGTGAGCTCCTCGTCACCCCGGTCGCCGTAGACCCCGATGGCCGAGGCGCACACGAGCCGCACGGGGTGGTCCGCGGCCGCGACGGCGCTCGCGACGGCGTGCGTCGAGTCGGTTCGGGAGGCGAGGAAGACGTGCTTGTACTCCGGGGTCCACCGCTGGTCGGCGGCGCCGGCGCTGGCGAGGTTGACGACGCCGTCGACGCCATCGAGCACCGCAGGGTCCAGCTGGCGGCTCGCGGGGTCCCACTGCACCTCGTCGGCCGACCGTGGCGCCCGGCGGACCAGCCGGACGACCTCGTCGCCGCGCTCGCGGAGCGCGGCGACGAGGGCAGTACCGATCAGGCCGGACGACCCGGTGACGACGATGCGGCTCATGGGGGTGTCTGGACCGACCGGTCAGAGACCGAGGTCGGCCTCGAAGGCGCCTTCCTCGAGTCGCTGCTTCATCGTGGTGAGGAAGCGGGCGGCATCCGCACCGTCGACGATCCGGTGGTCGTAGGAGAGGGCGAGGTAGACCATCGAGCGGATGGCGATCGTCTCGCCGTCCTCGGCCGTGACGACGATCGGCCGCTTGACGACCGCACCGGTGCCGAGGATCGCCACCTGCGGCTGGTTGATGATCGGGGTGTCGAACAGCGCCCCGCGAGAACCGGTGTTGGTGATCGTGAAGGTGCCGCCCGCCAGGTCGTCGGGCATGATCTTGTTGCTCCGGGTGCGCTCGGCGACGTCGGCGATGCCGCGGGCCAGGCCCGCGATGTTGAGGTCGCCGGCGTTCTTGAGCACCGGGACCAGCAGCCCCTTCTCGGTGTCGACCGCGATGCCCAGGTGCTCGCCACCGTGGTAGGTCACCACGTCGTCCTCGATGCTCGCGTTGACCGTCGGGTGGGCCTTGAGGGCCTCGACGGCGGCGAGCGCGAAGAAGGGCAGGAAGCTGAGCTTGGTGCCCTCGCGCTGGGCGAAGTCGTTCTTGGCGCGGTCGCGCAACCGCGCGATGCGGGTGACGTCGACCTCGACCACCGTCGTCAGCTGCGCCGAGACCTGCAGTGACTCCACCATCCGGCGGGCGATCGTCTTGCGCAGCCGGGACATCTTCTCGGTCGTGCCCCGCTTGGAGGCCTCGGCCGGTGCCGCCGCCGGGGCCGACGCGGCCGGTGCCTGGGCCGCGGGGGCGGCGGGCTCCGGCTCGGGGGCCTTGGCGGCCTCGGCCGCGGCGAGCACGTCCTGCTTGCGGATGCGGCCACCGATGCCGGTACCGGTCACCGACCCGAGGTCGATGTCGTGGTCGGACGCCGAGCTTGCGCACCAGCGGGGTGACGTAGGCCGCGGCGTCGCGGTCGCCGCCGGCGGGCGCGGACTCGGACGGGGCCGGTCGGGCACCGTCGGCCTCGGCGGCCGCCCGGTCGGGTACAGCCGGGGCCGGAGCCTCCTGCTGGGCTGGAGCCTCCTGCTGGGCCGGGGCGGCCTCGGCCTGCGCCGGGGGGCCGACTCCGGCGCGGAGTCCTCCTGCTGGGGTGCGGGGGCCTGCGGCTCGGCCGCCTGCGGGGCGGGCTCCGGCTCGGCGGCCGGCTGCTCCTCCTGCTGCGGGGCCGGCTCCTGCGCCGGGGCCGACTCGCCACCACCGCCACCGCCGGAGCCACCGACGATCGCGAGGTCGGCGCCGACCGGGACGGTGTCGTCCTCCTGGACCAGGATCGTGGTGAGCGTGCCACCCACGGGGGAGGGGATCTCGGTGTCGACCTTGTCGGTCGAGACCTCGAGGAGGGGCTCGTCGACGGCGACCTCGTCACCCTCCTGCTTCAGCCACCGGGTGACGGTGCCCTCGGTCACGGACTCGCCCAGGGCCGGCATCTTCACGGTCGTGCCGTCGCCGGACCCACCGGAGCCAGGCGGATGCCGTGGGGGCGGGCGCGGCGGCCGGCTCCTCCTGCGGCTCGGGCTGCGTCGTCTGCTCCTGCGGGGCCTCGGCCTGCGGCTCGGCCGGCTCCTGGCCGCCCTCGTCGCCGGCTTCGGCCACCGCGTCGCCGTCGGACTGGTCGGAGACCTCGTCGCTGGGGCCGGAGCCCTGCGCGTCGGACTGCTCGCCACCGGAGTCGCCGCCGGCCGGGGCCGGGCCGTCGCCGATGACCGCCAGGTCGGCGCCCACCGGGACGGTGTCGTCCTCCTGGACGAGGATCTCCTGCAGCGTGCCGGCCACCGGCGAGGGGATCTCGGTGTCGACCTTGTCGGTCGACACCTCGAGCAGCGGCTCGTCGACCTCGACGCTGTCACCGACACCCTTGAGCCAGCGCGTCACGGTCCCTTCGGTGACGGACTCGCCGAGCGCAGGCATCTTCACGCGTTCTGACATCGGGACAGCTCTCCTTCGTGGGCGGTGGCGGTCATCACTCTAGTTGTGTGCGTGGAGGGGTTTCCCGGCGAGCGCCAGGTGGGCTTCGCCGAGGGCCTCGTTCTGCGTCGGGTGGGCGTGGACGAGGGCGGCGACGTCCTCGGCGTGGGCCTCCCAGCCGACGATGAGCTGCGCCTCGCCGATCTGCTCGCCCATCCGTGAGCCGACCATGTGGATGCCGACGACCGGACCGTCCTTGGTGCGCACCAGCTTGACGAACCCCTGGGTGCGCAGGATCTGTGACTTGCCGTTGCCGCCGAGGTTGTACTCGTAGGTCTCGACCTCGCCGTGCTCGGCTCGGGCCTGCTCCTCGGTGAGGCCCACGGAGGCGATCTCCGGCTCGCAGTAGGTGACCCGCGGGATGCCCGACTCCACGAGGGGAGCCGGGTTCAGCCCCGCGATGTCCTCGGCGACGAAGATCCCCTGCGCGAAGCCGCGGTGGGCGAGCTGCAGCCCGGGGACGATGTCGCCGACGGCGTAGACGCCCTCCACCGAGGTGCGGCAGCGTTCGTCGGTGACGACGAAGCCGCGCTCGAGCGTGACCCCGGCCTCCTCGTAGCCCAGCCCGTCGGTGACCGGCCCACGGCCGACGGCGACGAGCAGCAGGTCGGCGACGATCTCGTCACCCCCCTCGAGGCGCACCGTCACGGTGTCGCCGTCGCGCTGCGCCGACTCGAACCGGACGCCGGTGCGGAAGGCGATGCCGCGCTTGCGGAAGGCGCGCTCCAGGGCGCTGCTCACCGCGGGGTCCTCCGCGGCGACGAGCCGGGGCAGCGCCTCGACGATGGTCACCTCCGCGCCGAACGAGCGCATCACCGAGGCGAACTCGACCCCGATGACGCCGCCGCCGAGCACGACGACGCGGTCGGGCACGGCCTCCAGCGCCAGCGCCCCGTCGCTGGTGACGACCGGGCCGCCGAGCTCGAGGCCGGGCAGGGTGCGCGCGAAGGAGCCGGTGGCGAGCACGACGTGTCGACCGACGAGGCGGCGGTCGCCGACGACCACGGTGCGGTCGCCCTCGAGGCGACCCGCGCCCTCGACGTAGTCGACCTTGCGCGAGGACACCAGGCCCTGCAGCCCCTTGTACAGCCGGCCGACGACCCCTTCGCGGTAGGTCGTGACCGCGGGCAGGTCGATGCTCTCGAAGGTGGCGCGCACCCCGAACCGCGAGGCCTCGCGGGCGGAGTCGGCGACCTCGGCCGCGTGGAGCAGGGCCTTGGTGGGGATGCAGCCGCGGTGCAGGCAGGTGCCCCCGAGGAGGTCCTTCTCCACGAGCGCGACGCTCATCCCGAGCTCGGCGGCGCGCAGCGCGCAGGCGTAGCCGCCGCTGCCTCCCCCGAGGACGACGACGTCATGGGTGGTCTCGGCGGTGGCCGGCATCCGTGGCTGCTCCCTTGATCTGGCGGGTCGGGCGCGCCGGCGACGGGTGGGCCGTCCGGACGCTGCCCAGCATCTTGTCACTCCGGCCGGGTGGCACACACACCACGCACACACCGCGGAATCCGGTGGGTCGTGCGGAACGCCGAGGACCACGCCCTATCGTGTCCGCATGGCGTGGTGGAGACGCGGTCGCGCGCAGCAGGCCCCACACGGTGGGGGGGACCTCGCGAGCGCGCGTGCCCACTTCGAGGACTTCATCCGCACCCGGCGCGGGGTGGAGGCGTACGTCGAGCCCGCCACCAACATCACGGCGACCACGGTCGTGCTCATCGCGCACGACGGCGAGTGGACCCGGCGGGCCCTGCCGTCACGCCCGGTCGCCTTCGACGTCGCGCGCTCCCTCGACATCCCGGTCTACGACGTCAACCTCACCGGCTACCCGGCGCGGATGCGGCAGTGGACCTCCCGCCAGCGCAAGCCGAAGGCGCGCTGAGGGGCGCCACCGACGGAGCGTGACGCACCCACTGGCGGATCGCAGTGCCAATCCGGTTGGAGCAGGCCGCTCGCGTCTGCGAGGCTGGAGGTGACCTGCCAGCCGACGGAAGGACCCACCATGTCAGCCCCGAAGAAGCCGCGCCCCGCGGTCGACGACGAGGTGAAGGCGAAGTTCCGCGCGGCGCTGGACGCGAAGAAGTCGCACGGGGGTGCCGACGTGTCCGACCACTCCGAGCACACCAAGGTCGACCACGCCCACGGGCCAGAGGCCACCGCGACCCAGCAGATGTTCCGCCGCAAGAGTGGCGGCTGACCGCCCCGCTCCACCGCACCGACGACGGATGCCGCGCCACCCCACAGCGGGGAGGCGCGGCATCCGGACGTGTGGGGAGGTCAGCCGGCTGAGGACTCCACCAGGGTGAGCAGGGTGCCGACGCCGAAGCCGGTGCCGCCCTTGGGGTGGTGGCCCTTGGCACCCTTGTCGTTGAACGCAGGCCCGGCGATGTCGACGTGGGCCCACGGGATGCCCTCGCCGACGAACTCCTTGAGGAACAGCCCGGCGGTGAGCATGCCGCCGTCGCGGTCGCCCTTGTGGGCGATGTCGGCGGTGGGGGTGTCGAGCTTGGCACGCAGCTCCACCGGGAGCGGCATCGGCCAGGCACCCTCGCCGGCCGCATCGGCGGCGTCGACCACCCGGCCGCGGAAGGCGTCGTCGTTGGCCATGACGGCGGCGATGTCGGTGCCCAGGGCCACGACCTGTGCCCCGGTGAGGGTGGCGATGTCGACGACCCAGTCGGGGTGCTTCTCGCTGGCCAGGCACAAGCCGTCACCGAGCACCATGCGGCCCTCGGCGTCGGTGTCGAGGATCTCGACGCTGGTGCCGTCGCGCATCACGACGACGTCGCTCGGCCGCTGGGCCGTGCCGCTGGGCATGTTCTCGGCGAGGCAGAGGTAGCCGGTGACCGCCACCGGCAGCCCGAGCTCGGCGGCGGCGAGCACGGTGGCGGCCACGGCGGCGGCGCCGGCCATGTCGCACTTCATCGTCACCATGCCGGTCGACGGCTTGATGTTCAGGCCGCCCGAGTCGAAGGTGATGCCCTTGCCGACCAGCGCGACCGACGCCTTCGGGGCGGCCGGGGCGTAGCTCATCGTCACGATCCGCGGCGGGTTCACCGAGCCCTGGCCGACGCCGACGATGCCGCCGAAGCCGCCCTTGACGAGCGCCTTGTCGTCGAGCACCGACACGGTGACCTTGGCGGGGGAGGCGGAGACCCGCTTCTTGACGTTGTCGGCGAAGGACTGCGGGAACAGGTAGTTCGGCGGCGTGTTCACCAGGTCGCGGGCCCAGTCGCGGGCCGCACCGAGCACGGCGGCGCGCGCGACGGCATCCTTGGCGGCCTTGCCCTGCCCCGCGCCCGAGACGACCATGACGCGGGGACCGCACCGCCGCTGCCGCCGCGGCCGACCTGGCGGCCGAGGGGCGCAGGCCCGTGCCGCGACGGGCGCCGAGCGGGGCCGCCTTGTCGTAGGTGTAGCAGCCGGCGTAGGCGCCGTCGGCGACGGCGGACAGGCTCTCGAGGTCGGGGGTCGGCAGGGCCACGGCGACGCGTGCGCTTGCCGCGCACGCTGCGCAGGGCGGCCCCGGCCGCCGCGCGCAGGGCGGCGTGCGGGTAGCTGGAGCGTCGCGGGGTGCCGTCGCCCAGACCGGTCACGACGACCGAGGTGGCCTTGACGCCCGGTACGGCGACGACGCGCACCACCTCGTCGGCCTTGCCGGTGGCCTCGACGTCGGAGAGCACCGCCTGCAGGTGCACCACGGCCTTGCGCGGCAGGTGGTGGCCGGTCGCGAGGTCGGCGCCGTCGGGCGTTCGCACCGAACCGACGACGAGGGTGTCGACGGCGAGCTCGGCGGGGGGTCGGGTCGTCAGGGCCAGAGAGGTCATGCGCGCAGACTAGCGACCAGCGGAGCGGTCGGTCGCAGGCGGTAACGTGCCGACCATGACCGAGCTCCTGCACTCACCGCTCCACGACCGGCACCTCGCCCTCGGCGCCAAGATGGCCGACTTCGGCGGCTGGTCGATGCCCATCGAGTACCCGGGCGGCGGGGTCGTCGCGGAGCACACCGCGGTGCGCGAGAAGGTCGGCATCTTCGACGTCTCGCACCTGGGCAAGGCGCGGGTGTCCGGCCCGGGCGCCGCCGACTTCGTCAACTCGTGCCTGACCAACGACCTGCGCCGGATCGGGCCCGGGCCAGGCGCAGTACACGATGTGCTGCACCGAGACCGGCGGGGTCGTCGACGACCTCATCCAGTACCTGCGCTCCGACGACGACGTCTTCCTCATCCCCAACGCCGCCAACACGGCCACGGTGGTCGAGCTGCTCGCGGCCGCCGCCCCCGACGGCCTCACGGTCGAGAACCTGCACGACCGGTACGGCGTCATCGCGGTGCAGGGTCCGCGCTCCGACGAGGTGCTGCGCGGGCTCGGACTGCCGGTCGACCACGACTACATGAGCTTCGTCGAGACGCAGTGGGAGGGGCTTCCGGTCATCGTGTGCCGCACCGGCTACACGGGGGAGCGCGGCTACGAGATCGTGCCGGCCTGGGACGTCGCCGGCTCGGTCTGGGACTCCCTGGCAGCCGCGGTGGCCGCCGAGGGAGGGCTGCCCGCCGGCCTCGGCGCCCGCGACACGCTGCGCACCGAGATGGGCTACCCGCTGCACGGCAACGACCTCTCGCTCGACATCACCCCGGTGATGGCCGGGGCCGCCTGGGCGGTCGGCTGGGACAAGCCGCAGTTCTGGGGGCGCGACGCGCTGACCGCCGAGCGGGCGGCCAAGCAGAGCCGGTTGATGCGCGGCCTCGTGGTGACCGGTCGCGGCATCCCTCGCTCGCACTGCGCCGTCAAGGACTCCACCGGCGCCGTCGTCGGCGAGGTCACCTCGGGCACGTTCTCGCCGACCCGGCGACAGGGCATCGCCCTGGCCCTGCTCGACCGCTCGGTGACCCTGGGCGACGACGTGGTCGTCGACGTGCGTGGCCGCGAGGTCGCCGCGACGGTGTCGAAGCCGCCGTTCGTCGAGGTGGGGGTGCGCGAGAAGTGAGCGAGCAGTGGACCTGGACCTACGCCGACGCCGAGGGCGCCCCGATGACCGGTGAGGCCCTGAGCGACACGGCCTTCCCGACCCAGTCAGACGCCGAGTCGTGGTTCGGCGAGGTGTGGCACGACCTGTCGGCCGAAGGGGTCGCGTCGGTGACGTTGCACCGCGACGGCGAGAAGGTCTACGGGCCGATGAGCCTCGACGGCCCCGGGCTGAGCCGCCGGCTCAGACGGGGTACTCGCCGCGCTTGACGAGCGTGCGCGGCATCCGCGAGCGGCGCAGCTGGAAGGCGCGCATCGCGGCGTACATGCCGTTGCCCTTGGCGCCGGCCGCCTCGTCGCCGAACTTCGTCGCCGAGCTTCTTGCGAAGACGGCGCCACATGAGGAAGGTGTCGACGATCGCCGTGAGCAGGACGCCATAGGTGAGGATCGTGACGAAGAACAGGATCGTGCTGGTGCGCATGAAGCTGAGCGCGAGCACGACGAGCATCACCGGGAGCATGAACTCGGCGAGGTTCCACCGGGCGTCGATGTAGTCGCGCATGTAGCGGCGCACCGGGCCCTTGTCGCGCGGCGGCAGACCGGACTCGTCACCCGTGAGCATGGCCTGACGCGTCTTGGCCATCTGCTCGTTGCGCTTGACCTTGTCGAGCCGCTTGGCCTGCTTGCGGTCGGCGACGACCAGCGGCTGGCGGCGCGCGGCCTCCTGGTCCTTGCGCTTGGGCGTGGGCCGGTTCTTGGCCCCGTCGCGCTGCGGGTGGAGCTCGTCGTCGAGCTGCTCGTTGGTGGTCTTGCTGCGTCCGAACACGTCACCACTGTAAGTGCTCGCGGGCGGATGCCGTGCACGCGCTCCCGGCCCGACCGGCGCCGGCGTGGGTAGGGTCGGGCGGGTGACCGACGTGCTCTCCCCGGACCAGATCTCCGCCCTGCGCGACCGCGTGGCTGCCCTCGTGCCCGGGCTGCGCGCCGACCTGGAGGCGCTGACCCGTATCCCGAGCGTCAGCCTCGACGCGTTCGACCAGGCCCACGTGGAGGCCAGTGCCGAGGCCACCGCGGCCCTGCTGCGGGCCGAGGGGCTGCAGGTCGAGATCGTGCGCGAGGGCGGTCGCCCCGCGGTCATCGGGCACGTCGACGGCCCGCCGGGGTCGCGCACGGTGCTGCTCTACGCACACCATGACGTGCAGCCCCCCGGCGACGAGGCGCTGTGGGACAGCCCGCCGTTCGACCCCACCGAGCGCGAGGGGCGGCTCTACGGCCGCGGCGCCGCCGACGACAAGGCGGGGATCATGGCGCACGTCGCCGCCCTTCGGGCGCACTCCGGGTCGCTGCCGGTCGGGGTGACCGTCTTCGTCGAGGGCGAGGAGGAGATCGGCTCCGGCTCGCTGCCGACCATCCTCGACGCAGCACGGCGAGAAGCTGCGGGCCGACGCGATCGTGCTCGCCGACTCCACGAACTGGGCCATCGGCGAGCCGGCGCTCACGACGACGCTGCGCGGGATGGTCCGGGTCGTCGTCACGGTGACCACGCTCGACCACGGCGTCCACTCCGGCATGTTCGGCGGGGCCGTGCCCGACGCGCTCACCGCCCTGGTGCGGGTGCTCGCGAGCCTGCACGACGACGACGGCGAGGTCGCGGTGGCTGGCCTGAAGTCGGGGGTGGCCGCGGACCTCGACTACGACGAGGCCCGGCTGCGCGCGGAGTCGGGCCTGCTCGCCGGGGTGTCGACGATCGGCGCCGGCTCGCTGCTGTCGCGGATCTGGACCAAGCCGTCGATCACCACGATCGGCATCGACGCCCCGTCGGTCGCGACCTCGTCGAACACCCTCGTGCCCAGTGCCGCGGCGAAGGTCTCGATGCGGCTGGCGCCCGACGAGCACGACCTGGACGCCTTCGCGCTGCTGCGCGACCACCTCGTCGAGCACACGCCGTGGGGCGCGCAGGTCGAGGTGACCCTCGACGACCGAGGGCTCGGGTTCTCCGCCGACGCGCGGGGACCGGTCTACGACCAGGCCCGGGCGGCCTTCCACGACGCGTGGGGCGTCGAGCCGGTCGACATCGGCGTGGGTGGTTCGATCCCCTTCGTCGCGGCGTTCGCCGAGCAGTTCCCCGATGCCGCGATCCTCGTCACCGGGGTCGAGGACCCCGATGCGCGGGCGCACGGTGCCAACGAGTCGCTGCACCTGGGCGAGTTCGAGAAGGTCTGCCTGGCCGAGGCGCTCCTCCTCGCCCGGCTGGGCGCCCTGCCCCGCTGACCTGGGCGGCGGGGCGCGTCTTCCGCGAAGTCAGGAGCATTTCGCCGAGTCAGGGCCGTAGTCGACCAAGACTGGGCAAGAACCTCCTGAGCGGGCGAAGGGATCCTGACTCCGGGTCAGTCCTTGGCTGGTCTCGCCAGGCAGCGCGAGCATCTGGTCGAGCGCGACCCGGGCCTGTGCGGCCACCTGCGCGTCGACGCGAATGGCGTTGACGACCCGGCCGTCGACGAGCGACTCCAGGGCCCACACCAGGTGGGGCAGGTCGATGCGGTTCATCGTCGAGCAGTAGCAGACGTTCTTCTCGAGGAAGACGATGCGCTGCTCGGGGAACTGCGCTGCCAGCCGCTGCACGAGGTTGAGCTCGGTGCCCACGGCCCAGGCGGTGCCCGGGGGGGCGGCGGCGATGGTCTGGATGATCCGCTCGGTGGAGCCGACCTCGTCGGCCAGCTCGACGACCTCGTTGCGGCACTCGGGGTGCACGATCACCTTGACGCCGGGGATCTCGCGCCGGGCGGCCTCGACGGCCTCGACCGAGAAGCGGCCGTGCACCGAGCAGTGCCCGCGCCACAGGATCATCGTGGCGTCGCGCAGCTGCTCGGGGGTGAGGCCTCCCATCGGGCGGTGCGGGTCCCAGACCACGCAGTCCTCGAGCGGCCGCCCGAGGTCGCGCGCGTAGGTGTTGCGGCCCAGGTGCTGGTCGGGCAGGAAGAGCACCTTGCCGCCCTCGCCCGCCCCGTCGAGCGCCCAGGTCAGCGCGGTCTTCGCATTGGACGACGTGCAGATCGTGCCGCCGTGCCGCCCGGTGAACGCCTTGATGGCCGCGGAGGAGTTCATGTAGGTGACCGGCACGGTGAGGTCGGCGACTCC
The DNA here is from genome assembly GCA_963751385.1 of uncultured Actinomycetota bacterium. Taxonomy (GTDB): domain Bacteria; phylum Actinomycetota; class Actinomycetes; order Actinomycetales; family Dermatophilaceae; genus Fodinibacter. Next base: position 606,506 of record CAVVUD010000001.1, on the reverse strand, counting down.
GGCCTCGACCAGCTCGTCCCAGCACTCCTCGACCTGGTCGATCGCGGCCATGTCGGCCATCGAGCACCCGGCCGCGAGGTCGGGCAGCACCACGGTCTGGGTGTCGGCGGTGAGGATGTCGGCCGACTCGGCCATGAAGTGCACGCCGCAGAAGACGACCCACTCGGCATCCGGGCGGGCCGCGGCCTCCTTGGCGAGCTTGAAGGAGTCACCGGTGACGTCGGCGAACTGGATGACCTCGTCGCGCTGGTAGTGGTGGCCCAGCACGAAGACCCGCTCGCCCAGCGCCGCCTTTGCCGCGCGGGCGCGGGCGACGAGGTCGGGGTCGGAGGGGGCGGGCAGGTCGCCGGGGCACTCGACGCCGCGCTCGCTGGCGAGGTCGCGCCCCTGGCCGAGCACCAGGAGGGGGAGCGGCGTGTGCGCAGGACCGGTCGTCGTCGTCACACCGTCGATCGTATGCCGTCGGGGGAGGGCCCCGGCCGTCGCGTCCCGTCCGTGCGACGACCCGCCGCTGTCGGGGGCGTGCGCCCGCTCAGCCCATGGACTTCTGGCCGTCGATCGTCTCGCGCAGGATGTCGGCGTGCCCGGTGTGGTGGGCCAGCTCGGACAGCAGGTGCGCGAAGGTGCGCCGAGCACTGCGTCGCTCACCGGGCTGGAACCACGGCGCAGGCGGCAGCTCCTGGCTCGCCGAGAGGTCCCAGGTCCGGACCAGCTCGTCGGTGTGGGCGGCAACCTCCTGGAAGAGGCCGACGACCGACGCGAGTGTCTCGTCCTCGAGGAGGCGGAACTCGTTCGCCCGGGCCTCGTAATCCGCGTCGTCGCCACCGGCCATCGTCCCGTGCTCGACGAAGTCGGTCCACCCGCGCTCGGTGAGTGCGACGTGCTTGACCAGCCCGCCGAGCGACAGCTCGCTGACCGTGGGCGTGAGCCGCGCCTGCTCGTCGGTGAGCCCTTCGACGGTGTGGAGGAAGAAGTAGCGCTGCTGGGCGAGCGCCTCGAGCATGGCGACGCGCTCGGGGTCGAGCTCGCTCTCGGGGCGTGGCGGTCATGGCTGGGTCCTCTCGTCGGGGATCGGTGGACGGTCCGGTCCGACGCTACCGACGCCGGCGACGTGCCGGGCGAGCTGACGGCCGCCCGGGTCCTGAGGGACCGGGGGAGCGGCGGCACCGATAGCCTCACCGCGTGCGCGTCCTCATCGCCCCGGACTCCTTCGGATCCACGCTCGGCCCCGTCCAGGCGGCCACCGCGATGGCGCAGGGCTGGTCGCAGGGCGCACCCCACGACGAGGTCGAGCTGCTGCCCCTGTCCGACGGCGGCCCGGGCTTCCTCGACGTGCTCTCCCGCGCCCTGGGCGGCACGACGGTCGCGACGACGGTCAGCGACCCCCTCGGCCGTGAGGTGCCCGCCGCGGTGCTGGTGGTCGAGCACGACGGCAGGCGCACGGCATACCTCGAGGCGGCCCAGGCGAGCGGGCTGCACCTGCTCGGCGCGGACGAGCGCGACCCCGGCCTCACCAGCACGTGGGGGGTCGGCCAGCTGCTCGACGCCGCCGTCGCGCAGGGCGTGACCAAGGTCGTCGTCGGCGTCGGGGGCAGCGCCACGAACGACGCCGGGGCCGGCATGCTGGCCGCGCTCGGCGCCGGACCGGCATCGGTGCTGGCGCGTGGCGGCCTCGCCCTCGCCGCGGCGGGCGACGACGCGCTGCCCGGTCTCGCCGACGTCGTCGACCGGCTCGCCGGCGTCGAGATCGTGCTCGCCACCGACGACGACACCCCGCTGCTCGGCCTGCAGGGCACCAGCGCCGTCGAGGCGCCGCGCAAGGGCGCCTCGCCCGAGCTCGCCCAGGCGCTCGAGGGGGCCCTGGGCCACTTCACCGACGTCGTCGGACGGTCGTTGCCGTCGGCCCCGGTCGAGCTGCTCAGCGGGATGCCGCGCCGGCTCGACCGCGAGGCGGGCGCCGGAGCCGCCGGTGGGCTCGGCTACGGACTGCTCGCCCTGGGTGCCCGGCGGGTCGGCGGCGTCGCCGAGGTGCTGCGCCAGTGCGGGTTCGGCATCGCCGCGGCGCGCAGCGACCTCGTCGTCACCGGTGCCGGGCGGGTCGACTGGAGCACGCTGCGGGGGTCGGTGGTCGCCGGGGTGGCGGCCGCCACGCTCGAGACCGGGCGGCCGACCGTGCTCGTCGCGGGGGAGTGCCTCGTGGGGCGGCGCGAGACGATGACCCTGGGCCTGGCCGGCACCTACGCGGTCGCCGACAGCCGGGCCGAGGTCGAGGCGATGGTGGCCGACCCGGTGCAGACCCTGGCCGCCCGCACGGCGCGGGTGGCGCGCACCTGGTCGCCGCCGCGCTGACCGGCATCCCAGCCTTCCCGCCCGGTGCGGGACGGTTCCCGTTCGCACCCGAACCTTCCCCTGCGAACGCTGCAAGGTCCCGGGATCGGGCGAGAACGTCGAGGCGCGTGGGACGGGAGTCGGTGATGCGGGCTCGGCAACGTATCCTGTTGCGTGAGCCCGGGAACACCGGCGGCCCGACACGGGTTGACCACCGCGAACGGGTCGATGTCAGGCCACCGCCAGCACGAGGAGTGCATCCATGAGCGACCAGCTCCAGACCACCGAGGCCCCCACCACCGAGGCCCCGGCGACCGAGGCCCCGGCACACGGTGTCGTCCTCACCGACGTCGCCGCCGGCAAGGTGCAGTCCCTGCTCGCGCAGGAGGGCCGCGACGACCTGCGCCTGCGCGTCGGCGTGCAGCCCGGCGGCTGCTCCGGTCTCATCTACCAGCTCTACTTCGACGAGCGCACCCTCGACGGTGACCTCGTGCGCGACTTCGACGGTGTCGAGGTCGTCATCGACCGGATGAGCGCCCCCTACCTCGACGGCGCGACGATCGACTTCGCCGACACCATCGAGAAGCAGGGCTTCACCATCGACAACCCCAACGCGGGCAGCTCCTGCGCCTGCGGCGACAGCTTCAGCTGACGCAGCCACCCGAGAGGGCCCGCACCGCCACCGGCACGGGCCCTCTCGGCGTCCCGGGCGGCCGATCGGCACCGGCGTCGCGGGGTAGGTTCGTCGTCGTGCAGATCGCCGTCACCGGGTCCATCGCGACCGACCACCTCATGACCTTCCGGGGTGCCTTCTCGGACTCCCTCGTCGTCGAGCAGCTCGACAAGATCTCGGTGAGCTTCCTCGCCGACACCCTCGAGATCCGCCGCGGCGGTGTCGCGGGCAACATCTGCTTCGGGATGGCGGTGCTCGGCGCGCGGCCGATCCTCGTCGGCGCCGCGGGCGAGGACTTCTCCGACTACCGCAGCTGGCTGACCCGCCACGGCGTCGTCACCGACCACGTGCACATCTCGCAGTCGCGGCACACCGCGCGCTTCGTCTGCACCACCGACGACACGATGGCCCAGATCGCCACCTTCTACGCCGGGGCGATGGCCGAGGCCCGGATGATCGAGCTCGGCCCGATCCACGCCCAGTGGGACCTCGACCTCGTGCTCATCGGCGCCGACGACCCCGAGGCGATGCTGCGCCACACCCAGGAGTGCCGCAGCAGCGGCATCCCGTTCATCGCCGACCCCTCGCAGCAGCTCGCCTTCGCCGACGGCCCGTTCATCCGCAAGCTCATCGACGGCGCCGACTACCTCTTCACCAACGAGTACGAGTCGCACCTCACCGAGACCAAGACCGGATGGAGCCAGGCCGAGATCGACGACCGGGTCACCACCCGGGTCATCACCCGCGGCAAGGACGGCGCCGACATCCGCACCAAGGGCGAGGACCCGATCCACGTGCCGGTCGCCGGCGACGTCGAGCGGGTCGACCCCACCGGCGTCGGCGACGCGTTCCGGGCCGGCTTCCTCGTCGGCCTGGCCGGCGGGCTCGGCCACGAGCGGTGCGCCCAGATCGGCTCGGTGCTCGCGGCCCACGTGCTCGAGACGGTCGGCACCCAGGAGTACCAGCGTCACCCGCGAGCGGCTTCCTCGACCGGTTCGCCGAGGCCTACGGCGACGACGCCGCGGAGGAGATCGCGCCGCTCGTGCGGTGCGCCCGCGACTGACGAGCCGCACCGACACCGCGATGGTCCACCCGCCGGTCGAGCCGCCGAGCACCTCCTGGCTGCTCGACGCGGCCCGCGCCGAGCCCGGCGACGACCTCGTCGCGGCCGGGGCCGACCTCGAGCCCGGCACCCTGCTCGCGGCCTACCGCCTCGGCCTGTTCCCCATGGGCCTGGGCCCGCACGGCAGGGGCGCGATGGGGTGGTGGTCGCCCGACCCGCGCGGCGTCATCCCGCCCGGCGGCCCTGCGGGTGCGCCGGTCGCTGCGCAAGGTCCTCGACCGCTTCGACGTGCGGGTCGACACCGCCTTCGACCGAGGTCGTGCGCCGCTGCGCCGACCCCTCGCGCGAGGGCCGCTGGATCACGCCGGAGGTCGCCGACGCCTACGGTCGCCTGCACGAGCTGGGCTGGGCGCACAGCGTCGAGGCCTGGCAGGACGGCGAGCTGGTCGGCGGGCTCTACGGCGTCTCGATCGGCGGCCTGTTCGCGGGGGAGTCGATGTTCCACACGCGTGCGCGACGCGTCGAAGGTCGCCCTGGTCGGGCTGGCCGAGCGCTTCCACGCCGACGGCGACCCGCGCCGGCTGGTCGACGTGCAGTGGGCCACCGACCACCTGCGCAGCCTGGGGGCGCAGGAGTGGCCGCGCGAGGTCTACCTCGACCGGCTGGTCGAGGCACTGCGGCGCACCTCAGGTCGAGCTGTCGGCCTGACCGCGGTCGGTGCGGCTGCTCACCGAGCACGACCCGGAACTCGGTCCAGTCGTCGTCCTCGTACAGGGTCACGGTGTGGCCCTTCATCCGTGCCCAGCGCCGGCACGTCGGACCAGGCCGCGACGTCGTCGGCGAGCAGGAGCACCGTCGCGCCCGCCGGCAGGTCGCGGGCGGCCCGGGCCAGCCGGATGACGGGCACCGGGCACCGCGTGCCGCGGGCGTCGACCACCGGGGGACCGCCGCTCACAGGTCGTCCGTCCCGAGCCGTCGGCGTACCGTCGCGACGGCGTCCGGGAGCTCGCGGCAGAGCCGCTCCACGTCGTCGGCCCGCGTCGGCGAGACCGCCTCGAGCGGCAGGGTGACGCGCACGTTGCCGTGGGTGAGCACCCCCATCGCGGCGAGCACGTGGCTGGGGCGCAGGGCGCTCGAGGTGCAGGCCGAGCCGGACGCGACGAGCAACCCGCGCCGGGCGAGCTCCTCGAGCAGCACCTCGCCGTCGGCGTAGAGCACGCTGAACGTGACGACGTGGGGGAGCCGGTCGTCGGGGTCGCCCACGACCTCGACGTCGGGCACGCCGGCCGCGGCCCGGCGCACCCGGTCGACCAGCGCGCGAGCGGCGCGCTCCTCGGATGCCGTGACCGCGGCGGTCTGCCGCCACGCCTCGGCCGCGGCGAGCACCAGGGGAACCCACGGTGGGGCGTGCTCGCGGCCCTGCTCGGCCTCGCGGCGCGGACCGGGCAGCCCCCACCGGGTGCCGGTGCGCACGGCGAGCAGGCCGAGCGGTGGCCCTCCGAACGCCGCGGCGTCGGCGACCACGACCGAACCGGCGGCGGGGTCGGCATCCGGGTCACGGCCCAGCGACGCCGTGGCGTCGAGCAGCAGCGGTACGGCGTGCTCACGGCAGAGGGCGTCCACCTCGACGACGGGCTGGCGGGTGCCGACCTCGGCGTTGGCGGTCTGCAGCACGGCGGCGGCGACGTCGTCGCCCGTGAGTGCCCCGGCGAACGCCTCGACGTCGACCCGCCCGGCGCGGTCGACGGGCACGACCGCCTCGGCGCCGGGCTGGAGCAGGAGCACCGATCGCTCGGTGGCACCGGCGACCACCCGTGACCCGGTGCGCCGGTGCGCGTGCCGCAGCCCGGTGAGCCCGGTCTCGAGGGCCGACTCCGGGCTCGCGTGCACCGACAGCTCGTCGGGGCGCACGCCCACCGCGTCGGCGAGCACCTCGCGGGCGCCGTCGAGCAGGGCGCGGGCCCGTCGGCCCGGGGGGTGCAGCCGGGTCGGGTCCGCCCAGCCGACCGCCAGGGCGGCCTCGAGGGTCTGCGCGGCCAGGGGGTGGAGGGGGCCTCGGGCCGCGTCGAGAAGTCCGGTGACCTGCTGGTCGATCGGGGGGCGCGCCACGCCTAGACGGTAGCCCGGACCTGCCTGACTCCAGCGCAGGTGGTGCAGTAGGGTTTGGACCTGTCCGTGACCTCCTCCACACGAAGGGTGCAGCGGTGCGCCAGCACGTCCTCTCATCGCCCCGTCGTACCCGGCGCCGTCTCGGCGCCGGTCTCCTCATCGGTGCGCTCTCGGCCGTCGCCCTGAGCGGGTGCGCCGCGGGCAACCTGCGCGGCGACGCGTCCACCGGCTGGCTGCCCCCGGCGGTCACCGAGGGTGGCGAGACCGTGACCACGCTGTGGATCGGTGCCTGGATCGCGGCCCTGGCGGTCGGCGCCCTCGTGTGGGGCCTGATCGGCTGGTGCGTCGTGGCCTACCGGCGCAAGAAGGACGACAACGAGCTGCCCGTGCAGCTGCGCTACAACATCCCGATCGAGATCCTCTACACCGTGGTCCCGATCTTCATGGTGGTCGTGCTCTTCTACTACACCGCTCGTGACTCCTCCGACCTCACCGACACCTCGAAGCAGGCCGACGTCACGATCAACGTCATCGGCAAGCAGTGGAGCTGGGACTTCAACTACGTCGAGGACGACGTCCACGAGACCGGCGAGCAGGCGATCCTGACCGGCGAGCCGGGCGCCGAGGAGACCATCCCCACGCTCTACCTGCCGGTCGGCGAGCGGATCGAGTTCGTGCTCACCGCCCGCGACGTCATCCACTCGTTCTGGGTGCCCTCGTTCCTGCAGAAGATGGACATGATCCCGGGTCGGGTCAACAAGTTCCAGGTGGTGCCGACCCAGGAGGGCACCTTCAAGGGCAAGTGCGCCGAGCTGTGCGGCTCCTACCACTCGCACATGCTGTTCAACGTCAAGGTCGTCCCGCGCGCGGAGTACGAGCAGCACCTGTCCGACCTGCGCGCCGCCGGCCAGACCGGCCTGCTCAACAACACGCTCAGCCGTGAAGAGCTGATGGACGACGCCGGCCCGGTCACCGACAGCATCGACGGAGGGAACTGACGATGAGTGCCGCCACCGACTCCCCGATGCTGCGCACGGCCTCGACCCCCGCGCACACCCGCCGCGTCTCCAAGGGCGCCACGGTCGTCAAGTGGATCACCACCACCGACCACAAGGTCATCGGCAACCTCTACTTCATCACCTCGTTCATCTGGTTCATGCTCGCCGGGCTGATGGCGCTGGTCATCCGCGCCGAGCTCGCCACCCCCGGGCTGCAGGTCGTCGACACGCCCGACCAGTACAACCAGATGTTCACGATGCACGGCACGATCATGCTGCTGCTCTTCGCGACGCCCCTGTTCGCCGGCTTCGCGAACGCGCTGATGCCGCTGCAGATCGGCGCCCCCGACGTCGCCTTCCCGCGCCTGAACATGCTCGCCTACTGGGCCTACCTGTTCGGCGGCATCATCGCGGGCGCAGGCTTCCTCACCCCCGGTGGCGCGGCCGCCTTCGGCTGGTTCGCCTACGCGCCGCTGTCCGACAACACCTACAGCCCCGGGCTGGGCGGTGACCTGTGGGTCTTCGGCCTCGCGCTCGGTGGCTTCGGCACCATCCTCGGTGCGGTCAACTTCATCACCACGATCCTGTGCATGCGCGCGCCGGGCATGACCATGTTCCGGATGCCGATCTTCACCTGGACCGTGCTCATCACCTCGATCCTCGTGCTCCTCATCTTCCCCGCGCTGGCCGCCGCGCTCTTCGCGCTCGGCGCCGACCGGCGGTTCGGGGCGCACGTGTTCGACCCGGGCAACGGCGGGCCGATGCTCTGGCAACACATCTTCTGGTTCTTCGGGCACCCAGAGGTCTACGTCATCGCCCTGCCCTTCTTCGGCATCATCTCCGAGGTGCTGCCGGTCTTCTCGCGCAAGCCGATCTTCGGCTACAAGACCCTCGTCTACGCGACGATCGCCATCGCCGCGCTGTCGGTCAGCGTCTGGGCCCACCACATGTACGTCACCGGCCAGGTGCTGCTGCCCTTCTTCGCGATCATGACGATGTTGATCGCGGTACCGACCGGGGTGAAGTTCTTCAACTGGGTCGGCACGATGTGGGGCGGAAAGCTGTCCTTCGAGACCCCCATGCTGTGGGCGCTCGGCTTCCTGGTCACCTTCCTCTTCGGCGGGCTGACCGGTGTCATCCTGGCGAGCCCCGCGCTGGACTTCCAGCTGTCCGACAGCTACTTCGTGGTGGCGCACTTCCACTACGTCGTCTTCGGCACGGTCGTCTTCGCGATGTTCGCCGGCTTCTACTTCTGGTGGCCCAAGCTCACCGGACGGATGCTCGACGAGCGGCTCGGCAAGATCCACTTCTGGCTGCTGTTCATCGGCTTCCACACGACCTTCCTCGTGCAGCACCTGCTCGGCATCCAGGGCATGCCCCGGCGCTACGCCGACTACCTGCCCGAGGACGGCTTCACGCTCGGCAACCGCATCTCGACCGCCGGCTCGATCATCCTCGCGCTCTCGATGATCCCGTTCGCCCTGAACGTCTGGAAGACGTGGCGCACGGCGCCGCTGGTCGAGACCGACGACCCATGGGGCTACGGCGCCTCGCTGGAGTGGGCCACCTCGTGCCCGCCGCCGCGGCACAACTTCGACAGCATGCCCCGGATCCGTTCCGAGCGGCCCGCGTTCGACCTGCACCACCCGCAGGCGGCTCCGGCCGGTCTGCACGACGCCGAAGTGGCCGACGACCACGGCCTGGTGTCGGCGCTCGGCCCGGCAGACCTGCATGGCAACGCGTTCGTCGACGACAGCAAGGAGAACTGACCCATGCAGGCCATGGAGCGCATCGGCGTCCTCGTCGGGGTCTTCGCCTTCCTGATGGCGACGATCTACGGGTTCTGGACGGCCTCGACCGATCTGGGCATCGAGCTGGTCGGCGTCATCGGCCTGGTCCTCGGTGGCCTGCTCGGGTTCATGATCGCCTGGTACCTGTGGATGACGCGGCGTCGCCTCGAGCGCGACCCCTCGGACGACCCGCTGGGTGACATCGACGAGATCCAGGGCGAGTACGGCTTCTTCAGCCCGCACAGCTGGTGGCCGCTCTTCCTCGGCGCGGCCGCGGCGACCTGCTTCCTCGGGCTCGCGGTCGGCTGGTGGCTGTTCATCATCGGCGCGTTCTTCGCGATCCCCGCCCTCGTCGGCTGGACCTTCGAGTACTGGAAGGGCCAGCACGCGCTCTGAGCGCGCACGACCACGCTGCGGGCCACCCGGGGACACCGGGTGGCCCGCATCGGTGTCGGCGTCGGGGCGTGCCGCGGTCAGCCCCACCCGAGCTCGTGGAGGGTCTCCTCCTCGATGCCGAAGTGGTGGGCGATCTCGTGCACCACGGTCACGGCGATCTCCTCGCGCAGCTCCTCGTCGTCCGCGCACATCCGGGTCAGCGGTCCCCGGAAGAGGGTGATCCGGTCGGGCAGCGAACCCTGGTCCCACCACGTGCCGCGCTCGGTCAGCGGGGTGCCCTCGTAGATGCCCAGCAGGTCGGGGTCGTCCGCCGGCGGCTCGGCCTCGACGAGGAAGACGACGTTGTCGAGCATGGCCATCAGCTCGCCGGGCACCTCGTCGAGGGCGTCCTGGACGATGACGTCGAACTGCTCGTCGGTCAGGGGCTGCACGGCACCAGCCTGCCACCCGCGCCGGCGTCAGCCACGTGGCGCCCGCAGCCGGGCCAGCCCCGCGCCGTGCAGCGGGGTACCGCGCCACGCCGCCGTCAGCACGCCGTCTCACAGCGCAGCAGCAGGGAGTGCGGGGTCTCGTGTGCGACGACGGTGGCCTCGAAGACGTCGGGAGCCACCCAGCCGCCGCTGGCCACCCAGGGCGAGGCGCCGGCATCCGCCCACTGCCCGTCACCGCACGCGATGCGCAGCAGCGCGCCGTCGTCGACCTCGAGCAGCCAGCCGGCGTCGGAGCGGTGCACCACGACCGACCGCAGGACCGGGTGCTCGGGGGTGGGCGTGTGGGTGAAGGTCCACGGGCCCTCGGTGCTCGGCGCCGCGGCGGTGGAGCGGCGTGGCGGCGCCGTGGCCTCCTCGAACGCCGTCTGGAGCCGTTCCTGCGCAACGGGATCGGCCGTCAGGGCGGTGTCGCTGAGCGCGGGGCAGCAGCTCGTCCCAGACGGCGTCGAGCACCTCGTGGGTCGTCTCGGTGCACGACGTCACCGCGACGACGAGGTCGTGGTGCGGCACCACGAGGGCGAACTGGCCGTAGGCGCCGTCGGCCCGGAAGCCGTGACGGCTGCGCCACATCTGGTAGCCGTAGCCGACCCTCCAGTCGGCGGGGTCGGGGTGGTGCGAGGTGTCGGCCAGGGCGCTCGAGGCGGTGGCCACCCACCCCTGCGGCAGCACCTGTCGGCCCTGCCAGACGCCGTCCTGGAGCAGCAGCAGGCCGAGCCGGGCCACCGTGTCGGTGGTGACGTGCAGGCCGCTGAAACCCAGGTCGCTGCCGGCCCAGGTGGTCCACGCCGCGTCGGTGACGCCGATCGGGTCGAGCAGCCGCGGCCCGAGGTAGTCGAGCAGCCGCTCGCCGGTGCGGCGCTGCACCGCCAGGGCCAGCACCCGGCTCGCGCCGTTGTGGTAGAGGAACCACGACCCGGGCTCCTCGTCGGGCTCGGCCGCGAGGAAGGGCGCCACCGCCTCCTCGCCCCCACCGGCGAGGCCGGGCACGGTGTCGAGGGTGTCGGCGTGGTGACCGGTGGACATCCGCAGGCAGTCCTCGACGGTGAGGCGCGCGGCCCGCGGGCCGGCGGCCGAGGCCGCCTCGGGGAAGACGTCGACCAGTCGCTCGTCGCGGACGAGCAGGCCCTCGGCCTCGGCGAACGCCGCGGCCATCGCAAGGAAGGTCTTGCTCACCGAGTACACGAGCCGGAGGCCGTCGCGCGGCCAGGGCCGCCACGCCCCCTCGGCCACCACGTGCCCGTGCCGGATGACGACCACCCCGTGCGGCTCGTTGCCCTCGTCCTGCCAGCGTCGCACCATCCGCAGCACGGCGTCGGAGGGCACGCCCTGCTGCTCGGGGGTGCTCCGCGGGAGGGAGTGGCCGGGGGTGGTGGACCGGCTGGCGGGCTGGGACGGCTCGGTCACGCTCACCTCGCCAGCGTAGGGGCTGGTCCACCGGTGTCCCGCAGGGGCCCTGGTGGCACGATGGGCCGGTGCGAGTGACCGTGCGAGTGCGTCCCGGCGCCTCCAGGACGCGCGTCGGGGGCCGCTGGGGCGACGAGGAGGTGCTCGGGGTGTCCGTGGGCGCCCGGGCGGTCGACGGGGCCGCCACGGCCGCCGTGCGCGCCGCCGTGGCGCAGGCCTTCGGCGTCCGGGCCCGGGACGTCTCGTTGGTCTCGGGGGAGCGCTCGCGCACCAAGGTCCTCGACGTCGCCGTCGACGACGAGGCCGCGGCACGAGCGACCCTCACCCGGCTCCTCGAACACGCCTTGACCCACGCCTCTCGCGCAGTCCTGGCCCCGTGCCTCGCGCAGGCCTGGCCCCGTGCCTCGCGCAGGCCTGGCCCCGTGCCTCGCGCAGGCACTGACCCGCTCCCGACCGGCATCCTCGACCGGGTCCTGGACCGCCCGTTCCCGCGAGGTCAGGAGCACTTCGCCGACTCAGGGCCGGGTACGACCCTGACCTGACGAAGCGCCCCTGACTTCGCAGGAGAGTCTGCCCGCAGATGCCGCGTGCCGCGCCCCCCGGACGGGTACGCGGCACGCGAGCGGTGCTCGACCGGTCAGTGTCGACCGGCGGGCTCCCCGGACTCGATCTCGTCGGTCCGGGCCGCCTCGACCGGGGCCGCACCGCCGGAGGCGGACGGCTCGATCGCCTCGTGCTCGGCACCGTGGTGGTGCGCGGCCGCGAGCTCCGCGGGGGTGACCGGGTTGACGGCATCGGCGAAGTAGAACTGGGACAGCCGCCCACGCAAGCGCTGCGAGCGCTTGGCCTTGCGGGCGACGCCGTTCTCGTCGACGTCGGCCTCGATCTGGATCGGGGCGACCGGCTCGTGCTGCACCAGCACCCACTGGTCGGCGGCGACCTCGGCCTCGTGGCGCTCGAAGTACTTGCCGTCGGGCGTGCGCACGATGGTGCCGGTCTCGCGGCCGTGCAGCACGGTGTCGCGGTCGCGCCGCTGGAGGGACAGGCAGATCCGCTTGGTCACCCAGAAGGCAAGGGGCGGCAGCACGAACAGGCCGATCCGGAAGAACCAGGTGATGTCGTTGATCGACATCCCCAGCTTGATCGCGATGATGTCGTTGCCCGCGGCGAACATGAAGACGCTGTAGGCGGTGATGCCGGCCATGCCCAGGCCGGTGCGCACCGGGTTGTTGCGGGGCCGGTCGAGCAGGTGGTGCTCGCGGGTGTCGCCGGTGACCCACTTCTCGATGAACGGGTAGATGCCCAGCACCGTGTAGACCAGCGGCAGGAGCACCAGGGCGCCGAGCGCGATGTTGAGCGACAGGGTGAACCCGAAGGCGTCGAACTCCAGCCACCCCGGCAGCAGACGCAGCGCGCCGTCGGCGAAGCCCATGTACCAGTCGGGCTGCGACCCGGCGGTCACGGGGGAGGGGTCGTAGGGCCCGTAGCCCCAGATCGGGTTGATCTGGACCAGGGCGGCCATCAGGGCGATGACGCCGAAGACGATGAAGAAGAAGCCACCGGCCTTGGCGGCGTACACCGGCATCACCGGGTAGCCGACGACGTTCTCGTTGGTGCGGCCCGGCCCGGGGAACTGGGTGTGCTTCTGCACGAAGACCAGCCCGATGTGCGCCGTGAACAGCCCGATGAGGATCGCCGGGATCAGCAGGATGTGCGCGCTGTAGAGCCGCGGGATGATCATCTCGCCCGGGAACGGACCGCCGAAGATCGCGAAGACGAGGTAGGACCCGATGACCGGTGCGGTCTGCACGAAGCCGGCCATGGCCCGCAGCCCGGTGCCCGAGAGCAGGTCGTCGGGGAGGGAGTAGCCGGCGAAGCCCTCGATGATGGCCAGGAGCGCGAGCACGCTGCCGATGACCCAGTTGACCTCACGGGGCTTGCGGAACGCGCCGGTGAAGAACACCCGGAACATGTGCACCGGTGAGCGCGACGATGAACATCAGCGCGGCCCAGTGGTGGATCTGGCGGATGATCAGGCCGCCCTTGATGTCGAACGAGATGTTCAGGGTCGACGCGTACGCCTCGGACATGCTGACGCCGCGCAGCGGCACGAACGAGCCGTCGTAGACGACGTGCCCGGCGCTGGGGATGAACCAGAAGGTGAGGAAGGCCCCGGTCAGCAGGCAGACGATCATCGAGTACATCGCGATCTCGCCGAGCATGAACGACCAGTGGTCGGGGAAGACCTTCTTCATCAGGTAGCCGACCGGCTTGGCCGCGCCGGTGCGGTCGTCGACCCAGCCGGCGACGCCGCCGATGCGCCTGGCGGCGCCCGAGGGCTGCGCCTCGGTGGGGGTGTCGCCCTCGCGCAGGGCGTCGGCGGGACGTGCGGTGGTGTCGGTGCTCATCGGCTGCCACGCTCCCAGAAGCTCGGGCCGACCGCTTCCTGGAACGGAGCGGCGGAGACGAGGTAGCCCTCGTCGTCGACGGTGATCTGCAGCTGCGGCAGCGGGCGCTTGGCCGGGCCGAAGATCACCTTGCAGTCCTGCGTCACGTCGAAGGTCGACTGGTGGCAGGGGCAGAGCAGGTGGTGCGTCTGCTGCTCGTAGAGCCCGACCGGACAACCGACGTGGGTGCAGATCTTGGAGTAGGCGACGATGCCGTTGTAGCCCCAGTCGCGCTGCTTCTGCGACTCGATGATGTTCTCGTCGAGGCGGATGAGGATGACGGCCGCCTTGGCCTTCTCCTCGAGGAGGTGCGGGGTGCCGCCCTCGCCGGTGACGGGGTCGGGCAGCAGGCCCTCGGGCATGACGTGGAACACCGAGCCGATGGTGACGTCCTGCGCCTTGATCGGGGTGTTCTCCGGGTCGCGCATGAGGCGCAGCGGCGTGAACGTGGGGTCGTCGCCGGGGCCGCTGGGGCCGCCGTTCCAGAAGGTCTGCGACAGGCTGTTCTGCGGCATCGGGCCGAGCGAGCCGGCGACCTGCAGCACGATCGGCACCGCGAACAGCCCGAGCGCCCCACCGAGGGTGTACTTGATCATCGGGCGGCGGGTGATCTGCGAGCTGGCACCGCCCTCGCGTGAGCTCGTCGACGACCCGGTCACGGGACTCGTCGGTGGCGCGCAGCGGGTGGCGCTCCTCGACGAGCTCCTCGTCGGGCATGAGGGTCTTGGCCCAGTGCACGGCACCGAAGCCGATGCCGAGCAGGCCCAGGGCCATGGTGATGCCCAGCGCGAGGTTGGACGCGCTGGTCACGCCGATGCCCGGCACGAAGACGGTGGTCTCGAGGCTGATCGCGAAGTAGAAGACGATGAAGAGCAGGGTGCCGACGATCGAGATGCCGAAGAGGGTGGCGACCTGCTTCTCGGCGCGGCGGGCGGCGTCCTCGTCGAGGTCGGCCATCCGCGCGACGTGCGTCGGGCAGACCGGGGTTGGTGAACCGCTCGGGGAGGCCGCCGTCCCCGACGACGTGGCCCTCGTCGAGCCGCACGGCGGTGCCGTGCTCGGAGGTGGGGGCCACCTCGCTACCGGGGTGGGTGGTGTCCTGCTCGTTCATCGGGGTACCGATCTTCTCGTCGATGTGCGGGTGGGGACGGGGGTGGGGCTAGGCCGACTTGGAGCCGAGCCAGACGGCGCAGCCGATGAGGATGCCCGAGGCCGAAGACCCAGGCGAACAGCCCTTCGCTGACCGGGCCCAGGGAGCCCAGCGTCATGCCGCCCGGGCTCTCCTGCTCGTCGATGGTGTGTGAGGAAGGCGATGATGTCGCGCTTGCTCTCCGGGGTGAGGTTGGTGTCGTTGAACACCGGCATGCTCTGCGGGCCGGTGACCATGGCCTCGTAGATGTGCTTGCCCGTGACGTCGTCGATCGCGGGGGCGTACTTGCCGCGGGTCAGGGCGCCACCGGCGCCGGCGAAGTTGTGGCACATGGCGCAGTTGACGCGGAACAGCTCGCCACCCTTGGCCGGGTCACCCTTGGTGGGGTCGACGGCCTCCTCGGAGGGGACCTCCGGGCCCGGGGCGAGCGAGGCGACGTAGGCGCCGAGCGCGGCGATCTCGCTCGTCGGTGAACTTGACCTCGCACCGCCGGGGGCCTGCACCATCGGGCCGGCCATCGGCATCCGGCCGGTGCCCATCTGGAAGTCGACCGCCGCGGCGCCGACGCCGGCCAGCGCGGGACCGGCGACCTTGTCGCCGTTGCCGGTGGCGCGGCCCTCGGCGTTCTGCCCGTGGCAGGAGGCGCAGTTGGCCAGGAACAGCTGGCTTGCCCTCCTCGACGGACTGGGCGGGCAGCGCCTTGGTCGTGGCGTCGGCGTCCTTGGGGGCGACCACGGCGTACACGGCGCCGGTGAGGAACAGGCCGAGCATGATCAGGATGGCGATCGCCGCCGGGTGCCGGCGGCGGGCTGCCAGTGAGTTCACGGTGCGTTCCTGTCGTCGTCTGCGGTTCGGTGGTCGGGTCCGGGTGCGGCTGAGGTCACTTCAGGACGTAGATCATGATGAACAGGGCGATCCACACGACGTCGACGAAGTGCCAGTAGTAGGACGTGACGACCGCGCCGGTGGCCTGCGCGTGCGAGTAGTGGCGGGTGGTGAAGGTGCGCCCGATGATGAGCAGGAACGCGATGAGACCACCGGTGACGTGCATGCCGTGGAAGCCGGTGGCGAGGTAGAACACCGAGCCGTAGGCGTCGGAGGAGAGCGAGACGCCCTCCTGGACGAGGTGGGCGTACTCGTAGATCTGCCCGGCGATGAAGATGGCGCCGAAGACGTAGGTGAGGACGTACCACTCACGCATGCCCCAGGCGCCGACCTTGAGCACCGAGGTGCCCGGCAGGGCGGGAGACGATGCCCTTCTCGGCCTGCAGGACGCCCGAGCTGGCACCACACCGACGAGACGACCAGGACGATGGTGTTGGCCAGGGCGAACGGCACGTTGAGCATGACCGTGCGCTCGTCCCACAGACACGTCCTCGTGGCCGCGGATCGTGAAGTAGAACGCGAACAGCGCCGCGAAGAACATCAGCTCGCTCGACAGCCACACCATGGTGCCGACGGCCACCATGTTGGGACGCGTCGCAGGCCCCTGGCCCGGGATCGAGGGGACGGGCCCCGAAGGCCGGGTCTGGGGTGCTGTCTGAGTCGCCACGAACGACATTATGGCCGGAACTGGCGACGGGCGCTCCCATGACCCCCCGAAAGGCTCGACAAGTTGCGAAACGGGCCACCGGTACGATGCCCGCATGACCTCTTCGCACGCCGCCGGGACCCCGGCGCAGGCCTCGACGACCGACGGTGTCCACCGGGTGTCGGTCCTCCTCTACAGCGACGACATCACGACCCGCGACGCGGTGCGGGCCGCCGCCGGCCGGCGCCCCGCGCGCGACGTCGAGATCGTCTCCTGGCGCGAGTGCGCGACGCCCGAGGCGGTCATCGAGGCGATGGATGCCGGCGGCTTCGACGTCGTCGTGCTCGACGGCGAGGCCACCCCGGCCGGTGGGCTGGGGCTGTGCCGCCAGCTGAAGAACGAGATCTTCCGCTGCCCGCCGATCCTCGTGCTCACCGGGCGCCCGCAGGACGGCTGGCTGGCCGGCTGGTCGCTCGCCGACGACGCCGTGCTCGCACCCGCTCGACCCGATCGCCGTGGCCGAGGCCATCGCGGGCCTGGCCCGCACGCGGGTCGCGGTCGGCTGACCGGCGTGACCACCCCCACCCCGGCCGAGACCACCTGGCCGGACCTCCTCGCGGCGCTGCTGCGCCGCGAGGACCTCACCACCGAGCAGGCCGGCTGGGCGATGGCCGAGGTCATGAACGGCGAGGCCAGCCCGGTGCAGCTCGCCGGCTTCCTCGTGGCCCTGCGCGCCAAGGGCGAGTCGGTCGAGGAGCTGCGCGGCATCGCCGACGTCATGCTCGAGCACGCCCACCGCATCGAGGTCCCCGGCGAGACGATCGACATCGTCGGCACCGGGGGCGACCGCATGCACTCGGTGAACATCTCGACGATGGCCGCCATGGTCGTCGCCGCCACCGGCCTGCGGGTCGTCAAGCACGGCAACCGCTCGGCGTCGTCGAGCTCGGGCTCGGCCGACGTGCTCGAGTCGCTCGGGGTCTCGCTGACCCTGAACCCGGCCCAGGTGGCCGAGGTCGCGCAGGACGGCCGGCATCACGTTCTGCTTCGCCAACGCCTTCCACCCCTCCTTTCGCCACGCCTCGGTCACCCGCCGCGACCTCGGGGTCGGCACCGCCTTCAACGCGCTCGGCCCGCTGACCAACCCGGCGCAGCCGACCTACGCGGCCGTCGGGGTGGCCGACGCACGCATCGCCCCGATCATCGCCGGGGTCTTCGCGAGCCGGGGCCGCGCGGCATCCGTCTTCCGTGGCGACGACGGCCTCGACGAGCTCACCCTGGCCACGACCTCCACGGTGTGGTGGGTGCGCGACGGCGCCGTCACCGAGCTGACCCTCGACCCCACCGACGTCGGGCTCGAGCACCACCCCGTCGAGACCCTGCGCGGCGGCGACGCGGCGCACAACGCGCAGGTCGCCCGCGACCTGCTGGCCGGTGTCCACGGCCCGGTGCGCGACGCGGTGGTGCTCAACAGCGGCATCGCGCTGGCGACGGCATCCGGGCTGTCCGAGCCCACGGTGTCGCCGGTGGCGCTGACCACGGCGGTGCGTGCGGGCATGGACCGCGCCGAGGCCGCCATCGACTCCGGCGCGGCGCAGGCCCTGCTCGCCGAGTGGGTGCGCGACGACGGCGGCCTACGCCGACTGAAGCGGTGGTCAGCCTTCGAGACCCAGGCTGAAGGCCGCCTCGAGGTCGTGCGAGGAGTAGGTGCGGAAGGCGATGTGCGTGTTGGTGCCGGTGACCCCGGTGACCTTGTTGAGGCGGTCGGCGATGACGTCGGCGAGGTCCTCGTGGTGGCGGACCCGCACCATGGCGATGAGGTCGGCGTCGCCGGCGACCGAGTAGACCTCGGTGACCCCGTCGAGGTCGGCGATCTCCTGCGCGACCTCCGGGATCCGGTCGACGTCGGCGGTGATGAGGACGATGGCGGTGATCACCGGCCCAGACTAGCCGTGGGGTGGGGTGGAGTCAGTCGGAGGCCGCGGTCCGCAGGTCGGGATGCCGTGGCTCATCGGGCGGCGAGCGGGGGCCGCTGGTCAGGCACGACGTCCCGGGATCCCCGCGGCGGCTCGGGCTGTCCGACCTCGACCGACCCTGGCGGGGGCCGTGCCTGCGTGCCGGGGCTCGCCTCAGCGCACCCCGGCGAACCCGGCGACCTCGCGCCGGGCCGTCTCGAGCGGCTCCAGCTCGGCCCGCACCGCGGCCGCACCGCCGACCGGGCAGGTCCAGGCGCCCTCGACCTCGACGATGCGCACCCCGGGTGACTCGAGCCAGCGCAGCACCTTCTCGCTCTCCTCGGGAGTGGCGGCCGGTGCACGGCGGCAGCGAAGCCGCGACGACCTCGGCGCTGGCCCGCAGGGCGTCGATGTACGGCATCGGGTCAGCGCCACGCGGCGAGGTGGTGGTGCCGGCGAGCCGGCCGTGCCGCACGCAGACGACCTCCCAGCCCCCGAGCAGCGAGCGCCGTGCGGCGACCAGCTCGGGGATGCGGGCCAGCGGGTCGAGCCGCTGCGAGCGGGAGGTGCCCCGCACCAGGGCGACCAGCCGCTCGCGCACGACCTGGGCGTCCTCGAAGCGCTCGACGTCGGCGAGGTGGGTCATCCGGGCCCGCAGCGAGTCGAGGAGGTCGCGGGTGTCGCCGACGAGCAGGTCGACGGCGCGGTCGGCGACGCGGGCGTAGTCGGCGACCGACTGCGCCCCGGTGCACGGTGCGCCGCACCGGCCCATGTCGGCCAGGGCGCAGGCCGACCGCGGCTTGGTGGGGGACAGCCGTTCGAGGCACTGGCGCAGCGGCAGCACCTCGTGCACCGCGGCCACTGCCGCCTCGGCGGCCGAGCGCGAGCCGAACGGGCCGGCGTACCGGGCCCCGTCGTCGGCCAC
This sequence comes from uncultured Actinomycetota bacterium, assembly GCA_963751385.1. GTDB lineage: Bacteria > Actinomycetota > Actinomycetes > Actinomycetales > Dermatophilaceae > Fodinibacter. The sequence continues at coordinate 587,246 of CAVVUD010000001.1, read as the reverse complement.
GGTGCGCACGATCGACAGCCGCGGGAACGGCTCGACGGTGAGCTTGACCCACAGGGCACGCTCGGGGTTGCGCGAGCGGCGGTTGTAGCGGGGCTTGTGCTCGGCGATGAGCCGCAGCTCGCGGACCTCGGCCTCGAGGGTGGTGGCGCACACGATGGGGCTCACCGACTCGGCGATGCGCACCATCTCGCCCATCCGGCGGCGGTGCTCGGACGCGGTGAAGTAGGAGCGCACCCGGGTGCGGATGGACACCGAGGTGCCGACGTACAGCACCCGGCCCTGGCCGTCCTTGAACAGGTAGACGCCGGGCAGGTCGGGCAGGTCGTCGGCGAGGTGGCGCTTGCGCCGCCGGGCCGGGGTGACCCGGGCGGTGTAGTCGAGCAGCTCCTCGAGGGAGTGCACGCCGAGCGACCCGACCCGCTCGAAGAGGCCGTGCAGCACGTCGACGGTGGCCCGTGCGTCGTGCAGGGCGCGGTGGTCGGGGGTGGTCGCGGCGCGGAAGAGCACGGCCAGCGAGGCCAGCCGGTGGTTGGGCACCTCGTCGCGGTTCACGAGCTGGCGCGCCAGGTGCACGGTGTCGAGCACCGGGAAACCCGGCCACTCGTGCTCGGTGCGCCGCGCGGCGGCCTTGAGGAAGGAGATGTCGAAGCCGGCGTTGTGGGCGACGAGCACCGAGCCCGCGGCGAACTCGAGGAACGCGGGCAGGGCCGCCTCGATGCGGGGCGCGCCCGCGACCATCGAGTCGGTGATGCCGGTGAGCACGGAGATGAACGCCGGGATGGCGCCGCCGGGGTTGACCAGGGTCTGGAACTCGCCGACGACCTCGCCGCCGCGCACCTTGACCGCGCCGATCTCGGTGATGCCGCACTCGACCGGGCTGCCGCCGGTGGTCTCGAGGTCGACGACGACGAAGGTCACCGACGACAGGGGCGTGCCCAGGTCGTCGAACGTGCCCTGGACCATCGTCATGTCGCCGACCGTAGGCTCCCGCACCGACACCCCTCGTGAGGCGCGCGGGGGGCGCGGTCCCCGACCGTCGCGGATGCCGGGCGGCGACGGTGCACGCGTCGCTGCGCGACGATGACCGAGATCCGGCGCGGCGACCGCGGGTGGGGCGACGCGATCCGGGCGGGGCGCGCCTCGAGGTGGAGGCGCCGACCGACGTCGCCCGGGCCGTGCGGAGCCCTATCGGCCAGTCGGTGCTCGCGGCGGTGCCGCGGCCCGCCTGAGGGCCGGGATGCCGACACGCGCGGAGGTGCACTGTCGGTGGTCCGCCCTAGCGTGGTGGGCAAGCCACCTGGAAGGGGTGAGAACCGATGACCGGCCACGACACCACGATGACCGTCGAGTGCCGCACGTGCCCGGTGCGCGAGCTGCACTGCGGCGACTGCATGGTGCCCGTCCTGCTCGACCTCACCGCCGCCGTCGGTGCGGCTCGACTTCGCGCTCGACCCCGAGGAGCGGGCCGCCGTCACCCGGCTCGTCGAGGCCGGGCTGGTCGCCCCCGAGGCCGCGGCCCGGGCCAGGGTCGTGGTCGCCACGGCCGGTGCCCTCGACGACGTCCGGGGGCAGGGAGGTCGCGCCGTCGGGCTGAGGCTCCCGGCCGGGCTCCCTACGATGGGCCGGTGCCCGGCCCGCTGACCCCGAGGAGGCGCCCTGCCCGGCGCGGGTGGGGCGTCGCCGTCGGGGTGCTCGCGATCGGCGCCGTCACGGCTCTCGGGGCCTGCACGACGGGCTCGGATGCCGGGACCGCGCCGTCCGGGTCCGCCGCCGGCACGGCATCCGCCGGGTCGGCGAGCCCGGCTGACGCGGCCCGAGGCCACGGCCGCCGTCACCGACCTGCTGCGCTCGCGCGCCGCCGCGGTGGTGGCGGGCGACGAGCCGGCCTACGCCGCCTCCGTCGCCGACCGCTCAGCGGCGATGGGGGCCCGCCAGCTCGACTCCTTCGCAGCGGCCCGCGCGCTGCGGGTCTCGCGCCTCGAGGTCGGCGCGCCGGTCGTCGACGTCGACCGCGGCCGACCCGCGGCCGCGGTCCTCGGGCCGAGGTCGACCTGCACTACCGCGTCGACGACCTCGACCGCGGCGACCGGGTCGCCCGCCTCGAGTACGACCTGGTGCGGTCGGGCGCGGGCTGGCAGGTCGAGGCCGAGCGCGCAGTGGGCCCCGGGGCCACCGCCCCCTGGGTCGCCATGCCCACCCTGCGGGTGGAGCGCGCCGAGCACGGGGTCGTCGCCGGCACCGTGCCGGCCGCCCGGCTCGCGGAGCACGCTGACCGTCGTCGACCGCGCCGTGCCGGGGCTGCGCGAGCAGTGGGACGGCACCCCGACGCGGGTGCTCGTGCTCGCCCCGGCCACCGTCGCGGAGGCCGACGCGCTGCTCGGCCGGCCGTCAGGGTCGGGCGCCGCACCGGTGGCCGCGACGACCGAGGGACCCACCGGGGCCGACGGCACGGCGACCGGCGACCGGGTCGTGCTCGACCCCACCGCGTTCGACCGGCTGACGGCCAGTGGGCCGTGAGGTGGTGCTCACCCACGAGCTGGCCCACGTCGCGGTGCGGGCGAGCGTGCCCGGCCGGGCAGCCGCGTGGCTCGCCGAGGGCTACGCCGACCACGTCGGCTATGGACGGGCTGACGTCTCCACCCGACGGCTGGTCGCGCCCCTGGTGTCGGCGATCCGCAGCCGGCCAGGGCCCGCGCGGCCTGCCGAGCGCGTCGGACCTGCAGCCGGCCAGTGGCGACATCGAGGTGCCCTACCTCGCCGCGTGGCAGGCGGTGGAGCTCATCGCCGCGCGAGCACGGGGAGGCGGCGCTGCGCCGGCTGGTGGCCGCGGGCTCGTCGACCGGCTCCGACGCCGATGCCGAGGCCGCCACCGACGCAGCGCCCTGGCCTCGGTGCTCGGCACCACCCGGGCCGAGCTCACCCGGCAGTGGCTCGACCGCCTCGGCGCCCTCGCCTCAGCCGGCTGACCGCCCGGAGTTCTCGCGAAGTCAGGAGCACTTCGCGACGTCAGGGTCGTACCGGGTCCTGAGCCGGCGAAGTGCTCCTGACTTCGCGGGCGGTGGGCTGCTGGGTCGGCGGTGGGCTGCGGGTCGGCGGCGGGCTCTGGGTCGGCGGGTTCGCCCTGGGGGAGGGCGAGCGACGCGGCCACCAGGGCGCCGACGAGCCAGAACTGGTTGTAGAAGGCCTGCTTGTTGACCAGGTTGGCCACGGCGAGCACCAGGGCCAGCCAGCGCAGCAGCTCGTCGACGCCGGGCCGGCGCCGCCACACGGCATACGACGCGACGGCGACGACCCCGACCATGGCCGCGCCGGTCACCCAGAACGGCAGCGTGACCCCGTGCTCGTTGAGGGCGTAGAGGTACCAGGTGTTGGCGAACTTGATCGGGTGGAAGGTGAGCAGGGTGGTGACGGTGTCGCCGACGAACGCCCCGGCATCCGCGACCACCCACGGCAGCATCAGCAGCGCCGGCCAGGCCACCGGTCGCGAGGGTGCGCCACGCCCCGAACGGCCGCCAGACGAGCAGCACCGGGGCGAGCAGCGCCAGGTGCTGCTTGCTCGCGCACGCCAGCGCCAGCGGCACGACCGCCCACCAGGCCCTGTCGCGCCGCACGAGCACCGCCCACCAGACGATGAGCGCGGCGAGCACCGGCTCGGTCCAGGCCTGGTCGACCTGGGTCAGCGTGCCGGGCGCCAGCACGAGCACCGCGGTCACCGCGGCGGCCCGCTCGACCCGCCCGCGCGCCAGCGCCCACAACCCGGCGAACAGCACGAGCGACCAGAAGAGCACCGCCCAGCGCACGTCACCGGCGATCCAGCGGCCGGGCGCGGTGAGCACCGCCATCCACGGCAGGTAGGGGAAGAAGTCCTGCACGCCGGGGGAGTCGGTCCACTGCTGGGTGTAGACGTTGTCGCCGCGGGCGAGGGCGTCGGCCCCCTGTTGCAGCACCACCCACACGTCGATCCTCGGGGCCTTGTCGCCGAGGATCGCGACCACCGCCAGCACCGTGTGGGTCGCCACCGCCAACGGCGTAGGCCGCGACGGCGGCCCCGCGGCCGGGCCGGGTCAGCAGCACGGCGCACCCGAGCCCACCGGTGGTGAGCACCGCGAGTGCGGCGGTCAGCCAGCCGCCGCGCAGGTAGGTGAACAGCGGCACCGTGAGCGTGATCGCCACCGACGCCACCACGCACGGCCGGGGCGAGCCATCGCGGCACCGCCGAGCACGAGGCGACGGGCCAGCCACCAGGCGAGCAGCGCCGCGCACACCGTGAGGGTGAGCACGATCGGCACCCGGAAGCGCACGACGCTCCACTGCAGCACGCCGAACCAGGCGAGCCAGGCGGCCCCGAGCACGAGCGGCGGCGACCGGCCCGGACGTGCGACGGGCCGGTGACCGGTGGGCGGGGGCTGCGGGTGCGGCCGTGGTGCGCCGCGCTCGCGTCAGCCACCGTAGAGGGCGTCGACCTCGTCCTCGAAGTCACGCATCACGACGTTGCGCTTGAGCTTCAGGGACGGGGTGAGGTGGCCGGACTCCTCGGTGAAGTCCGAGTCGAGGATCGCGAACTTGCGGATCGACTCGGCCTTGGAGACGGCGGTGTTCGCGTCGTCGACGGCCTTCTGCACCTCGGCGATGACCCGCTCGTCGGTGCGGGCGGCGGCGAAGGTGCACGCCGTCGAGCCCGTGGTTGGCGGCCCAGCCGGGTACATCTCCTCGTCGAGGGTGACCAGCGCGGCGATGAACGGCTTGCCGTCGCCGACGACGATGCACTGGCTGACCAGCGGGTGGGCGCGCAGCCGGTCCTCGAGCACGGCGGGGGCGACGTTCTTGCCGCCGGCGGTCACGAGGATCTCCTTCTTGCGCCCGGTGATCCGCAGGAACCCGTCGTCGTCGAGCTCGCCGATGTCGCCGGTGTGGAACCAGCCGTCGCGGATCGCCTCGGCTGGTGGCCGTGTCGTTGCCGCGGTAGCCGCGGAACACGTTGATCCCGCGCAGGCAGATCTCGCCGTCGTCGGCGATGCGCACGTCGACGCCGGGCAGCGGCAGGCCGACCGTGCCGATCCTGATCTCGCCGGGGCGGTTGACGGTGGCCGGGGCGGTGGTCTCGGTGAGGCCGTAGCCCTCGAGGATGGTCACCCCGATGCCGCGGTAGAAGTGGCCGAGGCGGGTGCCGAGCGGGGCGCCGCCGGACACGGCGTACTGCACCTTGCCGCCCATCGCCTCGCGCAGCTTGCCGTAGACGAGCTTGTCGAAGAGCGCGTGGCGCACGCGCAGGCCCAACGGCACGCTCCCGGCATCCTGCGCCTCGGACCAGGCGATGGCGGCGGCGGCGGCCCCGGCGAAGATCTTGCCCTTGCCGCCGGCCTCGGCCTTGGCCTCGGAGGAGTTGTAGATCTTCTCGAACACCCGCGGCACGGCGAGGATGAAGGTCGGCTGGAACGCGGAGAAGTCGTCGAGCAGCGACTTGAGGTCGGAGGAGTGGCCCATCCGCACGCCCGGCCGTCACGGCGAGCACCTCGATGAAGCGCGCGAACACGTGCGCGAGCGGCAGGAAGAGCAGCGTGGAGGCGCCGTCGGCCTTGACGACGGCGGAGAGCTTCTCGGCGGTGTTCTCGGCGAGGGTGAGGAAGTTGCCGTGGGTCAGCTCGACGCCCTTGGGGCGGCCCGTGGTGCCGGAGGTGTAGATGATCGTCGCCAGGCTCGTAGCGGTCGAGGGCCTCGCGGCGCGCGTCGAGCTCGGCGTCGTCGACGTCGTCACCGTCGCGGCTGAGGCTGTCGACGTCGCCCTGGTCGATGACCCACACGTGCTGCAGCCCGGCGAGCCGCGGCGCGGCCCTTCTCGACCGAGGCGAGGTGGGCGTCGGTCTCGACGATGACGCCGACCGCCCCCGAGTCGGCGAGGATCCACTCGACCTGGTCGGCCGAGGAGGTCTCGTAGATCGGCACCGGCACGGCCCCGGCCGACCACAGCGCGAAGTCGGCGACGGTCCACTCGTAGCGGGTGCGGCTCATGATGGCGACCGCGTCACCGATGCCGATGCCCGCGCGCGATCAGGCCCTTGGCGAGCGCGGCGACGTCGGCGGCGAAGGTGGCCGAGGTGACGTCGGTCCAGCCGGCACCCGAGCGCACGGAGAAGGCGACCCGGCCCGGTTCGGCGCTCGGCCCACCGCAGCGGCACGTCGGCCAGGCTGCCCTGCGTCGTCTCGGGCAGGACGAGCGGCGTGGACTTCTCGTGCACGATCGGCTCCTTCGGGTGGTGCACCACGGGGACACCGCAACTCTATGCCGCCCGCGGGACGGGTAGCCTCCGTGCCATGGCCGACCGCACCCAGTCCTCCGTCGAGATCGCCGCCGAGCCCGGCGCCGTGCTCGACGTCATCGCCGACTTCGAGCGCTACCCGGAGTGGGCGCACGAGGTCACCTCGGCCACGGTGCTCAGCGAGGACGGCGACGGCTGGGCCGACCAGGTCGAGTTCCACCTGAACGCCGGAGCCATCAAGGACAACTACGTGCTCGAGTACGACTGGGACGTCGCGGAGGACGGCACCGGCAGCGTCTCGTGGCACCTGGTGCGCGCCACCCTGCTCAAGGGTCTCGACGGCACCTACGCCCTGGCCCGCACCGCCACGCGGCACCCAGGTCACCTACGACCTCGAGGTCGAGCTCGACGATGCCGATGATCGGCCTGCTCAAGCGCAAGGCCGAGAAGCACATCATCAACCTCGCCCTGACCGAGCTCAAGAAGCGCGCGGAGGGCTGACGCGCCGCCATGACCCGCGTCGTCCTCGTGACCGGCAAGGGCGGCGTCGGCAAGACGACGACCGCCGCCGCGACCGCGGTCCGGGCCGCCCGCTCGCGGGCTGCGCACCCTGGTCATGTCGACCGACGCCGCGCACAGCCTCGGCGACGCCCTCGACGTCGACCTGCGCACCGCGCAGACCTGGCGCGAGACCACCGAGGTCGAGCCGGGGCTGCACGCCCTCGCCGTCGGCGCGCACACCGCCGTCGAGGCCGACTGGCAGGTCGTGCGCGACTACCTGCTCGGCGTGCTCGACGCGATGGGTGTCGACGCCGTCGTCGCCGACGAGCTCACCTCGCTGCCGGGTGCCGAGGAGGTCACCGCGCTCGCCGCCCTGGCCCACCAGGCCGAGAGCGGCGACTGGGACCTCGTCGTGGTCGACTGCGCCCCCACCGCCGAGACGCTGCGCCTGCTCGCGCTGCCCGAGGTGCTCGGCTGGCACCTCGACCGCCTGCTGCCCGCCCAGCGCCGCCTGCTCACCGTGCTGCGCCCGGCCGCCTCCGCGGCCACGGGGGTGCCGGTGCCGGGCCCCGAGGTGCTGCTGGTGCTGCGCGCCTGGCGCGAGCTGATGGTGGGCGTGCGCACCCTGCTCACCTCCACGCGCGCGAGCGTTCGCGTCGTGCTCACCCCCGAGCGGGTCGTCATCGCCGAGAGCCGGCGCGTGCTCACCTCGCTGTCGCTGCACGGCTATGCCGTCGACGCCGTCGTCGTGAACCGGCTCCTGCCCGGCCGCGATCCCGGGCGACGCCGACCCGTGGCGGACGGCCTGGACCACCGCCCAGGCCAGCGGGCTGGAGCAGGTGCGTGAGTCCTTCCTCGGCATCCCGCTGCTCTGCGCGCCCTACCTGGCCGGAGAGCCGATCGGTGCCGACGCCCTCGACGCCCTCGCCGCCGCCACCGTCGCCGACGGCCGGCCGGCCCCGGAGCTGATGGACGACGTCGACGTGCCCCGGATGCGCGTCGAGGCCGACGGGGCCGACTTCGTGCTCACCCTGCCGCTGCCGCTCGTCTCGGCCGGGATGGTCGGCATGGCCCGCCGCGAGGACGACCTGCTGCTCGAGGTCGGCGGCCAGCGCCGCGTGGTCACCCTGCCGTCGGTGCTGCGCCGGTGCATCGTCCACAGTGCCGCCGTGGGCAGCGGCGAGCTGCGGGTGCGTTTCGAGCGTGACGAGGAGCTGTGGGCCAGTGGGCGCTGAGCGTTGGGACGAGCAGGTGGGGTCGGTGGCCGACGAGGCGACCCGGCTCCTCGAGAGCCTGCGCCGCACCGCCGAGGCGGCCGCCGCAGTCGGCTGCCGACCGGCCCGAGGGCGAGCGACGGCCCGGATGCCGCTGCGCCGGGTCCCGCGTCCGGCTCACCCGGCGCCGGGGCGGCGAGCGGGATGCCGGGTGCCGGCGCCGCTGCCCGGCCCGACGGCGCCGCGCCCCACGACCCGTTCTGCACCTGGTGCCCGCTGTGCCGGGGCGCGGCGGTCGTCCGCTCGCTGAGCCCGCAGACCCTGACCCGGCTCGCCGACCTGGCCGGCCTGGCCGCCACCGTGCTGACCGACCTGGCGAGCACGCCGCACGGCGGCCGAGCCACCGGCATCCGACCCCGCCGACCCGCCGGCCCCGCGCGCGACGTCAGCGCCCGGCCACCCGGCCGCGGCCCGAGCGCCGACCCCGGCCCCCAGCGCACCCATCCCGGTGCAGTGACGCCGACGACCCGCAGGAGGCACCCCGTGGCTGACGGTACGCTCGCCATCGGCATCGACATCGGCGGCACCAAGGTCGCCGGCGGCATCGTCGACTCCGACGGGCACGTGCTCGCCCGCGCCCGACGCGACACCCCGCACCGCTCCACGACCCCCCGCGTGGTCGAGGACACCATCGTCTCGGTCGTCGACGAGCTGCTCGCCGGCGCGCCGACGACATCGCCGCGGTCGGCATCGGGGCCGCCGGGTTCGTCGCGACCGACCGGGCGACGGTCGTCTTCGCGCCGCACCTCTCGTGGCGCAACGAGCCGCTGCGCGAGGCGCTCGGGCAAGCGGGTGTCACTGCCGATCTTCGTCGACAACGACGCCAACGCGGCCGTGTGGGCCGAGCACCGCTTCGGCGCCGGCCGCGGCGAGAGCCACCTCGTCATGGTCAACCTCGGCACCGGCATCGGCGGCGGCATCGTGCTCGGCGGGCGCGTCATCCGCGGTCGCTACGGCATCGCCGGCGAGTTCGGGCACATGCAGGTGGTGCCCGACGGCATCCGCTGCGAGTGCGGCAACAAGGGCTGCTGGGAGCAGTACGCCTCCGGCAACGCGCTCGTGCGCGAGGCCCGCGGGCTGATGTCGGCCGGCAGCCCGGTGGTGTCCGACCTGTTCGACCGGGTCGAGGGGCGGCCCGAGGACCTCACCGGGCCGCTGGTCACCGAGGCCGCCCGCGACGGCGACCAGCTGGCCCGCGAGCTGCTCGCCGAGATCGGCCGCTGGCTCGGCATCGGCATGGCCGACCTGGCCGCCGCGCTCGACCCGGGCATGTTCGTCATCGGCGGCGGCGTCAGCGCCGCCGGCGACCTGCTGCTCGACCCCGCCCGCGAGGCCTTCCGTCGCCAGCTCACCGGCCGCGGCTACCGGCCCGAGGCCGCGATCGTGGCCGCCCAGCTCGGCAACGAGGCTGGGCTGGTCGGTGCCGCCGACCTCGCCCGCACCGACGCCGTCAGCGGCTGAGCCCGCCCGTGCCGGGCGTGCGGGTCGCGAGCTACAACACCCGCGACTTCCTCGACGACCACCACCTCGCCGCCCGCAGTCGTGCGCGCCGTCGACCCCGACGTGCTGTGCCTGCAGGAGGTGCCGCGGCGGCTGCTCGGCGGCCGGCGGGTGGCGCGGTTCGCCGCCGCCTGCGGGATGCACTGGCCCGGCCGCCACCGGGGGAGCGGCGGCACGACCGTGCTCACCTCCGACCGGGTGCGCGTCGCTCGGGTCCGAGCACCTGCGGCTGCCGGTGCGCTGGCCCGACCGCACCCGCGGGTACGCCGTGGTGCGCGTCGCGCTGCCGGGCGGCGGGGAGCTCACGGCGGTGTCGGTACACCTCAGCCTCAAGGCGGACGAGCGGGTGACGCCACACCGAGCGGATCCTCGAGGCGATCGCCGACCGCGGGCCGCTCGTGCTCGCCGGGCGACCTCAACGAGGACCACACCGGCGGGGCCTGGCGGCTCATCGACGTGCCCGACCGGCTGCGGCTGGTGTCGCCGGAGCGGCCGACCTACCCGGCGCGGTCGCCGCGCCGCCGGCTCGACGTCGTGTTCGCGTCACCCGAGCTGCGGGTGCTGCCGCACCGCGAGGTGCAGCGTGCCGGATGCCGTGTACGCGGCGGCCAGCGACCACCGCCCCACCTGGGTCGACCTCGACCTGACCTGACCGTACCTCGGATCCGCGGTCGAGCTGGTCGACCTCAGCTCTCGATGCCCGGCGACGGGTGCGTCGGCTGGTAGACGCCGAGCGTGCCGCCGCCGGGAAGGGTCAGGGCGGTGATGGTGCCCCAGGGCTCGGTCGCTCGGCTCGCCGCACGGCACGCCGAGCCCGGACATCCGCTCGACGGAAGGCGTCGAGGTCGTCGCACATCAGGTACAGCTCGTGACGGTCCTCCGGCGCGGGGTGCACCGCCAGCTCGGCCGGAGGAAGGGCGAAGATCAGCCAGCCGCCGCCGGCATCGACGGACGGGTACTCCAGCACGTCACGGAAGAAGGCGCGGTCGGCCTCGGCGTCGGTGCTGTACAGGATGACGTGTGCTCCGTGGATCATCACCCGAGGGTACGGCCGTCCGGTGGACTCAGACGCGGGCGCCGTTGTCGCCGCTGGTCGGGTCGCGGTGCGTGGGCTGGCGCAGGACGAGCAGGCCGAACCCGACGAGCGAGACCACCACCGAGACGATGAACCAGCGGGTGCTGTGCGACGGCCGCGCGAAGACGACCCAGAGCAGCATGAGCGGGCCGGCGACCAGGCCGATGACGGCACCCCAGAAGTGCAGGTCCTCCTGCGGGGGCAGCACGACCTCGGGCGGCTCGAAGTGCTCGTCCAGTCGGCCTCGAGGGCGCGCCTCGGCCTGCTCGGCGGCGGCCTCGCGTCGCGGCGTCGGTCGGGCTCGGCGGCCCGCCAGGCCGACGGCGGGCACCACGACGTCGAGCGGGGAGGGGTTGACCCAGGGGGAGCGCGGGGTGACCGGCGGCGACGGCCGGCTCACCGGCATCCGGCTCGGTGGAGTCGTCTGGCCGGGGTGTCGGGCTCGGTGTCCTGGTCGGCGACGTCCGTGGGCACGGGTCTCGGTCGCCGCGGCCGCCGCAGGCTCGTCGCCGACCGGTGGGGGCGTCCGGCGTCGGGCACCGGGCCGTCCCAGCGCGCGATGATCGAGGCGAAGCGCGCGTCGACGTCGCGCTCGTCCATGTCACCGGGCCGGTCTGGCACGGGGTCTCCTCGGGTGCTGCGGGGTGGGACAACGATCTTCGCACGACAGCGCGCCCGAGACCGGCAGTGTGACCCAGTGCACTAGAGTCTGGGCGTCGCGCGAGGAAGGGTTGAGTCCGGTGTTCTACTGGGTGTTGAAGACGGTCATCCTCGGGCCGATCCTCCGCCTGCTCTTCCGGCCCTGGGTCGAGGGCGCCGAGCACATCCCCGAGACCGGGGCCGCGATCTTCGCGAGCAACCACCTCTCGTTCTCCGACTCGATCTTCCTACCGCTCGTCGTGCCGCGCCGGATGACCTTCCTCGCCAAGTCCGACTACTTCACCGGTGAGGGCATCAAGGGCCGGCTCACGGCGGCGTTCTTCAAGGGCGTCGGCCAGCTGCCCGTCGACCGTTCCGGCGGCCGGGCCAGCGAGGCCGCCCTGCGCTCGGGCCTGAAGGTGCTCGGCCGCGGCGAGCTGCTCGGCCTGTACCCCGAGGGCACCCGCAGCCCCGACGGCCGGCTCTACAAGGGCAAGACCGGCGTGGCCCGGATGGCGCTCGAGGCCGGCGTGCCCGTCATCCCGGTCGCGATGATCGACACCGACAAGGCCCAGCCCACCGGCACCACGATCCCCAAGCTGATCCAGCGTCGGCGTGCGCATCGGCACCCCGCTCGACTTCTCGCGCTACGAGGGCATGGAGGGCGACCGGTTCGTCCTGCGCTCGATCACCGACGAGATCATGTACGCGCTGATGGAGCTGTCCGGCCAGGAGTACGTCGACATGTACGCCACGGCGATGAAGGACCGCATCGCCCGCGAGAAGAAGAACAAGGCCAAGGAGGCCGCCGAGGCCGCCCAGCCGGGTCGGGCCGCCTCCGAGCTCGAGGACGCCCTCGACGGCCTCGACGAGCCGGGTGACGCCGGCGACGGCGACGCCGGCCCGCAGCGCCGCGCGAGCTGACGGGTCCGCCGATGGGGGTGCTCGGCCCGCGCTCGGAGCGCACCGGCCGGCGCGAGCCGGTCGTCGTCGAGTCCTTCCACCGCGGCCTCGACGTCTTCCGCCCGCTCGCCGCCGTTGTATGCCGCTGTGGCTGGCCTGGCAGCGGCACGACACGATGCTGCGGCCCTGGGTGGCGGCGCTGGTCATCGGCGTCATGTTCGCCTGGTCGATCGGGTTGCTGTTCTACCGGCGGCGCACGGTGCGGGTCGTCGTCATCGAGGTCACCATCGCGGTGGTGCGGCATCCTCGCGACGATGCTCGCCGAGACGCCCGAGGCCATCGCGGCCGGCCAGTTCACCATCCCGACCATCTGGGCTGCCGGGTCGGTGGCCGGGGGAGCCGTCGTCGGCGGGCGCGCGAGGCGGGCTCGTCGGCCGCCGCCGTCATCGCGGTCGCCGACCTCGTCGAGGTCGGGCGCACCCCACCCAGGCGACGGTGCACAACATCGTGCTGCTCGTGCTGCTCGGCGGGCTGATCGGGCTGGCGGTCGACCTGGCCCGCACCGGCCTCGAGCGCGAGGAGCAGGTGCTGCTCGAGCGCGAGCGGCTGCACGAGCGCGAGCGGATCGCCCGGGTCGTGCACGACGGCGTGCTCCAGTCGCTGGCCTACATCCACCGCCGCGGCGACGAGATCGGCGGCGAGGCGGCCGAGCTGTCGGTGCATCGCCGCCGAGCAGGAGCGCTCGCTGCGCCGCTTCGTCTCGGGCACGGGGGCGCCCGACGTGCCGTCCGACCCGGCCGACCTGCGCGGCGGTGAGGGCGCCGAGGTCGACCTGCGGATGCTGCTCACCGCGCGCGAGCGGCCCGACGTCGCCGTCGTCGGTGCCCGCCGACCCGGTGGTCGTCGACCGGCTCGTCGCGCCGAGGTCGACGCCGCCGTCGCCGCCGCGCTCGACAACGTCGACCGCCACGCCGGCCCGGGCGCCCAGGCCTGGGTGCTGCTCGAGGGCGACTCGGACGGCATCGAGGTCACCATCCGCGACGACGGCGCCGGTGCCGAGCTGGCCGACCTGCTCGGCGCCGCCGAGCGCGGCCGGATGGGCGTCAGCGCCTCGATCCGCGGTCGGGTCGAGGACCTCGGTGGCACCGTCGACCTGGACGACCCGGCCCGGTGGTGGCTGCGTGGTGCGGATGACGGTGCCGCGTACCGCCGCGCCCCGGCGGACCGGGCCCAGCCCGGCCCCGTCGACGCCCCTCGGACCTCGGCGAGCCCGACCTCGACCACCCGACCAGCCCCGAGGAGCACCGATGACCGACCGCCGCGCCCCGACGGTGCTCGTCGCCGACGACCACCCGCTGTGGCTCTCGGCGCTCGAGCGCGACCTGGCCGGCAACGGGCTGACCGTCGTGGCCACGGCCAGCGACGGGCCGGCCACGGTGCGACGCACCCGGGCCACCCGCCCCGACGTGCTCGTGCTCGACCTCAACCTGCCCGGGATGCGCGGCGACGAGGTCTGCCGGGCCATCGGCGACCTGCCGACCCGGGTGCTCATCCTCTCGGCGAGCGGCGAGCAGCACGACGTGCTGGCGGCGATCAAGGCCGGGGCCACCGGCTACCTCGTGAAGTCGGCCTCGGCCAGCGAGATCGTCGCCGCCGTGCGCGCCACGGCCCGCGGCGAGGCGGTGTTCACGCCCGGGCTGGCCGGGCTGGTGCTCGGCGAGTTCCGCCGGATGGCGAACGAGCCCGAGCCCGGCCCGGAGGCGGCGTCGGGGCCGCGCCACCGGCCGATCCCCGAGCTCACCGCCCGCGAGACCGAGGTGCTGCGGCTGGTGGCCACCGGGCATGTCCTACAAGGAGATCGCCGGCGAGCTGTTCCTGTCGCACCGCACCGTGCAGAACCACGTGCAGAACACCCTCGGGCAAGCTGCACCTGCACAACCGGGTCGAGCTGGTGCGCTTCGCCCTGGCCCACGGCCTCGAGGACGACGACCGCGGCCACCGAACGCGCCCTGACGGCGGTCGCGGCAGGGCCGACGGCATACCGGCATGCGGGCCACGCCGGGGGCCCGATCGGGCGGGACCTATCCTTGACCCTCGTGAGCACGACCACCGATCCCGACCCCCGCCAGCGGCTCGCCGCCGGTGCCGACCTGCCTGCCGCCCAGCAGCCGGTCTGGCCCGACCGCGCCGCCCTCGACGCGGCCGTGGCGACGCTCGCGAGCTACCCCCCGCTGGTCTTCGCCGGCGAGTGCGACGTGCTGCGCGACCGGATGGCCGCGGTGGCCCGCGGCGAGGCGTTCGTGCTCCAGGGCGGCGACTGCGCCGAGACCTTCGCCTCGGCGACGGCCGACAACATCCGCGACCGGGTCAAGACGATCCTGCAGATGGCGGCCGTGCTCACCTACGGCGCCTCGGTGCCGGTGGTCAAGGTCGGCCGGATGGCCGGGCAGTACGCCAAGCCGCGCTCGAGCAACGACGAGACCCGCGAGGGCGTGACGCTGCCGGCCTACCGCGGCGACATGGTCAACGACTTCGAGTTCACCCTCGAGTCGCGCACCCCCGACCCCCAGCGCCTCGTGCAGCGCCTACCACGCGAGCAGCGCCACGCTGAACCTCGTGCGCGCCTTCACCACGGGCGGCTTCGCCGACCTGCGGCACGTGCACGACTGGAACAAGGGCTTCATCGCCAACTCCGCCAACGTGCGCTACGAGCGGCTGGCGAAGGACATCGACAAGGCGATGAAGTTCATGAAGGCCTGCGGCGCCGACTTCGAGGCGATGCGCACGACCGAGTTCTTCTCCGCGCACGAGGCGCTCGTGCTCGACTACGAGCGCCCGATGACGCGCATCGACTCGCGCACCGGCAACCTCTACGACACCTCCGGCCACTTCGTGTGGGTGGGGGAGCGCACCCGTGACCTCGACGGCGCGCACATCGACTTCGTCGCGTCGGTGCGAAACCCGGTGGGAGTCAAGGTCTCCGCCAACGCCGACACCGACGACCTGCTGCGGATCATCGACAAGGTCGACCCCGAGCGCGAGCCCGGCCGGCTCACCTTCATCACCCGCATGGGGGCCGGCCGCATCCGCGAGGCGCTGCCGACCATCGTCGAGAAGGTCACGGCATCCGGCGCGTCGGTCACCTGGGTCTGCGACCCGATGCACGGCAACACCTACGAGTCGGCCTCGGGCTACAAGACCCGCGACTTCGACGACGTCGTCGAGGAGGTCGAGGGCTTCTTCGAGGTGCACCGGGCGCTCGGCACCGTGCCCGGCGGCATCCACGTCGAGCTCACCGGCAACGACGTCACCGAGTGCATCGGCGGCTCGGAGAAGATCCTCGACGCCGACCTCAACCTGCGCTACGAGTCGGTGTGCGACCCGCGGCTGAACCACCAGCAGAGCCTGGAGCTGGCGTTCCTCGTCGCCGAGATGCTCAACCAGGACTGACCGGTGCACGCCGACCTCCTCTCCGACACCCTGACCACCCCGTCCAGCGCGATGCGCGAGGCGATGGCGCACGCCGAGGTCGGCGACGACGTCTTCGGCGAGGACCCCACCGTGCGCGCGCTCGAGGAGCGGGTCGCCGAGCTGCTCGGCCACGAGGCGGGGCTGTTCTCGCCGACCGGTTCGCTGGCCAACCAGCTCGGCGTGCGGCTGCACGTGAGCCCGGGCCAGGAGCTCGTCGCCGACCAGCAGGCGCACGTGCTGCGGGCCGAGCTCGGCGCGGCCGCGGCGTTCTCGGGCATCACGAGCCGCTCGTGGCCCAGCGAGCGCGGCCTGCTCGACCCGGCCGGCCCGATGTCGCTCGTCACCACCGGGGTCGGGCCCTACCAGGTCGAGACCGCGCTCGTCGTGCTCGAGAACACCCACAACTTCGGCGGCGGCACGGTGCAGCCGATCGAGGCCATCCGCGAGGTGCGGACGGGCCACGCAGGCCGTCGGCGTCGCCATGCACCTCGACGGCGCCCGGCTCTGGAACGCCCACGTGGCGTCGGGGGTGGCGCTGGCCGACCACGGCAGCCAGTTCGACACCGTCAGCGTCTGCCTGTCCAAGGGCCTCGGCGCGCCGGTCGGCTCGGTGCTCGTCGGGTCCGCCGACCGGATGGCCGAGGCGCGTGTCTGGCGCAAGCGCTACGGCGCCGGGATGCGCCAGGTCGGCATCCTCGCGGCCGCCGGTCTGCACGCGCTCGACCACCACGTCGAGCGGCTCGCCGACGACCACGCCCGCGCGGCCCGGTTCGCCGAGGCGTGCGCCGAGGCGGCGCCGGCAGTCGGTCGACGCGGCCACCGTCGAGACCAACATCGTCGTGCTCGACGTGGGTGCAGTCGGGTGGGCCGCACCGGAGTTCGTCGCGGCGCTGCTCGAGCACGGCGTGCGCACGTATGCCGTCGGGCCGGGTCGGGTGCGCGCCGTGTGGCACCTCGACGTCGACGACGCGGGCACCGACGCGGCGGTCGACGCCGCGACCGCCCTGCTGCGTTCCCGCGTCGCCTGAGCCGGCCTACGTGGTACCGGTCTCGACGTTGAGGATGTTGCCGTCGGGGTCCTCGAACCAGACGCCGCGGAAGTCGTCACCGGATCGATGCGACGCCGTTGTCCCAGCTGAGGCCGGGAGCGTCGAAGGTCTGGAACTCCATCGCCGTGGTCGCGCAGCGCATCGATCTCGCCGTCGAAGCGCGTCCCCGGGGACCTGGAACGACATCGCCGTTGCCCTGTTGGTGCCCGCGTACGACGAGGGGTAGACGAGGAAGGCGCCGGAGCCGGCGGTGTAGAGGACGCCTTCGGGGACATCATCTCGGGGCGTGAGGCCGAGCACCCTCTCGTAGAAGTCGCGGGCCACCTGCAGGTCCTTCACCGCGAGTGTCGCGATGGTGTCGTGGTCGCCGAGCATGGCACCTCCCACGCGGACCGGACGACCGCCGCCCGGTCGGCGCTTCCACGTTAGGGTCGCCGCGCGAGCACGGTCAATGGCTCGACCGGACCCCCACGGCACCGACCCGAAGGAGCCCGGCTCAGACGTCGTGGTGGAGCGCCTCGACGGGTGGCTCCTCGGCCGCCGACGCCTGCGGGTCGCGTGGTGTCGCCGCAGCTCGACGAGGTACATCGCCGCCACGACGAGCGCCCCGCCGACGAGCATCCGGCGGGTCAGGCCCTCGCCGCCGAGCGTCACCGCGAAGAACGCCGCGAACACCGGCTCCAGCGCCATGACGATCGCGGCCCGGGTGGCCGTGAGGTGCGCCTGGGCCCAGGTCTGCGCCCACAGGGCCAGCGCCCCGGCCACCAGCGCCATGTAGAGCAGCGAGGCCCACTGGCCGCCGTCCGGCGGCAGGGTCAGCCCGTCGGGCACGGCCACGACCGCCGCCACCAGCGGTGATGACGCCGGCCTGCACGGTGGCCAGCCCGACGGCGGCGCCGGGCGTCGACCAGCGGCCGAGCGCGACGATGTGCCCGGCGTAGAGCAGGGCCGACAGCAGGGTCAGCGCCTCGCCGATGCCGACCGACGAAGCCCGTGCAGCGACAGCAGGGCGAGCCCGGCCGTCGCCAGGCCCACGGCGAACCAGGTCGATCGGGCCGATCCGGTCGTGCAGCAGCACCGCACCGAGCACCGGCGTCAGCACCACGTAGGTGCCGGTGATGAAGCCCGACACCGAGGCGTCGGTGTGCTGCAGGCCGGTGGTCTGCAGCACCTGGGCCACGCCGTAGAGCACGCCGAGCACCGACGCCGATCCGCAGCTCGCGGCGGGTCAGGGCCAGGGTCTGGCGCCGGAACAGCACGAACATCACCACGGCGGCGATGCCGAAGCGCACGGCGAGGAAGTCGGCCGGCGGCACGTGCTCGACGAGGTCGTGGATGAGGAAGAACGTCGACCCCCACACCGCCGTGACGCAGACGAGCAGGAGCGTCGCGAGCCGGGCGCGCCCGGCGGGAGCGGCCACGGCGGGCTCAGACGATCGTCAGCGTGATGGTGCTGCCCTTGGGCGCCTTGCTGCCGCCGGAGGGGTCCTGCAGCCGCACGGTGCCGAAGAACCCGCCCAGGGCCCGCCGCACGGTGACCTTGAACCCGGCCGCCTCGAGGGTGCTGCGGGCCTGGTCGAGCTGCTGCCCGACGACGTCGGGCACCTCGACCAGCACCGGACCCTTGGACACCACGAGCGTGACCGTGTCGCCCTTGAACAGGGTGCCGTCGCGCGGGCTCTGGCTGATCACCTTGCCCTTGGCCGACGGTGTCGCTGTTCTGCTGCTTCGTGGCGTCGACCTTCAGGCCGAGGTCGCTCAGCTGGCGCGAGGCGCCTGGTGGCGGTGCTTGCCGGTGAGGTCGGGCACGTCGATCGGCTGCGTCCCTTGCTCACGGTCAGCGCCACCGCGGTGCCCTTCTTCAGGCTCGCGCCCGGCCCGGGCTTGGCCGAGACGACCTGGCCCGTCGGGCACCTTCTCGTTGAACGCCTTGGTGACCTTGCCGACCGTCGAGGTTGGCCGCCTCGATCCGCTCCGTCGCCTCGGCGAGCGTCATGCCGACGATCGGTGGCACGGCATACCGCTCGGGGCCCTTGGACACCACGAGCGCGACGTCGGCGCCACGGCGCACGTTCGTGCCGGCCCCGGGTCGGCGGAGATGACCACCCCCTTGGGCACCTTCTCGTTGAACGCCTCGGACACCCTCGGGTCGAGCGCCGCCGTCGCGCACCGCGCTGACCGCCTCGGCCTGGGTGCGGCCCTGTACCGACGGCACGGTGGCCGTGGCGCCCGGGCCCGAGCAGGAAGAACCACGCCGTGAGCGCCGGCGACGAGCGCGGATGCCGAGATGGCCGGCCACCAGCGCCGCCGTCGGGGTGCGCCGTCACCGGCGGCGACGACCCGCCCCTCGAGCGGGGGCGGCGGGATGGCGATGGCGACCGGGTCTCGGAGCGCGACCGGGTGGCGACGCCGCCAGCGCCGCGCGTGGTCCGTGGCGCGCCCGCGCGCGCTGCACGGGCAGCGCCGCGGTCGAGGTCGGCTGGGCGGCGGCGGCCATCGGCGGCCGACGCCGGCCGGTCGGGCGTCGAGGGCGCCCGAGGGGAGCGTCGGCCCGGGTGCGCCGCACCAGGTCGAGGAACTCCCCGGCATCGGCCGGCCGCTCGTCGGGGTCGCGTGCGGTGGCGACGGCGACGAGGTCGTCGAGGGCCGGCGGCAGCCGCGCGACCCGGCTCGACGGGGTGGGCACCCCGCCGTGCACGTGCTGGTAGGCGACGTGGATGGGGGTCTCGCCGGTGAACGCCTTGGTGCCGGTGAGCATCTCGAAGAGCATCAGCCCGGCGGCGTAGACGTCGCTGCGGGCGTCGGCGATGCCGCGCTCGACCTGCTCGGGGGAGAGGTAGGCGACGGTGCCCAGCAGCACGCCCTGGGTGCTGGTGACGGTCTGGCTGGTCACCGCCCGGGCCAGCCCGAAGTCGGCGACCTTGACGGTGCCGTTGTCGTTGATGATGACGTTCTCGGGCTTGACGTCGCGGTGGATCAGGCCGTTGGGTGCGCCTCGGCGAGCGCGCGCAGCACCGGCTCCAGGATGTCGAGGGCGGCCCGGGGCGAGAGCGGCCCCTCCGCGCGCATCACCTCGCGCAGGGTCTGGCCGGGCACGTACTCCATCGCCAGGAAGATGGTGCCGTCGTCCTCGCCCTGGTCGAAGACGGCGACGACGTTGGGGTGCGAGAGCGAGGCGGCCGAGCGGGCCTCGCGGCGGAAGCGGGTGACGAAGCTCTCGTCGTGGGCGAGGTGCTGGCGCATGACCTTCAGGGCGACCTCGCGGTCGAGCCGCTCGTCGACGGCCAGGTAGACCGTCGCCATCCCGCCGTCGGCGATGCCGACGGAGCACGCGGTAGCGCCCGTCGAGGGTGCGCCCGATGAGCGCGTCGCCGGTGGATGACACCGTAGGAGTGTACGTAGTCCCGGTCACGGTCCCGTCACCCACCGCCGGTCATCACATGGATCTTGCGCAGGGCCATGACGTTGCGCACGTACAGCTTGGTGTCGCTGTACATGCCGTGCTTCTGCAGCGCACCCAGGCCCTGGTAGTAGGCCGCGACGGCCTTCTCCATGCTGTTCGTCGAGCGGCCCAGGGCCCGCAGCATGACCACGCCGGCGGTGATGTTGTCCTGGTCTTGAGCAGGTCGAGCCGGCGCCCGACCAGGCTCGAGGCCCACTGGCCGGCCTGCGGGATGACCTGCATGACGCCGATGGCGTTGGCGGGGGAGACGGCGCGCTGGTTCCAGCCCGACTCCTGGTAGGCGATGGCCAGGGCCAGGCGGGTGTCGACGCCGTGCTGGCGGGCGGTGCGCATGATCATCGCCTTGGTCTCGCTGCGGCTCGGCACCGAGCGCCGGGCCAGGACCGCCCGGTTGTGGGCGGCGGCCTCGGCGACGGCCCGGGGGTACTTCACGCCGTTGAAGGTGTCGGGCACCGAGCTCTTCGTGCTCGACCTCGCCGCGCCGGGCACGCGCAGCACCTGGCCCGGGTGGATCAGCGCGCGGCTGCTGATGACCTTGCTGGCGCGCGCGATGGCGGCCGACGGAGGTGTGGTGGCGCGCGGCGATCGCCCCGAGGGTGTCACCGGACCGCACCCGGTAGGCGGTGGTCGTGCTTGGCGTGGGCGGGCCGCGCGCCGCCGTCGCCGCGGCCCGGCGCACGACGACCTTCTGGCCGGGGTGGATGAACGCGCCGGCCGAGAGGTGGTTGGTCTTGAGCAGGGAGGCCAGCGACACGCGGTAACGGGCCGGCGATGCCGCCCAGGGTGTCGCCGTCTGCGCACGACGTGGACGCGCGGCCGCGGCGCCGGGCGCGGCGCCGACGCGGGCTTGACGGCGACTGGTGCGCGGCACGCTGAGCACGCGTGCCGGCGATGATCTGGTGCCGGTTGCGGACCTCGTTGCGGGCGGCGAGCGCGGCCACGGTCGTGCGGAACCGGGCGGCGATGCCGACGAGGGTGTCGCCCGGGCGGACCCGGTAGCTCGTCCAGCCGTGCGGGGCCGGGTTCGCCGCCGTGACGTGGGCAGGCGGGACGAGCGTCGACGGGGGGCAGCGTCGCGGGAGGTGCGGAGATGACCATGGCGCGTTCCTTGCCTGTGACAGCTGTGGATGGCAGTGTGGTTACTGAGTGCCCTTGGGGCACACGGTACCGGAGTGACGTCCGAGATCGGCCGGACGTTCCCGCGGCCGGCGCGGATCGCTCAGCGTGTCCGGGGCACGTGTGGCACCCTGTGCTCGCGTGAGCGACGCACCGCAGGACGCCGGACCCGACCCCGTTGACGACCTCGAGGCCCTCGTCGGGCTCGTGGCTGACCATCCCCGACATCGCGGAGCGGCTCGGCCTGCCCCTGGCGTCGGTGCGCAAGCTCGTCGAGGACCGCGAGCTGCTCGTCCCACCGGGTCGGGGAGCGCCGGGTGGTCTCGGTGCCCGCCGGCTTCATCGACGACGAGGGCCCGCTGCACGCGCTCAAGGGCACCTTCACCGTGCTGGCCGACGGCGGGATGTCCGACACCGAGATCCTGCGCTGGCTGCACACCGCCCGACGACACGCTGCCGGTGCCCGGCTGCGCCGACTCGACGCCATCCGGGCCGGGTTCAAGACCGAGGTGCGTCGCCGGGCGATGGAAGAGGCCTTCTAGCCCTTCGGCCCTCGCCCTGCGGGCTCAGGAGGAGCGGGCGGTCGCGATGCCGACCAGCGTCGAGCAGCGCCTCACGCGCCTGCGCGTCGACCGACCGGCCCCTCGAGCGCCGCGCGGGCCGAGCCGGCCAGCCGCGTCGATCTCGTCCTCGAGCCGCGCCACCGCGCCGGAACCGTCGATGACCGCCCGCAGCTCGTCGACCTGGTCGGCGTCGAGGTCGGGCCGGCCGAGCATGGCCTCGACCCGCGGCGCGCCCGCGTCGTCGGTGCCGGCGAGGGCGTGGGCCAGCAGCACCGTGCGCTTGCCCTCGCGCAGGTCGTCACCGGCGGGCTTGCCGGTCTCAGCGGGGTCGCCGAAGACGCCGAGCAGGTCGTCGCGCAGCTGGAAGGCCCGGCCGAGGTCGAGGCCGTAGCGCGACAGGGCCTGCACGCCGGCGGCGTCGAGGCCGCCGGTCGTCGCCCCGATCAGCAGCGGGTGCTCGACGGTGTACTTCGCGCTCTTGTAGCGGATCACCCGCCCGGCCCGCTCGACCCGCTCGTCGTCGGCGACGCCCTCCCACGGCCGCATCGACTCGACGACGTCGAGGAACTGGCCGGCCATCAGCTGGGTGCGCATCAGGTCGAAGACCGGGCGGCCGCGCTCGAGGTCGGCCTCGGGCAGGCCGCACGTCGCGTAGACCGCGTCGGTCCAGGTCAGGCAGAGGTTGCCGGCGAGCACCGCGCCCGCGAGGCCGAACCGGTCCTCGTCGCCCGCCCAGCCGCGCGCGGTGTGTCGGGTGGCGAGCGCGCGGTGCGCGGCCGGCATCCCGCGGCGGGTGTCGGAGTCGTCCATGACGTCGTCGTGGATCAGCGCGGCGGCCTGGAACAGCTCCATGGCGCTCGCCAGCCGCACGAGGGCGTCGGAGTCGGGGCGGCCCGGCGGCCCGGTGGCCCCAGTAGAGGAAGGCCGCCCGCAGCCGCTTGCCGCCGCGCAGCAGGTCGGCGACCGCCGTGAGCAGGTCGTCGACGTCCGGGCCCAGCTCGGCGAGCACCGCGGCCTGGGTCGCCAGCTCGGCGTCGAGGCACTGCTGCACGCGGCGGCGCAGGTCGACGCCGTCGAGCGGGCTGGGCACGGAGGACCTCCTGACGCGACCCCGGCGCGGCGGTCGAATGACGGGTGCCCAGAGCCTACGGCGTGGCCGCTGGGCTACCCTCACCGCCATGGCGCACCACGGAGGAGGGGGACGGCCCGAGCACCTCGTCAGGTCCATCCCGGCGCTCCTGGCGCAGGCCGAGCCGTCGATCAGCTTCGAGTTCTTCCCGCCCAAGGACGACGAGTCCGAGGCCGCGCTGTGGCTGGCCATCCGCCAGCTGGAGCGGGTGCGCCCGGCCTTCGTGTCGGTCACCTACGGCGCCGGCGGCACCACCCAGGACCGCACCGTGCGGGTCACCGGCCGGATCGCCGACGAGACCTCGCTGACCCCGCTCGCGCACCTCACCTGCGTCGGGGCGTCGGTGCACCAGGTGCGCCAGGTGGTGGGGCAGTACGCCGCCTCGGGCGTGCGCAACATCCTCGCCCTGCGCGGCGACCCGCCGGGCAACGTGCGCGGGCAGTGGACCCCGCACCCCGAGGGCCTGGACCACGCCGACCAGCTCGTCGCGCTGATCCGCCCGCTCGGCGACTTCACCATCGGCGTCGCCGCGTTCCCCGACGTGCACCCCGACAGCCCCGACCTCGACCACGACGTCGAGGTGCTGGTGCGCAAGGCGGATGCCGGTGCGAGCTTCGCGATCACCCAGATGGTCTTCGACGCCGACAGCTACCTGCGGCTGCGCGACCGGGTGGCGGCGCGGCGCGAGCTGCCGATCACGCCGGGCCTGATGCCGGTCACCAACCTGCGGCAGATCACCCGGATGTCCGAGCTGATGGGCACCCCGCTGCCGCCGGCGGTCGTCGCGCGGCTCGAGGCCGTCAAGGACGACCCGGCGGCCGTGCGGTCGGTCGGGGTGCAGATCGCGACCGAGCTGGGTCAGCGGATGCTCGACGAGGGTGCGCCCGGCCTGCACTTCATCACCATGAACCGGTCGACGGCCACGCTGGAGGTGTTCGAGAACCTCGAGCTCCGGGCCGCGACACCCTGAGCCGTGGGCATCACCCGATGAGGTGACCGCCCGGGTCAGATCGTCGCGCGCCGCGGCATCCGGTCAGGAATCGAGAAGCGCGGGGGCCGTTGCGGTCCTAGCCTTCAGCGAGGAGGTCGGCAGCGAGCCGGCCACGTCGAGAGGGAGAGCACCATGACCGCCACGAAGAGCGAGACCGGCGACGGGTTCAGCGCGCAGGAGCGCGCCGCGATGAAGGAGCGCGCCGCGGAGCTGCGCGCCGAGGGCAAGAAGGGTGCCAAGAAGGCCGACGGCCTGCAGGCCGTGCTCGACGCCATCGCCAAGATGGCGCCGGACGACCGGGCGCTCGCCGAGCGCGTGCACGTGGCCATCACCTCGAACGCCCCCGAGCTGGAGCCGAAGACCTGGTACGGCATGCCCGCCTACGCGAACGCCGACGGCAAGGTCGTGGTCTTCTTCCAGGACTCGGGCAAGTTCAAGTACCGCTTCTCGACGCTGGGCTTCCAGGACGCCGCGAACCTCGACGACGGCGACTTCTGGCCGACCTCGTACGCGATGCTCAAGTGGAGCCCGACGGTCGAGAAGCAGGTCGTGGCGCTGGTGAAGGCCGCCGTCGGCTGAGCGCTCGGGCCACGCGGAACGGCTCAGGCGACGTCCATCGGCTGGCCGCCGGTGATCCGGATCAGCTCGTCGTAGGTCGTCGCGAACACCGAGTGGCTGTGCCCGGCGGCAGCCCACACCGTGGCGTAGCGCCCGAGGGTGACGTCGATGATGGTGCGGATGTGGTGGGGGTGGCCGACCGGGGCGACGCCGCCGATGGCGAACCCGGTGTGCTCGCGCACGAACGCCGGGTCGGCCTGCTCGATGCGCGCCAGGCCGGCGAGCGCGGCGACCTTGTCGACGTCGACCCGGTGGCCGCCCGAGGCGAGCACGAGCAGCGGCTGCACGTCACCGTCGTGCGTGGTCGAGACGAAGACCAGGCTGTTGGCGATCTCGGCGGGGGAGACGCCCAGGGCCTCGGCGGCCGCCTTCGCCGTGCGCACGGCGAGGGGCAGGTGGCGCACCTCGGGCGTCAGGTGGTGCAGCGCCAGGGTGTCCATGACCGACCGGACGCCGGGGTGGCCGGACAGGTCGCGCGACGGTGCCGGCTCGCCCGGCTCTGGGGTCATGGGGCCAGCGTAGTGACGCGCACCCGCGCCGGGAGCGTTCGAGCCGACGCGCTGGATGCCGTGGTGGCGCACCGCCCGCGACCGGTCGCCCGGCTGCTCCCGGCGTGTCGCGGACGCCGCGCCCGACGGGCTTGACGCGGTGTCGGGAGCCGGGGTTACAGTGGTCGAAGTCGAACAGGTGTTCGACAACCAGTCCACCAGTCCACTGGTCTCGTCGCACCCGAGGGCCCTTGCGGGGGTCGGTCGGCGATTCCGTCCTGCCCACCGGAGGTGCCCGTGACGCGTCGACACCACGACCCCGTCGTCGTCCGGGGGGCCGACCAGGTCGACAGCCCGCGCGACTTCGTCTGGCGCGGGCGGCGCTACACCGTGTGCGCGGTGCTCGACTCCTGGCAGGAGCGCCGGGCCTGGTGGCGCGAGGTCGGCGACCAGCCCAGCGGGCCGGGGCTGCCCGGCCTGCCCAGCCCGCAGCGCCGGGTCTGGCGGGTCGAGGCCCGCCCGCCCTCGGGGTCGGCCGGGGTGTTCGACCTCGGCCGCGACGACGACCACTGGCTCCTGCTGCGAGCCCACGACTGAACCCGTACGACGACCGAGGAGACCCCGATGAGCCACGCCACCACCACCCTCGACCTCCTCGACCGCTCCCGCGAGGCGGTCACCAGCGGGTACGCCGCCCCGTCCGCCTCCGCGCGCTACCTCGCCGCCTCGCTCGCCGCGCTGCGGGCCGGGGCCGCGCTCGTCGCCGCCCGCTCGGCGACCCGCCCGGGCGCCGGGCTCGCCTCCGGCGGCGACGGCCCGCACGACGTCTGGGCGCTCACCGCCGAGGTGGCCCCCGAGCTCACCGAGTGGGCGCAGCGGTTCGCCGCCGCCACCGGGCAGCGGGTCGGGGTCGAGACCGGGCTGGTGCGGGTCACCGCCCGCGAGGCCGACGACCTGCTGCGCGACGCCGAGACCTTCGTCGACCTCGCCGCCGGCCGCCTCGGCGTGCCGTCGGTGCACCGGCCGCGGCGGCTGGTCCCCGTCCGCTCGGCCTGAGGGCGCGATGCCCGGGTTCGCCCACCTCCACGTCGCCTCGGGGTTCTCGATGCGCTACGGCGCCTCGATGCCCGAGCGCCTCGTCGAGCGTGCCGCCGACCACGGCCAGGGCGCGCTCGCGCTCACCGACCGCGACGGGCTCTACGGTGCGATCCGGTTCGCCACGGCGTGCGGCCGCGCCGGCGTCGCGCCGGTGCTCGGCGTCGACCTCGCCGTCGAGCCGCTCGTGCCGGGCCCGGCGGCCAGCGGGACCGCCGGCGGCCCGGCATCCGGGTCGGATGCCGGGCGCCCCCGTCCGCGTCCGCGCACCCCGGTGCGTGGGGGTGCGATCGTCGACCCCCGGCGCCCGCGGGTCACCGTGCTGGCCCGCGGCCGGGGCGGTGGCACGGCTCCCGGGGTCGGCTGGGCGGCGCTGTGCCGCCTGGTCACCGAGACCCACCTGCGTGGTGAGCGGGGCGTGCCGGTCACCAGCCCCGACCTGCTCGCCACCTGGGCCCACCCCGCCGACCCCGACTCCGTGCGACCTGCCCACGGTTCCGGCACGGCATCGGGCGGCGAAACCGCTGGCACCGCGCACGACCCGGGAGGGGAGCGCGAGCCGAGCCGGCTGCTCGTGCTGCTCGGCCCCGACTCCGACGTCGGCCGGGCCGTGCTCGCCGGGCGACGCGAGCGGGCCCGCGACCTGCTCGCCACCTGGCGGGCGCTGCTGCCGCGCGACGGGCTCGCCGTCGAGGTCGTCCACCACGGTGGGCCGGAGGGCACTCCCGGGTGCCGCTCGCACGCGGCCCACCTGCTCGCCCTGGCCGACGCCGCCGGCCTCCCCGCCGTGCTCACCGCCGCGGTGCGCCACGCCGACCCCGAGCAGGTGCGCACCGTCGACCTGCTCGACGCCGCCCGCCGGCTCGTCGTGCTCGACTCACGCCACCTCGACCGGGTCACCGACGCCGGCCACCTCGCCGACACCGCGGCGATGCACGCCAGCGCCCTCGAGGTCACCGGTGGCGACCGCTCCCGCGCCGACCGACTCGTCGCGATGACCGCCCTGGTCGCCGACGAGTGCACCCAGCAGGCCCGCCACGACCTCGGCATCGGCGCGGTGCACCTGCCCGAGGCCGAGGTGCTCGGCATCGCCCCCGGCACCGACCCGATGCAGGTGCTCGCCCAGCGCTGCCGCGACGCGGTCGGCCGGCGCTACCCCGGGGCGAGCGACGCCGAGCGACAGGTCGTGCTCGCCCGGCTCGACGAGGAGCTCGCGGTCGTCGACACCCTGGGCTACCCCACCTACTTCCTCACCGTCGCCGAGGTCACCGACCTGATCCGGGCCCGGGGGGTGCGGGTCGCGGCCCGCGGCTCGGGGGCCGGCAGCCTGGTCAACCACCTGCTCGGCATCAGCGGGGTCGACCCGATCCGGCACCGGCTGCTCATGGAGCGGTTCTGCTCACCGCTGCGCGCCGAGCTGCCCGACATCGACGTCGACGTCGAGTCGGCCCGCCGCACCGAGATCTACGAGGCGGTGCTCACCCGCTTCGGCGGCGAGCGGGTCACCTGCGTGTCGATGATGGACACCTACAAGGTGCGCCACGCCGTGCGCGACGTCGGCGCCGCGCTCGGGCTGCCGCCGGTCGAGGTCGACGAGATCGCCAAGGCGTTCCCGCACATCCGTGCCAAGGACGCCCGGCACGCCATCGCCGACCTGCCCGAGCTGCGCAGCCGCGGCCTCGACAGCCCGCGGATGGCCGCCTTCTTCGACCTCGTCGAGGCCCTCGACGGCCTGCCCCGGCACATCGCGCTGCACCCGTGCGGCGTCGTGCTCTCCAACGCCGGGCTGCTCGACCGCACCCCGGTCGAGGCGAGCTGGATCGGGTTCCCGATGAGCCAGTTCGACAAGGACGACGTCGAGACCCTGGGCTTCCTCAAGCTCGACGTGCTCGGCATCCGGATGCAGTCGTCGATGGCCCACGCCGTCGCCGAGGTGGCGCGGGTCTCGGGCGAGCACATCGACCTCGACGACGAGGCCCAGGTGCCGCACGACGACCCCGCCACCTACGAGCTGATCCGCACCACCCGCACCCTGGGCATGTTCCAGATCGAGAGCCCCGGCCAGCGCGAGCTCGTCGGCAAGCTCGGCCCGAGCCGGTTCGACGACCTGATCGTCGACATCTCGCTGTTCCGGCCCGGCCCGGTCAAGTCCGACATGATCACGCCGTTCCTCAACAGCCGGCACGGCTGGAGCGAGCGCCGCTTCCTGCACCCCAGCCTGATCCCGGCGCTCGAGGAGACCGAGGGCGTCGTCGTCTTCCACGAGCAGGTGCTGCTCATCGTCGCCGAGACCACCGGCGTCACCCTCGCCCAGGCCGACGAGGTGCGCCGCAGCATGGGCACCCCGCAGGGCCAGACCGACGTCGAGGCGTGGTGGCGGCCGGCGGCGAAGGCCCGGGGCTACTCGGCGCGAGGACCGCGACCGGATCTGGGAGGTGCTGAAGTCCTTCGCCAGCTTCGGCTTCTGCAAGGCGCACGCCGCGGCCTTCGCCCTGCCCACCTTCCACTCGGCGTGGCTGAAGACCCACCACCCCGCGGCCTTCCTCTCCGGCATCCTCACCCACGACCCCGGCATGTACCCCAAGCGGCTGCTGCTCGACGACGCCCGCTCCTTCGGCATCCCGGTGCTCGGCCTCGACGTCAACGCCTCGCGCGAGACCTACCGCATCGAGCGGGTCGACGAGCCGGATGCCGGTGCCGGCCCCGACGCCCGAGGCCGGCGCCCCGACCCAGGCCGGCGCCCCCGACCCGGAGGCCGGGCTGCCGGCCTGGCGGCGCGCCCGCCAGCCGTACGGCATCCGGCTCTCGCTCGCCGACGTCAAGGGGATCAGCGGGGCCGAGGTGGCCAGGGTCGTGGCCGGGCAGCCCTACGCCGACCTCGGCGACTTCTGGACCCGCGCCCGGGTGAGCCGCCCGGTCACCGAGCGGCTCGTGCTCGCCGGGGCGTTCGACAGCCTGCACGGCATGGGCGGCGGCGGGCTGGGCCGGCGCGGCCGGGTCACCCGGCGCGACCTGCTGCTGCACGTCGCCGAGCTCGAGCGGTGGGAGCGCGGGGGCGGGGCGCCGCCGCGCAGCAGCCGGCGGCTCGCCATCCCGAGCATCGCGCCGTCGCGCGAGGTGGCGGGGGAGCGGGTCGACGTGCGCGAGCGGGCCGCGGCGCAGTCGCAGGCGGCCCGCGAGGTCGTGCCGGCAGCCGAGCAGCCGACCCAGCTGACCCTCGACCTCGGTGACCGGCCGCAGCTGGGCGCCGGCGCCGGGCTGCCCGAGATGACCGGCCCCGAGCGGGTGCGCGCCGAGCTCGACGTGCTCGGCCTCGACGTGTCGGCGCACGTCGTCGAGTTCTACGCCCCGCTGCTGCGGGCGCTCGGGGTCACCCGCAGCCGCGACCTGCTCGCCGCCCGCAGCCGCAGCGAGGTGTGGGTGGCCGGGGTCAAGGTCGCCACCCAGACCCCGCCGGTGCGCTCCGGGCGCCGGGTCGTCTTCCTCACCCTCGACGACTCCACCGGCCCGTCCGACTGCACCTTCTTCGAAGACGTGCAGGGCCCCTACGCCGGGGTCGTCTTCCACTCGTGGCTGCTCCTCGTGCGCGGGGTGCTGCGCCGCACCGGCGACCGCGGGGTCTCGATCCGGGCCACCGGCGCCTGGGAGCTCGCCGCCCTCTGGGACGCCTGGCAGCTCGGCGGCCTCGAGCGGGTGCACGGCCGCGATCGCCGCGGGGGAGGCCGATGCCGTGGCCCGCGCCGAGGCCGCCGAGGCGGCCGCCCGCGAGAGCGACGCCCGAACCGGCCGTCGGGTGCTCGTGCACGCCTCGGGGTTCAAGCAGTCGCCGTACGCCGACATCCGCCCGCCCGGGGTCGACCCGCGCTCGGGCCGCGGCGCCTCGCCCGTCGTGGTGCCCGAGGCCCCGGCCGCAGCACTTCCCTCGCGCAAGCTGTGGCACGCCAGCCCCGGCAGCTCCGGACACTAGGGTGGTTGCGACGTACCGACCCGCTGCGCACCCGCACCTCGAAGGAGTCCCGCCGTGTCCGACGAGCGTGGCCGACACCGCCGCGCGGGCGCCCAGCCCGGGTTGCGCACGGCGGCCGTCCAGACGGCGCTCGACACCCTCGCGGCCCGCCGCAGCGCCGACCTCGGGCGCCCGCTGCGGGTGCTCGACCTCGGCGGGGGCACCGGCGGCACCGCCGTCCCGCTCGCCGCGGCCGGCCACGACGTCACCGTCGTCGACCCCAGCCCCGACGCCCTGGCCTCGCTGCAGCGCCGGGCCGCCGAGACCGGCACCTCCGAGCGCATCCACCCCGTGCAGGGCGACACCGACACCGTCGGCGAGCTCGGCGCCGACGGCCGGCGGCCCGCCTACGACCTGGTCTGCCTGCACGGCACCCTCGAGGTCGTCGACGACCCGGATGCCGCGCTGGCCAACATCGCCGCCGTCCTCGCTCCCGGCGGCACCCTCTCGCTCGTCGTGGCGCAGCGCCTGCCCGCCGCGCTGGCGCGCGCCCTGGCCGGGCAGTTCGCCCGCGCCCGGGCGATCCTCGAGCGGCCCGACGGCCGCTGGGGCGACGACGACCCCGCACCCCGCCGGTTCGACGAGACCGCCGTGCGCGCGCTGCTCGCCGCCCACGGCCTCACCACGGTCGAGAGCCACGGCGTGCGCATCTTCAGCGACCTCGTGCCGTCCGCCCTGGTCGACTCCGAGGCCGACCGGGCCGCCCTCCTCGAGCTCGAGGACGTCGCGAGCCACCACCCCGACCACCCGTTGCTCGGCGACCTGGGCAGCGTGCGCCACGTCCTCGCGACCCGGGACTGACCTCGCCGGGGGCCGCCCATGAGCCGTCGACAGTTCGCCCTCCCCACCCGCGACTCCAGCGAGCCGCCGGACGACACCGGCTGCACGGTGCTGCACGTCGACATGGACGCCTTCTACGCGTCCGCGACGCTGCTCTCGCACCCCGACCTGGTCGGCACGCCGGTCATCATCGGCGGCGGCAACCGGGGCGTGGTGCTCTCGGCCACCTACGAGGCGCGCCGCTTCGGGGTCACCTCGGCGATGCCGATGGCCCGCGCCCGGCGGCTCTGCCCGCAGGCCACGGTGCTCCCGCCCGACCACTCGCTCTACGCCGCGATCTCGGCGGCCGTCATGGAGACCTTCCGTTCGGTGACCCCGGTCATCGAGCCGCTCTCGCTCGACGAGGCCTTCCTCGACGTGTCCGGCGCGGTGCGGCTGCTCGGCAGCCCTGCGGTGATCGGCCAGCACGTGCGCGACACCGTGCACGACGAGCAGGGCATCACCTGCTCGGTCGGTGTCGCCCCGACCAAGTTCGTCGCCAAGCTCGCCTCCGGTCTGGCCAAACCCGACGGGATGGTGGTCGTGCCGCGCGACGAGGTGGTGCCGTTCGTGCAGCAGCTGCCCGTCGGCGCGCTCTGGGGGGTCGGGGAGCGCACCGAGGAGGCCTTGGTGCGCCTGGGCCTGCGCACCGTCGCCGACATCGCGCACACCCCCCTGGCCACCCTCGTGCGGGGCCTCGGCGAGGCCACCGGGCACCACCTCCACGAGCTGGCCTGGGGCCGTGACCCCCGCCCGGTCGAGCGCGAGCAGCGCGAGAAGAGCATCGGCAGCGACCAGACCTTCGACTACGACATCGACGACGCGGCCGAGATCCACCGACGGCTGCTGGCCCTCAGCGAGCGCACCGCGGCCCGGCTGCGGGCCGCCGGGCTCACCGGGCGCACCGTCACCCTGCGGGTGCGGTTCAGCGACTTCACCACGATCACCCGGTCGCGCACCCTGCGCGAGCCGACCGACAGCGGCCGCGCCATCCACGAGGCGGCCGTCGGTCTCTTCGACGCCCTGGGCCTCCAGCGCGCCCGGATCCGCCTGGTCGGGGTGCGCCTGGAGAAGCTCGTCGAGGCCGCCCACGCGCCCATCCAGGGGGTCATCGGCGAGCCCGAGCACGGGTGGCGCGACGCCGACAAGGCGGTCGACCGGGCCCGTTCCAGGTTCGGTTCGGGGTCGGTGAGACCGGCCAGTCTCATCCAACGTGACACATCCGCTTCCGCGCGGGCACCGCGAGACCTATCCTGAGAGCTCAGAGGACAACATAGGGGTGCCCACCGGGTGCCTCGGGCCGACCACGGGAGGATCTGTGCCCCTCTCAGAGCACGAGCAGAA
Source organism: uncultured Actinomycetota bacterium (assembly GCA_963751385.1). GTDB lineage: Bacteria > Actinomycetota > Actinomycetes > Actinomycetales > Dermatophilaceae > Fodinibacter. The sequence continues at coordinate 554,945 of CAVVUD010000001.1, read as the reverse complement.
GATGCTCGAACAGATGGAGCAGGCGCTCGCTGCCGAGGACCCCAAGTTCGCCTCGCAGATGCAGGGCAGCTCGCTCGCCTCGCTGCAGCGACGGCGATGGCTGGTCGGCGCGGTCGGTGTCATCGCCGGTCTCGGTCTGGTGCTCGTCGGCGTCAACACCACGATGTGGGTCGGCGCCCTGGGCTTCGCCCTGATGGTCGCCTCCGCCGTCTTCGCCGCCACCCCGCCGCGACGGGCCCGCCTCGGCGTCGTCCGCGGTGACGGCACCACCGAGGTGCGGGCCAAGGGCGGGCGCAAGAAGGGCAAGAGCTCGTTCATGGAGCGGCTCGACGAGCGCTGGGAGCGCCGCCAGAACAACTGGTGAGCCCCGGCGTCAGGACGCCACGACGCCCGCGACGTAGAGCGCCGTGATGACCAGGCCGGCGGCCAGCTCGATCCCCATGCTGTGCAGCACGGCCACGAGGGCGTGCTTGGTGCGGGTCCAGGCCTGCGCGCGGTCACGGCTTCGGCCCAGCTCGACCAGGAAGATGCCCAGCACGAAGCCGACGATCGCCCCGACGACCGGGATCACGAAGAAGCCGACGATGCCCATCCCGACGGCGAGGAACAGGGTCGAGGAGCTCACCCCGCGCTCACGCATCCGGCGGCCGGGAAGGGTGTACTGCAGCACGTAGCCCGCGACGGCCACGACCGCGCTCACCGCGAAGACGCCCCAGGCCAGTGCCGAGCCCTCCATCAGGGCCCAGACGAGCACGCCGGCGAGCACCAGGACCAGGCCGGGCAGGACCGGCACGACGATGCCGAGCAGGCCGACGACGATCAGCAGCGGCGGGACCAGCGAGCCGAGGCCGTCGGAGACGGACTCCACGTCAGTCGGAGCTACCGCCGACCGAGCTGGGCTCCATCAAACGCTCGCTCTCGTCGTGGATGTCGGCCAGGTCGACGAGGGCGGGAATGTGCTCACGGCCGTGGTGCGCGCAGAAGAGGAGCTCTCCACCGGCGTGGAGCGTGGCGCGCACGTATGCCTGGGCGCTGCAGCGGTCGCAACGGTCCGCTGCGGTCAGGGTCGGTGCCAGTGCGGCGTTCACGTCGGGCCTCCTCGGCTCGCTCGGTGGTTCTGCTCGGTGGCTGCTCGGTTGCCGTACGCCCCGTGGTGGATGGCAGGCGTTGCAACAGTCAAGCACGTCTGATGCTTCCCTCCGTGCAGGGTGTGCCCGTGTGGCCCCCGTCATGTCCGGATCGTGACCTTGTCGCGGGGGTCCGGTCGCCCGTTCGGGGGACCCTCGACGGACCCGCCCGCGCCGCCCCGGTGCGCCTGTCGGGGGCCGTCGGACGGGGCGACTACCCTGCGTGACGTGCCGACGACCGCTGCGAAGAAGGCCGCGACGACCAAGTCCGCGTCCGAGTACACCGCCCACCACCTCCAGGTGCTCGAGGGGCTCGAGGCGGTCCGCAAGCGTCCCGGCATGTACATCGGGTCCACCGACTCGCGCGGGCTCATGCACTGCCTGTGGGAGATCATCGACAACGCCGTCGACGAGGCGCTGGGCGGGCACTGCGACCGTGTCGAGGTGACCCTCCACCACGACGGTTCGGTGGAGGTCCGCGACAACGGCCGCGGCGTGCCGGTCGACATCGAGCCGCGCACCGGCCTGACCGGGGTCGAGCTGGTCTACACCCGGCTGCACGCAGGTGGGAAGTTCGGCGGCGGGTCGTACACGGCATCCGGCGGTCTGCACGGCGTGGGCGCGTCGGTGGTCAACGCGCTGTCCTCCCGGCTCGACGTCGAGGTCGACCGCGGCGGCAAGACCTACGCGATGAGCTTCCGGCGCGGCGAGCCCGGGGTCTTCTCCGACGTCGCCGGCGCCAAGGGCACCAAGGACCCCGAGCACCAGTTCACCCCCTACGTCGACATCAGCGAGCTCGAGGTCATCGGCAGCACCCGCCGCGGGGTCACCGGCACCCGGGTGCGCTACTGGGCCGACCAGCAGATCTTCCTGCGCGACGCCACCTTCGACCTCGACGGCCTGGTCGCCCGCGCGCGCCAGACCTCGTTCCTCGTGCCGGGGCTGACCATCGTCATCCGCGACCTGCGCGGCGAGGAGCCCACCGAGGAGGTCTTCCTCCACGACGGCGGCATCTCGGAGTTCTGCGAGTTCCTGGCGCCCGACCCGGCGGTCACCGACGTGTGGCGGCTGCAGGGCACCGGCACGTTCAAGGAGACCGTCCCGGTGCTCGACGCCAAGGGCCACATGAGCCCCACCGAGGTCGAGCGCGAGTGCGCCGTCGACGTCGCGGTGCGCTGGGGCACCGGCTACGACACCAGGGTCACCTCGTTCGTCAACATCATCGCCACCCCCAAGGGTGGCACCCACCTGGCCGGGTTCGAGCAGGCCCTGCTCAAGGTGCTGCGCCGCCAGCTCGAGCTCAACGCGCGCCGGCTCAAGGTGGGCAGCGACAAGCTCGAGAAGGACGACGCCCTGGCCGGGCTGACCGCGGTGGTCACCGTGCGCCTGGCCGAGCCGCAGTTCGAGGGCCAGACCAAGGAGGTGCTCGGCACCAACGCCGTGCGCGCCATCGTGGCGCGCGTCGTCGAGAAGGAGCTCACCGAGCGGCTGGTCTCGACCAGGCGCGGTGAGAAGCAGCAGGCGGCACTCCTGCTCGAGAAGGTCACCTCCGAGATGAAGTCGCGGATCAGCGCGCGGCTGCACAAGGAGACCCAGCGCCGCAAGACCGCCCTGGAGTCCTCGACGCTGCCGGCCAAGCTCGCCGACTGCCGCAGCACCGACGTCGAGCGCACCGAGCTGTTCATCGTCGAGGGTGACAGCGCGCTGGGCACCGCCAAGCTGGCCCGCAGCAGCGACCACCAGGCGCTGCTGCCGATCCGCGGCAAGATCCTCAACGTGCAGAAGGCCTCGGTCACCGACATGCTCGGCAACGCCGAGTGCGCGGCCATCATCCAGGTCATCGGCGCGGGGTCGGGGCGCACCTTCGACCTCGAGTCGGCGCGCTACGGCAAGGTCATCATCATGACCGACGCCGACGTCGACGGCGCCCACATCCGCACCCTGCTGCTCACCCTGTTCTTCCGCTACATGCGCCCCCTCGTCGAGGCCGGCCGGGTCTACGCCGCGGTGCCGCCGCTGCACCGCATCGAGGTGGTCAACCCCGGGTCCAAGGCCAACGAGGTCATCTACACCTACTCCGAGGCCGAGATGCGCCGCACCATGGCGTCGCTGACCAAGCGGGGCAAGAAGACCAAGCCGCTGCAGCGCTACAAGGGCCTGGGCGAGATGGATGCCGACCAGCTCGCCGAGACGACGATGGACCCCCACCACCGCACCCTGCGCAAGGTCACCGCAGCCGACCTCGACTCGGCCGCAGGTGTTTTCGAGCTGCTCATGGGCGGCGACGTCGGCCCGCGCAAGGACTTCATCATCGACTCCGCCCACGCCCTCGACCGCGAGCGCATCGACGTCTGAGCCAGATTCGTCTGCACCCAAAGGTTGCCGGGGCCGGTCTGGGCACGCCAGAGTGGGCCGATGAGGGCGTCGTCCGGCGTCCGCGGTCTGGCCGGGAGGGCACCATGAGCGCGACGGTGGATCACGACGAACCGCACGTCGAGGGTGAGGAGCAGCACCGAGCTCAAGCGCGCCATCGGCCCCAGGCTGCTGCTGCTGTTCATCGTCGGCGACATCCTCGGCACCGGGGTCTACGCGCTCACCGGCCGGGTGGCCAGCGAGGTCGGGGGAGCGGCCTGGGCGCCGTTCATCGTCGCCTTCGCGATCGCCCTCGTCACCGCGTTCAGCTACCTCGAGCTCGTCACGAAGTACCCGCAGGGCGGCCGGCGCCGCCCTCTACACGCACAAGGCGTTCGGCATCCACTTCGTGACCTTCCTCGTCGCCTTCACCGTGATGTGCTCGGGCATCACCTCGGCGTCGACGGCGTCGCAACGCGTTCGCCGCCGAACTTCGCCGACGGCTTCGGGCTCGACGCCGAGAACAGCACCCTGGTGCTCGGCATCGCGCTGGGCTTCATGCTCCTGGTGGCGGCGGTCAACTTCCGCGGGGTCGGCGAGAGCGTCAAGGCCAACGTCGTGCTCACCATCGTCGAGCTCTCCGGCCTGCTGCTGGTCATCTTCGTCGGCGTCTACGCCGCGACCGGGGGCAAGGCCGACTTCTCGCAGGTGACCGTGTTCGACACCTCGGGCGACAAGAACGTCTTCCTCGCGATCACGGCGGCGACCTCGATCGCCTTCTTCGCGATGGTGGGCTTCGAGGATGCCGTGAACATGGCCGAGGAGACCAAGGACCCGGTGCGCAACTTCCCGAAGATGATGCTGACCGGCATCGGCATCACCGGCGTCATCTACGTGCTCGTCGCGATCTTCGCGGTCGCGCTGGTGCCGGTCGCGCGAGCTCGGTGAGGGCGACACGCCGCTGACCAAGGTCGTCTCGGCCGGGCTGCCCGACTTCCCGATCGACAAGGTGATGCCGTTCATCGCGATGTTCGCGGTGGCCAACTCGGCGCTGATCAACATGCTGATGGCCAGCCGGCTGCTCTACGGCATGGCCCGCCAGGACGTGCTGCCGCCCGCCACTGGGGTGGGTGCACAAGGGCCGGCAGACGCCGTGGGTCGCCATCATCTTCACCACGGCGATCGCCTTCGGGCTGATCTACTTCGTCAGCACCAGCGACAGCGACGTCGTGCCGGCGCTCGGCGGCACCACCGCGCTGCTGCTGCTCGGGGTGTTCACCATCGTCAACATCGCCGTGCTCGTGCTGCGCAAGGACCCGATCGACCGGGACCACTTCGTGACGCCGACCGTGCTGCCGTTCATCGGTGCCGCGGTGTGCTTCTACTTCACCCTGCCGGTCACCGGCCGCGACCCGATCCAGTACACGATCGCCGCCTGGCTGCTCGGCATCGGCGTGGTGCTCTGGGCGCTCACCTGGACCGCCAACCGGCTCTTCTTCGCCAAGAAGACCTACCTGCGCGACCCCGAGGAGCTCGCCGAGCGAGGACGCCCCGAGGAACTAGCGGCAGGGCGGGGCCGGTCGACTCGCGCACGACCAGCTCGGTCGGCATCACGATCGTCTCGGTCGACTCGTCGTCGTCGAGCAGGGCCCGCAGCAGCAGGTCGGCCGCGGCGTGCCCCTGGCCGGCGACGTCCTGGCGCACCGTGGTCAGGCCGAGCACACCGGAGAGCACGAAGTCGTCGATGCCGATGATCGACAGGTCCTCGGGGACGCGCAGGCCGAGCCGGCGGGCGCTCTCGCGCACCCCGATCGCCATCTCGTCGGACGCGGCGACGATGGCGGTGGGCCGCTTCGCGTGCGAGAGCAGCTCGGCGCTGTCGCGGGCGGCGGCCTCGGCGGTCCAGTCCGAGCCGAGGATCCAGGCGTCGTCGCACTCCAGGCCGAGGTCGGCGACGGCCTCGAGGAAGGCCTCGAGCCGGTCCTGCGGGGTCTGGATGTGGGCGACGTTCTGGGGGACGGCGCCGATGTAGCCGATCCTGGTGTGGCCCAGGCCGGCGAGGTGGTCGACGGCGGTGCGCATGGCGGCCTTGTCGTCGATCCGGACGCAGGCCCGGTCGGGCACGGGTGAGCCGATGGCGACCAGCGGGCAGCCCGAGCCGGTCGACGAGCTCGACCTCCTCGGTCGGTCATCGGCACGTTGAGGGTGATCACGCCGTCGACCCGCTTCCACAGCATGTTCTGCGAGAGGGGCAGGCGCTGGTCGTAGGAGTCGTCCTCGAGGTCGAAGAGGATGACGTGGTGGCCGCGGGCCCGCAGGCTCTTCTCGATCGCGCTGACCAGGGTCGCGAAGAACCAGCGGGTCAGGAAGGGCGCGACGACCGCGACGACGCGGGTGCGCCCCGAGGCGAGCGAGGTGGCCGTGGGGGAGGCCACGTAGTGCAGGTCCTCCGCCACCCGCAGCACACGCTCGCGGGTCTCGGGGGAGACCCGGTCAAGCCCCCGAAGGGCGCGGGAGACCGTGGCGACCGAGACCCCGGCCACCCGCGCCACATCGGTGATGGTGCTGATCTGTCATTCCTTTCCTCGGGCTGGGGGCCTCAGCCCTTCAGCCCACCGGCGAGGAGACCACGCACGAAGTACCGCTGGAGCGCGAGGAACACCGCGACGGGGACGACCATCGAGATGAACGCACCGGCCGACAGCAGGTACCAGGCACTTGCCTCGCGAACCGGACAGCTCGGCGACGCGCACGGTGATCGGCGCGACGTCGGGCGTCCCGCCGAGGAACACCAGCGAGACGAGCAGGTCGTTCCAGACCCAGAGGAACTGGAAGATGCCGAACGCCGCGAGGGCCGGCGTGAGCAGGGGCAGCATGATCCGGAAGAAGATCGTCACGTGCCCCGCGCCGTCGACGCGGGCCGCCTCCATGAGCTCGCGCTGGTAGCTCTCTCATGAAGTTGTGGATGAGGAAGGTCGCCAGTGGCAGCGCGAAGATCGTGTGCGACAGCCACACGCTCCAGTAGGACGCCCCGATGCCGAGCTTGCTCACGTAGATGTCGAGCAGCGGGATCAGCGCGACCTGCAGGGGCACGATCTGCAGGGCGAAGACCGCGACGAAGAGCGCGTCGCGACCCGGGAACGGCATCCACGCGAAGGCGTAGGCCGCCAGCGAGGCGAGGAACAGGGGCAGCAGTCACCGCCGGGATGGTGATGACGATGGTGTTGATGAAGTACTGGCTCAGGCTCGCCGAGCTGCCCGGCGCGAGCGCCTCGCGGTAGTTCTCCAACGTGTAGGCGCCGGGGTCGGCGAACGATGTCCACCATCCGCTGGTGTTGATGGCGCGCTGGTCGCGGAACGAGGTGACCAGCAGACCGATGGTCGGGATCGTCCACAGCACCGCGATGACGATGGCGGCGAGGGAGGCCCACGGCGAGGAGATCGCGCGCGCGGCGTCACCGGCGGCCGACTTCCTCGCGCCGCTTCTTCACCGGGGCGTCGGTCGTGTGCTCCATCTCCGGGGAGACCTTCTCCGGCATCGCGATGGGCTCGAGGGTGCTCACGGCTCAGGCCTCCTTGCGCATCTGGACGATGTTGTAGACGACGATCGGGATGACGAGCACGAACAGCAGCACCGCGAGCGCCGCGCCGAGGCCGCCCGCGTCGTAGCGGAAGCTCTGGTTGTAGAACTCGTTGGCGACGACCGAGGTGTCGAACTGGCCACCGGTCATCGTCCGGACGATGTCGAAGACCTTCAGCGTGCCGATGCCGATCGTCGTGATGACGACGACGAGCGCGGGCCGGATGCTCGGCAGGGTGATGAACCGGAACATCTTGAAGCGCCTGCACGCCGTCGAGCTTGGCCGCCTCGATGATCTCGTCGGGGATCGCCTTGATCGCGGCGGAGAGCACGGTCATCGCGAACCCGGCCTGGATCCAGACCATGACGATGATCAGCATGAAGGTGTTCAGCGGCGCGTTGATGAGGAACTGCTGGGTCTCGAACCCGAGGGCCTTGAGGATGGCGTTGAGCAGGCCGATCTGCGGGCGTGACGTCTGCTTGTACTGGTAGACGAACTTCCAGATGATGCTGGCGCCGACCATCGAGATGGCCATCGGCAGGAAGATCAGCGCCTTGGAGAACGCCTCGCCGCGGGCCCGGTCGATGAGGATCGCGTAGACCAGGCCGACGCCGGTGGCGAGGAACGGCACGAGGATGACCCAGATCGCGGTGTTGCGCAGCACCAGCAACAGCTCGGGCTCGGTGAACATCTGCACGTAGTTCTCGGTCGAGAAGTCGCCCTCACCCGACTTGCCACGGAACGACTGGATGATGGTGAGGATCGCCGGGTACATCAGTCCGACGGCGAGCAGCGCCACGGCCGGGCCGACGAACAGCACACCCTGGAACTTCTCACCGGTCCTGCCCTTGAACAGGGAGGCGAGGAGGAGCACCAGGCCGAAGACGACCGCGAAGAGCGCGATCGCGAAGAACATCAGGAAGAACTTGCCGGCGACGCTCTGGGCACGCAGGAGCGGCTCGGGAATCGCCGCCGACGCCCACGAGGACGTTGCGACGTCATGGACTCACCTCCGGTGGAGTGGAGAAAGGAGGAACCGGGGTGGGGCGGAGGGCGTCCGCCCCACCCCGGTTCGGGTGACCTGGGGTCAGGTCTGGGTCAGCTCTTCGGCCAGGAGTTCTCGATGTAGTCGAGCGTCGCCTTGTCGTCGGCACTGACCGGTGATCCAGTTGGTCATGCCCTTCCAGAACGTGCCCGCACCGACGGCGCCCGGCATCAGGTCGGACCCGTCGACGCGCGTCGTCGCCGCCTTGTCGGCGAGGATCTCGACGGACAGCTTGTCCAGATCGCTCTGGACGAGGCTGGGGTCGGCGTTCTTGTTGGCCGTCACGCAACCACCGTTGGCGCTGCAGGTCTTGGCCCGCTCGTTGGCCCACTCGACCGAGGCGAGGTAGGTCTGGAAGGCCTTGACCTCGGGACGGTCGGCGAAGGCAGCGACCCACTCGCCACCGGTGAGAACCGGCTTGGTCGACGCGTCGACGGACGGCAGGTAGAAGGCCCAGACGTCACCGTCGGGGCCGATCTTGGTGCCCTCGGGGAAGTTCGCACCGTAGAAGTTCGCCTGACGGTGCATGTAGCACGTGCCGGAGCCGTCAGCGATCGGCAGGCCGCCGTCCTGGAAGGCAGTCGAGGCGATCGTCTTGACGTCGCCGTAGCCGCCGTTGACGTACTTGTGGTTCTTGAGGATCTTGCCGACCTCGGCCAGCGCCGTGGCGACGGCGGGGTCGTTGAACGGGATCTCGTGCTTGACCCACTTGTCGTACGTCTCAGGACCGGCGGTGCGGAGCATGACGTCCTCGACCCAGTCGGTGGCCGGCCAGCCGGTGGCGTCACCGGACTCGATGCCGGCACACCAGGGCTTGACGTCGCCGCCGGGGTTGTCGGCGACGATCTTGTCGGAGAGCGCGAGCAGCTCGGCCCAGGTCTTCGGCACCTCGTAGCCCTTGTCCTTGAACGCCTGCGGGGAGTACCAGACGTAGGACTTCACGTTCGCGCCCAGTGCGGCGCCGTAGAACTTGCCGTCGACGGTGCCGTACTGTCTTCCAGTCGGGCATGTTCTTGTCGACGTTGGCGACGACCTCGGGCGGCGCCTCCTTGACCGGCTCCGGTCGCGACCATGGTCGCGAGCAGACCCGGCTGCGGGAGGTACGCGATGTCAGGGGCGTTGCCACCCTTGACGCGCACCGGCAGCTGGGCCTCGAACTCCTTGGAGCCCTCGTACTTGATCGTGACGCCGGTGCAGTCCTCGAACGGCTTGTACGACGCCTGGTGCGGCGCGTCCTCGGGTGCGGTGATCGAGGTGTAGACGGAGACCGTCTTGCCCTTCAGGTCACCGAACGCCTTGTAGGGCGCGCAGTCGATGCTGCTGGTGCCGCTGCTGGCGCTGTCGCTGCCACCGTCGTCGTCACTGCTTCCGCAGGCCGTCGCGGTCAGGGCCACCGCGAGGACTCCGGTCAACGCCACAATGCGGCGCTTTGAGTTGAGGGCCATATGCCCGCCTCCATTTCACTGGTTGCGCCGAGACGGGGTTGTGGCCGGCCTCGGCGATGAGGGAACCGGGACCAAGGTAAAAGCGTTTACACACGCAGCGCAACGATCCCGCGCCCCCAGCCGGTAACGATTTCGTAACACGGCCGTTCGAGGCCCCGTGGGGCGGTCCGACGGCGGGTCAGCGCACCGGCGCACCGACCCCGGCGATGACCGCGGGGTAGGCCGTGCCGGACCCGTCGCGCCTGCCGGTGGCCTCCGGCAGCTCGAGCGCGACGCCGTTCGGCCCGGACGCGCGGGCCGGCTGCGCGCCCACCCACGCGAGGACGAGGGCGTCCTCGCCGCGCAGGAAGCGGTGTGCGCGAACGCCGCCCGTGCCGCGGCCCTTGGCGGGGTACTCGGCGTACGGCGTCACCTTGAGCGAGCCGGGCTGGGTGCCGGGCAGGGCGTCGGAGGAGCCGGCCGAGGTGACGACGACGTTGTCGGCGCCCGGGTCGACCGCGCCGAAGAACGCCACCGAGGCGCCGGGGGAGAGCCGGATGCCGGCCATTCCGCCCGCCGAGCGGCCCTGCGGACGTACCGCAGCGGCGGGGAAGCGCAGCAGCTGGGCGTCGCTGGTGACGAAGACGAGGTCCTCCTCGCCGTCGCGCAGGGCGGCGGCGCCGACGACCCGGTCGCCGTCGCGCAGCGCGACGGCCTCCCAGTCGGGGCGGCCGGGGTAGTCGGTGGTGACCCGCTTGACGATGCCCTGGGCGGTGCCCAGGGCCACGCCCGGGCCGTCGGCGTCGAGCGGCACGATGGTCAGGGGCTCCTCGCCGGCCGGCAGGTCGACGTAGACGGCCAGCGGCGCACCGCCCGACAGGCTCGGCGAGCCGCCCAGCGGGGGCAGGGTCGGCAGCTCGAGCGCCGACATCCGCACCATCCGGCCACGCGAGGTGACCAGCGCGAACTCGCCTCGGGCGGTGGTGCGCACGGCACCGACGACGGCGTCGTGCTTGGCGCGGCCGCCCTCGCTCGGCACCGGGTCGGCGGTCGAGGTGCGGGCGAGCAGCCCGGTCGACGAGAGCAGCACCCAGCACGGGTCGTCGGTGACCTCGAGCGGCGTCGCGACCGAGGCCGGGGTGCCGGCCGACTCGAGCAGCACGGTGCGGCGCGGGGTGCCGTGGGCCTTGGCGACGTCGGCGAGCTCGGTGGAGACGGTGCGGTGCAGCAGCTTCTCGTCGGCGAGGATCGCCTCGAGCTCCTCGATCTGGCGCAGCAGCTCGTCGCGCTCGGTCTCGAGCTCGATCCGCGAGAACCGGGTCAGCCGGCGCAGCTGCAGCTCGAGGATGTAGTCGGCCTGGGCGTCGGACAGGTCGAAGACCGAGATCAGCCGGGCCTTGGCCATGGCCGTGTCGTCGGAGCCGCGGATCAGCTGGATGACCTCGTCGATGTCGATGATGGCCACCAGCAGGCCCTCGACGAGGTGCAGGCGGTCCTTGCGCTTGCGCAGCCGGTACTCGGTGCGCCGCCGCACGACCCCGATGCGGAACGCGACGTAGGTGCGCAGCAGCTCCTTCAGGCCCAGCGTGCGCGGCTGGCCGTCGACCAGGGCGACGTTGTTGATGCCGAAGGAGTCCTCCATCGGGGTGAGCCTGTAGAGCTGCTCGAGCACGGCATCGGGGTTGAAGCCGTTCTTGACCTCGAAGACCAGGCGCAGGCCGTGCTTGCGGTCGGTGAGGTCCTTGACGTCGCTGATGCCCTGCAGCTTCTTGGACTGCACGAGGGTCTTGACCCGCTCGATGACCTTCTCCGGGCCGATCAGGTAGGGCAGCTCGGTGACCACGATGCCCATCCGGCGCGGGGTGAGCTTCTCGACGCGGGCGGTGGCGCGGGTGCGGAAGCTGCCGCGCCCGTTCAGGTAGGCGTCGCGGATGCCGTCGAGCCCGATGATCCGGCCGCCGCCGGGCAGGTCGGGGCCGGGGACGAACTTCATCAGGTCGTCCAGGGAGCAGTCCGGGTGGGCGATGAGGTGCCGGGCCGCGCCGATCACCTCGACCAGGTTGTGCGGGGCCATGTTGGTGGCCATGCCGACGGCGATGCCGGAGGCGCCGTTGACGAGCAGGTTCGGGTACGCGGCCGGCATCACGCCGGGCTGGGTCAGCGAGTCGTCGTAGTTCGGGACGAAGTCGACGGTCTCCTCGTCGAGGCCGGCCACCATCAACAGCGCGGCCGGCGCCATCCGGGCCTCGGTGTAGCGCGAGGCGGCCGGGCCGTCGTCGAGGGAGCCGAAGTTGCCGTGGCCGTCGACCAGGGGCAGGCGCATCGTGAACGGCTGCGCCATCCGCACCAGGGCGTCGTAGATCGCCTGGTCGCCGTGCGGGTGGTACTTGCCCATGACCTCGCCGACCACCCGGCTGGACTTCACGTGCGGGCGGTCCGGGCGCAGGCCCAGCTCGCTCATCCCGAACAGGATGCGGCGCTGCACGGGCTTCAGGCCGTCGCGGGCGTCGGGCAGCGCCCGCGAGTAGATGACGCTGTACGAGTACTCGAGGAAGGCGCTGCGCATCTCCTCCTCGACGTCGATGTCGACGATCCGCTCGGCGAAGTCCTCGGGGGAGGAGGCGTGCTGCTGCGCTTGGCCATGGGGTGGGGCTCGGCTCCGGGGTCGGTCAGGGTCGCAGCGGCGCCGCGACGGGGGTCCGCACCATCCTCACAAACCCGGATGCCGCATCCCTGACGACACTCCGAACCGCCCGACGTGGAGCACGTCGTCGAGCGGGCGGCGCCGGCGGGTGCGCGCCGAGCCCGACACCCGCTGCGCCTCGTGGCCCAGCGCGACGACGCCGACGACCCGGCGGCCGGTGGGGATGCCGTGCGCCTCACGCACCGCGTCGTGTCGCTCGACCGGCACCCCGAAGAAGAGCGCCCCGAGCCCCGCGTCCTGCGCGCCCAGCAGCATGACCATCGCCGCCATCGCGACGTCGGTGTCCCAGTACGGGACCGGCCAGTGGTCGGTGGAGCGGTCGGTCCAGCCCTTGTCGGGCTCGGCGTAGCGGTCGAGGTAGGCCCCCGGGTCGGACAGGCACAGCACCAGGGCGGGGGCGGCCGACACGCCGCGACGCCAGGCGTCCGGCGGCGTGCCGTCGTCGGTCGCGGACCAGAAGGCCTCACGGTCGGCCGGGTCGAGCAGGGCCACGAAGTCCCAGCCCTGGCTGAAACCGGCGCTCGGGGCGCGCACGGCCAGCGCCACGAGGTCGCGCACCACCTCGTGGGACACCGGGCGCGCCGGGTCGAAGCGGCGCACCATGCGGCGGTGCAGGACGGCGTCGCGGAGCTCCACGGGGCCAGTGTGCCCGCACGGGCCCGTCCGCCGGGGTGGCACGATGGGGCCATGCAGGACGAGCCGCTCCCACCGGGGTACCCCGTGGAGTGGGAGGCGGATGTCGTCCTGCGCGACGGCACCGTCGCCCACGTGCGCCCGATCTGCCCGTCCGACGGCGACGGCATCCGGCGCTTCCACGCCGCCCAGTCCGACGAGTCGATCTACCTGCGCTTCTTCGCGCCGTTGCGCCAGCTGAGCGACAACGACGTCTTCCGGTTCACCCACGTCGACTACGCCGACCGGGTCGCCCTGGTCGCCACGATGCGCGAGGAGATCATCGGCATCGGCCGCTACGACCGCATCGACGGCCGAAGTGCCGAGGTCGCCTTCAACATCAGCGACCACTTCCAGGGCAAGGGCATCGGCTCGGTGCTGCTCGAGCACCTGGCCGCGATCGCCCAGGAGTTCGGCATCGCCCGGTTCACCGCCGAGGTGCTGCCCCAGAACCGCAAGATGCTCTCGGTGTTCTCCGACGCCGGCTACGACGTCAAGCGGCACATCGAGGACGGCGTGGTCGAGGTCGGCTTCGACATCGAGCCCACCGACTCGTCCAAGGCCGTGGCGATGTCGCGCGAGCACCGCGCCGAGGCCCTGAGCGTGCGCTCGATCCTGCACCCGAGCACGATCGCCGTCATCGGGGCGAGCCGGCGCCGGGACTCCATCGGCAGCCAGCTCCTCGACCGGCTGGTGCAGGCGGGGTTCACCGGCACCATCCACCCGGTCAACCCCAACGTGCGCACCCTGCGCCGTCGCACGGCCTACCCGTCGGTCGTGGCGGTGCCGGGGCAGGTCGACCTCGCGGTCATCGCGGTGCCCTCGCACGCGGTGCTCGAGGTGGTCGACGAGTGCGCCGAGGCCGGGGTGAAGTCGCTGCTCGTCGTGTCGTCGGGCTTCGCGGAGGAAGGGCGCGACGGGGCCCGGCTCCAGGCCGAGCTGCTGCGCCGGTCCCGCAACGCCGGCATGCGCGTCGTCGGCCCCAACTCGTTCGGGCTGATCAACAACGACCCCGCGGTGCGTCTGAACGCCTCGCTGGCTCCCACCCTCCCGCCGCACGGCCAGGTCGGGCTCTTCGCGCAGTCCGGGGCGCTCGGCATCGCGGTGCTCGCGTCGGCGGCTCGCCGCAACCTCGGCGTCTCCGACGTTCGCGTCGGCCGGCAACCGGGTCGACGTGTCCGGCAACGACTTCATGCAGTACTGGATCGACGACGAGTCCACGAGCGCCGTCGGGCTGTACCTCGAGTCCATGGGCAACCCGCGCAAGTTCTCGCGCATCGCGCGCAACCTGGCCCTGATCAAGCCGGTCATCGTCGTGAAGTCCGGGGTCTCCGCCTTCGGCGTGCCGCCGGGCCACCGGGTGCGCAGGACCAAGGCCCGCCCCGAGGTGTTCCAGGCCATGCTCAAGCAGGCCGGGGTCATCCGGGTCGAGAACGTCCACCAGCTCTTCGACATCGCCCAGCTCGTCGCGCACCAGCCGCTGCCCGCGGGCGACCGCGTGGCCATCGTCGGCAACTCCGACGGCGCTGGGAACCCTGACCGCCGATGCCGCCACCAGCTGGGGGCTGTCCGTGTCGCACGGGCCGGTCGCCGCTGCCCACCGACGCGACGCGCCGCGCAGTTCCGCACGGCGCTCGCCGCCGCATTCGCCGACCCGAAGGTCGACTCGGTGCTGACCTGCTTCATCCCGCCCCTGGTGACGGTCGACGAGGACGTCGCCGCCGCCGTCCGCGACACCGCGGCTGGCTCCGGAAAGCCTTGTGCGGCAACCTTCCTGGGCATGCGAGGTGTCGACGACGGGCACGCCTCGGTGTCCGGCACCGGCGGCGTCGAGCCACGCCATCCCCGTCTACACGATGCCCGAGGACGCCGTGCGCGCCCTGGCGGCGGCCACCCGCTACGGGCAGTGGCGGGCCAAGGACCACGGCACCCCCGTCGCGCCCGCCGGCATCAACCGGCGCATCGCGGAGGACGTCGTGCACACCGTGCTCTCGGTCGACCCCAAGGGCCGCCGGCTCACCCACGACGAGGCGGCCGCCCTGCTCGCGGCCTACGGCATCGACGTGTGGGGCAAGGAGGAGGCGCACAGCGCCGACGACGCCGTCGCCGCCGCGAAGCGGGTCGGGTACCCCGTGGTGCTGAAGTCGACGGCACCGATGCTTCGCCACCAGGGCGGCGTCGGCGGCGTGCGGGTCGACCTGCGCACCGAGCTGTCCTCTGCGGGCCGCCTGGGAGTCGCTCACCGAGCGCCTGGCCCCGCTCGACGCCGACCGGCTGGTCGTGCAGAAGATGGCGACGCCCGGGGTGCCCTGCGTGATCACCTCCGACGAGGACCCCCTGTTCGGCCCGGTGATCGGCTTCAGCGTGGCCGGGATGCCGACCGAGCTGCTCGACGACATCGCCTACCGCATCCCTCCGCTCACCGACGTCACGGTCTCCGAGCTGATCTCCTCGGTCAAGGCGGCACCGGTGCTGCACGGCCACCGCGGTGCCACGCCGGTGCACCGGGCGGCCCTGGCCGACCTCATCGCTCGCGTGTCGGTGCTCGCCGACGACCTCGCCGAGGTCGCGTCGCCTGGTGCTCAACCCGGTCAACGCCCACCCCGGCGGCGTGGAGGTGCTCGGGGCCGAGATCGTGCTCGCACCCGCACCTCGCAGGGCCGACCCCGGCCGGCGCTCCCTCACCTAGGGCGGTCGCCCTATCACGGTCGCGGCGTGCGGCCTATGACCCGGTTGAGCCATACCGCAACCCGATTCGTCCCCCCTAACGTGGGCGTTCCGTGAAGCGTCAACGAAGGAGCACCATGCGTCTGATACGTCTGCTTACCGTCCCGGCCGCGGCCGGGCTGCTCGTCGTCGCCGGGATGTCCTCGGCCAGCGCCGGCGAGGTCACCGGCAAGCGGCAAGGCCACCCCGCCCGGCACGTTCGGCCACGCCGCGTCCATCTGCAGCTTCTCCGGCCTGGAGGACGGCTCCGAGGGCGGTCCGGCCGGTCCCGGCGTCAGCGCCCAGAACTGGGGCTCACGATCCCGAAGGCGGTCCGCGGACGATGCTCGCCGCCGAGGGCGAGCACCCCGGCGACGCCTGCAACGGGCACACCGGCTTCGTGGCGATGAGCGGCGTGCGAGGCTGACCAAGGACCACCAGGCGCGCGGCGAGCAGCTGCTCGCCGCGCGCTGCTGTCCGGCGGGGTGATGGGCTCGTGCGGTGGCACCGCCCGGGGCTGCCCGTGATGCGCCGCGCCGGAGACGGGCACAATGGGGGGATGAGCAGTACCTCCGACGCCCCCGTCCTGCCCGCGGACCTCACCGACGCGATCGTGCGGGCCGGCTACTATCCCGCCCTCGTCGCCGATGTCGTCGCGGCGGCCCTGGTGCGAGAGCCGATCGAGAACCACCTCGTCCACCTCGAGACCACCTTCGACCGCGACGTCGTGCGACGACACATCACCGTGCTCGTGCTCACGCCCACCCGGCTCCTCATCGCGCACGCTGACGACCACGCGGACGACCCGCCGGCGCCGCAGGACGTGGCGACCGCCACGACCGAGTCGATCCCGCTGTCCGCCGTGCGCGGCGTCATGCTCACCCACGTCGTCGAGAACCCGTCGACCTACGTACCCGGCAGCCTGGGCCGCGAGATCTCGCTGACCCTGGGCTGGGGCACCGTCGCCCGGCTCGACCTCGTGCCGGCCTCGTGCGCCGACCCCGAGTGCGACGCCGACCACGGCTACGAGGGCACCATCACCGGCGACGACATCGCGCTGCGCATCTCCGCGGCGGCCGACGGCGACGACGCCCTCTCGCAGGCCCTCGCGTTCGCCCGCGACCTGTCCGCGGCCATCGGCCAGGGCTGAGCCGCCGGTGCCGCCCACCGGCGACCCGTCCGTGCAGCCGCCGGTCGGTCCCGGGCCCTCGCTCGCCGACGTCCTGCCCAGCGTCGCTCGCAGCCTCGGCGTCCGGTGGGGTGGTGCCGCGCCCGACCGCCCGGACTTCGACCTGCCAGCCACCCGACGGGCGGTGACCGTGCTCGTCGACGGCCTCGGCCACGACCTGCTCGTGCGCCGCGCCGGCCATGCTCCGTGGCTGCGTGCCCACCTGCCGGGCACCCAACGGGTGACCAGCGGGTTCCCGTCGACGACGGCGACGTCGATGGGAACCTTCGGCACCGGCCTGGCCGCCGGCGCCCACGGGATGCTCGGCTACGAGGTGCTCGTGCCCGGGGCCGACCGGCTGCTCAACGAGCTGTCCTGGGAGGACGGTCCGAACCCGCGCACCTGGCAGCCGCACGAGACCCTGTTCGAGGCGGTGGCCGCGGCCGGGGTCGAGGTCGTGCGGGTCGGCCCGGCGCTACTTCGACGGGTCGGGGCTGACCGATGCGGCCCTGCGCGGGGGGCGGTTCGCCGCCGCCGCGACCCTCCCAGCGCGGGTCGACGCGACCCTGGCCGCGGTGCGATCGGCGCCGCGGGCGCTGGTGCACCTCTACTGGGGCGACCTCGACAAGATCGGCCACGTGCACGGCTGCGACTCGTGGCAGTGGGGCGACGAGCTGGAGAGCATCGACCGTGAGCTCGCCCGGCTCGCCGCGCGGCTGCCCGACGACTGCTCGCTCACCGTCACCGCCGACCACGGCATGGTCGACTCGCCGCACGAGCTGCGGCTCGACGTCGCCCACGAGCCCCTGCTGGCCGCCGGGGTGCGGCACGTCACGGCCGAGGCGCGGGCGCCGCAGCTCTACGCCGAGCCCGGTGCGGCCGCCGACGTGCACGCCGCCTGGGCTGCCCTCCTCGGGCGACCGCGGCCTCGTGCTCACCCGAGACGAGGCGGTGGCCGCCGGCTGGTTCGGGCCGGTCGCCGCCGACAACCTGCCCCGCATCGGTGACGTCGTCGTCGCGATGCGTGGCCGGTACGCCGTCGTCGACTCGCGGCGGGCCCGCGCCGAGCTGCTCGCCCTGCGCGGCCTGCACGGCTCGCTCAGCGACGACGAGGTGGCGGTGCCGGTCGTGCACGTCCCGCCGGTCCGCATCGCCTAGGGTGTCGCGTCGTGGCGGATCTGGTCTTCTTCTCGGGAACGATGGACTGCGGCAAGTCGACCCTTGCCCTCCAGATGGACCACAACAACGCCGTGCGCGGCCGTGAGGGACTGATCTTCACCAAGCTCGACCGGATGGGCGAGTCGGTGCTGTCCTCGCGGCTCGGCCTGTCGACCGCCGGCCATCGAGGTCGACGACGACCTCGACTTCTGGGACGTCGTCGTCGAGCGGCTCACCTCCGGGTGCCCGGGTCGACTACCTCATCTGTGACGAGGCGCAGTTCTACACCCCGGCCCAGGTCGAGCAGCTCGCCCGGGTCGTCGACGAGCTCGACATCGACGTGCACGCGTTCGGCATCACCGCGGACTTCCGCACCGAGCTCTTCCCGGGCTCCCGCCGGCTCATCGAGCTCGCCGACCGGGTGCAGCTGCTCCAGGTCGAGGCGCTGTGCTGGTGCGGTCGCAAGGCCACCCACAACGCCCGCATCGTCGACGGCGTGATGGTCGTCGAGGGCGAGCAGGTCGTCGTCGGTGACACCGGCGCGGCGAGCACCGGGCTCGTCGAGTACGAGGTGCTCTGCCGCCGGCACTACATGCGGCGGATGAACAGCCACGCGGCGCGGGCGGCCTCACCGTCGCCGGACACCCTGCCGTTCGACCTCGACGTCTGCCCGGTGCCGCCCCGCCCCTGACGCGTCAGGGCTGCCGGGCTGAGGTCCAGGTGCATCCGGATGCCGGGGCCGAGCTCGGTGGCCACCTCCCCGACCCGCTCGAACCCGACCGCGGCGTAGAAGCGGCTCGCGTGTGGGTTGCCCGTCACCTCCAGACGCACGGCGCCGTCCCGGCGGGCGAGGGTCACGGCATCCGCGACGAGGAGCGCGCCGATGCCCTGGCGCTGGTGCTCGGGGTCGACGAAGAGGTCCTCGAGCTCGCGGGCCTCGCCGCCGCCGACGGTCGTCGCGAACCCGACCACGGCCCCGGTGCCGTCAACGGCCACGCGGGTGCGTCCGGCCAGCACCCCGGCGTCGTGCAGGACGAGCGCCTCCGGGTGGGCCAGGAGGGTCGCGGCGTCGTCGGCGTTCGACAGCGAGGAGCGGCGGAAGAGCGCACGCAGCAGCGGGAGGTCGTCGGCCACGGCGGTGCGGACGTGCACGGCGGTGCCGGTCAGGCGGAGCCGCCGCCCCGGGTGCCGAAGACGATGTCGTCCCAGCTGGGCACGCTCGGGCGTCCCTTGCGGCGGCGCCGGCGGTCGGCGCGGCCCGGAGTCCTCGGCCCGGTGGGCGTGGTCGTCGTCGGAGCGCTCGGCCGCTGCGGCCTCGTCGGCTCCCGGGCTCGGGCTGGTCGTGCTCGGGCCAGCCGCCCACGACGGCGCCGGAGTCGGTCGGCTCCTCGAGATGGGCGGAGACCGGGTTGCGTCCGCGGGCCGCAGGCGGCGGAGGAGCCTGTGACAGGTCGGTGACGAGGTCCTCGATGGGCAGGGCGTCGGCGCGCGGGCGGTCGTCGCCCGGGGTGCCCGAGGGCGAGGGGCGGCGTCGGCGACGACCCCGCGTCGAGTGCTCACGCATCGCGGCCATCAGGTCGATCGGCTCGTGGGGCGCGCGGTGGTGCACGGCGTGCTCGACCCCACCGTCGGCGTCGATGTCGTAGACGTCGGAGTCGCCGGCGTGCGTGGCCCGGTGCGGTGTGGGGATCGCACCCGGGGCGGCCTCCTCGCTCAGCCAGCGGGCCTCGTCGTTGGTGGCCGTGACCGACCCGCCCAGCGGCTCGTAGCGCCAGGCCGCCGTGCGCTGGCGCCCGCCCGCCGCGAAGGTCAGGGTGAGCTGCCAGGTGCCCTCCTCGTCGCGCGAGGAGTCCCACTCGACGTCGTCGCGGTCGACCCCGCGGTCGCGCAGCCGCTCCGACACCCGCTCCGCGAGGGTGACCGGGCCGCTGCCCCGGCTCCCGACGGCGCACTGCTGGGCGACCCGGGCGACGTGCTCGCGCTCGGCGAGCACCGGTCCCTCGAAGCGGCGCACCTTCTCGACGGTCCAGCCCGCGCGGTCGGCGACCTCTTCGGTCGACAGCCCGCGGCGGACCAGGGCCTGCACGTCGCGCGGTCGCAGCCCACCCTCGATCTCGATCTGCAGCTGCCCCAGTCGGGGGCGGTCACGGCGCGCCGCGGCCCGCAGCGCCTCGTCGAGGGAGAGCCGGAACCGGCCGCCGTCGGCGTCCGCGAGCAGGAGGTGCTGGCCGTCCTCGTGGACGCCGATGAGGCGAAGGTCCTGCATGTCGGGCTCCCGGAGTTGCTCGTCGTCGACATGACTGTGCCATCCCCGACCGTCCCGGTGGCGCATCCCACGCCGAGGCCTCGAGAATTGCCCACCTAGGCTGAGGACATGCCAGACGCCGGTGACCCGCTCGCCCCCTACGACGCAGTCCTGCTCGGGTCCTTCGGCGGACCCGAGGCGCCCGACGAGGTGGTGCCCTTCCTGCGGCGGGTCACCGCCGGCCGGGACATCCCCGACGCCCGGCTCGAGGCCGTCGGCGAGCACTACCTCGCCCGCGGCGGCCGCAGCCCGATCAACGACCTGAACCGCGAGCTGCTCGTGCGGCTGCGTGCCGAGCTCGACCGGCGCGGCATCGACACGCCCCTGCTGTGGGGCAACCGCAACTCGGCCCCGTTCTTCGTCGACGCCCTGCACGAGGCCCTCGACCTCGGTGCCACCCGCGTGGTCACCGTGCTCACCAGTGCCTACTCGTGCTACTCGTCGTGCCGGCAGTACCGCGAGGACCTCGCAGCCGCGATGGAGGCGGTCGGCCCCGCCGCCGACGGCCTGGTGGTCGACAAGGTGCGCCCGTACGCCGTGCACCCCGCCGTGGGGCGCGCCTGGCGGCGTGCGCTGCTGGAGTCGATGCGCTCGCTGGCAGACCCGGCATCCGCGCACATCCTCTTCGTGACCCACTCGGTGCCCGTGGCGATGGACGACACGTCCGGTCCCGGCGACGGCGAGGGCAACCTCTACGCCGACCAGCACGTGCGCCTGGCCGGCCGGCTCACCGACGAGCTGAACCGCGAGCTCGGCCTCGAGGTCGAGGGCGAGCTGGTGTTCTGCTCGCGGTCCGGGCCGCCGACCCAGCCCTGGCTCGAACCCGACGTCAACGACCGCATCGAGGAGCTCGCCGGCCGGGGCGGGGCCACGGTGGTCTGCGCGCCGATCGGGTTCGTCTCCGACCACATGGAGGTCGTCCACGACCTCGACACCGAGGCCGCCGAGACCGCCGAGCGCGTCGGGGTGCCCTTCGTGCGGGTGCCGACGCCCGGCACGGACGAGCTGTTCGTCGAGGGGCTGGTCGACCTGCTGCTCGAGCGGGCCGCCGAGGCCCGCGGCGAGGTCGTCGTGCCCGAGACCTGGCTGCCCGGCGACGTGCGCCCGTCGGTCTGCGCGCCGGGCTGCTGCCCCAACCTGCGCACGGCGAAGCCGGCGCTCTGCGGCAGCGACTGATGGCGACGGCACCCGCCCTGCCCGACGGGGTCGACCCCGTCGGGCTCGAGGAGGTCGCCTGCCGGGTGGCCCGTGCCGCCGGCCGGCTCGTCGTCGACGAGCGGCCCGCCGACCTGCGCGTCACGTCGAAGTCGAGCGACACCGACCCGGTGACCGTGATGGACCAGCGCAGCCAGGAGCTGATCCTGCGGCTGCTCGGCGAGGAGCGCCCGGACGACGCGGTCATGGGCGAGGAGGAGGGCAGCGCCACCGGCACCAGCGGCCTCACCTGGGTCGTCGACCCGATCGACGGCACGGTCAACTACCTCTACGGCATCCCGTCGTACGCCGTGTCCGTCGCGGTCGTCACCGGCGACCCCACGCGCCCCGGCGAGTGGGTGGCGGTGGCCGGGCGCGGTGCTCAACCCCGAGACCGGTCGAGCTGTTCCACGCCCACCTCGGTGGCGGCGCCCGGCTCACCACCGACCGGGGCACCCGGGTGCTGCGCACCACCGACGCCACCGACCTCGCGATGGCGCTGGTCGGCACCGGTTTCGGCTACGCCGCGTCGATGCGGGCCCGGCAGGCGGCGCTGCTCGTCGACCTGCTCCCGCGGGTGCGCGACATCCGGCGGCACGGCGGCGCCGCCCTCGACCTGTGCGGGCTGGCCGCCGGCCGGCTCGACGCCTACTACGAGACCGCGCTCAACGCGTGGGACCGCGCGGCCGGCGAGCTGGTCGCCCGCGAGGCCGGGGCCGTGGTCGGCGGCCCGGTCGACGACGTGCCCACCCGCGACCTGGTCTGGGGTGCCGCGCCCGGCCTGGCGCCGGTCTTCGGCGACCTGGTGCGCGAGCTCTCGGCCCGCCACGTGGGCCCGGTCGGCCTGACCGGTCACGTCCTGAGCGGCGCGCTGGATGACGGCTGACCGGCATCCGAACGGGGTCTGGGCAGGTGGCTGCGACGGACCCGCCGACGCGCCACCGGGTGGACCCGACGTGGCGTCGCGGGGCGCGATGGTGCACAATCACCGCGCACGGCGATCCCTCGGGCACAAACACGGCCAACCGTGCGTTGTCAGGGCCGGGTCACACGACGAAGGGTGGACACACGCAATGGCAACCGACTACGACGCACCGCGCAAGACCGACGACGAGCTGTCCGAGGACTCCATCGAGGAGCTCAAGAGCCGTCGCGTCGACAAGCGCTCCTCGAGCGTCGACGTCGACGAGACCGAGCAGGCGGAGGGCTTCGAGCTGCCCGGCGCCGACCTGTCCGGCGAGGAGCTGTCGGTCCGGGTGCTCCCGCGCCAGGCCGACGAGTTCACGTGCTCGAGGTGCTTCCTCGTGCACCACCGCAGCCAGCTCGCCAGCGAGAAGTCCGGTGTGCTCGTGTGCCGGGAGTGCGCGGCCTGAGCGGCGCGCTCGACGCACGCAGCACATCGTGACCGCCGCCGCCCGCGTCCCCGTCGTCGTCCGGCGACTCCACCCGGACGCGGGCGTTCCGGCGTACAGCACCGAGGGGGACGCGGGGGCCGACCTGACGAGCGTGGCCGACGTGACGCTGGCACCGGGGGAGCGGGCCCTGGTGCCGACCGGCATCGCGCTCGCGCTGCCGCCGGGCACCGTGGGGCTGGTGCACCCGCGGTCCGGGCTGGCCGCGCGGCACGGGGTCACCGTGGTCAACGCGCCGGGCACCGTCGACTCCGGCTACCGGGGCGAGATCCTCGTCAACCTGGTCAACCTCGACCCGCGCGAGCCGTTCACCGTGCGGGTCGGTGACCGCATCGCCCAGCTCGTCGTGCAGCAGCTACCTGCACGCCGACTTCGACGTCACGGATTCGCTTCCGGACAGCGCCCGGGGGGAGACTGGGCACGGGTCCACCGGAGGGTTCGGCCTCGCCGACCCCCGCTGACCCGCAGCAGACCAGACCAGACCGAGGACGACCGCAGACGTGAGCATCTTCAAGAGATCAAAGGACTCCGACCGACCGGCTCCCGCCGACCCGGACGCCGAGGCGGCGCAGGACGACCCGGACGACGGACGACGGCACCGAGGTCGAGGAGGCCACCGTCGTCGTGCGTCGACCGCAGCAGACGGCCCGTTCGACGTCACCGAGGTCGAGGGCCGCGACGGCCGCGTCGACCTGGGCGCGCTGTGGATGCGCGGCGTGCCCGGCATGGAGCTGCGCCTCGAGATCGACCAGTCGACCCAGCAGGTCAACGCGGCGACCGCCGTGCTCGAGCGACTCCGCCCTGCAGCTGCAGGCCTTCGCGGCCCCGCGCTCGGGCCGGCTCTGGGACGAGATCCGTGCCGAGATCGCCGCGGCCGTCGAGACCCAGGGCGGCACCGCCGAGGAGCACGACGGCCCCGCTCGGCACCGAGCTGCGCACCCGGATGCCGTCCGCCGGCCCCGACGGCCGCACCGTCTTCGCGCCCGCCACCTTCCTCGGCGTCGACGGGCCGCGCTGGTTCCTGCGCGGCGTGCTCTCCGGCCGCGCCGCCATCGACGAGGCCGCGGCCGGCCCGCTGGTCGACGTCCTCAAGGCAGCGGTCGTCGTGCGCGGCACCGAGCCGATGGCTCCGCGCGAGCTGCTTCCCCTCGCCCTGCCGCGCGACGCCGAGGCAGCGGCCGAGGCCGAGACCGCGGCGGCGGATGCCGAGGACGAGGCCGAGCGCACCTCCCTCGACCCCTTCCAGCGCGGCCCCGAGATCACCGAGGTGCGGTGATGGGCCTGCGCGAGCGGTTCCACGACCTGGCCAAGACCGCCGTCGAGCACCAGGCCGAGTCGCTGCGCGAGCAGTCCGAGACCGCCGGCGGTGACGACCTCACCGCCCTCGCACTGCGGCACCCGGCCACCGTCTGCGGCACCGTGCGCACCGTGACCCTGCCGCCGCGTCGCAGCGTCCCCGCGCTCGTCGCGGAGGTCTGGGACGGCAACGGGTCGGTCAACCTGGTGTGGATCGGTCGACGGACCATCGGCGGCATCGAGCCCGGGGTCTTCCTGCGCGCCAGTGGCCGGGTCACCTCGGTGCGCGGCACCCCGACGATCTTCAACCCGGCCTACGAGATCGTGCCCACGGCGTGACGGAGGAGCCCGCCGCGGCCGGCGACCGCGGTCGCGACCCCCGAGACGGTCGAGGCGCTGATCCGGCACCGGCTGGCAACGGCGCTCGGCGGCTGGCGCGGTTCGGTCGAGACCGCCCTGCCGACGGTCGTCTTCGTCGCGTTCTGGACCTGGCAGCAGGACGTGAAGGTTGCGGCGGGTGCCGCGCTGGGCGTGGCGGTCGTGCTCGCCGTGGTGCGCGTCGTGCAGCACTCCTCGCTCTCGCACGTCGCCGGCGCCGTGTTCGCGACGGCGATCGCGGCGTTCTTCGCGGTGCGCTCGGGGCGGGCGGAGGCGGCGTTCCTGCCCGGCATCCTGACCAACGCGGGGTTCCTGGCCGCGACCCTGCTCTCGGTCGCTCACCCGGTGGCCCGCGGTGGGCTTCATCGTGGGGGCCGGCGACCCGCGCGCGCAGGAGGACCCGTTCGCCTGGCGACGCGACCGCGGCATGGTGCGCGTCTGCACCCGGCTGACCTGGGTGCTCATCGGCGTGTACGTCATCCGTCTGGCGATCATGGTGCCGCTGTACCTCGCGGCCGAGGTGGCGTGGCTGGGCGTGGCGAAGATCGCCCTCGGCTGGCCGTTGTGGGTCGCCTCGCTCGCCGTGATGGGCTGGATGCTCCTCGCCGGTCACACACCCCTGGAACCGGGGGCGGGGCCGGGGGCCGAGCACGACGCTGCGGCCCAGCGGGACGTTGACGAACCGGCCTGACCCGCCTGTCCCCCGGGTGCAGTCAGGAGCCTTCGCCCGATCGCGCCCACCGCTCGACACAGGTCGCAGGAACCGGTGCCCTGGCCCCTGTTCCTCCGGTCCTTGTCACCCGCTGCTGGCCGAGTGGGCCCTGGCCTGCGCCGAGCACGTGCTGCCCCTGTTCGAGGAGGGTCATCCGGGTGACCGCCGGCCGCGCACGACCTGGGTGCCGTGCCGTACGCCATCCGGGCGGTGAGCCCGCGAGGGCCTAGAGGAACTGGGCCGGGTCGAACTCGTCGATCGGGATGATCCGCACCCGCGGCAGCCGCTCGTTGAACGCCTGCACGTCGTACTCGAGGTCGAAGGACTCCAGCCCGCGCTCGGCGAGCTGCACGAACGCGCTGTTGCGGAACTCGACGAACCCGATGACGCCGACCCGCCGGCCGTCGAGGAGGTCGCCGACCTGCTCGACGAAGTCACCGTCGTTGCTGACGAGCAGCACGTCCGCCTCGCGGCGACCGAGCTCGACCAGGGTGCGCTGGATCGCGATGTCGACGACCTTCTCGCCCGGGCCACCCGACAGCGGCACCGGTCGGTAGCCGATGGCCAGCAGCGCCTGCACGAAGGTCATCGGCAGCTCGCTGTTGGCGGCGAGGAAGAACAACCCCTGGGCCGGCTGGTCCCACGTCTCGCGGGCGAACTGGAGGAGCCGCTCCCACCTCGGGCGCTCCTCGGGCCGTGGGCGCCGGCCGAGGATGGAGGTGCCGAGGGTCGCGTCGATGTTCTCGCCGTCGACCAGGACGTACGTCGTGCGCTCTGCCTCACCCATGGCCGCAGACTACGGCGTCCCTCGACGGGGTCGAGGTCGAGGAGACGGCGACCACGGTCACCGTGACCGCCTACGTCGACCGGCCCGGCATCCTCGACGGTCGGAACGACTGCGGGGATGCCGGGCACGTCGCGTTGTCATCGCCCCGCGGCACCCGCGTCGTGGTCGACGGCGCGAGCGGCGAGATCCTGGCGGTGTCGCCGGCGGAGTAGGGCTACTTCTTCCCGAGGTCGATGTGGTTCTTCGCGTCGGCCTTGGCGTGCTTCTCGGCCCGCTTCTCCTTGATCGACTTGGTCGGCTTCTTGGCCATGTGCTGTCGGGGTGACTTGTCGGCCATGAGGTGCTCCCAGCGTGAGGGAGCCTGGACGGCTCCGTCTGATGACACTACGCCGCCACAGCAGCCTGCGCGCTCAGGCGTCCTCGTCGTCGTCGGCGTTGTCGGTGTCACGCTTGTGGCGCTGGCCGGGGCTCAGCAGGGACTCCAGCTCGGCCTCGACGTCGGGAGTCGTCAGGAAGAGCAGCTCGTCGAGCGGCTCGAGGGCGTCGTCGCTGCTGGGTGCGATCGGGTGCCCCTCGCGGATGATGCCGGTCAGCACGGTGTTGCCCGGCAGGGGCACGTCGCCGACGCGGGAGCCGGTGTAGGGGCTGCCGACGGGCAGGGTCATCTCGACCATCATCGCCTTGCCCTGCTGGAACTCGAAGATGCGCACCAGGTCGCCGACGCTGACCGCCTCCTCGACGAGAGCGGTCATCAGGCGTGGTGTCGACACGGCGACGTCGACGCCCCACGCCTCGTCGAACATCCACTCGTTCTTGGGGTTGTTGACCCGGGCGACGGTGCGCGGCACGCCGAACTCGGTCTTGGCCAGCAGCGACAGCACGAGGTTGACCTTGTCGTCACCGGTCGCGGCGACCACGACGTCGCACTCGGCCAGGCCGGCCTCGCTCAGTGCCTCGATCTCGCAGGCGTCGGCCTGCAGCCAGGCGGCGTCGGGCACCTTCTGCACCCGTTCGCCGTCGGCGTCGCGGTCGACGAGCAGCACGTGGTGCCCGTTGCGCAGCAGCTCGCGGGCGATGGACCGCCCGACGGAGCCGGCTCCGGCGATGACGACGCGCATGGGGAACGGCCTTTCGGGGTCAGTGCACCGGCGGAGCGGCGTCGAGGACACGCTCCGCGATGGCGAGGTCATCGCGCAGCAGCGCGATGTGGAGGAGGTCGCCCTCCTGGTACACGGTGTCGGGCCCCGGGATCATCCCGTCGCCCAGCCTGGTGAGGTAGGCGAGCCGGCCACCGGTCGCGACCTCGATGTCGGAGAGCCGCCTGCCGATCCAGCCCGGGGACACCGGCATCTCGGCGATGATGACCTTTCCGGAGGGGTCGGTGAACTCGGGGACGTGGCCCTGGGGGAGCAGGCGGCGCAGCATCTGGTCGCTCGTCCACTTGACGGTGGCGACGGTGGGGATACCGAGCCGCTGGTAGATCTCGGCCCGGCCCGGGTCGTAGATGCGCGCGACGACGTGCTCGACGCCGTACTTCTCGCGCGCGACGCGAGCGGCGAGGATGTTGGAGTTGTCACCGCTGGAGACGGCGGCGAACGCGTAGGCGTGGTCGATGCCGGCGGCCCGCATGGTGTCGCGGTCGAAGCCGACTCCCTGCACGGTGCGGCCCTCGAAGTTGGTTCCGAGCCGCCGGAACGCGGACTCGTCCTGGTCGATGACGGCCACCTCGTGCCCGGCACGCTCGATGGCCCGGGCGAGGGACGCGCCGACACGGCCGCAGCCCATGATCACGAAGTGCACGAGGCCGACGCTACACCGAGGTGGTGGGGTCGGTGAGCCTGTCCCGGAACGCGTGCACGGCACCGGAAGGTGCGGCATACAGTGTCTGTCGTGTCTTCACCAGGACGGGTCGTCAAGCGGGTGATCCTCGGGCGGGCGATGCGCAGCGACCGGCTCGGCGAGACCCTCCTCCCCAAGCGCCTCGCGCTCCCGGTCTTCGCCAGCGACGCGCTGTCCTCGGTCGCCTACGCGCCCGACGAGATCTTCCTGACGCTCGGCCTGGCGGGTGGAGCGCTCGCGCTGACCAACTCGTGGAAGATCGCCATCGCCGTGGTGGTGGTGATGGCCGTCGTCATCATGAGCTACCGCCAGAACGTGCACGCCTACCCCTCGGGGGGCGGCGACTACGAGGTGGCCAGCGTCAACCTCGGCCCGAGGGCGGGACTCACCGTTGCCAGTGCCCTGCTCGTCGACTACGTCCTCACCGTCGCGGTCTCGGTGTCGGCCGGGGTGCAGAACGCCGCGAACGCGTTCGGCTTCGTGCGCGGCAAGGAGGCCGCGATCGGGGTGGCGATCGTCGCCGCCCTCACGGCGATGAACCTGCGCGGCGTCCGCGAGTCCGGCACGGCCTTCGCGATCCCGACCTACCTGTTCATGGTGACGGTCATCGGGATGGCGCTCGTGGGCTTCTACCGCGAGGCGACGGGGACGCTCCCGCCGGCCGAGAGCGCGAGCCTGGAGCTGCTCCCGGAGCCGGGCTACGAGGCCCTCGGCGGCCTGGCCATGGCCTTCCTCATGCTCCGGGCGTTCTCCTCCGGCTGTGCGGCGCTGACCGGCGTCGAGGCGATCAGCAACGGGGTCCCGGCCTTCCGAAAGCCCAAGAGCAGGAATGCCGCCACCACCTTGCTCCTCATGGGTCTGATCGCCATCACGATGCTCCTGTCGATGGTGACGCTCGCCCGGTGGACCGGCATCAAGTACGCCGAGGACCCTGCGACCCAGCTCACCCGCGACGGTGTGCCGGTCGGCGACAGCTACGTGCAGGACACCGTGATGGGACAGGTGGCGAACTCGGTGTTCTCCGGCTTCGGGCTCGGCGTCGTCCTGGTCTCCATCGTCACGGGACTGATCCTCGTCCTCGCGGCCAACACCGCCTTCAACGGCTTCCCGGTGCTCGGCTCGATCCTCGCCCGTGACGGCTTCCTCCCGCGCCAGCTGCACACCCGCGGCGACCGGCTCGCGTTCTCGAACGGCATCATCATCCTCGCCGCGTCCGCTGCCGGGCTGATCGTCATCTACAACGCCGAGGTCACCCGTCTCATCCAGCTCTACATCGTCGGGGTCTTCGTCTCGTTCACGCTCTCGCAGATCGGCATGGTGCGGCACTGGACGCGTCACCTGACGCTGGAGCGGAACCCGCAGGTGCGCGCCCGCATGGTGCGCAGCCGGGTCATCAACGGCGTGGGTGCGGCGATGTGCGGCACCGTCCTGCTCGTCGTCCTCGCGACCAAGTTCACCCACGGGGCCGGGTACGCCATCGCGGCGATGGCCGTGATCTTCGTGATCATGATGCGCATCCGCCGCCACTACGACCAGGTGCGCGACGAGCTCGCCGTCAGCGAGGGCGACACCAAGCACCAGATGCTGCCCTCGCGCGTGCACGCGATCGTCCTGGTCGCCAAGATCCACAAGCCGACCCTGCGGGCCCTCGCGTACGCCCGGGCGACCCGCCCCTCGATCCTCGAGGCACTCACCGTCGACGTCGACCCCGAGGAGACCAGGGCGCTGCAGGCCGAGTGGGACCGGCGCGACATCCCCGTCCCGCTCAAGGCCCTGGACAGCCCCTATCGCGAGATCACCCGACCGGTCGTCGACTACGTCAAGTCGATCCGCTCGGGCAACCCGCGCGACCTCGTCGTCGTCTACATCCCGCAGTACGTCGTCGGCCACTGGTGGGAGCAGGTCCTGCACAACCAGAGCGCGCTGCGACTGCGCACCCGGCTGCTGTTCACCCCCGGCGTCATGGTCTCGTCGGTGCCGTGGCAGCTCGCCTCCTCGCAGGGCGTGGAGGAGCGGATGGACGGACCGGTCGCCGGCGACGTCCGCCGCGGTGAGGGCTGATGCCCGAGCATCGGGGCAGCGGGCTCACGGTCGGCGACGAGGTCGAGGTCGACGTCACCGCGATCGCGCACGGCGGTCACTGCATCGCCCGCCACGACGGGCAGGTGCTGTTCGTGCGCCACACCGTGCCCGGTGAGCGGGTGCTGGCCCGGGTCACCGAGACCGGCGCCGGCGAGCGCTTCGTCCGCGCGGATGCCGTCGCCGTGCTCACGCCGTCACCCGACCGGGTGCCGCCGCCGTGCCCGTTCGCCGGTCCGGGGCTGTGTGGTGGCTGCGACCTCCAGCACGTCGCGTTGCCGCGTCAGCGGGCCCTCAAGGCCGACGTCGTGCGCGAGCAGATGGTCCGGCTGGCCCACCTCGAGGTGGGCGTCGAGGTCGAGCCGGTCCCCGGTGACGACCGCGGGCTCGACTGGCGCACCCGCGTCGAGTTCGCCGTCGACGAGCAGGGCCGGGCGGGGCTGCGTCGGCACCGCTCGCACGACGTGGTGGCGATCGACCACTGCCGCATCGCGGCGCCCGGCATCGACCGCCTGCGGGTGACCGAGCAGCTGTGGCCGGCGACCGTCGCGGTCGACACGGTCGCGCCGTCGGTCGGTGACCCGGTGGCGGTCGCCGTGCCGGGGACCGCCGTGTCGGGGACCGACGTGCCAGGAGCCGACGTCCCGGTGGTCCGGGAGCGGGTCGACGCGACGTGGCGGGGCACCGACGGCCACGAGCACACCCTGGCTCGCGAGCTCACCGTCTCGGCGCGCGGCTTCTGGCAGGTTCACCCGGGCGCGGCCCGCACCTTCGTCGAGGCCGTCATGGAGGCCGCCGACGCGCGCCCGGGCGAGCGCGCCCTGGACCTGTACGCGGGGGTCGGTCTGTTCTCCACCGCCCTCGCGGAGGCGGTCGGCCCCACCGGCCAGGTCGTCGCCGTCGAGTCCGACCCGGGGGCCACCGAGCACACCCGGGCCAACCTCGCCGACCAGCCCACCGTCGCCGTGCTGACCGCCCGGGTCGACGACGCCTTCGGGGTGGCGCGGCCGACCCGCCGCGGGAGTGCGAAGCAGCGGGGGAGCCGCCCGCGCAAGCCGTCACGCTCCACGCTGATGCCGACGGCGGCCGACGTCGTCGTGCTCGACCCGCCGCGCACCGGCGCCGGCCGCGGCATCTGCACCGAGGTGGCCGCGCTGCGCCCGCGTGTCGTCGTCTACGTCGCCTGCGACCCGGCCGCACTGGCACGCGACACGGCCTACCTCGCCGACCTCGGCTACCGGCTCGACGGCCTGCGGGCGTTCGACGTGTTCCCGATGACCCATCACGTGGAGTGCGTCGCACGGTTCGTGCGGGCCTGAAAGCGCGCTGGGACCGCGGTCTCGCGGGTCGGTACGCGGCGGCATAGGCTCGACCCGATCGACCCCGTATGGTTAGATATCTTGACGTCAAGATAAATAACGGGATTCGCGCGACGACGCACGACCCTGAAGGGAGCCCCGGTGGCCAGCACGAACAGCTTCGACGCCCACGGCACGCTCGAGGTGGGTGAGCAGTCCTACGAGATCTACCGGCTCGCGAAGGTCGAGGGGAGCGAGTCGCTGCCCTACAGCCTCAAGGTGCTCCTCGAGAACCTGCTGCGCACGGAGGACGGCGCGAACATCACCGCCGACCACATCCGCGCGGTCGGTGGGTGGGACGAGAACGCCGAGCCCGACACCGAGATCCAGTTCACGCCGGCGCGCGTGATCATGCAGGACTTCACGGGTGTCCCCTGCGTCGTCGACCTCGCCACGATGCGTGAGGCCGTCGCCGAGCTCGGTGGCGACGCGACGAAGATCAACCCGCTCGCCCCGGCAGAGCTCGTCATCGACCACTCGGTGATCATCGACGTCTTCGGCCGCGCCGACGCGTTCGAGCGCAACGTCGCCATCGAGTACGAGCGCAACGAGGAGCGCTACAAGTTCCTGCGCTGGGGCCAGACCGCGTTCGACGACTTCAAGGTCGTCCCTCCGGGCACCGGCATCGTGCACCAGGTCAACATCGAGCACCTCGCGCGAACCGTCATGGTCCGCGACGGCGTCGCCTACCCCGACACCTGCGTCGGCACCGACAGCCACACGACGATGGTCAACGGCCTGGGCGTGCTCGGCTGGGGCGTCGGCGGCATCGAGGCCGAGGCGGCCATGCTCGGCCAGCCCGTCTCGATGCTCATCCCGCGCGTCGTCGGCTTCAAGCTGTCGGGGTCGATCCCGTCCGGGGCGACCGCGACCGACGTCGTCCTCACGATCACCGAGATGCTGCGCAAGCACGGCGTCGTCGGCAAGTTCGTCGAGTTCTACGGCGAGGGCGTCTCCGCCGTGCCGCTGGCCAACCGCGCCACGATCGGCAACATGAGCCCCGAGTTCGGGTCCACCTGTGCGATCTTCCCCATCGACGAGGTCACGCTCGACTACCTGCGCCTCACCGGTCGCTCGGCCGAGTCGGTCGCGCTCGTCGAGGCGTACGCCAAGGAGCAGGGGATGTGGCTCAAGGCCGGTCCCGACCAGCCCGAGTCGCGCTACAGCGAGTACCTCGAGCTCGACCTCTCCACCGTCGTGCCGTCGATCGCCGGCCCGAAGCGTCCGCAGGACCGCATCGTCGTCGCCGACGCCAAGGAGGCGTTCCGCAAGGTCCTGCCCACCTACGTGTCGCACCACGAGGGTGACGCCGGCGTGGCGTCGAGCTTCCCGGCGAGCGACCCCTCGCCGCAGGGCAGCACCGACGGCACCAACGGCGGCGACAAGCCCGCCGACGAGGGCGACGGCAACGGCCGTCCCTCGCGCCAGGTCTCGGTCACGACCCCCGAGGGCGCGACGTTCGAGATCGACCACGGCATCGTGTCGATCGCCTCGATCACGTCGTGCACCAACACCTCGAACCCCTCGGTGATGATGGCTGCGGCGATGCTCGCCAAGAACGCGGTCGAGAAGGGCCTGTCCGTCGCGCCCTGGGTCAAGACCTCGATGGCGCCTGGCTCGAAGGTCGTCACGGGCTACTACGAGAAGGCCGGCATGTGGCCCTACCTCGAGAAGCTCGGCTTCCACCTCGTCGGCTACGGCTGCACGACGTGCATCGGCAACTCCGGCCCGCTCAACGAGGAGATCTCCAAGGCGATCAACGACAACGACCTGGCGGTCGTGTCGGTGCTCTCGGGCAACCGCAACTTCGAGGGCCGGATCAACCCGGACGTGAAGATGAACTACCTGGCGAGCCCGCCGCTCGTCATCGCCTACGCGCTGGCCGGCACGATGGACTTCGACTTCGACACCGAGCCGCTGGGCACGGGCACCGACGGCGAGCCGGTCTTCCTCAAGGACATCTGGCCCGCACCGGTCGACGTCGAGGCGACGATCCAGCAGGCGATCAGCAAGGAGCTGTTCACCACCGACTACGCCGACGTCTTCGCCGGCGACGAGCGCTGGCAGTCGCTGCCCACCCCGGAGGGCAACACCTTCGACTGGGACGCCGACTCGACGTACGTGCGCAAGCCCCCGTACTTCGACGGCATGCAGCTCGAGCCGTCGCCGGTCACCGACATCACCGGCGCCCGGGTGCTGGCCAAGCTCGGCGACTCGGTCACGACCGACCACATCAGCCCGGCCGGCTCGATCAAGGCCGACAGCCCGGCGGGCAGGTACCTCGCCGAGCACGGCGTCGAGCGCAAGGACTTCAACTCCTACGGCTCGCGCCGCGGCAACCACGAGGTCATGATCCGCGGCACCTTCGCGAACATCCGGCTGAAGAACCTGCTCCTCGACGGCGTGGAGGGCGGCTTCACCCGCAACTTCCTCGCCGGCGGCGAGCAGAGCCCGATCTTCGACGCGTCCGCCGCGTACCAGGAGGCCGGCATCCCGCTCGTCATCCTGGCGGGCAAGGAGTACGGCTCCGGGTCCTCACGCGACTGGGCCGCCAAGGGCACCGCCCTGCTCGGCGTGCGCGCCGTGATCGCGGAGTCCTACGAGCGCATCCACCGCTCCAACCTGATCGGCATGGGCGTGCTGCCGCTGCAGTACCCCGCCGGCCAGAACGCCGAGTCGCTCGGGCTCACCGGCACCGAGACCTTCTCGTTCACCGGGGTCGAGGCGCTCAACGAGGGCGGCATCCCCAAGACGGTCACGGTCACCGTCACGGGCGAGGACGGCTCCGAGTCGAGCTTCGAGGCGGTCGTGCGCATCGACACCCCTGGTGAGGCCGACTACTACCGCAACGGCGGCATCCTGCAGTACGTGCTCCGCTCGCTGGTCGGCTGACACGAACCGCACCGCGAACGGCCGCCCCCGACCTTGGGGCGGCCGTTCGGCGCATCGGAGAGAACCACTGGTCAGCACCCCACGACGGCGACGGGTGAGCGTCTACTCTCTCGCCAGGGCCCTGTCCGACGGCACCTACTCCACCGTGACCCAGCTCCCCAACTACGTCGTCGACCAGTCGTGGCAGGGCCACCAGGACCCGGACACCACGGTCACCTATGCGGTGCGGTGCGCCAGCCTCTCGGGCCTCTGGTCGACCTGGTCGGCGTCGATGCCGATCACGACTCCGGCGTTCTGAGCGATCACCCCGGGAAGTCGGGGCTGAGACGCACCACGTCACCGATGACCACGACGGCGGGGTTCTCGACTCCGGCGGCCGTGGCGCGCTCGGCGATGTCGGCGAGCGTGCCGAAGGTCACCCGCTGGTCGGGCAGGAAGCCGCGCTCGACGACGGCGACCGGGCAGGATGCCGGGCGCCCGGCATCCAGCAACGACTGCGCCGACCGCGCCAGCCGGCCGACGCCCATGAGCAGCACCACGGTGTGGTCGGTGCCCGGCGGCACCGCCGGCAGCTCGTCGTGGCCGGTGACGACGGTGAAGCCGCGCGCCACGCCGCGGTGGGTGACCGGGATGCCGGCCGCGGCCGGCACCGCGACCGCACTCGTGACGCCGGGCACGACCTCGACCCGGATGCCGTGTGCCTCGCACGCCAGCCGCTCCTCACCACCGCGCCCGAGCACGTAGGGGTCACCGCCCTTGAGGCGCACGACGGCCCGCCCGGCGAGCGCCTCCTCGACGAGCAGCTCGTTGATCCGGTCCTGGGCCAGGGCGTGCCGGCCGGGGGCCTTGCCGACGTCGATGACGCGCACCGTGGAGGGCAGCCGCTCGACGACGGCCCGCGGGGCGAGGCGGTCGACGACCACGACGTCGGCGGACGCGAGCAGCTCGCGCGCCCCGGCCGGTGAGCAGCCCGTCGGCCCCCGGCCCACCGCCGACGAGGGCGACCCAGCCGGGCCCGGTGCGGGCCTGCTGCCGCCGCAGGTCGAGCGAGCCGCCGGCGAGGAGGCCGTCCACGGCCCGGGTGACGTCGGCAGCGAGCGCCGGGTCACCGGGGGAGTGGGTCGCGACGCACACGGTGCCGTCAGGCGTGCTGACCCGCGCGGTCGGCGGCAGGTCGGCGGTGCCGGCGTCGCGCAGGGCGGCATCGAGGCACCAGATCCGCGCGGCCAGCGCATCGGCGCGCACGGACTCATCCGTGGCGGCGTCACCCGAGCCGACGACCGCGAACCAGGCGTCGGCGAGGTCGTGCGGCCCGGCGTAGTCGCGTGCGCTCCAGTCCAGCTCGCCCGCGATGGCCAGCTCCTCGAGCTCCTCGCACAGCCACGGCGCCACCACCTGCACCAGCGCACCGGCGCCGACGAGCGCGCGCACGCCCTCGACCACCGCCGGACCGCCACCGACCATGAGCGCGCGGCGCCCGGTGAGGTCGAGCCCGACGGGAAGGGTCACTGCGGGTGCTCTCCGGGAGCCACGGCATCCGCCATCGCGGCGGCGAGGGTGCGGCCGTCGTCGGGGTCGACGAGGAGGAAGGCGCCGCCGCGGCGCGAGGTCGAGTAGGGCTCGACCGGCAGCGGCGAGGCGAACCGCACGGTGACCCGGCCGATGTCGTTGAGGGCGAGCCGGTCGGTCGGGGCCAGGCGAAGCGCGTCGAGGTCGAGCCGCCCGTCGATCGAGCGCACGACCGCCAGCACCGTGCGGGACCCGTGCTTGACGAGCAGCCGGGCCCCCGGGCGCAGCGGGTCGTCGCCGAGCCAGCACGCGAGCGCGGTGACCTCCTGGCGCAGTGGCACCGGGTCGGACGCCGCGGCGATGAGGTCGCCACGGCTGACGTCGACGTCGTCGGTGAGCCGGATCGACACCGACTGCGGGGCGACCGCGACGTCGAGCGAGCGCTCACCGAGGTCGATGCCGGCCACCGTCGTGCGCGAGCCCGACGGCAGCACGACGACCTCGTCGCCGACCCGTACCGAGCCGGAGGCGAGCTGGCCGGCGTATCCGCGGTACTCGACGTGCCCGGGCGAGCGCGCCGCGCCCTGGGGCCGGATCACGACCTGCACCGGCATCCGGAACGACTCGTGCACCGGGTCGGTGTCGGCCGGCAGCGTCTCGAGCAGGTCGAGCAGCGAAGGCCCCTCGTACCAGGGCGTGTTGAGCGAGCGGTCGACGACGTTGTCACCGACGAGCGCCGAGACCGGCACGGCGTGGGCGTCGCGGGATGCCGAGCTGGGTCGCGATCGCGCGTACGTCGGCGGCGACGCGTGCGGAAGACCTCCTCGCTGTGCTCGACGAGGTCGATCTTGTTGACGGCGATGACGACGTGCGGCACCCGCATCAGCGCGGCGACGGCGAGGTGCCGGCGGGTCTGCTCGAGCACGCCCTTGCGGGCGTCGACGAGCAGCACGAGCGCGTCGGCCGTGGACGACCCGGTCACGGTGTTGCGGGTGTACTGCACGTGGCCTGGGCAGTCGGCGAGCACGAACGAGCGCTGCGCCGTGGCGAAGTAGCGGTAGGCGACGTCGATCGTGATGCCCTGCTCGCGCTCGGCGCGCAGGCCGTCGGTGAGCAGCGCGAGGTCGGCCGAGGCCAGGCCTCGGTCTCGGCTGACCCGCTCGACGGCGTCGAGCTGGTCGGCGAGCACCGACTTGGAGTCGTGGAGCAGGCGCCCGACCAGGGTGGACTTGCCGTCGTCGACCGAACCGGCGGTCGCGAGGCGCAGCAGGGTGCTCATTGCGGGGTCCCCTTGAAGTATCGGAGCCGGGTCCCACGGTCTGCGTGGGCGGGACGAGCGCGGGTCCCACGCTCTGCGTGGGCGAACTTCATGGGGTGCATCAGAAGTAGCCCTCCTTCTTGCGGTCCTCCATGGCGGCCTCGGAGATCCGGTCGTCGGCACGGGTCGCCCCGCGCTCGGTCAGCGTGGACGCGGCCACCTCGGTGACGACCTCGCCCACGGATGCCGCGTCGCTCTCGACCGCGCCGGTGCAGGACATGTCACCGACCGTGCGGTACCGCACCCGGCGGGTGTGTACCGCCTCGTCGGCGCGGGGCTGCGAGACCGGGCCGACGGCGAGCAGCATGCCGTCGCGCTCGAAGACCTCACGGTCGTGCGCGTAGTACAGGCCGGGCAGCTCGATGCCCTCGCGCTCGATGTAGCGCCACACGTCGAGCTCGGTCCAGTTCGACAGCGGGAAGACCCGCACGTGCTCGCCGGGGCGGTGCCGCGGGTTGAAGATGTTCCACAGCTCGGGGCGCTGGTTCTTCGGGTCCCACTGGCCGAAGTCGTCGCGCAGGCTGACCACGCGCTCCTTGGCGCGGGCCTTCTCCTCGTCGCGGCGGCCCCCGCCGAAGACGCCGTCGAACCGGTGCGTCGCGATCGCCTCGAGCAGCGGCTGGGTCTGCAGCGGGTTGCGCGTGCCGTCGGCCCGCTCGCGCAGCCGGCCGTCGTCGATCCAGTCCTGTACCGAGGCGACCTCGAGGCGCAGGCCCAGCCGCTCGACGGTGGCGTCGCGGTAGGCGAGCACCTCGGGGAAGTTGTGGCCGGTGTCGACGTGCAGCACCGGGAACGGGACCGGCGCCGGCCAGAACGCCTTGGCCGCGACGTGCAGCATCACCACGGAGTCCTTGCCGCCGCTGAAGAGCAGCACCGGGCGCTCGAGCTCGGCGGTGATCTCGCGGATGACGAGCATCGCCTCGCTCTCGAGCACGTCGAGCTGGCTCAGCACCGGGAGGTCGGCCGGCAGGGTGCGGTCGGTGGTCACGTGGGTCGTCACGGGCAGCGCCTCGGTCAGGGTGTCGATGGTGGTCATGAGGGGTCCTCGCGAAGTATCTGGAGGAGCGAAGCGGGGCGGGTCCCACGCTTTGCGTGGGCGGAACTTCGTGGGGTTCCGCTCATGGGTGCAGCCCGCACTCGGTCTTGGCGAACCCGGCCCAGCGCCCGGCCCGGGGGTCGTCGCCGGGTGCGACCCGCTGCGTGCACGGCTCGCAGCCGATCGACGGGTAGCCGTCGGAGAGCAGGAGGTTCACCGGCACGCGGTGCTCGGTGGCGTAGTCGACGACGTCGTCGAAGGTCCACGCCGCGAGGGGGTTGAGCTTGACCAACCCGAACTGCTCGTCGAAGGTCACCAGCGGGGTGTCGGCGCGGGTGGGTCCCTCGTCGCGCCGGATGCCGGTCACCCAGGCCTCGTAGCCGTCCAGCGCCGCCTTGAGCGGCTCGACCTTGCGCA
Source organism: uncultured Actinomycetota bacterium (assembly GCA_963751385.1). Taxonomy (GTDB): domain Bacteria; phylum Actinomycetota; class Actinomycetes; order Actinomycetales; family Dermatophilaceae; genus Fodinibacter. Next base: position 516,476 of record CAVVUD010000001.1, on the reverse strand, counting down.
TCCGGCAGCAGGCGGCGGGGTCGCGCTCGTACAGGCGGGGTCCGTACTCGGCGTCCTGCCCGGCGACGGTGAGCTTCGGCAGCACGTCGACGATGGTCACGTCGAGCTCGTGGGCGACCTGCGCACGGGTGCCGTACGTCTCGGCGAAGTGGTAGCCGGTGTCGAGGAAGAGCACGTCGACGCCGGGGGCGTGGTTCGCGACGACCGCGGGCAACACCGCATCCGCCATGCTGCAGGCCACGGCGAGCGTGCCGGGGAAGGTGCGCTGCGGCCCAGGCGGCGACGTCGTCGGCGGTGGCGTCGGGGCCGAGCTCGCGGGCGCCCCGCTCGGCCAGCGCCCGCAGCTCGTCGGTGCCGCGGCGCGCGGTCGGGTGGGTGGTCGTGGTCATCGGAGCTCCTCCTCGTCGACGCGGTGGACCCATGCGGAGAACGTCTCGCCGGCCTCGCGCTGGTCCAGCCAACGGCGCACGAGGCGCTCGACGAGGTCGGGCAGGTCGGCGGCGGTGACCTTCAGGCCCCGTACGGTGCGGCCCAGGCCGGCCTCGTCGCGGTCCTGCGAGGCGAGTCCCCCGCCGAGGTGCACCTGGAAGCCCGGCCCCTGCTCGCCGTCGGTGGTCACGACCATCCCCTTGAGGCCGATGTCGGCGACCTGGATGCGGGCGCACGAGTTGGGGCAGCCGTTGACGTTGAGGGTGACCGGGGTGTCGAGCCGGTCGGTGACGTCGGCGAGGCGGCGCTCGAGCTCGGCGATCGCCGTGGCGGCGGTGGCCTTGGTCTCGACGATGGCGAGCTTGCAGAACTCGATGCCGGTGCACGCCATCGTGTGGCGGCGGAACGGGCTGGGGGACACCGAGAGACCTGCGGCCTCGAGCCCCGCGACGAGGTCGTCGACAGCACTCGGCGCGACGTCGAGCACGACGAGCTTCTGGTGGGGGGTGAGGCGCACCCGGTCGGTGCCGGCGGCCTCCATCAGGTCGGCCAGGCCGGTGAGCACGTCGCCGCTGACCCGGCCGACGACCGGTGCCGCGCCGACGTAGTGGTTGCCGTCCTTCTGCAGGTGCACACCGACGTGGTCGCCGGGGCCGGTCGCCGGCGCCGGGGGAGGCCCGTCGGGCAGGGCGTGGCCCAGGTACTCGGTCTCGAGCACCTGGCGGAACTTCTCCGGGCCCCACTCGGCCATGAGGAACTTCAGGCGCGCCTTGGTGCGCATCCGGCGGTAGCCGTAGTCGCGGAAGATCGAGATGACTCCGAGCCACACGTCGGCGGCCTGCTCCGGAGTGACGAACACGCCGATCCGCTCGGCCAGTCGCGGTGCCGTGGACAGCCCGCCGCCCACCCAGAGGTCGTAGCCGGCGCCCAGCTCGGGGTGCACCACACCGACCAGCGAGACGTCGTTGATCTCGTGCACGACGTCGAGGCTGGGGTGCCCGGTGATCGCCGACTTGAACTTGCGGGGGAGGTTGGCGAGCTCGGGGTCGCCGACGAAGCGGCGGGTGATCTCCTCGATGGTCGGGGTGGGGTCGACGATCTCGTCGGCCGCGATGCCGGCCAGCGGGCTGCCGAGGATGACGCGAGGAGTGTCGCCGCAGGCCTCGGTGGTCTGCAGGCCCACCTCCTCGAGGCGGCGCCAGATCTCCGGCACGTCCTCGACGCGGATCCAGTGGTACTGGATGTTCTGCCGGTCGCTGATGTCGGCCGTTCCGCGGGCGAACTCGTGGCTGAGGTCGGCGAGCACCCGCAGCTGGGCCAGCGTGAGCGCGCCACCGTCGAGCCGCACCCGGAGCATGAAGTACTCGTCGGAGAGCTCGGTGTCGTCGAGCTGCGCGGTGCGCCCGCCGTCGATGCCGGGCTTGCGCTGGGTGTAGAGCCCCCACCAGCGGAAGCGTCCGCTCAGGTCCTCGGGCGGGATGGAGGCGAAGCCCTCCCTGGCGTAGACCTGCTCGATGCGGGCCCGCACGTTGAGGCCGCCGTCCTCCTGCTTCCACGCCTCGTTGGCGTTGAGCGGGTCGCGGCCGTCGACGGCCCACTGACCGTTGGAGCGTCCGGCCCGCGGCGGGCGCAGGGCCCGCCCGGTCGAGGTCTCGCTCGTGTGCGTGGTCATGGGTTCCCCACCGACTCGGTTCAATGTGACTTATCAAAGGTATAACGCGTCATTATCCATGGTGGGCCGGTCCACGATGTGGTCGGAGGAGTAGGATCGAACACGTGTTCGACTCCACGGCGCCCAGCGGTCCTCCGCTGCGCACCGGCACCCCCGGCTCCCCAGCCGGTCGACGCTCCGCGTCGGGGGCGAGCGGGGTGGGCGGGCCGCCCGGGTGGCCCGCCGGGGTCCCGCCTCGCGGGGAGCGAGGGTGGGACCACCGCGCCACGGCCTGGCTGCTCGACCACTGCCCGCCCGACTACCGGCTCTACCCGGCCTGGCGCCGGCACCCCGTCGCCCTGGCGTGGTTCACGGTGCGCCACCTCGACGCCCAGCTCGACGCGATGCGCTCCGCCTACCGCGAGGTGCGGGTCGACCTCGTCGACGACATCGGCCCGGAAGGAGTGGCGCAGGTGCTCGCCGACCTCGAGTGCGAGGGCGTGCGGCTGCTGTCGGCGCGCCGGGCCGCCGGGCTGCTGCTCGACGCGCTGCGCGGTCTCGACTTCGTGCCGAAGCTGTGACCAGCGGCTCCACGCCTTGGCCCTACCCGACCCGGACGAGGAGGTGCATCATGGATCTGCGGGGGCCTCACACCCACCGGCTCCCGGCAGGGGAGCAGCCATGACACACCCACGACGAGCCGCCACCGCACTGGCCGCCCTTCTCGCCACCGTCGTCGTCGGGGTGGCACTGCCCTCCGTGGCGAGCGCCGATCCCGCGACCCCGGGCACCTACCCCGCGGCATCCTCCGCGACGCGCGTGCAGGGGCGCTTCTTCGACACCTGCACGGCCCCCTCGCTCACGGCCCTCGCCGCGTGGCGGGGCACCTCCCCGTACACCGGGGTCAACATCTACTTCGGCGGCCGAAACCGCGGCTGCGCCCAGCCCAACCTGACGGCCGCGTGGGTGCGGGCCGCCTCGGCCGCCGGGTGGTCGCTGGTCCCGACCTACTTCGGCGACCAGCCGTTCTGCGTCTTCGGCAGCAAGCCCTACCGGTACACCGCCAGCGGTGCGGCGGCGCGGGGGAGCGCGGACGGGACCGACGCCGTCGCGGCGGCGCGCGCCCTGGGGCTCCTTCCCGGCAGCGCCCTCTACGCCGATGTCGAGCACTACGACCGCACCAGTGCCTCCTGCGTCAGCGCGGTGAGGTCCTACGTCTCGGAGTGGACCAGGGCCCTGCACCGCAGCGGCTATCTCGCCGGCGTCTACGTCCACCAGGACTCCGGTCTTCGCGACCTGGCCGCCAGCTACTTCTCCACCTCGTTGGCGCGCCCGGATGCCGTCTGGATGGCGCGGTGGGACAACGTCGCCACGCTGACCGGCTGGCCCACCGCCGCCAACACCCGGTGGGCCGAGTGGCAGCGCGCCAAGCAGTACCGCGGCGACCACGTCGAGACCTGGGGTGGCGTGTCGCTCAACATCGACAGCGACATCATCAAGGGTCCCGTCGCCACCGTCGCCAAGGCGTACCGCGTCACGAGCAGCACCGCGCTCAACGTCCGCAGCGGACCGACCACCACCGCCGCGGTCGTCGGCCAGCTCCAGCCGGGCAGCACGGTGTCCGTCATCTGCCAGGCCCGGGTCAGAAGATCGGCGTGACGACGGTCTGGGACCGGATCAGCAGCGGTGGCTACGTGAGCGACCACTATGTCTCCACGCCGTCCACGACGGGTTTCAGCGCCGCCCTCCCGCGCTGTTCCTACCCCGGCCAGATCACCAGCACCACCTCGGTCAACACGCGGTCCGGGCCCGGCACCACCTACACCAACCTCAACCAGCCGCTGTACGGCGGTGCACTCGCCTACGTGGCGTGCCAGAAGTCGGGCTCGCTCGTGAGCACGACCCGGGTGTGGAACCAGCTGGTGGACGGTCGCTGGGTCAGCGACTACTACGTCTCCAACAGGTCGAACACCACGTACAGCGCGCCGGTGCCGCGCTGCCCGTGAGGCGAGTCGGCGTGCTCGCAGCCGGCACCACCCGCACCGGGGCCTCGACGTCGTCGCGAAGCCCTCACTCGCGGCTCCTCCTGGCTGGCCAGGCCCGACCTGTGCCGCCACCGGGCCGCCCACTACGCTCGCGCTACCTACGAGCGGATCGAGGGTCGGCGTGGCTCACGACACACCCCTGGAGACAACGGACCGACGGCCGGTCCGTGTGTTGGGCATCTTCGCCCATCCGGACGACGAGACCCTCTGTGCCGGGGGCACCCTCGCCAAGTACGCGAGTGCAGGCGCAGACGTCCGGGTGGTCTCGCTGACCAAGGGCGGTGCCGGACAGATCCGTGACGCGAACGCGGCGACCCGCTCGACGTTGACGGCCGTTCGCGAGCAGGAGCTCGCCGCGGCCGGCGCGGAGCTCGGGCTCTCGGGGACGAGGTGCCTGGACCACCCTGACGGCGGCCTCCACTCCATCGACGGGCGGCTCCTCATCGGTCTCGCGTCGGAGCTGCTGCGCGAGGTCGACCCCGATGTGGTCATCACCTTCGGTCCCGACGGGTTCTCCGGACACCCGGACCACGTGGCCGTCGGGGCAGCGGTCACGCAGGCCTGCTACGAGATGCGGTCCACCCGGCCGATCCGGCTGTTCCACTGCCACCTGCCGCGAAGCAGGATGCTGCTGAGGGACCGGCTGGCGGAGTGGGTGGTCGAGCTGACGACCCGCTTCAAGGGCACGCAGGACTTCGTCCGCGCCCTGACCGTGTTCTCCCGCGAGGCGACGGCGCTCGGCTACGCCGCCGACTTCGTCAGGGTGGAGTGGTTCCCGTCCGGCTCCTACCTGCTCGAACAGGGCGAGGCGGCGACGACCATGCACTTCCTGCTGTCCGGGCAGGTGGAGGTCCGGCGAGAGGACGCGGACGGTCAGGTGGCCGTGGTCGACCGGTCGGGGCCGGGAGAGTTCATCGGCGAGGAGGGGATCGCCACCGGCCAACCGCGAAACGCGCACGTGGTGGCGATGGATGACGTCACGAGCCTGACGTTCCTCGCGTCGCCCGACTCCTTCGACGGGCGTGGGGACCAGGCGCAGCCCCAGCTCACCAGGTCGCTGCCGTCGGGGGACCAGATCGACCCGAGGGTGAGCACCTGCATCGACGTGTCCGCCTTCGTCGGCCACAAGATCCGGGCCACGGCCGCGCACCGCTCCCAGTACCCGATCGACCCCGAGATGTTCCCCGACCGCATCCTGCGCGAGATGTTCGGCGCCGAGTACTTCATCCAGGTCCTGCCTGAGCGTCGAGCTCGACGCGTCGCTCCTCGACGGCTAGACGGGCCGGCCCGACGTCGGGTCGACGAGCCTGCTAGAGCTCCGCCGCGACGTCGTGGAACAACGCGGTCGAGAAGTACCGCTCCATGCGGTCCGGCAGGACGGTGCCGACGTGGTGCCCCGGGCCGAGGCGGGCGGCGAGCCGCCGGGCCGCCGCGATGTTCAGGCCGCTCGAGGGGCCGATGCCCAGGCCGCGACGACCGAACTCGCGTGCGGTGGCGAGGGCCTCCGTCTCCGGCACCGGCACCGGATCGGCCAGGCCGACGGCCTCGGGGTCCATCAGCCGGCTCATGCCGTCGACGACGCCCGGGATCCCGCCGACGACTTCCGGGTCGCCCTGCGCGGTCAACGTCGCGGTCGGCATCGCCCGGGCGACGGTGGTGTCGTAGCCGTGGTCCCGAAGCGCGTGCGCCACGCCCATCAGGGTGCCGCCGGTGCCGACACCGGCGACGAAACCGTCGAGGCGACCGCCGACCTGCTGGATCAGCTCGGGTCCCGTCGAGTGCCGGTGGGCGAACACGTTGCGCGGGTTCTCGAACTGCCGGGCGGCGAACACGTCGGCCTGCGGGCCGCAGTCGCCCAGCAGCGCCGCGATGGCCCCGTCCATGCCCTGCTCGGCAGGCGTGAGCACCACCTCGCCACCGAGCCGGCGGATCATCAGGACCCGCTCCCCACTGACCGTCTTGGGCATGTACGCGCGAAACTGCACACCCACGGTGGCGCACACCATGCTCAGGGCGATCGAGGTCGACCCGCTCGACGCCTCGACGACCACGGTGGAGGGGGACACCTCCCCCGACGCGATCGCGTGCGCGACGATGTTCGTCGCCATCCGGTCCTTGGTACACCCGCTCGGCAACAGGTAGTCGAGCTTCAGCCAGAGCGTGCAGCCGCTCTGCCTCGTCCTCGTACCGGATGGTCGGGGTCTCGAGGGGCAGCTGGAGCAGCCACGACGCACGCTCGGCGAACCCGGACCCGGCTGCGCCCATCCCGGCCTCCTGTCGGCCCACGCTCCTCAGGGCGAGCTCAGGGCGCTCGCAGCCTGAACGGTAACAGGACGCCCGGAGTGCGGGTGTGACGCGGGGCCGAGCCACCGCGCTCGCGGGCCCAGCATGACGGGTCCGTCATCGCGGAGCCGAGGAGCGAGGTTGGGCTACCGTGGTGGGGCGGCGACCCTCCCCCCTTGGGACGAGGTTCGTCCTCGGATCCCATCGACACCCACGGAGAACGCTCTTGAGTGCGGAGCGAGCAGCAGCGATCCGAGCCATGTGCCCGTTTCGGCTGGTCGTCGACGAGGACCTCGACCAGCTCGACGCGGAGACCACGCTGAGCGACGCGATGGCCGGCTCGACCATCTTCGAGGAGGGTGACCAGGCTGACGGCGTCTCCGCCATCCTCGAGGGACAGGTCGAGGTGGTCAGGCAGGGCCGGGTGCTCGCGACGCTGGGCCCGGGGTCGGTTCTCGGCGAGGTCTCGGTCTTCGTGCCGTCCGCCACCCGCACGGCCACGGCCCGGGCCAGCTCCGCGGTGCGGATGATCACCTGGCGCGCAGCCGACGTCCCGGGGCGCCTCGCCCGTCACGAACGCCTCGCGACGGCCATCGTCGCCGACATGGCGTCGGTGCTCGCGGTACGCCTCGACCGGCGCACCCACGATGTCGTCTCGCTGCTCGACGTCGCCGGTTCACGCCTGCCCGTCTCGGAGCTGGAGCGTTTCCGCGCGCGCGCCCTGGAGTAGTCGGTGGTCACCACCCGTGCGCCTAGACTCGGATGGTTTCGTACGCCGCCAACGAAGGATCAAGGGAGGTAGGCACCGGTGAGCCTGCTCGAGCGCATCGAGGGACCCGACGACCTCCGGTCCCTGCGTCCGGACCAGATGCCGGCCCTCGCCGAGGAGATCCGGCGCTTCCTCGTGGAGGAGGTCTCCCGCACCGGTGGGCACCTCGGGCCGAACCTGGGCGTCGTCGAGCTGACCATCGCCATCCACCGGGTCTTCGACTCCCCGCGCGACACGGTGGTGTTCGACACCGGTCACCAGTCCTACGTGCACAAGCTGCTCACCGGTCGCCACGACTTCACCGGGCTACGCGCCCAGGGCGGCCTGTCCGGCTACCCGAGCCGCGCCGAGTCCGAGCACGACGTCGTCGAGAACTCGCACGCCTCGGCCTCGCTGTCCTGGGCGGCCGGCATCGCCACCGGCCGCGTCGTGCGTGGCGAGCATGACCGGCACACCGTGGCGGTCATCGGCGACGGCGCCCTCACCGGCGGCATGGCCTGGGAGGCCCTGAACAACATCGCGGCCGAGCCCGACCTGCCGCTCGTCATCGTCGTCAACGACAACGAGCGCTCCTACGCGCCGACCCGTGGGGGGCTGGCCGACCACCTGGCGACGCTGCGCACGACGCGCGGCTACGAGCGGTTCCTGGACTGGGGCAGGCACACCCTGGCGCGCACGCCCGTCGTCGGCGGCGCGATGTACGAGACGTTGCACGGCGTCAAGAAGGGCATCAAGGACATCGTCGCCCCGCAGGGCCTGTTCGAGGACCTCGGGCTGAAGTACCTCGGCCCGGTCGACGGCCACGACGAGCAGGCGATCGAGACGGCGCTGCGCAAGGCGCGCGCCTTCGGGGGGCCGGTGCTCGTGCACGTGCTCACCCAGAAGGGCCGCGGTTACGACCCGGCCATCACCGACGAGGCCGACCAGTTCCACGCCGTCGGCGTCATCAACCCCGAGACCGGGCTGCCGCTCGAGATCGCCGGCCGCAGCTGGACCGACGAGTTCAGCGACGAGATGGTGCGCATCGGCCAGGACCGCCCGGACGTCGTCGCGATCACCGCCGCGATGATGATCCCGGTCGGGCTCAAGGACTTCTGCGAGCACTTCCCCGAGCGCACCTTCGACGTCGGCATCGCCGAGCAGCACGCGATGACCATGGCGGCCGGGCTGTCGTTCACCGGGCTGCACCCCGTCGTCGCCGTCTACGCGACCTTCCTCAACCGGGCCTTCGACCAGCTGCTCATGGACTGCGCCATGCACAAGGCCGGCGTCACGGTCGTGCTCGACCGCTCCGGCATCACCGGCCCGGACGGCGCCTCGCACCACGGTATGTGGGACATGACGATCAGCGGTGTCGTTCCCGGGCTGCACCTGGCCGCACCACGTGACGGCCAGCAGGTCGCACGCGCCGTGCGGGCCGCCGTCGACATCGCCGACGCACCGTCGGTCGTCCGCTTCCCCAAGGGGTCGGTGGGTGACCCGGTGCGTCGCCGTGCGCACCGTCCGGCACGGTCGACGTGCTGGCCGAGCCCGACGACGGCGACGTCGACCTGCTGCTCGTCGGCATCGGCTCGATGGCCGCGACGGCGCTGGCCGCCGCCGAGAAGCTCACCGCCGAGGGCGTGCGGGTGCGGGTCGTCGACCCGGTCTGGGCGCTGCCGGTCAGCGACGACCTCGTCGCCCTCGCCAGGTCCGCCGGCCGGGCCGCGGTCGTCGAGGACAACGTGGTCGTGGGCGGCATCGGCTCGCAGGTCGCGCTGGCCCTGCGCGACGCCGGGCTCGGCACCCCGCTCGACCAGCTCGGCATCCCCAAGGAGTTCCTCGACCACGGGTCGCGCGGCCAGGTGCTCGACCGGGTGGCGCTCACGCCGGATGCCGTCGCAGGACGCCTCCGCGCGCGGCTGGGTTGAGCCGGGCGACGTGACCCGGCCGGGTCCGACTGCATGGTGGTGGAGGCGCCCGAAGGCGTACGCCCGTGGCGAACCGGCTGGACCTCGCCCGCCGGTGGAGGCGAGGCTTGACGGATGAGGATGCTCGTGCTCGGGGGAACGGCGTGGCTCGGACGCACCGTGGCCGCGGAGGCGCTCCGGCGTGGCCACGACGGTGACGTGCCTGGCGCGGGGGAGTGACGACCCGCCACCCGGCGCCACCTTCGTCACCGCCGACCGCGACCTCGACGACGGGCTGGCCCCCGTCGCGGGTGAGCACTGGGACGCCGTCGTCGACGTGACCCGGCACCCCGGGCACGCCCGCCGGGCGGTGCGCGACCTGCGTGCCGCGCACCGGGTGCTCGTGTCGACCGGCAACGTCTACGCCGGCTTCGACGCGCTGGAGCAGGGCGAGGACTCTCCGCTGCGCGACCCGCTCGACGCTGACCTGATGACCGACATGGACGTCTACGGTGAGGCAAAAGTCGCCTGCGAGAACGCTGTTCGTGATGCACCCGGCACCGCCACCATTGCCCGCTCCGGGCTGATCGGCGGCCCCGGTGACTGGTCGGGCCGCACCGGCTACTGGCCGTGGCGGTTCGCGCACCCGGTGGGGGAGCACGTCGTCGTGCCCGACGAGCTCGACTTCCCCTGCGCGGTCATCGACGTCCGCGACCTCGCGCCCTGGCTGGTCACGGCCGCCGAGCAGCGGCTCGACGGCACCTTCAACGTCACCGGCCCGACCGTGCCGCTGCGCGAGGTGCTCGCCGCGTCGGCCGAGGTCGCCGGGTCGACCGCCACCCCGCTCCCGGTCGGTCGCGACCGCCTCGCCGAGCTCGGGGTCGGCGCCTGGATGGGGCCGGCCTCCCTGCCGCTGTGGATCGACGACGCCGACTGGCGCGGCTTCGCGACGTTGGACACCACGCGGGCCCGCGCCGCGGGCCTGGTGACCCGCCCGCTCGAGGAGACGCTGCGCGACACCCTGACCTTCGAGGAGGCGCGCACCGTGCCGCGCCGGGCCGGCCTGTCCGACGACGACGAACGCCGGGTCCAGGAGGCCGCGCTCAGCCGGTGAGGTGGCGCAGGTGCAGCGCGAGCTGGATCTGCAGCGCGCGGCGCGGGTCCTGCCAGTCGGCTCCGAGCAGCTCGCCGATGCGGTGCAGCCGCTGGGCCACGGTGTTGACGTGCACGTGCAGTGCCGTGGCCGCGTGCCGTGGGCTCGACCCGGCCTGGAAGTAGGCCTCCGCCGTGCGCACCAGGTCGGCGCCGCGTTGGCCGTCGTAGTCGAGCAGCGGCCCGAGCACCGAGCACACGTAGTCGCGCACCTCCGGGTCGGAGCCGACGATGAGACCGGCGAAGCCGAGGTCGGCGGCGCTGCCTCCGGAGCCGGTGCGACCCAGGGCGGCCAGCGCGGATGCCGTGCGCCTGCGCCTCGCGGTAGGCGTCCGGCAGGGCCCTCGGGCCCGGCACCGGCCCGGAGCCGCCGACGGTGAGCCGGCTGGAGGGCGACATCCGCTGGGCGAGCTCGACGGCGGCGGCCGAGGGGTCGTCGCGCTGGACGACGGCCACCACGTCGCCACGGTGCTCGGCGACGAGCGCTGCGCCGCCCAGCGCCGCGCTCACGGACATGACGAGCGAGCGGCGGGACGTGACGGCATCCGGGGTGGTGGCGACGAGCACGCAGCACGGTGAGCGCAGGTCGACCCCGAGGGTGCGTGCCGCCGAGACCACGGCGCGCAGGTCGGCGCGGCCGGAGAGCAGGTCGGCGACGAGGTCGGTGCGCACCTGCAGCTGGGCGTCGGCGCGCTGGCGTTCACCCAGCAGCACCAGTGCGGTGACGACGGCGGCCCGCTCGACGGTGCGGCGATCGGCCTCGTCGAGGTCGGCGGGGCCACCGACCACGAGCTGGCCCAGCGGCAGGTCGACGGCGGAGACCGCCACGACCCAGCGGTCGCCCGTGCGGACCAGCCGGCCGGCAGTGTCCAGCGGGGCGCCGACGGCGTACGGGTGCGGTCGTGCGGCCGGACGTGGTCGGCGCTTGCTGGGGTAGCTCGGGAACCGGCCCCGCGGCGCTGCGCTCGACTCCCTCGTCGTCGACGAGAACGACCCACACCCCGAGCAGGCTGTGCAGGGCCTCGGTGATCTCGCCGACGCCGCCACCGCGCAGCACGATGCCGGCGAACCGGTCGTGCGCCGCGGCCGCTCGCTCGAGCCCCTCGGTGTGCCGGCGCACGGTGTCGAGGGCACTGACCTGCACCAGCGACACCGCGGCGAGCGCGGCGAGCGAGCCGAGCAGGGCGACCTCGTCGGGGGTGAACGTGCGCGGTGAGCGGTTGGCCGCGAACAGCACGCCCGACGAACTCGTCCTTGACGAGCAGTGGGGTGCCGCAGATGCGCGACGATGCCCTCGTCGCCGACGGCGGTGTCGATGGGCGGCGGTGTGCAGGAACCGGTCGTCGCGCGAAGTAGTCGGACGTCCAGGAGGGCCGGTGGGTCGAGGCGACCAGGCCGCCGAGTCCCGCGCCGAGCTCGAGGCGTAGCTGCTGGAACGCGGTCGACACCGAGCCGGCGTCGCGCGCATGAAGGTGTCGCCGCCCTGCGCGTCGTAGAGCGTGAGGTAGGCGAGGTCGGTGCCCAGCAGGGTGCGGGCCCGCGCCACGATCGCCTCGAGCACGAGGGCGGGGTCGTCCAGCGTCGCCAGGTCCTGGGCCGTCTCGACCAGGACCTCGAGCTCCTGCTCGCGCCGCCGGCGCAGGTCGGTCACCGCCCTGACCTGCAAGGCGAGGTCGCGCAGCACGGGGTCGGTGTCGACGGCGGCGATGTCCGCCGCCGAGGCCCCGGCCGCGAGCAGCTCGAGCAGCCGTGCCTCCTGCGTCACCGTCGTCGCCATCGGGTCAGCGTAGCCGGACGGCATATGTGGGCCGAGCCCAGCGATCGTCACACGCTGTGTCGGGTCGCAACACCCTCTGACCCCCGGCCGGCCCCTAGTGTCGGGCTCTGTTCGACCCCTGACAGAACCCGACCACCGTGGAGGCAGTCCGTGCAGAGCAGCACGCAGACAGCACCCGTGCCCCAGGGCGACGGCGCCCTCGACCGCGCTGCTGCGCACGCGGGCACTGACCAAGGAGTTCCGCGGCTTCGCCGCGGTCCAGGGGGTCGACCTCGACGTCGCGGAGGGCAGCGTGCACGCCCTGGTCGGCCCGAACGGCGCCGGCAAGACCACCTTGTTCAACCTGCTCACCGGCTTCCTGACACCCACCTCGGGCACGATCCACCTCGGCGACCGCGACATCACCGGGCTGAGCTCGGAGCAGATCGTGCACCTCGGGGTGGCCCGCTCCTTCCAGATCACCAGCCTGTTCGACCAGATGTCGCTCGTCGACCACGTCGAGCTGGCGCTGGCGTCGCCCACCGGGCTGGGCTACCGGTTCTGGCGCTCCCAGAAGCAGATGCGCCAGTTCCGTCCGCGGGCGATGGACCTGCTCGAGCAGGTCGGCCTCGCCGACCGGGCGGGCGTGCTCGCCGGCTCACTCGCCTACGGCCAGAAGCGGGCCCTCGAGCTCGCCCTCGCCCTCGCGCTCGACCCCCGCCTGCTGCTCCTCGACGAGCCGACGGCCGGCATGGGCGTCGAGGACGTCGACCGCACCATCGCCCTGGTCAAGCGGGTCGCCGGCCGGGCGCACCGTCGTGCTCGTCGACCACAACATGCACGTCGTCGGCTCGCTGGCCGACCGGGTCACGGTGCTGCAGTCCGGGGCCGTGCTCGCGGAGGGCCCGTACGAGCAGGTGCGCACCGACGAGCGGGTCATCACGGCCTACCTGGGCTCCGGAGGAGGGCGACCACCATGGCTGAGCCGCACCGACCGCCTCGAGGTCCGCGGCCTGTCCGCCTGGTACGGCGAGGCCCAGGCCCTGCGTGACGTCGACCTGACGCGTCGGGCCGGCGAGGTCGTCACGCTCGTCGGGCCGCAACGGCGCCGGCAAGACCACCCTGCTGCGCTCCGTCATGGGCCTGCACCGGCACGCCACCGGGGAGGTCCGTCCTCGACGGCGCCGACGTCGCCCGGCTCAACCCCGACGCCCGCGCCCGCCGCGGGCTGGGCTGGGTGCCCGACGACCGGGGCATCTACGCCTCGCTCTCGGTCGAGGAGAACCTCCTGCTCCCGCCGGTCACCGTGCCCGGAGTCGGCCTGGACGCTGGAGCAGGTGTACGCCGAGTTCCCGGTCCTGCGCGAGCGGGCGGACTTCCCCGGGACCCGGCTGTCCGGTGGCGAGCAGCAGATGCTCGCCATCGCCCGGGTGCTGCGCAGCGGTGCGAACCTGCTGCTCCTCGACGAGCCGAGCGAGGGGCTGGCCCCGGTCATCGTCCAGCGCATCGGCGAGATCATCCGCGCGATCAAGGCCCGGGGCACCTCGGTGCTCCTCGTCGAGCAGAACGTCACGTTCGCGGCCACCGTGGCCGACCGCCACCACCTGCTCGCGCAGGGCCGGGTCGTCGAGTCGCTCGACAACGACGAGTTCCGCGCCCGGCGCGAGGAGCTGCTCGACCACCTCGGCATGTGACCGAGGCCCATGCCCACCGACCCACGCCATCCGTCCACCGCACCACCGCACCCTGGGAGACCGCATGACCCGCAGCACGCCCCTCGCCCTCACCGCCGGAGCCGTCGGCGCCGGACTCCTCCTCACCGCCTGCGGTGGCGGTGGCCCCGCCGCCAGCGGCGGAGCCCTCACCGACGGCAAGGTCGTCCTCGGGGTCCTCAACGACCAGTCCGGCGTCTACAAGGACCTGTCGGGTCCCGAACAGCAAGGTCGCCGTCGAGATGGCGGTCGAGGACTACACCAAGAAGTACGGCGACAAGGCCGTCGCCAAGACCCTCGAGATCGTCACCGCCGACCACCAGAACAAGCCGGACATCGCCAACACCAAGGCCCAGGAGATGTACGACCGGCAGAAGGCCGACATCATCCTCGACGTGCCGACCTCGTCGGCCGCACTCGCGGTGGCCGGCGTGGCCAAGGCGAAGAAGAAGCTGCACATCAACATCACCGCCGGGTCGACCGCCCTGACCGGCGCCCAGTGCAACAAGTACACGTTCCACTACGCCTACGACACCTGGATGCTGGCCCACGGCACCGGTGCCACGGTCACCCAGGCGGGGGGCAAGAGGTGGAACCTCGTCTACCCCGACTACGCCTTCGGCCAGGACATGCAGAAGTCGTTCACCGACCAGGTCACCAAGGCCGGCGGCAGCATCGGGCAGAGCATCCCCACGCCGTTCCCCAACGACAACTTCGCCACGTACATCACCAAGGCAGCATCCGACGACCCCGACGTGATCGGCTCGATGCACGCCGGCGGCGACCTGATCAACTTCGTCAAGCAGTTCAACCAGGCCGGACTGAAGGGCAAGACCACCCTCGCCGTCGGGCTGCTCTTCATCACCGACATCCACTCGCTCGGCGTCGACCAGTTCGAGGGGACCCAGTTCACCGACGCCTGGTACTGGAACTTCGACGACCAGAACCGCGCCTTCGCCGACCGGTTCATGGCGAAGACCCAGACCCGCCCGACCTTTGCCCACGCGGCGAACTACTCGGCGGCGATGAACTACCTCGAGGCGGTCCAGAAGACCGGCACCGACGACGCCGACAAGGTGGTCGCCGACCTCGAGGGCAAGAAGATCGACGACGTCTTCCTGCGCAACGGTGAGATCCGCAAGGAGGACCACCGCGTCATCCACGACGTCTACCTCAACGAGGTCAAGTCGGCCGACGAGGTCACGCAGGACTGGGACTACCAGAAGGTCGTCAAGACCATCCCGGCGGCGGAGGCCTTCAAGCCGGTCGACGGCTCCTGCACGATGTCCTGACCCGTGGGTCCCTTCATCCAGTACACGCTCCAGGGCCTGGCCGCGGGAGGCTTCTACGCTCTCGCGGCCCTGGGCCTGGCCGTGATCTTCGGCGTCCTGGGCGTCGTCAACTTCAGCCACGGCGCCTGTTACATGCTCGGCGCGGTGGGGACCGCGCTGCTGCTCAACGAGCTCGGCATCGGGTTCTGGGCCGCGTTGGCGATCATCCCGGTCGTCATGTTCGCCTTCGGGGTGTTCATCGAGCGCGCCCTGGTGCACTGGCTCGTGGCGCTGGACCCGCTGTACAACTTCCTGCTCACCTTCGGGCTCACCCTGGTGCTCGTCGACCTGGTCAAGCGCCGTTACGGCGTCAGCGGGATGCCGTACGAGCCGCCGCCGCTGCTGGCCGGCCGGATCGACGTGGCCGGCGTGAGCCTGTCGACCTACCAGGTGTTCGCGGCAGTGTTCTCGCTGCTCGTCTGCGTGCTCGTCTGGCTGGCCATCACCCGCACCCGGGTGGGCATGATCGTGCGTGCCGCCACCGAGGACGCCGAGCGCACCCGGGCCCTCGGCATCAACGTGGGTCGGTGGGTCACCCCGGTGTTCGGCTTCGGCATCGCCCTCGCCGGTCTCGCGGGGGTGCTCGCCGCGCCGTTCCGGGCGGTGACCGCCGACATGGGGTCGAACTTCATCATCATCCTGTTCGCCGTGGTCGTGATCGGCGGTCTCGGCTCGATCATGGGCGCCGTCGTGGCCGGCTTCCTCGTCGGTCTCGTCGAGGCGTACGGCCAGGCCTACGTGCCTGCCCTCGCGCAGGTGCTCATCTTCGTCCTGATGGCCGCAGTGATCCTCGTGCGGCCGGCGGGACTCTTCGGACGAGAGGACACCGCATGAGCACCGAGGAGCTGACCCGGGCCCCGCACGTCGACCTCCCGGCCGAGTCGGTGCGTGTCGCCGAGCGGCCGCTGGTGCGCGCCGCCATGCTCGTCGTCGGCCTGGTGGTCGTCGTCCTGCTGCCGTGGTGGGTCTACCCGCCGGTGGCCATGGACATCCTGGCGTGGGGGCTGTTCGCGATCTCGGTCGACCTCCTCCTCGGGTTCACCGGGCTGCTCTCCTTCGGGCACGCGGCCTTCTGGGGTGCGTCGGCCTACGCCACCGGTCTGGTCGCCATCCACTCCGGGCTCCCGTTCCCGCTGGCGATCCTCGCCGGCGCCGTCGTCGCGATGCTGCTCGCCGTGCCGACCGGGTACCTGGCCGTGCGCCGCACCGGCATCTACTTCGCCATGGTCACCCTGGCCTTCGCCCAGATGCTCTACTTCCTGGCGAACCAGTGGCGGGCGGTGACCGGTGGCGAGGACGGCCTGCAAGGCATCCCCAAGTCGTTCTTCGGCCTCACCGGCGTCGAGACCGACCCGTTCTACTTCTACTACGCGGCCGCTCCGATCGTGCTCATCGGCATCGCCATCGCCTGGCGCGTGGTGCACTCGCCCTTCGGACGGGTGTTGGTCGCGGTGCGCGACAACCCGTCCCGGGCCCGGGCGCTCGGCTACGACGTCGAGCGCTACAAGATCATGGCCTTCGTGATCTCCGCCGGGGTCGCCGGCATCGCGGGCGGGGTGTTCGCCATCAGCCACGGCTTCGCCTCACTGCAGGAGCTGTCCTGGACCACCTCCGGCAAGGTCGTGCTCATCACCGTGCTCGGCGGCATCGGCACCTTCTGGGGTGGGCCGATCGGGGCCGCGGTCGTGGTGCTCCTCGAGGACCGGATGGCGTCGAGCGGGTTCAACGGCGTCGGCATCGTCACCGGCACGATCTTCATCGTCATCGTGCTGCTCTTCCGCCACGGCATCTGGGGCACCGCGCGCGACCTGATCGCCCGGGCCGCGGCTGCGCGTCGCCGGAGGCGCTGAGTCCGGTCTCCCGACCTCGCCCCTAGCATGAGGCGCGTGACCGACTCCCGCGCAGACGAGGTGGCCCGCAACCGGGCGCTGTGGGCCGTGGTCAACGAGCGGTACACCGACGCGGCCGCCGACGAGCTGTGGGCCAGGCCGGATGCCGTGTGGGGGCTGTTCGCGGTGCCCGAGCGCGAGCTGGGCGTGCTGGGTGACGTGCGCGGCCTCGACGTGCTCGAGCTCGCGAGCGGCACGGCCTACGTCTCGGCCTGGCTGTCGCGGGCGGGGGCCAACCCGGTGGCGGTCGACCTCTCCGGCGAGCAGCTCGCCACCGCCCGGCGGCTCCAGCGCCGGCTCGGCCCCACCTTCCCCCTGGTGCAGGGCGACGTCGGGCGGCTGCCGCTGGCCGACCGGTGCGTCGACCTCGTCGTCAGCGAACACGGCGCCGCGGCCTGGTGCGACCCCGAGCGGTGGCTGCCCGAGGCGGCCCGGCTGCTGCGCCCGGGTGGGCGCCTCGTGTTCCTCACCAACAGCCACCTGTCCGCCCTGTGCGTGCCGCCCGACGAGGGGGTGGCGGGGGAGCGGCTGCTGCGCGGCTACGCGCAGGCGTACCGGGTGCAGTGGGAGGGCGGGGGCGTCGAGCACCACCCGTCGCACGGGGACTGGGTGCGCCTCCTGCGGCGCTGCGGGTTCGTCGTCGAGGCGCTGCACGAGATCTTCGCGCCGGCCGGCCGCACCGACCACCCGTTCTACGAGATCGTCTCCCCGGGGTGGGCGAGCCGCTGGCCCGCCGAGGAGCTGTGGGTCGCGAGCCGCGCGTAGGTGCGCCGCGACGGCATCCTCAGTGGGCGGTCCAGCCGCCGTCCATGGTGAGCGAGGCGCCGGTGATCGAGTCGGCGTCGGCGGTGCAGAGGAAGCTCGCGAACGCTGCGACCTCCGAGGGCTCGATGAGTCGCTTGCGCGCCGCGGGGGCCAGCATCACCGTGTCGAGCACCTCGGACTCGGGGATGCCGTGCGCCTTGGCCTGGTCGGCGATCTGCTTCTCCACCAACGGGGTCCGGACGTAGGCGGGGTTGAGGCAGTTGCTCGTCACGCCGTACTCGGCACCCTCGAGGGCGATGACCTTGCTCAGCCCCTCGAGTCCGTGCTTGGCGCTGACGTACGCCGCCTTGAACGGACTGGCTCGCAGGCCGTGCACGCTCGAGACGTTGACCACGCGACCCCAGCCGGCGGCGTACATGTGCGGCAGCACGTGGCGTGCGAGCTGGAAGGGCGCGAGCAGCATCACCCGGTGGATCTGCTCGAACACGTCGACGGGGAACTCGTGCACCGGGCTGACGTGCTGGATGCCGGCGTTGTTGACGAGCACGTCCACGTCGGTGGGCAGGCCCTCCATGGCGTCGGGTGCGGCGAGGTCGGTCACGATCGGCTCGACCCGGCCGGCGTCCAGCCCGTCGTCCTTGAGCGCCGCGCGCAGCGCGTCGAGGGACTCACCGTCCAGGTCGAGGGCGAAGACGTCGGCCCCGTCCCCGAGGAAGCGGCGGACCATGGCTGCGCCGATGCCGCTGGCTGCACCGGTGACGAGGACGCGCATGGCGACCACGGTATGGAGCCCCGGTGACTCGCCCTATGTGGTGGGGGCACACGGTTGTGAGGTCGCGCTGTCGTGCCCGGTGCGGTCACGGACCGCCTCCCGGACGAGCACCACCCGATGGTGACCCAGCCCCTCGACCGGAGGCCGGGTCATGGCTCAGATGTCGCGGAAGGTCTCGATCGTCGCGCCCAGGGCGTTGAGCCGCTCGGCCAGGTCCTCGTAGCCGCGGTTGATCACGTAGACGTTGCGCAGCACCGAGGTTCCGGGGGCCGCGAGCATGGCGAGCAGGATGACCACGCCGGGGCGCAGCGCAGGCGGGCACATCACCTCGGCCGCCCGCCACTTCGGCGTCGGGCCGGTGATCATGACGCGGTGCGGGTCGAGCAGCTGCACCTGGCCGCCGACCTTGGTCAGCTCGGTGAGGTAGATCGCCCGGTTCTCGTAGACCCAGTCGTGGATCATCGTCGTGCCGTCGGCGCACGCGGCGATGAGCGCGAAGAACGGCAGGTTGTCGATGTTCAGGCCCGGGAACGGCATCGGGGCGATCTTGTCGACCGGCGCCTTGAGCGGGCTCGGGTGGATCGTGAGGTCGAGCAGCCGGGTGTGCCCGTTCTTGGCGCGGTACTCCTTCGTGATGTCGAACTTCAGACCCATCTCCTCGAGGGTCGCCAGCTCGATCTCGAGGAACTCGATCGGCACCCGCTCGATGGTGATGGTCGACTCGGTGACCACGGCCGCCGCGATCAGGCTCATCGCCTCGATCGGGTCCTCGGACGGGTAGTACTCGATGTCCATGTCGATCTCGCGCACCCCGGTGACGCTCAGCGTCGTCGTGCCGATGCCGTCGATGCGCACTCCCAGCGCCTGCAGGAAGAAGCAGAGGTCCTGGACCATGTAGTTGGGGGAGGCGTTGCGGATGATCGTCGTCCCCGGGTGCCGGGCCGCCGCCAGCAGCACGTTCTCGGTGACGGTGTCGCCGCGCTCGGTGAGCACGATCGCACGGGTCGGCTCGCGGCCCGCCTCGACGGTGGCCTCGTAGAACCCGTGGGTCGCGGCGACGTCGAGACCGAAGGCCTTGAGCGCGGACAGGTGCGGCTCGACGGTGCGGGTGCCGAGGTCGCAGCCACCGGCGTAGGGCAGCTCGAAGGCTGGACATCTCGTGCAGCAGCGGGCCGAGGAACATGATCACGGTGCGGGTGCGCCGGGCGGCGTCGATGTCGATGCTGGCGAGGTCGAGGCGGGCCGGGGGCACGATCTCGAGGTCGTTGCTGTCGGGCAGCCAGCGCACGCGCACCCCGATCGAGGTGAGCACCTCGATGATCCGGTTGACCTCCTCGATGCGGGCCAGGCTGCGCAGCGTGGTGCGGCCCTTGTTGAGCAGGCTCGCGCAGAGCAGGGCCACGGCCGCGTTCTTGCTGGTCTTGACCGGGATCGAGCCGGAGAGCTTGCGCCCGCCGACGATCCGCAGGTGCTGGGGGCCGCTGTGGCCGAGCGAGACGAACTCGCTGTCGAGCTTCTCACCGACCCGGGCGAGCATCTCGAGGGAGAGGTTCTGCTTGCCCTGCTCGATGCGGGCGACCGCGCTCTGGCTGGTGCCGAGCAGGTCGGCGAGCTCGCTCTGGGTCAGGCCCTGGTGGCGTCGGGCGTCCCGGATCAGGGTGCCGATCCGGGTCAGGTAGGTGTCGGACGTGGTGGTGACAGTCACCGCGTCGAGCGTATATCACTTGTGAGATAATTGGCGCCCAGCGCCGTCCGCCCACCGGGGTGCTGTCCGGTGGGCGGGACGACGGTCACCAGACGGCTCAGGCCGGGACGCTCGCGACCCCGGCGGGCAGCAGGCGCCGGCCGAGCACCCGCTCGGAGACCCCTTCGCGGTCGAGCAGCGGGCAGAGGCCGCCGTTCCAGAACTGGAAGCCGGCGCCGGTGATCATCGCCAGGTCGATGTCCATCGGGGCGGCGACGACGCCCTCGGAGAGCATCAGCCCGACCTCCTCGGCGAGCACGCCGAGGATGCGCTCGCGCACCTGCTCGACGGTGAGCTCGACCGGGTGCTCGGGCTGCTCGGCCAGGGCCATCACCTCGGGGTCGGGGACGGGGCGGCCGCCCTCCATCCGGTAGTACCCGCGCTTGCCCGCCTCGACGAGACGGCGCAGGCTCGGCGAGACGTAGAAGCGGTCGCCGAAGGCCCGGTGCAGCGTCTCGCTGTTGTGCAGCGCGATCGCCGGCCCGACCAGGCCGAGCACCACGAACGGCGGCATCGGGGCGAGGCCGGCGACGGCCCGGTCGGCCGTGGCCACCGGGGTGCCCTCGTCGACGATCCGCGAGAACTCGCCCATGAAGCGGCCGAGCAGGCGGTTGACGACGAAGGATGCCGAGTCCTTGACCCGGATCGTCGTCTTGCCCAGGGTGCGGCCGGTGGCGAACGCCGTGGCCAGCGCCGCGTCGTCGGTGGCCTCGCCCGGGATGATCTCGAGCAGCGGCATCACGGCGACCGGGTTGAAGAAGTGGAAGCCGACGACCCGCTCGGGGTGCTGCAGCCGGCTCGCCATCTCGGTGATCGACAGCGAGGAGGTGTTGGTCGCCAGCACGCACTCGGGCGAGACCACGGCCTCGACCTCGGCGAACACCTGCTGCTTGACGGCCATCTCCTCGAAGACCGCCTCGATGACGAAGTCGGCGTCGGCGAAGCCGTCCTTGGAGGTCGACCCGGTGACCAGGCCGGTGAGGAACGACGCCTTGTCGGGGGAGAGCCGCCGCTTGGCGAGCAGGCCCTGGATCTCGGCGTGCACCCAGCCGACGCCCTTGGCCACGCGCTCCTCGTCGAGGTCGGTCAGGACGACCGGCACCCCGAGGCGGCGGGCGAAGAGCAGGGCGAGCTGGCTCGCCATCAGGCCGGCGCCGACGATGCCGACCTTGGTGACCGGCCGGGCGAGCGCCTTGTCGGGGGCGCCGGCGGGGCGCTTGGCGCGCTTCTGCACGAGGTCGAAGGCGTAGAGCCCGGCCCGCAGCTCGTCGGTCATGATGAGGTCGCCGAGCGCGTCGTCCTCGGCGGCGAAGGCGTCGTCGCGGGTCGCGGTGCGGGCCGCACGGACCAGCTCGACGGCGCGCAGCGCGCCGGGTGCGCGACCACCGGTCTTCGCGAGCACGAGCTGCTTGGCGCCGTCGCACGCGGCGTCCCAGGCGGTCTCGTCGTGGTCGACCTCGCGGCGCTGCACGGTGACGGCACCGGCGACGCACGGCGGCGGCCCAGCGCAGCGAGTCCTCGAGGAAGTCGGCCGGCTCGAGCAGCACGTCGGCGATGCCGAGCGCCGCGACCTCCTTGGCCTTGAGCATCCGGTTCTGCGACAAGGGGTTCTCGATGATGACCTTGAGGGCGTCCGCGGCACCGACGAGGTTCGGCAGCAGGAAGCAGCCGCCCCAGCCGGGCACCAGGCCGAGGAAGGTCTCCGGCAGCGCGAACGCGGGCACGCCCGCGCGAGATGGTGCGGTAGTCGCACGCGAGGGCGATCTCGACGCCGCCGCCCATGGCCGCGCCGTTGACGAACGCGAAGGTCGGCACCGGCAGGTCCATGATCGAGGCGAAGGCCGCGTGGCCGGCGCGGGCGACGGCCAGGGCCTGCTCGCGCTCGGTGACGTAGGGGACGCCGGACAGGTCGGCGCCGACCGGCGAACACGAACGGCTTGCCGGTGATGCCGACGGCCTGGATCTCGCCGGCCTCGGCCCGTGTCGCGCAGCCCGTCGACCGTGGCCTGCAGCCCCGCGATGGTCTGCGGGCCGAAGGTGTTGGGCCGGGTGTGGTCGTGCCCGTTGTCGAGGGTGACCAGCGCGAGGATGCCGGCGCCGCCGGGGAGGGTGACGTCCTGGACCGGGGTGCGGGTCACGACCTCCTCGGGCATGCCGGGGGCGGTGACCGGGGTCTGGGTGGTCGTCGTCATGGCTCAGGACTCCTTGCCGTAGTCGGCGTGGTGGGGGTTCTCCCAGATGACGCAGCCGCCCATGCCGATGCCGATGCACATCGCGGTCAGGCCGTAGCGCACCTCGGGGTGCTCCTCGAAGTGGCGGGCGAGCTGGCTCATCAGGCGCACGCCGGAGGAGGCGAGCGGGTGGCCGGTGGCGATGGCGCCGCCCCAGGGGTTGACCCGCTCGTCGTCGTCGGCGATGCCGAAGTGGTCGAGGAAGGCGATGACCTGCACGGCGAACGCCTCGTTCAGCTCGAACAGGCCGATGTCGTCGATGGTCAGCCCGGCCTTGCGCAGCGCCTTCTCGGCGGCGGGCACCGGGCCGATGCCCATGACCTCGGGCTCGACGCCGACGAAGGCGTGCGACACCAGGCGCATCCGCACCGGCAGGCCCAGCTCGGCGGCGGCCGCCTCGGAGGCGAGGATGCAGGCGGTGGCGCCGTCGTTGAGCCCGGCGGCGTTGCCGGCCGTGACGTTGCCGTGCGGGCGGAACGGGCGTCTTCAGGGCGCCGAGCTCCTCGAGCGTGGTGCCCGGGCGGGGCGGCTCGTCGGTGGTCGCGAGGCCCCAGCCCTTCTCGACGTGGCGGGTGGCGACCGACACGAGGTCGGGCTGCACCTTGCCGGCCGCGTAGGCGGCGGCGAGCTTGCGCTGGCTGTTCACGGCGTACGCGTCGCAGCGGGCCTTGGTGAGCTGCGGGAAGCGGTCGTGCAGGTTCTCGGCGGTCTTGCCCATGACCAGGGCCGACTCGTCGACGACCCGCTCGGAGATGATCCGCGGGTTGGGGTCGATGCCCTCACCCATCGGGTGGCGGCCCATGTGCTCGACGCCGCCGGCGATGGCGACGTCGATCGCGCCGAACCCGATCGAGGAGGCGACGTTGGTGACCGCGGTCATCGCGCCGGCGCACATCCGGTCGATGGAGTAGCCCGGCGTGGTCTTCGGCAGGCCGGACAGCAGGGCGGCGAGGCGGCCGAGGGTCAGGCCCTGGTCGCCGATCTGGGTCGTCGCGGCGATGGCCACCTCCTCGACCCGGTCCTTGGGCAGCTCGGGGTGGCGCCGCAGCAGCTCGCGGATGCACTTGATGACGAGGTCGTCGGCGCGGGTCTGGGCGTACATGCCCTTCTCGCCGGCCTTGCCGAACGGGGTGCGGACGCCGTCGACGAAGACGACCTCCTGGAGCGCACGTGGCACGGGGGGCCTCCCTGGGTGGGTGGAGTCGGCCCGGTCAACCCGGGCCATGAGGGCCTACCGTACTAAGCGGACGCTTAGTGCCCTAGGGCGGGCGGGGTGAGAGGCGTCACGCCGCACGGGCGACTGGATCTGGATCAGGTTGCCGCAGGTGTCGTCGAACACGGCGGTCGTCACCGGCCCCATCGCCGTCGGCGGCTGGGTGAAGACGACGCCCGGCCTCGCTGAGCCGGGCGTGCTCCGCCTCGACGTCGTCCACGGTGAAGGCCGTGAAGGGGATGCCGTCGGCCACGAGGGCGTCCTTGAACGGCCGCGGCCGCCGGGTGCTGGTCGGGCTCGAGCACGAGCTCGACGCCGTCCGGGGCGTCCGGGCTGACCACGGTGAGCCAGGCGAACTCGCCCATCGGCACCTCGTGCTTCTTCTGGAAGCCGAGCACGCGGGTGTAGAAGTCCAGCGCCTTGGCCTGGTCGTCGACGAGCACGCTCGTCAGGGTGATCCGCATCGTCAGGTCCTCTCGTCAGGGCGGCGCCACCGCTCGCGCAGTGGAGCCAGGGGAGTGGTGTCGAGGTGGTGGAAGGTGTAGCGGCCCTCGCGCCGCCGGTGCACCAGCCCGGCCGCCTCGAGCACGTCGAGGTGCTGCGAGATCGCCTGCCGGCTCGAGGTCAGGCCGTGGGTGGTCGTCATCCGGGCGCAGAGCTCGAACAGGGTCTGGCCGTCGCGGTCGGCCAGGGTGTCGAGCAGGGCCCGTCGGGTGGGGTCCGCGAGCGCCCGGAACACGGCATCCGCGTCATCCATGGGTCCGACAATAGGCAAGTGTCTACTTGCCTGTCAACGGTTGCGCGGGGTCGAGAACAGGCAACACGCGGATGCCGGGTACCTCCCGGTCTGCGTGTTGCCTCCACTCGACCGGTGGCGGGAGCGCGAAGAGGTGGGGTCAGGTGTCGGGGAACTGCTCGAACGCCGCGACGAGCATCGGCGCGAGGATCTCGGCCTGCCACGGCCGCGCCCCCTGGTCGAGCAGGGCCCGGATGAAGGCGGACTCGTCGTGGTCGGTGCGGTGGCTGCCAGACCACGCGCCGCAGCGGGTCGGGGGAGCAGACGTTCTCGACCGGGATGACGTGCTCCTCGGCGAACGCGGTCAGCGCGCCCCGCGTGGCGCCGAGCCGGTCGGCGGCCAGGGGGTTCTTCTCGGCCCACACCCGCGGTGGCGGCGGGCCGTCGGAGGGCAGCGTGCGCGGCGGCAGGTCGTCCTCGGGGATCTCGACGGCCCGGCGCACCGCCTCGACCCACTGCCGCCCGTAGCGGGCGATCGCCCGGTGGCCACGCGGGCAGGTCGGCGGTGGTGCTGGGGGCCGCCTTGGCGATGTCGACGAGCGCGGCGTCCGGCAGCACCCGGCCGATCGACGTGTCGCGGTCGCGGGCGATGTCGTCACGCGCGTACCAGAGCTCGCGCACGATGGCGACGGAGCGGCGCGAGCGCAGGGTGTTCATGCCCGACGTGCGCCGCCAGGGGTCGACCCGCTCGGTGGGGGCCCAGGTGAGCAGCGAGGTGAACTCCTGGCGGGCCCACTCCGACTTGCCCTGGGCCGCGAGGTCGACGCCCATCAGGTTGCGCAGCTCGGTGAGCACCTCGACGTCGAGGGCGGCGTAGCGCAGCCACGGCTCGGGCAGCGGACGGGTCGACCAGTCGACCGCGGAGTGCTCCTTGGCCAGGCTCAGCCCCAGGTAGTGCTCGACCACCGCGGCGAGGCCCGACGCGGGGGAGCCCCAGGATGCGCGCCGCCAGCTCGGTGTCGAAGAGCTGGCGCGGGCGCAGGCCGACCTCGGCGAGACAGGCGAGGTCCTGGGTCGCGGCGTGCAGGATCCACTCGGCCGCGCCGATGGCCTCGTCGAGCGGGGTGAGGTCGGGGCAGCCCATCGGGTCGATCAGCCAGGTGCCGGCACCCTCACGGCGCACCTGCACCAGGTACGCGCGCTGGCCGTAGCGGTAGCCCGAGGCACGCTCGGCGTCGATGGCGACCGGCCCCTCACCCGCGGCGACGGCGGCGGCGGCCCGGGCCAGCCCGCGCTCGGTCTCGACGACGTTCGGCGACGCCGTCGGCGGGCTCGTCGCAGCGGCACCAGGGGGGCGTGGTGACCCCCTCAGGGGCGGCAGGGGCGGTGTCGGGGCTCATTCAGCGACGGGGTCCGGGCAGGGCGACGACACCCTCGGGTAGTGGGGGCAGCCCGGCGATCGTGCACAGCAGGTCGGACCACGCGAGCAGGTGCTCGGCCGACCTCCGACCCGAGCGGCGTCCAGGAGGCGCGCACCTCCATCTCGACGCTGGCCGGGCGGTCGGCGAGCCCGGCGAAGCTCTGCGAGACGACGCGCGTGACGGTGCCCGCCTCGGCGACGTAGCCGACGCCGCGCGACTCGAGCGCGTCGGTGAGCCAGCTCCAGCCGACCTCGCCGAGCAGGGGGTCGGTGGCGAGCTCGGGCTCGAGCTCGGCACGGGCGAAGGTCACGGCGCGCCACTCGCCACCCCACGGCTCGGGCGCGCTGGGGTCGTGCAGGAGGACGAAGCGGCCGGAGGCCAGGTCGTCGTCGGTGTCGTTCGGGTCGATGACGTCGGCGGTGAGCGCAACGGCGTACGGCGCAATGCGTTGCGGGGCGGGGACCTCGGTGAGCCGGATCTCCGGGCGCAGGCGAGCGCGATGGAGCTCTTCGAGTGCGCGGGCGAACTCGGGCGACTCGCGACCTGTCACGGTGCGGCTGGACACTCCAGCAATGTATGCCGTGCGGCCCTCGCCGGCGCGAGGGCACGCCGGGGCACGGCGCACGTCGTCGCTAGGCTTCGGCGGTGCTGAGCGTGCTGGCCCTGGCCTCCTCCCTGGTGTGGGGGACCTCCGACTTCTTCGCGGGGCTCGCCTCCCGACGGCACCCGGCGGTGGCGGTCGTGGGCTGGACCCAGGGCCTGGCCCTGGTGGTCGTCTCGGTCGTGGTCGCCCTTCGCTGGGACACCGTCACCTGGACCGGGTGGCCGCCGTGGGCGGTCGCCGCCGGGCTCACCGGCATGGCCGGGCTGGTCTGCTTCTACTCGGCGCTGTCCTCGGGGACCATGGGCGTCGTCGCGCCGATCGCGGCGCTGGGGGTCGTCGTGCCGGTCGTGCTGGGCGTCGCGACCGGTGACACGCCGTCGCACTGGGCCTGGGTCGGCATGCTCGTCGCCGTCGTCGGCGTGACCCTGGCGTCCGGCCCCGAGCTGAGCGGCGACGTCTCGCCGCGGCCGGTCGTCCTGGCCGCCTGCGCGGCCGTGGGCTTCGGGCTCGCCCTGTTCTGCCTCGACCGCGGGGCGCGTGAGTCGACCCTCCTCACGCTGTGGGGCATGCGGCTGACGTCGGTGACCATCCTCGTCGTCGTCGCCCTGGTGGCGCGCAGCGGCGGGCGGGGTCACCGCCAGCGAGACGCCGGCCCTGCTCGCCATCGGCTGCGGCGACCTCGTCGCGAACGGCCTGTTCGCCTTCGCGTCCTCGCGCGGCCAGGTGAGCATCGCCTCGGTGCTCGGCTCGCTCTACCCGGTCGTCACGATCATCTGGGCGCGGCTCCTGCTCGACGAGCGGCTGAAGCGGGTGCAGCAGGTCGGCGTGGCCCTCGCCATCGGCGGAGCGGCCATCACCGCCCTGTAGACCCTCGACACCGGGTCGGTGCGCACCGGCCGGGGTGGGAGGATGTCGCGTCGTGACCACCCCCGCGACCCCGCCCGCCGCCACCCCCAGCGTGCGCACCACCACCCCCGGGGATGCCGTGCGCGCTCGCCACCGCCGACTCGGCCCTGGTCCGCGCCGCCCGCAGGCGCGACGTGCCGCACACCCCGGTGTGGTTCATGCGCCAGGCCGGCCGGTCGCTGCCCGAGTACCGCAGGGTGCGCGAGGGCGTCGGGATGCTCGAGTCGTGCCGCCGCCCCGACCTCGTCGCCGAGATCACCCTGCAGCCGGTGCGCCGCCACGGCGTCGACGCCGCGATCTTCTTCTCCGACATCGTGGTTCCGCTGTCGGCCATCGGGGTCGACCTCGACATCGTCGCCGGTGTCGGCCCGGTCGTCGCGCGGCCGATCCGCTCCCGGGCCGACCTCGCCCGGCTGCGCGACCTGACACCCGACGACGTCACCGACATCACCGAGTCGGTGCGGCTGCTCGACCGCCGAGCTCGGTGCGACCCCGCTCATCGGTTTCGCCGGCGCCCCCTTCACCCTGGCGTCCTACCTCGTCGAGGGCGGGCCGTCGAAGAACCACGAGCACACCAAGGCGCTGATGCACGGCGACCCGCGGCTCTGGCACGACCTGTGTGCCCAGCTCGCCCAGATCTCGGGCGCGTTCCTGCGGGTGCAGGCCGAGGCGGGAGCCTCGGTGGTGCAGCTCTTCGACTCGTGGGCCGGGGTGCTCAGCCGCGCCGACTACACGGCATCCGTGCAACCGCACTCGGCCACCGCCCTGGCGGCGGTTGCCGACCTCGACGTGCCGCGCATCCACTTCGGCGTCGGCACGGGCGAGCTGCTCGCGCTGATGGGGGAGGCGGGCGCCGACGTCGTCGGTGTCGACTACCGGGTCTCGCTCACCGACGCCCTCGCGCGGCTCGGCGGCCGCTACGCCGTGCAGGGCAACCTCGACCCGGCGCTGCTCTTCGCGCCGTGGGAGCCGTTCGAACGACGGGTCCGCGCCATCGTCGAGGAGGGTCGGGCGGCCCCGGGACACGTCTTCAACCTCGGTCACGGCGTGCTCCCCGACACCGACCCCGACGTGCTGACCCGCGTCGTCGACCTGGTCCACGAGGTCTCCGCACGGTGACGCCCGCGCCGGCGCTCGAGGACGGCCGGCTGCGGCTCGAGCCGCTGCGCGTCGAGCACGCGGACGAGATGGTCGCCGTGCTCGCGCAGCCGGGGCTCTACACCTTCACCGGTGGCACGCCCCCGACCCTCGAGAACCTCCGGCAGCGGTACGCACGTCAGGTCGCCGGGCCCGGCGACCCGTGCCGAGGAGTGGCACAACTGGGTCGTGCGCCTCGGCGCCGACGGCCCAGCGGTCGGCTTCGTGCAGGCGACGGTGTCCCTGCGGTCCGCGTCGGCCGAGCTCGCCTGGGTCGTCGGGGAGCAGTGGCAGGGCCGCGGGATCGCCCGGGACGCCGCCCGTCTGGTGCTCGACCACGTGCTGGCCTCGGGGCGGGTCGTCACGTCGTCGCCCACGTGCACCCCGACCACGTCGCCTCGCAGCGGGTCGCCGCCTCCCTCGGGCTGGCGCCGACCGATCGCGTCGTCGACGGCGAGGTCGAGTGGGCGCGGGGGCAGGATGGACCGGTGCCCTCCTCCCGCACGCCGTCCGGCATCGCCTACGACCGCGGCGGTCCGCCCGGGCCGACCCCGGTCGTGCTGGTGCACGCCGGTGTCGCCGACCGGCGGATGTGGGACCAGCAGTGGGACGGGCTGACCGCCACCCGGGATGCCGTGCGCCTCGACCTGCGCGGCTTCGGAGAGTCCGACCGCCCGCCTGCGACCGCCCTGGACCCGGTCGCGGACGTGCTCGAGACGCTCGACCACCTCGGGGTCACGGCGTGCCACCTCGTCGGGTCCTCGTTCGGCGCGGGGGTGGCCGTCGAGGTCGCCCTGACCCGGCCGGCCCTGGTGCGCTCGCTGCTGCTCGCGCCGCCGGGGGGCAGCCTGCTCACCGAGCGCACACCGGCGCTGGCCGCCTTCGCGGCCGCGGAGAACGAGGCCATGGCGCGCGGTGACCTCGACGCGGCCGTCGAGGCCGACGTGGCCACCTGGGTCGTGGGGCCGGGACGCGACCGCCTCGGAGGTCGACCCGGCGGTGACGGCATCCGTGCGGGCGATGCAGCGCCGCGCGTTCGAGGTCGAGATGAGCTGGGGCGACGTCGAGCTCGACCGAGGTCGAGCTCGACCCCCCGGCCGTCGAGCGCTACGCCGAGGTCGGCCAGCCGGTGCTCCTGGTGGTCGGGCGGTCATGACCTCGACACCGTGCACCTCGCCGCCGCCCGGCTCGAGTCGGGCCTGCCGCAGGTGCGCCGGGTCGACCGGCCGGGCACCGCGCACCTGCCGTCGATGGAGGAGCCGGAGGCATTCCTCCGGCTCCTCCTCGACTGGGTCGCCGAGCAGGACTGAGGCGACCGGTCGGCTCAGGCCGCGGGCGGCTGCACGGCGGCCTGCGCCGGCGCCGGGGTGGTCGGGGTACGGCGGCGCAGCCACATCACGAGCGGGACCAGGACCAGGGCGAGGACGACCACGAACGGGAGCACGGCGCCCACGGCGGTGAGCAGCACCGTCACCGAGCCGGTGAAGGCGGTCCAGCCGGCCGTGAGGCCCGCGAGGAAGCCGGAGTCCGGGTCGGCCTGTTCGAGCACGTTCTCGTCGGTGCTGAGCCGAACCTCGACCGGCGCCATGGCGACGGAGTCCTTGAGGGCGGCGAGCTGGCTCTGGGTGGCCTCGAGGTCGGCCTGGCGCCGGGACAGCTCAGCCTCGAGCACGACGATGTCGCCGAGCTTGGTCGCCTGGGTCATCAGGGCCCGGACCCGGTCGACGCTGGCCTGCATCGTCTTCACCCGCGACTCGGTGTCGACGTACTGCGCCGTCACGTCGTCCGTGCTCGTGTTGCGGGAGTGCACCTTGCCGAGCGCGGCCAGCCGGTCGAGGGTGCCGTCGAGCTCGTCGGTGGGCACCGAGATGGTGATGGTGCTGTAAGCCGCCCTGGGCCGGGTCGTCGGGCTCGCTCGAGATCGCCTCGGCGATGACCAGCCCCTTCGGCCGAGGCCGCGATGGCGCGCACCTTGGCGGCGGCGCCGTCGACGTCGGCGACGGTGATCGAGATGTCGGCCCGGCGCGCGAGCTTGCGCTCCGAGCACGGCCGGCGCCACGGCGGCCGAGCCGTCGACCGCCTTCCCGGTGCCCGGCTGGGCCGCCTGCTCGGAGGTGACCGCACCGTCGGCGAGACCGGCGGCCGGCTTGGACTGGGAGTCGACGGCAGCGGAGCCGGCGGCGGTGTCGGACGAGCTGCCGATCGTCACCCGCCCCGCACCCGGAGAGGGCGACCAGCCCCATCCCGATCGCGAGGGCGGCGGCTGCGGAGGTGAGCCGACGGGTGCGGCGGGCCGGTGTGCGCATGGTGACTCCTTCGTCGGGGGTGCTGTCGCTGAGGCGCCCTTCCGGCCCGGTTGGTTCCCGATCCGGGGTCTCGATCCGGTCACGAGAGGGCGACGGCCCGGTCCTGGTGGCACCCGCCGCTCGTCGCACGGCGTGCACCAGGACTTCCGCTCGAGCCGTGGCGCCGCTATTGTCCGGGCACGGTGCCGCCCGGCCACCGTTGACAAAGGAGTCAGCAATGCTACGAACCCATCGGCGCGCGATCCGCGCCGTCGCGCTCGTCGCGGGCGCAGGAGTCGCCCTCGCGCTCGTGCCCGGCGGCGCCGCGACAGCAGCACCAGCCCAGCGAGGCTGCGAGAACCGCACGAACGCCACCGTGCAGGCCCTGCTCGAGTGCGTCCGCGCCGCCGGCGCCATGGAGCACCTCGAGGCGTTCCAGGAGATCGCCGACGCCAACGGCGGCACCCGGGCCGCCGGCACGGAGGGCTACGACGAGAGCGTCGAGTACGTCGTCGACACCCTCGAGGCCGCCGGCTGGGAGGTCGAGCTCGACGAGTTCGACTTCGTCTTCGTGCCCCCGCCGACGCTGACCCAGACAGCCCCGATCACGGCCGACTACGAGACGGGCGTCTTCACCGGTACGGGCTACGGCACGGTCACCGCCGCCGTCACCCCTGTCGACATCGTCACCGCCCTGCCCCGTGACCCCGTGACGAGTGGGTGCGAGGACTGCGGACTTCGTCGGCTTCCCGGCCGGCAACATCGCCCTCATCCAGCGCGGCACGTGCGAGTTCGGTGTCAAGGCGATCAACGCCCAGGAGGCGGGTGCCTCAGCCGTGATCATCTTCAACCAGGGGAACACCCCGCTCCGCTCAGGCCTGGTGACCGGCACGCTGTTCGGGATCAACCAGACGCCCCTGTCGATCCCCGTCGTCGGCGCCAGCTACGCCGACGGTGTCGCGCTTTCGCAGCCCGGTTCGCGGGCGCGCATCGAGGTCGACGCCCCGGAATCCCGTCCGCAGGTCAACGTCATCGCCGAGCTTCCCGGGGTCAACGACGACAACGTCGTGATGGCGGGCGCGCACCTGGACTCGGTCCAGGCCGGTCCGGGCATCAACGACAACGGCAGCGGTTCCGCCGCCCTGCTCGAGGTCGCCCAGAACATGTCGAAGAACAAGCCGCAGAACACGGTGCGTCTCGCCTGGTGGGGTGCGGAGGAGAGCGGCCTGCTCGGTTCGCGCGCCTACGTGACCGAGCTGAGCCAGGCGGAGAAGGACCGCATCGCGCTGTACCTGAACTTCGACATGGTCGCCTCACCGAACTACATCTTCATGGTCTACGACGGTGACGAGTCCGGCTTCACGCTCCGCCGGTGTGCCGTGCCCGGACGGGCTCGGAGGCGATCGAGGACCTCTTCGAGAGCTACTACACGAAGGCGGGCGAGCCCTACGACGACGCCGAGTTCAGCGGCCGCAGCGACTACCAGGCGTTCATCCAGAACGGCATCCCGGCGGGCGGCCTCTTCACCGGCGCCGAGGTCGTCAAGACGGCGGAGCAGGCGGCGATCTGGGGCGGCACCGCGGGCGAGCAGTACGACCCGTGCTACCACCTGGCGTGCGACACCATCGCCAACATCAACGAGCACGCGCTCGACGTCAACATCGACGCGATCGCGTTCGCCGTCCTCGCCTACTCCTACTCGACGCAGACGGTGAACGGCGTCCCCGGCAGGAACGTCCCCGGTGGCCTCAAGATCCCGTCCCCGGCGGGCCCGGAGGGCACGACCGGCTCCGACGGCGGTCTCGGCCACGACCACGGGTCCACCGAGGCGCACTGACCTCCGACCCAGCGGTTCCAGCGGGGCCCGGCGACTCACGCCGGGCCCCGCTCCCGTGCCACCGGACCGGGGCCCGTCGAGGGTTGCGACCCTGCGTGAGAGGCTGGGTGACATGTCTGTCCCGGCCGTGACCGCCCGGCCCCGCGTCGTCGTCGTGGGCGGCGGCATCGCCGGCCTCACCGCCGCGCTCGAGGTGCTCGACGCGCTCCCGTCGGCCGACGTCACGGTGCTCGAGGGCAGCGACCGGCTGGGCGGCAAGCTGCGCCTCGAGACGGTCGCCGGGCACCTCGTCGACGTCGGCGCGGAGTCGGTGCTGGCCGCTGCGCCCGGAGGCCGTCGACCTCGCGAACCGGGTCGGTGCGGCCGACGACCTCGTGGCCCCCGCCACGACGGCCGCCTCGGTGTGGACCAGGGGCGCCCTGCGCCCGCTGCCGCGCGCCACGCTGATGGGGGTGCCCACCGACCCCGAGTCGGCCCGCGGCATCCTCACCGACGACGAGGTCGAGCGGCTGCGCCACGAACAACCTTGGCCGCTCGGCGCGCTCGACCGAGGACGTCTCGGTCGGCGACTACGTCGGTGCCCGGCTCGGCGCCGCCGTCGTCGACCGGCTCGTCGAGCCCTTGCTCGGCGGGGTCTACGCCGGCCACGCCCGCCGGCTGTCCCTGCAGGCGACGATGCCGGTGCTCTGGGCGCGGGCGACCGCGGGCGAGAGCCTGGTCGGCGCGCCCGGCGACGCGCCCGGCATCCGACCCCGGCGGCGGCACCGAGGCGCCCGCGGCCGCCCTTCACCGGCCTGCGCGGCGGGGTCGGACGCCTGCCCGAGCTCGTCGCCGACGAGCTGGCGCGGCGCGGGTGCGACGCTGCGCACCGGTGCCGTCGTGCGTGAGCTGCAGCGCACCGGCGCGGGCTGGCGCCTCGTCGTCGGCTCCGCCGCCGACCCCGAGGTCGCTGGCGGCCGATGCCGTCGTCGTCTGCGTTCCCGCGCCCCGGCGGCGTCGCGCCTGCTGGCCGCCCACGCCCCGGCCGCCGCCGTGGCGCTGGCCGACGTCGAGACCGCGTCCAGCGCGGTCGTGACGCTCGCCGTGGAGCGGGCCGGCCTCGACCGAC
Source organism: uncultured Actinomycetota bacterium (assembly GCA_963751385.1). Classification (GTDB taxonomy): domain Bacteria; phylum Actinomycetota; class Actinomycetes; order Actinomycetales; family Dermatophilaceae; genus Fodinibacter. The sequence goes on along the minus strand of CAVVUD010000001.1, from coordinate 482,811 downwards.
CTGCCCGGCTCGGGGTTCCTCGTGCCCCCGGTCGAGGGCCGCACGATCAAGGCGAGCACCTTCAGCTTCCGCAAGTGGGCCTGGACCGGCGAGCTCTCCGACGAGGTCGTGCACCTGCGCGCCTCGTTCGGGAGGGCGCGCGAGGAGGCCGACCTCCAGCGTGACGACGCCGACCTCGTCGCCGTCGCGGTCGCGGAGGTCGCCGAGGCCCTCGGCCGCCCCCTCCCACGCGTCGTCGACGCCCACGTGCAGCGCTGGGGTGGCGGCCTGCCCCAGTACGCCGTCGGCCACGTCGACCGGGTCGCCTCGATCCGTGCCGACGTCGCCCACGTCTGCCCGGCCTCGAGGTGGCGGGCGCGGTCTACGACGGCGTCGGCATCCCCGCCGTCGTCGCCTCGGCCACCCGCGCCGCCGAGTCCACCGTCCAGCACCTCAGCAGCACCGCGTCCCGCACAGGAGATCACCCCGCATGAGCGAGCCCACCCGTTCCACCCCCGCCAAGCCCGGCGCCGCCCGGATCCGCGAGATCAACGACACCATCCGCTACGCGATGTGGTCGGTGTTCGCGGTCGCCGAGCCGATCGGCGACGAGGACCGCGACGCCCTGGCCACCGAGGTCGAGGAGCTGTTCACCGACCTCGCCGAGCGCGACGTCGTCGTGCGCGGCACCTACGACGTCGCCGGCCTGCGCGCCGACGCCGACGTCATGGTGTGGTGGCACGCCGAGACCATCGAGGCCCTCCAGGACGCCTACCACGCGCTGCTGCGCACCGACTACGGCCAGCACCTCGACCCGGTGTGGTCGGTCGCGGCGCTGCACCGCCCCGCGGAGTTCAACAAGAGCCACATCCCGGCCTTCATGTCCGACGAGGACCCGCGCGCCTACGTGTGCGTCTACCCGTTCGTGCGGTCGTACGACTGGTACCTCATCGACGACCAGGAGCGCCGCGACATGCTCGTCGAGCACGGCAAGATGGCGCGCGACTACCCCGACGTGCGGGCCAACACCATCGCCTCGTTCGCGCTGAACGACTACGAGTGGATCCTCGCGTTCGAGGCCGACGAGCTGCACCGCATCGTCGACCTGATGCGCGAGCTGCGGGCCTCCCGGGCGCGCATGCACGTGCGCGAGGAGGTGCCGTTCTACACCGGCCCGCGCGTGCCGGTGCGCACCCTGGTGCACCGCCAGCGCTGAGCCGGGGGCCGCGCGCTCGTGGCCGACCTGCGGCCCGGCTCGACGACCGGGCCGGGACACGCCGCCTGCTGGTCGCCGCCCGAGCGCGACGTCTGGCTGGTCGCGGGGGAGGAGCCCGGCATCGAGGACGCTGCCGGGGTCCGGCCTGCGGGCCGTGCTCCTGGGCTGACGAGACCGGTGGTCAACCAAGTGGTTGACAAGGTCCCGTAGCGTCGTAGCGTGTGGTCAACCGATTGGTTGACAAAGAGGAGATGGGCGATGAGCGACCAGCTGTCCAAGGTGTTCGCGGCCCTCGCCGACCCCACCCGGCGCGACATCGTCGCCCGGCTCACGGTCGGGCGACGCGACCGTCACGGCGATCGCGGCTCCCTACGAGGTGTCGCTCCAGGCCGTCTCCAAGCACCTCAAGGTGCTCGAGGACGCCGGCCTGGTCAGCCGCAGCCGGGAGGCCCAGCGCCGCCCGGTGCACCTGGAGGCGGAGGTGTTCGACCTCATGACCAAGTGGATCGAGCGGTACCAGGGCCGCGCCGAGGAGCGCTTCGCAGCGGCTCGACGCGGTGCTCGCCGGGCTCGACGAGCACGGCGACCCGTTGCCGGAGCACGACCAGCACGACACCAGCAGCGAACGAACCGCACCAGGAAGGACAGGCATCATGACCACCACGCGCACGCAGGCCCGGATCGAGGCCGACGACAAGGTCCCGATGATCCACATCTACCGCGACTTCGCGGCCACCCCGGCGCAGCTGTTCCGGGCGCACACCGACCCCGAGCTGTTCTCGAGGTGGGTGGGCCCGACCGACATCGGCGCCGACATCGACTACTGGGACGCCCGCGACGGCGGCTCCTGGCGCTACACCGCCTCACGCGGTGGGGACCTCGCCACCGGTCTTCCGCGGCTGCTTCCACACGGTCAGCCCCGAGCGGATCGTGCAGACCTTCACCTGGGAGGGCATGCCCGAGGCCGTGGCACTGGAGACCTCACCTTCGAGGACCTCGGCGACGGGCGCACCCGCCTGCACGCGACGAGCCTGTGCGACTCCTTCGAGGCGCGCGACGGCTGGCTGGCCAGCGGCATGGAGAGCGGTGTGAACGACGGCTACGCCGCCCTCGAGTCGATGGTCGAGGCGGGCGAGCTGTGACCGGCATCCCCGCCGAGCCGGCCGCGCGACACCGGTCGATCGCCGGCCGGTTCACCGACGCCGTGCACGGCGACGACCGACTGGGACGCGCCGTCCCCGTACCGGAGTGGGCAGCCCGCGACGTCGTCGGCCACCTCGTCGAGTGGTTCCCCCCGTTCCTCGCCTCGGGGAGCGGCATCGTCCTGCCCGAGGGTCCGACCGTGGCCGACGACCCGGTGACGGCGTGGCAGACCCACGCGGACGCCGTGCAGGCGGTGCTCGACGACCCCGACACGGCGGGCCGCGTGTTCTCCGACCCGCACACCGGGGACCTGCCCCTCGACCAGGCGATCGACCGCTTCTACACGGTCGACGTGTTCATGCACACCTGGGACCTGGCGCGGGCCACCGGGCAGGACGACACGCTCGACCCGGCCCTGAGCGCCGAGCTGCTCGCGGGCATGGAACCGATCGACGAGCTGCTGCGCTCGTCGGGTCAGTACGGCCCCGCCGTGCCGGTAGCCGACGACGCCCCGGTCCAGGACCGGATGGTGGCGTTCATCGGCCGTGACCCGGCGTGGCGACCGGTCAGGCCGGGGAGTCCTTCGGGCGCAGCGTCAGGCTGATCGAGTTGATGCAGAAGCGCTGGTCGGTGGGGGTGTCGTAGCCCTCGCCCTCGAAGACGTGCCCCAGGTGGCTGCCGCAGCTGGCGCAGCGCACCTCGGTGCGCGGGCGCCCGGGCAGCGACCGGTCCTCGAGCAGCTCGACCGACTCACCGGCCAGCGGGGAGAAGAACGACGGCCAGCCGCAGTGGCTGTCGAACTTGGTCTCGGAGGTGAACAGCTCGGCACCGCAGGCCCGGCAGGCGTAGGTGCCGACGGTCTTGGCGTCGGTGTACTCGCCCGTGTAGGGGCGCTCGGTGCCCGCCCGGCGCAGCACCTGGTACTCGTCGGGGGACAGCGCGGCCTTCCACTCCTCCTCGGTGCGGTCGACGGCGTAGGAACGATCGGTCGGCTTCATCGTCATGTCCTGCCCAACAGCGACGGGTGCCGGAGAGTTCCCGACCTCGACGGCGCGAAAGATCCTTGAAAGGAGCGCGTCCGCGATGCCGTCGGGCGCTGCGCGTCGGCGCACGTCGTTAGGCTCGCAGCATGGCGGACGCGCAGGTGCTGGAGGTGGAGGGTCCCGACGGCCCACGTCAGGTGCGCCTGAGCAGTCCCGACCGGGTGATGTGGCCCGACGCCGGCATCACCAAGGGAGACCTCGCGGCCTACGTCGTCGCGGTCGGTGACCCGCTGGTGCACCACATCGGTGACCGCCCGGTCACCCTGCAGCGATTCCCCGAGGGCATCGAGGGTGAGGAGTTCTACCAGAAGAACCCGCCCAAGGGCATGCCCGACTGGGTGCGCACCGTCTCCTGCCGCTACCCGAGCGGGCGGCGGCACGCGCAGATCGTCGTCGACGAGGTCGCCACCGCGGTGTGGGCGGTGCAGATGAACACCGTGACCTTCCACCCGTGGCCGGTGCGCTCCGCGGACAACGACAACCCCGACGAGCTGCGCATCGACCTCGACCCGCAGCCCGGGCGCACCTTCCAGGACTCCGTCGAGGCGGCGCTGGCGCTGCGCGAGCTGATGGCCGAGATCGGGCTCACCGCGTTCGCGAAGACCAGTGGCAACCGGGGCGTGCACGTCTACGCCCGCGTCGCGCCGACCCACGAGTTCCTCGACGTCCGGCACGGCGTCATCGGCATCGCCCGCGAGCTCGAGCGGCGGCTGCCCGACCTCGTCACGACGTCGTGGTGGAAGGAGGAGCGCGGAGAGCGCATCTTCGTCGACTTCAACCAGGCCTGCCGCGACCGCACCATCGCCTCGGCGTACAGCCCGCGACCGCTGCCCGGGGCGCCGGTGTCGATGCCGGTCACCTGGACCGAGCTCACGACCGTGAGCCCCGGCGACTTCACGGTCCTCACCGTGCCCGACGTCCTCGAGGACCGCGGCGACGCGTGGGCCGACATCGACGCCGAGGTCGGCGACGTCGCGGGCGCCCTGGCCCTGTGGCAGCGCGACGTCGACGAGCGCGGACTGGGCGAGCTCAACTTCCCGCCCGACTACCCGAAGATGCCGGGCGAGCCGCCGCGCGTGCAGCCGAGCAAGCGGCGCACCGACAAGGCCGATGCCGAGTACATGGCGCCCAAGGCCGAGCGCGACGCCGCCGAGCACGAGCGCTGGGGGATGCCGGTGGTGCCGCCGGTGCCGCCGATGCTCGCCAAGGCGGTCAAGGGCATCGCGGCACTCGAGGGCCAGGACGTCAGCTTCGAGCCGAAGTGGGACGGCTTCCGCTCGATCATCTTCCGCTCCGGCGACCTCGTCGAGATCGGCAGCCGCAACGAGAAGCCGATGACCCGCTACTTCCCCGAGGTGGTCGAGGCCGCGCTGGCCAACCTGCCCGAGAAGTGCGTCGTCGACGGCGAGATCATCGTGGTGCGGCCGGGGGAGGACCGCCTCGACTTCGACCTGCTCAGCCAGCGCATCCACCCGGCGGCCAGCCGGGTGAAAAGCTGTCGGTCGAGACGCCCGCCCAGTTCGTCGCCTTCGACCTGCTGGCCCTGGGCGACGAGGACCTCACCGGTCGGCCGTTCCGGGAGCGGCGGGCGCTGCTCGAGCAGGCGCTGGCCGGCGCGCAGGCCCCGATCCACCTCACCGCGGCGACGACCGACCGGGCCGTCGCCGCGCAGTGGTTCACCGAGTTCGAGGGCGCCGGGCTCGACGGACTGGTCGCCAAGCAGCTCGACGGCACCTACGAGCCCGACAAGCGCACCATGGCCAAGATCAAGCACGAGCGCACCGCCGACTGCGTGGTCGCGGGCTACCGCACCCACAAGAGCGGTGACGACCTGATCGGCAGCCTGCTGCTCGGCATCCACGACGCCGACGGCCAGCTGCTGTCGGTGGGAGTGATCGGGGCGTTCCCGATGGCCCGGCGCAAGGAGCTGTTCGACGAGCTGCAGCCGCTGGTGACCACCTTCGACGACCACCCGTGGGCCTGGGCGCGCCAGGAGGAAGGCACCCGCACCCCGCAGAACGCGGCCGGCAGCCGCTGGGCCGCCGGCAAGGACCTCTCGTTCACCCCGCTGCGCCCCGAGCGCGTCGTCGAGGTGCGCTACGACCACATGGAGGGCGTGCGCTTCCGGCACACGGCCCAGTTCGCCCGGTGGCGCCCCGACAAGGACCCCGCCGACTGCACCTTCGACCAGCTCGACGAACCGGTCTCGTACGACCTGTCCGAAGTGCTCTCGGGTGGCGCCGGGTGACCGAGACACCGGCCCGCAGCCGCGCCCGGCGCGCGGCGACCGCGGGAGCGGCGGTCGGCGCGACCACGGCCGTGGCCTCCGGGGCGGGGTCCGTCGCGGCCGCGGCCTGGTTCGCGCGCCGGGTGCTGACCCCCGACCGGTACCGCCCCGACGACGTCGTCGTGCGAGCCGCGCGGTCGTCGTCGCGTGGTGCTCGGCATCACCCCCGAGACCGTTGCACCGGGCCGGTACGGCCTGTGGATCGAGGACGGCTTCGGGCACGTACGGGTCGGTGACGTGGTCGGGGTCGACGTCGCCGCCGGCACCGTCGAGCGCGAGCTGCTCGGGGTCGACCGCGGCTACCTCGCCCCCGGCGGAGCGCGGTGGAACCAGTACTACTACGGGGCGCCGCCCGACGAGAGCCTCGACCTGGCCACCGAGCACGTCATGTACGCCGGCGAGCTGGGCCCGATGCCGGCCTGGGTGGTGCCCGCCGCGCTGGGGACCGGAGATCGGTGGGCGGTGCTCGTCCACGGGCGGGGTGCGCGGCGCGAGGAGACCGTCCGGGCGGTGCCGCCGCTGAGGGCGCAGGGCTGGACCTGCCTGGTGCCGAGCTACCGCAACGACGAGGGCGTGCCCGCCGGCCCGGACGGCCGCTATGCGCTCGGGCTGTCGGAGTGGCGCGACGTCGAGGCCGCCATCGCCTACGCCGTCGACCGGGGCGCCCGCGAGGTTCTGCTCATGGGGTGGTCGATGGGCGGAGCGATCGTGCTGCAGCTGCTCGACCGATCACCGTTGTCGAGCCTGGTCTCGCGCGTCGTGCTCGACGCGCCGGTCATCGACTGGGGCGACGTGCTCGAGCACCACGCTCGCGAGCACCGCGTCCCGGCTCCGGTCGGGTCGCTCGCCCGGGCGATGATGCGACGCCGGTGGGGGCACCGGCTCGTCGGCGTGCACGAGAGCGTCGACCTGGCGAAGACCGACTGGGTGCGCCGAGGCGCCGAGCTGCACCACCCGATCCTGCTCATCCACAGTGCCGACGACGAGTTCGTGCCGTGCGGGCCGTCGCGCGAGCTGGCCCGGGTGCGTCCCGACCTGGTGATCTTCGAGGAGTGGCACCTCGCCCGGCACTGCAAGGAGTGGAACACCGAGCCCGGGCGGTGGGAGCGCGTGGTCGGCGAGTTCGCCTCCGGCTGAGGCGGGTCGAGAGGTCACGAACTGCCCGAGAATCGGCACGTCCCGCGCGTGTCTCGACCCCTCGTCGGACGGTCAGACCGGGGACTCCGACTCGGAGGCGAAGAGGTTGAGCCCGAGGCGTTCGGCAAGGTACTTGGTCACGAGCTGGCCACGCACGCTGTTGCCCGCGGCATCCAGCGGTGGCGAGAAGGTGGCCAGGCCGCCCTTGCCCGGCGACACCGTGACGATGCCGCCGCTCACGCCGCTCTTGCCGGGCATCCCGACCTCGTAGAGCCAGTCTCCGGACAGCTCGTAGAGCCCGGCGGTCGCCATCACCGCCAACACCCGGCGGCACACCCCGGGCAGCACGACCACGTCACCCGTCACGGGGTTCACCCCGCCGTTGGCGAGGGTGGCCGCCATCACCGCGAGGTCGTGGACCGTCACCTCCAAGGAGCACTGCCGGGTGTAGACGTCGGTCGCCTCGTCCGGGTCGAAGTAGAGGCGGCCGTAGCTCTGGAGGAGGTGGGCGATGCCCTGGTTGCGCAGGTTGGTGGCCGACTCCGAGGCGTAGACCTCCTCGTTGACGGTGAGCTCGCGGCCGGCGAACCGGGACAGCCCCTCGCGCACCCGTTCCCACTTCTCGTCCGCCGTGTCTCCGGGGACCAGGCTCGTGGTGGCCATCGCACCGGCGTTGACCAAGGGGTTCATGGTCCGGTCGGCGTTCAGCTCGACGGCCATCAGCGAGTCGAACGGGAAGCCCGTGCTGTTGACCCCGAGTCGGCGCCGGGCCTCGGCGTAGCCGATCGCCTCGCACACCAGCGCGAACACGAACGGCTTCGAGACGCTCTGGATCGAGAACGCCGTCTCGACGTCACCGATCTCGAAGGACCGGCCCCGGGCGCCGACCACGGAGATCCCGAACCAGTCGGGCGACGCCTGCGCGAGCACGGGGATGTAGTCGGCCACCACCCCGTCAGCGTTGGTCCGGTACCGCTCGTACGCCTCGGTGACGACCTCGCGCACCTCGTCGACGTGGGGCAGCTCTCCGGTGGAGACCGGCGAGGGTGTCGACTCCTCGTCGAAGGGCAGCTGCTCGTGCATGGACAACCTGGTCATGGCTCGCCTTCGCTGCTGGGTTCGGGCAGCGTACGACACCCCGGGGCAGCCGGTGGCGTGCCGCGGTCAGCGGTGGTGGACCCGCCACAGGCCCAGCAGGGTGCCCGCCTCCTCGACGAGCAGTCGCGGGGCCAGGCGGATGCCGTCCGGCGCCCCCAGCGGCGCCCCGCTCGTGATCCGCGTGCCGTCGCCGCCGACGACGGCGGGCACGAGGGACAGGGCCATCTCGTCGACCACCCCGGCGGCCAGGGCGGCGGACAGCAGCGACGGGCCGCCCTCGCACAGCAGCTGCTTGAGCCCGCGCTCGGCCAGCCCGTCCAGTGCGACTGCCAGGTCGACGTGCTCGTCACCGGCGACCAGCACGGCATCCGCACCGAGCACGGTGCGGGCTCGGTCGAGCGCTCGAGGGCCCGCGGCGGCGCAGGTGACCAGCAGCCCGTCGCCGCGCCCGTCGGTCGGGGTGCGCAGCCCCTCCGGCACCCGCCCCGACCCGCTGACGACGACGAGCGTCGGGGGGACGGCGCGGCGACGGGTGGACGTGATGCGCTCGTACCCCTCCGCGCGCACCGTGCCCGACCCGACGAGCACCGCGTCGCACAGGTCGCGCTGGAGGGCGAAGACCCGGTTGTCGGTCGGGGTGTTGATGCTGCCGCTGCGGCCATCCGCACCGACGCCCGCGCCGTCGAGGGTGGTCACGAAGTTCGACGCGCACCCAGCGCCGGCCGCGGGGAAACGCGTACAGGTCGGCGAGCTCGGATGCCGTGACACGGTCGCCCGGGTGCGCCGGTCGCCGCGGGTCGAGGAGGACGCGCATGCGAGCGAGTGTGTCAGCCGTGACAGGGGGCAGGCCGCACCCACCCCGTGAGGCCTGCCGGTCTGCAAGGATGCCGCGATGGGCAAGAGCGCGAAGAAGAGCCGGACAAACGCGGTCGGCGAGCAAGGCCGAGCGGAAGAAGGCGCCGAAGGTCACGCCTGACGCCAAGCTCTCGGGCAAGGCGGCCGCGAAGGCGAGGAAGAAGCAGAAGAAGGCCGCGAAGGCCCGCAACGACAAGGCGGTGCAGCCCGTCACGTGGACCGACGCGCTGCGCGTGGGCCCCGGCTTCAGCCTCGCCGACCTCGACCCGCACTCGACCCCGGGCTTCACCGGCGACAAGGCGGAGGGCGAGGAGGTCATGGCCGAGCTCCAGTCCCGGCTCGGCGACCTGCAGGAGCGGCTGTTCGCCGAGTCCAAGGGCGGCGGGAAGCGCTCGGTGCTGCTCGTCATCCAGGGCATGGACACCTCCGGCAAGGGCGGCATCATGCGCCACGTCGTCGGTGCCGTCGACCCGCAGGGCGTGCACATCACCTCGTTCAAGACGCCGAGCGCCGAGGAGAAGCGGCACCCCTTCCTCTGGCGCATCCGCAACGCGCTGCCCGAACCGGGCCTGATCGGCGTCTTCGACCGCAGCCACTACGAGGACGTGCTCATCGTGCGGGTGCACGACCTCGTGCCGCGCACCACCTGGTCGCGCCGCTACGCCCAGATCAACGCGTTCGAGAAGGGGGTCGTCGACGACGGCACCGTCGTCGTCAAGGTGATGCTGCACATCTCCGGCGCCGAGCAGAAGGCCCGCCTCGGCGAGCGGCTCGAGCGCGAGGACAAGCACTGGAAGTTCAACCCGGGCGACATCGACGAGCGCGGCCACTGGGCCGACTACCTGCAGGCCTACCAGGCGGCGCTGGAGAAGTGCTCGACCGATGCCGCGCCGTGGTTCGTCGTGCCCGCCGACCGCAAGTGGTACGCCCGGCTCGCCGTCACCAACCTGCTGCTCGAGCACCTCGAGGCGATGGACCCCCAGTGGCCCGCCGCCGACTTCGACGTCGAGGTGGAGAAGGAGCGGCTGGCGCTCACGCCCTGAGCGCGCGCTCCAGCAGCCGCGAGACGGCCTCCGGACCGATCGCGGCGCCGAGGGTGCCGAAGGTGGCGCCGTGGTCACCGCCGAGCCGGCTCGCGACGAACGCGTCGGCGACCGGCCCGGGGAGTACCGCACGAGCAGGGCCGCCTGCAGGGTCAGGGCCAGGCGCTCGACGAGCCGGCGCGCACCCCACGGCGCGTCCGGGCCGAGCGCCAGCGCCCCGGCCGACTCGCAGTCGTCGATGGCCGCGTCGAGCACCCGTCGTGCCCGCGGGCCAGGGCCAGCTCCTTGCCCAGGGCCGCCAGGGAGGCGGGTTCGCGGGTCAGGGCGCGCACGACGTCGAGCGCGTTGACGTTGCCCGAGCCCTCCCAGATCGAGTTGAGCGGTGCCTCGCGGTAGAGGCGGGCCAGCCCGTTCTCCTCGACGTAGCCGTTGCCGCCGAGGCACTCCAGCGCCTCGGCGACCATCGGCGCGGTGCGCTTGCACACCCAGAACTTGCCCAGGGCCACGCCCGAGGCGCGAGAAGTCGTCCTCGCCCGCGTCGACGGCGTGGGCGAGCCGCATCGCCAGCACCGTGGCGGCCTCGCTCTCGAGCGCCAGGTCGGCGAGCACGTTGCGCATCAGCGGCTGGTCGACGAGCAGGGCCCCGAACGCGCTGCGGTGCCGGGCGTGGTGCACGGCCCGCACCAGCGCGGCGCGCATCGTCGCCGTCGAGCCGAGGACGCAGTCGAGCCGGGTCGATGCGACCATGTCGATGATGGTGCGGATGCCGCGTCCCTCGTCGCCGACCCGCACCGCCCAGGCGCCGTCGAGCTCGATCTCGGACGACGCGTTCGAGCGGTTGCCGAGCTTGTCCTTCAGGCGCTGCAGCCGGATCTCGTTGCGGGTGCCGTCGTCGAGCACGCGGGGGAGCAGGAAGCAGCCGATGCCGGCGTCGGTCTGCGCCAGGACGAGGAACGCGTCGCTCATCGGCGCCGAGCAGAACCACTTGTGCCCGGTGAGCCGGTAGGTCTCGCCCTCGAGGGGGCCGGTCGGGGCCGCCACGGCGGTCGTCGTGTTGGCGCGCACGTCGGAGCCGCCCTGCTTCTCGGTCATGCCCATGCCGACCGTCAGGCCGGCCTTGTCCGCGTGGGGCGCGAGCACCGGGTCGTAGGCGCGCGAGGCGAGCCCCGGCATCCAGCGGGCGGCCACCGCGGGCTCGGCCGCGAGCGCAGGCGCGGCGGCGTAGGTCATCGAGACCGGGCAGAGGTGACCGGCCTCGACCTGGGACCAGACGACGAACCCGGCAGCCCGCCGCGCGTGCGCCGCGCTGCCGGCGGGGCGGGTCCACGGCTCGGCGGTCAGCCCGTTGCCGACCGCGACCCGCATGAGGGAGTGGTAGGCCGGGTGGAACTCCACCTCGTCGACCCGGTCGCCGGTGGCGGCGTGGGTGCGCAGCACCGGGGGTACCCGGTCGGCCTGCTCGGCCCACAGCCGCACCTGCGGGGTGCCGGCGAGCACCCCGAGGTCGTCGAGCGCCGGCCGCACCGGCCGCGTCGGCGGGCGCCACCCACCGGGCGACGGCCTCGGCCAGGGCCGGGTCCGAGCGCAGCACGTGGAGCCCGCTCGGGGCCGGGACGACGTTGGTGACGACGTGGGTCCGCACCCCCCGAGGGTACGGCGGTTACGGTTGGCCCCATGACCGACGCCAGACGGCGCCTGCGCCGGGTGCTCGGACGCGTTCCCGGCCTGCTCGCGCTGGCCCGGCTCGTCGTCTCGACCGTCCGCATCTGCATGCGCTACCGCGTCACCGGGCTGGCCTCGGAGGCGGGGTTCTTCGCCCTCCTCTCGCTGCCGCCGCTGATCCTCGGGCTGGTCGGCGGCCTCGCCTACGTCGCGAACGCCATCGGCCCGGTCCGGGTCGACGCCGTGATCACGGCGGTGAACGACTACGCCTCCCAGTTCCTCACCGAGGACGTCATCGAGGACACCCTGCTCCCCACGATCGAGGACGTCGCCTCGGGCCCGCGCTTCGACCTGCTGTCGCTGGGTTTCGTCCTCTCGCTGTGGTCGGGATCGCGCGCCCTCAACGTCTTCGTCGACACCATCTCGATCATGTACGGCCAGTCCGGCGTGCGGGGCATCGTGCGGACCCGGGCGCTGTCCTTCTCGCTGTACCTCCTGGCCCTCGCGCTGGGCATCGTGACCATCCCGCTCGTCCTGCTCGGGCCCGAGCCTGCTCAGCGAGATCCTGCCCGCAGGGGTGGGGCTGGCTGGGCAGGCCTGTACTGGCCGCTCGTCACCCTGCTGACGGTCGGGGGCCTCACCAGCCTGTACCACATCTCGACGCCGCGACGGTCGCCGTGGCTGCGCGACGCCCCCGGCGCCGTGGTGACCCTGGTGCTGTGGATCGCTCGCCTCCTTCGTCGTGCGCGGCACGATCGCCGCGTCGCTCGGTGGCGGCACGTCGATCTACGGCCCGCTCTCCGCCCCGATCGTGCTGCTCATCTGGCTCTACACCCTGGCCATCGCCGTGCTCATCGGGGCCGCCGCCAACGCGTCCATCCGCGAGCTCTACCCGCACGAGGAGCAGCGCGCCCTGCACGAACGGTTCGGCGCCTGGCTCGGGGAGCTGCGGCGTGCGCCGCACCGAGCGGCACGAGCGGCCGGCCGGCTGGGACGACCCGTTCGACGGCTACGGGCCCGGGGATGCCGATGACGACCTGGGCCTGTCCGGCCTGCGCGAGGCGGCTCGGGGCCCGCTCACCCCGATGTCCGGCGCCGGCCGGTCGACGCCGTCGACGCCGCAGTCCCCTCCGGCGAACCCGGTGGATGCCGAGCCACCGGGTCGACGTCGACCGCTGAGTCCTCGCGCACGGGCCCACGGGAGCGCACCGGTTTGGAGATCGTCACGGCGATCGGATAATGTCTGCGAGCACGCCAAAGGGGTTCGAGAGAGCCACGGCGCGCGCGGATGTAGCTCAGTTGGTAGAGCGCAACCTTGCCAAGGTTGAGGTCGCCGGTTCGAACCCGGTCATCCGCTCGGAGGGTGTAGCCGCCCCCACGGTGGAGTGGCCGAGAGGCGAGGCAGCGGCCTGCAAAGCCGCGTACACGGGTTCAAATCCCGTCTCCACCTCGAGTAGTACCCCGCACGGCAGTACCCCACGGACGCGTAGCGCAGCCTGGTTAGCGCACCACCTTGACACGGTGGGGGTCGGAGGTTCGAGTCCTCTCGCGTCCACCCGGATGACGAAGGCCCACCACATCAGTGGTGGGCCTTCGTCGTTGCCGGGCCGCGTCACATCCCTCCGGCACTGGCGAACCACGGGTGGTGCAGGTCGAGGTAGCGCATGTCCTGCACCTGCTCCATCTCGCGAGTGAACCGCTCGGACATCTCCTCGGGCATCTCCATCTGCTCGCCCTTGCGGGCCTCCGCCTCGCTGCGGAACGCCATCGTCTCGGTGAACCAGCCGTCGGCGTCGATCGCGATCGTGCCGCCGATGATCTCCGGGCGGGCCTGCCTGGAGCATGTCCATCGGCTGCGACATGAACTCGCGGAACCGCTGCGGGTCCTCGAGCCGGCCCTGGATGACCTGCACGAACCCGGCGTCGTCCGAGCCGCCGTCGAGCATCATGATCGCGTCGTCGCAGTCGTGGAAGCTCACCTCGCCGTCGAAGCACCGGCTCGCCGCCGCCCACCACTCGCCCTGCTCCGGGCGCAGCGAGTTGCGGGCCGCCGCCTCCCGGGACTCGAACCGCACGACGCCCACGAACTGCCCGTCGTCGGTCATGCCGTAGGTGCCGCCCAGCCAGCCGTCCGCGCCGGGGGAGAGCTCCTCCCTCCACCGGTCCATCTGCTGGCGCAGCATCGCCTCGTCGGTGCACCTGCCCTGGATGACCTGGATGAACATCTCAACCCTCCGATCGGTCGGGGGCCGCTCCCGTCGTGGAGTGGTCCATCGGTCGACGGTACGCCGCACTCGCGGTGGTGTCAGTAGCCCGGTTTGACCGGATGCCGGGCGCGTGGCGCTATGTTGGGCGCGCCGCGCCACCGCACCCGCCACCGTGCGGTGCCACCTCGAGGAGCCCCACTGAGCAGCCAGCAGCGCAGGTCCGTCGAGCCGGAGGAGCCGCCGCCGCCGTCCGGCCCGCTGCCCCGCCCGCGGGCCGTCTTCCCGTGGGTCGACCGCGTCTGGAAGGACTGGCGGGCCGACCCCCTGGACCGGTTCGGGGTCGTGCTGTTCTTCGTCATCGCGACGATCGTGGTGTCCTCGCTGGTGAACACGGGCACGTCGTACGGCGACGCGCTGCTCGGGCACACCATGAGCGGCGTTGCCCTGGTGGCCGCCGCGCGCGCGACCGGGATGCGGCGGCGACCTCGTCGAGTGGTGACCGGCGTCGTGGTGGTCGCCGTCGGCCTGCTCGCCTTCCTGTCCGTCGTCGAGTCGGTCGCGGGCGACGGCGTGGAGCTGGTCTCGCCGGAGCAGGCTGACCCGCTGTGGGTCATCCTCGTCATCGCGCTGCCGGTGCTCGTCATCCGCCGCATCGCCCAGCACACGATCGTCGGCGGTCGTACGGTGCTCGGGGCGATCACCGCCTACCTGCAGATCGGGGTGGCCTACGCCGCCCTGTACCAGGCCATCGGCGTGTGGAGCTCGGTGCCGCCGTTCGGCACGCCCCAGGAGTCGAGCGCCTACATGTACCTCAGCATGACCACGATGTCGACCCTCGGCATCGGTGACATCGCACCGACCACCGAGCTGGCCCGGCTGCTGGTGTCGTCCGAGGCGGTGCTCGGTCAGGTCTTCCTCGTCACGATCGTGGCGATCGTGGTGTCGCAGTTCGCCGGCCACCGGCAGAAGTGACCGGCCGGACAGGATGGACTCCGTGACGTCGAACCCCGTGAGCCCGCACCCCGATGAGTACGCCCCCACGCTCGACACCCTGGTCGACCGGGTCCTGGCCCTGCGCTCCCGCGCCGCCGACCGGCCCGTCCTCGTCGGCGTGACGGGGGAACCGGGCTCGGGCAAGTCGACGCTCACGGCATCCCTGGTGGCGGGCCTGCAGGCACGCGGCGCGAGGGCGGTCCTGGTGCCGATGGACGGCTTCCACCTCGCCAACGTCGCCCTCGCCGCGCTCGGCCGCGCCGACCGCAAGGGCGCCATCGACACCTTCGACGGCGCGGGGTACGCGGCGCTGCTGACCCGGCTCCGGGCGGCCGGCCCGCACACGGTGTGGGCCCCCACCTACGACCGCTCGATCGAGGAGTCGGTGGCCGGTGCGATCGGGGTGCCGGAGGGCACCGAGGTCGTCGTCACCGAGGGCAACTACCTCCTGGTCGACGACGGGCCCTGGTCGGCGGTGCGCCGGCTGCTCGACGAGGTGTGGGCCGTGGACGTCGACCCCGACGTGCGCCTGGCCCGGCTGGTCGCCCGCCACGTCGAGTTCGGCAAGCCACCCGAGCGGGCCGTGGCCTGGGTCGAGACGGTCGACGGGCCCAACGCGACGTTCGTCCGCTCCACCTTCGACCGCGCCGACCTGGTCGTCCGCGCGACCTGAGCCGTCAGCACGACCTGACCGTCCGCGCCGGCCCGGGTGCGTCGCCGTACGATGCGGGGCGTGTCGGAGGCGAGGTTCGGGTCGCTCGTGGCCCGCGGCGTCCGCGCCGTCAGCCACGACGCCAGCGACCTCACGAGCGGCTTCTGGGTCGTGGTCGTCACGTTCGAGGGCGAGCTCACGGCGGTGCGGATGGACGACGTGCGGCGCGGTCCGGACACCACACCCGAGACCGCTCCCGGCATCCACCTGCCGCCCTGGCCGGCTCTCGCCGGCGCGTGGCGCACCAGCCTGGACCGAGCGGACTACCTCGAGGGCGTGGCCGAGGTGCGCCGCCGGATCGCGGCCGGCACCGTCTACCAGGTCAACCTCTGCCGCGTCATGGAGCACGACCTCCCCGAGGATGCCGGGATCAGCGCCCTGGGTGCCCGCCTCACCACCGGTAACCCCGCCCCCTACGCTGCCACCATCGACCTGCCGGAGGCCGGGCTCGAGCTCGCCTGCGCCTCACCCGAGGCCTACCTGCTGCGCCGTGGCGACCGGGTGACGTCGCGCCCGATCAAGGGCACCGCGCCCACGGCGGCCGAGCTGCTCGCGAAGGACTACGCCGAGAACGTGATGATCGTCGACCTCGTGCGGCACGACCTCGGGCACGTCTGCCGGGCCGGGCAGCGTCGAGGTCGACCACCTGTGCCGCGTCGAGGACCACCCGGGCCTGGTGCACCTCGTCTCGGACGTGTCGGGCACCCTGCGTCCCGGCACCACGTGGCGTGACCTGCTCGACGCGAGCTTCCCGCCCGGGTCGGTGAGCGGAGCGCCGAAGCACACGGCGCTGCAGGCCATCGCCGACCTCGAACCCGTCCCGCGGGGCCCGTACTGCGGGGCGGTCGGCTGGGTCGACGCCGACCACGACGAGGCCGGGCTGGCCGTCGGCATCCGCACGTTCTGGGCGGCTCGCGACGGCGCGGGGCGGCGCGTGCTGCGCTTCGGGACCGGTGCGGGCATCACCTGGGGCAGCGACGCCGAGGGGGAGTGGCGCGAGACCGAGCTCAAGGCGGCGCGTCTCGTGGCGCTGGCCACGGGAGGGGCTACGGGGCATGCGAGGGTGTGACACATGACTGACATCCGGGTCTGGGTCGACGGCACGCTCGTCGGCGCCGACACGCCGGCGGTGAGCGCCGTCGACCACGGTGTCACCGTGGGGGACGGCGCCTTCGAGACCGCCAAGATCGACCGCGGGGTGCCGTTCGCGGTGACCCGACACCTGCGGCGCCTCGACCGGACCATCGCCGGTCTGGGCCTGCCTGCCGCCGACCACGACCGCATCCGCGAGGGCATCGACGCCGTGCTCGACGGCGAGCCGATCGAGTTCGGCCGGCTGCGGTTCACCGTGACCGGTGGGCGGGGGCCGCTCGGCTCGGACCGGCACGACTCCGACCTCACCCACATCGTCACGGCGGTGCCGCACGCCCGACCCGAGCAGCACGGCGCCGTGGTGACCGTGCCCTGGGTGCGCAACGAGCGGGCGGCGACCGCCGGACTCAAGACGACGTCGTACGCCGACAACGTCGTCGCCCTGGCCCGGGCCAAGGAGCAGGGCGCGCTCGAGGCGATCTTCGCCAACACCCGCGGCGAGCTGTGCGAGGCCACCGGCAGCAACGTGTTCGTCGTCGTCGACGACGTCGTGCGCACCCCGCCGCTCGACAGCGGGTGCCTGGCCGGCATCACCCGCGAGCTCGTGCTGGAGTGGTGCGCCGCCGAGGGGCTGGAGGTGGTCGAGGAGGCGCTGCCGCTCGAGGTGCTGACCCGGGCCTCGGAGGTCTTCATCACCTCGTCGATCAAGGACGTGTTCCCGGTGTCGGCGGTCGACGGTCGGGCCCTGCCTGCACCCGGGCCCGTCACCGCCGCGGTCCGCGGGGTCTGGGCGGCCCACGCCGGCCTGGGGGTCGACCCGTGACGCCGGAGGAGCGCCACCTGCTGCGTGACCCCGAGGACGAGGACGACTGGGAGTGGCGCCGCCGGATCCGGGCCAACCCGCGCTGGCGGCCGATCTACCAGGGTGCGGTGTTCGTCGTCGGTCTCGTCATGGTGCTCGGCGGGCTCGCGCTGGTGCCGTTGCCCGGCCCGGGCTGGCTCATCGTCATCCTCGGCATCGCGGTCTGGGCCTCGGAGTTCGAGCCGGCGTCGCGCCTGCTCGAGTTCGTCAAGGACAAGGTGCGGGCCTGGGACCAGTGGCTCAAGCCCCGGGCCTGGTGGGTCAAGGGGCTGGTCGCCCTCGGGACGGCCTGCGTCGTGGCGCTGGCCCTGTGGCTGACCATGCGGCTCACCGGGGTGCCGGGGCTGCTGCCCGACGGCATCGAGGAGTGGCTGCACGCGAACGCCGGTCTGTAGGCTGGCTGTCGACGAGGTCGAGGGCTCGATTTCCGCCGAGTCGGGCGGTCCGTATATCCTCGGCAGGCCGTCAGGCACCCGGATGTGTAGCTCAGTTGGTTAGAGCGTTCGCTTCACACGCGAGAGGCCATGGGTTCGAGTCCCTTCACATCCACCACCACGATCGGCCCCTGACCTGCGGAAACGCAGATCAGGGGCCGTCGTCGTTCGGCAAACGTGTCGGATACGTGTCGGATGAATGACCGTTTTAGGCCCCAGATCGGGAAGCGGGACTGACGGCGGCGGGGGTTACTGTCGTCGGGGCAGCCCTCGCCGCAACCGGGTTCGCGTTCGCGTCGTCCGCTTGGCTGCGGGCGCTGGTGGCCGTCGCCGTGGTTGCCGGCCTCGGTCAGGCCGTCCTGTATGCGCTCGATGCCGGAGGTCTGGCCCGCACGTGGGGGGCAGCGGCCGCAGCGGTGACCATCGGCGCCGTCTGTTACGTCGTGTCGGGTCGCTTCCGGGTGCCGTTCCTCGTCGTGGTCGTCCCCGCGATCGTGCCCCTCCTACCCGGGTTTGGACATCTACCGTGGACTCGCCCTGTTCGCCGCGGGCCAGGACGGTGTGCTCCAGCATTCCTCGACGTGCGCGGCCGCACTGGCGCTCGCTGCCGGAGTCACCCTCGGGCAGACCTCGCACAGCCGCTCAAGCGCGAGGCTCGACGCCTGGGTCCACGTCTGTCGGGCCCGCACATGGTCGGTCCCTTCCGGCGCTCCAGCAACAGGGATGAGCCAGGAGCCGGAGCCGGTGTCAATGATGCGGGCGAGTAGTGCCCTGACGCACCCGGCGTAGTCATCCGCAGCGGGCGAGCCGGTCACTGCAGCGGGGTGGCTACGTTCAGGGTGAGTCGAAGGAGTGACCATGACCACGCAGCCATCGCCCCCACCCTTTACGGCCAGCGACTACCGGGCCCGGATGGAGCGCGTCGTCGCCGACGCCGTTGAGGCCGGCCTTGACGGAGGCATCCTGGTCACCCCGGGCCCGGACCTGGTGTGGCTCACCGGCTACCAGCCCACGGCCATCACCGAGCGCCTCACCCTGCTGGTGCTGCGGCCCGACCACGAGCCGACCCTCTTGGCCCCGCTGCTCGAACGCCCGGATGCCGAGGGCGCGCCAGGCGCCGCGGCCCTCACCATCCGGGACTGGGCGGACGGGTCCGACCCGTTCGCCGTGGCCGGCGGTCTCCTCACCCCGGCCGAGCGCTACGCCGTCTCCGACTCGGCGTGGGCGATGCACCTCCTCGGCCTCCAAGAGTTGCTCCCCGCCACGCGCTACCAAGCGATGACCCAGTGCCTCCCGATGCTGCGGGCGGTGAAGGACGACGCCGAGCTCGCCAGGCTGGCGGCGGCCGGCGCGGCGGCCGACGCGGCCTTCCTCGAGGTCGTCCGGCAGCGCTTCGCTGGCCGGCGCGAGAGCGAGGTCGCGGCTGACCTCGCCGCACTGCTACGCCAGTTCGGGCACGAGCAGGTCGACTTCACGGTCGTCGGGTCGGGCCCGAACGGCGCCAACCCGCACCATGAGGCCGGCGAGCGGGTCATCGAGGAGGGTGACGCCGTGGTCCTGGACTTCGGCGGACTCATGCACGGGTACGGCTCCGACACCACGCGCACGGTCAGCGTGGGCGAACCCAGCGCCGAGCTCGTGCGCGTGCACGGCATCGTCCGAGCGGCCCAGCAGGCCGCATTTGAGGCGGTTCGACCGGGTGTCGCCTGCCAGGAGATCGACCGGGTCGCCCGGGCGGTCATCACCGACGCCGGGTACGGCGAGCAGTTCATCCACCGCACTGGCCACGGCATTGGGGTGACCACGCATGAGCCCCCGTACATGGTGGAGGGCGAGTTGCAGCCCCTGCAGCCGGGGATGTGCTTCTCCATCGAGCCGGGCATCTACCTGGGCGGGCGCTTCGGCGTTCGGATCGAGGACATCGTCACGGTGACGACCGACGGCGGGCGACGGTTCAACAGAACCGACCACGGCCTTGCGGTCGTGGCGTAGAGCGCGGCTCACCCGGCGCGGGTGATCATGCGGCGGCAGCACGCCTCTAGCGTTCGCGGTACAGGTTGAGACCGCTGCGACGGGAGCTGATCGACATGAGGGAACCCAACGTCGGCGCACGAGGTCCGTGCCTGCCTTGCGTCACGGAGCCCACCTCGGTGCGGCTCCGGCTCGGGGGTCGCGCCATGAGCACCGCTGACGTACCGGTGACGCCGTCCCGTGGAACGGCGCGCACGCGCCCACCAGCGGCGGCGTACATCACCTGGGTCGCGCTGGCCCTGATGACCACGAGCTCGGTGGCGAGCCTTCGGTCGGCGCCCACCATGGCCGTCTACGGCCTGGCGGCGGTGTTCCTCTACATCGTGCCGGCCATCGTCTTCCTGCTGCCGACCTCGCTGGTCTCCGCCGAGCTCGCCTCGGGCTGGGACGGCGGCGTCTACAACTGGGTCTCGCAGGGCATCTCAAAGCCGATGGGCTTCCTCGCGGTCTGGTGCCAGTTCGCCATGACGATCTTCTACTACCCCACCCTGTTGGGGTTCGTCGCCAGCACGCTCGCCTACGTCATCAACCCCGAGCTCGCCAGCAGCGGCGTGTGGACCGCGATCGTCATCGTCGTCGTCTACTGGTCGGGGGTCTGGGTCTCATCCCGCGGCACCAAGGGCATCGCCGGACTGGCCAGCGGCGGCCTGATCATCGGCACCCTCATCCCCGGGGTCATCCTCGTCACCCTCGGGGTCGTGTTCCTCGGCCAG
Organism: uncultured Actinomycetota bacterium; assembly: GCA_963751385.1. GTDB lineage: Bacteria > Actinomycetota > Actinomycetes > Actinomycetales > Dermatophilaceae > Fodinibacter. Next base: position 462,304 of record CAVVUD010000001.1, on the reverse strand, counting down.
GGCAACGAGTCGGCCGCTCCAATGGATGCCGCCCACATCCTGCCCGAGTGGGCCGGCCTGGCCAGCCTCGTGCTCATCGTCAACAACTTCCTCGCGTACTCGGGCATGGAGATGAACGCGGTTCACGTGTCATCGCTTCGGAACCCGGCCAAGGAGTTCGCGAAGTCGATGTTCCTGGCCATGGGCCTGGTACTGGCCATCTTCATCCTCCCGGCCCTGGCCATCAGCTGGTTCGTCCCGGCCGAGCAGCTGTCCCTGACCGCCGGCATCATGCAGGCGTTCGAGGCCGTGTTCGCCCAGTTCGGCATCGGCTGGCTGACACCGATCATCGGCATCATGCTCGTCACCGCCTCGGTCGGTGGCATGCTGACCTGGCTCGCCGGCCCATCCAAGGGGCTACTCCTGATCTCGCGGCAGGAGGGTTACCTTCCACCCTTCCTTCAGAAGCTCAACAAGAACGGCGTCCAGCAGAACATCCTGGTCACCCAGGGCGTCATCACCACCTTCATCGCACTCGGGTACGCCCTGATCCCCTCGGTGTCCAGCGCCTACTGGATCTTCTCCGTGATCACCACGCAGGTCTACCTGATCATGTACCTGCTGATGTTCGTGGCGGCCGTCCGGTTGCGCCGCAGCCAGCCCGACCACCCGCGCGGGTTCCGCGCCCCGATCCTGGTCTCGCTGTGCGGCGTCGGCTTCACGGCATCCTTGGCCGCACTGCTGATCGGCTTCATCCCACCGTCGCAGTTCAGTGAGGGCAACTCCGGCGTCTACGTCCTCATCGTCGCCGTCGGGGCGCTCGGCCTGGGACTGCTCGTGCCGTACCTGTTCTACCGATCGCGCAAGCCGTCCTGGAAGCAGCCAGACGAGGCGCAGCCCACGCAGGAGGTGAGCCAGTCATGACCACCAACCTCGAGACCCAGACCGACCAGGAGCGACGCTCCCTCTACATCGGGTTGGGCGTCGTCGTCGCGGTGCTGATGGCCGTGGGGCTGCTCACCTTCAAGGCGGCCACGACCACCGAGGAGGCCGAAGCCAAGGCCGCTCAGCTGATCACCGAGCTGGACAACGCCGGTGCCAAGTCCCCGTCCAGCGAGGTGCTGGTCAAGCTGCTCGGCAACGACGGCGGCGCGGTCTGCGCCGACCCCAACAGCGCGCTCACCAGGGCCACCCTGCTGTCCCAGATGACCACCGGCACCGGAGGAGTGGGACAACGGCCGATCATCTCCGCCGGCCGGGTCGTCCAAGGTGAGCTGCTCATCCTCAAGGTCTACTGCCCGGAGGAGCTGGCCGACTTCGAGGACTTCGTCGACGACCTCAAGCTCGACGACAACGTCGCAGGGTAGCTGACCCGATGACGCTCGGCTCCGACGTTGCGACACGGATCGACGCCCTGATGCCCCTGGCTCGCGACGAGCTCACCGAGCTCGTCGCGCTGCGCTCGGTCGCCGACCCGCGACAGTTCCCGCCGCAGGAGTGCGAGCGGGCCGCGCAGTGGGTGCTCGACCACTTCGCGGCGGTCGGGTTCGACGACGCCCGCCTGGTGGAAACCGCCGACGGCAGCATGGCCGTGGTGGGTTCCCGCGCCTGCGGGAACCCAGACGCACCGACAGTGCTGCTGTACGCGCACTACGACGTCCAACCCCCACTCGACGAAGACGCCTGGCACACACCGCCGTTCGAGCTGACCGAGGTCGACGGCCGCTGGTACGGCCGCGGGACCGCAGACTGCAAGGGCAACATCCTGATGCACCTGACCGCCCTCAGGGCCCTGGGTGCCGATCTGCCAGTCAACCTCAAGCTCGTCGTCGAGGGCTCGGAGGAGCAGGGCACCGGCGGCCTCGAGGCCTTCGTCGAGCAGAACCCCGACCTGCTGCGGGCCGACACAATCCTCGTCTGCGACACCGGGAACGCCGCCGTCGGCAGTCCAGCAGCCACCATCAGCCTCCGCGGGATGGTCAACGTCGTCGTCAGCGTCGAGGCGCTGGCCTCCGAGCTGCACTCCGGCATGTTCGGCGGCGCGGCTCCCGACGCACTGGCCGCCCTGATCGCCATGCTCGCCACGCTGCGCGACGCGCACGGCAACACCACGATCACCGGGCTGGACAATACCCAGACCTGGGCCGGCGCCCCCTACCCACCAGACCAGTTCCGCGACGGATGCCGGCGTCGTCGACGGCGCCGAGCTGCTCGGCGACGGCACCGTCTCCGACATGCTCTGGGCCCGACCCGCCCTGACCGTGCTCGGCATCGACTGCCCGCCGGTGGTCGGCTCAGCCTCCGCCGTCGTGCCGCGGGCCGCTGCCCGGCTGAACCTCCGCATCCCACCTGGGACGAGCCCCGAGGCGGCCCAGACCGCGCTCACCGAGCACCTGTCCGCGGCGACGCCCTGGGGCCTCACGACCACCGTCGAGCCCGAGGCCGCCGGTGTCGCCGTTCCGCGCCACGGTGGACGGCCCGGCATACACGGCCATGTCCGCCGCGATGCAGGAGGCCTTCGGCGTACCCATGGCCACACTTGGCCAGGGCGGATCCATCCCCCTGTGCAACGTCTTCGCCGACACCTACCCCGACGCAGAGATCATCCTCATGGGAGTCGAGGAACCCCGCGCCATGATCCACGCCCCGAACGAGAGCGTCGACCCGCGCGAGATCGCGTCGATGGCGCTGGCGGAGGCACTGTTCCTACAGCGTTACAGGCGCTCCCTGCCGGCCGGCTCACAGCAGCGGGGAAGACCGTGATCGTTTCCGGGCGCCCCTGTTGATGCGGCGCCTCGTACGTCCGCTGGTGGAAGCCATAGAGCGCGCTGTGCGCTGGTTGAGCGCCGTCACGACCAGGGAACATGAGCGCGTCCCGGTTCGCCACCGGGTACTCCTCGAAGTGTGTTGCCAGTGCGTCGGAGACGGCCTTGGGCATGGCAACCGACCGTCGCCCAGCGTCAGACTTGGGCGGACCGGTCGTTCTGGTTCCACCGCTCCGCACGGCAGTTCGATTGACGTGGATGAGGCGGTGCTCGATGTCGACGTCTCGTCTGCGAAGGGCGACGCCTCGCCGAACCGAAGGCCGCCCAGGCCGGCCAGAAGCGTCAGCGCCTGATGTCGACGAGGCATGCCCCCACGAGCGCGAGCAGCTCGGGCAGGGTCAGCCCTCGGGCTCCCGCTTGACCTTGGCTCTTCCGCCGCTCTTGATGCGGCAGGGGGTACGCACGATGAGCTCGTCGTCCAGGGCTTGGCTCATGATCGACGTCAGGACGGCGTAGGCGTGGGCGCGGGCTGTCGGGGTGCGCTCGCCGTGGAGGCGTGCCACGCGCGCACCATCTCGATCGTGATCTCGTCGATGGGGATCGGATGCCGTGCCTGCCCAGGTCCGGCTCCAACACTGGCGGGCGCGCGTCGTGGACATCGATGCAGGGCCCCTCGCCGAGGGCGAGCTGGAGCTCCTCGAGCCCCGTGCACCACGCGTCGGAGGCGGCCACGGTCCCGCCATCCTGGTGGTCCTGCGTCAGCAGGCTCAGCCCCACGCCCGACGCCGGGAGGGCTCGCGTGAGGGCGCGACACAGCTGTTCCAGCCGACCGGTGCCGTCAGGGCGTCTCCCCGGGCGACGTGGCTCGTCGTCGATGAGGCGGTTCGCGCGCGCCACCCGCGTCGTGAGGTCATCCACCACGACCACCGCGGTCGGCTCGCATCTGCGCTCCTCTGCCGCTGACGAAGGGCTCGAGGGTCACCGAGATCGGGGGCGACAAGTCCGACCGTGCGAGCCTATCGGCGCCCCCCGCGCCGCGCCATCGGCCGGGGCCCGATGTCGGCCGTTCCCGCGCGATCCGGCGGACCGGTCACGACCACACCGCGCCGGGTCTGGCTACTGTGGAGGGCAGGGCGCTTCGTCGCGCCCCGGAGGGGGGCGAACATTCATGGGTGTCGCCGCCCTGTGGGTCCACGAGATCACCTTGGCGCCGCGGCCCGAGAGCGTCGCCACCGCCCGCCGGTTCGTCCGCGAGAAGCTGGTCGCGCACCACCTCTCGTTCCTCGTGGACGACGTCACGTTGGTGGCGAGCGAGCTGACGACCAACGCCGTGAAACACGCCGGCACGGTGTTCACGGTGACGATCACAGCCCTCGCAGATGCCGTCGTGTTGACGGTGAGGGACGGTTCCGCCGCGCGCCCGGTCCGCGCCGCGGCCGGCCCCGGCGATGCCGCAGGCCGTGGAGTCGTCATCATCGACGTCGTGAGCCGCGACTGGGGCGTGGTGGTCGACGGGAACGCCAAGTCGGTGTGGGCGGCGTTCGACGTGCGGTAGCCGGCCCGGTCGGGTGCTCGCCGGGCCCGGCCACCCGAGGAGCAGCAGCGTCGCGTCGTCGGTGAGGTGCGCTTCCTGGTGGGCGAGGAGAGCGCGCCCCCACGCGCCGCGTGGACTCCGCCCTGGTGTGAGGTTCTCCGCGACGTCACGGGCGAGGAGGTCCACGCGCCACCCGGTTGCACAAGGACCGCACCCATAGGTTAGCCTCACCTAACCATGAGTGAGGTACTCGACCGGACCAGCACCCCGGCGCCCTTCTGGCGCTCGGACGTGCTCGCCCGGTACGGCACGGCACCGGCGCTGCTGTCCGCGGGACGAGGCCGTGGGCTACGCCGACCTCGCCAGTCGGGTGCGGCAGGAGGCGGCCGCCTGGCCGGGGAGCGGTGAGCGACGGCTCGTGCTCCTCGAGATCGAGCCGACCATCGAGAGCGTGGTCACCTACCTGGCCGCCCTCGACGCGGGGCACGTGGTTCTCCTGGCGGCTCCCGGCCGCGCCGACGCGCTGGCGCAGGCCTGGGCGCCGGACGACCGCGCCCGCCGGAGCGACCGGGGGTGGGGGGTCGTCCACGGGTCCGCACCCGCTCGGCACGACCTGCACCCCGACCTGGCGCTGCTGCTGTCGACGTCGGGCAGCACCGGCTCTCCCAAGCTGGTCCGCCTCTCCGCGCAGGGTGTTGCGGGCCAACGCCGTCGACATCGCCGCCTCCCTCGGCCTCGCCGCCGACGACCGGGGGGTCACGACCCTGCCGCTGCACTACTGCTACGGCCTGTCCGTGCTGCACTCGCACCTGGCGGTGGGCGGCTCCGTGCTGCTCACCGACGCCTCCGTCGTCGACCCCAGCCCTGTGGAGCTCGATGCGTTCTGCCGGGGTGACCTCGCTGGCCGGCGTGCCGCACACCTTCGAGCTGCTCGCGACCAGCGGCGCTCCCACCGATGCGGTGCCGACGCTGCGGCAGGTCACCCAGGCCGGCGGCCGTCTCGACCCCGAGCGGGTCCGTCACTGGGCGCAGCGGGGAGCCCGTGAGGGGTGGGACCTGCGGGTCATGTACGGCCAGACCGAGGCCACGGCGCGGATGGCCGTCAGCGCGCCGGGGCACGCGGCCCTCGACCCCGCGTCGGTGGGGCTCCCCGTGGGGACGGGCCGGTTCAGCGTGCGCGACGCCGCCGGCGCGGTTCCCGTCGGCGAGGTCGGCGACCTGCACTACAGCGGTCCCAACGTCATGCTCGGCTATGCCCTGGGCCCGGACGACCTGGGGCGTGGTCGCGAGGTGACCGAGCTCGCGACCGGTGACCTGGCCCGGCTGCGCACCGACGGCACGCTCGAGGTCGTGGGGCGGCGGTCGTCGTTCCTCAAGGTCAACGGGGTGCGCCTGGACGTCGAACGCCTCGAGCAGCTGCTCGAGGCGATCGGGGTCCCCGCCCTCGTCGGAGGGTCGGACGACCGGCTGCTCGCCCTGGTGGTGGGCGACGGCACCGGCGACGGCTCCTCGCAGGCCGTTGCAGCGGGCCACCGGCGAGCTGGTCAGGGCCACCGGCCTGCCGGCCCACCGGATGGGGGTCGTGGTCGTCCCGGCGCTGCCCCGGCATCCCAACGGCAAGCTCGACCGCTCGGCGGTGGGCCCCACGGTCGACCTGCTGGCCGCGACGGCTCCGACCCGACCCCAGGGGTCGTCGGCCGCCGCCCTCGTCGCGCTCTACGCCGAGCTGCTGGGCCGGCCCGACGCGACGGAGGAGCTCAGCTTCGTCGACCTCGGCGGGGACTCGCTGTCCTACGTCGAGCTGTCGCTGCACCTGGAGGAGCGGCTCGGGCCGCTTCCCGCCGACTGGCCGCTGCGCCCTGTCCGCGCGCTGGCCACCGCGCGGCCGCCGCAGCCACGCCGGTTCGCCGGCGTCGACACGACCATCGTGCTTCGCGCCGTCGCGATCCTGGCGATCGTGGGCTCGCACACCCACGTCGTGCACCTGCTCGGGCGGTGCGCACGTGCTGCTCGCGGTGGCCGGCTTCAACTTCGCCCGGTTCGCTGCGAGCGCGCCCACCGCTCGCGAGACCTGGCGGCGGGTCGGCGGCACCGTCGCCCGCATCGTCGTGCCGACGTTCGTGTGGGTCGCGGCGGTGGCGCTGCTCGCCGGCACGTACTCGGCGGCCAACCTGGTGATGGCCAACTGGCTGTTCGGCAGCGACACGTGGTCGTCCACGTGGCGCCTGTGGTTCCTCGAGGCGCTGGCCTGGACCCTCGTCGCGTTCGCCGCCCTGCTGAGCGTCCCGGCGGTCCGGCGGCTCTACGCCCGGATGCCGTTCGCCGTTGCCGCCGGGCTGGCCGCCCTCGGCGCCACGGCCCGGCTCGACGTCTTCGACCTGACCTCCCCGCCCGGGCGCGGCACCGCACCGGCGGTGCTCTGGCTGGTCGCGATCGGCTGGGCGGCGCAGGTGGCCTCGACCCGCCGGCAGCGCCTCGTGCTGAGCGCGATCGTCGTCGCCACCCTGCCCGGGTTCATGGACGACCCCGTGCGCGAGGCCACCATCGCCGCGGGGCTGCTGCTCGTCGTGTGGGTGCGCACCCTGCCCGTTCCGCGTCCGGTCGTGCCCGTCCTCGCCGTGCTGGCCAGCGCGTCCCTGTTCATCTACCTCACCCACTTCGAGGTCTACCGCGCCACGGACGTGCCGCTGGTCAACCTCGCTCTTTGCCTCGGGGTGGGCCTGGCGGCCTGGTTCGTGACCACCAGGCTCACCGTCCGCCTCGCTGCACGGCGCCCGCGACGACGTGCCCCCGACACCACCCCTCCGGTCTCCCGGCCGACCGATCGATCCCTGCAGGAGGTCCCTCGATGATCCGACGACTGGTGCCCGCCGCCCTGGCCGTGGCGGTGCTGACCACCGCCTGCGGCTCGGGGGACGACACCGAGCCGCTCGACCCGGACAAGCTCACGATCTACAGCGCGCAGCACGACAACCTCGTCGACGCGTGGGTCAAGGGCTTCACCGCCGACACCGGCGTCGAGGTGCAGGTGCGCCAGGGCACCGACTCCTCGATGGGCAACCAGATCGTCGCGGAGGGGGCTCGCTCCCCGGCCGACGTGTTCCTGACCGAGAACTCCCCGGCGATCACGGTGGTGCAGGACGCCGACCTGCTCGCGCCGGTCGACCAGACCACCCTGGACCAGGTCGACCCCGCCTTCCGGCCGAGCAACGGGCTGTGGAGCGGGATCGCCGCCCGGTCGACCGTGCTCGTCTACAACCCCAGCCTGGTCTCCGAGGCCGACCTCCCGGCATCCATGATGGACCTGGCCGAGCCCGAGTACGCGGGCCAGTGGGGCGCCGCCCCCGCAGGCGCCGACTTCCAGGCGATCGTCGCCGGGATGCTCGAGATGAAGGGTGAGGCGGCCACCAGCGCGTGGCTCGACGGCCTGAAGAAGAACGCGAAGGTGTACCAGAACAACATCGCCACGATGAAGGCGGTCAACGCCGGGCAGGTGCCGATGGGCATCATGTACCACTACTACTGGTACCGCGACCAGGCGCTGACCAAGGACGGCAGCAAGAACACCGAGCTGCACTACTTCAAGAACGAGGACGTCGGCGCGTTCGTCAGCGTCAGCGGGGGCGGGGTGCTCAAGTCGAGCAAGCACGCCGCGGACGCCCAGAAGTTCCTGGCCTGGATCACCAGCCCCAAGGGGCAGGCCGCCATCGCCGCCAGCAAGTCCATGGAGTACGCCGTGGGGAAGGACCAGCCCTCCGACCCCGCCCTGCCGCCGCTGGCCTCGCTGGAGGCCCCGACCATCGACCCCTTCACCCTTGACGGCCCCGCGGTGATCGAGCTGATGACCGAGGCGGGCATCATCTAACGGTGACGACCACGACCACCGGCCGCCGCCCGGGCGGGCCCGTGCGGCGGCAGCACCCCTCTCCCGCCGGGGGAGCGCTGGTGCTCGCCGCCGTGCTGGTGACCGCGGTGGCCGTGCTGCCGATCGTGGTCGTCCTGGTCAACGCCCTGGGCCAGGGCTGGTCCGAGGCCGTGGCCGACGTCGTACGCCCCCGGGTCGGTGAGCTCCTGCGCAACACCGTCTCCCTGGTCGTCGTTGCCACCGCCACCTGCGCGGTGCTGGGGGTCGCCGCCGCGTGGCTCGTCGAGCGCACCGGCCTGCCCGGGGCGAGCTGGTGGCGCGTGCTGCTCGTCGCCCCGCTGGCCGTGCCGGCCTTCGTCAACGCCTACGCGTGGGTGTCGCTGCGCCCGGCGATGACCGGGCTCGGTGGTGCGGTGCTGATCACCACCTTGTCGTACTACCCGCTGGTGTTCCTGCCCGTGTCGGCCGCGCTGCGCGGGCTCGACCGGTCGTGGGAGGACACCGCGCGTTCGCTGGGCCTGGGGCGCTGGCGCACCTTCGCCCGCATCGTGCTGCCCCAGCTGCGGCCCGCCGTGCTCGGCGGCTGCCTGCTCGTGGCGCTGCACCTGCTCGCCGAGTTCGGTGTGCTCTCGATGCTGCGCTTCCCCACGTTCACCACCGCCATCCTCGACCAGTACGAGGCCGCCTTCGACACCGGCACCGGCAGCGTGCTGGCCCTGGTGCTGGTCGCCCTGTGCGTCCTCGTGCTGACCATCGAGCACTTCTGGCGCGGGCGGCGGGGGCACGCGCGGATCGGCTCGGGCGTCATCCGCCGGCCCGACCCCGCCCCACTCGGCCGCTGGCTGGTCCCCAGCCTGGTGGCCCTGACGGCGCTCGTGGTGCTGGCGCTCGGGGTGCCGGCGTACAGCCTGGGTCACTGGCTCGCGACGCCGGGGGCAACGCTCGACGGGGCGGCCCTGGCGGCCGCCCTCGGGTCGACGATCGGGCTGGCCCTGGCGGCCGCCGTGCTCACCTGCGTCGCCGCCTTCCCCGTGGCCCTGCTGCTGCGGCGGCGCCAGACGACGTTCACCACGTCGATCGAGCGGCTCTGCTACCTGGCCAGCTCGCTGCCCGGGGTCGTCGTCGGCCTGGCGCTGGTGCTGCTCGCGATCCGCTGGGTCACCGGGCTCTACCAGAGCGCGACCCTGCTCGTGATCGCCTACGCCATCCTCTTCCTACCCCGGGCTCTGGTCGCGATCCGCACGGCACTGGCCCAGGCGCCGGGCGCACTGCTCGAGAGCGCACGAGCGCTCGGCGACAGCCCCATCCGCGCGGTCGTGCGGGTCGTGGTGCCCTTGGCGCTGCCCGGCATCCTGGCCGGGCTCGCGCTGGTCTTCATGGCGACCACCACCGAGCTGACCGCCACGCTGCTGCTGGCACCCACCGGGACCCAGACCCTGGCGACCGGCTTCTGGGCGGCGAGCAGCTCGCTCGACTACGGTACGGCCGCACCGTACGCCGTTGCGATGGTGCTGCTGTCGGCGCCGATGACCTGGCTGCTCATGCGACAGCGGGCGGTGGTCGCATGACCCGGCTGGTGGTCCGCGGCGTGCGTGCCTCCTACGGCGCCACGGAGGTGCTGCATGGGGTCGACCTGACCGTCGAGGGCGGCTCCACCACGGCGATCCTCGGCGCCTCGGGGTGCGGCAAGACGACGCTGCTGCGCGTCGTCGCGGGCTTCCACACGGCGGATGCCGGTGAGGTGCGCATCGGTGAGCGAACCGTCGTGCGAACCGGTCTCGCGATGCCGCCGGAGCGGCGCGGCATCGGCTACCTGTCCCAGGAGGGGAACCTGTTCCCGCATCTCACCGTCGCGGGGAACATCGGCTTCGGCCTGCAGCGGCCCGAGCGACGTGACCGCGCCCGCACGGCCGAGCTGCTCGAGCTCGTGGGGTTGCCCCTCGCCCTGGCCGACCGTCGGCCCGAGCAGCTCTCCGGCGGTCAGCAGCAGCGGGTGGCCCTGGCCCGGGCGCTGGCCCGCCGCCCCGAGCTCGTGCTGCTCGACGAGCCGTTCGGCTCGCTCGACGCCGGCCTGCGGTCGTCGACGCGGCGGGCCGTCGCCGACGCGCTGTCGGCCGCCGGTGCCACGGTGCTGCTCGTGACCCACGACCAGGACGAGGCGTTGTCCTTCGCCGACCAGGTCGCCATCATGCGAGATGGCCGGTTCGTGCAGGTGGGGGCGCCCAAGGAGGTCTACTCGACCCCGGTCGACCGCGCAACCGCGGGCGTGCTGGGGGAGCTCGTGGTGCTGCCCGGGCACGGTGACGGAGCCCGGGTGGTGACCAGCCTCGGGAGCCTGGCCGTCGCGGGAGCCGGGGTCTTCGGGCCGGTCGACGTCGCCGTGCGCCCGGAGCAGGTGGTGCTCGGCGCGATCGCCGTGGGGTCGGTCGAGGCCGTGGTGGATGCCGTCGACTACTTCGGTCACGACGCGCTGGTCCGCATCGTGCTGTCGGCCGGTCCGGACGGCCCGGGACCGGTCGTGTTCGCCCGGGTCCTGGGCGACGACGCCCCGACCCCTGGCCAGCGCGTGGGGGTGAGCGTGCGGGGCTCGGTGCAGGCCTTCCCGCAGCCCGACGGGGCGCTCACGCCCGAGGTCACCTGACTCGTCAGCCGCCCGGAGGCCTGCCGAAGCCGTACCGGCGAAAGGGGGGGAATGCCGTGGGTGCCCGGGTGTATTGATATGACATGGGCGTCCTTCGGGTTCAGGCGATCCACACCTTCCCGGTGCGCGGGGAGCCGCCGGTCGAGCATGCCGTCGTGCGGGTCGACGAGAGCGGCCTCCACGGCGACCGGGCCAAGAAGGCCGCCGTCTCGCTCATCGGTGCCGACTCGCCCCTGACCCGCGCCAACCTGGTCCTCGACGGCCCCACCGAGCGGGTCGAGGCGCTCGACGGCACGGTGGTGCGCATCGGCGAGGTGCTGCTGGCCGTGCAGTCCACCGGCACCTCGTGCCCCGGGCTCTACGCCGCGGTCGGCGAGCCGGGCAGCATCCGGGTCGGTGACCTCGTGGAGCCTGCATGACGACGGTCCTGGGGGCAGCCCACGAGGCCGGCGTCGAGCGGCTCCTCGACAGCTACCGTGCCATCCCGCCGGGGGAGCGGGTCCGGTTGGCCAAGCGCACCTCCAACCTGTTCCGCGCCCGCGCGGCCAGCACCGTGCCGGGGCTCGACACCTCGGGCCTGACCGGGGTCGTCCACGTCGACCCCGAGGCCCGCACGGCCGACGTGCAGGGGATGTGCACCTACGAGGACCTCGTCGACGCCACGCTGCCCCACGGGCTCAGCCCGCTCGTCGTGCCGCAGCTGCGCACCATCACCCTGGGCGGTGCCGTGACCGGCCTGGGCATCGAGTCCGCGTCGTGGCGCAACGGGCTACCGCACGAGTCCGTGCTCGAGATGGACGTGCTCACCGGTGCCGGTGAGGTCGTCACCACGGATGCCGGTTCGCGCCACCCCGACCTGTTCCGCGGCTTCGCCAACTCCTACGGCACCCTCGGCTACGCCACCCGGCTGCGCATCGAGCTCGAGCCGGTGGGCCGGTTCGTCACCCTGCGCCACGTGCGCTTCACCGACCTCGACGAGCTCGTCACCACGCTGGGCTCGGTGCTGACCGACGGTGCCTTCGACGGCGAGCCGGTCGACTACGTCGACGGCGTGGTGTTCTCCGCGTCGGAGTCCTACCTCGTGCTCGGTGCCCGCAGTGACGAGCCGGGTCCGACCAGCGACTACACGGGGCAGCACGTCTACTACCGCTCGATCCAGCACGACGGGCCCGCGCCCCGGCACGACCGGCTCACGACCCACGACTACCTGTGGCGCTGGGACACCGACTGGTTCTGGTGCTCCAGGGCCTTCGGGGCGCAGCACCCCGCCGTCCGCCGGCACTGGCCGAAGCGGTGGCTGCGCAGCAGCGTCTACTGGAAGCTGATCGCGCTCGACCGGCGTTTCGCCGTCGCCGACCGCCTCGAGGCCCGACACGGCCGACCCCCGCGCGAGCGGGTCGTGCAGGACGTCGAGGTCCCGCTCGCGGCCACGGCCGAGTTCCTGCGCTGGTTCCTGCGCGAGGTGCCCATCGAGCCGATCTGGCTGTGCCCGTTGCGGCTTCGTAGCGACGAGCCGTGGACCCTCTACCCGCTGCACCCGGGCGAGACCTACGTCAACGTCGGGTTCTGGTCATCGGTGCCGGCCGACCCCGGCGCCGGGCCGGGCGCCACCAACCGGCGCATCGAGCACGAGGTGACCGCGCTCGGCGGTCACAAGTCGCTGTACTCCGAGTCGTTCTACGACGAGGAGGAGTTCCACCGGCTCTACGGCGGGCCGCAGTACGCCGCGCTCAAGCAGCGGTGGGACCCGGACGGGCGCCTGCCCGGGCTGTACGCCAAGGCGGTCGGGGGAGCCTGACGCCCCGGCAGCGCCCTGAGAGAAGAGGAAGCAGATGTCGATCGCCGAGATCGTGAAGTCCGTGCTCGACGGGCCACTTCCGCTGGGCGTGCGCGCCTACGACGGGTCCGCGCTCGGCCCGCCCGACTCCGCGCGCGGGCTCAACCTCCTCACGCCCCGGGCGGCCTCCTACCTCGCGACCGCCCCCGGTGAGCTCGGTCTGGCCCGTGCGTACGTCTCCGGCGACCTCGACATCGAGGGGGTGCACCCCGGCGACCCCTACGACCTGCTGGTCGACCTGGCCTCGGTGCGCTTCCGGCGCCCCACCGCCGCGGCGGCCGTCGAGGCGGCGCGCACCCTGGGCGTCAAGGGCCTCACCCCGCCCCCGCCACCTCCGCAGGAGGCCCTGCCTCGCTGGCGCCGGGCCGCCGAGGGCCTGCGGCACTCGATGACCCGCGACGCGGGGGCGATCAGCCACCACTACGACGTGTCGAACCGCTTCTACGAGCTGGTGCTCGGCCCGTCGATGACCTACACCTGCGCGTGCTACCCCGCCTCGTCGGCCACGCTCGAGCAGGCCCAGGACAACAAGTACCGCCTGGTGCTCGACAAGCTCGGACTGCAGCCGGGGGACCGGCTGCTCGACATCGGCTGCGGCTGGGGCGGGATGGTCCGCTACGCCGCGCGGCACGGCATCCGGGTGCTCGGGGTCACCCTGTCGCAGCAGCAGGCCCTGTGGGCCCAGAAGGCGATCGCCGACGACGGGCCTGGCCGACCTGGCCGAGGTGCGTCATGCCGACTACCGCGAGGTCAGCGAGACCGGTTTCGACGCCGTCTCCTCGATCGGGCTCACCGAGCACATCGGGGTGCGCAACTACCCGGCCTACTTCGCCTGGATCCGTGACCGGCTGCGCCCCGGCGGCCTGCTGCTCAACCACTGCATCACCCGGCCGCACAACCGCAACCAGGAGACCGGGCACTTCATCGACCGCTACGTCTTCCCCGACGGCGAGCTCACCGGTTCCGGCCGGATCATCACCAGGGTGCAGGACGTCGGCCTCGAGGTGCTCCACGAGGAGAACCTGCGCGAGCACTACGCCCTGACCCTGGCCCAGTGGTGCGCCAACCTCGTCGACAGCTGGGACGAGTGCGTGGCCGAGGTCGGCGAGGGCACGGCGCGGGTCTGGGGCCTGTACATGGCGGGGTCACGTCTCGGGTTCGAGCGCAACGAGATCCAGCTGCACCACGTGCTGGCCGTGCGTCCGCTCGCCGACGGCTCCACCGGGTTGCCACTGCGACCCTGGTGGAGGGCCTGACGAGGGTCAGCCGCCGGACACGCCGGAGGCGGGCACCGCGACGCCGGACAGGCCGTCCCACACCAGCGCGGTGAGGTCGTCGGCGAGCTCGTCGCTGCTCTGGCCGCCGCTGGCTCCGCCGGCGGCCAGCCAGGCGTCGGCCGTCGCGCGCACCATGCCCACGATCGCCACGCCCCACATCCGGTGGGCCGCGCCCTCGCCGGCCAGACCCCCGACCACGAGGTCGGCGACGTGGGCGGCGATCCGGTCGGTCATCCCCGCGGCGACGTCACCCTGCGGGCGCTCACCCGGGGGCACGAGCGGCGCGTTGACGATGAACCGGTAGACCTCGGGGTCGTCGGCCACGAGCCGCAGGTACGCCGCGATGACGCCACGCACCACCGCACGGCGGTCCTCGGGGGAAGGGTCGCCGGCTGCGCGGGTCAGGTCGCGAAGGATCGTCGCGTCGACCCGCTGCGCGACCGCGGTGTAGAGCCCGGCGCGGTCGGTGAAGTGGCGGTAGAAGACCGTCTTCGACGTGCGCGCGGTGGCGGCCACCTCGTCCATGCCGACGCCCGCACCGTGCTCGCGGATGGCGCGCAGGGTCGCCTCGACCAGCTCCTCGCGCCGGGCGAGCCGGTGCTCGACCCAGCGGGAGCTGCGTCCGTCCGGTGTCGTGTCGGTCGCTCCCACGCCCCGGACGGTAGCAGGAACCGTCAGTACCTGTTACCTTCCGTACCGGGTACGGCCTCGGCGACGAGGCCCCGTCCCGCAGCACCTGCACCACCACCCGAGCGCACACACCCAAGGAGCCTGACCGGTGACCTCCACCCGCCGCGCCGCCGTCCTCGGCGGCAACCGGATCCCCTTCGCCCGCCAGTTCGGCGCCTACGCGGAGGCCTCCAACCAGGACATGCTGACCTCCGCCCTCGAGGGCCTGGTCGCCCGCCACGGACTGGCGGGGGAGCGGCTCGGTGAGGTCGTCGCCGGCGCGGTCGTCAAGCACAGCCGCGACTTCAACCTGACCCGCGAGGCCGTGCTCGGCTCGAGCCTGTCGGCGCACACCCCGGCCTACGACATCACCCAGGCCTGTGGCACCGGCCTCGAGGCCGCGATCCTGGTCTCGAACAAGATCGCGCTCGGCCAGATCGAGTCCGGCATCGCGGGTGGCGCCGACTCGGCATCCGACGCACCCGTGGTCGTGCCCGAGAAGCTGCGGCGGAAGCTGTTGCGGCTCAACCGGGCCAAGAGCTCGACCGACAAGGCGATGGCCGCCCTGGCGTTCCGCCCCACCGACGTCGGCATCCAGGTCCCGTCCAACACCGAGCCGCGCACCGGGCTGTCGATGGGCGAGCACATGGCCATCACGGCGCACCAGTGGGGCATCACCCGCGAGGACCAGGACGCAGTGGCGCTGGCCAGCCACCACAACCTCGCCGCCGCCTACGACCGCGGCTTCTTCGACGACCTGATGACGCCCTACCTCGGCCTGACCCGCGACCAGAACCTGCGCCCCGACTCCACCCTGGAGAAGCTCGGCTCGCTGAAGCCGGTCTTCGGCACGGGAGAGGGCGCCACGATGACGGCCGGCAACTCGACGCCGCTCACCGACGGCGCATCGGCGGTGCTCCTCGGATCGCCGGAGTGGGCTGCAGAGCACGGCCTGTCCCCGCTGGCCTGGTTCGTCGACGGCGAGACGGCCGCGGTCGACTACGTCACCGGTGACGAGGGCCTGCTGATGGCGCCTGCGTACGCGGTGCCGCGGCTGCTCGCCCGCAACGGGATGTCGCTGCAGGACTTCGACTTCTACGAGATCCACGAGGCGTTCGCCGCCACCGTGCTCACGACCCTGGCCGCCTGGCAGGACGACGACTTCTGCCGGGAGCGCCTGGGCCTGGACGCCCCGCTCGGGGCCGTCGACCGCTCCCGGCTCAACGTCACCGGCTCCTCGCTCGCCGCCGGGCACCCGTTCGCGGCGACCGGCGGGCGCATCGTCGCCACCCTCGCCAAGCTGCTCCACGACAAGGGGCCCGGCTCACGGGGCCTGGTGTCGATCTGCGCGGCCGGTGGCCAAGGTGTCGTCGCGATCCTCGAGGGGGCCTGAGATGGCGCACCGCGACGGCTACACGGCATTCGTCTCCTCGGGGCTGGGCAAGAAGCTGGCCACCACCCTCGGGCTTCCGCAGCCGGTGCCCCTGCGCCGGCAGGTGCCCGGGCGCCCGCTCGTCGACGGCCCGGTGCTCGTCGGCGGCCACGCCGACACCCCCGCGCTGGCCGCCCTGCGGGACGGCCTGACCGCGGCCGGTGCCACCCTCGTCGACGAGCTGCCCGAGGCCGGGCGGCTCGGCGCGGTGGTCGTCGACCTCACCGCTGCACAGGGCCCCGCCGACCTCGAGGCGCTGCGCGCCACCCTCGGCCCGGCCCTGAAGCGGCTCGGGCGGTGCGCCCGGGTCGTGGTCATCGGCCGCGACCCGGCGCTGGCCCACTCGCCCGCCCAGCGGGCTGCCCGCCGGGCGCTCGAGGGCGTCACCCGCTCGGTCGCCAAGGAGCTGCGCGCCGGGGCGACCGCCAACCTGGTGCTCGTCGCCGACGGCTCCGAGGCCGCGGCGCTGGGCACCGTCGAGTTCCTGCTCTCGGCGCGGTCGGCCTACGTCGACGCGCAGGTCGTGCGGGTCGGGGCGGGTGAGGCACTGCCGGCCCCCGACCGGCCGCTGGTCGGGAAGGTCGCCCTCGTGACCGGGGCCGCCCGCGGCATCGGTGCCGAGATCGCCCGCGCCCTCGCCCGCGACGGCGCCACGGTCGTCTGTGTCGACGTGCCCTCGGCCGGCGCCGCACTGGCGTCGGTGGCCAACGAGATCGGTGGCACCGCGCTGCAGGCCGACGTCACCGCTGCGGACGCCGGACGCCGCATCCTCGACCACGCCAACACCCGGCACGGCGGGCTCGACATCGTCGTGCACAACGCCGGCATCACCCGCGACAAGCTGCTCGCGAACACCGACTCCGACCGCTGGGCGTCGGTCATCGACGTCAACCTCGGGTCGATCCTGCGGATGAACGAGTCCTTCCTCGGCAAGGACGGCCTGCGCCAGGGTGGCCACGTCGTGCTCGTCTCTTCGATCGCCGGCATCGCCGGCAACCGCGGGCAGAGCAACTACGCGGCATCCAAGGCAGGCGTCATCGGCCTGGTCGACGCCTACGCCGCGGACAAGGCGCTGCGCCGCCGTGGCATCACCGTCAACGCCGTCGCGCCGGGCTTCATCGAGACCGAGATGACCGCCCGCGTCCCGTTCGCCACCCGCGAGCTGGGCCGTCGCCTGAACAGCCTGTCGCAGGGCGGCCTGCCGGTCGACGTGGCCGAGACGATCGCCTACTTCGCCTCCGACGCGCAGTCGAAGGTGAGCGGCAACGTCGTCCGTGTCTGCGGCCAGAGCCTGCTCGGGGCCTGAGATGGCCGTCGAGACCCTGTCCGGGATGCCCTCCACTGCACCGCTGCTCGCGCGGGCGGCGCTGCTGGCCAGGCTCCCGCACGGCGACACGGTGCCCGACCGCACCCTGGTCGTCGAGGGGGTGCGGGTCGACCGCAGCCGGCTGGCCGCCTACCAGCGCCTCACCGGGTACGACGTCGGCGACACCCTCCCGCAGCCCTACCCCTGGGTGCTCGCGTTCCCCGTCCAGACGGCGCTGATGGTCCGGCGCGACTTCCCGCTGCCACTGCCGGGCCTGGTACACCTCGCGAACCACGTCACCACCCACCGACGGCTGGATGCCGGGGACCCGCTCACGCTGTCGGTGTCGGCGGGTGCGCTGCGGCCGCACCGGCGCGGCCGCACCCTCGACGTGCGCCTCGAGGCCAGGGTCGGAGACGAGCTGGCGTGGGCGTGCGACAGCGTGTACCTCAGCCGCGGGCAGGGCACCGACGACGCGCCCGCGGGGCGACGCGCCCCCGGTGCTGCCGGAAGGCCCCGCGGTGGCGCGGTGGCGGCTGGCCGGAGGACCTCGGCCGCCGCTACGCGGGGGTGTCGGGGCGACGTCAACCCGATCCACCTGCACGCGATCACCGCCAAGGCGATGGGGTTCCCACGGCAGATCGCGCACGGCATGTGGACCTACGCCCGGACCCTCGCCGCACTGGGCCGCACCTCGCTGGGGCCGTCGAGCAGCAGCGTGTGGTTCACCCGACCGGTGTTCCTGCCGAGCACCGTCGAGCTCGTGGTCGACCACGGCGGCGACCGGGTCACCGCCGGGCTGCGCTCCGCCAAGGACCCCGACAAGGGGTATCTGGTCCTTGACCCTAGCCTAGTCCCTTCGGGCTATAGGACGACGACGCCCCGGCCCCTTGGGTCTGGAGGACCTCGGGCCAGCGCGCCCGGAGCCCGTCGGTCACGATAGTCAAGAGGCTCGACGGCCGACCTGCCGACGGAGCTCTCCATTGCGCCGCGCACGGCGGGAGCCCTTCGCGGATCCCTCGGCCCGGCCGGCCGACCGTCCGCGACGACGGATGGCAGCCGTCGGGCGTCGGGTCCTGGCACTCGGGCCGCCTCCAGCACCGCCCGGCCACGGCCACGACGCCACGGCTCCGCCGACGTATGTGCAGTCATGGCTGGCCCTCGACACCGGCGCCTCAAACCGTGCGGCTGGTCAAGGCCGACGAGGCCCTGTCCGGTACGACCCAGACCCTCTCGGCGGAAAGGCTGCGCCCTGAACAGGGAGGGGCGCGGCTCGCTCGCGCGTACTCATCATCTCCGGGCGTCCCTGGCGTCGGCTTCGTCAGCGGGTCGATCGGCGTGCGCGAGAAGCAGACGTCGTCGGGACGCTCCTGCTCGGCCGTCGACTCCGCGACGAGAAGCTGACCCTGAAGCTCGGGACCGGTGCTGGGGACGCTCGTCGCCATCTCGGCGTCCTTCGACATCGACCTCAAGCAGAGCTCCCGGATCCTGGCCACCGCGACGCTCAGCACCAGCCGGAAGCTCGATCCTGCTACTTCGAGCTGCAGAGCGGCACGAGCATCCCGAGCCAACAGCCACCCCTGGCGCCTGGCGCGACGCATCTTCACCTGCAACACCCCTGCCGACTCCGGCCCGGACAGCGGCGCGAACAACAACTGCCGCTGGGAGATCAGCGCCCCGTCATGGACGCGTGCCACGGCCGACATCGACACGCCGCCGATCGCCGAGGACGGCGTGCAGTTCGACACCTTGACCTCGAGGCGAAATCGGCTCCTTCTCGCTATGGGCGGCGCCGACGGCCCGGTGGACGACCCGGCCTTCGCCCTGCCTTCTTACCTGGGCGCGGACGAGTCCCCTGACACCGGACGTCTCCATCAAGAGCGGCTCGATCTTCGAGCTGGCGGAGGGATCGATCGGGTGCGGTGACGACGGCCACCCTCAGCGGGACCATCGCGTCCTCGTGGGAGCGACTGGCAAACGCGAGCACCGAACCGTGCAAGCCCTTCCCGTACTCGAGCCGTACCGGCACGATGCCGAGGCAGCCGTTCGCGGAGTTCACCAAGCCGCTCGACTTCCAGACCAAGTCACAGGCCCTGTGGACGACGACCTTCGTGGTCGGTGGGGCGGAAACACGTCCGCCGCCACCATCCGGGTCGAGCTCGACGTGCCAGTGGCCGGTCAAGCTGTACTTCGACCCGCTTCGTGGCGTGTGACCCGAGCTGACTACCTCGACGGCGGTCGTTCACGGAGCCTGCCGTGCACGACGACGCTCTCGCCCACCGCCTGCCTGGTCTCCGGTCCGTGCGGGGCACCACGGGCAAGCCGAGCAAGTCCGTCGACCTACCACGGCCTACATCTTCGGTGACGCCGGGATGCGCCGCTAGTCCGGTGAGGCCGGATGCGCCTTCAGGAGGGCCCGGTGGCGACGGGGTTGTCGTCGGTGTCGGTCGCCGTTGACGCCCCCAACGACGTGAGGATCCCCTCGGCGTCAGCCCAAGCACGTGCAGAGCCCCGCCTCGTCACCTTGGTGCCGTCGTACGCGACTGAGGACCCGCAGGAGCAGCGCTTCATCGTAGGGAAGCTGCGTCTCGCGGGCCGCGATGATGCCGGTCTCGACGAGCTCCTCAGCCTCGGGGAACCGCCCGAGTGCCAGAAGCGCGCGCGACCGCTGGAGGCAGGTACGGGGAAGCGCGGAGGCAGCCTCGGTGCTCGCGGCGTGCTCTGCGGCGTCGATCGTCCTGAGTGCGACCTCTGGTTGACCTTCCCGGATCATGGCATCGGCCTGGACGAGGGAGGCCTCCAGCGCCGTGGTCGCCTTGCCCAGGGCCAGGAGCCGCTCGGCGACGGCCGCACCGAGGTCCGCTGCCCCTTCGTGGTCGCCCTTGAGCAGACGGACACGTGCCAGCTGGATCTCTCCCTGGGCGAGGAAGTACGCAGCACCGGAGGCGCGCAGCACGCGCAAGGCGTCCGCAAGAAGCGCCTCGGCCTCCGGCAGGCGTCCCTGGTTGATGAGGAGCTCGGCGAGGTTGACTCCGGTCTCTGCCGCACCGAAGTCCTTGCCCACCTCGATGGCTACCTCCCGGGCCGTCGTGTACCACTGTGCGGCCTCGGTCCAGCGGCCGGCGTAGTAGGCCAGCGTTCCGAGGTTTCCCGTGACGACCTCCTCCAGCGACCGCAGGCCCTTGTCGGTGCAGATCTCGAGCGCCTCGAGATGTCGCGCCCCGAGACCGGGCACGCCCATGCAGGATCTCCACGGTGTCGAGGAACACCAATGCGAGTACCAGCCGCTCCGGGTCACCTGTCGCCCGCGCCCCGGCGGCCGCCCGCTCCGCCCAGACCAGGGCGTCCCCGAGCCGCTCCTGCTCGACCCGGATGCGCGCGGTCAGGCCGTCGAGGCGTACCAGGATGGGCCGCGCCTCGCTGTCGTCCACCCCTTCGAGGAGCCGCCGGGCCCGTCCCACCGCCCGCGTGGCCGCTGCGAGCTCGCCCGTGCGGGTGTGGACGGTCGCTCGGAGCTCGAGCAGCTTCGCGCGCGCCAGCGGGTCGTCGGTCAGCAGGCGCTCGGCGCGGCGATAGGCCTCCACCGACCCCTCGAACATTCCGGCCAGCTCGCGCAGGCCCCCGATGCGGGTCCACAGCTCGGCACGGACCGTGTCCATGACCTCGGGCACGCGGCGGCTCACGTCGACGGCGTTCTGGAGGTGGCGTGCGGCGTCGGCGTTGGCGTAGGAGCGCTCCGCGAGGTTGCCGGCCATCCGGGAGTAACGCCACGTACGAGCCGCGTCCCCGGCTCGCTCGAAGTGCAGCGCGAGCGTGGGTGAGTCGGCGTCGAGGTCGGTGCTGACGTCCTCGAGCACGTCACCGGCCATCCGGTGGATCCGCGCGCGCACCCGGAAGGCGAGCCCCTCGTATGCCGCGTCGCGAACCAGGCTGTTGCGGAAGCGGAACCGCCCCTCACCGTCGGCTTCGATGAACGACGAGAGAGCGGTGAGCACGGCGGCATCCAAGGCGAGGTCGTCCGACGCGAGGATGCGCTGGAGGACCTCGCGCCGGAAGCTGCGACCCAGGACCGCGCAGTAGCGCAGGATTCGGCGTACCCGAGGGTCGAGCTGGTCGATCTGGGTGCTCATGGCGGCGTGCACCGACTCCGGCAGTTCCCCGAGCGACCCGGACCCCAGGGCGAGCCGGGTCACCTCCTCGACGAAGAGCGGGTTGCCCTCGGCGCGTTCGACGATGGCGGCCACCTCGTGCGGCCGCAGCGGCGTCGCCTCGGTCGCTGCGTGGACGAGGCGCTCCACGACCTCGCGGGGCAGTGGGCCGAGCACCACCCGAACCGCGGACTCCGGTGCGAACCCGCCCTGGTCGCCCCGGCGCACGACGAGCACGGCCCAAGGTCGGCCGGCCGTCGCGAACGCGACCCTGGCGAGGAGCGCGGCCGAGGCGCCGTCGGCCCAGTGCGCCTCCTCGACGACGAGGGCCACGGGGCCGGGGACCAGCCGCCCGAGGAGATCGATGACGACATCCGCCGCCCGGTCACCGCGGTACTGCGGGTCGATGCGGTCGGCTTCGAGCGTGGCCGGAACGTCCACCTGGGCGATGTCCGCCAACAGCGGCGCCATCGGCAGGAGGTCGGGCGCGGTCCGCCCCAGAGTCGCCAGCAGGGCAGCGCCCATGACCTCGGGCTCTGCGCGGGGGACGCCCAGGAGGGCGCGCAGCGGGTCACGCAGCATCCGATAGGTGCTCGACGCGCCGTAGGGCTCCCCGCGGACCACCAGCTGGCGGGCGCCCGCCCCCTTGACCGCCTGCTCGAGCGCCTCGTGGGCCAGACGTGACTTTCCCATGCCGGTCGCGCCGTCGACGGTGATGACACCGCCCGCTCCGGTCAGCGCCTGCTCGAGCGCCTCCCGCAGCGTCGCGGTCTCGTCGTCGCGGCCGAGGAAAGGCAGGCGTGAGTCGTCGACGCCCTCCCGGGTGCCGATCTCCTCACCGACGGCGTAGACCGACATCGCGACCGCTTTGCCCTTCATCGCGAACGGGCCCGGCGGGTGTCGCGGCGAAGCGGGTACGCGAATGCTCCAGCACACCCGGGTGGGCATGGATCGAGCCGACCGGCGCCGTGCCCATGATGCGAGCTGCGGTGTTGGTCGTGTCCCCCATCGCGGAGTAGGCGGCGCGCCCGTCGATCCCCACCTCGGCGGCGAAGACGTGGCCGCGGTTGGCGCCGAGCTGCAGCGGGAGCGGGAGGTCGGCGTCCGCGATCCGACGCAGGGCGCGCAGCATCCGGCCCTCGTCGTCCTCGCGGGTGGTCGGAACGCCCGAGCCGAGGAAGAACTTGCCGCCGTCGGTGTCGAGGTCGGTGGCCAGCAGGGTGACCCCCTCCGCCTCGAGGGCCTCCTCGACCGCGCTCACCAGCTCATCCAGGACCTCGGCCAGCGCATGCGGGCCATCCTGTGCGAGAACGGCATCCGTGCCGGAGAACCGGATGAAGCGCGATGGTGGCGACCCGGTGCTCGGGGTCAGGCGCCCCCGGGGCCAGGAACTCGCCGAGCGCCGTCGGGAACAGGCGTCGCCATCCGTCGGTCGGGGTCGGGAGGGACGGATGCCGGGTGGTCCGGCGCGCTGTGCGGGCGGCGACGGACGCAGCACCAGGGCACCGTCGTCGCGCGCGCGGGTGGACCCGTCCGGTCAGTCTGGCCTCGGTGGCGCGGCTCACGACGACCTGTCCGGCCTCGGCCGCCTTCTCCGCCAGGGCGACTGCACTCGCACCCGGGCCCGAGCACGAGCAGCTCGCGGGTGGGGGAGCCGACCAGGAAGAGCTCGACGTCGCCCGCGTGCACCCCCACCGACATCGACAGCGCGAACCGGCCGGCGGACGTCGGGATGGCAGCGGCCGCCCGCAAGGACGCCCGCATCTCCACCGCTGCGTCACAGGCCTGTTCGGGGTGGTCGTCACCGCGGAAGAGGAAGAGCAGCGCGTCGCCGCCGAACTTCAGCAGCTCGCCGCCGCGGGTTGCCGCGATCGTCAGCATCGGCCCGAACACGCGGTTGAGCGCCTCGACGATCTCCTCGGCACCGATCCGGCCCTGTCGGCTGAGTCGTTCGGTGAGGGCGGTGAAGCCCGAGACGTCCGCGAACACGAGGGTGCCGTCGACCGTGCGGTGCAGCGCGCCGGGTGCCTCGTCGTCCCACACCAGCGTGAGCGGTGGGACGTGGCGACGCAGGTCGGTCATTCGGTCGTGCTCCAGTTCGAGCCGGTCCGCGCGGGGTGCACTCGGAATCGCTAGACTCCCACACGCTCAGGGCGTCGAGCAGACGGATCCACCGTCGGCAGGCGCGCAAGGAGGACTTGTGCGCGTCGACTTCCTCGGTGTTCGTGGCTCGGTGTGTTCCCCCGGCCCCGACTTCGTCCGCTACGGCGGCAACACGTCCTGCGTCGCGGTCTCCACCGGCCCCGACGCGCCGCCCGCCCTCCTGCTCGACGCGGGCACCGGCATCCGCACCGCCACCGGGATGCTGGCCGGGGCGCCGTTCCGCGGGACGATCCTGGTCAGCCACGTCCACTGGGACCACGTGCAGGGCCTGCCGTTCTTCTCGGCCGGTGACCGCGCCGGTGCCTCGGTGCGGCTCGTCGTGCCGGCGCAGGGCGGCAAGTCGGGGCGCGACCTCGTCGCGCAGACGATGTCGCCGCCGGCCTTCCCCATCACGCCCGAGGGCCTGATCGGCGCCTGGACCTTCGACGCCGTGCACCCCGGCGAGCTCGAGGTCGAGGGGTTCGCCGTGCGGGCCTTCGAGGTGGCCCACAAGGGCGGTCGCACCTTCGGGTACACGGTGCGTCAGGGGTCGCGCTCGATCGGCTACGTCCCCGACCACGCCCCCGAGCTCGGGGTCTCCGAGGACGCCCTCGCCGCTTTGGCCGGGGTCGACTACCTCATCCACGACGCGCAGTTCCTCGAGCACGAGCGGCCCCGGGCCGTCGACTACGGGCACGCCACGGTCGACGACGCCATCCGACTCGCCGAACGGGTGGGTGCCGGCTCCGCCGTGCTCTTCCACCACGGCCCCCACCGCACCGACGACGCCCTCGACGCGATCGCCCGGGAGTTCACCGCGTCCGTCCCGATCGTGATGGCGGCCGAGGGCCTGGTCCTCGACCTGCCCTGACCTCGCCCGCGGCGCGTCCACCCTGCGCGGGTGTGCCGGGACCGTCCCCTAGAGTGCGTCGCATGCGGATCCTCTCGGTCTCGGATCTGCACTACCGGTTGCCCCACTACGACTGGCTCGTCAAGGCCGCGGCCGACGCCGACGTCGTCGTCCTCGCGGGTGACCTCGCCGACGTCGTGAGCCCCGTGCCGCACGACGTGCAGGCGGTGGTGCTGACGTCCTACCTGGCGCGGCTGGCCCAGCAGTCCTTGGTGCTGGTGTCGTCCGGCAACCACGACCTCGACGGGCCCGGCGACAACGGCGAGCAGGTCGCCGGGTGGCTGCGACGCGTCGACGACGACCGGGTCCGGGTCGACGGCACGACGACCGACGTCGACGGCATCCGGTTCACCGTCTGCCCCTGGTGGGACGGCGAGCTGACCCGGGCCGAGGTGGACGCCCAGCTGGCGGCCGCGGCCGTCGACCGACCGGAGCGCTGGGTGTGGGTCTACCACTCACCACCCGCCGGCACGGTGCTCTGCCGCGACGGCCGGCGCGAGTTCCCGGACCACGAGCTGGCGGCGTGGATCGAGAAGTACCAGCCGGACGTCGTCATCTGCGGCCACATCCACCAGGCCCCCTGGGCCAAGGGCGGCTCGTGGCACGCGCGCCTCGGCCGCACCCAGGTCTTCAACGCGGGCAAGCAGATCGGTCACGTGCCGCCGCACATCACCTTCGACACGCAAGCCGGCACGGCGCACTGGTTCGGCGTCTTCGACAGCGAGACCATCGACCTGCACTGAGGCCGGTGGCGGTCAGTGACCGGCGTGGCCCTCGTCGCCCTCGGGGTCGCGCGCGGAACCGGTGCGCGGGCGCGGCGCCTGGTGGTGCACGAGGGTGTCGAGGATGCGGTCGATCATCGCCATGTGGTCGTCGTTGCCGGCGAACTGCCGCTTGACGTCGACGAGGTACTGCGTGAGCCCGTCGAGGCGCGCGGCGGTCATCTGGAGCACGCCGAGCGCGGCGCCGGGACGCTCCCGGAAGAAGGTCTCCGGGTCGTCGATCACGTGCACGGTGACGTCGGTGGTGGCCCGTGCGGTCGCCGTGGCGGTCTTGTCGAGGATCCACGACATCTCGCCGAAGACCGCGCCGGCGTGGGCGATCCGCGCGAACGGGGTGCCGTCGCGCTCGACGGTCACGGTGCCCGAGACGAGGACGAGCATCCGCGACGGCGGGGCCCCCTCGGCGATGAGCACGTCACCCGCGGCCAGCTGCTCCAGCGGCAGGTCTGCACACAGCTCGAGCATCTCGGTCACGCGCCCCATTATGGGGCGTCGCCGGGGCTAGGGTCGGCAGGTGGTCAGCCGCGAGGTCGAGGTCGTCGACGCGCGCCGACTGCCGAGCCGGGTCCTCGCGACCCTGCGGGGGTGGGCTGCGGCGGTCCGCGCGGCGCTGACCCGACCCGGCGTGGAGCGGGCCGAGGGCCTGCTGCTCCTCAAGGCCGCGATCGCCACGGTGCTCGCGTGGCAGCTCGCGGTGCACCTGCTCGACAGCCCGGAGCCGTTCTACGCCCCGATGGCCGCCCTGCTCGTCGTCGACCGCACCATGGTGCGGTCGATCGGCGCCAGCGCCCGCAGGGTCGCCGCCGTCGTGGTCGGCATGAGCATCGCCTGGCTGGTCGGCTCGCTCGTCGGGGTGACCTGGTGGTCGATGGTGCTCGTCATGTTCGTGGCCCTGCTCATCGGCCGGTGGGAGCTGTTGGGTGACCACGGCATCCAGGTGCCGACGATGGTGCTGCTCTCGCTCATCACGGTCAACGGCACCGACACCGAGTTCACCTACCTCACCATCGTCCAGACCGTGCTCGGGGGAGTGGTCGGCGTCGCGGTCAACGCCGTCGTGCTGGCGCCGATGCACCTCGAGGAGCCGCGCGACGCCCTGCGCGACCTCACCACGCGCGTGCAGGACCTGCTCGGCGACATCGCCACCGGTATCAGGGACGGCTGGGACGCCGACCGGGCGCGCCGCTGGTACCACCACGCGACCGACCTGGGCGACCGGGTTCCCGAGGTGCTCCAGGCCGTCGAGACCGGCAGGGAGAGCACCCGCTTCAACTGGCGCCACCGGCTGCGGCCGGCCCGGATCGACTGGGACGGCTACGTGCGCACGGTGGAGGCGGTGCGCCGGGCGCAGTGGCAGGTCGCGGGCATCGCCCGCACCCTCGTGGATGCCGCTGACGAGGCCGACCGGCACCCGGCACCGTCGTCGAGGTGGCTGCGGTCCTACGCCGAGGTGCTCGACGAGGTCGGAGCCGCGATCTCGCACTTCGGGGTGTGGGCCGAGGAGTCGCGCGAGGCCGTGGAGCGGCACGTCGACCGCGCGCTCGAGGTGCTCGACGAGATGAGTGACCAGGTGCGCCGGACGCCCCTCGACGACCCGCACGCGTGGCCGGCCTACGGCGCCCTCGTGCTCGAGGCCGAGCGGCTGGCCCGCGAGCTGCGCACGAGCAACGAGGACGCCTCGGTGCCCACCGACACCGGCCCGCTGCGGGCGCCGCTCGCCGAGAGCGTGCCCGCGGTGGCCCAGCTCCAGCAGCAGGTGCCGGCCGTCGGGGAACACCTTCCCAAGATCATCGGGCGCGTGTCGGCGCTGGGCCAGCCCGCGGAGGGGACGACGGCACCCCCGCCACCGCGAAGGCCCCGCCGAGGGCGCCGGCGTCGAGGGTCCAGCACGCCCGTCGTGACGGCCACCCCGAGCAACAGCAGCGCCCCACCGGCGGCCTCCCAGGCGTTGGGTGCCTCGCCCTGGACGAGCCAGGCGGTGGTCAGCCCGACGACCGGCACGAGCATCGTGTAGGGCACGACCGCGGCCGCCCGATGCCGTGCGAGCAGGGTGTTCCAGATGCCGTAACCGACCAACGAGGCCAGCCAGGCGGTGTAGAGCGTCGACAGCACCGCCGGCCCGGTGAGGTGGGTCAGGGCGTGCCACGACCTCCTCGGCGCCGTCGAGGGCGACGGCCAGGGCGAAGAGGGGGAGCGGCACCACCAAGGCGGACCAGACGGTCATCGACAGGCCGGCGCCGAAACCGCTCGGGCCAGGTGCGCGGTCCGAACCCTCGGTGCCGGGGCCCGGGGCCGCGACCACCACGACCAGGTGGGCCCGTCCGGAGGCGCGGCGGGCCGCGACGTTGCCGACCGCCCAGGAGGTCGCGGCGGCCACCACGAGCACCAGCCCGACCAAGGGGGTCGTCGTGGCGCGACCGACGGCGACGACGCCGAGCCCGACCGCGCCGACGGCGACCCCGAGGACCTGGGCGCGGCTGGGTCGCTCGCGCAGCGTCACCGCCGCGATGAGCACGGTGAGCACCACCTGGGCCTGCAGCACCAGGGAGGCGAGGCCGGCCGGCATCCCGACGGACAGCGCCGTGTAGAGCAGCGCGAACTGGCCGAGGCTCATGAACAGCCCGACGGTGACGACGTCCTGCCAGGGCACCGTCGGGCGGGGGACCAGCGCGATGGCGGGCACGAGCACCACGACGAAGCGCAGGGCCACGAACAGGGTCGGGGGGAGGTCACCGAGCCCGAGGTCGATGACGACGAAGTTGGCGCCCCAGATCACCGCGACGAGCACGGCGAGGGCGATGTGGCGAGGTGGCACCCGGCGATCCTCGCTGATCGTGACCGTGAAGCACCAGCAATCGTTTCTGGACTGTTCTCGGTACCATGCCTGCATGATCGACCTCGCTGCCGTGGAGTCGCTCGTCGCCGTCGAGCGCAACGGCAGCGTGGGGGGCGCCGCCGCCGAGCTGGGCTACACCCCTTCGGCCGTCTCCCAGCAGGTCAAGCGGCTCGAGCGACAGGTCGGGGCGACCCTGCTCGAGCGGGCCGGCCGTGGCGTGGTGCTCACGGCGGCGGGCCGCCGGCTCGTCGACGAGGGACGAGTGCTCGGCGAGCAGGTCGAGCGGCTGCGCTCCCGCCTCCAGGGGGATGCCGGCCGGCCCTCGGGCCTGCTGCGCCTGGCCGCCTTCTCGACCGCGGTGCGCGGTGTCCTGCCGATCCTGGTCGGGGAGCTGCGGGTCAGCGCGCCGGACCTCGACGTCGTGGTGCACGAGGCCGAGCCGTGGGATGCCGTGGCGGAGGTGGCCGCCGGGCCGCACCGACGTCGCGATCGTGCACCGCTGGGAGGGCATGCGCTTCCACGTCCCCCCGTCGCTTCGTGGCGAGGCGGTGCTCACCGACGTCGCCGACCTCCTCGTGCCCCGCGACGACCCGCTGGCTCGGCCGCGACCACGTGGTGCCCGGCGACCTGCTCGACCACGTCTGGGTGTCGACGCCGGAGGGCACCATCTGCCACGAGTGGTTCGACCACATGTTCCGCGACACCCCGCGGACGCCGAGGGTGGCCTACCGCTGCGTCGAGTTCGCCTCACAGGTCGAGCTGGTCGCCCACGGGCTGGCCGTGGCCCTCGTGCCCCGGCTCGGCCGCGGCCGGCTCCCGTCCGCCGTCGTCGCCGTGCCCGTCCGCGACCCCGAGCCGACCCGCCGGGTCGATGTCCACTGGCGCGCCTCGATGTCCGACTCGCCCGCCGTCGCGGCGGTGCGGGCCGCGCTGCGCGGGCTCCCCCCGGCCTAGTCCGCCTGGCCGGTGTCGTCGCTCGAGCTGCAGCGCCCGCTGGTAGAACGCGAGCTCCCGCGTCAGGGCGTCGACGATGGACGTCGGCCCGACGGAACCCGTGCCCCTCACCCGGGTAGACGGTCAGCTCGACCTCCCGGCCGGCCGACCGCATGGCATCGGCCATGGCGCGGGCCTGGGCTCAGCGGCACGACCATGTCGTCGGCCCCCTGCAGCAGCAGCAGCTCCCCGTGCAGCCGGTCGACGTGGTGGAGTCGGGGACCGCTCGCGGTAGACCGCCTCCCCCTCGGGCCACGGCGCGACGAGGCGGTCGAGGTAGCGGGACTCGAACTTGTGCGTCTCGGCCGGCCAGCGCGGCGAGGTCGGCGACGCCGAACAGGCTGGTGCCGGCGGCGAAGGCGCGGCTGGTCGTCATCGCGCGCAGCACGGCGTACCCGCCGGCACTGCCGCCGCGGATCGCGAGCCGGGTCGGGTCGACGCGGCCGGCCGAGCGCAGCGACAGTGCGCCGGTCATGCAGTCGTCGATGTCGAGCAGGCCCCAGCGGCCGAGCAGCCGCTCGCGGTAGGCCCGGCCGAAGCCGGTGCTCCCCGAGTAGTTCACGTGCAGCACCGCGAAGCCTCGGGTCGTCCAGAACTGGGTCGACGTGGCGAACGCCGCCTCGGTGCGGCCGGTCGGGCCCGCCGTGCACCATGACGAGCAGGGGCGGCAGCTCGCCCTCGGGTCCCTCGACGCCGGCCGCCCTGCGGCTGGTGGAGCAGTCCGTGCACGGTCAGGCCCTCGGTGTCGGTCCACGACCAGGCCTCCGGCGACCGAGACGTCCTGCGCCGACAGCGCCACCGCGCCGGCCCGGGCCAGCACCTCGCGGTTCCTCGCCCGACCGGGCCGCGCACGACCTCGGGGAGGCGGTCGGCCAGGCCGCGACGCAGGGCCACCTCGCCGTCGACCGCCTGCAGCTGGTCGAAGGCGACGCCCTCGACGGTCGAGCGGCTCGACGCTCGCCGGTGCGGGCGTCGAGCACCCCGAGCACCGCGGTGGCGTCGTCCCACCAGCGCACCAGCGCGCGCTCGGCGTCGAGCACCGCGAGGTCGACCATGCCCAGCGACCACTGCGCGCTGGCGTGGTCCGCCGGGCCTCGTGCACGGCGACCGGGCCGGCACCCGGTGTCGCGGTGCACGGTCCACCAGCCCGACTCGTCGGAGAGGAACCACAGCGCCCCGTCGGGGCCGAAGGTCGGCTGGACCACCGAGACGTCCACGGCACCCGTCCGCCCGCGCGCCGGCGACGACGACCGGGTCGCCGGCGCCCGTGCTCGGTCAGCTCGGCGCGCAGCAGCGTGGTGGAGTCCCAGGGCATGTTCGGCAGCCGCCAGGCGACCCACGCGAGGAAGCGGCCGTCGGGGGAGACCGCGGGCCGCGACACGAAGTCGACTGCCCGTCGCGCAGCACCACTCCGCCGTCGGCGTTGTCGCCGTGCAGGTCGAGCCGCACGAGCTCGTTCGCGGGCTCGGGCTCGGCGGAGTGGTCCTCGCGCACGGCGTACACGTGGGCCCCGTGGGCGACCATGCCGCCGAACCTCCACGGCCCGGCCGGCGTGACGGCCACCGGCTCGGTGGCCCCGGGGTCGAGCCGGTGCAGACGGTCGTCGCCGGCGTGCGAGAAGACCACCGTGCCCTGCACGCACGGCGAACGCGCCGCCACCGTACTCGTGCACCCGGGAGCGCACGTCCCAGGGCGCCGGCAGCACCTCGTGGACGGCGGTGCCGTCGTGGTGGAGCAGGGCGGTGCGTCCTGCCCTCGCTCGGGCGGCCCTCGAGCCAGTACGTGGAGCGTCCGTCGACGCGCACCTCGTCGAGCGAGACCTGTCCCGTTGGCGAGGGACTCCGGAGTGATCGGGGACGGCCACGTTCCATGGGGAAGGCGCATCGCCATACCGTATGACGGATGGAGACGCCGTACGCCGCCCTGGACGAGGAGGGCCAGGTCGAGGTGCTGCGCCGGGTCGCGCTCGCCGCCGCCGACGCGTTCGGCCTCGGTGTGAGCGACCTCGCGCTGGTGCTGCACGCCTACAACACGACCTTCCGGCTCGACACCGACGACGGGCGCCGGCTCGCCCTGCGGGTCAACACCAACTCGCACAGCACGCCCGCCCACATCGCGGCACAGCAGGCCTGGCTGCACGCGCTCGCGACCGAGACCGAGGTGCAGGTGCCCGACCCGGTGGCCGCCCCAGGCGGGGCGTGGGAGGTCGCCGTCGACTGCCCCGAGTGGGGCGGCCCGCTGCACGCGACCGTCGCGTCGTGGCTCGACGGCGACGACGTGGGGGAGTGCGACGAGGAGCAGGCACACGCCCTCGGGCGCACCATGGCGCTGCTGCACGACCACGCGGAGGGGTTCACCCTCCCGCCCGGAGCCATGCTGACGCTGTTCGACGAGCCGCTCTTCCACGACCACAACCTGCTCGAGGGGGCGGTGCCGATGTCCGACGACCACGCCGAGGTCATCGCCGACGTCGCTGGAGCGGTGCCGCCTGCGTTTCGCGCAGGTGTACGCCGGACAGCAGCCGATCGTGCTCCACGCCGACCTGCACGGCG
This sequence comes from uncultured Actinomycetota bacterium, assembly GCA_963751385.1. GTDB lineage: Bacteria > Actinomycetota > Actinomycetes > Actinomycetales > Dermatophilaceae > Fodinibacter. The sequence goes on along the minus strand of CAVVUD010000001.1, from coordinate 430,636 downwards.
GCAACCTCAAGTGGCACCGAGGGTCGGCTCGCGGTCTTCGACCTCGACGACGCCGGGTTCGGGGTACCGGCGCTCGACCTGGCGATCTCCACCTTCTACCTGCGTGCCGGCGCCCCCGGGGTCGAGAAGGCGTTGCGCCAGGGGTACGCCGAGGTGCGCGACCTGCCCGACGTGTCCGACGAGCAGTTCGAGGCGCTCGTCGTCGCGCGCCAGCTGCTGCTCGCCAACAGCCTCCTCGCGAGCAGCACGGTGTCGCTGCGGGCGCAGGCCACCGACTACCTCGACGTCACCGTGCAGCGGCTGCGCGGGTGGTGGGACAGCCGGGCGGTTCACGCGGGCGGCCCGCGGGCGGATAACCGCGTCGCAGCGGCTCCTGCCGCCTCGATACCCTTGGCCGTGGGCCGCTCCTCGTGGCCCGCACCACCCCACACCACCAGGAGTCCTTCCATGTCTGCCCAGATCACCGTCCACGTCGCCGGGAGCGAGCGAGCGGTGCCGGAGCAGACCACCGCCGCCGATCTCTTCGGCGGCGACCGTGCCGTGCTCGTCGCCCGGGTCAACGGCGAGCTGCGCGACCTGGCCCACGTGCTCGCCGACGGCGACGTCGTCGAGCCGGTCACGGCGGGGGAGCAGGACGGCCTCGACGTGCTTCGGCACTCGGCCGCACACGTGCTCGCGCAGGCGGTGCAGGAGGTGCACCCCGACGCCCGACTGGGCATCGGGCCGCCGATCCGCGACGGCTTCTACTACGACTTCGACGTCGAGACCCCGTTCACCCCCGAGGACCTGCGCGCCCTCGAGAAGGTGATGCAGCGCATCGTCAACGAGGGCCAGACCTTCCGCCGGCGCGAGATCTCCGACGACGACGCGCTCGTCGAGCTGGCCGGCGAGCCGTACAAGTGCGAGCTGATCGGCCTGAAGGGTGGCGCGTCCGAGACCGCCGCCGAAGGCGCGTCCGTCGAGGTCGGCGGCGCCCAGCTGACCATCTACGACAACGTGCGCCGCGACGGCACCCGCGCCTGGGGCGACCTGTGCCGCGGCCCGCACGTGCCGTCGACCAAGGTGCTCGGCAACGCCTTCAAGCTGATGCGCAGCGCCGCCGCCTACTGGCGCGGTTCGGAGAAGAACCCGCAGCTGCAGCGCGTCTACGGCACCGCGTGGCCGACCAAGGACGAGATGAAGGCCTACCTCGACCGGCTCGCCGAGGCCGAGAAGCGCGACCACCGCAGGCTCGGGGCCGAGCTCGACCTGTTCAGCTTCCCCGACGAGCTGGGCTCGGGCCTGGCGGTGTTCCACCCCAAGGGCGGCATCATCAAGCGCGAGATGGAGGACTACGTCCGCCGTCGGCACATCGAGGAGGGCTTCCAGTACGTCGGCACCCCCCACATCAGCAAGGACGGGCTGTTCCACACCTCCGGGCACCTGCCCTACTACGCCGACACCATGTTCCCGCCGATGGAGTTCGAGGGCACCGAGTACCGCCTCAAGGCGATGAACTGCCCGATGCACAACCTCATCTACCGCTCCCGTGGGCGCTCGTACCGCGAGCTGCCGCTGCGCCTGTTCGAGTTCGGCTCGGTCTACCGGTACGAGAAGTCGGGCGTCGTGCACGGCCTGACCAGGGTGCGGGGCATGACCCAGGACGACTCGCACAGCTACGTCACCGCGCAGCAGGCGCCGGCCGAGATCAAGCACCTGCTCCACTTCGTGCTGTCACTGCTGCGCGACTTCGGCATGGACGACTACTACCTCGAGCTGTCCACCCGCGAGAGCGAGGGTGACAAGAAGGACAAGTTCATCGGGTCCGACGAGGAGTGGGAGGTTGCGACCGACGTGCTGCGTGAGGTCGCCACCGAGTCCGGGCTCGAGCTCGTGCTCGACCCCGGCGGTGCCGCCTACTACGGCCCGAAGATCTCGGTGCAGGCCCGTGACGCCATCGGCCGCACCTGGCAGATGTCGACCATCCAGTACGACTTCAACCAGCCGGCCCGCTTCGGGCTGGAGTACCAGGCGTCCGACGGCACCCGCCAGCAGCCGGTGATGATCCACTCGGCGAAGTTCGGCTCGATCGAGCGGTTCTTCGGGGTGCTCGTCGAGCACTACGCCGGGGCGTTCCCGGTGTGGCTGTCCCCGGTGCAGGCACTGGGCATCCCGGTGGCCGAGGAGTTCGACGAGTACCTGGGTGGGGTCCTCGCGCGGATGCGGGCGCACGGCATCCGCACCGAGCTCGACGCGAGCGACGACCGCTTCCCGAAGAAGATCCGCAACGCGAGCAAGGCCAAGGTGCCGTACGTGCTCATCGCGGGGGAGGACGACCGTTCCGCCGGCGCGGTCTCGTTCCGGTACCGCGACGGGTCGCAGAAGAACGGCGTGCCGGTCGACGACGCGATCGCCGAGATCACCGCTGCGATCGCCGACCGCCGCCAGGTCTGACCGGGGCCGCCGCGTCCCCTTCGTCTCGCCGCGTCCCACTTGTCGAGACGCGGCGAGCGGCCGCCGGGGGCGTCGTCCCGGGCGTCACACGACACGCCGACGACACGCCGACGCTCGAAACTGCTCAGAACTTTCCCCGCGAAACCACTTGCGGCGCACCGCATCCACGACTACAAATAGTCCTACTTCACCACCTCGGTGGCGAAGGGATCGAGAGAAGGCCGAGCGCCAGCCCGAGCGGTTTACCGCACGGAGCCACCCGGTGATGAGGGTGGTGGGCGACCGGAAGCTGTCTCGTGAGACGCGGAGCATCATGCCGGGTCACCAGAGGCCCCGGGAACTCATACTTCCCGGGGCCTCACCTATTGGCCCCCGGCCGCCCGGAGGGTTGGGCCATGCTGGAGGCATGGAGACCGACCCGGTCACGGTGCGTGAGGCCCGCCCCTCCGACGCCTTCTCGGTGGGCGCGCTGCACATCCAGGACGAGCGCGAGCAGGGCCACGCCGTGCCGCCCGGCTTCCTCGACGCGCTGTCCGACGCGTGGCTGCGCGACCGGGCCCGGCGCACCTGGGTCGCCGAGGACGAGCGCGGCCGCCCGCTCGGGGTGCTGCACGGCACGCGGGTGCAGAAGCTGCCGAGCGCGCACCGGCCGGCCGACGCCTGGTTCCACGTGAGCCTGCTCTTCGTGACGCAGGACGCCCGCGGCTACGGCATCGGTGAGCGGTTGCTGCGGGCGCTGCTCGACGTGGGCCGAGACCGACGGCGTGACCCGGGTGCAGCTCAACGCCGTGCCGGAGGCCCGCACCCTCTACGAGCGGATGGGGTTCGGCCCCCCGTCGGAGCGGCTGATGGAGCTTCGGGTCAGCGCCCGAAGTCGGCGTGGAGCTGGCTGAGTCGCACGTTGTTGCCCGACGGGTCGCGGAACCCGACGTCGATGCCGTACATCTGCTCCTCGGGCTCCCCGACGAACTCGACCCCGCGCTCGTGCATCTCGCGGTACTCGCGCCAGCAGTCGTCAGTGGTGAGGAAGACGGTGCCGGCCAGACCCTTGCCCATGAGGTCGCGAAGCTGGTCGTCGGTGGCGGCATCCACCATCGGCGGGCCGGGGATCGCCATCAGCACGATGGCGACGTCGGGCTGGGCGGGCGGGCTGACGGTCAGCCAGCGGAAGTTGCCCATCTCGGGCACGGTCACGTCGCTGCGCACCTCGAAGCCGACCTTCTCCGTCCAGTACTTCAGCGCCTCGTCCTGGTCGTGCACCCACAGCTGCGCGGTGGCGATGTTCATCATGCTGGTGCTCCTTGGTTCTCGCGGGCCGTGCCGCTTGCGGTGGTGGTGGTGCTCCCGGCCCCGTCGTCGGGCTCCGCCAAGTCCACCGCGACCGGGAGGGCCGCGTCTTCTCGAAACGTGCGCACCTGCGGTCGGCCCCAGGCCCGCACCACACAGGCCGGAACCCGGGCCACCTGGGCGGCCGGCGGGTGCGCGGCGCGGTAGGCCGTGGGCGGCATCCCGAACATCCGGCCGAAGCTCACCGTGAAGGAGCCGACGCTGCTCAGCCCCACCGACACGCAGATCCGGGCCACCGACCAGTCGGTCGAGCGCAGCAGCGACGCGGCCCGCTCGAGCCGGCGGGTCAGCAGGTACTGGTGCGGTGACTCGCCGAACGCCCGGCGGAACTCACGGCTGAAGTGCGCGGGCGAGAGCCGCGCGGCCGCCGCGAGGTCGGCGACGGTGAGCGGCTCGGCGTAGTGCCCGTCGGCGAGGTCCTTGGCGCGCAGCAGGTGGCGGCTGGGTGGCACCGGCATCCGCCGAGTCTGGCACGCGCCCGGCTCAGCGGTCGCCACTCCATCCGCAGGTCGGGGGCGCCCTCCTCGTTGTCGCCGTCGGTGCCACCCACCACCACGAAGCCGTGCCGCTCGTAGAACCGCACGGCGCCGATGTTGCTCGCGAAGACCCACAGCGACAACCCCTCGGGATGCCGTTGGCGTGCCGCCTCCAGCAGCCGCCCACCCAGACCCGTGCCGGTGTGCGGCCGGGCGACGTAGAGGTGGTCGAGGTCACCGTCCGGGCCCACCGCGGCGAACCCGACGGGGTCGCCGTTCACGCTTGCGACCCACACCTCGGCCGTCTCGAGCACCGACGCCAGGAACGGACGCACCGTCGCGCGGGGGTGCACGACCATGGGGATCGTCGCGGTGTTCTCCGCACGCACCCGCCAGAACAGCTCGGCCAGGTCCGCGGCGTCACCGGACACGCCGGCGCGGCACTGTCACGGCGGCCGGGTCGGGTGTGACGGAGGAGGTCATTCGCCGACGATCGCACGCCGTCGTCGGCGCCCGCCACCGGCCTAGGATCGGGGTATGCCGGCGCACGAGGACCCCGCGGACTTCGCCGGTGGTGTCGGCGACGGCTTCGAGCGGCTGTGGACGCCGCACCGGATGGTCTACATCGCAGGCGACCGCCCCGACCCGAACGAGGGCGACCGGCTGCCCGTTCTGCTCCGCCCCCGGCAAGGACGACGCCGAGGGGCTGGTGGTGTACCGCGGCGAGCACTGCTACGTCGTGATGAACCTCTTCCCGTACAACCCGGGCACGTGCTGGTCTGCCCGTACCGGCACCTGCCGCTCTACGTCGACCTCACCGACGACGAGACCGCGGAGTTCACCGCCCTGACCAAGGCGGCCATCCGCGCGCTCGAGGCGGCCTCGGCCCCGATGGGCTTCAACATCGGGATGAACCAGGGCGCGGTCGCGGGTGCGGGCGTGGCGGCGCACCTGCACCAGCACGTCGTGCCGCGCTGGGGCGGCGACAGCAACTTCCTGCCGATCATCGCGCGCACCAAGGCGCTGCCGATGCTGCTCGAGGACGTGCGCTCCCGGCTCGTCGAGCACTGGCCGACCTGACGCGAGGCCTCGCCCACTCCGCACCCGACCGCACGACGACGCCCCGGCCGTCTGACACGATGGCGCCATGTCGAAGCAGAAGCGTCTGAAGAAGGCCGTCTACGAGGCGGAGCTGGTTCGCCTCCAGGCCGAGCTGGTGAAGATGCAGGAGTGGGTCCGCCGCGAGGGGGAGCGGGTCGTCCTGGTCTTCGAGGGACGCGACGCCGCCGGCAAGGGCTCGACCGATCAAGCGGGTCACCCAGTACCTCAACCCCCGCCAGGCCCGGATCATCGCCCTCCCGGCGCCGACCGAGCGGCAGCGCACCCGGTGGTACTTCCAGCGCTACGTCGAGCACCTGCCCTCGGCCGGCGAGATCATCATCTTCGACCGCAGCTGGTACAACCGCGCGGGCGTCGAACGGGTGCTGGGCTACTGCACCCCCGAGGAGCACCAGCGCTTCCTGCGCCAGTGCCCGATCTTCGAGCGGATGCTCGTCGAGGACGGCATCCGGCTGCACAAGTACTGGTTCTCGGTGAGCGACTCCGAGCAGCAGGCGACGCTTCGAGTCCCGGCTGACCGACCCGATGCGGCGCTGGAAGCTGTCGACGACCGACATCGAGTCGATCGAGCGGTGGGAGGACTACTCACGCGCCAAGGACGACATGATGGTGCACACCGACATCGCCGAGGCCGCTGGAACGTCGTCGAGAGCGACGACAAGCGCCGCTCGCGGATCAACATGATCGCCCACCTGCTCTCGCAGATCCCGTACGAGGACGTCGAGGAGCCGACCCTGGTCCTGCCCGAGCGGCCGCCGTCGCAGGGCTACGTGCGACCGGCCCGGTCACTGCAGCACGAGGTGCCCGACTACGCCGCCACCCTGGAGCCTCCGCCGGTCACACGAGGCCGAGCGAGCGCCACGGGTGCCTCGACCGCGGCGCGCCGACCTCAGCCGTGCCGGCCCTGCTGGCCGACGTGGTCCTTGGCCAGCCGTTCGGGCAGCTGCTCGTAGCCGCGGTGCTCGCGGTGGAAGGTACCGGTGCCGTGCGCCAGTGAGCGCAGGCTGATGGCGTAGTCGAGCAGCTCGAGCTGGGGCACGGCCGCCTCGAGCACCGAGCGGCCCGGCTGGCCCTCGGCCGCGAAGGACCCGATGATCTGGCCCCGACGCGTGCCGATGTCGGTCATCACCGCGCCGAGGTGGTCGTCGTCGACCGTGACGGTCACGGTGTCGATCGGCTCGAGCAGGCACACCGTCTACGGCGAGGCGAGCTCGCGCAGGGCCAGGCCCGCAGCCGTCTGGAACGCGACGTCGGAGGAGTCGACCGAGTGCGCCTTGCCGTCGGTGAGGGTGACCTTGACGTCGACACCGGCCAGCCGGCGAGCAGGCCCTTCTCGAGCTGGTGGTGCACGCCCTTCTCGACGCTGCTGAAGAACTGGCGGGGCACGGCCCCACCGACGACGACCTCGTCGAACTCGACTCCGGAGCCGCGGGGCAGCGGTTCCATGACCAGGTGGCAGACCGCGAACTGGCCGTGGCCGCCGGACTGCTTGACGTGCCGGCCCTGCGCCTCGGCGCGGACGAGGGCGGTCTCCTTCATCGCGACCTTCACGGGCACCTGCTCGACCCCGACGTTGAAGCGGGTGCGCAGCCGGCTCAGCACGAGGTCGAGGTGGGCCGGGCCGGTGGTCCACAGCACCACCTGGCCGGTCGCGCCGTCGTGCTCGATGCGCAGCGAGGGGTCCTCGGCGGCGAGCTCACGGAACGCGACCGGCATCCGGTCCTCGTCGGCGCGAGTGGCCGCGGCGACCGCGGCGGGGAGCAGCGCCTCGGGCAGGGCCCACGGCGTGACGAGCAGCGGGGCCTCCGGGGACGAGATCGTGTCGGAGGTCTGGGCCGTGGCGAGCTTGGTGACGACCACGACCTCGCCGGCGATCGCCTCGGTCTTGCTGAGCAGCTCGCCGTCGAAGGCAGCGGCGATGGCGCCCGGCCGCACGTCGTCGTCGTGGGCCGCGTGACCCTCGCCGGTCGGCACGCCGAGCAGCTCGAGGTGACCCGACACGTGCACCGCCCGGTCGGGGCGCAGCGTGCCGGAGAAGACCCGCACGAGCGAGAGGTGGCCGACGTACGCGTCGGACTGGGTGTGGACGACCTCGGCCACCAGCGGTCCGTCGGGGTCGGGTTCCACCTCGACCGCGGCGCCACCGGCCACCGGCGTGACCGTCGGCAGCGGGTGCAGGCCCGGGTGCGGGAAGGCGGCCTCGATGACGTGCAGGAGCACGCCCACCCCGGCGCCGGTCTCCGCCGACAGCGGGAGCACCGGGTGGAAGGTGCCGTGGGCGACCGCGGTGAGCAGGTCCTTCTCGAGCGTGGCGAAGTCGAGCTCCTCGCCCTCGAGGTAGCGGTCCATCAGGCCGCCGTCCTCGGACTCCTCGATGATCCCCTCGATGAGGGCGGGCCGGTAGGTGTCGAAGACGTCGGCGTGCTCGGCCCCGGCGGGGCGCACGGTGCGGGTGCCGCCGGAGTAGTCGTGCACCTCGCCGAGGAGCAGGTCGGCGATCGACGTGACCGCGCCCGCGTCGACCAGGCACCGGCACGCCGAGCGGCTGGATGCCGGAGCCGAAGTGCGCCTGGCAGTCCGCCAGGGTGGCCGCGAAGTCGGCGTCGCGGGCGTCGAGCTGGGTGATGACGACCGCCCGCGGCATCCCGACGATCTCGCACTCGTGCCACAGCGCGCGGCTCTGGGCGTCGGCGCCGTCGGCCGCCGAGACGACGAAGAGGGCGGCATCCGCCGCCCTCAGCCCTGCCCGCACGTCCCCGACGAAGTCGGGGTTGCCGGGGGCGTCGAGGAGGGTGACCACCACCGATCCGCTCGCGAGGGTGGCGGCCCGCAGGCCGGTGGTGGGCTCGGTCTGGCCCCGTGCGGCGCGCCCGGGCACGAGGGCGTCGACCACGTGGTCGAACAACCTGGACTTTCCCGACCCGCTCGGTCCGACGAGGACGACGTTGCGGATGCTCGTCGTGCCGGTGACGGTGGGGGCCTGGGTCGTCGTGCCGTTCATGCCGCCTACATTTCACCTGTTCGCGTCGCCACACAAGCGCACCGGGCGGACTGTGACGGGCGCCGCTGCGCGGCCCCACTACGCTGGACCCACCATGCTGAACCGATACGCGCGCGCGTTCTTCACCAAGCTGCTCACCCCGGTGGCGGCCGTGCTCATCCGGCTCGGCATCAGCCCCGACGTCGTGACGATCATCGGCACGCTGGGGGTCTGCTTCGGCGCCCTGGCCTTCTACCCGCGCGGGGAGTTCCTCGTCGGCACCCTGGTCATCACCGCGTTCGTCTTCGCCGACACCCTCGACGGCATCATGGCCCGCAGGACCGGCCGCTCCGGCCGGTGGGGCGCCTACCTCGACTCGACCCTCGACCGGGTCGGCGACGCCGCGATCTTCGGCGGGCTGGTGCTCTTCTACGCCGACGAGCCGGGCAAGGCCTACATGGCGGCGCTGGCGCTGGCCTGCCTCATCCTCGGCAGCGTCGTGTCGTACGCGAAGGCCCGGGCCGAGGGGCTCGGCATGACCGCCAACGTCGGCATCGCCGAACGGGCCGACCGCCTGGTGGTCGTGCTCCTCGCGACCGGCCTGGTCGGTTGGTTCCTGCCCGAGATCGTGCTGGCCGTGGTGCTCGGGCTGCTCGCCCTCGCGAGCCTCGTCACCGTCGTGCAGCGGATGCTCGAGGTGCGCCGCCAGGCCCTGGACCTGGTGTGAGGCGGCGGCAACAGTCGGTCACCGACAGGCTCACACTCGCGGGTCACCGCATCGGATGGGCGGCGGTGCGTCGGATGCCGGAACGCGCCGCCTACGCGCTGTTCGACCGGTTCGCCGACCTCACCGTCGCGCGCGGCGGCGCGGCGCGGATGCGGTCCAACTACGCGAAGGTGCGGCCCGACCTCGACGCGGCCGGGCTCGACGCGCTGGCGCGCGACGGGATGCGCCGCTACCTGCGCTACTACTGCGAGGCGTTCCGGCTGCAGGACCTCACCGCCGACGACCTCGCCCAGCGGGTGCGGGTCGAGGGCGACGGGCCGGTGCGCGAGGTCATCGACGGGGGTGGCTCGGTGGTCGCCTTCCTGGGCCACCTCGGCAACTGGGACCTCGCCGGCGCCTGGGGCACCACCCACCTCGGCCCGGTCACGACCGTCGCCGAGCGGCTGAAGCCGGAGGAGGTCTTCGAGGAGTTCCTCGCCTTCCGCGAGTCGCTCGGCATGACGATCATCCCGCTCACCGGTGGGGTCAACCCGTTCCCGGCGCTGCGCGAGGCGGCCCGGCGACCGGGCATCATCCCGCTGCTCGCCGACCGCGACCTCACCGCCAAGGGCGTCGAGGTCGAGCTGTGCGGCCACGCCGCCCGGATGGCGCCCGGTCCGGCCGCCCTGGCGCTGGCCGAGAAGCGCCCGCTGCACCCGGTGTCCATCCGGCACGAGCGCAGGGGGAGGGGCTGGGGCATCCTGATCACCTTCCACCCGCCGGTCGAGGTGCCGACGACGGGCACCACCCGCCAGCGGGCCACGGCGATGACCCAGAGCTGCGCCGACGTGCTCGGTGCCGCGATCACCGAGCACACCAGCGACTGGCACATGCTGCAGCGGGTCTTCCTCGACGACCTCGACCGGGACCGCCTCGCGGCCGCGACCGCGGAGGGGGTGCGATGAGGATCGGCCTGGTCTGCCCGTACTCGTGGGACGTGCCAGGCGGGGTGCAGTTCCACGTGCGCGACCTCGCCGAGTACTTCATCCGTGCCGGTCACGACGTCTCGGTGCTGGCCCCCGCCGACGACGACACCGCGCTGCCCGACTACCTCACCTCCTGCGGTCGCCCGGTCCCCGTGCGCTACAACGGCTCGGTCGCCCGGGTGACGTTGGGCCCGGCGACCACCGCCCGGGTCAACCGGTGGCTCGAGGCCGGCCGCTTCGACGTGCTGCACCTGCACGAGCCGCTCAACCCGTCGGCGTCGCTGATGGCGCTGTGGGCCTCGGACGAGCCGGTGGTGGCCACCTTCCACTCCGCGATGCTGCGCTCGCGCGCCCTGCACGCGGCCCACCCCCTGCTGCGCCCCTCGCTGGAGAAGATCCGCGGGCGGATCGCCGTCTCCGAGGACGCCCGGGGCACGGTGCAGCGCCACCTCGGTGGCGAGGCCTTCATCATCCCCAACGGCGTGTACGTCGACGACTTCCGCGACGCCGCGCTGCGGCCCGAGTGGGTCGGCACCCCTCAGGCACCGTCACTGGCGTTCCTCGGCCGGGTCGACGAGCCGCGCAAGGGCCTCGCGGTGGCGCTCGCGGCGCTGCCCGCGGTGCTCGACGCCCACCCCGGGGCCAGGCTGTTCGTCGCCGGGCCCGGCGACGCCTCCGACCTGCTGAGGGCCGCCGACCCCCGGGCGGCGGCCGCGACCCACGTGCTGGGCACGGTCGTCGGACCTCGACAAGGCCTCGTTGCTCCGCTCGGTCGACGCCTACGTCGCTCCGCACCTGGGCGGCGAGAGCTTCGGCATCGTCCTGGTCGAGGCGATGGCCGCCGGAGCCCCCGTCGTGGCGTCCGACCTGCCTGCCTTCGCCGCCGTGCTCGACAAGGGAAGCACCGGCATCCTGTTCGAGACCGGGTCGCAGGACGGGCTGTCCCGGGCCCTGCTGGGTCTCCTGGCCGACCCGGGGCGCCGCGAGGCGCTGCGCGCCGCCGGGCTGGCCCGAGCCAGCGGTGTTCGACTGGAACGTGGTGGCCGGCCGGATCATGGCGGTGTACGAGACCGTCATCGCCGGCGCGGCCGGTGAGCCGGAGGAGCCGGTCCCGCACAACCTCTGGGGTCGCCTGGTGCGCGGTGTGCCGGGTGGGGGCAGCTGATGGTCGACGTCCTGCAGCTGGCGACCTTCATCGTCATCCTCCTCATCGGCGTCGCGTGGTACCTGTCGTACTCCGCCGCCCGCCTCGACCGCCTGCACGCGAAGGTGGAGGGTGCGATGTCGGCGCTCGACGCCGCGCTGGTGCGCCGGGCCGAGGCCGCCCTCGAGCTGGCGAACGGCGGGGTCCTCGACCCGGCCAGTGCGCTGCTCATCGCCGACGCGGCCACCGAGTCGATCGAGCGCACCACCGAGCAGCCGGTGACCGGCGACCTGCTCGAGGGCCAGCACTTCGGGGGCCGCGAGCAGGTCGAGAACGACCTCAGCGAGGCGCTGCGGGCGGCACTGACCGCGGAGGTGGTGCACGACCTGCGCACCGGTGACGACGACCTCGTCTCCGACGCGCTCGACCGCATCGCCGCGAGCGGGCTGCGGGTGCAGCTGGCCCGGCGCTTCCACAACGACGCCGCCCGCGAGGTGCGGCGGGTGCGCGCCAAGCGCTCGGTGCGCCTCTTCCGGCTGTGGGGCTACGCCGAGCTGCCAGAGCCGGTCACCTTCGACGACGCGCTGCCCCCGGCCCTGACCCACTGAGCGGGCCGGGACGGCCGGGACGGGCCCGGACAGGTGGTTCGGGAGGGTCGGGCATCGACCTACACTGTGCGGCATGAGCGAGCAGCAGAACGCCCAGGGCACCGGCACCACCCGCGTCAAGCGCGGCATGGCCGAGATGCTCAAGGGCGGGGTCATCATGGACGTCGTCAACGCCGAGCAGGCCAAGATCGCCGAGGACGCCGGCGCCGTGGCCGTCATGGCCCTCGAGCGGGTTCCCGCCGACATCCGCGCCCAGGGTGGCGTGTCCCGGATGAGCGACCCCGACATGATCGACGGCATCATCGAGACCGTCTCGATCCCGGTCATGGCCAAGGCCCGCATCGGCCACTTCGTCGAGGCGCAGGTGCTGCAGAGCCTCGGGCGTCGACTACATCGACGAGTCCGAGGTGCTCACCCCGGCCGACTACGCCAACCACATCGACAAGTGGAGCTTCACGGTGCCCTTCGTCTGTGGCGCGACCAACCTCGGCGAGGCGCTGCGCCGCATCACCGAGGGCGCGGCGATGATCCGCTCCAAGGGCGAGGCCGGCACCGGTGACGTGTCCAACGCGACCACCCACATGCGCCAGATCCGCCAGCAGATCCGCCACCTGCAGAACCTGCCCGAGGACGAGCTGTACGTCGCGGCCAAGGAGCTGCAGGCGCCCTACGACCTCGTCAAGGAGGTCGCCGAGGCCGGCAAGCTGCCCGTCGTGCTGTTCACCGCCGGCGGCATCGCCACCCCGGCCGACGCCGCGATGATGATGCAGCTCGGCGCCGAGGGCGTCTTCGTGGGCTCGGGCATCTTCAAGTCCGGCAACCCGGCCGCAGCGCGCCGAGGCGATCGTCAAGGCCACCACCTTCTACGACGACCCCGACGTCATCGCCAAGGTCTCGCGCGGCCTCGGCGAGGCCATGGTCGGCATCAACGTCGACGAGATCCCCGCAGCCGCACCGCCTCGCCGAGCGCGGTTGGTGAACCCGGACGCCGTCACGTTCGAGGGCGCGGCTCGCCTCGACCAGCGCGATGCCTTCGGGCTGACCAGCCCGCGCGGCACGCTGCGTGTCGTCGACGGGGACCTGTCGTGGCAGCCGGCCGGGTGGGGTGCCCCCGTGTGGCGCGTCCCGGCCGGTGAGGTGATCGGTGGTGCGGCCGGCGCGCTGTCGGCCTTCGACCTGTGGCTGGAGAGCCCGGTCACGGGCACCGTGGCGATCGTGGTCGAGCCATCCGGCGGGCCGTGGGGCAGCGGTGGCGGCAACGCCCCCGATGTCGCCGGCCAGGTGGCCCTCGACGCCTTCCTCGCCGCCCTGCGGGCCGTTGGCGCCCGTATCCTCGGGGAGCCGCGTCGCGATGGTCGCGCCCGGGACTCGGCGGTCTCGACCTCTGGGCCTTCTGAGCGGTCGCCGTCAGGTGACGGTGGCGCGCTCCCGGAACTCGGGCCGCTCGAACTCGCGCCCGTCGAGCACCGCGCGCAGGTGCTCCGCGGCCCGCAGCACGTCGCCGTGGGTCAGGTAGAGCGGCGCGAACCCCAGCCGCACGATGTCGGCCTCGCGGAAGTCGCCGACGACGTCGCGGGCGATGAGCGCCTGCACCACGGCGTACGCCTGTGGATGCCGCACGCTCACCTGTGAGCCGCGCCGTTCCGGTTCGCGCGGGGTCGCCACCTCGAGGTCGGGCAGCAGCGCGTCGAGGCACTCGAGGAAGAACCCGGTGAGCGACAGCGACCGCTCCCGCGCCGCGGTCACCTCGACCCCGTCGTAGGCCGCCAGCGCGGCCTCGAGCGCGAGCATGCCGAGCAGCGGCGGGGTGCCGACCCGGCCGCGGGTGATGCCGGGCGCGGGCACGTAGTCGGGCGCCATCGCGAACGGGGTGGCGTGGCCGTTCCACCCGGCGAGCGGCTGGTCGAAGTCGTCCTGGTGACGGTGCGCCACGTAGAGGAACGCCGGGGCGCCCGGCCCGCCGTTGAGGTACTTGTAGCCGCAGCCGACGGCGAGGTCGGCCTCGTGGGTGTCGAGCCCGACGTCGATCACGCCGGCCGAGTGGCACAGGTCCCAGCAGGCCAGCGCCCCCACGGCGTGCGCCGCGCGGGTGATGGCGGCCAGGTCCCACAGCTCGCCGGTGCGGTAGTCGACCGAGGAGTACGAGGCGAGCACGAGGTCCTCGCCCACCTCGGCGATCCGGGCCACGGCGTCGGCGGGGGAGACGCGCTCGACGACCAGCCCGGCATCCCGGGCGGCGGCGTCGGTGACGTAGAGGTCGGTCGGGAACGAGTCGGGGTCGGTGAGCACGACCCGCCGGCCGGGCCGCATCCGCGACGCCGCGACGACCGCCTTGTAGAGGTTGACCGAGGTCGAGTCGGTGCAGACGACCTGCCCCGGGGCGGCGCCGACGAGCGACCCGATGCGGTCGCCGACCCGGGTGGGTGCGCCCCACCAGTCGGCGTCGTTCCAGCTGGCGATGAGGTCGTTGCCCCACTGGCGGTGCACGACGTCGGCGACGGCCTCGGCCACGCCGGCGGGCAGGGCGCCGAGCGAGTTGCCGTCGAGGTAGACCACCCCGGCCGGGAGGCGGAACCGGCCGCGCAGGTCGGTGGCGGCGTGGGCGGCGTCGAGCTCGCGGGCCCGCTCGGTCAGCGCTGACGACATGCGGCCGACGCTACCGCGCGCGGGCGTGACCCTTCCGGGCCGCACGGTGCCCGGCGTACCCTCGCGGCAGGAGGAGCGATGGGGCCGGTCGACGGGGAGACGGCGCGCGCGGCGTCCGCCCGCGGCGACTGGGCGGCGGCCCGCGCCGCCCTGGAGCGCGAGCAGGCCCGACAGCCGCTGGCGCCCGACGACCTCGAGCTGCTCGGCCGGGCCCGCTGGTGGCTCGGCGACACCCCCGGCTTCCTCGACGTGGCCGCGGACGTCTACCGGGCCCGGCTGGCCGACGGCGACGAGGCCGGTGCGGCGGCCCAGGCGCTCGACCTCGCCCTGGCCTGGGCCACCGAGGGCGACCTCGTGATCGGCCAGGCCTGGCTGAACCGCGCCCGCCGGCTGCTGCGCGACCTCGAGCCCTCGCCCGTGCACGGCTACCTCGTCTACCTCGACGCCGGCCTGGCGTGGGAGGTGGACGAGGACCCCGGCCCGGCGCATGGAGGGGGCCACAGTGCTGCGGGACCTCGCGCGGCGCTTCGACGACGAGTCGCTGGAGGCGCTGGCCGGGGTGCTGTCCGGGGTGGCCGCGGTGTGGACCGGACGCACCACCGAGGGCTTCGGTGACCTCGACGAGGCGATGCTGGCCGTGGTGTCGGGAGCGGTCCCCGCGCAGTGGGCGGGCGACGTCTACTGCACGGTCATCCACCTGTGCCACCTGCTCGGTGACCTGGTGCGGATGCGGGCCTGGACCGACGCGCTGGAGCAGTGGGCCACGCCGCTGTCGACGACGTTCATGTTCGCCGGCATCACCCGGGTGCACCAGCTGCAGCTGCTCAGCGCCGAGGGTGACTGGCACACCGTCGAGCACGAGGTCGCCGGGCGCAGCCGCGAGCTCGTCGGGTCGCACGGCTGGGTCGCCGCCGAGGGCTTCCGCGAGCTGGGCGACGTGCGTCGGCTGCGTGGTGACACCGTGGGTGCCAGGTCGGCCTACGCCCGCACCCGGGACCTCGGCGTCACGCCCCAACCCGGTGAGGCCCTGCTCGACGAGGCCGAGGGACGCCGGGGGAGGCCCTCGCCGAGCTGCGTGCCGCGCTGTCCGAGCAGGGCCGGGTCGGCCGGGCGCGCCTGCTGCTGCCCACGGTGGAGGTTGCCCTGCGGGCCGGCGACCTGGCCCTCGCCGAGCTGTCCGCGGCCGAGCTGGAGGCGACGGCCGCACTCCACGACACCCCCGGGCTGCGGGCCTGGTCCGACCACGCCGCTGCCTGTCTCCTGCTGCACCACGGCGCCTGGGACGTGGCCGGCCAGCGCCTGGCGTCGGCGGCCGGCGTCTACCGCGTCCAGCGCTGCCGCCACGCGACGGCTCGGGTGCACGAGCTGCTCGCCCGCGTGCACGAGGGACGCGGCGAGAACCCGCGCCGCCGAGGCCGAGGTCGCCACCGCGCTGGCGATCTACCGGCAGCTCGGCGCCGCGCCCGACGTCGCGCGGCTGGCGCCGCACCGGCCGCCGGGCGGGCTCACCGAGCGCGAGGTCGAGGTGCTCGGGTGCGTGCTCGGCGGGGCGAGCAACCGCGACATCGCACGACACCTCGTGATCAGCGAGAAGACGGTCAGCCGCCACCTGGCGAACATCTACGCCAAGGCGGGGGTGTCGAGCCGCACCGGGGCGGCCGCCTGGGGTCGCGACCACGGAGTCGACCCGGTGCGCACCGCGCCGGCGCCTGCACCGAACGACCCATGAGCGCGGTCGAGGGTTGCACGATCCGCCCGATGCGCGCGATGCCGTCGCGTTCCTAGCGTCGTGACTCACCGGGAGACGCCCGGTGCGACACGTGAGGAGAACGCCATGACCACCACCGACACCGCCACCCCGACCACCCCGAG
Source organism: uncultured Actinomycetota bacterium (assembly GCA_963751385.1). Lineage (GTDB taxonomy): Bacteria > Actinomycetota > Actinomycetes > Actinomycetales > Dermatophilaceae > Fodinibacter. The sequence goes on along the minus strand of CAVVUD010000001.1, from coordinate 414,319 downwards.
CGACGCCGGGAACGCAGCCCGACGAGACGCCGGCCGTCGCCGACCGGCTCGTGCAGGTCCTCGACGACGGCGCCATCGCCGTGCTGGCGAGCATCGGGCACGACACCGGCCTGTTCGAGACCCTCGCGACCCTGCCCCCGGCGAGCAGCGGGCAGGTCGCCGACGCGGCCGGGCTCGACGAGCGCTACGTGCGCGAGTGGCTCGGCGGCGTGGTCTGCGCCGAGATCGTCGAGTACGACCCGGCGGCCCGCACCTACGCCCTCTGCCCGGAGGTGCGCCCGTTCGTCACCGGGCCCGGTGCCGACAACCTCGCCCGGACGATGCGGCTCGTGACGCTCATGGGCCAGGTGACCCCGAAGGTCATCGAGTGCTTCCGGCACGGTGGCGGGCTGACCTACGCCGACTACCCGGGGTTCCACGACGTGCAGGCGGACGACAGCGCGGCGGTCAACGACGCGGCCCTGGTCGACACCATCATCCCCCTGACCGGTCTCGCGGACCGGCTCACCGACGGGCATCGACGTGCTCGACGTCGGCTGCGGCGAGGGACACGCGGTCAACCTGCTCGGACGCGCCTTCCCGCGCAGCCGCTTCACCGGCTTCGACTTCAGCACCGAGGCGGTGGCCGCCGCCCGCGCCGAGGCCGACGCGTGGGGCCTGCGCAACGTGACGTTCGAGGAGCGGGACGTGGCGGTCCTGCCGGCCGGCGCGTTCGACCTCGTCACCGCCTTCGACGCCATCCACGACCAGGCCCGGCCGGCGACGGTGCTGGATGCCGTGCGACGCGCGCTGCGCCCGGACGGCACCTTCCTCATGGTCGACATCAACGCGTCGAGCAACCTCGAGGACAACGTCGCCCTGCCGTGGGGCAGCTTCCTCTACGCGGTCTCGACGCTCCACTGCATGGCCGTGTCCCTCGGCCAGGGCGGTGCGGGGCTGGGCACCGTGTGGGGCGTGCAGCTGGCGGAGCGGATGCTGCGCGACGCCGGGTTCGGCGACGTGACGCTCCACGAGCTCGCGGACGACCCGTTCAACGCCTACTTCGTCGCGCGGCCCTGACCCACCCGACGTCCGGGGGTGCGGCTCACTACTCGTGGTCGCGCTCCTGGATGATCTCGCGCACCGTGTGGTTCTCGGTGATCGGGCTCGGCAGCTGCTCGCCCTCGACCACCGGCCCCTCGACCCGGGTGACGACCCGCTCGTGGGTCGTGCCCCGGCGGGCGTGCCAGATCAGCCCCGCGCCCGCGACCATGAGGATCAGCCCCACGACCTGCAGGTTGATGCCCGACGGCTCGGCGCGCACCGCGAAGGTGAGGATCGCCCCGATCACCGCCAGCGTCACACCGGGTGCCATGGCTCCACCTCGCTCCTCGTCCCGGTCGGTCGCCCCGACCGACCACCTCGAGCGTAGCGACGGCAACGGTGCGGATCGGGTTACGGAACAGGGCTTCCCGAGGGCTGGGTCGGCAACGACATGAGCAGCAGCGGTCGCGGCCGGCGGGCCGCCACGGCGGCCGGGCCGAACAGCGCCGCCACGCCGGCCAGCTGGGATGCCGGGAGCCGTTCCGGCGCACCAGGAGCGGTCGTGATCGCAGCGACTACTGCGGTGCAGCACGCGCTCTGCGTCGCGCTGACGGGCCTCCCGCTCCACGCCCACTCGCCGCATGGACCGACCCGGGCCGTAGCATCGTCGCCCGTGACCGGCATCCCCCTCATCGGCGTCCTCGCAGTCCAGGGCGACGTGCGCGAGCACCTCGCGGCCCTGGCGGCCAGCGGGGCGCGCACGACCACCGTGCGCCGGGCCGAGGAGGTCGACGCGGTCGACGGGCTGGTCATCCCCGGCGGTGAGTCGACGACGATGGACAAGCTGGTGCGCGCGTTCGGGCTGCAGGGTCCGCTGCGCGAGCGGATCGCGGCCGGGATGCCGGTGTACGGCTCGTGCGCCGGGATGATCATGCTCGCCGACCGGATCGCCGACGCGCCGGCCCGACCAGCAGACCCTGGGGGGCCTGGACATCACCGTGCGCCGCAACGCGTTCGGCCGGCAGGTCGACTCCTTCGAGGAGGACCTGCACATCCGTGAGCTCGGTGGGGAGCCGGTCCGAGCCGTGTTCATCCGGGCCCCGTGGGTCGAGGACGCCGGCGACGCCGTGCAGGTGCTGGCGCGCGTCGAGCACGGTCCCGCCGCAGGTAGGATCGTCGCCGCGCGACAGGGTGGCCTGCTCGTCACCTCGTTCCACCCGGAGGTGACCGGTGACCACCGGGTGCACCAGCTGTTCGTCGACATCGTTCGACAGCACACCGCCACGCACGACCAGAGGGAGCGTTCATGAGCGGCCACTCCAAGTGGGCGACCACCAAGCACAAGAAGGCGGCCATCGACGCCAAGCGCGGCAAGCTCTTCGCCAAGCTGATCAAGAACATCGAGGTGGCGGCCCGCTCCGGCGGCGGTGACCCGACGGGCAACCCGACCCTCTACGACGCCATCCAGAAGGCCAAGAAGTCCTCGGTCCCCAACAACAACATCGACAACGCGGTCAAGCGCGGCTCCGGCGCCACGGCCGGCGGCGCCGACTGGGAGACCATCACCTACGAGGGCTACGCGCCCGGCGGGGTCGCCGTGCTCATCGAGTGCCTCACCGACAACCGCAACCGCGCGGCCGCCGAGGTGCGCACCGCACTGACCCGCAACGGCGGGCCAGCTGGCCGACCCCGGCTCGGTCAGCTACGTCTTCGACCGCAAGGGCGTCGTCATCGTGCCCAAGGGCGAGAAGAGCGAGGACGACCTGCTCGAGGTCGTCCTCGACGCCGGCGCCGAGGAGGTCAACGACAACGGCGACACCTGGGAGATCGTGTCCGAGGCGACCGACTTCGTGGCCGTGCGCACCGCGCTGCAGGAGGCCGGGGTCGACTACGACTCGGCCGAGGCGTCGTGGGTGCCGACCCTCCAGGTGCCCCTCGACCTCGACGGCGCCAAGAGGATGATCCGCGTGATCGAGGCCCTCGAGGACTCCGACGACGTGCAGGACGTGTTCGCCAACGGCGACATCCCCGACGACGTGCTGGCCCAGCTCGACGAGGAGTGAGCTCGGCCGACCCCGCGGCGGAGATCGCGGGGCAGCGTGCGGCCGGGTCGAGGGGCCAGCGGATCCTCGAACCAGCCGGTGCGCGTGTTGCTCCGCCGACGGGCCGCCCGCGGCTGTGTAGCGTGGCATCCCGAACAGGTGTTCGTAACCTGACGGAAGGGGCCGCTCGTGCGCGTGCTCGGCGTCGACCCCGGCCTGACCCGGTGCGGCCTCGGCGTCGTCGACGGCCGGCCCGGCCGGGCCACGATGGTGGCGGTGGGCGTGGTGCGCACCCCGGCGACGCCGACCCGGGGCAGCGGCTGGTCTTCCTCGAGCGCGAGCTCGACGCCTGGCTCGACCGGTTCGCGCCCGACGTCGTCGCCGTCGAGCGGGTCTTCGCCGACGTCAACGTCGCCTCGGTCATGACCACCGCGCACGCCACGGCCGTCGCGCTGCTCACGGCGACCAAGCGCGGCATCCCCGTCGTCTTCCACACCCCGACCGAGGTCAAGGCCGCGGTCACCGGCTCCGGCCGCGCCGACAAGGCGCAGGTCACGGCCATGGTCACCCGCATCCTCGGGCTGGAGGTCGCCCCCGAAGCCCGCCGACGCCGCCGATGCCCTTGCCCTGGCGATCTGCCACGCCTGGCGCGGCGCCCAGGTCGCGCGCCTCGACGCTCGAGCGCCCTCGTCTGGCCGAGCAGGCCCGCCGGTGATCGCCTCGGTGCGTGGCCCGGTCGCCCACGTCGGTCTCGACCACGTCGTCGTCGAGGTCGGGGGCGTCGGCATGCTCGTGCACACGACGCCCGCCACCGCATCCACCTGCCGCCGGGGGAGCGAGGCGTCGCTGGCGACCACCCTCGTGGTGCGCGAGGACTCCCTCACCCTCTTCGGCTTCTCCGCTGCCGGCCGAGCGCGACATGTTCGAGACGGTGCAGACCGTCTCGGGCGTCGGCCCGCGGCTGGCCCTGGCGATGCTCTCGGTCATGGGCCCCGACCAGCTCGCCGTGGCGCTGTCCTCGGGCGACACCAAGGCGCTGACGACCATTCCCGGCATCGGCGCCAAGTCGGCCGAGCGCCTCGTCCTCGAGCTGCGCGACAAGGTCGGCGCGGTCCGCGGCGCCGGCACCACCACCCCGGGCGGCTCCACCACCGGCCCGGTCGGCCGCGAGCCGTGGCGCGGCCAGGTCACCGAGGCGCTCGTCGGCCTGGGCTGGTCGGCCAAGCAGGCCGGGGATGCCGTGGAGCGCGTCGCCGGGTCCGCGCCGGCCGACGCCGACATCGCCGCCTACCTGCGCCTGGCCCTGCGCGAGCTGCGGCCGTGAGCACGCCCAGCCCGAGCGCCTGCCCGAGCGCGGCTTCGCGAGCGAGATGCTCGAGGCCGAGGCGACGGCTCCTACGAGGCCACCGCCCGGGTCGTCGACGCCGCCGGCGTCCGACGACGACCGGCTCGTCGAGGCGGCGCTGCGGCCCAAGCGGCTCAGCGAGTTCCCCGGCCAGCCCCGCGTGCGCGACCAGCTCGGCCTGGTGCTCGAGGCGGCCAAGCGGCGCGGCAGCGCGCCCGACCACGTGCTGCTCTCCGGCCCCCCCGGGCTCGGCAAGACCACCTTGGCCATGATCGTCGCCGCCGAGATCGAGAAGCCGATCCGGGTCACCAGCGGCCCGGCCATCCAGCACGCCGGCGACCTCGCGGCCGTGCTGTCCTCGCTCGACGAGGGCGAGGTGCTCTTCCTCGACGAGATCCACCGGATGAGCCGCTCGGCCGAGGAGATGCTCTACCTCGCCATGGAGGACTTCCGGGTCGACGTCATCGTCGGCAAGGGGCCGGGCGCCACCGCCATCCCGCTCGAGCTGCCGCCGTTCACGGTCGTGGGGGCCACCACCCGGGCCGGGCTGCTGCCGGCCCCGCTGCGCGACCGGTTCGGCTTCACCGCCCACCTCGACTACTACGACACCGCCGACCTCATCACGATCCTGCACCGCTCGGCGCGGCTGCTCGGCGTCGAGGCCGACGAGGCCGGCATCGCCGAGATCGCGAGCCGCTCGCGCGGCACACCACGCATCGCCAACCGGCTGCTGCGCCGGGTGCGCGACTGGGCCCAGGTGCACGGCCAGGGCCACGTCGACCACGAGGCGGCCCACGCGGCGCTGGCCCTGTTCGACGTCGACGACGCCGGCCTCGACCGCCTCGACCGGGCCGTGCTCGAGGCGCTGTGCCGCCGCTTCGGCGGCGGCCCGGTGGGCCTGTCGACGCTCGCCGTCGCCGTCGGCGAGGAGTCCGACACCGTCGAGACGGTCGCCGAGCCCTACCTCGTGCGCGAGGGCTACATCGTCCGCACGCCGCGGGGGCGGGCGGCCGCCGCGCGGGCCTGGCGGCACCTCGGGCTCGAGCCCCCGGCGGGCTTCCTCCAGCAGGAGGCCGCTGCCCCTGGAGGGCGGCCCGGAGACCGGCGCGGGCCCCGGGCGGTTCTCCGGCTGAGAACGGGCACGATGCTCGCGGCCTGCCCCGTTGGTGGGTGAGGACGGCGTCGCCTAGACTTGCTCCTCGGCCCGGCGCGTCCGGGCCGAACCACTGCCTGCCCTGCGCGGGCGACCTGACACGAAGGACCGACCTCACTCATGTTCACCGGCTCCGGCCTCGGCTACCTGCTCGTCCTGCTCCTCCCGTTCCTGCTCCTGGTGTTCATCATGCTCAGCCAGCGGCGACGCAACCAGCAGATCCAGGCGCTGCAGACCTCGCTGGCCGTGGGTGACGAGGTCGTGACGACGTCGGGCCTCTACGGCACCATCGTCGCCCTCGACGACACGGTCGTCACGCTCGACGTCGGGGCGGGCGCCACGCTGCGCTACGACCGGCGGGCCATCGGCATGCGCGCCACCGAGGTGGCCTGACCATGGCTGCCGCGACCCAGCAGACCGCCGCACGCCGGTCCCTCCTGTTCCTCCTGGCCATCGTCGCTCGTCCTCGGCGGCCTGCTCGCCGGTGCGGTCTACCTGTCCGACGCGAAGACCGAGCCCAAGCTCGGCCTCGACCTCGAGGGCGGCACCCAGATCATCCTGGAGCCGAAGACCACGGCCGGCCAGACCGTCTCGACCGAGCAGCTCAACCAGGCGCGCGACATCATCGTGCAGCGCGTCGACGCCGGCGGTGTGTCCGGCGCCGAGGTCACCACCCAGGGTGACCGCAACATCGTCGTCAGCATCCCGGAGATCCCCACGCAGGAGGTGCGCGACGCGATCAGCAAGTCCTCGCAGCTGCAGTTCCGCCCGGTCCTGGCCGTCGCGGCCGGCACGCCCCAGCCCGGCCGCGACCCCGTCGCCGAGCGGCACCGGCTCCGGCGAGCCCGTCGCCGTCCGACGACCCCGACCACGGCGAGCAGCGCCTCGCCGACGAGCAACAGCGCGGTGCCCGGACGCCCTGATGGCGCCCACGCCCGTCGCCCAGTCCGCCTCCGCCTCGCCCGGCGCCGAGCCCGGCGGCCGCCGGCGCCACGCCCACCGACCCCACCGACCTCGCGTGGATCACCGCCGAGCGTCCCGCAGCAGTTCGAGGACGCTCGACTGCAGCGACCCGGCGGCCCTCGAGAACATCGTCGACGACCCGACCAAGCCGCTGGTCACCTGCGACGTCGACGGCAGCGGCGAAGTACATCCTCGGCCCGGTCGCCGTCTCCGGTGACAAGATCAGCGACGCCACCTCCGGCTACCGCAGCAACCAGCAGGGCAACGGTCACCAGCGAGGTCGAGATCGCGCTGACGCTCAACGGCGAGCGGCGCCAAGCAGTACGCCGACATCAGCCGCAAGATGGTCGCGCTCCCCGAGCCGCAGAACCAGCTCGCCGCCACCCTCGACTCGCGGGTCATCGTCGCGCCCCGCTTCAACGAGGCGCATCCTCGACGGCCGCGCCAGCATCACCGGCGGCTTCACCCTCGACGTCGGCCCGCAGCCTGTCCGACCAGCTGAAGTTCGGTGCGCTGCCGCTGTCGTTCGTCGAGCAGACCAGCATCGACATCAGCCCGACCCTGGGCAGCGAGCAGCTGCGCTACGGCCTGATCGCCGGCCTGATCGGCCTCCTCCTCGTCGTCGTCTACTCGCTCCTGCAGTACCGCGCGCTGGGCTTCGTCACCGTCGCCTCGATCCTGGTGGCGGGCCTGATCACCTACCTGACGATCACGATCCTGGGCTGGTCGCACAACTACCGCCTCGACATGGCCGGGCGTCACCGGCCTGATCGTCGCCATCGGCTTCACCGCCGACTCGTTCATCGTCTACTTCGAGCGGGTCCGTGACGAGCTGCGCGACGGCCGCTCGCTGCGCGGCGGCGGTCGAGACCGGCTGGAACCGCGCCAAGCGCACCATCCTGGTCGCCGACGGCGTCAACTTCCTCGCGGCCCTCGTGCTCTTCGCGCTGGCCAGCTCGAGCGTGCGCGGCTTCGCGTTCACCCTCGGCCTCACGACGCTGATCGACCTGCTCGTCGTCTTCCTGTTCACCCACCCCGTCGCTCACGCTGCTCGCGCGGCGTCCGTTCTTCCGCGACGGCCACGCCTGGTCGGGTCTCGACCCGCGCCGCCTCGGTGCCAAGACGACCCCCCGGTACGCCGGCCGCGGCCGCTTCACCCACCCGGCACCTGCGTCCGCCGGCACCGAAGGAGGTGTGGCATGAGCTTCAGCTTCGCCACGTTCGGCAACGACCTGTACACCGGCAAGCGCTCGATCCCCGTCGTCGCCCAGCGCCGCCGGTTCTACCTCGTCTCCCTGGCCATGATGATCTTCGCCGTGCTCGGCCTGGTCACCCAGGGCCTCAACCTGGGCCTGGAGTTCCGCGGCGGCTCCGAGTTCCGCGTCGCCGACCACCTCGACCCCGGCCGACTACGAGCAGGTCGCGCGCGACGCCGTCGGCGCCAGCGAGGACGAGCGCGGCGTCAACGTCACCCTCGTCGGCAACAACACCGTGCGGGTGCAGACCGAGCGGCTCTCCGACACCGACAGCCAGCAGGTGCGCGCCGACCTGGCCGAGGCCTTCGGCGTGCCGGAGTCGGAGGTGAGCGGCACGTTCATCGGCCCCTCGTGGGGCGCGTCGGTCAGCGCTGCAGGCGCTGCGGGCGCTGGTGATCTTCCTCGTCGCCGTCGCCCTGCTGATGACCATCTACTTCCGCAACTGGAAGATGGCCGCCGCGGCCCTGATCGCCCTGGCCCACGACATGATCATCACCGTCGGCATCTACGCGTGGAGCGGGTTCGAGGTCTCCCCGGCGACGATGATCGGCTTCCTCACCGTGCTCGGCTACAGCCTCTACGACACCGTCGTCGTGTTCGACAAGGTGCGCGAGAACACGACCGAGGCGTTCGCGAACGGGCGGCTCAGCTTCGCCCAGGCTGCGAACCTCGCCGTCAACCAGACGATGGTCCGCTCCATCAACACCACGGTCATCGGCCTGCTCCCGATCACCGCAGTGCTCGCGGTGGGCGCCGTCTTCCTCGGCCCCGGCGTGCTCCTCGACCTCTCGCTGGTGCTGTTCGTCGGCATCCTGATCGGCGCCTACTCCTCGATCTTCATCGCCACCCCGCTGCTGGTCAGCCTGCGTCGCAAGGACCCGGCCGTGCTCGAGCTCGACAAGAAGGCCGAGCGGTTCCAGGCCCGCAAGGCCAAGGACGTCGCGGCCGCCGAGGCGGCGCAGGCCGCGGGTGAGGCCCAGGGCGAGCCCGTCACCGTCGGCAGCGGCGCCCCCGCGGCCGCCGAGGGCGAGGGGGCCACCCTGACCGGCCGGGCCGTGCACAAGTACGCCCAGACGACGCCGTCGGGTCCGCGCAACCAGCCGCGCCGCACGCCGAAGTCCAAGCGCTGACCCGGATGCCGTCGCGTCCCGGCCCGCTCGGTGACACCGAGGTCGCGGCGGTCGTCGAGGCGAGCCTGCGCGACGTGCCGGACTTCCCGCAGCCCGGGGTGGTCTTCAAGGACATCACCCCGCTGCTCGCCGACCCACGCGCCTTCGCGACCGTCGTCGCGGCCATCGCGCAGCGCCACGTCGGCGCCGTCGACCTGGTGGCGGGGGTCGAGGCCCGCGGCTTCGTCGTCGGTGCCGCACTGGCGCACGCGCTGGGGGTCGGCTTCGTGCCGGTGCGCAAGGCCGGCAAGCTGCCCGGCGAGACCGTCTCGATCTCCTACGACCTCGAGTACGGCTCGGCTGAGATCGAGGTGCACGCCGACGCGTTCGTCGGTGACGAGCGGGTGCTGCTCGTCGACGACGTGCTCGCCACCGGGGGCACCGCCGTCGCGGCCTGGGACCTGCTGGAACGTGCCGGTGCCGACGTGGTCGGCTTCGAGTGCGTCGTCGAGCTCGCCTTCCTCGGTGGCCGCGACCGGCTCGGGTCGCGGCCGGTGGGAGCACTCCTCGTCGTCCCATGACCGGCGACTACACTCCGGGCATGGCGGAGGACACCACGACGGCCGCCCCGGGGACACCGCCCCCGGGGCTGTCCTCACGTGCCAGGGCGCGTGCCGCCCTCGCGCTGGTCGGCCGAAACCGGGTGCCCGACAACCCCGTCCTCGAGCCGCTCCTGCAGGTGGTGCGCAGCACCCACCCCAAGGCCGACCTGGCCATCATCGAACGGGCCTACGCCGTCGCCGAAAGGGCCCACGAGGGGCAGAAGCGGCGCTCCGGAGACGACTACATCACCCACCCCCTCGCGGTGACGACGATCCTCGCCGAGCTGGGCATGACCCCCACGACGCTGGCCGCCGCGCTGCTCCACGACACCGTCGAGGACACGTCCTACAGCCTCGAGGCGCTGCGCCGCGACTTCGGTGACGAGATCGCGATGCTCGTCGACGGCGTCACCAAGCTCGACAAGGTCACCTACGGCCAGGCCGCCCAGGCCGAGACGGTGCGCAAGATGGTCGTCGCGATGGCGCGCGACATCCGGGTGCTCGTGATCAAGCTCGCCGACCGCCTGCACAACGCCCGTACCTGGCGCTACGTCTCGCAGGAGAGCGCCCAGCGCAAGGCCAAGGAGACCCTCGAGATCTACGCGCCGCTGGCGCACCGGCTCGGCATGAACACGATCAAGTGGGAGCTCGAGGACCTGTCCTTCCAGGCCCTGTACCCCAAGGTCTACGACGAGATCGTGCGCCTGGTGGCCGAGCGGGCCCCGGCCCGCGAGGAGTACCTCGCCGGCGTGCGCGAGGAGGTCGGAGCCGACCTGCGGGCGGCCAAGATCAAGGCCACGGTCTCCGGTCGGCCCAAGCACTACTACTCCGTCTACCAGAAGATGATCGTGGGCGGCCGCGACTTCGAGCAGATCTACGACCTGGTCGCGGTGCGTGTGCTCGTCGAGACGGTGCGCGACTGCTACGCGGCGCTGGGGGCGCTGCACGCACGGTGGAACCCCGTGCCGGGGCGGTTCAAGGACTACATCGCGATGCCGAAGTTCAACATGTACCAGTCGCTGCACACGACGGTCATCGGCCCCGGTGGCAAGCCCGTCGAGATCCAGATCCGCACCCACACCATGCACCGCCGCGCCGAGTACGGCGTCGCCGCGCACTGGAAGTACAAGGAGGACCCCAACGCCAAGGGGGCGGGCGCCCAGGGCGGCGTGCAGGGTGGCGTCCAGGCCCGTGACGGCCAGTCCGACGCGGTCAACGACATGGCGTGGCTGCGCCAGCTCCTCGACTGGCAGAAGGAGACCTCCGACCCCGGCGAGTTCCTCGAGTCGCTGCGCTTCGAGATCAACGCCAGCGAGGTCTACGTCTTCACCCCGAAGGGCCAGCTCGTGGGGCTGCCGGCCGGGTCGACCCCGGTCGACTTCGCGTACGCGGTGCACACCGAGGTGGGGCACCACTGCATCGGTGCCCGCGTCAACGGGCGCCTGGTGCCGCTCGAGAGCCGGCTCGACAACGGCGACGTCGTCGAGGTGCTCACCTCCAAGGCCGACTCGGCCGGTCCCTCGCGCGACTGGCTGAGCTTCGTGCGCTCGGCGCGTGCCCGCAACAAGATCAAGCACTGGTTCACCAAGGAACGCCGCGAGGAGATGATCGACGAGGGCAAGGACTCCCTCGCCAAGGCCATGCGCAAGCAGGGCCTGCCGCTGCAGCGGCTCACCTCCGTCGAGTCACTGACCGGGGTCGCCGAGGAGCTGCGCCTGGCCGGCATCGACGGTCTCTACGCCGCGATCGGCGAGGGCAACGTCTCCGCCCAGCACGTCGTGTCGCGTCTTGTCGCCTCGGTCGGCGGGGAGGACGGCGCCAGCGAGGACATCGCCGAGGCCGCGATGCCGGCCACCACCGACCGCCCGCAACATCGCCGGCACGGTGACCCCGGCGTGGTCGTCAAGGACATGTCCGACGTGTGGGTCAAGCTGGCCCGCTGCTGCACGCCGGTGCCCGGCGACGACATCCTCGGCTTCGTCACGCGGGGCAACGGCGTCTCGGTGCACCGGCGCGACTGCACCAACGCCGACTCGCTGCTCTCCCAGCCCGAGAAGATCATCGAGGTCGAGTGGGCGCCGACCTCGGGCAGCATGTTCCTCGTGCAGCTCCAGGTCGAGGCCCTGGACCGGTCGCGGCTGCTGTCCGACGTCACGCGCGTCATCTCCGACAACGGTGTGAACATCCTGTCGGCGGCCGTCACCACCTCGCGTGACCGGGTCGCCAAGCTGCACTTCACCTTCGAGATGGGCGACCCCGGCCACCTCGGGCACGTCGTTCGAGCGGTGCAGAAGGTCGACGGCGTCTTCGACGCCCACCGGGTCACCGGCGGCCGCCGCACCGACGGCTGAGCCCGGTCAGCCGTCCTGCGGCAGGGGGCGCAGCAGCATCGTCACGTAGACGTTCGCGATGTCCTCGGGCCTCGTGCGCGCCCGGCAGCGCGGGCCCGCAGGTGTGCGTGCTGCGTGTGCTGCGGTCGGGTCAGCCGCCGAACTCGTCCAGCCCGGCCCGAGCCTGCGCCAGCCACTCCTGCTGCGCGGTCAGCCGTCCGCGGGCCGCCTCGGCGGCCTTGCTGTCGCCCTTGGCCTCGGCCTTGGCCAGGTCGGCCTCGATGCGCGGCCACCGACGCCTCGAGCTGGTCGACGAGCGAACGCGCGCGCGCCGCCACCTCGGGGTTGGTGCGCTTCCAGCGCTGCTCGTCGGCCTCGCGGACCGCCGTCTCGACCCGCCGCATCCGCTTCTCGACCCGCTCGAGCTCGGTGCGCGGAACCTTTCCGGCCTTCTCCCACCGGTCCTGGATGCCGCGCAGCGCCACCTTGGCGGCCTCGACGTCGGTGACCGGGAGCAGGGCGTCGGCCTCGGTGAGCAGCTCCTCCTTGACGGCGAGGTTGGCTCGGAACTCCTCGTCCTCGGCCGCCGAGATCTCGTCCTTGGCGGTGAAGAACGCGTCCTGGGCGGTGCGGAACCGCTCCCACAGGGCGTCGTCCTCGGCGCGCGAGGCCCGTCCGGCGGCGCGCCAGCGGTCCATGAGCTGCTTGAAGGCGCGGGCCGTGGGGGTCCAGTCCGTGCTCGTCGAGAGCTCCTCGGCCTCGGCGACGAGCGCCTCCTTCGTGGCACGGGCCTCGGCCCGGCTGCTCTCGAGGTCGGCGAACCAGGCCCGTCGCGCCTTGTCGAACGAGTTGCGGGCGTGGCTGAAGCGCTGCCACAGCGCCGACTCGGTGGCCTTGTCGAGCTTGGCGCCGGAGCGCTGGTGCTGCTTCCACTCGTCGAGCAGGGTCCGCATCCGCTCCCCGCTCGTCTTCCACTGGGTGGAGGCGGTCGGCTGCGCCGCGATCTGCTCGGCCTCGGCGACGATGGCCTCGCGGGCGGCCGTGGCCTCGGCACGGGCCGCCGCTCGGTGCTCGGCCTCGTGGGCCCGCTTGGTCTCCAGCCCCGCCTCGACCCGCTCGATCGTGGCCTGCAGGGCCGGCACGTCGCCGACGACGCCGGTGGTCTCGACGTGCTCCTTGAGGGTCGTCAGGCCGTCGGCGACCTCCTTGGCGGAGACGTCGGGGTTGGCCAGCCGCGCCTCGAGCAGGTCGGCCGACGCCGCCAGCTCGTCGTACTTGCGGGCGAAGTACTGCAGTGCCTCGTCGGGCGTGGCGCCCGGGTAGGAGCCGACCTCGCGCTCCTCGTCCCCGACGGTGACGAAGACGTGGCCCTCGTCGTCGACCCGGCCGAACCGCGCCGACTCCGAGTGGGTCGCCGGTGCCGGGGCGGCCGCCGGACGCGGGTGCATCCGGGCGAGGGCGGCCGGCGAGGGGATCGTCGGGCGGGGGGTGGGCTTGTCGTCTGACACGGTCAGGCCTTCTTCTCGGTGACAGCAACCCGCAGGATGCTGATCGGTGCGGCGGGGAACCCGTCGGTTGCGCTGGCCCCGCCGGGGGCGACCCCGGCGGCAGCGATCCTGTCGACAATATCCAACCCGGAGGTGACCGTGCCGAACACGGTGTACCCATCCGGGTCGGGCAGCGTGGAGTCGCCGTACACGATGAAGAACTGGCCGCCGGTGCCCTTCTTCGGGTCGGACGGTGCGGGCCATCGCGAGCGTGCCGCGCGGGTACGTGCCGTCCTCGGGGGCGTTCTCGACCGCATACCCGTAGCCCGGGCTGCCCTGGCCGGTGCCCGTGGGGTCGCCGCACTGGAGCACCTTCAGCGACTCGGCGGTCACCAGCCGGTGGCACGGCGAGTTGAGGTAGTAGTTCTGCCTGGCCAGCTCGACGAACGACGCCACCGCCTGCGGGGCGTTCTCGCCGTCGAGGGTGAGCTCGATGTCGCCGCAGTTCGTCGTGACGGTCGCGACGTAGGTCTTGCCCTCGGCGGCCGACGCGTCGGGCAGCGACAGCTGTGCGGCGGTGCCCAGCGCTTCCGGGGGCAGCTCGCAGCCCGCCGCCGTGGTCGTGGGGGCCGCGGCCTCGTCCTGCGGGTCGTTCGCGAGGACGGCACCCAGCACCGCGGCGACACCGAGCACGAGCACGACGGTGGTGACGATCGCCACGAGGCGCATCCGACGGGCGTGGTCGGACTCGCGCTGGGCCAGCGTTGCCTGCTGGCGCTCGTAGCGCCGACGGGCGCGAGCGCGCTCCTGCTCCTTGGTCACTGGACCGGTCTCCTTGCGTCGTGGCGGCAACGGCGGCCCAGTCTAGGCAGGGCGCTTGAGGCTACGCTCACCCCGTGCTCGCCGTCGCCTTCCCTGCTGCCGCCTTCGGCACCAACTGCTACGTGCTCGCACCGGGGCCGGGGGAGGAGTGCCTGGTCGTCGACCCGGGCATCGGGGTCGAGCAGACCCTGCGCGACGTGCTCGCCGAGCACCGGCTCCGGCCCGCCGCCGTGCTGCTCACGCACGGGCACATCGACCACGTCTACTCGGTGACCCCGGTGTGCGGCGGCGACAGCGCCGCGTACATCCACACCGACGACCGCTACCGCCTGCACGACCCGCTGGGCAACGTCATGCCCGGCCTGCTCGAGATGCTGGAGCAGCAGTTCGGGCAGCGGGCCACGTGGCGCGAGCCCGACCACGTCGTCGAGGTCACCGACCGCCAGGTGCTGTCCCTGGCGGGCCTCGACGTCGAGGTGCTGCACGCGCCGGGCCACACCGAGGGCTCGGTGATGTTCGGGCTCGACGCCGTGCCCGACGGGCTGCCGGCGCAGGAGGGGCTGGACCGCACCATGGTCAGCGGCGACGTGCTCTTCGCCGGCTCGATCGGCCGCACCGACCTGCCCGGCGGCGACCACGAAGCCATGCAGCGCTCGCTGCGCGACGTGGTGCTGCCGCTGCCCGACTCCACCCTCGTGCTCACCGGCCACGGGGCCGCCACCACCATGCGCCGCGAGCGGGCCACCAACCCGTACCTGCGAGGATTGACCGCGTGAACGCCCACCACCAAGGTGACCCCGATCTCGGGGTTCCCCGAGCTCCTGCCCGCCGAGCGGCTCCTCGAGCTGCACTTCCTCGACGTCATCCGCGAGGTCTTCGAGCTGCACGGCTTCGCACCGCTCGAGACCCGGGCCGTCGAGCCGGTCGACCGCCTGCTCGGCAAGGGCGGTGACGCCGACAAGGAGATCTACGGCGTCAGCCGCCTCGCGGGCGACGACAGCGGCAGGGATGCCGCGCTGGGCCTGCACTTCGACCTCACCGTGCCCTTCGCGCGCTACGTGCTCGAGAACGCCGGCAGGCTCGCCTTCCCGTTCCGCCGCTACCAGATCCAGAAGGTCTGGCGCGGGGAGCGGCCTCAGGAGGGGCGGTTCCGCGAGTTCACCCAGGCCGACATCGACGTGGTCGACGTCGGCGAGCTGGCGCCGCACTTCGAGGCAGAGATGCCGCTCGTCATCGCCGAGGCGTTCCGCCGCCTGCCGGTGGGGGAGTTCCGCATCCAGGTCAACAACCGCAAGATCCCCGAGGGCTTCTTCCTGGGCATCGGCCTCACCGACGTGGTCGGCACGCTGCGCATCGTCGACCGCCTCGGACGCAGCGGGCCCGGGCCGGTCGCCGAGATGCTCCTCGAGGCGGGGGCCGACGAGGACCAGGCTCGGCTCGTGCTGGCGCTGGCCGACATCCGCACCGACGACCTCACCTTCGTCGAACGGGTTCGGGCCCTCGGTGTTGAGCACCCGACGCTCGACGAGGGCCTCGACGCGCTGGCCGCCGTGATCGCCTCGGGGCTCGAGCAGGCGCCCGGGGTGCTGGTGGCCGACCTCAGCATCGCCAGAGGCCTCGACTACTACACGGGCACCGTCTACGAGACCCAGCTCGTCGGGTCCGAGTCGTGGGGGTCGGTCTGCTCCGGCGGCCGCTACGACTCGCTGGCCACCGACGGGCGCACGACCTACCCCGGCGTCGGCATCTCGATCGGGCTGACCCGCCTGGTGCACCTGCTCGTCGCCAAGCGCGGGCTCACCGCGAGCCGGTCCACCCCGGCGGCCGTGCTCGTCGCGGTCGTCGACGAGGGGAGCCGTGAGACCTCGCGACGAGTGGCGGCGGCGCTGCGGTCACGCGGCATCCCGTGCGAGGTGGCGCCCAGCGCAGCGAAGTTCGGCAAGCAGATCCGCTACGCCGACCGGCGGGGCATCCCGTTCGTCTGGTTCCCCGGCGCCGGTGAGGGCGGCGACCAGGTCAAGGACATCCGCTCGGGCGAGCAGGTCGACGCCGACGCGAGCACCTGGCAGTGCCCGCCGCAGGACCTGCGCCCGGCCGTCGTCACGCCGTAGCCGGTCCCTGTCTCCAGCGACGCTGGGTCGCTTCGGCGGCTGCGATGCCCGGTGCGCGGTCGAGAGCGGACCCGGCACCGCCAAGCGGCCGCAGGTGCGCCTGCCGACATGCAGCTGGCCCCTGGCGGGCGTGCCCACGCTCAGCGGCACGCCGGGCAAGGTCGACTGCATGTCAGGGGGCACAGGTGGCCTCGGCTTGGACCTGGCCGTGCGCGGCGGCAGACCTCCGCTCCGCAGTCGTCAGGCCGTGGCGGGCGGTGGGGGGCGTAGCCCGCTGTCCTTGAGCTCGAGCAGGGCCAGGGCGTGGATGACGTCGAGCTCGCCGCGCCGCCACGCGCCGGCCGGGTCGTCGGAGATCTTGGCCAGCCGCGGCATCGGCTGGTTCGCCATGGCCCGCAGCGCGAAGAGGTCGAGGTCGGGGGCGGCGTCGATGAACTGCTGGGCCGCACTCGCGCGCCGAACGAACCGAAGCCGGAGCACGAACCACGTCGCGCCGACGATGAGGATCGGCACCAGGGCAGTGGTCAGCGCCAGCAACAGCGAGACCCGCTCGACCGCGCTGACCAGGTCGGTGCCGGCCTTCTCGATCTCGGTGCCCACCCCGGCCGCCGAGCGGAACGGCGTGGCCACCCGGTCCTCGAGCAGCGGAAGGTCGTCGACGTTGTCGCCGGCGCTCGACATCGTGTCGCGGAAGCTGCTGCCGGCGCCGGCCAGGTTGCGGCCGGGCTCGGCCAGCGCCATCGTCGCGTCGTACACGCGCTGGGCGACGCGTACCCAGAGCACGACCCACAGCACGACGCCGACGTCGGCGGCCACCTGCGCGAGACGGCGGCCGGGGATGTCGCTGTACAGCTTCATGCGTGCTCCTCAGGTCGTCGGGCCACACCGCGGCCCGGGTCTAGACTCGCATCGCGCTCCACCGGGGCGCAGCCGCCCGGGCAACGGTGCCGGGGCGAACGTCGAGACAGACAGGGCCAGATAACCGTGAAGGTCGGTATCCCCAGCGAGGTCAAGAACAACGAGTTCCGCGTCGGCATCACGCCGGTGGGAGTCCACGAGCTCGTCCGCCGTGGTCACGACGTGCTCGTGCAGAAGGGGGCCGGGCTCGGCTCCTCGATCACCGACGAGGAGTACGTCTCGCAGGGGGCGAGGATCCTCGACGACGCCGACGACGTGTGGGGCGAGTCGGACATGGTCATGAAGGTCAAGGAGCCGGTGGCCGAGGAGTACCACCGCCTGCGTGAGGGCCTGACCCTGTTCACCTACCTGCACCTCGCCGCCGACGAGCCGCTCACCAAGGAGCTCGTCGCCACCAAGACCACCTCCATCGCCTACGAGACCGTGCAGCTGCCCTCGGGCCTGCTGCCGCTGCTCTACCCGATGTCCGAGGTGGCCGGCTGCCTGGCCCCGCAGGTCGGTGCGCACTCGATGATGAAGGCGCAGGGCGGCCGCGGTGTGCTCATGGGCGGCATCGGCGGCGTCGCGAACTCCAAGGTCGTCGTCATCGGCGCCGGCGTCGCCGGGCAGAACGCCGCGAACATCGCCCTGGGCATGGGCGCCGACGTGACCCTGCTCGACACCGACCTCGACAAGCTGCGGATGAGCTTCTGGCGCTACGACAACCGGGTCGCCCAGATCGCCTCCTCGGCGATGTCGATCAAGGAGCAGGTGCTGGGCGCCGACCTGGTCATCGGCACCGTGCTCATCCCCGGCGCGAAGGCCCCCAAGCTGGTCACCGACGAGATGGTGGCGCAGATGAAGCCCGGCTCGGTGCTCGTCGACGTCGCCATCGACCAGGGCGGCTGCTTCGAGAACTCGCGGCCCACGACGCACGCCGACCCGACGTTCGAGGTGCACGACTCGATCTACTACTGCGTCGCGAACATGCCCGGCGCGGTGCCGCACACCTCCACCTGGGCCCTGACCAACGCCACGATGTCGTACGCGATCAAGCTGGCCGAGCACGGCTGGAAGGACGCCTCCATGGCCGACCCCGCCCTGGCGCTGGGCCTGAACACCCACGCCGGCCACATCACCTACGCCGCCGTGGCCGAGGCGTTCGGCATGGACAGCATCGCCCTCGACGAGGCGCTGTCCTGACCGGAGCACCGACCGAGCCGACGGCCCGCCCCACGCACGTGGAGCGGGCCGTCGACGCGTGGCTGACCCACCTCGACGTCGAGCGCGGCGCCGCGAAGCACACCCTGTCGGCCTACCGCCGTGACCTGGGCCGGTGGACCGGCTACCTCGCCGCGGTCGGCGTCGACCGTCCCGAGGACGTCCGCGAGACCCACGTGACGGAGTTCCTCGCCCGGCTGCGCGAGGGCGACGACGAGCACGGTCCCCTCGCCGCGACCTCGGCGGCCCGCACCCTCGTGGCCGTGCGCGGCCTGCACCGGTTCCTGGCCCTCGAGGGGGTCCTGGACGCCGACCCGGCGCGCCGGGTGAGCCCGCCCAGGGCCCCGTCCCGGCTGCCCAAGGCGATCCCCGTCGAGGACGTCGAGCGGCTCCTCGAGGCGGCCTCGGTGGGCGACACGCCGGCATCCCTGCGCGACCGCGCCCTGCTCGAGGTGCTCTACGGCACCGGGGCCCGCATCTCCGAGGCGGTCGGCCTCGATGTCGACGACGTCGAGGGGGAGGACGGTGTCGTGCGGCTGCGCGGCAAGGGCGGCAAGGAACGCGTCGTCCCGCTGGGGTCGTACGCGGCGGCGGCGCTCGACGCGTGGCTCGTGCGGGGGCGCCCCGCCTTCGCCGCGCGAGGCGTCGGGACACCAGCGCTGTTCCTCAACGCCCGCGGCGGGCGGCTGTCGCGGCAGAGCGCCTGGTCGGTGCTGCGCACCTGCGCCGAGCGGGCCCACGTGCCGGGGCACCTGTCGCCGCACACCCTCCGCCACTCGTTCGCCACGCACCTGCTCGAGGGTGGGGCCGACGTGCGCGTCGTGCAGGAGCTGCTCGGGCACGCGTCGGTCACGACCACCCAGATCTACACCCTGGTCACCGTGCAGCGACTCCGTGAGGTCTATGCCCAGAGCCACCCCCGTGCCCGCTGATAGGGTCGGGGCCGATCAGCGCGAGGCTGACCGTCAGAGCACGAAAGGCACCGGGGAGAGACAGTTGGATTCCGACGCGGCGTTCCAGATCCGCACCGCCGGACAGGTGGGCCCGACCGGTCGCCCGCTACCGGACTTCCCACAGCCGCAGCCGCTGACCTCGCACGGGCCGGCCCGGATCATCGCGATGTGCAACCAGAAGGGTGGCGTCGGCAAGACGACGACCACCATCAACCTGGGGGCCGCGCTGGCCGAGGCCGGGCGCCGCGTGCTGCTCGTCGACTTCGACCCCCAGGGCGCCCTGTCGGTGGGCCTGGGCGTGCCGGTCAACGAGCTCGACGTCACCGTCTACAACCTGCTGGTCGAGCGCGGCCACGACGTGCGCGACGTCATCAAGCACACCAAGTGGGATGGCCTCGACGTCCTTCCCGCGAACATCGACCTGTCCGCCGCCGAGGTCCAGCTGGTCGGCGAGGTCGCCCGCGAGCAGATCCTGGCGCGGGTGCTGCGCCCCGTCGTCGACGACTACGACGTCGTGCTCATCGACTGCCAGCCCTCGCTCGGCCTGCTCACCGTCAACGCCCTCACCGCGGCGCACGGTGTCATCATCCCGCTCGAGTGCGAGTTCTTCGCGATGCGCGGGGTGGCCCTGCTCATCGAGACCATCGAGAAGATCTGCGACCGGCTCAACCCGCGCCTGCAGGTCGACGGCATCCTCGCGACGATGTACGACGGGCGCACCCTGCACTCGCGCGAGGTGGTGGCCAGCGTCGTCGAGCACTTCGGCGACCAGGTCTTCCACACCGTCATCTCGCGCACCGTGAAGTTCCCCGACGCCAGCCTCGCGGCCGAGCCGATCACCACCTACGACGCCACGCACAAGGGCGCCGACGCCTACCGCCAGCTCGCTCGCGAGCTCATCGCCCGCGGTGGGGCGGCCTGAGTCGATGACCACGGCCCCCGACCAGGCCGGGGGCGGCGTGCCGCGCACCCCTGAGCACGCCGACGTCACTCCGGGTGGGGTGCTGACCCGACGCGCGCCGGCCACGGCCTTCGAGGTCACCCTCGACAACTTCACGGGGCCCTTCGACCTGCTGCTCGGCCTGATCAGCAAGCACAAGCTCGACATCACCGAGATCTCGCTGGCCACGGTCACCGACGACTTCATCGCGCACATCAAGGTCGAGCAGGCCAAGCCCGACGGGTGGGACCTGTCGCAGGCCACCGAGTTCCTCCTCGTCGCCGCGACCCTGCTCGACCTCAAGGCGGCGCGCCTGCTGCCGCAGTCCGGCCCGGAGGACGAGGACGACCTCGCGCTCATCGAGGCCCGCGACATCCTCTTCGCCCGCCTGCTGCAGTACCGCGCCTTCAAGGACATCGCGCACACCTTCGCCGAGCGGATGGCGACGGCCGGTCGGATGCAGCCGCGCACGGCATCCCTGGAACCGCACCTGGCGGCGCTGCTTCCCGAGCTGCTGATGACCGTGACCCCGGAGCAGCTCGCCGTGATCGCGGCCCGCGCGATGGTGCCCAAGCAGGCCCCCACGGTGGGGCTGGGGCACCTGCACGCCCCCGCGGTCAGCGTGCGCGAGCAGGCCGTCATCATCGGCGACCGGCTGCGCCGCGAGCGCGTGGCGTCGTTCCGCAGCCTGGTGGCCGACGCCGACTCGACGCTGGTCGTCGTCGCCCGCTTCCTCGCACTGCTCGAGCTGTTCCGGGAGTCGGCGATCGGCTTCGACCAGGCCGAGGCCCTCGGCGAGCTCACGGTGCGGTGGACCGGCCCGGAGGAGGGCGACATCGAGGTCGACGACGAGTTCGACGAGCCGCCACCGGGTGAGACCGCCCCCGACGACATCCCCGAAGCCGATGACGGCGCCGCGCGCGCCCCCGAGGAGTCCCCGATGAGTGACCAGCCCGAGCCCGTGCTCGACGAGGCGCCCGAGCCCGAGGAGCAGCTGGCCTTCGACGTCGCCGACTTCCCGGGCGGCATCCACGGCGCCGTCGAGGCGGTGCTCATGGTCGTCGACGAGCCGGTGACGACGATGGCGCTGGCGTCGGTGCTCGAGCAGCCGGTGAGCGACGTCGAGGCCGCGCTGGCCGAGCTCGAGGCCGGCTACGCCGAGCAGCAGCGCGGCTTCACCCTGCGCCAGGTCGGCGGTGGCTGGCGGATGTACAGCCGCCACGAGTACGCCCCGGTCGTCGAGAAGTTCGTGCTCGACGGCCAGCAGGCGCGGCTGACCCAGGCCTCGCTCGAGACGCTCGCCGTCATCGCCTACCGCCAGCCGGTGTCCCGGTCGCGGGTCGCGGCGGTGCGCGGGGTCAACGTCGACGGCGTGATCCGCACGCTGCTCACCCGCGGCCTGATCGAGGAGATGGGGCACGACGAGGAGTCGACCGCCATCCTGTACGGGACGACGTCCTACTTCCTGGAGCGGCTGGGGCTGCAGAGCCTCGACGACCTGCCCGCCCTGGCCCCCTACCTGCCCGAGGTCGACGTGCTCGACGAGATCGCTGAAGGAGGCCGCGGATGACGCCGGCCAAGAGGACTGGACCCCCGCCGAAGGGGAAGCCCCGCAAGGGTGCCGCACCCGTGGCGGGCAAGAACAAGGCCCGGGGCAAGTCGCAGCGCGGCTCCTCGGGCAACACCAAGCCCAGCCAGCCGACCGCCGCGCCGCAGTGGCCCCGGCGGCCGGTGGTCGACGTGCACGACCCCGACGGCGTGCGCCTGCAGAAGCTGCTCGCCGCCGCCGGCGTCGGCTCGCGCCGGGTCTGCGAGGACCTGATCAGCCAGGGTCGGGTGCAGGTCGACGGCAACGTCGTCACCGAGCTCGGCGTGCGCATCCAGCCGACCCAGACGGTGCACGTCGACGGGGTGCGCGTGCAGCTCGACGAGTCGCGCGTCTACCTCGCCTTCAACAAGCCGATCGGCGTCGTCACGTCGATGAGCGACGAGCTCGGCCGGGTCGACATCGGCGACTTCGTGGCCAACCGCAAGGAACGCCTGTTCCACGTGGGCCGGCTCGACGCCGACACCGAGGGCCTGCTCATCCTCACCAACGACGGCGACCTCGCACACCGGCTGCAGCACCCGCGCTACGGGGTGCTCAAGACCTACCTGGCGCAGATCCCCGGCCCGGTGCCGCGCGACCTCGGGCGGCGGCTGCGCGAAGGCATCGACCTCGAGGACGGCCCGGTGCAGGTCGACTCGTTCCGCGTGGTCGACTCCGCGCCCGGCAAGGCCCTGGTCGAGGTGGTGCTCCACGAGGGGCGCAAGCACATCGTGCGGCGGATGCTCGCCGAGGTCGGCCACCCGGTCATCACGCTGGTGCGCGTGCAGGTTGGACCGATCCACCTGGGCGACACCAAGCCCGGCAAGTGGCGCAACCTGACCAGCGCGGAGGTCGGGGCCCTCTACGCCGCGGCGGAGCTGTGACCCGCGTCCACGTCGTCGGCGCCGGGCTGGTCGGCACCAGCCTGGGGCTGGCGTTGCGCCGCCTGGGCGACGACGTGACCCTGGAGGACATCAGCCCCACCCATGCCGCCCTGGCCCGCGACCTCGGGGCGGGGCGGCTGCCCGACGGCCCGGTCGAGCCCGACCTCGTCGTCGTCGCGACCCCGCCCGACGTCACCGCGGTGTGCGTGGCCACCGCGCTGCGCCGCTGGCCGGAGGCGGCGGTCACCGACGTCGCCTCGGTCAAGGGCACCGTGCTCGACGCGCTGCGTGGACGACGGCGCCGACCTCACCCGCTACTGCGGGTCGCACCCGATGGCCGGTCGTGAGCGCTCCGGCGCCGTGTCGGGCCGGTACGACCTCTTCGACGGCCGGGCCTGGGTGCTCACCCCGACCGCGGAGACCGACCCGGCGGTCGTCGCGCTCGTGACGGCCGTCGCGCGCTCGGCCGGCGCCGCGGTGCGCACCCTCGACCCCGAGCGCCACGACGCGGCGGTCGCAGCCGTCTCGCACGTGCCACAGCTCGCCGCCAGCCTGGTCGCGGCCCGGCTCGAGGGGCTCGACGAGGCCGCCGTGGCGCTGGCCGGGCAGGGGCTGCGTGACGTCACCCGCATCGCCGCGAGCGACCCCGGCCTGTGGACCCAGATCCTCGCCGGCAACGCCGTGGCGGTGCGCGACGTGCTCACCGCCCTCGTCGGCGACCTCGAGGCGGTCGTCGGCGCCCTCGACGAGCTGAGCGCCTCCACCGACGCGCCGGGCGCTCGCGGCACGCTCGCCCGCGCCATCGCCGCCGGCAACGCCGGACACGCCCGCATCCCGGGCAAGCACGGTGCGGCACCGACGTCGTACACGACGGTGCGGGTGCTCATCCCCGACGAGCCGGGCCAGCTCGGGCGGCTCTTCGCCGACATCGGCGTCATCGGCGCCAACATCGAGGAGTTCCACCTCGACCACGGGCTCGGCCAGCCGTTCGGCCTCGCCGAGGTCGACGTGGTCCCGGCCGCGGCGGCCGGTCTCGCGCAGGCCCTCGCGGAGCGGGGCTGGCGGCTGCACGGCTGAGGCCCCCACTAGGCTCACGCACCATGACCGCACCCCTGACGATCGCGATCGACGGCCCCTCCGGCTCCGGCAAGAGCAGTGTCTCCAAGGCCGTGGCGCGTCGGCTCGGCGTCGGTTACCTCGACACCGGTGCCATGTACCGCGCGCTGACCTGGTGGTGCCTGGAACGCGGCGTCGACCTCACCGACGTGGATGCCGTGGCCCGCGCCGCGCGCGACCTCCCGCTCGAGATCGGCACCGACCCCGACGCGCCGACCGTGGTCGTCGACGGCACCGACGTCGGCGAGGCCATCCGCACCACGCGGGTGAGCACCGCGGTCTCCGCCGTCGCCACCAACCTCGAGGTGCGCGCCGTCCTGCGGCAGCTGCAGCGCGACCTGATGGCACGCATCGCCGAGCGGACCGGGGGAGTGGTGGCCGAGGGCCGCGACATCACCACCGTCGTCGCGCCCGAGGCCCGGGTGCGGGTGCTGCTCACGGCATCCGAGGAGGCCCGGCTGCGGCGCCGCTCGGCCGAGCTGCACGGTGCCGTCGACGACGACGCCGTCGAGGCGACCCGCGACCAGGTGGTGCGCCGTGACCGGGACGACTCCACCGTGTCCACCTTCACCGAGGCCGCGGAGGGGGTCGTGCTCGTCGACACCTCCGACCTCGACTTCGAGGCCAGCGTCGAGGCCGTGCTCGACGTCGTGGCCGCCGAGACGGCGGAGTGAGCCCGAGCGCTCGGCGGGGCCGGGCGGGCCACCTCGTCTCCCGCGCGGGTTTCGGCCTGCTGTACTCCGCCCGGGGCTTCGGGGCGTCGAACGTGCCGGCGGCCGGTCCGGTCGTGCTCGCGGCGAACCACACCGGGTACCTCGACGGCGCGCTCGTCATGGCGATGTGCCCGCGTCCCAGCCACTTCCTCGTGCTGGGGAGGATGTTCGAGGGGTTGCTCGGGCCGGTGCTGCGCTGGAGCGGGCAGATCCCGATCGAGCAGCACCGCGGCGACCGCACCGCACTGGGCCGGGCGCTGGAGGTGCTCGGCCGCGGCGGCGTCATCGGCATCTTCCCGGAGGGGGGACGTGGCAGGGGTGACCTCGCCTCCGCCGGCAAGGGCGTGGCCTGGCTCGCGCTGCAGTCGGGGGCCGTCGTGGTGCCCACCGCGTGCCTGGGTACCCGCCGCACCGGCGACCTGGCGGGCTCCTGGCCGCGGCTGCGCTCCCGGCTGGTCGTCGACTTCGGCCCTCCGGTGGTGCTCGACCTGCCCGAAGGACTCCCCGGGCGCGCCCGGCTCGAGCTGGCGACCGAGCAGATCCGGACCACGCTGGTCGCGCACGTGCACGCGGCGTCGGGTCGGCACGGCATCCCGCTGCCCACCGACGTGCCACCGGACCTGCTGGACTGAGGCGCCCCGAGGGTGAGGGACAATGGTGGGATGAGCACCGAGGACCCCACACTGCAGACCCAGGACTCCGCCGACGCCGTCGAGCGGGCGCTGCGGGCCGGGCTGGAGGACTTCGAGCTCAGCGACGAGGACCGCGCCCTGCTCGAGCGCGGCGACGCAGCGCTCGACGCCGATGCCGCGCGCGGGCCCCTGCCGGTGGTGGCCGTCATCGGCCGCCCCAACGTCGGCAAGTCGACCCTGGTCAACCGGATCATCGGCCGCCGCGAGGCCGTCGTCGAGGACGTGCCCGGGGTCACCCGCGACCGCGTCGCCTACGACGCCGAGTGGGTCGGGCACGAGTTCACCCTGGTCGACACAGGAGGGTGGGCCATCGACGCCACCGGCATCCACCTGCGGGTCGCCGAGCAGGCCGAGATCGCGGTCGACCTCGCCGACGTCGTCCTCTTCGTCGTCGACGCGACCGTCGGGGCCACCGACGACGACGAGAACTGCGTCAAGCTGCTGCGCCGCGCGGGGAAGCCGGTGGTGCTCATCGCCAACAAGGTCGACGACCAGCGCACCGAGGCCGACGCCGCGGCGCTGTGGAACCTCGGCCTGGGCCAGCCGTGGCCGGTCTCGGCCCTGCACGGCCGGGGGAGCGGTGACGCCCTCGACGCGCTGCTCGAGGTGCTGCCCGAGGTCTCCGCGATGGGCGGGGCCTACGAGCGCGGCGGGCCGCGCCGGGTCGCGCTGCTCGGCCGCCCGAACGTGGGCAAGTCCTCGATGCTCAACAAGCTGGTCGGCCACGAGCGGGTCGTCGTCGACAGCGTCGCCGGCACCACCCGCGACCCCGTCGACGAGCTGGTCGAGCTCGGTGGCAAGACCTGGCGCTTCGTCGACACCGCCGGCATCCGGCGGCGGGTGCACCAGACCCGCGGGTCCGACTTCTACGCCTCGCTGCGCACCCAGACCGCGCTCGAGAAGGCCGAGGTGGCCGTGGTTCTCGTCGACGCCTCGGAGGTCATCTCCGAGCAGGACGTGCGGGTCATCCAGCAGGTCATCGATGCCGGCCGCGCGCTGGTGATCGCCTACAACAAGTGGGACCTCACCGACGAGGAGCGGCGCCACTTCCTCGAGCGCGAGATCGAGCGCGACCTCGTGCAGATCCCGTGGGCGCCGCGAGCCAACGTCTCGGCCCGAACCGGACGGCACATGGACAAGCTCGTGCCGGCGCTCGAGACCGCACTCGACTCGTGGGAGACCCGCATCTCGACCGGTCGGCTCAACGCCTTCCTCGGCGAGATCGTCGCGGGCCACCCGCACCCGGTGCGCGGTGGCAAGCAGCCGCGCATCCTGTTCGCGACCCAGGCCGGTACCCGCCCGCCGCGGTTCGTGCTCTTCGCGTCGGGCTTCATCGAGGCCGGCTACCGGCGGTTCGTCGAGCGCCGCCTGCGCGAGGAGTTCGGCTTCGTCGGCACCCCGATCGAGATCTCGGTGCGGGTGCGCGAGAAGCGCTCCCGCCGCTGAGTCCGAGCCGGATGCCGTGACGGACGTGGGCGATTCGGTGGCCCCGCCGCGCATGGGATAAGGTTTCGTCGCTCCCGTCAGGGGGCAGCCACGGGCTGTGGCGCAGCTTGGTAGCGCACTTGACTGGGGGTCAAGGGGTCGCAGGTTCAAATCCTGTCAGCCCGACCGAGGAGGCCGAGAGCCGAAGAGGGCCTCCGGCCGCTAGGTTGCGCGCATGACCGACCTGAGTGACGCGCAGAGGTCGGACCTGCCGACGCCGGTCACGTGCTGGACCCTGGCCACGGCATCCGCCCTGGTGGTCGTGGTGACCTACTGGATGGCAGTCCGGCCCGGAGCCGACGAGGCCCAGACCGCGGTCGTCACGTGGCTGAACGACCCCCCACAACCGTTCGGGACCATGCTGGCCGTGACGAACCCGCTCCTCCGGCCGGTGCCACTGGCCGTGCTCGCGATCGCGCTCGTCGGCTGGATCATGGTCACGGCCCGCGGCAGCGCCAGGTGGGAGGTGCTGCGGGCGATGGCGGTGGCCTACGCGCTCTGCGAGGTGGTCACCCAGGTCCTCAAGCGGCTGGCCGACCAGCCCAGACCGACCGCCTCGATCCCCGGGCTCGACGTGCACGGCTACCCCCAGGACCCGTACGGGAACGCCTTCCCCTCGGCCCACACCAGTGTCACCGTCGGCCTGGTCACGGCGTTGTGGCCCTGGCTGACCTGGCCGCAGCGCACCGTCGGGGTGGCCGTCGCGGCCCTCGTGGCGCTCAACCGGCTGTACATCGGGGCCCACTGGCCCGTCGACGTGGTGGGGGGCGCGGCTGTCGGGCTGCTCTCGGGCTCCCTCTGCTGGGTCGTGGCGGCCAGGTGGCCGATCCGGCGCCATGGCCAGCCTGCTTGATGAAGGGTGCGAGGTGATCGGAGCAACCAAGGTACCGTCCGGCTCTCGCCGACTCAGGTGTCGACCGGCTCGACCCCGAGCTCGTCGAGCAGGGCCAGGACGCGGGTCCTGATCTCGTCACGGATGGGGCGCACCGCCTCCACCCCCTTGCCGGCGGGGTCCTCGAGCGCCCAGTCCTCGTAGCGCTTGCCGGGGAAGATCGGGCAGGTGTCGCCGCAGCCCATGGTGATCACCACGTCGCAGGCCCGCACGGCATCCGTGGTGAGGACCTTGGGGGACTCGGCGGTGATGTCGATGCCCTCCTCGGCCATGGCCGCGACGGCCGAGGGGTTGACCCGGTCCGCGGGTTCGGAGCCGGCGGAGAGCACCTCGACGGCACCGCCGGACAGGTGTCGGGTGTACGCGGCGGCCATCTGGGAGCGCCCCGCATTGTGGATGCACACGTACAGCACCGATGGCTTGTCGGCGGCGAGGTCGGTCATGCCCTCATCCTGACTCCATCCCTACCGATCGGTCGAGATCGACTCGATGAACGGTGAGCAGACAGGCGAGCCGACTCCACGGGTCCGTCGGCACGTGAGCCGGTGCTCCAGGCGCCGCGCCGGCTTCGGTCACCCGGTCAGGTCGGCGAGCTCCTCGGCCAGTCGCTTCGCCGCCTCGGCCGCTGCGGCCTCGTCGCGCACGGCACGCTCCTGCGCCCGGGTCGCGGCGTCGCGTACCTCCACGGCGGTCGAGACCTGTGCGTCGAGCTCGTCGAGCCGGCGGCGGGCGTCGTCGCGCTCCGACTCGAGCCGCGCGCGGCGGCCCTCGGCCTCGGCGGCCGCCTCCCGGGCCACCCCGGCCGCCTCGCGCGCCGACCGCAGCGACTCCCGCGCCGTGGCCAGGGCCTCCCTGGCGGCGGCGAGCCGCCGCTCCCGGTCCGGGTCGGGTGCGCCGGCGCCCGATGCCGGCTCCTCCTGCGACGGGTCCGTCGTCGGCACTGTCGCCGCGTCGGCCAGCGCCACGACCCGAGACAGGTCGACCGGCTCGAGACCGGTCGAGCTGAAGGTGTCGGTGAGCAGGCCGGTGCGCAGGGCCGCCCCGGCGGCGGCGTCGACCATCGCGGACCTGAGGGTCTCCTCGACGTCGGCGACGGCCTGGTTGCTGACCCGTCGCCCCTCCTCCTGGGCGAGGGAGCGCGCCTGCTCCGCGACGGCGTGGGTCAGCAGCCGTCGCTGCCGGTCCAGCTCGCGCAGCTCCGCGGCCCCCAGGGTGCCCTGGGCCGAGCGCAACCGGGCGCCGAGGTCGAGCACCTGCGCGACGTCCGCCTCGTGCCGGCGCACCAGCTGGTTGAGCAGCCACGCCCCCGCGGTGGGCTTGCGCAGCGCCTGCACCCGGGCGGCGAGCTCGGGGTCCCCGGAGGCCTTGACGTCCTTGGCCCTGGCATTGCGCGCACCGGTGAACTCCTCCGGCGCCAGTCCGTACAGCTCGTGGGCGACCTCCAAGATGCTCATCGGCTGATCGTGTCAGGGTCCGGGCGCGCTGTCAGAATGTGCGCGAGGAGTGTGGGCATGGACGACTTCGACCGGCTGCAGGCGGCACTGCCCGACGCCCTCGCGGCGAACGTCCCCGGCTCCGGTCGCGACCACGTGGTCGTCGCCATGGCCTCGTACAGCCTCAGCGACTCCTTGCTGCAGCACTACGGCGCCCGGATCCCGGCGATGGAGCACCGGTACCTCAACGCGGCGCTGCTGCTCACCCGGATCGACTGCGACTTCGTCTTCGTCTGCTCGCTCGCGCCCGACCCCGAGGTGCTGGCCTACTACCGCACCCTGGTGCCGCCCGACGTGGCCGAGCGGATGCGCGGGCGCGTGCACTGCATCGCGGTCGACGACGACACCACCCGCTCGCTGGCCGAGAAGCTGCTCGACCGGCCCGACCTGCTCGACGAGGTCCGCGGCATCGTGGGTGACCGCCCCGCCCTCATCGAGCCGTGGAACGTCACCGAGAACGAGGTCGCCGTCGCCCGCGCGCTGGGCGTGCCCGTCAACGGCACCGCGCCCGCGCTGCGGTCCGAGGCGTTCAAGAGCGCAGGCCGCAGGCTGTTCCACCGCACCGGGGTGCCGGTGCCCCTGGGGCGCGAGGACGTGCACAGCGTCGACGACGTGGCCGCCGCCGTGGAGTGGATCCGCGCATCGCGACCCTCGGTGGGTGCCGTCGTCATCAAGCACGACGACAGCGGCGCCGGCGACGGCAACCTCGTGCTCGGCCTGCGCGACGACGCGGGCGCCCCGCGCGACCCGCACGACGTGCTGGCCTCGGTCGCCGCGCTGCCCGCGTGGTTCCTCGACGACCTCGACGCGGGCGGGGGAGTGGTCGAGGAGATGGTCGTCGGCGAGGAGGTGCGCAGCCCGAGCGTGCAGGTCGACCTGCTGCCCGGCGGCGGCGTGCGGGTGGTCGCCACGCACGACCAGGTGCTCGGGGGCAGCAACGGGCAGGTCTACCTCGGATGCCGTTTCCCCGCCGACCCCGCGTACGCCGCCGACCTGGCGCGCTTCGGGCACGCGGTCGGCGCCGAGCTGGCGGCCCGGGGCTGTGTCGGCCGGGCGGGCGTCGACTTCATGGCCGCCTGGTCCGCGAGCTCCCCGTGGTCGCTCAGCGCCCTCGAGGTCAACCTGCGCAAGGGCGGCACCACGCACCCGCTGTCGGCCCTGCGCGCCCTCGTGCCCGGGCACTATGACGCCGACGCGGGGGCCTGGCTGACCGACGCCGACGGCAGCACCCGCGCCTACCGCTCGACGGACAACTTCGTCGCCCCGTCGCTGGCCGAGCGCACCCCGCAGTCGGTGATCGACGTCGTGCGCGAGGCGGGCCTGCAGTTCGACACCGCCCGGGGCACCGGGGTGGTGCTGCACATGCTCGGCTGCCTCGCCGTCGATGGCCGGTTCGGCGCCACGGCCATCGGTCGCAGCCAGGCGCACGCCGAGGAGCTCTACGCGGCCACGTGGTCCGCCGTCGTGACCGCAGGAGCGGCCGAGGTGGAGGCCACCCGCTGAGGGGGCGTGCCCGTTCGGCCCGCGTCCGGCGACCTGGCGTGCTCGGCCTGTTGACGGTCGGTCAGGGCCTCGGCGGGGTCGGCCGATCCACGGTCGCACCGCCGCAGTCAGAGCACCGACGCCATCCGGCGCACGCCCTCCTCGACGATCTGCGGCGAGGTCGCGAAGTTGAGCCGCGCGAAACCGCGCCCGGCCTCGCGCCCGTAGGCCGGGCCCGACCCGAGCGCCACGCGGCCGCGCTCGCGGAACGTGCGCGCGGGGTCGTCACCGAGCCCGAGCCCACGGCAGTCCAGCCAGGCCAGGTAGGTGGCCTCGGGTGCCTGCCACCGCACGCCCGGCAGGTGCTCGGCGAGCAGCCGGCCGAGCAGCGCCCGGTTCTCGTCGAGCTCACCGACGAGCCGGGCCAGCCAGTCGCGACCGTCGGTCATCGCGGCCACGTGGGCGATCGCCCCGAGGTGCGACGAGCCGTGGGTGTGCACCTCGTGCAGCCGCCGGAAGTCGTGCAGCGCACCGGGCCCCGCCATCGCCAGTGCCGACTTGAGCCCCGCGAGGTTCCAGCCCTTCGACGGCGAGAACACCGAGAAGCCACGCTCGGCCCCCGGCACGGTGAGGTACGGCGTGAAGACCGGGCCGCCGGGGTAGACCACCGGCGCGTGGATCTCGTCGGCGACCACCCGCACGCCGTGCTCCTCGGCGAGGGCGGCCAGCGACGCGAGCTCGGCGGGGGAGTGCACGGTGCCGGTCGGGTTGTGCGGGTTGCACAGCAGGTAGGCCGCGCGCTCACCGCCGGCGCGCGCCTCGGCGAACGCGACGCGCAGCGCCTCGGGGTCCAACCGTCCTGCGGCGGTGAGCGGTGCGTCGACCCGGCGACGGCCGATCGCGTCGACGAACCCGAAGAACGAGTCGTACACCGGGGGCGAGACCACGACCGGGCCGCCCTCGTCGGTGAGCAGTCGGAGCAGCTCGGCGGCTCCGATCATGACGTCGGGCACGATCATGGCGGCCGAGGTGTCGACCTCCCAGCCCCAGCTGTCGGCCGTGTACGCAGCGACCGCGGCGGCGTACCGCGGACCCCAGCCGTAGCCGGTGTCACCGCGCTGCACCGCGGCCGACACGGCCTCGGCGACGGCCGGGCACGGCGCGGCATCCATCTCGGCCACCCACAGCGGCAGCACGTCGGGAGGGTAGGCCACCCACTTCACACTGGTCCGGTCTCGGCGCAGCTCGGCCTCGGTCGCACCGAGCAGGGGGGTCGACATGGCGTCACCCTAGAACGCCGTACCGCACGACCTGTCAGCGCACGCCCAGCCCGAGCGCATACAGTGGCGACCATGTCGACGGGGGCGCCCCAGGAGCAGGTGAGCGACCGGGTGCTCACGGTGCCGAACGCACTGTCCGCCGCCCGGCTCCTCGGCGTACCCGTCTTCCTGTGGGCGATCCTATCCGAGCGCGACGGCCTTGCCCTGGTGCTGCTCTTCCTCGCCGGGCTCACCGACTACCTCGACGGCAAGATCGCCCGGCAGGTACGGCCTCGTGTCGCGGGTGGGCCAGCTGCTCGACCCGGTCGCCGACCGCCTCTACATCGTCTCGACCCTGCTCGGCCTCGCCTGGCGCGAGATCATCCCGTGGTGGCTCGTCGGGGTCCTCTTCGCGCGCGAGCTGTTCATGGGCGTCGTCGTGCTCATCGCCAAGCGGCACGGCTGGCTCGGGCTGCCGGTGCACTTCGCGGGCAAGGCCGCCACCTTCAACCTGCTCTACGCGTTCCCGCTGCTCCTGCTCGGCGAGGGCAGCAGCACGCTGGCCACGATCGCGCAGCCGGTCGGCTGGGCCTTCGCCTGGTGGGGCACGGCGCTGTACTGGGTGGCCGGTGTCCTGTACGCCGTGCAGCTGCGCCAGCTCATCGCCGACGAGCAGCGGGCGGTGCCGGCATGACCCGCCCCGCATCTCCCGGCCGGCGCCCGGACGCGTCGATGACGCTGCTCACCACCATGCTGCAGCGCCCCCTCGACCCCGGCTACGCCGCTGCCGCCGAACGGCGCGAGGCGCAGGGCCGGCCGCGCTCCACCTCGCTGCGCTCGCCCCTGCTCGTCCTGGCGACGGTGCTGATCGGGCTCCTGGTCGGGCGTGGCGTCCTACAACCTCACCACCGCCAACGAGCCGCGCTCGAAGGCCCGCGCCGAGCTCATCGACCAGATCGAGGACCGGCGCGCCGAGGTCGACTCCCTGACCGCACAGGCGGCCGCCCTCCAGGGCCAGGTCACCGCGCTGGAGACCGAGCAGCTCGGCGGCGCCGAGCTCGCGGACCGCGGCCGTGACCTCTCGGCCGCCGTGGGCGCCGTCCCACTGCACGGCCCGGGCTTCACGCTCACCCTCGACGACGCGCCCGGGCGCCGGTACCGACGACGCCGCCGAGGACGGCACGAAGGCCGAGGAGGGCCAGGTGTTCGCCAAGGACCTCCAGTTCGTCACCAACGCGCTGTGGGAGTCCGGCGCCGAGGCCGTCAGCATCAACGGCAAGCGGCTGACGTCGACCTCGGCGATCCGCTTCGCCGGTTCGGCGCTCGTCGTCGACTTCAGGCCGCTGACCCGCCCCTACGTGATCACCGCCCTGGGCGACCCCAAGCGCTTCCCGGCGGCGTTCGCCGACGGCCCCGGCGGCACCTACCTGTCCACGCTGCGCAGCACCTTCGGCATCCGGGTCGACACCGAGGTCTAGCGACGACCTCACCGTTCCGGCCGCGGTGGGCCTGACCACGACCTACGCCCGCAGCGGCGATACTGGTGCGGCCACGCCACCCCCTCGCCGACCGCCACCCCGAAGAGGAGCTCGTCGTGATCCCGGCCATCGGCCTGTCACTCGGCATCATCATCGGGCTGCTCCTGCAGCCGGCGGTGCCCGTGTGGCTGCAGCCGTACCTGCCCATCGCCGTCATCGCCGCCCTCGACGCGGTCTTCGGTGCGGTGCGGGCGATCCTCGACGGCATCTTCGACGACAAGGTCTTCGTCGTCTCGTTCCTGTCCAACGTCGTCGTCGCGGCGTTCATCGTCTTCCTCGGCGACAAGCTCGGCGTCGGCAGCCAGCTCTCCACCGGTGTGGTCGTGGTGCTCGGCGTGCGCATCTTCTCCAACGTCGCCGCGATCCGCCGCCACCTCTTCGACGCATGACCCAGCCACCTCCCGACCCCGACCGAGCCGGCCGCGCGCCCGCCCTCGCACCGCCGCCCTCGGTCCCGCACGGGGTCGAGCCCTACCTGTTCGACGGGCTTGCTCGCCCGCGACGAGGCCGACGAGGCCGACGAGGGCCCAGAGCGGCCCCGGCCCAGCCGACAGTCCCAAGCGCGCCTGGCACCGCCTCCTGCGCGCCGGGTCGCCACGAGCCACCCGCGCCAACGTGCTGGCGATGGTGCTCGCCGGGGCCCTCGGCTTCGCGATCATCGCCCAGGTGCGCCAGACCTCGCTCGAGGGCCTGGAGAACCTGCGCGAGGACGAGCTGGTGCGCATCTTCGCCGGCGTCGACCAGGACGGCGACCGCCTGGCCGACGAGATCCGCGGGCCTGCAGGGCTCGCTGAACCTGCTCAAGAGCCAGTCGACC
The DNA here is from genome assembly GCA_963751385.1 of uncultured Actinomycetota bacterium. Taxonomy (GTDB): domain Bacteria; phylum Actinomycetota; class Actinomycetes; order Actinomycetales; family Dermatophilaceae; genus Fodinibacter. The sequence goes on along the minus strand of CAVVUD010000001.1, from coordinate 380,106 downwards.
AACGATGCCGAGGCCCAGCGCGCCGCCCGCGAGCGGCTCCAGGCCCTGGGCATCCTCGCCGGCACGGTCGAAGGCCACCGGCCCCGGCATCGTCCTGACGATCTTCGACCCCGACCGCAAGGTCGACGCGCCGGTCCTGCTCGACACCGTGCAGGAGCTGCGTGCCGCCGGCGCCGAGGCGATCCAGATCAACGACGTGCGAGTGGTCGCGAACACCTGGTTCACCGACACCGAGGACGGGCGTGTCGGTGTCGGGCGTCGCCGTGCGCCCGCCGTACGTCATCCGGGCCGATCGGCGACGCGAACACGATGGCCGGCGCCATGGAGATCCCCGGCGGGGTCACCGCCACCGTCCGCCGGGTCGGCGGGGACACCGACGTCGCGATCAGGACGAGGTCGACGTCGACGCGTTGCTGACCCTGACCTCGCCTCAGTACGCTCGGCCCGTACCCACGGCAACCCCCTGATGGGTCCTTCGCGACCCCGACCTAGGAGCGACATGAGCGACCTCGAGTACCCCTCCGGCCTGCGCTACACCGCCGAGCACGAGTGGGTGCGCATCGACGGTGACACGCTGCGGGTGGGGATCACCTCGTTCGCCCAGGAGGCCCTCGGTGACGTGGTCTACGTCAGCCTGCCGGCCGTCGGCGACGCGGTCGTCGCGGGTGACACCTGCGGCGAGGTCGAGTCGACCAAGTCGGTCAGCGACCTCTACGCCCCCGTCTCCGGTGAGGTGACGGCCGTGAACGGTGCGCTCGACGCGACCCCGGAGCTGGTCAACTCCGACCCCTACGGCGAGGGCTGGATGTACGAGCTGCGGGTCACCGACGCGGCCGCCCTGGACGGACTGTTGGACGTCGACGCGTACACGGCGCAGCTCGCCTGACATCCTTGGGGTGAGTCCCCCGGCAAAGGGTGGGCCAACGACGGTGCCGTGATCTAGGGTTTGACCTTCGCGGGCACCGACGACGGAAGGCTGGATGCGAATGAGTGACGAGCGCGACGACCCTCGAGGCGCCGTGCCCGAGCCGACGACGATGCGGCTCCAGGCAGTCGAGGGCACCGAGCAGGCTCGAGACGGTCCACGAGAGCGACCACGTCCTCACCAAGGCCGACCTCGCCACGGTCGAGGCGCTGCGTCCCGGCACCGCCCTGCTCGTCGTCCTGCGCGGGCCCAACACCGGCGCCCGGTTCCTCCTCGACGACGACGAGGTGATGTCCGGCCGGCACCCCGACAGCGACATCTTCCTCGACGACGTCACGGTCTCGCGCAAGCACGCGGTCTTCCGGCGTACCGAGAACGCCTTCGTCGTGCGCGACGTCGGGTCGCTCAACGGCACCTACGTCAACCGCGAGCTGGTCGACGAGGTCACCCTCACCACCGGCGACGAGGTGCAGATCGGCAAGTTCCGGCTCGTCTTCTACGCGAGCCAGGCCTGACCCTCACCGTGTCCACGGAGGCCTCCGGCGCCCGCCTCACCGTGGGCGCCGTGGTGCGTGCCCTCGAACCGGAGTTCCCCGACGTCACCATCTCCAAGGTGCGCTTCCTCGAGGCCGAGGGGCTGGTCACCCCGGCCCGCACCGCCTCCGGCTACCGCCAGTTCACGGCCGACGACGTCGAGCGGCTGCGCTACGTGCTGCGCGCGCAGCGCGACCGGTTCTGGCCGCTGAAGGTCATCAAGGACAACCTCGAGGCGATCGACCGCGGGCTGACCCCGGGGGACGCCGTCGACGGCCGTGCGCAGCCGCCGGCGCCGACCCGCGACCCCGACGTGCCGGATGCCGCCGACCTCGCCGCGCGCCGCGAGCTGCGCCTCACCGCGGCCGAGCTGGCCCGCGCCACGGGGCTGGCGCCCGACGAGGTGGCCGACCTCGTCTCGCACGGCCTGCTCCGCCCCGACGCGGCCGGGCTGCACGACGAGGCCGACCTGGGGGTGGCACACGCCGCCGCCGGGCTGGCTGCCTACGGGGTCGAGCCGCGCCATCTGCGCGGGTTCCGGGCGGCCGCCGACCGCGAGGTGGGCCTGGTCGAGCAGGTCGCCGGGCCGCGCCGCGGTGCCGACGCGCAGCGGCACGCCGCCGAGGTGGCCCACCTGTGCCTGTCGCTGCACGCGGCCCTGGTCCGCGGGGGCCTGTCCGGGCGTACGGGCTGACCCCCGTGCAGGCCGTCGGGGTACGGTGACGGAATGAAGGTCCTGGACGTGCTCGGGGTGCGGGTCGAGATGCCGACCAACCAGCCGATCGTGCTCCTGCGGGAGCGTGACGGCGACCGCTACCTGCCCATCTGGATCGGGGCGGCCGAGGCGACGGCCATCGCCTACGCCCAGCAGGGCGTCATCCCGCCGCGGCCGCTGACCCACGACCTGCTGCGCAACGTCATCGACGAGCTGGGCCACGAGCTCACCCGGGTGCGCATCGTCGCGCTCAAGGACGGCGTCTTCCACGCGATGCTCGACCTCGACGGGGGAGCGGCCGCCGGCGGCACCGACATCGAGTCCCGCTCGTCCGACGCCATCGCCCTGGCCCTGCGCGCCGGCGCCGAGATCGTCGCCGAGGAGGAGCTCCTCGACGAGGCCGGGGTCGAGATGGCCGAGACCGAGGACGACGAGGTCGAGAAGTTCAAGGAGTTCCTCGACCACGTCTCGGCCGACGACTTCGACACCGAGGCCGACACCGACAGCTGACCCGTCGCGACACGCCGGCGAGCGTGCGTGCTCGGCGGTCGTTGACCCGAGTCACACCTGCCCCTAGCGTCACACCTGTCACACCCGTGGCCGAGTAGAGTGACGTCGATGTCATTCGTGGGCGTACAGTCGCCTGAGCAGGCTCATCTAGGAGGTACACGTGGTCTCCACCGCAGACGCGCGGCAGTCCGGGGCGACACTCCCGTGCCCGCGCAGGGTGTGCTGTTCCAGGGAGACCTGCCCGAGCTCGACGAGGAGGCCGGCTACCGCGGCCCCACCGCGTGCAAGGCCGCCGGCATCACCTACCGCCAGCTCGACTACTGGGCCCGCACCGGTCTGGTCGAGCCCTCGGTGCGCCCGGCCGGCGGCTCCGGCACCCAGCGGCTCTACGGCTTCCGCGACATCCTCGTGCTCAAGATCGTCAAGCGTCTGCTCGACACCGGGGTCTCGCTGCAGCAGATCCGGGTCGCGATCCACGTGCTGCGCGCCCGCGGCGTCGACGACCTCGCCCAGATCACCCTGATGAGCGACGGCGCCTCGGTCTACGAGTGCACCTCCGCGAAGAGGTCATCGACCTGCTCCAGGGCGGCCAGGGTGTCTTCGGCATCGCGGTCGGCAAGGTCTGGCGCGAGGTCGAGGGCGAGCTCGTCGCACCTGCCCAGCGAGCGCGCCGAGCACGAGGTCGACGCGACTCCGCAGCCCGGCGACGAGCTCGGCGCACGCCGCGCCGCACGCCTGGCCTGACCCGTCGCTCCACGGCCGCACCGGGCTGCCGGTGGTAGATTGGCACCCGCCGCTCACACCGTGTGGGAGAGACCTCGACGCAGCCACGTCGGGGCGCCGAAGGGGCAACCTCCCCGGAACCTCTCAGGCGCAAAGGACCACACGGGACAGGCACCTCTGGAGCACCCGGCCCCGCGCCGTGCGTGACAGAGGGGGAGACGTCGTCGCCGTCTGCCTCCAGGAGCCATCGTGAGCACCCCGCCACCGACCTGCCCGCCTTCGCGGCCCGCCACATCGGCCCGCGCGAGGACGACGTCGCCGCCATGCTCGAGGTCGTCGGCCGGTCCTCGCTGGCCGACCTGGTCGACACCGCCGTACCGGGCGGCATCCGCGGGGCCGAGGCCCTCGACATCGAGCCGGCCGCCTCCGAGGCCGCCGTGCTCGAGGAGCTGCGCGAGGTCGCCTCCCGCAACCGCCGGGTCACCTCGATGATCGGGCTGGGCTACTACGGCACCCTCACCCCGGCGGTGGTGCAGCGCAACGTGCTCGAGAACCCGGCCTGGTACACCGCCTACACGCCCTACCAGCCCGAGATCTCCCAGGGCCGGCTCGAGGCCCTGCTCAACTTCCAGACCGTCGTCAGCGACCTCACCGGTCTGCCGATCGCGGGCGCGTCCCTGCTCGACGAGGCGACCGCCGCGGCCGAGGCGATGACCCTGATGCGCCGCTCGAGCAAGGCACCCGCCGACGCCGTGCTCCTCGTCGACACCGAGGTGTTCCCGCAGACCCTCGGGGTCGTGCACACCCGGGCCCTGCCGCTGCGCATCCCGGTCGTCGTCACCGACCTCAGCGCCGTCACCACCGCCGACGAGCTGCGCGCCGCGGCCGGGGGCGCCGAGGTGTTCGGCGTCCTCGTGCAGTACCCCGCGATGGACGGCGCCCTGCACGACCTGAGCGCGCTCACCGCCGCCGCGCACGACGCAGGGGCGCTCGTCACGGCATCCGCCGACCTGCTCGCGCTCACCCTGGCGACCCCGCCGGGGGAGTGGGGCGCCGACGTCGCCGTCGGCACCACCCAGCGCTTCGGCGTGCCGATGGGCTTCGGTGGCCCGCACGCCGGCTACATGAGCGTGCGCCAGGGGCTCGAGCGGACCATGCCCGGGCCGCCTCGTCGGGCGTCTCGGTCGACGCCGTGGGTGCGCCGGCGTACCGGCTGGCGCTGCAGACCCGCGAGCAGCACATCCGTCGCGAGAAGGCGACGTCCAACATCTGCACCGCCCAGGTGCTGCTCGCCGTGATGGCCAGCATGTATGCCGTCTACCACGGCCCGGCCGGGCTGCGCGCGATCGCGCTCGGGGTGCACGCCCACGCCGAGGCGCTGCGCGACGCGCTGCGCGAGGGCGGGGTCGACGTGGCCGACGGCCCGGTCTTCGACACCCTGCGCGTCCGGGTGCCCGGTCGCGCGGGCGAGGTCGTCGACACCGCGCTGGCCGCGCGGGGTCAACCTGTGGCGCGTCGACGACGACACCGTGCAGCTCAGCGTCGACGAGACGACCGACCTGGTCGACCTGGGCCGGGTCGCCAAGGCGTTCGGCGTGGTCGCGCCCGAGCGGGTGCGCGTCGCGACGCCCGCAGTGGCCGCGACGCGCTGGTGCGCACCTCCGACTACCTCACCCACCCGGTGTTCTCGGCCCACCACTCCGAGACGGCGATGCTGCGCTACCTGCGCCGGCTCGCCGACCGCGACTTCGCCCTCGACCGCGGCATGATCCCGCTCGGCTCCTGCACGATGAAGCTCAACGCGACCACCGAGATGGTGGCGGTCACCTGGCCCGAGTTCGCGCAGGTGCACCCGTTCGCCCCGCACGAGCAGACCCGCGGCATCCGCGGCCTGGTCGACGAGCTGAGCGGCTGGCTGTGCGAGATCACCGGCTACGACGCGGTGTCGCTGCAGCCGAACGCCGGCTCGCAGGGTGAGCTCGCCGGCCTGCTGGCGATCGCCGCCTACCACCGCTCGCGCGGCGACGACCAGCGCACCGTGTGCCTCATCCCCAGCAGCGCGCACGGCACCAACGCCGCCAGCGCCGTGATGGCGGGCCTGCGGGTCGTCGTCGTCAGGACCGACCCGATCACCGGCAACGTCGACCTGGACGACCTCAAGACCAAGGTCGAGGAGCACCGCGACGACGCTCGCGGCGATCATGGTGACCTACCCCTCGACGCACGGCGTCTTCGAGGACACCATCACCGACCTGTGCGCGCATGGTGCACGACGCCGGCGGCCAGGTCTACGTCGACGGCGCCAACCTCAACGCCCTCGTCGGCGTCGCCCGGCCCGGCAAGTTCGGAGCCGACGTCTCGCACCTCAACCTGCACAAGACCTTCTGCATCCCGCACGGCGGCGGCGGCCCGGGGGTCGGGCCGGTCGGGGTGCGTGCGCACCTCGCGCCGCACCTGCCCAACCACCCGCTCGACGAGCTGGCCGGGCCCGCCGGCGGGGTCGGCCCGATCTCGGCCGCGCCCTACGGCTCCGCGAGCATCCTGCCGATCTCCTGGGCGTACGTGCGGCTGATGGGCGGCGCCGGACTGCGCCGCGCCACCGAGGTCGCCGTGCTCAACGCCAACTACGTCGCCGCCCGCCTGCGCGAGCACTACCCGGTGCTCTACTCCGGCCACGACGGGCTCGTCGCCCACGAGTGCATCCTCGACCTGCGCGGCATCACCAAGGACACCGGCGTCACCGTCGACGACGTCGCCAAGCGGCTCATCGACTACGGGTTCCACGCGCCGACGATGTCGTTCCCGGTGGCCGGCACGCTGATGGTGGAGCCCACCGAGAGCGAGGACAAGGGCGAGCTCGACCGGTTCTGCGACGCGATGATCGCGATCCGCGCCGAGATCGACGAGGTCGGGTCCGGCGCCGTCGCGGCGTCGGAGAGCGTGCTGCGCGGCGCACCGCACACGGCCCAGGCCCTGGTCGGCGAGTGGGAGCACCCGTACGACCGCGCCGACCGCGGCCTTCCCCGAGGGTGTCGACCCGACGGCGAAGTACTGGCCCCCGGTGCGCCGCATCGACGGCGCGTACGGCGACCGCCACCTGGTCTGCTCGTGCCCCTCGCCGGAGGCGTTCGAGGACTGAGCCGGCGGCCGAGCCGGTCGCCTCAGGCGGCCGGCTCGGCCGCCGCGCCACCCACCCGCACCTCGACGGTGCTGCCGCCCGCACCCTTGTGCACGACGGCCTGGTGGGTGATGCGGGTGCGCAGGTCGGCGACGTGGCTGACGACGCCCACGGCGCGCCCGCCCTCGCGCAGCCCGTCGAGCACGGTGAGCACCTGCTCGAGGCTGTCGTCGTCGAGGCTGCCGAAGCCCTCGTCGATGAACAGCGTGCCGAGGTCGAGCCCGCCGGTCTCCTCACGCACGGCGTCGGCCAGGCCCAGGGCCAGGGCCAGCGACGCCATGAACGACTCACCGCCCGAGAGCGTGGCGGTGTCGCGCACCCGGCCGGTCCACTGGTCGAGCACCCGCAGGCCCAGCCCGGAGCGCGCACCGCGGGCGGCGCGCTCGTCGGAGTGCTCGAGCACGTAGCGCCCGCCGCCCATGACGGCGAGGCGCTCGTTGGCCAGGGTCGCCACCGTCTCGAGGCGGGCCGCGAGCACGTAGGCCGTCAGCCGCATCCGCAGGGTGTTGTCGGGCCCGATGCCGCTCGCGGTGTCGGCGAGCTCGCGCACCCGTGCGTCGCGCTCCGCGGCCACCGCCACCGCGGCGCACGCGTCGTCGACGAGGGGGAGCAGGCGCTCGAGCGAGCGCAGCGCGCGGGCGGCGTCGTCCTGGGCCGCCGCCGTCGCGAGCAGCGTCTCGCGAGCCGCCCGGTCGGCGGCCTGGAGGGTGACGAGGTCGGGCGGCGTCGGCGGCCAGCGCCGCGACGACGTCGGGGTCGTCGGCCACGGCCCGGGCCGCGGCGGTGTCCTCGACGTGTGCGGTGACCAGGGCCCGCAGCCGCACCAGGTCGGGCTGCGCGAGCAGGGCCCGCCGGGCGGCGTCGGCGTCGTCGAAGCCGGCCGTCGCCAGCGCGACATCGAGGTCGTCGGCCACCGAGGCCAACCGGGCCACCGACCGGCTGAGGTCCGCCATCGGCCGCCGCGAGCTCGGTCAGCGCCCGCCACGGCTCCGGTGTGCGCGGCGGGGTCGGTGGACCCGCACGGGCACGGCGCGTGCGCGGCGACGAGCGCCTCGACACGCTCGGCAGCGGCGAGCTCCTCCGGCCGCGAGCTCGTCGAGGGCGACCCCGGCCGCCTCGGCGCGCGCCACGGTGCCGGCGAGCGAGGCCCGCTCGGTGTCGACGGCTGCGGGTGACGGCCTCCAGGCGCGTGCTCAGGGACTCGCGTGGGCGGCGGCGTCGGCTGCGCGCAGCGGCCAGGGCCGTGGTCACCTCGTTGACCGCTGCCCTCGAGCGCGTCGCGGTCGAGCGCCGTCGAGGGTCGCGAGGCGGGTGTCGGCGCGGGTGCGCAAGGCCTCGATCTCGGCCTCGACGGCGCGCAGTTCGTCTCCGCGAGTCGGAGCAGGCGCTCGGCCTCGGCGATGTGCTCGGGCAACACCGGGTCGGCCACCGTTGCGGGAGAGGGGTGTTCGAGCCCTCCGCACACGGGGCAGGGGTCGCCGCTGAGACAGCGAGCGGGCCAGCTCGGCGGCCATGCCGTCGAGGCGGCGCTGGCGCAGGTCGAGCAGGTCGGTGCGCCGGTCGAGCGCCGCGGTGCGCAGGTCGGCGTGCCGCGGTGCGAGGGACTGCGCGTGGGCGAGGTCGTGCTCTGCGGCGTCGAGCACCGCCACCCGGGCCCGAGCGGCGTCGAGCGTCAGCTCGAGCTCGGTGACGCGGGCGGCGCCGGCGGCCCGGGTCTCGACCTCGCACGGCGAGCCGCTCGGCCTCGGCCTCGGTCCCGGCCAACCGGGTGCCGACCACCTCGGTCTGCGTCTGCGAGCGCCTTCGCACGCTCCTCGAGCGTCGAGCGGCGTCGGGCTCGCGCGGCCGCCTCGCCGCTCTCGCGGGCCAGCGCGGCCGCCGTGCCGTCGAGTGCCCGGGCGCGGGCCAGGACGCCGTCGACCTCGTCGTCGGGTAGCGCGGCGAGGGCCGCGGTCGGCAGCGCGCTGCGCGCCCGCTCGACCTGCGCCCGGCCGAGCGCCACGTCGTCGGCGGCCCGGTCGTGGGCCGCGAGGTGGCCGCCGAGGGTGGCCGCGCGGTCGGCCGCCGCGAGGGCCGCGACCCGTTCGAGGTGGCTCGGCCGGGCAGCCTCGAGGCTCACCAGCCGGGCGGTGGCACGCTCACCGCGCGTGCGCCGGTCGTGCACGGCCCGGGCCGTGGCGAGCGCCTCGGCCGCTGCCCGCTCGGCCCCGGATGCCGCGTCGAAGGCCGCCATCGTGGTGCTCACCCGGGTGTCGAGCACCTCGGCGACGGCGCGCAGGTGGGTGGCGACCGACTCGGGGGGCACCTCGGCGACCGGGTCGGCGGTGAGCCCGCGCGTCGGCGAGCACGTCGTCCACCCGGGCCACGCACGGAGGCCAGGGCCGACCGCCCCGCGTCGAGGTCGGCCCCGGCGGTGCGCCGGGCCTGCGCCAGCCACTCCTCGACGTCGCTGAACGCGGAGATGTCGAAGAGCCGCTCGAGCACCTCGCGGCGGTCCTCGGGCGTGGACCGCAGGAACGCGGCGAAGTCACCCTGGGGGAGCAGCACCACCTTGGCGAACTGCGCCATGCCCATGCCGAGGGCGTCCTTGACGACGTCGGCGACCTCGTCGTGACGGGTGCTCAGCGGCGACCCACCGCCCAGCCGCGGCGCTCCTCGAGGGTGACCGACGGCCTGAACCTTCGCCAGGCCGCTGCCGCGCCTCTTCGGGCGCAGGAACTCCGGGGAGCGGGTGATCCGCAGCCGCCGCGTACCGGCGGTGAGCTCGAGCGTCGACGCGGGGCACGGCATCCGGGCCGGCGTGGTCGCTGCGCAGCCCGCGCTTGGAGCGGGAGCCCGGCACGTCGGCGTACAGGGCGAAGCAGATGGCGTCGAGCAGGCTGGTCTTGCCCGACCCGGTGGGCCCGTGGATCAGGAAGAGGCCCTCGGCCGACAGTGCGTCGACGTCGACGACGACTCGGTCGGCGAACGGCCCGAACGCCTCGATCTCGAGCCGGTGCACCCTCACGCGGCGCCCACCGACCGCACTGGCGACGACGCCCTCGTCGTCGCCGACCTGGCGGGCCACCCGGGTGGCCTCGACGGCCTCGGCGAGCAGGGCCCGCTCGTCGTCGCTGGCCCCGCGGCCGCCGCGCACGTGGCCGAGGAAGTCGCAGCACACCTCGACGTCGGTGGCGGTGGCGACCCGTGCGGCGTACGGCCGCAGGGGCACGGCGACGCCCTCGGGCTCGAAGCGCAGCTCGAGGGTGTGCGGGAAGCGGCGGCGCACCTGGTCCATCGCCCCGAGCGGGCGCTGGGCGTCGGTGAGGGTGACCTGGCACCAGGCGGTCTCGGCGGCGGCGTGCGCCGGGTCGGCCAGGAGGTCGTCGAGCGTGCCGCGCAGCACCGCCAGCGGCCGCGGTACCGGGGCCTCGACGTGCTCGACCACCGGTGTCTGACGACCGAGGTCGACGAGCAGGCTGCCCTTGCGGTGCTTCCACTCGGAGAACGACATCGCGACGGGGGAGCCGCTGTAGCGCACGCCGGCGGCGACCTCCTGGCGGCCGTGCAGGTGCCCCAGCGCGGTGTAGTCGACGCCCGTCGAAGACCTCCGGGGGCACCGCCGACACGCCGCCGACCGAGATGTCGCGCTCGGAGTCGCTGGTGACCGCGCCGGTCACGAACGCGTGCGCCATGACCACCGTGCGCCCGCCGCCGCTGCTCGGCATCGGCACGCACGCGCGACATCGCGGCCCGCAGCACCCCGGCGTGCGTGCGCTCGGTGGCGCCGAGCACGTCGGCGGCCAGCGCAGGTTCGAGGTAGGGGAGGGGGTGGACCGCGGTGTCGCCCAGCACGCACCGGTCGGCCGACGTCGGCGAGCGAGGTGCGCAGGTGCAGCCCGGCCCGCTCGAGCAGGTCGGACGCGAACCCGAGCCGGATGGCGGAGTCGTGGTTGCCGCTGCTGACGACGACCTGGGCGCCGGCGTCGACGAGGCGCACCAGGCTCTGCGAGAGCAGCTCGACGGTCTCCGGCGACGGCATCGCCCGGTCGTAGACGTCGCCGCTGACGAGCACGGCGTCGACCCGCTCGGTGCGCACCACGTCGACGAGGTGGTCGAGGTAGGCCGCCTGGGCGCCGAGCAGCCCCACCTGGTGGAACGCGCGCCCCAGGTGCCAGTCGGAGGTGTGGATCAGCCGCACGGGTCCCACGCTACGAGTGCGGTGCGACACCGCCCGGGACCGAAACGCGGTTCCGGCTACCGGCTCCGGTCGGTCCGTGGTTGGCTGGCGACATGGGAGCAGAGGTCCAGGCGCAGAGCTACACCCGTGAGGAGCGTCAGCGCTACCGCGAGAAGGTGCGGCAGAACCTCGACGTCTTCGAGAAGATGCTCAACACCAGCTCGTTCGAGTTCGACCGGCCGATGACCGGGCTCGAGATCGAGCTCAACCTGGTCGACACCGACATGCAGCCGCACTTCCACAACGCGCAGGTGCTGCACGCGATCGCCGACGAGAGCTACCAGACCGAGCTCGCGCAGTACAACATCGAGCTCAACGTGCCCCCGCGGCCGCTGCCCGGCGACTCCGCGCTCGAGCTCGAACGCGAGCTGCGCGACAGCCTGAACGCCGCCGACCGGGCGGCCGAGGAGGTCGGCTCGAAGATCGTCGCGATCGGCATCCTGCCGACGATCATGCCCGAGCACTACGAGGGCGAGTGGATCAGCCGCAACAACCGCTACACGGCCCTGAACGACTCGATCTTCGTCGCGCGCGGTGAGGACATCTACCTCGACATCGACGGGCCCACGGGCGAGCGGGTCGCCACCTACTGCGACTCGATCGCACCGGAGTCGGCGTGCACCTCGGTGCAGCTGCACCTGCAGGTGGCGCCCTCGGAGTTCGCCGCGCACTGGAACGCGGCGCAGGCCCTGTCCGCGCCCCAGGTGGCCCTGGCCGCCAACTCCCCGTTCTTCTTCGGCAAGCGGCTGCACGCCGAGACGCGCATCGAGCTGTTCAAGCAGGCCACCGACACGCGGCCGATCGAGCTGAAGAACCAGGGCGTGCGGCCCCGCGTCTTCTTCGGCGAGCGCTGGATCACCTCGATCTTCGACCTGTTCGAGGAGAACGTGCGCTACTTCCCGACGCTGCTCGCCGAGACCAGTGACGAGGACCCGATGGCGGCGCTGGAGGCCGGCATCGCGCCCGAGCTGTCCGAGCTGCGGCTGCACAACGGCACGGTCTACCGGTGGAACCGGCCGATCTACGACATCGTCGGACGGCACCCCCCACCTGCGGGTCGAGAACCGCGTGCTGCCGGCCGGCCCGACCATCGTCGACGTGCTCGCCAACGCCGCGTTCTACTACGGCGCGATCCGGATGCTGGCCCACGAGGACCGCCCGGTCTGGACCAAGATGAGCTTCGCCGCCTGCGAGGAGAACTTCCGGCGCGCGGCCCGTGACGGCATCGACGCCCGCCTCTACTGGCCCGGGTTCGGTGAGCTGTCGGCCGACGAGCTGACCCTGCGCCACCTCCTCCCGCTCGCCCACGAGGGGCTGCGGCAGTGGGGTGTCTCGGATGCCGTGCGCGAGCGCTTCCTCGGCGTCATCGAGGGCAGGTGCAAGGTCGGCGTCAACGGTGCCGAGTGGCAGAGCCGGGCTGTCGAGGCCTTCGAGCGCTCCGGCTGCGACCGACGCGAGGCCCTGCGCCGGATGCTCGAGCTGTACACCGTGCACATGGACTCCAACGAGCCGGTGCACACCTGGCCGATGCCCTGACCCCGCGAGTACGGTGAAGCGCATGCTCGAGGCATCCAAGGCGTTCAGCGGCATCGCGGTCAAGGACGTCGACGAGGCGCGCAGGTTCTACGGCGACGTCCTGGGGCTGCGGGTCGACGACGGTGAGATGGGTATGCTCGTGCTGCAGCTGGCCGGCGACCGGCCGACGCTGCTCTACCCCAAGCCCGACCACGTCCCGGCGAGCTACACCGTGCTCAACTTCCCCGTCGACGACGTCGAGGCGACGGTCGACGCACTGACCGCACGCGGGGTGCGCTTCGAGCGGTACGAGGGCACCGAGGTCGAGACCGACGCCAAGGGGGTCTTCCGCGGCGGCGGCCCGCTCATCGCGTGGTTCACCGACCCCTCGGGCAACGTGCTCTCGGTCATCGAGGGTCCCGGCCTCGCCCGCAGCTGAGGCGGGTGGCGGGTCAGCCCGCCGTCTCGTTCCACGTGCGGATCGCCGGCACCGCCGCGCTCGTGGTCGAGCACGCACACCGCTCCCGCGTCGAGCAGCAGGTGGGCTCCGAACCGGGCCTCCTGGCGCAGGTAGGTGGCCGCGAGGATGCGCAGCAGGTGGCCGTGCGCGAACAGCGCCACGTCGCCGCGTTCCAGCGGCTCCGCGACGCGCGCCAGCACGCGTGACGCGCGCGCCGCGACCTCCTCGACCGTCTCGCCCGGGGTGGCGCCGGGGACCACGCCGTGGCCGAACACCGTCCACGCCGGGTCACCGAGGCTCTCGCGGATCTCGGCGGTGGTGCGCCCCTCGTAGCCGCCGTAGTCCCACTCGACGAGGTCGTCGTCGGTCGCCGGCTCGAGGCCGGCCAGCTCGGCGGTGCGCCTGGCCCGGGACAGGGGCGAGGACAGCACGAGCACCAGGTCGAACCCGGCCAGGCGCGGGGCCAGCCGCCGAGCGTCGAGCTCCCCGGCGTCGGTGAGCGGCACGTCGGTGGTGCCGGTGTGCCGCCCGGTGCTGCTCCACTCGGTCTCGCCGTGGCGCACGAGGACGAGGCGGCCGGTCGGCTCGTCGGGTGAGGACATGCGCCCCACTGTTCCATCCCGGTGCGAGGATGCGGGGTATGCCGTCCTACGTCGCCTTCCTGCGGGCCGTCAACGTCGGCGGGCGCTTCGTGAAGATGGCCGACCTGCGCACCGCCCTGACCGGGGCCGGCTTCACCGACGTCGAGACCCACATCCAGTCCGGCAACGTCTTCGTGCGCAGCGGGCGGCGGTCCACTCGCACGGTCGCCACCGAGATGTCGCGCGTCCTGGCGGAGGTCTCCGGCTTCGAGGTCCCGTGCGTGGTCCGCACCCCGGTCGAGCTGCGGGCCTCCCTGGCCGCGGTGGATGCCGTCCCGCCCCTCCTCGCGGGCGGCAAGCGCTACCTCGCCCTCGCCGACGGGGCCGTCCCGTCGGCCGCGGCCGAGCAGCTCGACGCCTGGGCCGAACCCGGCGAGCGCTGCTCGGTGCTGGGCTGCGAGATCCTCGTCGAGCTCGCGAACGGCTTCCGCAACACCAAGCTGACCAACACCCGGATCGAACGGATCACGGGTCGCACGACCACGTGGCGCGACCTCAAGGTGGTCCGCGCCCTCGACGAGAGATGGGGTGCCTGATGGGCTCGGAGCTGAGCGAGCAGGAGACGGGCGGCACCGGTCTCGGCCACCGCAGCGTCACGATGACCCGCACCGACAAGGGCACCTACCTGGTGACCAACGGGCGCGGTGGCACCCTGAGCGTGGGCGGCGGCGGCGAGTCCGCCGACTTCACCCCGGTCGAGCTGTTCCTGACCTCGATGGCGGCGTGCAGCGCCACGGACGTCGACTTCATCACGAGCCGGATCGCCGAGCCGGTGCAGTTCGACGTGACCTCCGAGGGGGTCAAGCTGCGCGACGGTGTCGAGAACCACCTCGGCGACATCGAGGTCACGTTCACCGTGCGCTTTCCCGAGGGCGAGGCCGGCGACCGGGCGCGCGAGCGGCTGCCCCGCGCCATCGAGCAGAGCCGTGACCGGCTGTGCACGGTGTCGCGCACCGTGCAGCGGGGTGCGCCGATCGACATGCACGAGGCCTGACCGTATCGGGCGGGCCTGTTCCGCCCTCCTGAAGGTGGAAGGAGAGTGGTCATGGTGGAGCCCGACCCGGCCCTGGCGGCCGTCAAGACGTACAACTACCTGCGGATCCTGCTGGCGGCGCTGGTGCTGCTGCTCTACAGCGCCGTCGTCCTGGAGTGGTGGGCCGCAGGGCAGTGCCTGCAGGCCTCGATCAGCGCCTACTACTACACGCCGGTGCACGCGGTCTTCATCGGCGTGCTGGTCACGATGGGCGTCTGCCTGGTGGCCCTGAAGGGCAACACCAACGGGGAGGACGTGCTGATGAACCTCGCCGGGCTGCTCGCACCCGGCGTCGCGTTCATCCCGACCCCCGGTGCGCGGGAGTGCAGCTCCTCGCCCTTGATCGTCCCCGACTTCCCGGCCATGGTCGCCAACAACATGGCCGCCCTGTTCGTCACCGGTGCGGTCGTGGGGGTCGTTGCAGTCGTCCTCGCCCGGCGCGGCGGAGAGCAGACAGCCCTCAGTACCATCGACAAGCTCGGCTTGGCGCTCTCGCTCGGCGTGCTCGGCGGCGGGATCGTGTGGTTCTTCGTCGACCGTGACACCTTCATCGCGCACGGCCACGACGCCTCGGCCATCCCGATGTTTCTCGCGATCATCGGTGTCGTCTGGCTCAACGCCCGCGACGTGCAGACGGCCGTGCGCCAGGGTGCCGTGCCGACGAACCGGAATCGCTACGTCGCGATGTACCGCACGATCGCCCTCGCCATGCTCGTGGCCCTCGCGGCGACGGTGGCCATCAACCTCGCGACCGCGTCGACCACGCTCGTGCTCTGGGTCGAGGTCGTGCTCATCACGCTGTTCGCCGTCTTCTGGGTCGTGCAGACCACCGAGCTCTGGAACCGCGGGCTGCGCCGGAGCTGAGGTGGTCACGCCTATCGTGGGCGCATGGCCCGCTACCTCGACGTGCACCCGGTCGACCCGCAGCCCCGGGCCATCGCCCAGGCGGTGGCGGTGCTGCGCGACGGTGGGCTCATCGCGTACCCGACCGACTCCGGCTTCGCGCTGGGTGCGATGGTCGGCAACCAGCACGGCAAGGACCGGATCCGCGAGATCCGCCGGCTCGACGACCGGCACCACTACACGTTGATCTGCCGGGACTTCGCACAGCTGGGCCAGCTGGTGCACGTCGACAACTCGGTGTTCCGGGCGGTCAAGGCCTCGACGCCGGGCCCGTTCACCTTCATCCTCCCGGCGACGCACGAGGTGCCCCGGCGCCTGCAGCACCCCAAGAAGCGCACCGTCGGCGTGCGCATCCCCGACCACTCGGTGGTGCGGGCCCTGCTCGCCGAGCTCGGCGAGCCGCTGCTGTCGTCCACCCTGATGCTGCCCGGCGAGGACGAACCGATGACCGACGGCTGGACCGTCAAGGAGGAGCTCGACCACGTCGTCGACGTCGTCATCGACTCGGGGGAGTGCGGTACCGAGCCGACGACCGTCATCGACTTCTCCAGCGGAGCGGCCGAGGTGGTTCGCGTGGGGTCCGGGGACCCGTCCCGCTTCGAGTGACACGCAGCTCGGCCCCCGGCACGAGAGCCGAGGGCCGAGCGCGGTTCCCCCGGAGGGGCGTTGGTTCAGCTGCCGTACAGCGCGCGCACGCCGGCACGGTCCTGGTCGGTCATGCTGAGGTCGTCCGAGGTCCCGTTGCACTGGGGGTAGTGCATGATCGACGCCCGGTCGTACGGGGTCAGCGGACGCCAGTTGTTGTCCTCGAAGCAGGTGCCGGCCTCGGGGCGGGTGTGCTCGTGGCGGAACCCGAGGGTGTGGCCCAGCTCGTGGGCGAGGATGTTGCTCGGCGTCCAGGAACCGGAGCTGTACAGGCTCTTGGCGTTGACCAGCACGTTGCGCGAGGACTTCGAGGTGCTCGGGAAGAACGCCCGGGCGATGTACTGGTTGGTCCTGGTCGGCTCGACCGAGAACAGCACGCTCGAGCTGCGGGTGGTGCAGCTGCCGTCCTGGGCGGGGACGTGGATGAAGTTGACCTTCGAGGTCGCCGCCTCCCACTGGCCGGCGCCGGCCGCCATGGCCGAGACGACGCGGGAGTAGTCGGTGCCGAACTTGGTGCTGACGCAGTAGGTCAGGTTCAGCGCCTGGCTGGCCGACCACTTGTCGTCACGACCGCTCACCGTGTTGACGATGAGCCCGTCCGTCATGGTGTCCGGCTCGGCCACCATGGCGTCGTAGAACTGCCGCAGGGCTCCGGTCGACGTCGCCGGCTCGTCCCCGTTCACGACGTAGCCGCCGTCGAGGTCCTGGAAGGTGCTGGCGGCGAACTGCTGGAACGTCGGCACGCTTCCGTCGCCGGTGGGCGCGGCGACGGCGGTCGCAGCGAACGCGGACGCGACGACTGCGGTGGTCCCTGCCACCGCGGCAGCGGTGCGCACGAGGGATCGGCTCATCTGGTGCTCCTCTGGTCGGGGCCCACCACTGGGTGTGCGGCGGGCAACACCGGGTCACGCTAGGTCCGCCCCGGCAAAGTCAGCGTCTGGTCGGGGTCTGGACTCGGTCCGCTCCCGGTCAGGACTCGGTAAGGCCCCGCGCGGCCGAGCGCAGCTCGGCGAGCACGCGGGAGTCGATGCCGCCCGGGGAACGTCGGTTCTCGAGGTTCACCTCGGACATCCAGGCATCCAGCTCGGCCTCGACGTCCGGGCCACCGCGTCCCAGGGCCGTGAGCAGCCCGGCCACCTCGTCGCGCAGCTCGCCCTCCACCGGTTCGACGTCCTCCGGGCCACCGAAGAGCAGGGTCGACAGGTCGTGCAGCCGGGCCAGCTCACGCGGGGCGTCCGGGTGGTCGTCGACCCGGAGGTCGGCGAGCACGCCGCACCGGTCGTACCCCGCGCCCGGCGCGTGCGCGAGGATCGCCGCGCTCTGCCGTCCTCGGGAGTCGCCACCCGCGTCATCACCCGCCAACACCGTTGCGACCAGCCGATGGTCGAGGCGTTCCCCCGCCGATCCCAGCCACGCGGCCTCCATCGCCTCGGTCACCTCCGGCCCGGTCAGGATGTTGCCCTGGATGGCGTAGGCGGACTGCTCGTCGCCCGCCGCGACCCCGCCGGCCCAGGGGAAGCAGTCGTCGCCGGTGAAGGTCGCTGCGCCGGTCGGACCCACCGCACCGACCTGCCGCACCGCGCGCCCCTCGTCGGCGGCGACGGCATCACGAAGAGCCGCTCCCACGTCGGTGCCTGCGGCCAAGGAGTCCAGGACCTCGTCGCGGTACGCCACCCGCGCCAGCGACTGCGTGGCCACCGCCCCGACCCCGGGTCGCACCGCAGGCACGACCGAGCCGACGGCGAGGAACTTGCTGGCGACGGCGACACCCCAGGCGTCTCCGTCCCGGGCTGCGATCGAGAACGTCATGCCCGACAGGCTAGGTCGCGGATCCGGCCGCCCGGTGGAACACCCCGACCCACGTCGCCGGGCCGTCGGCGCGCAGCGGGTGCGGGCCCCGGGTCAGGGAGACCTGCTCGACGTCGCCGGCGGCGAACGACTCCATCTCGTCGCGACGCAGCAGCCAGGGCGGACCGGCATCCTCGGGGGCACCGGGACCCAGCACGAACTGCACGGCGAGCAGGTCGCCGCCGGGGGCGAGCAGCGACCGCACCCCGGCGACGGCATCCGCCCGCAGGGATCGGGGGAGGGCCTGCACGGTGAACACGTCGACGACCAGGTCGAACCTGCCGACGAGGTCGGTGGGCAGGTCGAGCAGGTCGGCCACCCGGTAGTCGACCGCGCTCCCGGGGTGCCGTGACCGCGCGAGCTGCACGGCCGAGGGGGCGAGGTCGAACGCCACCGTGTCGTAGCCGCGGGAGGCGAGCAGCTCGGCATCCGCTCCGAGGCCGGCCCCTACGACCGCGGCGCGCCGGCCGGTGCCGCGACCCGTGCGGTCGACGTGCTCGAGCACCGGGGGGTACGGCGCGCTGCGGTCCCAGGGCATCTCGACCTCGTCGCGCGCGGCGGCGGACCAGAGCTGCTCGAACCAGCGGGTCGGCTCCCCGGCCGCCTCGGCCTCGTCGGCCAGCCGGCTTCCCTCGACGTCCCAGTTCCGCGAGTCCATCGCCCCACGCTAGACGCGCCGGCCGGCCTCAGCGGCGCTCGAGCCGCACCATCACCTCGGTGTGCGGCGTCTGCGGGAACATGTCGAAGACCTTGCCCCGCACCGCGCGTAGCGACGGCATCGCCGCGAGGTCGCGGGCCAGGGAGTCGACGTTGCAGCTGGAGTAGAGCACCCGGCTCGCGGTCGACGACTCGAGCCAACGCGCGAGGTCGGGACCGATGCCACGCCGGGGCGGGTTGACGACGACGAGGTCCGGGGGAGGGGAGGGGGTCGTGGTCGTGGCGTCGCCGACCTCGAAACGGACCGTTCCCGCGGATGCCGGGCCCACGGCATCCGCGTGTCGTGCGGCTGCGACGCGGGCGGCCTCCACCGCCTCGGCGGAGGTCTCGACGCCGACCACGGTGCGGCCCTGCCCGGTGGCGTGCAGGGCGAAGCCGCCCACCCCGCAGTAGAGGTCCCAGACGACGTGCGGGTCGGCGTCGTCGACCCACTCGCGGGCCTGTCGGTAGAGCGCGCCGGCGACCACGGTGTTGGTCTGGAAGAACGACTTCGGCCCCAGCAGCAACGTCACGTCGCCGGCCCGCACCGGCAGCAGCGTCTGGGCGGTCAGCATCACCTCGGTGTCGCCCTCGAGCACCGCCTTGTGCTCGGGGTGCAGGTTGGCGGTGACCACGCGCACGGACGGCAGGTCGGTGAGCAGGGCGGGCAGGGCCGCCCGCAGGTCGGCCAGGTGCCGGTCGGAGCGCAGCACGAAGCGCACGAGGTGCTCGCCGTCGGGGGAGTGCGTGACGATGAGGTACTTCAGCTCCCCGCGGCGCGCCGGCACGTCGTACGGCTCGAGCCCGAGGTCGGCGACGAAGCGGTGCAGCGTGTCGAAGGTCGCGGCGAGCCCGGGTTCGTAGAGCCCGCAGCGCCGCAGGTCGACGCCGCGCCCGCGTTCGTCGAGGATGCCGAGGGTGGGTCTCCCCCTGCCACCGGCCACGACCAGCTTGGCCTTGTTGCGGTAGTGCGACGCGGGGCTGCGTGCCGGGTCGAGCCAGTGCACGCCGGGGGCCACCGCGGCCAGGGCGGCGGTGGCGCGGTCCTGCTTCGCGGCGAGCTGGTCGGCGTAGGCGGTGCCCATCAGGGTGCACGAGCGGCAGCGGCCGGCGTCGAAGTAGTCGCACTGCATGGTGTGGCCAGCGTAGGCCGGGACGGACGGCTGTCGGTGCTGCGTCCTAACGTGGGGTGGACCGGTTGCACCGAGCCCGAAGGAGACCGCCATGACGAGCCTCGCGAACCGCCCGAACACCGCACTGATGGTCATCGACGTGCAGAACGGCGTCGTGGCAGGCAGTCACGACCGCGACGGGGTGATCGGAAACATCAACGCCCTGGTCCACAAGGCCCGCGACGAGGAGGTGCCCGTCGTGTGGGTGCAGCACTCCGACGAGGGGCTGGAGCAGGGCAGCGACGACTGGCGCATCGTCGACGAGCTGTCGCCCGGCGACGAGGAGCCGGTCGTGCAGAAGCACTACGGCGACGCGTTCGAGGACACCGACCTCGAGGGCATCCTGGCCACCCGCGGCATCGGGCGGGTCGTCGTCACCGGCGCGCAGAGCGACGAGTGCATCCGCTCCACGCTGCACGGGGCGCTGGTCCGGGGCTACGACGTCACGCTGGTCGGCGACGCCCACACCACCGAGGACCTCACCGCCTACGGCGCGCCGTCCCCCGAGCTCGTCATCGCGCACACCAACCTGTACTGGGCGTGGTCCAAGGGCGTCGGCCGGCGGGGCGACGTCGTCACGACCGCCGAGGTCGACTTCGCGGAGCAGTCCGGTTGACCGGTTCCGGTGCTGCAACGGATCGGTGTCGCGATTCCGTCGGTCGGAGGCCGACTTTGCAACCGAATCCGTTGGGGTTAGGGTGCATCTTGGCAAGATCCGTGGACGGCCGCCCCGACGGGCGGCGCCGAGGGCTGGCCGACGAACCCTGAGACCGTGTCCCCACCCGAGGGTGGGGGAGGAGGCCACTGATGACCGAAGACCTGCAGACCGCCCCGACCTGGCCCGCGCACGACCCCGGCACCTACCGGCGCCTCCCGGAGCGCAGCCGGCCGGTCGACCCCGCGGTCGTCGAGCGGCTGCTGGCCGCCGAGTGGGCGCGGTTCACGTCGTGGTCGGGGGAGTCGGGGGCGCACAACGAGCGCGCGAGCAAGTCGCTGCCGCTCGGGGTCACCAGCTCGTTCCAGCACTGGGAGCCGTACCCGATCTCGATCGCCTCGGCGCGCGGCGCGTGGCTCACCGACGTCGACGGCAACCGGCTGCTCGACCTGTCGATGGGCTTCGGCGCGATGCTCGTCGGCCACCTCAACCCGCACGTCGTCGAGCGGGTCACCGAGGCCCTGACGCACACCGGCACCCTGTTCGTCACCCCGTCACCGCAGGCGACCGAGATGAGCGAACGGTTCTGCGACCGGTTCCAGCTCGACATGATCCGGTTCACCAACTCGGGCACCGAGTCGCTGATGTACGCCATCCGCGCCGCGCGCGCCTACACCGAGCGCAAGGCGATCGTGAAGATCGAGGGCGGCTACCACGGCGGGTACGACGCGCTCCAGGTGTCGGTCAAGCCCGGGCTCGACGAGATCGGCCCGGCCGACGCGCCGACGCCGCAGGTGCCCTTCGACGTCGAGGCGGGCACCGTCCACGTCATCGGCTACAACGACCTCGGACAGCTCGACCGGGTGCTCGCCGAGCACGGCAGCGAGATCGCGGCGCTCGTCGTCGAGCCGGTGATCGAGAACCTGTCGATCGTGGTCCCTGACGAGGGCTACCTCGCCGCGGTGCGCGCGGCGTGCGACGAGCACGGCGTCGTCCTGATCTTCGACGAGGTCAAGACCGGCCTCACCGCCGGCTACGCCGGTGCGGCCCAGCGCCTCGGTGTCACTCCCGACCTGATCACCCTGGCCAAGTCGATCGGCGGCGGCCTGCCGCTCGCGGCGTTCGGTGGCAGGCGCGAGGTCATGGAGGTCGTCGTCGACGGGCGGATGGCCCACTTCGGTACCTACAACGGCAACCCGCTCGTCATGGCGGCCGCACAGGCCGTCGACGACATCTGCACCCGCGAGGCCCTGGCCGAGGCCGAGGCCGTCAACGTACGTGCGCTGCAGGCGATCGACGCGATCATCGACGAGTACGAGCTGCCGGCCCACACCGTCGGTCTCGGGGTCAAGGGCTGCGTCACCTGGTCCACCACCCCGGTGCGCAACTACCGCGACTACAAGGCCACCGACTTCGCGCTGGCCGAGCTGTCCTGGCTGTGGGGCGTCAACCGGCACATCCTCACCCCGCCCGGGCTCGACGAGCAGTGGCTGGTCTCGCTCGTCACGACCGACGCCGACATGGCCACCCTGGTCGACGACTTCCGCGAGCTGGCCCAGGCCCTGCGCGCCTGACCGAGGCTACCGACCCGTTGCCCGGACCCCGGCCTGACGATCCTCGGCGACGCGGTCAGCACCAACAGGCCAAGGACAGGGGAGGGGTGTAGGGCACTCCACCCCAGGCGTCATCACATCAAGCACCTGACATAATGTTGATTATCGGCGTTATTACGACTGCTCGCGAACCCGCTCTGATGCCGGTCCGCCCCGTTCAGCGCCCCGCGTCCCCAGGGCGGTGCCGCGGCCGCACCGGAGCCATCTCGCGCTCCACGCGAAGCGGGCGCTCGGCGGACCCGTGGTGCAGGGCCAACGACGCCGTCGGAAGCACGAACCGGTGCTTGTCCACGCACCGCACGTGCACGTGCTCCACCGGGCCGTCGGTGCTCGGCCAGACGTCCCGGTCGACCACCTCCGCGACGAGGCCGCACTGCGGGCACTGGGTCCACTGGGTCTGCTGCATGTCGTCACCTCGCTGGTGAGTGCGTCCTCGGCGTGAGTCCGTCTGCTGTCAAGGAGCCCGCAGGCCGGACCCTGATACGAACCCGGCCGCCGCGTGGGTGAGAATGGGCGCTCGTCGTCGCACCAGCAGTCCGCAGTGAGGAGCACCAGCGTGAGCAAGTCGCACAGGCCGCACAGTGGCAGCAGGGCCGGTCGGGCCAAGGTCGACCAGGTGCGCCAGGCGCAACGGGCCCAGGAACGACGTTCCCGGCTCATCCTCGTCACCGCGGTGGCGACCGTGGTGCTGCTCATCGCCGGTGTCGTCGGGTTCACCGTCTGGAAGGACGTGTCGAACCGCCCGACCCTCGACGCGGTCAAGACCTACACGGTGGCCCGGGACCACACCACCGATCCGGTGACGTACGCACAGACCCCGCCGGTCGGTGGCGAGCACGCCCCCACCTGGCTGAACTGCGGCGTGTACACCGAGCCGGTGGCCAACGAGCTCGCCGTGCACGCCCTCGAGCACGGAGCCGTCTGGGTGACCTACCGCCCCGACCTGCCCGCCGACCAGGTCACCAGGCTCACCGAGTCGATCCCCGACACCTACATGGTCCTCTCCCCGTACGAGGGTCTGCCCGGACCGGTGGTCGCCAGCGCCTGGGGCACCCAGCTCGTGCTGACCGGCGTCGACGACCCGCGCCTCCCGGAGTTCGTCAAGGCCTACCGCCAGGGCCCGCAGACCCCGGAGCCCGGTGCCGCGTGCACCGGCGGCAGCGCGGGCGACACGGCGCCGACCACCACCGGGTGACCCGGCGGTGAGCCTGGTGGACGACCAGCACGACGCCGAAGGCCCCGCCCCGGACGACGGCGAACACGACGACGACGCGGCCGGCGCTCCCGCACCGCCGGCCGCCGCGGCGAGAACCCGGGTGCTGCTCGCCGGTCTCGCCGCCCTGCTCGTCGGGGTGCTCGGCACGCTGTGGGTCGTGCAGGTCCGCAGCTCCGCCCCGACCGACTTCGGCGCCGACGCGGGCTTCGCCCGCGACATGCAGACCCACCACGCGCAGGCCGTCGAGATGGCCTTCCTCGTGCGCGATCGCACCGACGACGAGGACCTGCGCACCGTGGCCTACGACATCATCACCAGCCAACAGCACCAGGCTGGACAGATGTACGGCTGGCTGGTGCAGTGGGGCCTGCCCCAGACGGCCTCGCGCCCGCCGATGGCGTGGGTCGACGGCGAGCACGCCGCGGCCCATGCCGGCCCCGACGGGGCGATGCCCGGTCTGGCCACCTCCGCCCAGCTCGCCCAGCTCGAGGCGGCGACCGGTGTCGAGGCCGAGCGGATCTTCCTGCGCCTGATGATCGCCCACCACACCGGCGGGGTGGCGATGGCCGAGGCCGCGGTGGCGGACGCGCGCACCCCGGAGGTCCAGACCCTGGCCGGCGCGATCGCCGCCGCCCAGAGCTCGGAGATCCGGCTGCTCCAGCAGATGCTCGACGCCCGCTCCTGAGGAAGGCGGGGACAGCGCTCAGCCGCTGTCCACTCGCCGGCGGCTCAGCGTGCGGGCCTCGACCTCGTAGCGGCTGGCGACCGACCCGCCGGCCCGGAAGAACCGGCGCCGCAGTGCACCCTCGACCTCGACGTGGTCGTCGACGGAGCACCGGGCCGCCGAGCGCCGCGCGGCGGCGGTCCAGCAGGCCACGTCGATCGTGTCGACGCCGGCCCGTACCCGCCCGCGCCGCTCCTCGCGCGGCACCACCACCCGCAGCGTGACCACCGTGTCGCCGCTGGGCAGCTCTCGTGGCTCCCCCGTGGCGGTGACCCGGCCGATCAGGTGCACCGAGTTGACATAACTCATTCCCCCACTCCCCTCCGGGAGCCTGTGCCCCCACCGTCCCAGCGTCCCCAACGGAACCACTCGCCACAAGGGCGACGAGAAGCCTGTGGACCGGCGCGGCGGTCTGGTGGGTCTGTGGAGGAGCGACGAATGGCCCGAACGGGTGGTATTTGGTCGGTCAGGGTGTTCGACCCACAGGAATGCGCTTATCGTGGCAGGTGGCGCGTGCAGACGGGGCTCGTGCCGGGTGCCTTCTCGGCGCCGTTGCACTCCAGAGGAAGACGTGGGTCGTGCGCTGGGCACATCGGATGCGCGTGATCGCCGGCTCGGCCGCGCTCACGATCGCGCTGGGTGGCGTGGCGCTGCCCGGGAGCGCCGCCGAACCCACCGCGCCGGCCACGGGTTCGGACGGTTCGGTCCTGGCCGCCGAGACCGACCCGACGCCCACGCCGGACCCGACACCCACGCCTGACCCGACACCCACGCCTGACCCGACACCCACGCCTGACCCGACACCGACGCCGGATCCCACACCGACGCCGACGCCGCAACCCAGCCCCACCGTGACGAAGAGCCCTGCTCCGACCACGACCCCGAAGCCGCCGTCTCCGGAGACCGACCCGATTCCGCCGGCGGCTCCGCTGCGCCCGCCGGGCGATGAGTCGAGGAACGAGCCGACCGACAACTTCGCGCCACTGACCGGCGCCTTCCTCGCGTCGCAGATCGCCGAGGCCAACCGGATCTCCGCGGCTCTCGCGGTGCACACGTCGCGTGTCGCAGTGGCCACCCGCGAGATGGACCTGCTCGCCGAGAAGTCCAACGCCCTGCTCGAGTCCCTCGCGGCGGCTCGCGAGGTCGAGCACGCCGCCACGCTGGAGTCCACGCGGGCCCGGGCAGAGCTGGCCGCACTCGAGGTCCGTCTCGAAGGCGCCCGGGCGGTACTTCGCGAGTGGGTGTTCCAGGTGTACTCCGGCGGGGGCGGTGACTCCGACATCGCGTACATGATCGAGGCGATGGCGGCCGACGCCGCGGACGTCGGGGACCCCCTCGGCGACCTGTCGTACCTGACCGAGCAGCGCACCCGGGCCGTCCAGGACGTCCGGGAGCTCACCGCTGAGCAGGTGCGCCTCAGCGCTGTCACGGACGACCTGGCCGCGGAGGCGGCCGCGGCCACGCGCCAGATCGAGGGTGACAGCTCCGCGCTCGCCAAGGTCGTCTCGGCGCAACGCACCCGGGTCGATGAGCTCCGCGCGCTCCAGATCGCCGAGGTCGAGAAGGCAGGACCGGTCGCGAGCGTCCTCGTCGGTGCCCGCACGCCGGAGGCCCAGCGAGCAGCCCAGCGACTACGCGACTCGCTGATCGCCGCCTCCGTCGACATCACCGACGTCGGCAAGCCGTGCACCAACAACACGACGCTCTACCCCAACGGCCTGTTCCCGTCGAGCGCCCTGTGTCCCCTGTGGGGTGCCCCCGGTGAGCGGCTGGCACCGGGCGCAGCCGCCGCGTTCAGCGCGTTGAGCAAGGCGTATGCCGCGCAGACCGGCGTGCCGCTCTGCGTCACCGACTCCTACCGCTCCCTGGCGGAGCAGATCTCGGTCAAGGTCAAGCGAGGCCGGTTCGCGGCGACGCCGGGCACCAGCCGGCACGGACTGGGTCGGGCCCTCGACCTCTGCGGCGGGGTCCAGGACTTCAGCTCGCCGGCGCACCGCTGGATGAAGCAGAACGGGCCGCTGTACGGCTGGTTCCACCCCTCGTGGGCGGCGGCCGGCGGTTCGCTCCCGGAGCCCTGGCACTTCGAGTTCGCCGGCTGACGCAGGGCCCGTTCCACCGGTGCCCGCGCTCAGGAGATCCGGTGCTCGGTGTGCTCCTTGACCGGCAGCATGACCGCGAAGCCCGCGGCCAGGATGACCACGATGCCGAGAATCCCCCAGTACTGCGTGTTCTCCTGACCGGTGACGAGCGCCCCGAGGGCGATGAACAGGCCGAAGGCCGCCGGCGACAGGAACGACACCACGCGCCCCGTGGTGGCGTAGAGGCCGAAGATCTCGCCGCTCTTGCCCTCGGGGATCAGCCGGGCCAGGAAGCTGCGCGAGGCCGCCTGCGCCGGGCCGACGAACACGGTCATCAGCAGTCCGAGCACCCAGAACGTCGCGGGACCGCCGTCGTGGAGGATGAAGATCAGGATCCCGAGCGTCACCAGCGCGCCCAGCGAGATGAGGATGACGCGCTTGGGCCCGACCCGGTCGTCGAGCAGGCCGAAGGCCATCGTGGCGAACCCCGCCACGATGTTCGCCGCGGCCCCGAACACGATGACGTCGCCGGCCGACAACCCGAACGTGCCGTGGGCCAGCACGGCCCCGAAGGCGAAGACACCGGCGAGCCCGTCGCGGAACAGGGCCGAGGCGAGCAGGAAGTAGAC
This sequence comes from uncultured Actinomycetota bacterium, assembly GCA_963751385.1. Lineage (GTDB taxonomy): Bacteria > Actinomycetota > Actinomycetes > Actinomycetales > Dermatophilaceae > Fodinibacter. The sequence goes on along the minus strand of CAVVUD010000001.1, from coordinate 353,474 downwards.
GGTGTCGCGCGAGGTGGCCCACAGGCCGCGCACCGAGCGCCACACGAGCTTGTACGACATCACCACGCCCACGCCGGGCGCACGATCGTGTGGTCGGTCCCGGAGCACCAGGAAGGCCGGGATGGTGAAGATCAGCGTCCAGAGCCCGCACAGCAGCATCGAGACCCGGATGTTCGTGCCGTCGGCGTCGGAGACACCGAACAGCCCGACCTCGGGCTTGATGAGCAGGAAGTAGAGCAGCAGCAGCACGATGATGCCGCCCAGGTAGCCCATCCCCCAGCCGAAGCCGGAGACCCGCCCGATGGTCCTGGTCGTCGCGACCTGCTCGATCGTCGCGTTGTAGTTGACGGCGGCGATCTCGGAGACCACCGAGCCCACCGCGAGCAGCACCAGGCCCAGCCAGAGGAAGGCCGGCTCCGGCTTGACGACGTACAGCGACGCCGACAGCCCGGCCAGCAGCCAGGTCTGGAAACGCAGGTTGCGCACGGTGCGACCCGAGCGGTCCGAGTTCTGCCCCAGTACCGGGGCGAGCAGCGCGACGAACAGGCCGGAGATGGCCGTGGAGATCGCCAGTGCCGTCGACGTCGCGTTCGTCGCGCCGAAGCTCTCGCTGGTGATGTACACCGAGAAGACGAAGGTGGTGATGACCGTGTTGAACGGCTGCGACCCCCAGTCCCACATCGCCCAGGAGAACACCTTGCGCCGGGAGGTCGGTCCGGCGACCTCGAGCGCGGTGGGGCCGGCGGCGTCAGCGGCGTCGGCGGGCACAATGGGAGTCGTCACCCCGCAGACGGTAGCGACGGCACCCGCCCCTGGGAACGCGCAACGCGGTATTTGGGTCCGGGTACTCACTCCCGCCGTCCCGAACTCTGGGACGCCTGATCACGTACCAAACTGTGAGGGCTCTCACACCGAACCCTCCACACGGCCGACGGCGCACGGAACAACGCCACCCGTCTGGTCGTTGGACGCGCTAGACCCGGTCGGGACGACCTGCCGATCGGGACACCACAGACTCGGGAGTTCACCCATGGCAGAACGCAGCCTGCGCGGCAGCCGACTCGGCGCCCTGAGCATGGAGACCGACGCCAACGTCGTCCCCAGCGAGCGCAACATCACCACGTACCTGTGCCCCAACGGGCACACCATCAAGCTCCCCTTCTCCGTCGAGGCCGACGTCCCGCACACCTGGGAGTGCCGTTGCGGCGCGGAGGCCAAGCTCCAGGGTGGGGGCCCGGAGCCCGAGGCCAAGCCCGTCAAGCACGTCCGCACCCACTGGGACATGCTGCTCGAGCGTCGCTCGATCCCCGAGCTCGAGGAGCTCCTCGAGGAGCGCCTCACCCTCCTGCGCGAGTCCCGCGGCGAGCGGCCCCGCAAGCGCAAGTCCGCCTGACCTCATCCCACCGGTGCCGGGTACCCCTTCGGGTGCCCGGCACTGCTGCGTCACGGCTCGCGGTCGATGACCTCGCCCTGGATGACGTCCGGCCGCCCACCGCCGGATGCCGGGGGGCCGGTCCCGCTCGCCGCGCCCCGACCGCTGGTGGGCCACTCCCCCATCGGGCCGAGCAGCTTGCGGGCGACGATGGCCTCGAGCCAGGCGCGGGTGATCGGGCGGGTCAACGGGAGGATGAAGAAGAAGCCCGCGATGTCGGTGACGAAGCCCGGGGTGAGCAGCAGGGTGCCGCCGATCAGCACCAGCGCCGCGTCGCTGAGCTGGCGGCTCGGCATCTTCCCGCTGCGCAGAGCCTCCTGGAGGGCGGCCCAGGTGCGGCCACCCTCGCGCTTGACGATCCACGCACCGAGGAACGACTCCAGCACGAGGAGCAGGAGGGTCTGCCAGCCACCGATGACCCGGCCGACCGCGATGATCGCGGCGATCTCGACCACCGGCACGATGAGCAGGGCCAAGAACACCCAGCGCAGCACCTTGGGACGCCGCCGACGGGAGGCGTACGGGGTGGCGCCGGCGCGGCTCACAGCTCGTGCCACCTCGGCTCGCGCACGCCGCCGACCAGCGCACGGACCTGACGGGCGCGGTGGTGCACGCCCCAGCTCGTGATCCGGCGCAACGACTCGGTCATGATCTCACGGCTCATCTTGGAGTCACCGACCTCGCGCTCGACGAAGGTGATCGGCACCTCGACGATGGTCAGGTGCTGCTTGACGGCACGCCAGGTCAGGTCGGTCTGGAAGCAGTAGCCCTGGGAGGCGACGTTGTTCAGCCCCATGGCGTGCAGCGCACCGCTGCGGTAGACGCGGTACCCCGCCGTGGCGTCGTTGACCGGCATCCCGAGGAGCACCTTGATGTAGAGGTTGCCGCCGACCGAGAGGGCCTTGCGGTGCAGGGGCCAGTTGACGATCGAGCCACCGCGCACCCAGCGTGAGCCGATGACGACGTCCGCGTCGGCCGCGGCGGCGAGCATGCTCGGCAGGTGCTCGGGGCGGTGCGAGCCGTCGGCGTCCATCTCGACGACGGCGTCGTAGCCGCCCTCGAGGGCGTACCGGAACCCAGCGAGGTAGGCGGCACCGAGACCCTCCTTGCCGGCCCGGTGGAGGACGTGGACCTGCGGGTCGTCGGCGGCGAGGGCGTCGGCGACCTCACCGGTGCCGTCGGGCGAGTTGTCGTCGAGCACGACGACGTCGACGTCGGGGACGAGGTCGCGCAGGCGGCCCACGGTGACGGGCAGGGTGTCCCGCTCGTTGTAGGTCGGGATGAGGACGGCGACGCGCCGCAGCGGCGGTCGGGCGGTCTCGGTCAACGTCGTCGGTCCTCGCGTCGTGGGTGGGCAGAGATCAGGGTTCGGAAACAGTAACGCTCCGGGCGGCCCGGGTGCTCCCGACCACCAGCAGCAGCAGCGCGGCGGCGACGACCCACTCGGGGGCCACGCCCAGCCGGTCCGCCGGCGTGCGCTCGTCACGCAGCACCGGGCTCGACACGCGCTGGTCGGCCGTGAACAGGGCGGTCTTGTCGGTGACCGACCCGTCGGGGGCGATGAACCCGGAGACGCCCACGGTCGAGACGTGCACGACCGAGCGGCCGTGCTCGATGGCCCTGATCCGCGAGATGGCGAACTGCTGCTCGGACTCCGCCGTGTAGCCGAAGGTGGCGTTGTTGGTCTGGACCACCAGGAGGCTGTCGTCGTCACCCGCGGCCCGCACGCTGTCGCGCATCAGCCCGTCGTAGGCCACCTCGAAGCAGATCGTGGGGAGGGCGAGGTAGTCACCACCCGGTGCCGGTACCCGGAAGACACCGATCCGGTCGCCGGCGACGAAGTTGCCGGCCAGGTCGGCCATCGGCGTGAGCATCCGGAAGAACGCGCGGCCGGGGATGTACTCGGCGAACGGAACGGGGTGCAGCTTGACGTACCGCTCGGGCTCAGTGGCCCCCGGCAGGTAGAACAGCGAGACGTTCGAGCTGTAGCCGGGCGGTTCGGCCAGCACCGCCCCGACGAGCAGCGGCACCCCGACCGCCGTGCGGGCCCGCTCGATCTGGGCGGCGGCGTCGGGGTTGCGGAACGGGTCGATGTCGGAGGAGTTCTCGGGCCAGACCACGAGGGTGAGGTCGTCGGGCGCCGTCCGGGCGAGCTGCTCGGTGCCGTTGACGTGGTTGTCGAGCACGGCCCGGCGCTGCGCATTGAACTCCAGCCCGGCCTGCGGCACGTTGCCCTGGACGAAGCCCACCGGGACATCGCGGCCGTCCGTGGGAAGCGGGATCGCCAGGGGCACGAGTGCCATGAGGCCGACCGCCGCGACCGCGGAGACCGCGGCGCGGGTGAACGACCGGTGGACCGCACAGGTGGCGGCGACGAGGAGCAGGGTGCCGACGACCGCCACGGCGAACGTCACCCCCGGAGCGCCCAGCCACCGTGCGACGTGGGCCAACGGGCTGTCGGCCTGGCTGAAGGCCAGTCTCGCCCAAGGGAACCCGCCGTAAGGGGTGGCGCCCCGGGCCCATTCCTGGACGACCCAACCCAAGGGCACCAGCAGATAGGCCACACCGGCGTGGCCGGCGTCGGTGAGCCGCCGACCGGCGAACCCGACGACCGCCGACATGGCTGCGACGTAGAGCGCCTCGAGGGTTGCCAGCGCGAACCACGGCAGGGCGCCGACGTAGACACCGGACCAGGACAGGACGGGCACGAAGAACGCCAGCCCTCCGAGCAGGCCCAGCACCGCTCCGTGACGCCCACCGGCGGTCAGCGTGGCCCAGCCCAACAGGGCCACCCCGACGGGTGCGAGCCACCAGGCGTTCGCCTCCGGGAACGCCAGCCACAGGCACAGGCCGGCGGCGACGGCGGCTGCCGGGCGGGCGGCAAACCGGAGCGGGGTGGGCACCCGCCAACGGTAGGTCACACCGTCGGGGGAACCACCACGACCCCTCGGGCGGTGGTCGCGACCACGGGCGGGTCGAGCACGTCCGCGGCGGACTCGCCCCGCCCCGGGTTGCCCCGCCCCACGACGCGCACCTCGAACTCCATCTCTCGCGAACGGGTTCCGACGCGCACCAGGCGTGCCTCGATCTCGATCACGTCACCGGCCCGTACCGGCGCGAGGAACTGCACGGACGAGTACGAGGCGAACAGGCCCTCGTCGCCGTCCGTGCGGATGCACAGCTCGGTGGCGACGTCACCGAACGCGGCCAGGGAGTAGGCGCCGTCGACGAGGTTTCCGGCGTAGTGGGCGTGGCTGTAGGCCACGTACCGGCGGTGGGTGACGGTGAGGCCGACCTCGGCGCGGGTCATCGCTGGGTTCCTCTCGGGTCGAGTTGCGTCTGCGCCGTGGCGAGCTCGTGCACGAGGTACGAGGCGACCTCACCGGGGGTGGTGCCGCGGCCGAAGACCCGGTCGACGCCGAGGTCGACGCTGGACCCCTCCTCGAAGCGTGGGCCCCCGACGACGAGCAGGGGTACCCGGCCGGCCGGGAAGGCCTCCCGGAACGCGGCCGACATGGCCGTCGTGTTGTGGATGTGGGCGTCCTTCTGGGTGACGACCTGCGAGACGAGCACGGCATCCGCGCGCACCTCACGAGCGGTGTTGACCAGGTCGGGGACGAGCACCTGGGCACCGAGGTTCACCACCGTCATCTCGCGGTAGTACTCCAGGCCCTTCTCGCCTGCGAAACCCTTGATGTTGAGTATGGCGTCGATGCCGACCGTGTGGGCGTCGGTGCCGATGCAGGCGCCGACGACGACGAGCTTGCGGCGCAGGCGTCGCTTGATCTCGGCGTTGATCTCCTTCGAGGTGAGCAGCGGGAACTCGCGCTCGACGACCTCGACGTCGCGAACGTCGACCAGGTGTGTCACCGAGCCGTAGACGACGAAGAAGGTGAAGTGCGGGCCCATCGCCTTGGCGTGCACGAGCAGCGCGGGGTCCAGCCCCATCTTGGTGGCGAGCTGGAGCGCGGCCCCCTCGGCCCGCTTGTCGTGCGGCAGCGGCAGGGTGAACGAGATCTGCACCATGCCGTCGCCGGTGGTGTCTCCGAACGGACGGACCACGGGGCCGGGCTCGGCCAGGCTGAGGTCCCCCTCGACGGCGTGCTCCATCCGGCGCTGGGCGTCGTGGGCGTCGCGGCGGCGGGTCATCATCGGGTGGCCCCTTCCTCGAGCAGCGTGGTCGCGGGGTTGTCGTACCCGTCGGCCTTGGTGAACACACCGTCGAGTCCCTTGCCCTGGGTGGGGGGTCGCTTCATCAGGCCGAAGGTGCCGTCCGCGATGGCGGCCAGCAGTGGCTGGGGGTACTGGGTGCCGCGGGTGGTGGTGTCGCTGACGATGGTGTCGAGCAGGTCGACCGCCTCCCCCAGCACCTGCCGTGCGCGCGTCTGGATCAGCCCGTCGCGCGGTGGGTGGAAGTCCTCGGTGAGCCCGCCGGCGGCGTTGAGCACGTAGCGCACGTTCTGCAGGGCGAGGTCTCGGTCGGACAGCCAGGGGGTGACGACGGCCTCGGTCATCATGCCGACCAGGAGGATGCCCTGACCGGTCATGGCGCCGACGAGGTTGAAGAAGCCGTCGAGCAGGTAGCCGCGGAAGACGTCGCCGGTCATGTGCTTGGTGGGCGGCATCCACTTCAGCGGCGCGTCGGGGAACAGGTGGCGGGCGAGGAGCGCGTGGGCGAGCTCGAGGCGGAAGCTGTCGGGGATCTCGGGGGCGATCTCGAACGCGTGGCCCAGGCCCAGCTGCCAGTCCTCGAGGCCGGCCTCCTTGGCGAAGTACTCGTTGAGCAGCTGGCTCACGGTGACCGTGTGCGCCGCCTCGACGGCATCCGCGGTGGTGAGGTAGTTGTCCTCGCCGGTGTTGATGATGATGCCGGCGCGGGCGTGCACCTGGCGGCTGAACCGCTGGTCGACGAAGGTGCGGATCGGGTTGATGTCGCGGAAGAGGATGCCGTACATCGAGTCGTTGAGCATCATGTCGAGCCGCTCGAGGCCGGCCAGCGCCGCGATCTCGGGCATGCACAGGCCGCTGGCGTAGTTGGTGAGCCGCACGTACCGCCCGAGCTCCTTGCTCGACTCGTCGAGGGCGGCCCGCATCAGCCGGAAGTTCTCCTGGGTGGCGTAGGTGCCGGCGTAGCCCTCACGGGTCGCCCCCTCGGGCACGAAGTCGAGCAGGCTCTGGCCGGTGGAGCGGATCACGGCGATGACGTCGGCACCTTCGCGGGCGGCCTGCTGGGCCTGCGGGATGTCCTCGTGGATGTCGCCGGTGGCGACGATGAGGTAGATCCACGGCTTCTGCCTCGGGTCGCCGTAGCGGCTCACCAGGCGGTCGCGCGCCGCCCGCTGACGGTCGATGGTGCGGATGCCGCGAGCGACCGACGTGCGAGCCGCCTTGCGGGCCGCGGTGCCGTCCCTGCCCTCGGGCAGGCGGAAGGAGACGCTGCCGCTCGCGGACTTCTGCGCCAGGGTCAGCAGGTCAGGGGCCGCTCCGCGGCGAAGGGCGTCCCAGACCGGGGACGTGACCCCGTGCTCGAGGCCGACGTCGTGACGCACGGCGTCGACGAGGTGGTTGACCCACGGCACGTTCTCGTGGTCGGCGCCGGCGAGCCCGGCCAGGCGCAGGGTCGCTCGCTCCACCGACACGGTGGTGTGGCTGCGGGCGAGGTCGACCACCGGCTTGCCGGCCTTCCGGGCCAGGCTGCGGGCCTTGCGGACGGTCGCGGGGTCGAGATCGAGGAGTGGGCGCGCAGGTGGAGACACGACGCCAATCTACCAACCTCGGCGACAGTATTTTCGGCGCCTGGGGCCCGGGACGACAGGATCTGTCGGACGTCCCGGAATCCGCCCCGCGCGGTCGTGCGGGCCTCGTCCGCGCGACAGAACCGGCACGCCCCGGTGCGGCCTGGGCACTGGGGTGCAGATGACGTCGAGGCGTTGGCTCGGAGCGGTCAGGGCGTGAGCAGCTGCGTGCCGTCGCGGACGGCGAGCCTGCAGGTGGGCAGGGCTGAGTCGCCGCGCACCTCGGGCAGGCCGTCGGTGTCGGTCTGAGGGGCGTGCCACGCCGCGAAGGTGGCCGGCCCTCCGATGCGAAGCACTCCCCCACCGTCCTCGTGCGCCGCCTCGTGGCCCCCGGCGGTGTGGGCGGTGAGCGCCGTGGCGACGCTGAGCCGCTGCTCGGCCTCGTGGTGCTCGACCGCGGCCCGGACGGCGGTCCAGGGGTCGAACGGCGTCACCGGGGAGTCCGAGCCGAATGCGAGGCGCACGCCCTGCGCCGCGAAGGTGGCCAACGGGTTGGTGCCGCGCACCCGGTCGCGACCCAGGCGGGCCTCGTACATGCCCGCCGCACCGCCCCACAACGCGTCGAAGGACGGCTGCACGCTCGCCACCAGGCCCAGGCGGGCCATCCGGGCGATGCCGGTGGCGTCGACCATCTCGGCGTGCTCGAGCCGCGGCCGGGTCGCCCGCACGACCTCGAGTCCCACGAGGTCGGCCGCTGCCTCGTACCCCTCGAGCACGGTGTCCATCCCGGCGTCGCCGATGACGTGGAACCCGCTCTGGACGCCGGCCAGGGCGCAGGCGGCGACGTGGTCGCGCACGTCGGTGCTGGAGCGGTAGGCGGTGCCCCGGCATCCGGGGTCGTCGCCGTAGTCGTGGCGCAGGTGGGCGGTGTGCGACCCGATCGACCCGTCGATGTTGAGGTCACCACCGAGGCCGGCCGCGCCGTGCAGCGCGACCAGGGCGCGCGCCTGTTCCGGTTCCGTGACCGACTCGGCCCAGTAGCCGACCGTGCGCGGGAGGTGCGGCCTGCGGCCGAGCTCGAGCACGTCGGCGAAGTCACCGGCCGAGGTCAGCAGCGGGCCACCGCACTCGTGGAGCACGGCGATGCCCTGCGCGGCCGCGGCTCGCAGGGCGGCCTCCACGTCCTCACGCCGCTGGACGGCGCTGCGTGCGGCGTCGAAGGCGGCTCGAGCGGCGTTCTTGGCGTCACGGGTCACGAACCCGTCGCCCATCCAGCCGTCGAGCCGGTCGGCGCCGGACATCATGGCCAGCGCGCTGGACACCACCGCCGAGTGACCGTCGATCCGCGATGCGTAGACGACCCCGCCGAACGAGGCCCGGTCGAGCTCGGCTGCCGTCATGGCGCGGTCCTCGGCCCAGTCGTGCTCCTGCCAGTTCAGGACGAAGAGCGGCCTCCCGCCCCCGCGCCGCACCGCGTGCTCGACGGCGCGCAGGGCCTGGGGCACGGAGGTCGTGCCGGTGAGGTCGACCCCACGGAGCCCCATCCCGGTGTGCGACAGGTGCGCGTGGGCGTCGACGAAGGCCGGCAGGACGATCGCGCCGTCGAGGTCGACGACAGCCTCCGCGACGTCGACGTGCCCCTGTGCACCCTGCTCGTCACCGATCCAGGCGAACCGCCCGTCGACGACCACGAAGGCCGTCGCGTCGGGCCGGTCGGGTGTCCTGACCCGCCCGCGGCGGTAGAGCGTGGTGGCCATGGCGTCACTCTAGGAGCCCTCGACCCGCTGGTCGTCGACGAGCGGTCATCTGGCCCGCCCCACGGTGAGACGCGCTCGCCCTGCTCGCCGAGGCCGTCAGTTCAACATTCGGCACAACTGGCGTTCGAGGTGGCTGGTGACTCGCGGGCGTCGCGGGATCCGCCCAGGTAGCCGCGTTCGCTGTCGGCACAGCGGCCGTTTGCGCTCGTGCGCCGGCCGGGGCTCGCGACCACGGCCGACCGACCTTCGCCGCTTCGCTCCGGGTTCGGATCGGACCTCGACCCAGGTATCGGCTCGGCGGGCGCGCTTGGTGCCGCGTGCGGCACGTTCGAACTGCGACGTGACGGGAAGGGTTCGCTGCCCCAGCCGAGCAGGGGTGGTGGTTCGGAGTCGTAGTGGTGGCCGAGTGGGGTGCTCACCTGCACGATCCGCCGGCCGAACTCAGGGTCGACTCGGCGCCGGCTCAGCTCACGGTCGTCGCCTCGGCGCCGACTGTGCTGACGGCTCCGCTCGCCGTTCACGTGCTGCTCGCCCGCGTCGTGCTGTTGCCTCACGGTCACCCGGTGGTGCCAGCCGGGGGCTTCCTTGCCCTGGTTGCAGCGGGCGCACTTGCCGGCGCCCTCCTCGAAGGTGGTGCGTCCGCCCTGGTGGACGGGGGTGGTGTGGTCGGCGTGCACGATCGGTGCCTCGCACCAGGGGGTGGTGCACACGTCATCGCGCAGCACCAGCATCCGGCGCAGCAACCCACCGAACAGGCGCCGTCGGGAGTCCATCGCGACCAGGTCCCGCCCGTCCGGGCTGGTGTACAACCGCCGCAGCCACACCCGGGCCGGGCTCGTCTCGCTGGGCGTGGCGTCGGCGCCGTTCCGTGAGCGTGCAGGCCTTCACGCAGCCAGGCCCGGGCCACCGGGGCCGGGACACTGCCGTGACCGGGGACCCGGGCCGGTTCGAACACCGACCTGTCCAGGTCACCACTGCCCAGCAGGGCCCGGTCGGTGATCACCAGGTGCACCTCCACCGGCTGCAGCTGACCGACCTCCCGCCCGGACAACAACGCCAACGCGGTGTCCGCCGCGACCGCACCCACCCCCCGACCCTGCGGCCCCTCGCCCGGGCACTGACCCGCCACCACCGCCTTGGACCGGGCCTGCAACGCCGCATGGGCGCCGACCACGTCCTTGAGCGGACCCAACACGCTCAGGTACGCCATCCCGTCCGGAGCCGGCCGCACCGTCACCCGCCGGCTGCGCACCGCCGCCGCCATCCGGGCCACCACCGACGCCGCGTCCAGCTCCGCGGCCACCCGGGCCGCCGCCCCACCGGCGGCCCTGACCCCGAGCCGGCCCAGCAGCGGACCCACCCGGGCATCCACCACGCCGCGGTCCTCCCCGACAAGGTGGCCGTGGCGGCGACGACCGCGACCGCCACCCGCTCGCTGCACAACCCCGCCGACAGGGCAGCCATCGTCAGCGGCATCTCGTGCACCAACGCCCGGCTCAACCCCACGAACCGGTCCCCCAAGCGACGGTGACTCCCGCCGGGCCAACGCCACCTGGGCACCCACCGACCGGCGCCACGTCCCGCGCGCGCCACCACCCGCTGCGAACACGCCACCGCATCCGTGGCCCGCGCCTGAGCCGCCGAGGCCGCCCCCTTCACCCGCTCCAAACTCGGCGACCAGGTCCACCCGCTCCCGATCCGAGAGCGAGCCCACGTCCACCGTGGCCAACCACGCCCGGAACCCGTCCACCACCCCCACCGGCGCACCACCCGAGACCACCCTCACGGCATCCGAAAAGCCCACCGGCACACCCGAACCCGGGTCCACGACCCGCCCCGACCACCACGTCCCCGTCCATGCGTTAATCGTACGCATGTCCGGTGACAGTGCACCGTCCGACCGCACCCGCCTGTGGACAACGCCGACCACCGAAGTCGCCCTGTGGACAACCGAATCCGACCCGACCGGGTCAGAGCGCGTGGTCCACGCCCAGCACCACCAGGGTCGCGCGCGCGATCTCGCGCTCCTCGTCGGTCGGCACCACCCACACCGGCGACGAGCTGTCCGCCGCCGACACCACACGCTCAGCCGGCCCGGCGGTGTTGGCCCCGCCGTCGAGACGCAACCCGAGCACCCCGAGCCCGTCGACAACGGCCTCCCGCAGCACGGCGCTCCGCTCACCGATGCCACCGGTGAACACGAGCGCATCGAGGCGACCCAGCACGGCGGCATACGCACCGACGTACTTGCGGATGCGGTGCACGGTCACGTCGAACGCGAGCGTGGCATCGGCATCCCCCGCCTCGCGCCTCTCGACCACCGTCCGGAAGTCCGAGACCCCCGACAGCCCGAGCAACCCGCTCTCGCGGTTGAGCGCGCGGTCGTAGCCCGACGCGGACACCCCGGCCACCCGCGCCAGGTAGCCGCCCAGCGCGGGGTCGACGTCACCGGAACGAGTACCCATGACGAGCCCCTCGGCCGGCGACAGCCCCATCGAGGTGTCGACACTGCGCCCACCGTCGACGGCACACGCGCTGGCGCCGTTGCCGAGGTGCAGCACGACCATCCGCACGTCCTCGGGCTCCCGGCCGAGCAGCGCCGCGGTGCGCCGCGAGACCCAGGCGTAGGAGCTGCCGTGGAACCCGTAGCGCCGCACGCGGTGCTCGTCGCGCCACGCGCGCGGCACGGCATAGGTGTACGCCGCCGGCGGCAGGGTGCGGTGGAAGCCGGTGTCGAAGACCGCGACGTGCGGGATGCCGGGAAACGCGGCTTGGGCGCGCACGACGCCTTCGACGTTGGCGGGGTTGTGCAGCGGCGCGAGCGGCGAGAGGGTGCGCAGGGCGGCGATGACGTCGTCGTCGACCACCACCGGCTCGGTGAACCGGAGGCCCCCGTGGACGACGCGGTGCCCCACGGCGACGAGGTCGTCGTCGTCGAAACGGGGACCGTGCTCGGCCAGTGCGGCGCGGGCCGCGGCGAAGGCGACGCCGTGGTCGGCACAGTCCAGGGCCGTGTCGTGGGTGCGGCCACCGACCTCGTGTCGATGCCGGCTGGCACCACCGATCTCGGACACCAGGCCGACCGCCGCCGTGACCCCGCTGGAGGCGTCGATCAGCTGGTACTTCAGGGACGACGAGCCGGCGTTGACGACCAGCACGTGGGGGTGGGTGCTCATGCCGGTCCTCCCTGCACCGCGGTGATGGCGACCGTGTTGACGATGTCGCGCACGAGCGCCCCGCGGGACAGGTCGTTGACCGGCTTGTTCAGGCCCTGCAGCACCGGGCCGATCGCCACCGCGTCGGCGCTGCGCTGCACCGCCTTGTAGGTGTTGTTGCCGGTGTTGAGGTCGGGGAAGACGAGCACGGTTGCATGCCCGGCGACCGCGCTGCCCTGGAGCTTGGTGCGGGCGACTCGCGGGTCGACCGCGGCGTCGTACTGGATCGGGCCCTCGACGAGCAGCTCGGGCGCCCGCTCGCGGACCAGCGCCGTGGCGGCGCGCACCTTCTCGACGTCGGCGCCGGTGCCCGACTCCCCGGTCGAGTAGGACAGCATCGCGACGCGCGGCTCGATGCCGAACCGCTGCGCCGTGCGCGCCGAGGAGATCGCGATGTCGGCGAGCTGCTCGGCAGTGGGGTCGGGGTTGACGGCGCAGTCACCGTAGACGAGCACCTGGTCGGCGAGGCACATGATGAACACGCTCGAGACGACCGAGACCCCCGGCGCCGTGCGCACGACCTCGAGCGCCGGCCGGATCGTGTGGGCGGTGGTCGTGACGCACCCCGAGACCATGCCGTCGGCCAGCCCCCCGTGCACCATCATCGTGCCGAAGTAGGAGGGATCGACGACCCGGTCGTAGGCCAGCTCGGCCGTGACGCCCTTGTGGGCGCGCAGCTGTGCGTACTCCGCCGCGAACTCCTCGCGCCACGGGCTGGTCGCCGGGTCGACGACGGCGGCCCGGTCGATGTCGACGCCGAGCTGGCGGGCACTCGCCCGGATCTCCTCCTCGTCGCCGAGCAGGGTGAGCCGGGCGATCCCCCGGGAGAGCACCTGGTCCGCAGCACGCAGGATGCGCTCCTCGCCGCCCTCGGGGAGCACGATGTGCGCCCCGGCGGCCCGGGCCCGCTCGACGAGGTCGTGCTCGAACATGAGTGGGGTGACGGCACCCTCGGGGGCGCCCACACCCTCGCCGACGAGGGCGTCGAGGTGGGCGTCGTCGGTCTGGTCGAGCAGCGCCACCGCGGCCCGGATCTTGCGGGCGGAGTCGGCCGTGATCCGTCCCTCGACGCGGCCCAGCGCCGACGCGACCGCCATGGTCCCCTGCTCGGCTGAGACGATCGGCAGCCGCACCTCGAGGCCGGCGATCAGCCGGTCGACCTGGGGCGAGAGCTGGAACCCGCCGTTGAGCACGACCCCGGACAGCGTCGGCAGGGTGCGTGCGTGGTGGGCCAGCAGCACGCCGAGCACGACGTCGTCGCGGTCGCCCGGCACGATGACGGTGGCGCCCTCGAAGAGGCGGTCGATCACGTGGGGCATCGACATCGCGGCCACCACCAGCCCGAGGCTCTCGCGGTCGAGCAGCTCGGCGTCGCCGTGCACCAGCGTGCCCCCGCACGCCGCCACGAGGTCGGCGACGGTCGGTGCGCGCAGGAGCGGGGCCTCGGACAGTGCCCAGACGGGTACCGCACCGACGCGGGCACGGACCGCGGCGAGCACGGCATCACGCTCGTCGTCGACGACCTGGTTGACGACGAGGCCGGCGACGTGGGCGTGGCCGGCGCGAGCAGCGGAGACCGCGGCCCACGTGCTGGCCGCGAGCTCACGGGTGTCGCGACCGCGAGCAGGAGCGACGAGGACCAGCGGGGTGCCCAGGTCGGCGGCGATCGCGGCGTTGGTCGAGAACTCCGTGGGTGCTGCGACGTCGGTGAAGTCCGAGCCCACGACGAGCACCACGTCGTGGCCCTGCGCGATGGCGTGGAAGCGGTCGACGACGGTGCCGAGCGCGGCTGCGGGGTCCGTGTGCAGCGCGTGGTGGGTCACTCCCCACGCCTGCTCGGCGGTGAGGTCGGTCGGTGCCTCCTGGAGCAGCACCCGCAGCAGCTCGTCGGGAGCACCACCACGCACGATCGGGCGGAACACCCCGACCCGGGCGTGCTTGCGGGCCAACCTGGCCACGAGGCCGACCGCGACGGCGGACTTGCCCGAGCGTGCCTCGGTGCCGGCCAGGTAGATGCCCCTCACGACTGGTCCGCCGTGCTGGATGCCGTGCCGGTTGTCGTGCTCATGCCCCAACCCAACTCCGCGGCGCCCTCGCGGGCAAATCCAGCGGACCTGAGTGGGACGCGCGCCCGATCCGGACGCACGCCGGCTCGGCCCCGCCGAGCGGGACCGAGCCGGTCATGGACGAACAGGAAGGGGTCAGCCCTTCTCGACCTCGTCCGCGACGGCGCGGATGTCCTTGGCCACGACGTCACTGACGGCGTGCTCGACGATGCCGTTCGCCTTGGCCAGGGCCTCGCGGATCTCGACCGCACCGGGGTCGGACACGAGGGCGACGATGCCGGAGTGGCCGGGGGCGACCGCGTCGGAGAGGTCCTTCTCGAGCCCGATCTTGTCGTGCAGCTGGTGGGCCTTGCCGAGCGCGGCTCCGCCTGCACCCAGCGCGGCGGCGCTGCCGATGATCGACGGCGGGAAGATCAGGCCCAGGGCCGCACCGCCGACGAGGCCCCACTTCAGGCCCTTCTTGGTGGAGTGGTCGGTGGCCTTCTCGATCTCGAGCTTGCCGTCGGCGTCGCGGTTGACGACGATGACGCCGTCGATCGCGAAGTGACGACCGTCCTCGAGCGACTTGAGGGCCTCGTACGCCTCGTGGGCCGCGGAGGTCTCGTTGAAGTCCGCGATGAACAGGGTGCGCGCGCCGTCGCTCACGGCGGCGACCTCGGCGGTGAACTCGGGGGTCTGGTCGGTGGTGTCGTCTGACATCGTGCTTCCCTTCGGTGGTGGGGTCGCGGCACCGGCGGCGCCGCGGGTCGTGGTGGGACGGGTCACCGGGTCGAGCGACCCGGTGGGTGATTCAGCTCGAGGGGCAGAACTTGCTCACGGCGGCGGTCACCGGCTCGATCGCCTGGGTGATCTCCTCCTGGGCGGCGGTGATCTTCGGGCCGAGGTCGGCCTGGGCGTCGGTCTTGGCGATGGTCAGCTGGGCGCGCAGGGCGTCGGCCTTCTGGTTCAGCGCACCGATCACCGCGGCCGCCGGGCCACCCTGGGACTCCGTCATCATCGTGTTCAGGTCGTCGCGGACCTTGTCGGCCTTGCCCTGGAGTTCGTCGATCTGCTGCTGGACCTCCTCGGCGCTCCCGGTCGTGTCGACCCTGGTCGACGTGAGGTCGGCGGCATCGGTCTTGAGGTCGGCGAAACCGCTGCAGAAGGCCTCGGACGCGGACGCCGCGGCACTGGCGGCGGGCGAAACGCTCGGTGTCCGTGGAGTCGTCGGAGGAACAGCCCCCGACCAGGAGGGCGAGCGCGACGACGGCGATGGGAGCGAGGCGGCGGGCTGTCGATCGGGTCATGGGTCTCCTGGCAGGGCGTGACGAGGCTCTCCCCGCGCAGCGAGGAGGGAGCGTCCGGACCCCCCGACGGTAATTCCGGCGGCGCCCGGGTGCGTCACCCGCAGCGGGTGAGGAGCCGCGCGCCACGACGTCTCGCCACCGACCTCGACGAACCACCACTGCGCCGTCAGTCGGCGAGGCGGGCCTCGAAGAGCTCGCGCACGGCGGGGGTCCTGCGCAGCAGGTCGAGCGCCAGGTCGGCGTGGCCGGGCACGTAGCCGTTGCCCACCAGCATCCGCACGTCGGCGGCGAGGCCCTCGGCCCCGAGGGCCGCGGCGGAGAAGCTCGTGGCCATCGAGAAGTAGATGATCGTGCCGCCCTGCGCGGTGGCGAGGATCGCCGGCTGCTCGCAGCCGGGCACGTCGACACAGACGACGGTGACGTCGGCAGGGCCGCCCGCCGCGGCCACGGCATCCGAGAGACCGAGCGGCGAGCGGGCGTCGGCGACGACGACCTCGTCGGCGAGGCCAGTCCCCTCGAGCAGGCCGGCCTCGCGCTCGACGGGGACGACGGCGATGCATCGGCCGGCCCCTGCGTCGCGCGCCGCGGCGAGCGACAACGACCCTGACTTGCCGGCACCGCCGAGCACGGCGACGGTCGGCGCGACACCGCGCTCGACGTACTCCCCCACCACCCGCGACACGAGGGCGGGCGCGCCGCAGACGTCCATGACCATCAGAGCCAGACCGGGAGAGAGGTCGTCGGGCAGGCGGGCCGCGATGGAGCGGCCGAAGAGCACGGCGGTGCCCTGGGCGGGGACCCGCTCGGAGCGGCCGTCCCAGCGGGCGAGGTCGTCGGTGAGGGTGAGGGGGGTGAGCGAGAGCGAGACCAGGGTGGCGACACGGTCGCCGACGGCCAGGCCGAGGGGCGAGTCGGGCCCCACCTCGGCGACGGTGCCGATGAGCATGCCGCCGGACCCGGTGACCGGGTTCTGCATCTTGCCGCGGGCGGCGACGATGTCGAGCACCTCCGCGCGCACGGCACCCCCGTCTCCGCCGTGCTTCTCGGACAGCTGGCGGAACGAGGCCGCGTCGAGGTTCAGGGTCTCGACGGCGATGAGCACCTCGTCGGGCCAGAGCTCCGGCGATGGGTCGATGACGGTGGCCGCCTGCGGCAGCGCAGCGCCCCGCGGGGTCGATCACGCGGTGCAGGCCGACCGGGGAGGAAGGAGTGGTGCGCACAAGAATCTCCTCATCATGCGACACGCCACCGCAGTATTTGCGGCACGACGTGACTAGGGCGTCATCAATTGCGTATCCTGCCAGTCATGACGACGAACATCGACCAGCCCTACGCCTACCGGCGTCGTGAGCTGGTTGAGCCCGACTGGACCCGCCTTCCGGGGTGGCGCGACGTCACCGCCGAGCAGTGGGCCGACGCCCAGTGGCAGCGGGCGCACTGCGTCAAGAACGTGGCGCAGCTGCGGGCGCTGATGGGCGACCTGCTCGAGGACCGGTTCTACGCCGACCTCGAGCGCGACCAGGCCGAGCGGGCGACGATGTCGATGCTCGTCCCGCCGCAGATGATGAACACGATGGTGCCGAGCACCGACGACGCGATGCCGGCGGCGGGCGCCGCGTTCACCGCGGCCTTCTACGCCGACCCGGTGCGCCTCTACATGCTCCCGGTGTTCTCCGACCGACGCACCGACTGGCCGAGCCACCCGTTCGCGACGCGAGACAGCCTGCACGAGCACGACATGTGGGCCGTCGAAGGGCTCACCCACCGCTACCCCACCAAGGTGCTCGCCGAGATGCTGCCGACGTGCCCGCAGTACTGCGGCCACTGCACCCGGATGGACCTCGTCGGCAACTCGACGCCGCAGTTCGCCAAGCTCAAGCTGGCCGGCAAGCCGGTCGACCGCTACGCCGCGATGCTCGACTACCTGCACCGCTCCCCCGAGGTGCGCGACGTCGTCGTCTCCGGCGGCGACGTGGCCAACATGCCGTGGAAGAACCTCGAGGGGTTCCTCGACAAGCTGCTCGAGGTCGACAACATCCGCGACGTCCGGCTCGCCACCAAGGCGCTGATGGGCCTGCCCCAGCACTGGCTGCAGGACGACGTCGTCGAGGGCGTGGCCCGCGTCTGCGCCAAGGCCCGCTCGCGCGGGGTGTCGCTGGCCATCCACACCCACGTCAACAGCGCCCAGTCGGTCACCCCGCTCGTCGCGAAGGCCACCCGGGCGATGCTCGACGCCGGCGTGCGCGACGTGCGCAACCAAGGCGTGCTGATGCGCGGGGTCAACAACTCCCCCAAGGCGCTGCTCGACCTCTGCTTCGCCCTCCAGGACGAGGCGTCGATCACGCCGTACTACTTCTACATGTGCGACATGATCCCGTTCGCCGAGCACTGGCGGCTCTCGCTCAAGGAGGCCCAGGACCTCCAACAGGCGATCATGGGCTACCTGCCCGGGTTCGCCACCCCCCGCATCGTCTGCGACGTCCCCTTCGTCGGCAAGCGTTGGGTGCACCAGGCCGAGACGTACGAGACCGGGCGCGGGATGTCGTTCTGGCGCAAGCACTACCGCACCTCGATCGAGGCCGGCGACGACCAGGCGCTGTCGCGCGAGTACGTCTACTACGACCCGATCTACACCCTCCCCGAGGCCGGTCAGCGCTGGTGGCGCGAGAGCCACGACATGGATGCCGTGCACGAGGCGGCGCTCGTGGGCGCCGGGGCCAGCCACGCGGCATCCGTCGCCGACCTCGCCTGAGCGCGCGGCGAGCGCTCGACCTGAGCCTGACGGCATCCTCGCGGCTCACCTGCCCACGTCGAGGCCTACCCTCGCCGTATGCCGCGCGTGACCCGTCCGGGACGCCCGCCACGGTGGCCTCACCGCAGCGGGCGCTTCACCAGCACCTACGACCACGACCCGGGAGCCGGTCGTTCGGCCTCGAGGCCGAGGTGCTCGGGCTGCCGCCGGAGCAGGTGTTCAAGACCCTGCTCGTCGACCCGGCGCCGGCTCGCCGTCGCGATCGTGCCGGAGCGCGACCTCAAGGCGATGGCCGCGGCTCGGTCAAGCGGGTGCATGGCGGATCCGGCTGCGGCACAGCGCTCCTCGGGCTACGTCGTCGGGGCATCTCACCATCGGCCAGAAGCGGCCTGCCGACGGTCGTCGACGAGCGCCGAGCTCTTCGACGTCGTCTACGTCTCGGGGGCCGGCGGCTCGACCTGGGCTCCCCCCAGACCTGGTGCGGTCACGGCGCCGTGTGGCCGACATCGGGCGCTGAGCCGCCAGCGGGCTCGTCGGCCGCCTGCTGGATCCGCGCGACGTACGCGGACCAGGTGTCGGCGTCGCCGAGGTCGTCGTGGTCGCGCCCGCCCTGACCGTCGAGCCCCTCACGCAGGATGTCGGCGTGGCCCGCGTGCTGCGCGGTCTCGGCCACGCACCGCACGACGCAGGTGACCGAAGGTGGTCACTCGGCGCTCCTCCGGCCACCAGGCAACGCGTCGCCGGGGCGTCGAGCGGCAGCTCGGCGATCGAGGCGTCGGTCAGGGCCCACACCGAGCGGTAGAGGTCGACGAGGTACTCGCGGCTCTCGCTGGCGAGCGGCCACATGTCGCCGCCCTCCCAGACCGATCCGTCCTCGTTCCAGGGCAGCACCGGCGCCTCGCGGCCGACCGACTCCACGAGGTAGCCGAGCTCGACGCCCGCGACGTGCTTGACCAGGCCCAGCAGGTTGGTGCCCGACGGGGTCAGGGGGCGGCGCGCGTCGTACTCGGACACGCCGTCGAGGGCGCGCAGCAGGCCGTCGCGCCCCTGCTGGAGGTAGCGCTGGAGGTCGGCCGACAGGCCGGTCGGCCCGCTCACTCCCACGGCGTCGAGAGCACGACCGTCGTGCGGGTCGAGACGTTGGCGACACCCCGGACGGTGGCGATGAGCTCCTCGAGCTCGTGCGGCGTCGCGACCCGCACCTTGAGGATGTAGTTCTCGTCACCGGCGACCGAGTGGCACTCCTCGATCTGGGGCACCTCGTGCAGCCGCTCGGGGATGTCGTCCGGGGCCGCCGGGTCGAGCGGGGTGATCGAGATGAACGCGGTCAGCTGCTGGCCGAGGGCCGAGTGGTCGAGCTTGGCCGTGTACCCCTTGACGACGCCACGCTGCTCCAGCCGCCGCACCCGTTGGTGCACGGCGGAGGTCGACATGCCCAGGGCCTTGCCGAGGTCGGTGAAGCTGATCCGGCCATCCCGGGCGAGGAGGTCGACGATGCGACGATCGAGGTCTTCCACGTGCTCAGGGTAGTGCGCCCCGCCGACACGCACCGGGAGGGTTCGCCCCCTCGGCGTGGTCGTCCCGGACGGCTACTCTCGGGCCATGCCGGACCGCCTCATGCTGCTGGACTCCGCCTCGCTGTACTTCCGCGCCTTCTTCGGCGTGCCCGACCAGCGCAGCACCCCCGGCGAGACACCGACCAACGCCCTGCGCGGCTTCCTCGACATGATCGCCACCCTGGTGACGGCGCACCGGCCCACCCACCTGGTCGCCTGCTGGGACGACGACTGGCGGCCGCAGTGGCGAGTCGACCTCGTCCCCACCTACAAGACGCACCGCCTGATCCAGGGGTCCGACGTCGTCGAGGAGAGCCCCGACGACCTCACCCCCCAGGTGCCGCTGATCCGCGACGCCCTGCGCGCCATCGGCATCACCAGGTTGGGCGCACCGGGGTTCGAGGCCGACGACGTCATCGGAACGCTGACCGCCCGGCACCGCGGCGTCATGCCGGTCGACGTCGTCACCGGCGACCGCGACCTGCTCCAGCTCGTCGACGACGCACACGGGATCCGGGTGCTGTACACCGGCAAGGGCGGGGTCCGCGACCCCGACATCGCGACGCAGGCCTACCTGCACGAGCGGTACGCCGTGCCGAACGGGGAGGCGTACCTCGACATGTCGGTGCTGCGGGGTGACACCAGTGACGGCCTGCCCGGTGTGAAGGGCATCGGCGACAAGACCGCCGCCCAGCTCATCGCGTCCTACGGCAGCCTCGCCGGCCTGCGGGCGGCCGTCGACGGCGGCGACCCGGCGCTCAAGGGTGCCCGGCGGGCCAACCTCGAGGCGGCATCCGCCTATCTCGACGTAGCGCCCACCGTGGTGCGCGTCGCCCACGATGCCCCGGTGGCGCAGGTCGACCTGGCCCTGCCACGGGAGGTCGCCGACCCCGAGCTGCTCGAACAGCTCGGCGAGGCCTACGGCGTCACCAACCCGGTCGGGCGGGTGCTCAAGGCGCTGGGCCTCGGCCTGACCCCTCGGGGACGTCAGTCCAGGCGGTCGGCGGCGACGACACCGCGCAGCACGGCAGCGACCGCGGTGCGCGCCGTGCGGCGCAGCTCGCCGTCGGTGGCGGCCTTGGCCACCTGGTCGAGCAGGTCGACGATCTGCTTGCACCGGCGCACGAAGTCACCGGCCGCCATCTCCTGACCGCGCAGCACGGTGTCGAGCCGCTCGCCCGAGGCCCAGCGGTGCACCATCCATGCCATGCCGCCGTCCGGCATCGACGTCGAGGGCAGGTCGTGCTCGGTCTCGAGGTCCTCGATCTCGGACCAGAGGTGCACCATCCGGGTCAGGGCCTCGGCGACCTCGTCGTTCGGCATCCGCGGCGAGACCTCGGCCTCCTCGTGGCGCGGCTCGTGCACCAGCGCGGACACCGCCGCGGCCAGGCCCGCGGGGTCGAGCCGCTTCCACACGTCGTGGCGCAGGCACTCCGCCGCGAGCAGGTCCTTCTCGGTGTAGAGCCGGCGCAGCCGCTCGCCCCGCTCGGTGACCACCGTGCCGGCGTCGGCGAGGTAGCCGAGCGCCTCGAGGGCGTCACAGATGCGGTCGAACGTGCGGGCCACGGTGTTGGTGCGGCCCTCGACCTTGCGCTGCAGGCCGACCGTCTCGCGTTTGAGCCGCCACCATCGCTCGGCCCAGCGGGCGTGCGTCTCGCGGTCGGGGCACTGGTGGCACGGGTGCGACTTCAGCTCGCGGCGCAGGCGCTCGACCCGCTCGGACTCCGCCGCCGTGACCTCACGTGCCCGGCGCCGGGGCGAGTCCTCGAACCCGTGGGGCACCGCGATCCGCAGTGAGGTCGCCAGGTCACGGCGCGACCTGGGCGACTTCGGGTTGAAGTGCGGCGGCACCTTGACGTGCGTCAGGGCCTCGACCGGCTCGGGCACGTCGACCAGGGTGAGCCGGCGGAACTGCTTGTCCTCGGTGACGACCGCGGGCCCGGTCGGGGTGCCCTTGCCGGTGCGCGCCGGTTGGACGACGACCGCCCACCCGGCGCGTCGCCCGGCGGGGATGCGGATGACGTCGCCGATCCGCAGCGCCTCGAGCGACACGGCGGCCTCGGCCCGCCGCGACGCAGAGCGGGCCTTGACGCCCTCCTTCTCCGCGTCGGCGAGCGAGCGGCGCAGCGCGGCGTACTCCCGGAAGTCACCGAGGTGGCAGTGCATCGCCTCGGCGTACCCCTCCATGCCCTCCTCGTTACGGCGCACGGCGGTCGCGATGCCCACGACGGCGCGGTCGGCCTGGAACTGCGCGAACGAGGTCTCGAGGATCTCGCGCGCCACCTCGCGCCCGACCTGGGCGACGAGGTTGACCGCCATGTTGTAGGTGGGGCGGAAGCTGGAGCGCAGCGGGTAGGTGCGGGTCGACGCGAGGCCGCCCACGGCCAGCGGGTCGACCCCGCGGGCCCACTGCACCACCGCGTGCCCCTCGATGTCGATGCCGCGACGCCCGGCCCGCCCGGTGAGCTGGGTGTACTCGGCGGGCGTGATGTCGACGTGGGCCTCGCCGTTGAACTTGACGAGCTTCTCGAGCACCACCGTGCGGGCGGGCATGTTGATGCCGAGCGCCAGTGTCTCCGTGGCGAACACGGCTCGGATGCGAGTCGCCGTGAACAGCTCCTCGACGATCTCACGGAACAGCGGCAGCATCCCGGCGTGGTGCGCGGCGAACCCGCGCGAGAGGCCCTCGACGAAGTCGAAGTAGCCGAGCACCGACAGGTCCTCGTCGGCGAGCGACTCGACCCGCTCCTCGACGTAGCGGCGGATCCGGAGACCGTCACGCTCGGTGATGAGCCGCGTGCCGGCTGCGAGCAGCTGGCCGACGGCCGCCTCGCAACCCGACCCGGCTGAAGATGAAGGTGATGGCGGGCAGCAGCCCGTCGCGGTCGAGCTCCTCGATGACCTCGGCCCGGCTCGCTCCCCCACCGGGTCGTCCGCCGCGGGCGAAGCCGCGTCCGCCGGTGCCACCGCCCGGCCCGCGGCCCCGGCCACGACCGCCGCCGCGCGGGGTGCGAGCGGGGGGACCACCGCGCCCCGACCCACCGCGGCGAGGCTCGTCGTCCCAGCGCCCGCGCTGCTCCGAGGTGCGGATGGCGGCCAGCAGGTCGGGGTTGACCCGGTTGCCGGCGAACAGGTCGAACATCGTCGTTCCCACGAGCATGTGCTGGAACAGCGGTACCGGCCGGTGCTCGGACACGACGACCTCGTGGTTGCCGCGCACCTCGGCGAGCCAGTCACCGAACTCCTCGGCGTTGCTGACCGTCGCCGAGAGGGACACCACCTGCACGTGCTCCGGCAGATGGATGATCACCTCCTCCCACACCGCCCCGCGGAACCGGTCGGCGAGGTAGTGCACCTCGTCCATGACGACGAAGCCGAGGCCGTCGAGGGTGCGCGACCCGGCGTACATCATGTTGCGCAGCACCTCGGTGGTCATGACGACCACCGGGCGCCTCACCGTTGACCGACGAGTCACCGGTCAGCAGCCCCACCTTGTCGGCACCGTGGACGCGCACCAGGTCGTGGTACTTCTGGTTCGACAGGGCCTTGATCGGCGTGGTGTAGAACGCCTTGCGGCCGGTGGCCAGGGCCAGGTGCACCGCGAACTCGCCGACGATGGTCTTGCCGGCGCCCGTGGGGGCCGCGACGAGCACCCCCTTGCCCTCCTCGACGGCCTGGCAGGCCCGTAGCTGGAAGTCGTCGAGCGGGAAGTCGAGACCGGCGGTGAACCGGCCGACCTCGGCGCGGTCCCGGCGGCTCCGGGCGGCGGCAGCGGCATACCGCTCGGCGGGGCTGGGCATGGCCTCAGGCTACGTCAGCGCTCAGGCCAGCACGGTGAGCGCGCCGGGCACGACCTCCAGGGTGATCGGCAGTGGCGCGAAGCGCTCCCCGTCGGCGTACGACACGATGCCGGTCGCCTCCAGCCGCACCGTGCGCGCCCGCAGCACCTGCACCTTCGGGTGGCTGGTGTGGGTGCCCTTGAAGACCGTCGGGAAGACCCGCAGGAACTGCGCGGTCGAGAGCTTGTGCAGCACCAGCACGTCGAGCAGCCCGTCGTCGAACGACGCGTCCGGGGTGACCTTCATCCCGCCGCCGTAGGCCGGCCCGTTGCCGACCGCGACGAGCATCGCCTCGGTCTCCATCCGGGTGCCGTCGAGCTCGAGGACGTACGGGATGGCGCGGAAGACGGGCAGCTCGCGCATGATCGCCAGGTTGTAGCGCATCGGCCCCTTGGGCCACCGCCACTGGTTGGCTCGCTCGTTGACCACGGCGTCGAAACCGGCCGCGAGGACGCCCAGGAACCACCGGTCCTCCCCCGACGGCATCGTGTGCTTCGCCACATCCACGAGCCGGGTTCCGCCGTCGAGGATGCGCTCCACGGCCTTTCCGGCGTCGCGCACCGGCAGGCCCAGCTCGCGGGCGATGTCGTTGCCGGTGCCGGCCGCGACGATGCCGAGCGGCACCCCGGTACCGGCGCACAGGTTGGCCCCGAGATGGACCATGCCGTCACCCCCCGCGACCACGATCGTGTCCACCGCACCTGCGGAGATGGCCGCTCGGCCCCGCTCCATCGCACTGCGGGCGTCGACCGCGCTGAGGTCGACGATCTCGACCCCCGCGGCCCGCAGGAGGGTGAGTGCCTCGATGCCGATCCGGGCCCCGGTGTTCTTGCCGGAGGTGGGGTTGACGATGAGTCCCAGACGCGACATGGCGGGAACGCTAGTCGCCCCCGGACCGGCGCGTGAGTGGTCCGGGTGGACAGCGCTGTCATGGCCGGCTGACAAACAGTGGAAGGATCATCACCGTGACCGCGATCTTCGAGCAGCTGGCCGCCACTCCCCTGCTCCTCCTGGCGGTGTTGCTGGCCCTCGGCGCGGCCATCGGCCACGTGCGGGTGGCCGGGGTGCGCCTCGGTCCGGCCGCCGTGCTCTTCGCGGCCCTGGGCGTCTCGGCGTGGGCCACGTCGACCGGCGTCGAGCTCGAGATCCCCGAGGTCATCGGCATCTTCGGGCTCGTGCTCTTCACCTACACCGTCGGCGTGGTCTCCGGCACCCACTTCTTCGCCTCGTTGCGCCGGGGCTGGCCGAGCATGCTCGTCGTGGCCGGAGCACTGGCCCTCGTCGGGGCCGTCGCCGTCCTCGTCGGGCGCGCACTGAGCCTCGAGCCGGGCATCGTGGCCGGTGCCTACGCCGGTGCACTCACCAACACGCCCGCGCTCGCCGCGGCATCCGCCCGCGCGGCCGACCCGGCCGCACCGACCATCGGCTACTCGATCACCTACCTCGGCGGCGTCGTCGTCATGCTCGCTGTCGCGGCCTGGGCGCTGCGCCGGCCCGGCGCACACCCCCGCCGCGAGGAGATCGGCCACCTCACCGTCCGCGTCGAGGTGCACGAGCCGATGACCGTGTCGATGCTCACCGAGGCCCACGACCAGCAGATCGGGGTCTCACGGCTCAAGCATGCCCACGCGGCGAACCCGACCATGGTGCCTGCGGGACACCGAGACGATCGGCCACAACGACCTCGTGACGGTCGTCGGCCCCCGGGCCGTGCTCGACGACGTCGCCGAGCAGCTCGGGCACGTCTCGTCCCACGACATCGTGGAGGACCGCCACGACCTCGACTTCCGCCGCGTCACCCTCTCGAACAAGCCGCTGGTCGGCCACACGGTCGGCGAGCTCGACCTCGACAGGTTCGGGGCGACCGTCAGCCGGGTCCGCCGCGGTGACGTCGACATGGTCGCCCACGACACCTTCGTGCTCGCGATGGGCGACCGGCTCCGGGTCATCGCGCCTCGCGACAAGATGGCCGAGGTCGGCACGTACCTCGGTGACAGCGACCGCGGCATGTCGGACATCAACGTCGGCGGGCTCGCGCTCGGGCTCACGGTCGGCATGGCGATCGGACTGATCCACGTGCCCACCCCCGGCGGCGGCTTCACCGTCGGCTCCGCAGCCGGAACCCTGCTCGTCGGGCTGGTCTTCGGCCGCCTGGGCCGGGTCGGGCCGGTGATCACCTCGATGTCGCACGGGGCCGCGCAGTCGCTGTCGGCGCTGGGTATGGTCACCTTCCTCGCCTACGCGGGCGTCAACGCCGGACGCACGATCACTGAGGCGCTCACCTCGAGCGCCGGGTGGCGCGTCCTCGTGCTCGGACTGGTTCTCACCGCCTTCGCCGCGGCCCTGCTGGTGCTCGGGGTGCACGTCCTGCGACGGATGTCGTGGCTCGAGACGGCCGGCGCGCTCGCGGGAAGCCAGACGCAGCCGGCGATTCTCGCCTACGTCAACGACAAGACGGGCTATGACACCCGCGTCGGCGTCGCGTACGCGCTGGTCTACCCGGTGGCGATGATCGTCAAGATCGTCGTGGCGCAGGTGCTGGCCGGCCTCTGAGCGGATCCGTGGCTCAGAGGTCCTCGTACCTGACCCGATCCCCCACCGGGCCCTCCGTCTCCGGGAACGCGATGCGACCGGCGGCGACGGCCCAGCGGGCCACGTCCACCCGGAAGCGGCCGGCGACCACGGCCGGGTCCTGCTCCGCCAGGCGCGTGCCTCGACGGTGCCACCGTGTAGACCGACATCCCCGCATCGTCGGGTCGGACTGGTCGAGCAGCGGCCCGTTCGCCGCGATGATGCCGCGCCGGCCCAGGTCGGCCAGGTGCGCCAGGTGGGCGTGGTGCAGGGCGGTCGACGCCTCGGTCAGCTCGGGAGGGTGGTGGCCGCGCCGCAGGTAGACCACCGTGCGCACGTCGAAGGTCTCGGGCACGCCTGGTGGTCGCTCCATGCCGGCACGCTCAGTACAGCGGGTGAGGCCTCGGTGTCGTCGACGTCGAGCCAGTCGGGCCGGGCCTTCTCCTTGCGCTTGTCGAGGATGCGGCAGACGAACCAGGCCGCGAAGTACAGCGCCGTCAGCGGGGCGGCGAAGACGAACATCGTGAACGGGTCGGCGGTCGGCGTGGCGACCGCGGCGAAGACGAAGATGAGCACGACCGCGACCCGCCAGCCCCTGATCAGCCGGGAGGCCGGCATCGCGCCCACGGCGTTGAGCCCGACGAGGACGACGGGGAAGAGGAACCCGATGCCGAAGACGAGGATGAAGCGGGTGACGAAGGAGAAGTACATCGACACCTGCTGGATGTTCGACGTGCCCTCGGGGCTGAAGCCGTACAGGATCGCCAGTGACTGCGGCAGGATCACGTAGCCCAGCAGGCAGCCGAGCAGGAACAACGGGATGGTGGCGGCCAGGAACACCAGCGAGATCCGCTTCTCCTTGCGGGTCAGGCCGGGCACGATGAACGCCCAGATCTGGTAGAGCCAGATCGGGCTGGAGACCAGCACACCGACGAAGATCGACAGGCTGATCAGGTTGGACAGCGCCGAGGTGGCCTCGCCGAAGTTCAGGCTGATCGTGCTCTGCGGGTTGGCGCGCTTGTAGTCGTTGAACGGCTCGGACAGGAAGTCGAAGACCTGGTCGTAGAAGATGCCCGCCACGATCGACGCGACGAGCACCGAGGCCGCGGCGATGAACAGTCGCCGACGGAACTCGCGAAAGTGCTCGCCGAGCGTCATCCGGCCCTCGGGGTCCCGAGGGCGTCGGCGCAGTCGGGCCATGGAGTCTGGTGCCGGGAGGGGTGCTGGAGAGCTCAGGCCACGGGCCCGGACTGGTTGTCCGTGCGCGGGGTGTTCTCGCGGACGGCGTTGCCGTCGGTGGTCGGCACGGTGCGCTCGACCGGGGCGGCGGGCTCGATCGGCTCGCTGCGCACCGTGGTCGTGGAGGCCTCCGACTTCGAGGCCTCGTTCTCCTTCTTCATCTCGTCGACCTCGGACTTGAAGACGCGGGCCGACCGACCCAGGCTGCGCGCGGCGTCAGGAAGCTTCTTCCAGCCGAAGATCACGATGATCAGCACCGCGACGATGATGATCTCGGTGGGTCCGATCCTGCCCATGGGGTCCATCTCCTGTGATGTCGTGTGACGTCTGTGGCGTGTCGTGCGACGGTCTCGCGTCAGTGTACGCGTGCCCATGGCGGCAGCCGGTCGGTACGGCGTGCGTGCCGGGCGGCCTTGGTCGCGGCCCGCTGCTCCCGATACTGCGCGCGCAACCTGTGAGGTGGCTGGGTGACCGCGGTCTGCGACGGCTCGACGTCGCGCAGCTCGTCGGCCCGTTGCTCGAGCTCGGCCACGAGCTCGCTCGCGCGCTGCACCTCGCGGCCGAGGGTCCTCGGTGCTCCCCCACACCTGCCACGCCCGCCACGCGAGGAACGCCGCCGACCCGAGCGAGCAGCACGACCCACAGCAGCACCCAGCCCCACCACGGCAGCACGGTCAGCCCCTCGGCCGTCTCCGGGTAGGCGGTGAGCGCCGCCGCGGCACCGTCGCGGACCTCCGCGACGACCTCCGGCGGGTCGAGCACGATGCCGCGGCCGCCGAGCCGCCACACCAGGCGGCGCAGCCAGGCGGTGTCCGCGGTGCGCATCCGCACGCGCAGCCCACCACCCTCGGCGGCCGGCACGTCCTCGAGCGACTCCACCGGGTAGTAGTCGGCGACCCACGTGGCCCCGGGGAGCAGCCGCAGGGTGACCACGAGGTCGTCCGGCGCCGGGCGGAAGGTGCCCTCGGACAGGTCGCGCTCGCGGGCCTCCGCCGGCGGGGTGCCGTCGAGGTCGAGCACGGTGAGCTCCTCGACCCGGTCGATCCGGAACATCCGGGTGTCCTCGGCGCGGTGGCACCAGCCCTCGAGGTACCAGCGCCCGTCCATGCCCACCACCCGCATCGGGTCGACGTCGCGCTCGGTGGTCTCGTCGCGGCCGGGCACGAGGTAGCGCAGGTGCACCCGCCGGTGGTCGGCGATGGCCTGCCGGGCTCGGCCCAGCAGCTCGGGCGAGGCGCCGTCGGCCACCTCAGCGCGCACCCGGCGCGCGGGAGCGGCGGCCGCGCCGGCGGCATCCTCGAGCTTGGCGAGCGCCCGGTCGACGGCGTCGCGCTCCCCCAGTCCCGGCACCTCGCGCAGCGCGCGCAGCCCCACGACCAGGGTGACCGCCTCGTCGACGCCGAGCCGCAGCGGGCGGGCGATGGTGTCGGCGTTGCCGACGAACACCCGGCCCTCCTCCCAGTCCGCCTCGATCAGCTCGTCGGGCATCTGGCCGTACCCGCACAGGAAGAGCAGGTTGAGGTCGGCCTCGAGCTGCTCGACGCTCACCCCGAGGTCGTCGGCGGCCTGCTGCAGGTCGATGCCCTGGCGGTTGACCAGCCACGGCACCATCGTCAGCAGCCGGGCCAGCCGAGCCGTCGCGGTCTCCTGCGTGAAGCCGGCCATCAGCGCACACCCTCGTGCGCGGCGAGGGCGCCACGCAGCCGCCGCACCACCGAGTCGACGAGCTCGGGTGGCGCCTCGACGACGACGTCGCCGCCGTAGCCCGCCAGCTCCTCGGCGAAGTCCTCGAGGTCGGTGTGGTCGAGGTCGACGAGGTCCCAGGTCTGGTCGACCTCACCGACGGTGCGGGCCCGCCGACGCAGGCTGTGCCCGGTGCCGCGGCGCACTCGCAGCACGGCGGGGCTCGGCTGGGTCGGCGGTTGGGCCACCCGCTGCACCATCAGCTCGGGCTCGTGGTCGTCGGGCACCTCGAAGGACCCGGCCCGCCCGGTCGTGTGGACCGCGCCGACGATGCGCGACAGGCGGAAGACCCGCGCCGCGCGCCGGTCGACGTCGAAGGCGTTGAGGTACCAGCGGCCGTGCCACGACACGAGCGACCAGGGCTGCACGTGGCGCTCGCTGGCCTCGGCCGCCTCCGGGCGCCGGTAGTCGAACCGCAGCGGCACCCGCCGCAGGACGCCGTCCTTGACCGCGTCGAAGGCCGGCTCGGTGGTGCGCAGCCGCGGCTCGATGCCGATGAGCGCGTCGACGTCGCGCTCGACGCCGGCAGCACGCAGCTTGCGCAGCGCCTGTGCGGCCGGCCCGGCCAGGCTCGCCTGGGCCCAGGTGCGGCTGGCCAGGCCGAGCACGGCCAGCTCGTCGGCCTCGAAGGAGATGTCGGGCAGGGCGTACTCGCGCTGGTGGATGCGGTAGCCGGGCTCGTCCTCGTGCAGCGGGTCGATGTCCTCGGTGACCAGCGGGATGCCGAGCTCGCGCAGCTCGTCCTTGTCGCGCTCGAACATCCTCTCGAACGCCTCGGTCGACGCCGACTGGCCGTACTGCGGCACGAGCTGGCGGATCTGGGCCTTGGACAGGGGGCGCCGGGTGTAGAGCAGCACCAGCACGAGGTTGAGGAGTCGCTCGGTCTTGACCTGCGCCGCCGACGGGGCGGCCGTGCCGGGCTCGCTGCTCACCCGCCGAACGCTACCCGACGGATACGCTGCCGACCGTGATGCAGTGGCGAGCCGGGACCGTCATCGAGCAGGTGCGCCGCTGGCCGGGCGCGGTGGAGTGCACGGTGGCCCTCGACGGGGACTGCCGTGACCCGCCGTGCGCGCGCTCGCCTACACCGCGATGGTCGGCGAGCCCGCAGCCCGGCGAACGGGTGCTGCTCAACGCGTCGGCCCTGCTCAAGGGCCTGGGCACCGGCGGGCTGGCGTTCGTCGTCGCCCGCCCCGACGACCTGCCGGCCGACCCCCCGCGGGGCCCGGCCACATCGTCAAGGCGCGCTACACCCCGATGCAGCAGATGCTGCTGGCCGTCGACGAGCAGGACAGCCCGCACCACGCGGCGCTCGCCGACGCCGACGACCTGGCCGGGATGCCGGTCGTGGTCGCCGACCTGCACTCCGCCCTGCCGGCGGTGCTCGCCGGCATCCGCTCGGTGAGCCCGGGCGCCCGGGTCGCCTACGTCATGACCGACGGTGGCGCGCTGCCGGCGGCCTTCTCCCGCGCCGTCGCCGGGCTGGCGGATGCCGGGTGGCTGGCCGCGACGCGTGACCGTGGGTCAGGCGTTCGGGGGCGACCACGAGGCGGTCACGACGCACACCGGCCTGCTCGCCGCGCGCCACGTCGTGGGGGCCGACGTCGCCGTCGTCGCCCAGGGGCCGGGCAACGTGGGCACCGGCACGCGCTGGGGCTACTCGGGGGTGGCCTGCGCCGACGCCCTGCACGCCGCCGACGTGCTCGGCGGCCGCAGCGTGGCGTCGCTGCGCGTGTCGGGAGCCGACCGCCGCGAACGGCACCGCGGCATCAGCCACCACAGCCGCACGGCGTACGGGCGGGCGCTGCTCACGCCCGGCCGACGTACCGGTCACGACGCTGCCCGACCACGAGCTCGACGTCCTGGTGCGCGCCCAGCTCGACGAGCTGGTCGGCAGCGCCCGCGCGGCGCTCACGGTGGTCGAGGTCGCCCGCCGACCGGCCTGCTCGACGCGCTGGCCGGTTCACCGGTGGCACTGACGACGATGGGGCGGGGTCTCGATGAGGACCCCGCCCCGTTCGTCGCGGCGGCCGCCGCGGGTGCTCACGCCGCTGCGTTGACGAACCCCGTGCTCAGCGCACGTCCATGAGGTCGACCACGAAGATCAGCGTCTCGCCGGGCTTGATCGCGCCACCGGCGCCACGGTCGCCGTAGCCGAGGTGGGGCGGGATGGTGAGACGGCGGCGGCCCCCGACCTTCATGCCCTCGATGCCCTGGTCCCAGCCGGCGATGACCATGCCCACGCCGAGGCGGAACTCCAGCGGCTCGCCACGGTTCCAGGAGGCGTCGAACTCCTCGCCGGTCGAGTGCGCGACACCGACGTAGTGCGCGCGGATGGTGTGACCGGCGACGGCCTCGGGGCCGTCACCGACGGTGATGTCCTCGATGACCAGCTCGGTCGGCGGCTGGTCGCCCGGGAAGTCGATCTCGGGGCGGGTGGGCTGCGTGCTCATCTGACGACCTCCAGGAGTCGGTGACGGGTTGCGGTGCGGTGCGGTGCGGTGCGGGTCAGTACGCGGCGAGGATGTCGACGACGAACACCAGGGTGTCGGTGCCGGCGATCTTCGGGGGGCTGCCGGCGGTGCCGTAGCCGTCGGCCGGCGGGATGACGAGCAGCACGCGGCTGCCGACCTTCTGGCCGACCAGGCCGTTGTCCCAGCCCTTGATGACCTGGCCCTGGGCGATCGGGAAGTCGAAGTAGGGCTGCTCGGGGCGGTTGGCGCTCGAGTCGAAGACGCTGCCGTCCTTCCAGAGCGCGCCGGTGTAGGCCACCCGGACCGTCTGGCCCTTCTCCACCTCGGGGCCGGTGCCCTCGATGAGCGGCTGCGACGATGGTCTTGGTCGGGCGCCTTGGCGCCCTTGGGGATGGTGATCGTGGCCGGCTTGCCCTCGTTCATCGTGACCGTCGGCAGGCCCTTCTTCGGCGCCACGGCCTTGCCCTGGGCCTCCTCGAGCGGCTTGGTGGCCGACACGAGGTCGACGACGAAGACGATCGGGTCGTCCTTCTGGACGCCGATGTCGCTCGTTCCCGGTCGTCACCGAACGCGTCGGCGGGGGTCGAGGTGATGACCACCCGGGAGCCGACCTTCTTGCCGGGCAGCTGGCTCTTGAACGAGGGGAAGGTCCGCGCGCCGAGGTCGAGGCCGACGGCGCCGGTCTCCCAGGTGGAGTTGACGACCTTGCCGTCACGACCGTTGACGATGACCGCCTGGATCGACACCAGGTCGTCCTTCGCCGACCGCGGCACCGGTGCCGTCCGTGACGACGTCGGACTCGGTCCTGGTGACGGTCAGCGGGGACTTGACGGTGACGGTCGGGGCCTTCGCGGGGTCGCTGCCGTTGACGGTGACCGCGCTGATCGCCGCCGAGGGCGTGGCGGCCGCCTCCTCGCCGCAGGCGCTCAGGACGAGCGCCGAGGCCAGGACGGCGGCGGACAGGGCGGTGGTGAGTCGACGTGACACGGGGGGGAACCTTCTGGTCGGGGGGCTGTCGGGCAGCGGACAACAGCAACCCACGATAACGGCGCCCCGTGTGAACTTCCGCATCGCAGGCTGGGAGAACCCTGCACGCGTGGCCCACGTCACGGGCCTGCACCGGGCCGGCGTTCAGGCCGCTCATGCCCTCGATGAGGCGCTCGACCCGGGGGTCCTGCGCGAGGAACGGGTCCTTGCACAGCACGGTGCGCTGGGCCTGGTCGTTGAGCTTGAGGTGCACCCAGTCGACGGTGAAGTCGCGCCGGTGCTCCTGGGCGGCCCGGATGAAGTCGCCGCGCAGCTTGGCGCGGGTGGTCTCCGGTGGGCGCACCTTGGCCGCGAAGATCTCGGGGTCGGTGACGACCCGGGCGACCAGCCCGCGCCGCTGGAGCAGGTAGAACAGCCCGCGGCTGCGGTCGATGTCGTGGTAGGCGAGGTCGATCTGCGCCAGGCGCGGGTGGTCGAGGTCGAGCCCGTGCCTGGTGGCGTAGTCCTCGATGAGCCGGTACTTGATGACCCAGTCGATCTCGGTGCCGACCAGGCCGAGGTCGCCGGTCTCGACGGCGGTCAGGGTGCGGTCCCAGAGGTCGAGCACCCGCTCGTGCAGCGGGTCGGTCGATGCCCTCGCGGGCGACGAACTCGACGGCCTTCGCGTGGTACTCGCGCTGCAGGTCGAGGGCGCTCAGCTGGCGGCCGTTGGCCAGCCGCACGGTGCGGCGCCCGGTGGTGTCGTGCGAGATCTCGCGGATGGCGCGGATCGGGTTCTCCAGGGTGAGGTCGCGCATGACGACACCCGCCTCGATCATCCGCAGCACGAGGTCGCACGAGCCGACCTTGAGCATCGTGGTCGACTCGCTCATGTTCGAGTCGCCGACGATGACGTGCAGCCGGCGGTAGTGCTCGGCGTCGGCGTGCGGCTCGTCGCGGGTGTTGATGATCGGCCGGCTGCGGGTGGTCGCCGACGACACGCCCTCCCAGATGTGGTCGGCACGCTGGCTCACCGCGTACGTCGCGCCCTTGGACGTGGCCACGAGCTTGCCGGCGCCGCAGGTGATCTGGCGGCTGATGAGGAAGGGCAGCAGCGTGTCGGAGATCGTCGCGAACTCGCCGGCCCGGGTGACGAGGTAGTTCTCGTGGCAGCCGTAGGAGTTGCCGGCCGAGTCGGTGTTGTTCTTGAAGACGTAGATGTCGCCGGCCACGCCGTCCTCGCGCAGCCGCTGCTGGGCGTCGACGACCAGGCCCTCGATGATCCGCTCCCCCGCCTTGTCGTGGGCGACGACCTGGCGCAGCGAGTCGCACTCGGCGGTGGCGTACTCGGGGTGCGAGCCGACGTCGAGGTAGAGCCGCGAGCCGTTGGTGAGGAACACGTTGCTCGAGCGGCCCCACGCGACGACCTTGCGGAACAGGTAGCGGGCCACCTCGTCGGGCGTCAGCGTGCGCTGGCCACCGGTCGAGCAGGTGATGCCGTACTCGTTCTCGATCCCGAAGATGCGCCGGCCACCGGGGGTGTTCACTCGGACGGGCCGTCCTGCGTCGGGGCGCTGGGTCTGCGGGTTCGTCGTGGCGTCGCGCACCGAGTGCTCGTCCGCACCGTCGTCGGCGGGCGGGCACGTCGCGGGTCGGGTCGTCGCTGCTCAGCAGGCGCTCGAGGAGCGGGCCGGTGATGCGGCGGAAGGTGCGCCGCGGCCGGTGCCGGTCGAGCACGGCCACCTCGAGCTGGGTCGGGGTGAGCTCACGGCTCGGGCCCCCGGCCGGGTCGGTGCCGAGCAGCCCGACGGCCAGCGCGAGCGCCTCGGACAGGTGCAGCCCCTCGCGCCACTGCTCCTTCAGCCCGGTCTCGATCTGCTCCGCTCCCCCGCCCATGGCGACGAAGCCGTGCTCGTCGGCGACCGAGCCGTCGTAGGTGAGCCGGTAGACCTGGTCGGTGTCGGGCGTGGAGCCGACCTCGGCGACGACGATCTCGACCTCGTAGGGCTTGGACTCCTGGGTGAACACGGCCCCGAGGGTCTGGGCGTAGGCGTTCGCCAGGCCGCGCGCGGTGACGTCGGAGCGGTCGTAGGAGTAGCCGCGCAGGTCGGCGTAGCGCACCCCGGCCACGCGCAGGTTCTCGAACTCGTTGTACTTGCCGACCGCCGCGAAGGCGATGCGGTCGTAGATCTCGGAGACCTTGTGCAGGGCGCCGGCTCGGGTTCTCGGCGACGAACGCGATGCCGTTGTCGTAGGCGAGCACGACCACCGAGCGCCCGCGCGCGATCCCCTTGCGCGCGAAGTCGGCCCGGTCCTTCATCAGCTGCTCGGGCGAGACGTAGAACGGCATCCCGGCGGTCATCGGGCACCTCCCGGGTTGTCGACCCGCGAGGCGATGATGGCGTCGACCACCGGCGCGATCTCGTCGTCGGGCACGAACCGGGCACCGTCGTCGTCGACGATGCCGACGGTGGGCCAGATCCGTCGGCCGACGTCGGGGCCACCCGTCGCGGAGTCGTCGTCGGCGGCGTCGTAGAGCGCCTCGACGGCGGTGCGCACGGCGTCGTCGAGCGTGCCGGCCCGGCGGTAGAGCTTCTTCAGCGAGCCGCGGGCGAACAGCGAGCCGGACCCCACGCTGTGGTGGTCGTGCTCCTCGTAGCACCCGCCGGTGACGTCGTAGGAGAAGATCCGGCCGGTGCCGGTGTCGACGTCGAACCCGGCGAACAGCGGCACGACCGACAGTCCCTGCATCGCCATCGCGAGGTTGCCCCGGATCATCGAGGCCAGGCGGTTGGCCTTGCCCTCGAGCGACATCAGGGTGCCCTCGATCTTCTCGTAGTGCTCGAGCTCGACCTGGAACAGCCGCACCAGCTCGATCGCCAGGCCGGCCGTGCCGGCGATGCCGACCAGGCTGTACTCGTCGGTGGCGAACACCTTCTCCATGTCGCGGTTGGCGATCAGGTTGCCCATCGTGGCGCGCCGGTCACCGGCCATCACCACGCCACCGGCGTAGGTCAGCGTGACGATCGTCGTGCCGTGCGGGGCGTCGATCGCCGCACCCGGCGGCAGGGTGCGACCGGCCGGCAGCAGGGTGGGTGCCTGGGCGGAGAGGAACTCGGTGAACGAGGACGACCCGGGCACGAGGTAGGCCGCGGGCAGCCGTCCGTTGTCGGCTCCGGAGGTCACTGGCCACCCTTCTGGACGAACCCGCGCACGAACTCCTCGGCGTTGGACTCGAGCACGCCGTCGATCTCGTCGAGGATGTCGTCGATCTCGCTCGCCTGCACCTGCGCTGCCGCGGCTGCGGGCTCGGGGGCGTCGTCGGCACCGCCGTCGTCACGACGTTGCGGGCGGACCTGCTCCTGACCGGCCATGGTGACCCCTCCTGAGAAGTGGACTGACGCTCCCGAGCCTAGTGCTCCGCGTCGCCGTTGGCCGCGAGCGCCCGTAGCAGGGAGGCGGCGTCGGGCGCGTTGCGCACCAGCTCGCCCACTCCGGCCTCGGTGCCCTTGAGCGGCTCGAGCATCGGCACCCGCTGCAGCGTGCGCTGGCCGGCGACGTCGAAGATGACCGAGTCCCACGAGGCCGCGACGACGTCGTCCGGGAAGCGGCGCAGGCAGGTGCCCCGGAACCAGGCGCGGGTGTCGTTCGGCGGCTCGTCGACGGCGCGCCGCACCTCGGCCTCGTCGACGAGCACCTCGAGCCGGCCGGTCGCGACCAGCCGGTGGGCCAGGCCCCGGTCGGCCCGCACGTCGGACCACTGCAGGTCGACCGCCTTCAGCCGCGGGTCGCCCCAGCCCAGCGAGTCGCGCTCGCGGTAGCCCTCGAGCACCGCCAGCTTGGCGACCCAGTCGACCTCGCGCCGGGCCTCCATCGGGTCGCGGCCGAGCTTGTCGAGCACGGTGGCCCACCAGTGCATCACCTCGACGGTGTCGCTGTCGGGCTCGCCGCCGGACTGCTGGTCGACGAAGGCGGCGGCGCGGTCGTGGTACTCCCAGAGCAGCTCCAGGGCGGTCATCCGTCGGCCGTCGACGAGCTCGACCTTGGCCTGCAGGGTGGCGTCGTGCGAGACCTCGTGCAGGGTGGCGACCGGCCGGCGCACCGAGAGGTCGTCGCGGAGCGCGTCGGCCTCGATCATCGCGAGGACCACCGACGTGGTGCCCATCTTGAGCAGGTTCGCGACGTCGCAGTGGTTGGCGTCACCGAGGATGACGTGCAGCCGGCGGTAGCGGTCGGCCACGGCGTGCGGCTCGTCGCGGGTGTTGATCAGCGGTCGCTTCAGGGTGGTCTCGAGCCCCACCTCGACCTCGAAGAAGTCGCTGCGCTGGGCGATCTGGTAGCCCGCGGTGCGCGAGTCGACCCCGATGCCGACCCGGCCCGACCCGCACATGACCTGCCGGACGACGAAGAACGGGGTGAGGTGCCGCACGATGTTCGCGAACGGGGTCGAGCGCGCCATGAGGTAGTTCTCGTGGGTGCCGTAGGACGCGCCCTTGCCGTCGGTGTTGTTCTTGTAGAGGTTCACCCCCGGCGGGACCGTCGCCAGACGGGCGACGGCCTCGCGCATGACGAGCTCGCCGGCCCGGTCCCAGATGACCGCGGCGCGCGGGCTGGTGACCTCGGGCGAGCTGTACTCGGGGTGGGCGTGGTCGACGTAGAGCCGGGCTCCGTTGGTCAGCACGACGTTGGCCAGGGTGGGGTCCTCGACGTCGGTCAGCTGGCTCGGGTGAGCCGTGCCGCGCCCCATGTCGAAGCCCCGCGCGTCACGCAGCGGCGCCTCGTCGGCGTAGTCCCAGCTGGCCCGGGCGGGTCGGATGCCGCGTGAGGCGGCGTACGCGGTGACGACGTCGCCGGAGGCGACCATCGGGTTCGCCGCCGGGTTGCCGGGCACGACGATGCCGTACTCGGTCTCGATCCCCATCACCCGGCGCACGGTCATGTCTCGACCATACTGACCGCGTGCGCAGCTACCGCGGGTTGCCCCCGCTCATGGCCGTGGTGTCGTTCGTGGGTGACCGACTCGGGCCGCCGGTCGAGGAGCTCGACTTCGACGGCATCCAGCGGGCCCGGGGCGCCACGCTGCCGCGCAACCCGGTCACCGACCTCGTCACCGGCGGGGTCGACCGGGCGGTCGGCATCACCTACGGCACGGCGCCGGCGCGCGACGAGCACGAGATCCCGCTGCGGATCTACCGGCCGAGGGCGCTGCGTGACGCGCAGACCGACGTGCCCGTCGTCATGTGGTTCCACGGCGGTGGCTGGGTGCTCGGCAACGTCGTGGGCTACGACCCGACGTGCACGTTCATCGCGGCCGCCGTCGGGTGCGTCGTCGTGTCGGTCGACTACCGGATGGCGCCGGAGCACCGGGCCCCGGTGGCCGTGGACGACTGCGTCGACGCCACCACCTGGGTCGCGGTGAACGGCGACGTGCTGCGCGCCGACACCTCGCGGATGGCCGTCGCGGGCGACTCGGCCGGTGGCAACCTCGCGGCGGTCGTGGCACAGGTGCTGCGCGACCACGGCGACACCCGGCTGCGCCACCAGGCCCTGATCCACCCCGCGACCGACCTGACGATGTCCTCGCCGTCGGTACGCGAGCACCGCAACGCCGCGGTCCTGACGAAGCGGTCGCTGGACGCCTTCCGCGACCACTACGTGCCGACCGGGCACGACCTGCGTGACCCGCTGCTGTCGCCGCTGTTCGGGCGCCTCGAGGGCCTGCCTCCGGCCCTGGTGCAGACCGCCGACCTCGACCCGATCCGCGACGACGGCATCCGGTACGCCGCCGCGCTGCGCGGTGCCGGGGTACCCACGCGGCTCACGAACTACCTCAAGATGCCCCACGGCTTCGCCTTCATGCCCGGTGCGGCCCCGGCGGTGGCGCGCCAGCAGCGGTGGGAGCTGGCCACCGAGCTGCGGTCGGCACTGACACCCACCGGCTGACGGATAGGCTGCGGTCATGCGCGAGGTCGTCGTGTTCTCCGGGTCGGCCCACACGGCTCTCGCCCACCGGATCTGCGACGAGCTGGGGGTGAACCTCTCCGAGACCCTGATCAGCCGGTTCAGCAACGACTGCCTCCAGGCCCAGCTGCTCGCCAACTGTCGCCAGCGCGACGTCTACATCGTCCAGCCCCTCGTGCCGCCGACGCAGGACTCCCTCATGGAGCTCCTCCTGATGATCGACGCCGCACGTGGCGCGTCGGCGTCGATGATCACGGCGGTCATCCCCCACTACGCCTACGCGCGCAGCGACAAGAAGGACGCCTCCCGGATCTCGCTCGGGGGGCGTCTCGTCGCCGACCTGATCTCGACCGCGGGCGCCGACCGGGTGCTGACGATGAACCTGCACGCACCGCAGGTGCACGGGTTCTTCTCGGTGCCGGTCGACCACCTCACCGCCCTGGGCGTGCTCGCCGACCACTTCCGCCAGCAGGACCTCGACGGCTGCGTCGTCGTCTCGCCCGACCTGGGCAACGCGAAGGAGGCGACCCAGTTCTCGAGGCTGCTCGGACTGCCCGTCGCCGCGGGGTCCAAGCGCCGCCTGGGCGACGACCGGGTCGTCATCGACTCGATCGTCGGCGACGTCGAGGGGAAGCGCGCCATCGTGCTCGACGACGAGATCGCCACCGGGGGCTCGATCGTCGAGCTGCTCGACCGGCTCGCCGACCACGGCGTCACCGAGGCGGCGGTCGCCTGCACGCACGGGCTCTTCGCCGGCCGAGCCGTCGAGCGGCTGCGCGCCCACCCGATGGTCAGCGAGGTCGTCACGACCGACACGGTGCCGGCGCCCACCGGCTGGCCCGAGCTCAAGGTGCGTTCCGTCGCAGCCCTCTTCGCCGAGGCGATCAAGCGCATCCACGAAGGTGAGTCGGTGTCGAGCCTGTTCGACGGCGTCGACCCGACGCACGCTCCCCCGCGCCAACGGTCACTGTTCGACCGGGTGCGCTCGTGAGCCGAGCCCTCCCGGCCGTGCTCGACGTTGCGCTCGTGGTTCTCTTCGCGGCGGTCGGTCGCCGCTCGCACGCAGAGGGTCTCGACCTCACCGGCATCCTGCGCACCGCCGCGCCGTTCCTCGTCGGCACCGCGGCCGGCTGGCTCCTCGCGAGCCTCACCCTCGACAGCGGTCCGCGGTCACTGGCCTTCGGGGCGGTGGTGCTCGCCTGCACCGTCGTGCTGGGGATGATCTTCCGCCGGGTGGCCGGCGAGGGCACGGCCTGGTCGTTCGTCCTCGTCGCCACCACGGTGCTGGCGGTCCTGCTCCTCGGGTGGCGGCTCCTCGCCCGCCTCGTCGCCTGAGCGGTCCCTGCTGTCGGCCGCCCTCCAGAAACACCACGCGGAGACGCTGAAGAGA
Organism: uncultured Actinomycetota bacterium; assembly: GCA_963751385.1. Taxonomy (GTDB): domain Bacteria; phylum Actinomycetota; class Actinomycetes; order Actinomycetales; family Dermatophilaceae; genus Fodinibacter. Next base: position 313,492 of record CAVVUD010000001.1, on the reverse strand, counting down.
CCGGCGTACATCGTGGTGAGGCCCAGGATCTCGAGCACGGACGCACCCGGGGTGTCCTGCTGCCCCGTCGCCAGGGCGACGAGCGCCACCACGACCTGGGCAGCCGCCGTCGCCAGGAGGGCGTACGCCATGCCACGTGGCCTCAGCCGGGCAAGAACGGTGCCCACCGCGAGGGTGGCGAACACGCCGAGGTAGACCCGGTCGGGCCGGCCGCCCTCCCCGATGATGCCGAGGGCGCCGATCGCCCAGAACAGGAACAGGGCGGTCAGCACGGCGAGGGCGATTCCGAGGCGGTAGTAGGTGCGGGCAGTCGGCATGGCGGGGCTCCTGTGGGGTGGGTCGGTCATCGGTTCGCGTCGGTGCGCAGCAGCCGCCAACCGCCGGCCAGCAGGGCGGCGACGCCCCATGCCGACAGCAGGAGGCGCGAGGAGGTCACCGTCATGTCGTCGCGTGGCCCCTCGCCGAAGATGAGGAAGAGGGCGTTCGAGCCCGGCAGCAGGGCCGAGAGGTCGACGGCCCATCCGAAGGGGAGGTTGGCCAGGAGCGGCGGCAGCACCAGGACGAGCGCGAAGACCGTCACCAGTGCGCCGGCCGTGCTGCGCAGGGCCAGCCCCAGGCCCACCGCCAGCAGCGCACAGCAGGCGTAGACGAGGGCGAGCCCGCCCAGGGCGTCGACGCCCTCGCCCGCGGGCAGGCCGATCTCGGGCAGGAACGCCCAGACCACCACGCTGGCCCCGGCCACGAGCAGCACTCCGAGCAGGGTCGCGGTGGCGACGACGACCGTCGCGCGGGCGGCGAGCAGCACGCCACGGCGCGGAGTCCACTGCAGGGTCGGCACGATGGCCCCGGTCACGTGGTCCGCCGTGCTGACGACGACCGACAGGGCGAGCATGCCGAACAGGGCGAACATCGCGCTCGGTCGGGCGCCGTCCCAGGCGGTGGCGTCCGCAGGTGGTCCCGACGGGTCGCCGGCCGCGTCGAGACCGACGATGGTGCCCAGGCCCAGCACCGCCACGGCGGTGACGAGCGCGAAGATCCAGCTCGAGCGCACGCTCCAGATGCGGCTCCACTCCGCTGCGCCGGTGCGCGCGAGGGTGGCCGGGGTCGTGGTGCTCGTGCCGTCGGATGCTCATCGGGTCGCTCCGTCCGTGACGGGCTCACCGGGCTGCCCGTGGCCGTGGTGCTCGACGCTGTCCTGGGTCAGCGACAGGTACGCGTGCTCGAGCGACTGTTCGACGTCGGCCAGGTGGTGCACGGGCAGGCCGAGGGCGTGGGCGAGCTCCCCGACCTCGGTGGCCGCCAGGCCGCCGACCTCCAGCTCGTCGGCGCCGGTGCGCTCGACCTGCGAGCGCCCCGGTGTCCCAGCGCTCGGTCAGGGCGCGGTGCAGGTGGTCGGCGCCCGGGGTGCGCACCCGCACCCGCCGACCGCCCAGCCCAGCAGCACCTCGTCGATCGTCGGCGTCCGCGATGAGCCGGCCACGGCCGATGACGACGACCCGGTCGGCGACCAGCTGCATCTCACTCATCAGGTGGCTCGACACCAGCACGGTGCGACCCTCGTCGGCGAACCCGCGCAGCAGCGCGCGGATCCACCGGACACCGTCGAGGTCGAGGCCGTTGACCGGCTCGTCGAAGAGCAGAACGCGAGGGTCCCCCAGCAGTGCACCGGCGATGCCGAGCCGCTGGCACATGCCGAACGAGTAGCCCTTGACCCGCCGCCCGGCCGCGGCCCCAGGCCCACCTGGTCGAGCACCTCCTCGACCCGTGACAGGGGTATGCCGTTGGTACGGGCCGCGATCCGCAGGTGCGACCGCCCGCTGCGACCCGGGTGCACGGCGCCCGCGTCGAGCAGCGCGCCCACCTCGCGCAGCGGCGGGACAGGTCGCGTAGCGCCGGCCACTGATCGTCGCCGTGCCCGGCCGTCGGGCGGTCCAGGCCCATCATCATCCGCATCGTCGTCGACTTGCCGGCGCCGTTCGGGCCGAGGAAGCCGGTCACCTTCCCGGCCTCGACGTCGAAGGTCAGGTCGTCCACGGCCCGCACGTCGCCGTACCCTTGGTCAGTCCTCGCACGCTGATCATGGGTCGAACGCTAGGGACCCGGACGGGGCGCGGCAGGTGGACGACCTGTGGAGGTTGTGTGCAGATCCGCCGAGCGGTGGCGGGTCAGCCGACCTGGCGGACGACCTCGCGCGAGCAACGGGTAGGCCTTCGGGTCGGTCGTGTTCGCCATCGAGAAGATGACGTGGTCGATGCCGGCCTCACCGAGCAGCGACGAGCCGCTCGACGGCCTGGTCGACCGAGTGCGCCGTGACCCCGTCGGGCAGGCCGGCGCCGGTGTCCATGGTCAGCCGCGCCAGGCAGGTCTTCGAGATCTCGTCGTAGTCGCGCCCGACGTCCTCGCAGTGCTTGCGGATGACGTCGAGCTTGTGCGGGATGCCCTCGGGCCCGACCCCGAGGTCGAACAGGTTGCAGGCGTCGGCGTACTGCGCCACCAGCTTCAGGGTGCGCTGCTCTCCCCCGCCGCCCACCATGATCGGCACGCGCCGCACCGGCTGCGGGCGGTTCAGCGGCCGCTCGAGGCTGATCGACTCCCCCTCGAACGGACTGTCGTCGTCGGCGAACATCCGGTGGGCCAGGCGCAGGGTGTCCTCGAGCAGCCGGAACCGCTCCCGGGTCGACGGGTAGGGCACGCCGAGGCCGCGGTGCTCCTCCTCGTTCCACGCCGCGCCGATGCCCAGCCAGGCGCGGCCACCGGAGAGCACGTCGAGCGTCGTGACGGTCTTGAGCAGGATGCCGGGGTGCCGGTACGTCACCCCGGTCACCAGGGTGCCCAGCTCGATCCGCTCGGTGACGGCCGCGGCGTGGGCCAGGGTCGTGTAGCCCTCGAGCATGTCGAGCTCGGGCGGGCCGACCACCGAGATCTGGAAGAAGTGGTCCATGACCCACAGGGAGGCGAGCCCGCTCTGGTCGGCGTCGCGGGCCACCGCGCGCCAGGTCGCGCCCGTCGAGGCGGGTGCGTCCGGCCAGGTGAACCGGTTGACCTGGAGGCCGAGCCTCACGGACTAGAGGTACTGGCCGGTGTTGGCGACCGTGTTGATCGACTTGCCGGGCTCGGTGCCCTCCTTGGTCTTGATGAGGGTGCGGATGTAGACGATCCGCTCCCCCTTCTTGCCGGAGATGCGCGCCCAGTCGTCGGGGTTGGTCGTGTTGGGCAGGTCCTCGTTCTCCCGGAACTCGTCGGTGCACGACTGCAGCAGGTGCTCCACGCGCAGGCCGCGCTGGCCGGTGTCGAGGAAGTCCTTGATCGCCATCTTCTTGGACCGGTCGACGATGTTCTGGATCATCGCGCCGGAGTTGAAGTCCTTGAAGTACAGGATCTCCTTGTCGCCACCGGCGTAGGTGACCTCGAGGAAGCGGTTCTCCTCCTCCTCGGTGTACATCCGCAGCACGACGGCGTCGATCATCGCCTGGAGCGTGGCGTCCTCGGAGCCCGCCGTTCTGCTCGACGTCGTCGGGGTGCAGCGGCAGACCCGGGATGAGGTACTTGCCGAAGATGTCGCGGGCGGCCTCGGCGTCGGGCCGCTCGATCTTGATCTTCACGTCGAGCCGGCCGGGCCGCAGGATCGCCGGGTCGATCATGTCCTCGCGGTTGGAGGCACCGATGACGATGACGTTCTCGAGCCCCTCGACGCCGTCGATCTCGGCGAGCAGCTGCGGCACGATCGTCGTCTCGACGTCGGAGGAGACGCCCGAGCCGCGGGTGCGGAACAGCGACTCCATCTCGTCGAAGAAGACGACGACGGGGTAGCCCTCGTTCGACTTCTCGCGGGCCCGCTGGAAGATCAGCCGGATGTGCCGCTCGGTCTCGCCGACGTACTTGTTGAGCAGCTCGGGGCCCTTGATGTTGAGGAAGTAGGACTTCCCCGGCTCGCGGCCCTCCTTCTCGGCGACCTTGCGGGCCAGGGATGCCGCGACCGCCTTGGCGATCATCGTCTTGCCACAGCCGGGCGGGCCGTAGAGCAGCACGCCCTTGGGCGGCTTGAGCTGGTGCTCGATGTAGAGGTCGGGGTGCAGGTACGGCAGCTCGACGGCGTCGCGGATCGCCTCGATCTGGCCGGTGAGCCCGCCGATGTCGGTGTAGTCGATGTCGGGCACCTCCTCGAGCACGAGGTCGGCGACCTCGGCCTTGGGGATGCGCTCGAAGACGAAGCCGGAGCGCGACTCGAGCAGCAGGGCGTCGCCGGCCCGGATGGTCTGGCCCTCGAGGGATGCCGCGACCCGGCAGACCCGCTCCTCGTCGGCCTGGGCGACGACGAGCACCCGGCCGTCGTCGAGGATCTCCTTGCAGAGCACGACCTCGCCGGTGGTCTCGTAGCCGTGCGCGGCAACGATGTTCATCGCCTCGTTGAGCATGACCTCGCGGCCCGGCACGAGCTGGCCCTCCTCGAGGGACGGGCTGACCGCGACGTGCATCTTGCGGCCGCTGGTGAGGATGTCGGCGGTGCCGTCGTCGAAGGCCTCGATGACGATGCCGTAGGCCGCCGGGGGCTGGGCCAGCCGGTCGACCTCGGACTTGAGGGTGACGATCTGCTCGCGGGCGTCGCGCAGGGTGCGCACGAGGCGCTCGTTCTGGGCGGACACCGTGGCGAGCTGGGAGCGCAGACCGGTGAGGTCGCGCTCGAGGGTGCGCAGCTGCGCCGGCGAGCCCTGACCACGGGCCCGCAGCGCGGCGATCTCGGCCTCGAGCGACTCCCGCTCGGCCTCGAGGCGCTCGCGGGTGCCGGGCTGGTCGGCCCTGGGCTCGTCGGTGCTCATGCTCGACGATAACCCGCGGAGGTCAGGTCTGAGGGGAGGTCTCGGTCACCGAACGGAGACCCTGCGCACCCGCTTCTCCGACGGAACGCGCTCGCCGATGGCCTCCGGCGGTCCAGTCCTGCTCCACGGCGTCCTCGCCGGTGACGTAGCCCCGGCCGGGCGGCGCTTGCGCAGCGGCGGGCGTGACGCCCGGCGCGAGGCGACGGGTGGTGATGAGGAAGCCGGTGTGGCCGTGCATCCGGTGCTGCGGACGGACCGCCAGCCCCTCGAGGTGCCACCCGCGCACGAGGGACTCCCAGGCCTGCGGCTCGGTGAAGGTGTCGGCGTCGCGCATCGCCTCGGCGACCTTCGACAGCTGGGTGGCCGTGGCGACGTAGCAGATGAGCACCCCGCCGGGCGCGAGCGCGTCGGCGACGACGTCGAGGCACTCCCACGGGGCGAGCATGTCGAGCACGACCCGGTCGACGGTGCCGTTCTCGACGGTGCGCGGCAGCGCCTCGACGAGGTCGCCGACGGTGACGGTCCACGCCGGGTGGTCGGTGCCGAAGTAGTCGCGGGCGTTGGCCTTCGCGATCTCGGCGAAGTCCTCGCGCCGCTCGAAGGAGTGCACGTGGCCGGACTCCCCCACCGCCCGCAGCAGCGACATCGACAGGGCACCGGAGCCCACCCCGGCCTCGACGACGACCGCCCCGGGGAACATGTCGGCCATCATCACGATCTGGCCGGCGTCCTTGGGGTAGACGACGGCGGCACCGCGCGGCATCGACATGACGTAGTCGGACAGCAGCGGGCGCAGGGCGAGGTACTCGACGCCGGCGGTGTTCGTGACCGTCGAGCCGTCCGGCATCCCGATGAGGTCGTCGTGGGTCGAGGTGCCCGCGGTGGGTGTGGAACTGCTTCCCGGGCGTCAGCGCGATGGTGTGCATCCGGCCCTTGGGGTCGGTGAGCTGCACGCGCTCGCCCGCGGAGAAGGGGCCGCGCCGCAGCTCGGCGCCCGTGGGGGAGTGTCATGGGCCGGGAAGTCTAGTTGCGGGCCGTAGCCGGCCTCCGCCGCCGCGTTGAGCCGCTCGGCGGTGACCATCCCCCACGCCCGTGCCCTGGCGGGTGAGCACCACGACCGCGACGCGCGTCGTCGCCATCGCGCCGCAGCACCGGCTCGACGTCGGTCGCCCGGTGCGAGCTCGACGACGCTCTCGTCGGGCATCCGTGACGACCACCGAGGCGAGGGGTGGCCGGCGGCAGGGTCGCGATGTCGCGCGCCGTCTCGGACGGCTCGGGCAGGAGCAGGGTGGGCAGACCGCGCTCGTCGACGCCACCACGCGCCGGCCGTGCCGACCAGCGCGCCTGCGCCAGGGGCGTCAGCGGCGCGAGCACGACGACCCGACTCGGGTCCACGTCGTCCATCCGGGCGGACCCGCAGAGCAGTCGCTCCAGTGGCGCGCGCTTGAGGGCCGCGGTGGCACCCGACCAGAGGATCCAGCCCATGACGAGCACCAGGCCGACGCCGAACGAGGTCGGGGTTCCCTCGGGCGAGCGGGCGCACGCACCAGCCACAGCACCACGCCGACGGCGAGGGCGCGCCCGCACCAGCCGGCCACGACGAGCCCGCGGTCGCGGCGACCGGTGAGCCCCCAGACCAGCGACTGCACGAGCTGACCACCGTCGAGCGGGAGGCCGGGCAGCAGGTTGAACCCCGCGAGCAGCAGGTTGAGCAACATGAACGGACCAGGCGAACTCCGATGCCGGCCACGGCAGCATGGTCGTGCCACCGCCGCCCAGCGCGGCGAGCGCGAGGTTGGCCAGCGGCCCGGCGACCGCGACGACGGCGGCCCGCCCCGGCGTGGTGCCGGTGCCGTCGTAGGCCGTGTGCCCGCCCCAGAGGGTCGCGACGATGCGGTGCACCCGGAAGCCCGAGCAGCCGGGCGGCGACGGCGTGGGCGACCTCGTGGCCGAGCACGGCGACGAGGATGCCGACGACCATCCAGACCGCGAACGCGACGCGCCGTGCCGGTGCCGTCGCCGAGGTCGCTGGCCGCTCTGCCACCCGGTCCAGGCGACGAACGCGCCGAGCAGCAGCCAGGTGCGGTCGAGGTAGACCGGCACGCCGGCGACGCGGGCGAGCCGCAGCGCCCCGGCGGGGGGCGGCTCGTCGGACATGGCACGGACCCTACGTGAGGGACCCGGCATACTGATCCTTCGACCTGCTGCCGACCCGAAGCGACCACACGTGACCCCGCAGCACCGCCCAGACGCCACCGCCGACCTCACCGCCGCCCTGCGCGAGCGCGTCCTCGTGCTCGACGGCGCGATGGGGACGATGATCCAGGCCTACGGCCTGTCCGAGGCCGACTACCGCGGCGAGCGGTTCGCCGACCACGGCAGCGACCAGCAGGGCAACAACGACCTGCTGTCGCTGACCCAGCCCGAGCTCATCCGCGAGGTTCACCGCAGTTACCTCGAGGCCGGCGCCGACCTGCTCGAGACCAACACCTTCAACGCGCAGCGCATCTCGCTGGCCGACTACGGGATGCAGGACATCGCCTACGAGATGAACGTCGCCGCGGCGTCGCTGGCGCGCGCCGAGGCCGACGCGATGACCGCGCAGCACGCCCGACCGGCCGCGCTGGGTGCTGGGCACGCTCGGCCCGACGAACCGCACGGCATCCATCTCGCCCGACGTCAACGACCCCGGCGCCCGCAACGTCACCTACGACGAGCTGGTCGAGGCCTACCTCGAGCAGGCCCGCGGCCTGGTCGACGGCGGCGCCGACGTGCTGCTCGTCGAGACCATCTTCGACACCCTCAACGCCAAGGCCGCGATCTTCGCGCTCGAGACGCTCTTCGAGGAGCACGACCGGCGCTGGCCGGTGATGATCTCGGGCACCATCACCGACGCGTCCGGGCGCACCCTGTCCGGGCAGGTCACCGAGGCGTTCTGGTACTCGGTGCGGCACGCCCGGCCGCTGGCCATCGGGCTGAACTGCGCGCTGGGTGCCGGCGAGCTGCGCCCCTACGTCGCCGAGCTGTCGCGCATCGCCGACTGCTTCGTCTCCGCCCACCCGAACGCCGGGCTGCCCAACGCCTTCGGCGAGTACGACGAGACGCCCGAGGCGATGGCGCGAGTCGTCGGCGAGTTCGCGACGGCCGGGCTGGTCAACATCGTCGGCGGCTGCTGCGGCACCACCCCGGAGCACATCGCCGCGATCGCCGCAGGCCGTCCACCCAGGGCGTCGCCGCGCCGGCCCGCCGACGTCGCCGCCGCGCGCTGCGCCTGTCCGGGCTCGAGCCGTGCGTCATCGACGAGCGACAGCCTGTTCGTCAACGTCGGCGAGCGCACCAACATCACCGGGTCGGCCCGGTTCCGCCGGCTGATCAAGGAGGACGACTACGGCACCGCGCTCGGCGTCGCGCGCCAGCAGGTCGAGGCCGGCGCCCAGGTCATCGACGTCAACATGGACGAGGGGATGATCGACGGCGTCGCCGCGATGGACCGCTTCCTCAAGCTGATCGCCTCGGAGCCGGACATCTGCCGGGTGCCGCTGATGATCGACTCGAGCAAGTGGGAGGTCATCGAGGCCGGGCTGAAGGTCACCCAGGGCAAGCCGATCATCAACTCGATCTCGATGAAGGAGGGCGAGGAGCAGTTCCTCGACCACGCCCGGCTCGCGCGCAAGTACGGCGCGGCCGTGGTCGTCATGGCCTTCGACGAGGAGGGCCAGGCCGACAACCTCGAGCGGCGCCGTGAGATCTGCGGCCGGGCCTACCGGCTGCTCGTCGACCAGGTCGGCTTCCCCGCCGAGGACGTCATCATCGACCCCAACATCTTCGCGGTCGCCACCGGCATCGAGGAGCACGCGGCCTACGGCATCGACTTCATCGAGGCCACCGCGCTGGATCAAGGAGAACCTGCCGCACGCGCTGGTCTCCGGCGGCGTCTCCAACGTCTCGTTCAGCTTCCGCGGCAACAACGCGGTGCGCGAGGCGATCCACGCCGTGTTCCTCTACCACGCCATCAAGGCCGGCATGGACATGGGCATCGTCAACGCCGGGGCCCTGCAGGTCTACGACACCGTCGACGCCAAGCTGCGCGACGCCATCGAGGACGTCGTCCTCAACCGCCGCCCCGACGCCGCCGACCGGCTGCTCACCATCGCCGAGGAGTACCGCGGCACCGGCGAGGCCGCCGACGTCGCGGCGGAGGAGTGGCGCTCGCTGCCGGTGGGCGAGCGCATCACGCACGCGCTGGTCAAGGGCATCGACGAGTTCGTCGTGGAGGACACCGAGGAGCTGCGGCTCGAGATCGCGGCGGCCGGCGGTCGCCCGCTCGAGGTCATCGAGGGCCCGCTCATGGACGGCATGAACGTCGTCGGTGACCTGTTCGGCGACGGCAAGATGTTCCTGCCGCAGGTCGTGAAGTCGGCGCGGGTGATGAAGAAGGCCGTCGCCCACCTCATCCCGTTCATCGAGGCCGAGAAGGACGAGGCGGCGAAGAAGCGCAGCAAGGGTCTGGTCGTCACGGCCACGGTCAAGGGCGACGTGCACGACATCGGCAAGAACATCGTCGGCGTGGTGCTCCAGTGCAACAACTACGACGTCATCGACCTCGGGGTCATGGTGCCGACCCAGAAGATCCTCGACACGGCCAAGGAGGTCGGCGCCGACATCATCGGCCTGTCCGGCCTCATCACGCCGAGCCTGGACGAGATGGTGCGGGTCGCCGCCGAGATGGAGCGCCAGGGCTTCGACATCCCGCTGCTGCTCGGTGGCGCCACGACCTCGCGGGCGCACACCGCCGTCAAGGTCGACGGGCAGTACCACGGTCCCGTCGTGTGGGTGAAGGACGCCTCCCGCTCGGTGCCGGTCGTCAGCCAGCTGCTCTCCGACGGCCAGCGCGAGCGCGTTCCTCGACGGCGTCACCAAGGACTACGACGCCATCCGGGTCCGGCACGCCGCGAAGTCGGGCGAGCGGCCGCTGGCGAGCTACGAGCAGGCCCGAGCCAACCGGCCGCTGCTCGACTGGGCGTCCTACCGGCCCGATGCGCCCGCACCTGCTCGCGCAGCAGAGCCGCGACCGCTGGTCCGGCCCGCCCGACGCCCACTGGCACCGCGCCGCGACCCAGTTCACCCGGGTCTGGGAGGACTTCCCCGTCGCCGAGCTGCGGCGCTACATCGACTGGACCCCGTTCTTCCTGGCGTGGGAGATCAAGGGTCGCTACCCCGACGTGCTCAACAACGCCGCAACGTCGGAGCAGGCGCGCAGCCTGTTCGACGACGCGAACGCGGATGCTCGACCGGATCGAGCGCGAGCACTGGCTCACCGCACGGGGCGTCGTCGGCATCTTCCCGGCCAACGGGGTCGGCGACGACATCGAGGTGTACGCCGACGAGGCGCGCACGACGGTGCTCACCACGCTGCACGGCCTGCGCCAGCAGGGGCAGCACCGTGACGGGGTGTCCGAACAAGTGCCTCTCCGACTTCGTCGCGCCCAAGGAGACCGGCCTCGCCGACCACGTCGGGGCCTTCTCGGTCACGGCCGGGCTCGGCATCGAGGAGCGGCTCAAGGCCTTCAAGGCCGACCACGACGACTACTCGGCCATCCTGCTCGAGGCCCTCGCCGACCGGCTGGCCGAGGCGTTCGCCGAGCGCCTGCACGAGAAGGTGCGGCGCGAGCTGTGGGGCTACGCCCCCGACGAGCACCTCGACATGGACGAGCTGATCCGCGAGAAGTACCGCGGCATCCGACCGGCCCCCGGCTACCCGGCCTGCCCCGAGCACACCGAGAAGGAGACGCTCATGGCGCTCCTCGGCGGCGAGGAGCGCACCGGCATCACGCTCACCGAGTCGATGGCGATGTGGCCGGGCGCCTCGGTGTCCGGGTGGTACTTCGCGCACCCCGACAGCCAGTACTTCGTCGTCGGCCGGCTCGGGCGCGACCAGGTCGAGTCGTACGCCGAGCGCAAGGGCTGGGACCTGCGCACCGCCGAGCGCTGGCTGGGCCCGAACCTCGGCTACCAGCCCGAGGACTGAGGCTTCACGCACATCCGGCGTTCTCGTGCGCGATGGGGATGGCGTCGTGGCGATGTCGGCGCGGCGGCATACCTTGGCCCCATGACCCCAGCCCTGTCCCCGAGCCGCGCCGCGGACTTCAAGCAGTGCCCGCTGCTGTTCCGGTTCCGGACGATCGACAAGCTCGAGGGCCCGCCGTCCCCGGCCGCCGCCCGCGGCACGCTGGTGCACGCGGTGCTCGAGCACCTCTTCGACCTCCCGGCCGCCGAGCGCACCCCGGCGGCCGCGGTCGCCCTGCTCGAGCCGCGCTGGGCGGCGCTGGTCGAGGAGCGGCCCGAGCTCGCGGCGATGATCGACGACGACGAGCTGCTCACCCAGGAGGGCTGGTTCGCCGCGGCGCAGACCCTCGTCGAGCAGTGGTTCGACCTCGAGGACCCCACCCGGCTCGAGCCCGCCGCCCGCGAGCTCTACGTCGAGACCGAGGTCGAGGGCCTCACCCTGCGCGGCTACGTCGACCGGCTCGACGTCGCCCCCGACGGCGCGATGCGGGTCGTCGACTACAAGACCGGCCGCTCCCCCAGCGAGCTGTTCGAGGCCAAGGCCCTGTTCCAGATGAAGTTCTACGCGCTGGTGCTGTGGCGCATCCACGGCGAGATCCCGCGCCAGCTCCAGCTGGTCTACCTCGGCAACGGCGAGGTCGTGCGCTACGCGCCCGACGAGCGCGACCTGCTCGCCATCGAGCGCAACATCCGGGCCATCTGGGATGCCGTGGTGCGCGCCGCGCAGACCGGCGACTGGCGGCCGCGCACCTCGCGGCTGTGCGACTGGTGCGACTTCCGCGACCTCTGCCCGGCCTGGGGCGGCACCCCTCCCCCGCTGCCCGAGGGCGCCGAGCCTGATCGCGCTCGACCCGGCCCGCTCAGGCGAGGCCGTGCCCGCCGACGACTGAGACCGAGGCGGCCAGCTCCGCGAGGCGGGCGGGCGTCATCCCGGCAAGGCCGTCGACGTGCACGGCGCCGGCCATGACGGGAACCGGCACGACGTGCGGCACGGCCAGGGTCGGCACCCCGGCTGCCACGGCCGAGCGCACGCCGGTGGGCGAGTCCTCGATGGCCACGCAGTGCTCCGGCGACACCCCGAGCAGCCGGGCCGCCGCGCGGTAGGGCTCGGGGTGCGGCTTGCCGTGCGCGACCTCGTCGCCGGTCACCACCGCGGCGAAGGCCCCCTCGGGAAGCGCGCCGACCACGGCATCCGCCAGCGAGCGCCACGACATGGTCACCAGCGCACTCGGCACCCCCTGCTCCGCGCAGCGCCTCGAGCAGCTCGCGGGCGCCGGGGCGCCACGGCACGTGCTCACGCACCTGCGCGACCACGCGCACGAGCAGCTCGTCGACGATCCGCTCCGGGCGACCAGGTGATCGGGGAGTGCTCGCGGATGAAGGCGGCCGAGACCATGAGGTCGTTGCCGACGAGCTGGTGGGCGAACTCGTCGCTCCACGTGCCGCCGTGCTCGGCGACGATCGCGTGCTCCGCGGCGATCCAGTAGGGCTCGGTGTCGACGAGGGTGCCGTCCATGTCCCAGAGGACCGCTGCGGGGAGGCTCATGGGTCGCAAGCCTAGTGAGCCGTAGGGTGGTGTTCTGACGACAGGAGGACGCGGTGATCGAGCTCGAAGACCTGCCCGAGCTGAAGGACGCGGTCATGATCGCGGCCTTCGAGGGGTGGAACGACGCCGGCGAGGCCGCGAGTGCGGTCATCGAGCACCTCGCCGAGATCTGGGACGCCGAGGTCGTCGCGGCGCTCGACCCCGAGGACTACTACGACTTCCAGGTCAACCGCCCCCGGGTGCTGCTCGAGAACGGCCGACGCCGGATCAGCTGGCGCACCACCCGCGTGCTCGTGGCCACGAACACCTCGCTCGGTCGCGACGTCGTGCTCGTCCAGGGCGTCGAGCCGTCGTTCCGCTGGCGGGCCTTCGCGATCGAGCTGATGGAGCTCGCCCAGGCCGCCGACGTCGTCCATGGTCGTGACCCTCGGCGCGCTGATGGCCGACGTCGCGCACTCGCGCCCGATCCCGGTGTCCGCGACCTCCGACAGCGAGGACACCCGGCACCGCCACGACCTCGAGATGAGCAGCTACGAGGGGCCCACCGGCATCGTCGGGGTGCTCGCCGATGCCGCGACCCAGGTGGGCGTGCCGTCGGTCTCGTGCTGGGCCGCCGTGCCCCACTACGCGGGCCACAGCCCGTCTCCCAAGGCGACGCTCGCGCTCGTCAGCCGGCTCGAGGACCTGCTCGACGGGCCGATCGAGCACGGTGAGCTCGACGAGGACTCCCACGCCTGGGAGCGCGGCATCAACGAGCTCGCGGCGTCGGACACCGAGGTCGCCGAGTACGTCGAGAGCCTCGAGGAGGCCCAGGACACCGCCGACCTCCCGGAGGCGAGTGGCGACGCCATCGCCAAGGAGTTCGAGCGCTACCTGCGCCGGCGGGGCACCGACGAGTCGTAGCCGCGGCCACCAGGGTGGTTTGCCCGCTGGTCGGAGGGGCCAGGGGCGGCCCGCCGGGTCCAGGTCCGCTGTTGCGCAGCTTGGTTCGGTCCGGCCTGGTGCTCAGAGCCGGACGCCGAGCACGGCGTCGACCGTGCGCGCCACGAGCCCGGGCGCAGCCGCGTCGTCCCACCGACCGGCCAGGGTGACCTCCGCCCACTGCGTCGACGGCGGCCAGCGCACCCCGGGTGTCGAGGTCGTCGGCGACGGCGGCGCGCACCGCCGCGATCGTCGACGTCGCCTCGGCTCCCTGGTTGACCGACAGCGCCTCGCGCCACCGGGCCAGCCGGGCCCGAGCCGTCTCGAGCAGGTCGGGGGTGTAGTCCCAGTCGGTGCGGTAGTGCTGGTCGAGCAGCACGAGCCGGATCGCCATCGGGTCGACGCCGTCGGCGCGCAGCTTCGAGACGAGCACGAGGTTGCCACGGGACTTGCTCATCTTCGCGCCCTCGAAGCCGACCATCGCCTGGTGCACGTAGTGCCGGGCGAAGGTGTCGTCGTGGGTGAGCGCCGCAGACTGCACGGCGCTCATCTCGTGGTGCGGGAAGACCAGGTCGGTGCCGCCGCCCTGGATGTCGAGCGGGTGACCGAGCCGGTCCAGCGAGATGGCCGTGCACTCGATGTGCCAGCCCGGCCGTCCGGCGCCGAGCACCTCGTCGTCCCAACAGGGCTCGCCGTCGCGCGCCGCCCGCCACAGCAGCGGGTCGAAGGGGTCGCGCTTGCCGGCGCGGTCCGGGTCGCCGCCCCGGTCGGCGAAGACGGCCGCCATCTGCTCACGGGTCCAGCCGGACACCGAGCCGAAGGTCGGGCGTCTGCGCGAGGTCGAGGTAGACGTCCTCGCCGGTGGCCTGACCGTCGGGCACGGCCAGGCGGTAGGCCGCGCCGTCGGCGAGCAGGGCGCGAACCTCACGGGTGATCTCGGGCATCGACTCGACGACACCGACCAGCGCGTCCGGGGGCACGACGGCCAGGGCGGTCATGTCCTCGCGGAACAGGTCGATCTCCGCGGTGGCCAGCTCGCGCCAGTCGCGTCCGTCGCGGGCGGCCCGCTCGAGCAGCGGGTCGTCGACGTCGGTGACGTTCTGGACGTAGTGGACCCGGTGGCCGGCGTCGCGCAGCGCGCGGCCGACGAGGTCGAAGGTGACGTAGGTGGCCGCGTGGCCCAGGTGCGTCGCGTCGTAGGGCGTGATGCCGCAGACGTACAGCCGTGCCACCGGGCCGGCCTCGACCGGGCGCACCGAGCGGCTCTGCGTGTCGAACAGGTTGAGGGGGTCACCGTGGCCGGGCACGGCGGGGACGAAAGGGGCGGGCCACGACTTCACCGGGCAAGCCTACGTGGCGACCGCTACGAGCGCGGGCCACGGGATCGCCGGCCAGCCCGGCTGCGGCACGGGGTGCCGCCGCGACCGCAGCAACGCCTCGGTGCGCGCCCGGACCGCACGGACCTCGGCCCGGGTCAGCAGGGCCTCGAGCTCGTCGGCCAGCCCCTGCCCGAGCGCGTCGAGCAGCGTCTCGAGGCGGGCCAGGTCGGCCTCGGGGAGCGGCTCCCCCGCCCAGCCCCACAGGACCGTGCGCAGCTTCGGCTCGACGCCGAGGCTGACCCCGTGGTCGCAGCCGCGCACGATGTCGCCGTCGCGCAGCAGGTGGCTGCCCTTGCGGTCGGAGTTGTTGAGCACGGCGTCGAGCACGGCCACGGTGCGCAGGGCCGGCTCGGGGCTGTGCGAGACGACCACCGGCGCGCCGCCCGGGCGACTCGCCCTCGAGCACGACGACCCAGCCGTCGGGCACGGCATCCGCCGGCGTGACGTCGACGAGCGGGTCGCGCACCCCCTCGACCGGCCCGACCCACAGCTGCACCGACCCCGGCCCCAGCGGTCCGTTGCGCAGCACGGTCGGTGGCACGACGTCGAACCCACCGGCGGCGCTCACGAGGTACGCGGCTCGCTCGCGCGCGACCAGGGTGCCGTCGGGGTAGTCCCACAGCGGCCGTTCGCTGGCCTCGGGCTTGTGGATGACGAGCAGCGGCTCGGCGTCGTCGCCCCGCTCGTCCGCGTCGGCAGCGACCGAGCACAGCAGGGCGCCGTTGGAGGAGTCGACGATCCGTCCGACCGGGGTGAGGTCCCCGCTCGTCAGGAGGTCGACGACGTCAGCGTCGGTACCCGTTGGCACGAGGGCAGATGTGGCCGGTCGGGTCCAGCGGCTGGCCGCAGAACGGGCAGGAGGGGCGACCGGCGGAGACGACCGCGCCGCACCGTCGGGCGAAGGCCCTGGCCGCCGGGGGGCTCAGCACGACGCGCAGGGTCTGCACGGCTCGGCCTCCTCGGCCTCCTCGGGGTCCTGGTCGTGGCACTCGATGACGACGACGCTGCGCGTGGCGTCCCAGGCCAGCGCCAGCGTGTCGACGCGGAACTCGTCCTCGATCGGGGTGGCGAGCGGCTCGGTGTCACCCTCGCCGACCGGCTCGGTGGCGGTGCCCTCGGCGTGGTTGTCGAGCAGGTCGTTGACCCGGTCGGCGAGCACGCTGACCTGGACCTTCTCGAGCGAGACGGACACGAGGCGCCCCTCGCCGCTGGCCTGGAGGAAGAAGGTGCGGCCGCCGGGTGGCCCGACGGTCCCGGCGACGAATCGCTCGGGCGGGTCGAAGACGGTTGCTGGCATGGGCACCACCCTAGATCGAGAACCCCACGGGCAGCTCGAGGCGGTGGCGCGCCATGAGCGCCGCGTCGCCGAGCACCTCCCGGGTCGCGCCGTCGGCGACGACGGCGCCCTCCGACAGCACGACCGCCCGCTCGCACAGCTCCACGGCGTACGGCAGGTCGTGGGTGACCATGAGCACCGTGACGTCGAGCGAGCGCAGGATGGCGGCCAGCTCGCGCCGCGACGCCGGGTCGAGGTTCGACGAGGGCTCGTCGAGGACGAGGATCTCGGGGCGCATCGCCAGCACGGTCGCGATCGCGACCCGCCGGCGCTGCCCGAACGAGAGGTGGTGCGGAGCACGGTCGGCGAGGTCGGCGACCCCGACGGCGGTCAGCGCCTCGACGACCCGCGCGTCGAGCTCGGCGCCGCGCAGCCCGAGGTTGGCCGGGCCGAACGCGACGTCGTCGCGCACGGTGGGCATGAACAGCTGGTCGTCGGGGTCCTGGAAGACGATGCCGACCCGGCGGCGCACCTCGAGCAGGTTCGCGTCGGTCACCGGCAGCCCTGAGACCGTGACGCTGCCCGCCCCCGGCGTCAGGATGCCGTTGAGGTGCAGCACCAGCGTCGTCTTGCCGGCGCCGTTGGGTCCGAGCAGGGCGACCCGCTCCCCCGGGTGCACGTGCAGGTCGACGCCGAACAGGGCCTGGTGGCCGCCGGGGTAGGCGTAGGCGACGCCGCGGACGTCGAGGACGGGCACGCTCATCCGAGTCGCACCCCCAGCGTGACGACGGTGGCGACGAGCGCGGGTGCCAGGGCGAGGCGCCCACTGTGCCGGGGTGGCGCACGAGCGGCGCGGTGACCGGCATCCGGCCCGACCAGCCGCGGCTGACCATGGCGAGGTGGACACGCTCGCCGCGCTCGTAGCTGCGGATGAAGAGCGCCCCGGTGCTCGCGGCGAGCGGCGGCCAGGCCCGCACCGAGCGGGCGGTGAACCCTCGCGAGTCACGGGCGACTCGCATCCGCCGCA
This sequence comes from uncultured Actinomycetota bacterium, assembly GCA_963751385.1. Classification (GTDB taxonomy): domain Bacteria; phylum Actinomycetota; class Actinomycetes; order Actinomycetales; family Dermatophilaceae; genus Fodinibacter. Next base: position 296,460 of record CAVVUD010000001.1, on the reverse strand, counting down.
TCTGGTCGCCGACGACGTCGACGTAGCGGACCATGAAGCCCGCGATGGTGACGAGGGTGTCGGGCACCCGCAGGTGCTGGAGGGCGCGCACGAGGTCGCGCGGGCGGGTCGTGACCGCGAAGGCCACGGCCACGACCACCCCGCAGGTGCCCTTCAGGAGCAGCGCCACCGCGGCGTCGAGCCCGCTGCTGCGACACCGTGAACGGACCCAGCTCGACCTGCGGCCCGACGGCGACGAAGGGCAGCAGCAGCGCGAACACCGCGAACGGCAGCTCGACGGCCAGCCGCGGCAGGAGGTGCCGCACGGGCACCCGGGTGCTGCAGCAGCACTCCCACCGCGACGAGCAGCAGCGCCGACGAGGGCGAGGCGGTCCTGCGGTGGCACCGAGACGACGAGCAGCACGAAGGCGACCAGGCCGACCAGCTTGGCGTGCGCCGGCATCCGGTGCAGCGGCGTCGTACCCGTCGACGTGCAGGTGCGCCGAGTGTCCCGAGCCCACCTCAGTCGCTCGCGCCGCGGCGGCGCGCCGCCGCAGGAGGAGGACGAGCGCCACCCATGACCAGCCCGGTCACGGCGACGCCGACCAGCCCGGCGAGCCCACCGGACAGGCGGGCGTCACCCACCCCCGAGACGGCGTAACCGGCCAGCGGCGATGCCCGACGTGGCGGAGTCGCGTGCCGTGTCCGCGAAGCCGAGCGACTGTGCGACGTGGGTGAGTCCGTCGGGGTGGCCGGAGGCGTAGAACGAGAGCACGCCGGCGATCAGCGGCGCTGACGGCCAGCCCGAGCACGACGAGGCGGCGGGTGCTCACGCGACCGGCTCCGGGGTGCGCAGCTCGAGCACGGGCAGCCGTCCGCGGGCGCCGTGCACGAGGTCGGGACGGGCGGCGACGACGCTCGACACCGCGAGCACGGTGATGGCGGCCTCGCCGAGGCCGATGACGCACGTGCCAGCCGGTCATGAAGGCGGCGAGGGAGGCGAGCGGGATGGGGGCGGCACCGCCCAGCGCGTAGAGGCCGACGAACGCCAGGGCCGCCACGGGCACGCTCACGAACGCGCCGACGCCGGCCGCCACGCTGACGCTCGACAGGCGGCGGGGCAGCACCGCGAGCGCCAGGCGGAAGGCGCCGTAGCCGACCCAGACGGCGATGACGCCCATGAGCAGCACGTTGGTGCCCAGGGCGCTCACTCCGCCGTCGGCGAAGAGGAACGCCTGCACGGCCAGCACGACGGTCAGGCACAGGGTCGCCGTGGCCGGTCCGACGAGCACGGCGGCGAGCACCGCGCCGACCAGGTGGCCGGACGTGCCCGCCCCGATCGGGAAGGTGACCATCTGCGCGGCGAAGATGAACACGGCGACCAGCCCCGCGAGCGGAGCAGAGCGGTCGTCGAGCTCGTGACGGGCCGAGCGCACCAGGCAGGCCGCGACCGACACCGGCCGCGACGACGGCGGTGCCGAGCGAGGTCGGGGCGTCGAGGAAGCCGTCGGGGACGTGCACGCGCTGCTCCTTGCCGGTCGGGTGTCTTGTTGCACATTATTCGCAACAAGGGTCGCCGGGCAATCAGCCGGCCCCTCCCCCGACCTCCGAGTCACCCGCCGGGGCGTGCGCCGGGCGGGTGACGAGCGGCACCAGGTCGCCCTGCACCGTGTTGCTCGCGAGCAGCACCATCCGGGTGGCCGTCAGGTGCACGGCGGTGAGCGAGCCCGGGTCGACCCGCACCCGCTGCAGCCCTGCGCAGGCCGGCGCCCACGGCCTCCGCGACGACGCGCCTTGATGGGGTCACCGTGGCTCACCGCGACCCACACCGCGTGCGCTCCGTGCTCGGCCTCGACCTCGGCGTCGAGCGCGCGCACCCCGCCGACGACCCGCTGCGCCATCTGCGCGAGCGACTCGGCGGCGTACCGCGTCGTCCGGGGGGAAGGTCGCCGCCGCCGGGGTCGTCCTGCACGACCCGCCACAGCGTCGTCCTTGGCGGCCTCGGCGAGCGCGAGGCCGGTCCAGGCGCCGTAGTGGCACTCCCCCAGCCGGTCGTCGCGGACCGACGTCGTGACCGGCCAGCGCCACGGATGCCGTCTCGAGACACCGCTGCAGCGGGCTGGAGACCGCGCGCGCGATCGTGAGGGGCGCGAGCCGCTCGGCCACCCGGGCCGCCTGCTCGCGGCCGGTGTCGGTCAGGCCGACGCCCTCGGTCCAGCCGGCGAGCACGCCCTGCGCGTTGGCGGTCGAGTGCCCGTGCCGCAGGAGCAGGACGATGGCCACGAGAGCCCACTGTAGGCCGCGCCGCGCCCTCGCCGGGCGGGGGTGCCACCGGTCACGGCGCCGCGGGGGACACAATGGCGGTCGTGATCGTGGACCAGGCCCTCTACGTCGAGGGTGCCCGGCGCCCCTGCGGCGACCTCAGTGACGAGCTGGCGGCGCTGCGGGCCGCGGGGACGTCGGGCGACTTCCTGTGGATCGGGCTCAAGGACCCGACGCAGGCCGAGTTCGACGAGGTCAACACAGGAGCTGCAGCTGCACCCCCTGGCCGTCGAGGACGCCATCCAGGGCCGGCAACGGGCCAAGGTCGAGGTCTACGACACCAGCGTCTTCGTCGTGCTCAAGCCGCTGCGCTACGTCGAGCGAGACCTCCGACATCGAGACCGGTGAGCTGATGTGCTTCGTCGGTGACCGGTTCATCGTCACGGTGCGGCGCGGCGAGGCGGCCCCGCTGGCCGGGCTGCGGCACCGGCTCGAGGCCGACCCCGAGGTGATGCGGCTGGGCCCGATGGCGGTGCTCCACGCGATCGTCGACGTGCGTCGTCGACAACTACACGCTGATCGACGCCGAGGTGTCGGCCGACCTCGACGACATCGAGACCGGCGTCTTCTCCGGGGCCGACATGGACTCCTCGACGATCTACCGGCTCAAGCGCGAGGTGCTCGAGTTCCGCCGGGCCGCCGCGCCGCTGGCGGCGCCCCTCATGGCGCTGCACGAGGACGAGGGCTCGCACGTCGACCGACCCCGAGCTGCGGCTGCGGTTCCGCGACGTCTCCGACCACCTGCAGGCGGTCATCGACCACGTCGAGTCCTACGACCGGCTGCTCACCGACGTGCTCGGCGCCCACCTGGCCCAGGTGACGGTGCAGCAGAACAGCGACATGCGCCGGATCTCGGCGTGGGTCGCGATCGCCGCCGTGCCGACGATGATCGCCGGCATCTACGGCATGAACTTCGACTACATGCCCGAGCTGACCGCGAGCGTCGCGCATCGGGGACGGCGAGTTCCGCTACGGCTACTTCGTCGTCCTCGCCCTGATGGCCGCTGGCGTGCGGCGCGCTGTACCGCGCGTTCAAGCGCAGCGGCTGGCTCTGAGCCGGCCCGGCTCAGGTGGCGGTGATCCAGCCCGGCGGTGAGGGCGACGATGACGGCCAGGCCCAGGGCGATGCGGTACCAGATGAAGGGCCGCAGCGAGTTGCTCGCGACGAAGCGCAGCAGCCAGGCGATCGACGCGTAGGCGGTGCCGAACGCGACGAGATGCCGACCAGCATCGGCCCGACGCCGAGCTGCGACCAGCGCGTCCTTGCCGCGGGCCGCCTCGAAGATGCCCGCGGCGGTGAGCGCCGGGATCGCCATGAAGAACGACAGCTCGGTCGCCGTGACGCGGTTGATGCCGCGCATCAGGCCGGCCGAGATGGTCGCGCCGGACCGGGACACGCCCGGGGATGAGCGAGAAGCACCTGGACCAGGCCGATGACCAGGCCGTCCTTGACGGTGATGTCGTGCTCGTCGCGCTGGATGCCGCGCTTCTCGAGCACGTCGTGGCGCTGCTCGGCGACCCAGATGACGGCGCTCCACAGGATCAGGGCGACGGCGACGACCCACAGGCTGCGCAGGGCGCCCGAGATCAGGTCGCGGGCCAGGAAGCCGACGATGCCGACCGGCAGCGAGCCGACGATGACGGCCCAGGCGAGCGTGTAGTCGGGGTCCTCGCGGCCCCGTCGATGCCGAGGATCAGCCCGCTGACCCAGGCCCGGAACAGGCGGGCGATCTTGCCGGCGAAGTAGATGAACGTCGCGATGATCGCGCCGATCTGGATGATCGCGGTGTAGGCCGTGATCGCGGGGTCGTCGACCGGCAGCCCGAGCAGCTGCTCGGTGATCGTGAGGTGCCCGGTCGAGCTGATCGGGAGGAACTCGGTGAGTCCTTCGACGACGCCGAGGATGACGGCCTGGAGATAGGTGAGTTCGACGGGCACGAGCCGACAGCCTAGGTGCTCCTCCGCATCCCTCAGGCCATCGACGCCAGCGCCTCGCGCCACGGTGCGCAGCACCGCCGCCCGGTCCTGCGTGGTCTGCGCGTACGGCGCGACCGAGAGCGTGGTGACCCCGGCAGCGGCGTACCGACCGATCCGCTCGGCGATCCGCTCCGGGCGGCCCGATCAGCGCGGTGGAGTCGACGAGGTCGAACGGCACGGCATCCGCGGCGTCCCGCGGGCGGCCGGCGAGGTAGAGGTCCTGGATCTCGTCCGCGGCCTCGTCGAAGCCGATCCGCCGGGCCAGCGCGTTGTAGAAGTTCTGCTCGCGGCTGCCCATCCCGCCGATGTAGAGCGCGGTGTAGCCGGCGAGCGCGGCCCGGGCCGCCTCGAGGTCGTCGGTGACGACCACCGGCACCGTCGCGACGACGTCGAAGCCGGCCATCGGGTCACCGTCGTCGCCGGCGCCCACCGCCTCGCGCCCGGCCCGCACCGCGCCGAGCTGGTCGGCCGAGTGCTCGGGCGAGAAGAAGATGCCGAGCCAGCCGTCGGCCACCTCACCGGCGAGGCGCAGGTTGCGCGGGCCCACCGCCGCGAGGTAGACGGGCAGGTCGGCCGCGCGGGGGCCGGATGGTGAGCCGCAGCGCCTTGCCCGGGCCCGTCGGGCAGCGGCAGGGTGAAGTGGTCGCCCGGCGTACGCCACCTGCTCGCGTCGCAGCGCCATCCGCACGATCTCGACGTACTCGCGGGTGCGGGCCAGCGGCGCCGCGAAGCGCACCCCGTGCCAGCCCTCGCTGACCTGCGGACCGGACACGCCGAGCCCGAGGTGGAACCGCCCGTCGGACAGCGTGTCGAGCGTCGCGGCGGTCATCGCCGTCATCGCCGGCGTGCGCGCCGGGATCTGCATGACTCCCGCCCCGAGCCCGATCGTCGTGGTCTGGCCCGCGAGCCAGCCGAGCATGGTCGGGGCGTCGGAGCCGTAGGCCTCCGCGACCCACGCCTGTGCGTAGCCGAGGCGCTCCGCCTCCTGCACCAGGTCGAGGGTGTCGTTGCCCAGTCCCATGCCCGCGTAACCGCAGGAGATCGCCAGCCGCATGGCGCCCACGGTAGCGAGCAGACCGGGCGATAGGGTCGCCGCCATGCTCACCCGCCGCCTCGGCACCTCTGGCCTGGCCGTCTCGCGGCTCGGCCTGGGGACGATGGCGTGGGGCACCCGCACCTCCCCCGAGGACGCCCGCGACATGCTCACGGCCTTCCGATCGGCCGGTGGGACCCTGGTCGACACCGCCCACGGGTACGCCGGTGGCGCTTCGGAGGAACTGCTCGGCGACCTCCTCGAGGGCCCCGACCGCCACGAGGTCGTGCTGGTCACCAAGTCGGGCATCAGCAGGGCCAGCGGCAGCCGGGTCGTCGACTGCTCGCGCCGGGCCCTGATGCACCAGCTCGACACCTCGCTGCAGCGCCTGCGTACCGGGCACGTCGACGTGTGGCTCGCACACACCTGGGACGAGCACACACCCATCGAGGAGACGGTGAGCGCGCTGGCCTGGGCGGTCGAGACCGGTCGGGCCCGTTACGTGGGCGTCTCGAACCACGTGGGCTGGCAGGCGGCGCGCACCATGTCGCTGCTCGCAGCAGCCGGGGTGCCGATGGTCGCCGACTCGGTCGAGTACAGCCTCGTCGCGCGCACCCCCGAGCGCGAGCTCGTCGACGCCGCGTCGGCCCTGGGGTTCGGCCTGCTGCCCTGGTCGCCGCTCGGGCGTGGCGTGCTCGCCGGGCGCTACCGCACGACCATCGCGGCCGACTCCCGGCTGGCGTCCGAGGAGTTCGCCGGCTTCGCCGGGCGGCACGTCGGTGACCACACCCGCGGCATCGTCGAGGCGGTGCACACGGCGGCGAGCGGCCTGGGGGTGGCCCCCGCCGTGGTCGCCCTGGCGTGGGTTCGCGACCGGCCCGGGGTGACCGCGCCGATCATCGGACCGCGCACCCCCACCCAGCTGGCGTCCCTGCTGGAGGCCGAGGAGGTCGAGCTGCCCGAGCAGATCGTGCACGCCCTCGACGAGGTGTCGGTCGAGCACACCTGACCCGAGGGCCGCGGCTCAGCGCCGCTCGCCCTCGTCGGGCTCGTCGTACTCGATGTCGTCGTCCAGGCCGGAGTACAGGCGGGCGCCGTCGCCGTCCTCGTCGTCGTGGTCGTCGAGCTCGTCGCCGTCGCCCTCCCGCTCGTCGTCCTCGTCGTCGTCATCGTCGTCGGGCTCGTCGCCGTCGTCGTCTCCGCTGTAGATGTCGAGCGGGGTCATCTCGCCGTAGGCGTCGTAGAGCGCCCCGTCGTACGCCTCGAAGGCGTCGGCGAGGTCCTCGTAGGCGGCGACGACCGTGGGGTCGTCGTCGCCGTGCCGGGTGCTGCTCGCCTCCAGGTGGCGCTCGAAGGCGGCGACGAGCTGGTTCAGTGCGGCACGCGGATCGGCGCTCATGGTGCTGACGCTACCGGTCCTTGGGCACAATATGGCCATGGTCGAGTACGAGTACCTCGTCCTGTCCTTCGGTCGGGAGGTCGGGCGCGGCGACATCCGACGCCAGCTCACCGAACACGCCGAGTACGGCCGCTGGGAGCTGGAGCGAACACGCGTCTACGTCGGCGGTCGCACGCGGACCTGGTTGCGGCGCCGCATCATCCGGCCGCGGCGCTCGATGAGCGTGTCGGTCTGACCCTCAGCAGGTCTCGAGCAGGCGCAGCAGCACGCGCGCGCCGAACTGCAGCGACTCCACCGGCACCCGCTCGTCGATGCCGTGGAACATCGGCGCGAAGTCCAGGTCGGCGGGCAACCGCAGCGGCGCGAACCCGTAGCCGGTGATGCCGAGCAGCGACAGGGCCTTGTTGTCGGTGCCGCCGGACAGGCAGTACGGCAGCACGTCGGCGTCGGGGTCCTCGGTGCGCAGCGCGGCGACCATGGCCTCGACGAGGTCGCCCTCGAACGGCGCGTCGAGCGCGATGTCCCGGTGCAGCACCTCGACGTCGACGTGCTCGCCGGCGAGGTCGCGGATCGTGGCGAGCAGCTCGTCCTCGTGGCCGGGCAGGAAGCGGCAGTCGACGTTGGCCGACGCGTGCTGCGGGATGACGTTGTGCTTGTAGCCGGCGTCGAGCATCGTCACGTTGCTGGTGTCCTGCAACGTTCCTCGCACGAACCCCTGCGCCCCGCCGAGGTGCGCCAGCAGCTCGTCGAGGTCCTCGTCGGACCAGCTGGTGCCGGTCAGCTCGGACAGGCCGTCGAGCAGGGTGCGCACCGACGGGATGAACTCGCGCGGCCACTTGTGCGCGGCGATCCGGGAGATCGCCTCGGCCAGTCGCACGATCGCGTTCTCGTCGTTCGGCACCGAGCCGTGGCCCGCGCGGCCGTGGGCGGTGAGCCGCAGCCAGGCGATGCCCTTCTCGGCGGTCTGCAGCAGGTAGGTGCGCCGCTCCTTCCCGTCGCGGTCGGTGAGGGTGACGCTGTAGCCGCCGACCTCGCTGATCGCCTCGGTGACGCCGTCGAAGACCTCGGGGTGCTCGGCGACCATGAAGTGCGACCCCTTGGTGCCGCCGGCCTCCTCGTCGGCGAAGAAGACCACGACCAGGTCGCGGGGCGGCACGGTGCCGGTGCGCGCGAGGTGGCGCACGGCCGCGAGCATCATCGCGTCCATGTCCTTCATGTCGACCGCGCCGCGGCCCCACACGCAGCCGTCGCGCTCCTCCCCCGCGAACGGGTCGACCGACCAGTCGGCGGCGTTGGCCGGCACGACGTCCAGGTGACCGTGCACGCACAGCGCGCCGCGGTCGCGGTCGGCGCCGGGGATGCGCACGGCCACGCTGACCCGCCCGGGGTCGCTCTCGAAGGTCTGCGGCTCCAGGCCCACCTCACGCAGCAGGCCGACGACGTAGGCGGCCGCCGCGGCCTCGCCGGGGCCGCTGCCGTCGCCGTAGTTGCTCGTGTCGATCCGGATGAGCTCCCGGCAGATCCGGACGACCTCGTCCTCGGGGCGGGTGGCGGTGTCGGTCATGGGCAGCCACTCTAGGCCGACGGGTCGGTGAACCAGCCTGCCTGCGGCGCCTCGTGCGTGGTCGGGTCCGACCCCTGCCGGATGCCGGGTGGCCGCCCACCGTGCGAGCAGTGCCGACCCCGTGGCGCCCGGCTCCGCCATGGCCACGTGGGTCGTCGCGCTCGGCGATCCCGACCCGGCTCGCGAGCACCGAGGGCAGGTGCGCCCAGCCGCCGGTGACGACGACGTCGTCGACCGGCACGCCGACCGCCCGCATCGCCGCGACCTCGGAGGCGACGACCTCGACGGGTGCGGGCGAGCACGCCGCTCCAGGCGGCGTGCGGCGTCGTGCCCTCCGGCCAGCCGACGGCGACGTGGTCGTCGCCCATGTCGAGCCCCTCGACCGTGACGTCGGCCGGCTCGGTGCCCGGCGGCGTCGCGGCGTCGAACGCCACCCGCTGCTCGATGGTGGTGGCCCCGAGGGTGTCGAGGGTGCGACCGAGCACCAGCCCGGTGCGCAGCGCGCCGAGCAGGCAGGTCGTGGAGTCGACGACGTGCGGGTAGACCGACAGGCCACGGGAGACGAGCCCCGCGACGACGCGGGGCGAGGGCGGCGCCGCCACGGCCGCGACGAGGGCCTCGGCCGTGCCCATCGAGTCGCACAGGCTGACCGACGCCCGCCGGCTCCGAGCGCCGCCGCGGCGACGAGGTGGTCGTGCCCCGCGACCGTCAGCACCGCGCCGCGTACCCGCTCGACGGGGTGGTCGGCGCGCACCCGGCCCAGCGCCGCACCGGCGGCGACCCGGGCGGCACGAGGTCTGCACCGGTCGCCGAGCGCCTCGAGCGCGGCCGCGTACGGCGTCTCGTCGTGGATGTCCCACAGTGCGGTGCGGCCGAGCATCGAACGCTCGGCGAACCGCCCCGCGCCCAGGCCGTGGCAGACCAGCTCGGGCAGGCACAGCCACTGCAGGCCGCGCAGGTCGAGGCCGGCCTCGTCGCGCCACCAGAGCAGCTTGAACAGGGTGGCGACCGAGCTGACCGCCAGGCCGGTGCGGGAGGGCAGCACCGCGGCGAGCGCACGGTCGAGGGACGCCGCCTGCCGGCCACCGCGCGGGTCGTGCCAGGCCAGCAGCCTGCGACACGGCGCGCCCACCGGCATCGACGAGGGCGCCGGTCTCGGCGATCGCGCAGAACCCGACCGAGCGCACCTCGCACGTCGCCCGCGGCGGCCACCAGGTCGGCGAGCAGCCGGTCGACGGTGGCGACGGCATCCGCGGGGTCGCGCTCGCACCACTCCGCGCGCGGCCGCTCCCACGCGCGTGGGCAGCGACGCCCGGGCGACCACCCGACCGGCACCGTCCAGCGCCACCGCCTTGGTCACGGTGGTGCCGAGATCGACGCCGACGTCGACGGTCGTGGTCATGTGCTCCGCAACCTAGGCACGCCGGGGGGATCGGTCAACGACCGGGGTCACACCCGCTCGGGCGATTTCGGTTCCGGGCCGCGGAGCGTGTATCGTTCCCGGTCGCAGGACGGCCCTCCCCAGGGCCGTCCCGTACACACCTCGTCCGGGTGGCGGAATTGGCAGACGCGCTAGCTTGAGGTGCTAGTGCCCTTATTGGGCATGGGGGTTCAAGTCCCCCCTCGGACACCACACACCCCCGGGTCCTCCAGGTCGAGGCACCGGGGGTTGTCCGTTTCCGGACCCCGGTAGCGGGGCCGGATCGACGGGGACCAGAATCAAGTGTGCCCCACACCCAGAACGCCGCCGTCAACCTCCGCCTGGCCCAGCTCGGCCTTCCCCTCCCCGAGGGGTCCGAGGACACCGAGGCCGCGCGGCTCGCCCGCCCGATCCTCGCCCGGCAGCGTGAGCTGAGCCGCCGGCTGGCCGACCGGCTCTGCGCGGCCGACGGCCGGATCCAGGCCTTCCTCGACGACTACCTCGCCGGCACCGGCGAGCAGCCCCAGCTGCCCGCACCGCACCCTGGTGCTCGACGAGCCCGGCCTCGCGCGTGAGCTGTCCCTCCCCTTCGACGGCGACCGCTTCACCTCACCGCTGCTGAGCAGCTACCGGCTGGTCAACGGCGTGCTGCACAACCCGGCCAACGACCGCCGCACCACCGCCGGGGTGTTCCACATCGCCGAGGGCGGCCTGCCGATCCCCGACGACAAGCTCGCCGTGCCCAAGGTGACCTTCGCGCCGCCTGCTGGCCCTCGCGTTCCAGCCGCCCCAGACCGACATGGTGCTGCCGTACTCGGCCAACCAGCCCGAGCCGGCCGCCTGCTTCGTGTCGCTGCTGATGCGGCCCCTGGTGTCCCCCGAGGTGCCGGGGTCGGTGCGCGAGAAGCGGATGGAGACCCGCTTCATCGTGCCCGGCGGCACCGTCGCGAACCTCGACTTCGTCGAGGGGATCTTCGGCAACGGCGGCGACCCCTATCTCCCCGAGAACGACGCCTCGCTGGCTCCGGAGACGTGGACCGGCCACACCGGCTGCGTCGTCCTCGCCCCGCACCTGACCCGGGTGACCAAGAAGGAGGTCGGGCCTGCCGCACCTCAGCGAGGCCACCGAGCGCCAGCAGCGCGACGGCATGTGCTGGGAGACCGAGGACGAGCTGTACAACGGCGGGAGGGCGTTCAAGGTCTGCGCCCGCGACGCGCGCGGCGTGATCGTCACCGTCATCGCCGACACCTACTTCGGCTACTGCAAGAAGGAGGTCAAGACCCAGATCTCCTACTCCGCGAACCTGTTCGGCAACGCGGAGGAGGAGCACTCCGGTGGCGCCCTGGTGTTCGCCAGCTACAACCTCGGCCAGGAGTACGACGAGAAGTCGAGCGGGGACGCCTACACGCTCGCCCAGGTGCTCGAGCGCGACCCCGAGCGGTTCGTCCCGCAGCCCGAGGGGCACGCCGACGACCGCGAGCAGCCGCACATCGTGCTGGTTCCCGGTGGCGCGCACTACTCGATGCACGACATGACCGTCACCTGGTCGCGCGAGGACGGTGGCACCGGGTCGGTGCCGCTGCGCGCCGACAAGGTCTACCTCAGCCCCAGCGGCTACCGGGTGACGGTGGCCCAGCAGCCGCACGACCCGAGCACCTGGACCCTCGTCGGCACCGTCGCCGACCGCCACCTCGTGCCACAAGCCGGCCACGGTCTCCGGTGGTGGCAAGTCCGAGATCTCCAAGGCCATCACCGACGCGTTCATCGTCGGCTCGGCGTTCGTGGCCGACTTCGAGGCGGACATGGACGCCGTGACCGCGATCCTCGACCGCGACTTCTCGCGGCGGTTCCTCGACCCCGAGCGCAGGGGCACGGACCTGCGCCCGATCCTGTCCCCGCGACCGCTCGGTCGGCTCGGTCATCAAGCTGCTCACCCCCTCGCGCTCGGAGTACAGCGCCGACTACAACGCCTGGCTCTCGCGCATCCCCCCGTACGTCAAGGAGCTCGTCTACGTCGTCAAGCGCTCCTACCGCCCGGAGTGGGGCGACGACTGGCGCAGCCACTTCAGCGTGGCGGAGATCGACGGCCGGCAGGGCAACTCGCTGCACCTCGACGGCACCAAGATCACCCTCAACATGCTGCGCGTCGGCTACGACGTCGACGGGTCGTGGCGCCTGTTCAGCCTGCGCCACGACTTCTCCCCGGCGGTGAAGGTGCAGACCCAGGACGACATCACGGCATCCACCGTCGTGCCGGGCAGCCTGCTCGGGCTCGACCCGGACCGGTCGTACAAGCTCGTCGAGAACTGCGAGAGCCTGCTCTTCCAGCGCCCCGACGACGCGATCCACCGCGGCTACGACACCGTGGCCGAGCGCGACATCGCCACCCCGGGCACCTTCCTGTCCAACTTCGAGCCGCTGACCCGCGCCGATGCCGTGGCGATGCGCGACGAGGCCGTCTCCTTCACCGCGTTCAGCCCACCGATGGCGGCGCTGGTCAGCGCGTTCGCCGACACCGCCGAGGGCGAGGGCCCGGGCTACGTGGTCAGCTCGGCGAACCCCCGCATCGTCGACGGCGCCCCCTCCAAGAACCCGCGCTACCTCCAGCAGCGCCCCGACCGCACCGACGCGAGGTCGACCGCCGTCGCGGCGCTCTCCGAGCGACTGGCCCGCCGGATGCCGTCCAGCGCGCCGCTCCCCCGGCCGGTCGACGTCGTCGCCGCCGGGCGGCGCAACAACCCGCCGGAGGGGCCGGTGCCCGCGCTGTGCTCCTACGGACCGCTGCACTACATGGAGGTGCCCGAGCTCTTCATGGAGTTCATCTCGTCGATGACCGGCAAGTCGCCGTCCACGACGGGGGCCGGGTCCGAGGGTGCCCTGACCAAGGGGCCGTTCAACGCCCTGCCGGCCATCATCGACCTCAACGCCAACCTGCTGTCCTACGTGCTCACCGGGCACGACGGCTGGCTGTCGGCTGCCGGCTACGTCGGCCCGCAGGTCAAGGTCGACCACGACTTCTCGCTGCTCGTGCCCGAGCTGTTCGCCCGGATGACCCCGCAGGAGCGCGACGCCCGGAACCTGATCGCCGAGGGCGCACTGGAGAAGATCGCCGACGTCGACCACGCCGGCCAGCGGGTACCGGCCAGCCGGTTGGGGTACCGGATGACCGAGCGGATGGCCACGAAGTACTTCGGCCGCATCTTCCTGCACCCCGACGTCGTCTTCACCCCCGAGATGCTGCGCCCCGAGCTGCAGGACATGGCGGTGTTCGCCGAGTCGGTCGCCACCATCGCCATGACCCACGAGCGGGTCGCGCGCGCCTACGTCAAGGACGGCACGATCTCCTTGGCCATCCCCCCGCTGCGGGCGCTGCTCGAGGTCATGGCCGACGGCTCGACCTCCGAGGGCTGGCAGCTGGACTCACCGGAGTTCCGCGAGCTGTTCACCCGCGAGTCGGTGCTCGCCTCGCCCTGGTACGCCGAGCGCCTCGCGGCCAAGCAGGCCGCGGCCGGCTCCCGGGCCGCGGCCGGCCTGGCGGCGATCGAGAAGTTCGTCACCACCCCGGGCAACGAGGAGCCCACAGCACGGCTCGACATGCCGGCCAGGGTCGCCGCGGCCCGGGCCGAGGTCGAGCGGCTGTCGGGCGCGGAGTTCGCCGAGCAGCTCGTCGGTACCTCGGGCCGCACGCCGCTGTGACCGGGAGGTAGGTGCCGGCGCCTCAGCCGGTGTAGGCCGCGACCGCGTCGGTGAGGTCACCGAGCAGCGGCTCGAGCCGTGCGGTGGCCTCCGCCGTGATCCTGCCGTCCTGCACGCCCTTGTCGTACTCCTCGACGAGCTTGTCGGTCTCGTCGGAGACCTTCTGCGGCTCGTCCTCGCGCAGCGCCCTCTGGACGTTGCGGACGGCGTCGTCGAGGGTCTTGGCGGTGTCCCTCTCGAGCACCCCGCCACGGTCGAGGGCACCCACCTCGTCGGAGAACGCCGACAGGGCCGACGCCACCTCGTCCCCCGGGTCGAGGCTCGGGCTCGGGCTCGGGCTCGGGGTGGGCGTGGGGGTGGGCGTGGGGGTAGGCGTCGGGGTCGGCGCCGCGGTGGTGGGTGGCGCCTCGGTCGTCGGCGCCGGGGCCGACGACGTGGGCGTCGTGCTGGGCGTCGTGGCGGGGTCCTGACCGCCGTCGTCGCGCAGCAGCGCCCAGGCCAGCAGGGCGATGGCGACCACGGCCACCGCGGTGACCACCCAGGTCAGGGTCGACGGTCCGCCGCGGTCCGGCTCCCTCGGCGCCACCGGGGGAAGGACGGGCGGGGGTGGCCCGGCATCCAGCCCCTGGGTGGTCGCGGCCGCAGCGGCGGGCAGCACCGTGGTCGCGGCCCCCGCGAGCGACTCGCGGCCCGCCAGCGCTGCGGCGACGACCGCCGCCCCGGCCGGTCGGTCGTCCGCGTTCTTGGCGAGCAGGGCGTGCACGAGGTCGGCGAGCCAGTCGGGTGTCTCGGCGCGCAGCGTGCGCACGTCGGGAACCGGGTCGTTGGAGTGCATCATCATCGTGGCGACCGGCGTGGCGCCCTTGAACGGTGGCCGGCCGGCCAGCAGGGCGTACATGACGCAGCCGAGCGCGTAGAGGTCGGCCCGCCCGTCGACCCGGCCGCCGAGGGCCTGCTCGGGCGCGAGGTACTCGGCCGTGCCCATCACCGTGTGCGTCGCCGTCAGCGCCTGCGCGTCGGTGGACTCGGCGAGCTGGGTGATGCCGAAGTCGAGCACCCGCACGCGGCCGTCCTCGGCGTACGCGACGTTCCCCGGCTTGATGTCGCGGTGTACCAGACCGCGTGCGTGGGCGGCGTCCAGGGCCGACGCCACCTGGCGACCCACCTCGACGACCTCCTCGACCGGCAGGGGTCCTTCGGCGAGCCGCTCCGCCAGGCTCGGCCCGGGCAACAGCTCCATGACGATGTACGCGGTGTCGCCCTCGACGCCGCTGTCGTGCACCGTGACGACGTTGGGGTTGCTCAGGCCCGCCGTGGCGCGCGCCTCGCGCTCGAAACGGGCCGCGCCGGACTCATCGCGCAGCGACCGCAGGTCGATGGTCTTGATGGCCACCGCCCGGCCCAGCACGCTGTCGGTCGCACGCCAGACCTCGCCCATCCCGCCGCGCCCGATCGGCGCCTCCAGGACGTAGCGACCGGCCAGTCGTCGCTGCTCGCTGCTCATCCCCGCAACCCTAGTGGCACCCCGTACCCTGTCGGACGTGCTGGAGACCGTGACCGCGACGCGCTTCGTCGTCCCCCTGCGCGAGGGCGGCTCGCTGCCGGGTCTCGTCGAGGCCGACGACCTCGGCACCTACGTCGTGAAGTTCACCGGCGCCGGACAGGGCCGCAAGGTGCTCGTCGCCGAGGTGCTCGTCGGCGAGCTGGCGCGCCGGCTCGGCATCCCGACCCCGCGGCTGGCCGTCGTCGACCTGCCCTCGGCGATCGCCCGTTACGAGGCCGACGAAGAGGTGCAGGACCTGCTCAACGCCAGCCCGGGACGCAACCTGGGCGTCGACTTCCTGCCCGGCTCCTTCGGCTACGACGGCTCGCGAACCCCGTCGGCGCAGGACGCCGGCGACATCCTCTGGCTCGACGCGTACACCGCCAACGTCGACCGCACCTGGGCCAACCCCAACCTGCTCGTGTGGCACCACCGCACCTGGGCCATCGACCACGGCGCCGCGCTGTGGTTCCACCACTCGTGGCCGAGCCGGCCGCCCGACGTGCGCCGGTTCGTCGACCAGCCGTTCGACCCGAAGGGCCATGTGCTCGCCGCCGTCGCCGCCCCGGTGGCCGAGACCCACGAACGGCTCGCCCCGATGGTCACCGACACCCTGGTCGAGGAGGTCGTCGCCCTCGTCCCCGACGAGTGGCTCGAGCCGACGTCGAGCCTGCCCGACCCGGATGCCGCCCGCGCGGCCTACGTCGAGCACCTCACCCTGCGCCTGGCGAACCCGACCGCCTGGACGGGAGCGACGTCATGAGCCAGCCCTACCAGTACGTCGTGCTGCGCTACGTCCCGCGCGTCGACCGCGGTGAGTGCCTCAACGTCGGCGTCGTCGTGCACTCGCAGTCGGCCGGTGTCCTCCGGTGCGGCTTCCACCTCGACGAGGAGCGGATCCTGGCCGTGGCCCCGGAGGCCGACCTCGACGCGCTGCGGTCCGCGCTCGAGGCGGTCCGCACGATGTGCGAGCGGCCGCCCAGCGAGGGCGACGCCACCCTGTCGACCCAGGGCAAGCGGTTCGGCTGGATCAGCGCGCCCCGCTCCACCGTGCTTCAGCCCGGGCCGGTGCACGGAGGCTCCGTCGCCGACCCGCAGGCCGAGGTCGAGCGCCTGCTCGACCGGCTGGTCCGCTAGTCGACGACCAGCGCCGCCACGGCCGCGAGCACCTGGTCCAGCCGCGCGTCCGGCGAACCCGCGACCTCGACCACCCGCACGGTCGAGCCGACCAGGTCCTCGTCGTCACACAGGTCGAGCAGGCGGGCGTCCATCGCCTCGCGCAGGTCCGGGTCCTCGTCGTCGGGCACGGTGATGCCGTCACGGGGGTCCAGCGGCACGACGACGAGCAGGTCGACGTGCGCCATCGCCTCGGCGGCCGTGTCACGCAGCCGGGTCGTCAGGTCCGGGCCCACCGACGGCCGGTCGAGCTCGGCCAGGGCCTCGAGGTAGGCGAGCAGGTCGACCGGGCCGCGCTCGGCGACGATGTCGGCACCGCGGTCGAGCGCGACGAGCCGCTCCGCCGCCACGAGCAGCTGGCGCACGAACGACGCCGCTGCGGCCGGGTCGTCCTCGTCGTCGACGACGAGCTCGTACGGGTCCGGCAGCTGCGCGTACCCGAGGGCGATGGCCACGTCGGACACCAGCGTGCTCTTGCCGCTGGCGTGGGTCCCCGACACGACGATGCGCACCGGCGTCAGTTCCTCACCCGCAGTGCCCACGCCGCGACCGCGCCCGCTGCGGCCACGTTGAGCGAGTCGACCCCGCCGGCCATCGGGATGCGCACGGTGACGTCGACGGCCGCGATCGTGCGCCTCGACAGCCCGTCCCCCTCCGTGCCGAGCACGAGGGCGAGGCGGTGCGGCGGGTCGGCTGCCAGCTCGTCGAGCCCGACCGAGTCCTCCTCGAGGGCCAGCGCGGCGGTCGTGAAGCCCAGGGACCGCAGGTCGGCCACTCCCCCGGGCCACGGGTCGATGCGGGTCCACGGCACCTGGAACACCGTGCCCATCGACACCCGGATCGAGCGTCGGTAGAGCGGGTCGGCGCAGCGCGGGGTGACGAGCACGGCATCCACGCCCAGGGCAGCGGCGCTGCGGAACACGGCGCCGACGTTGGTGTGGTCGACGACGTCCTCGAGCACGAGCACGCGGCGCGCACCCTCCAGCACCTCCGCGAGGGTGGGCAGCACCGGCCGCTGCATCGCCGCCAGGGCGCCCCGGTGCAGGTGGAAGCCGGTCAGGTCCTCGATGACGTCCGCC
Source organism: uncultured Actinomycetota bacterium (assembly GCA_963751385.1). Classification (GTDB taxonomy): domain Bacteria; phylum Actinomycetota; class Actinomycetes; order Actinomycetales; family Dermatophilaceae; genus Fodinibacter. The sequence goes on along the minus strand of CAVVUD010000001.1, from coordinate 279,271 downwards.
TCGCCCACGAAGACCGGGATGCCGTCGCCCTCCGCCCGCTCCACGAGGTCGGCGAGGTCGGCCAGCCAGCGCCGGGCCATGAGGTACGAGCGGGGCCGGTGCCCGGCGGCCAGCGCGCGCCGGATCACCTTCTCCGACTCGGCGATGTAGAGCCCACGCTCGGGTTCGGTGCGCCGGCGCAGGGCGACGTCGGTCAGCCCGACGTAGTCGTCCAGCCGCGGGTCCGCGGGGTCCACGATCGCTGTCGGCACGCCCGCAAGGCTAGGCCAGCACGGCGCGGGCGATGACGGTGAGGCTGGCGACCACGCAGAACGCGAGCACGGCGCGCCGGAACCTCTCGGGGTCGATGCGAGCCCGTAGCGGGGCGGACACCGCGTAGCCGAGCAGGGCGAACGGCACCCACACCAGTCCGGCGACCAGCTGCTCGCGGGTGAGCTCGCCGCCGAGGAAGAGCCCGCCCAGCCCCAGCAGCGACCCGGCGACGAAGAATGCCGCCAGGGTCGAGCGCACGCGCTGGGGTCGCTCGTGCTGCAGCACGAGGGCGAGGAAGGGACCACCGATCGCCGCGGCCGTGCCGGAGACCCCGGAGACCGCACCGGCGACCGCGGCGTTGCGCGGGGTGGGGCGCAGGTCGATGGTGCGCACCGAGAGCGCGACGGTCACCAGGATGAGCACCCCGACGAGGGCCGCGATCGCCCGCGGCGAGAACCAGGCGACGACGGCGACCCCCACCGGCGTGAACAGGGTGCGCGCCCCCACGGCCCAGCCCAGCGGGCGCCAGGCGATGTCGCGGTCGGCGTGCGAGAGCACGAGCAGCGGCAGGGCCAGGGAGGGCACGAGCAGAGCGGCCGGCATCAGCTCCGGCGCGAGGAGCACGACGAAGGGCGCGGCGACCACGGCCAGCCCGAACCCGATCGTCGACTGCACGAACCCGCCGGCCAGCACCGCCAGGCCCAGCCCGAGCAGGACGAGCCAGTCCATCAGGGGAACGCGACGAGCTTGACGATGGCCACCAGGCCGATGACGACGATGACGCCCCGCAGCACCGGCGGGGGCAGCCGACGCCCGACCGTCGACCCGAGCACCCCACCGATCGTCGAGCCGATCGCGATGAGCAGCACCACCAGCCAGTCGATCTGGTCGGGCGCCACGATGATGAAGACCGCTGCCGCGACGGCGTTGACGATCGTCGCGAGCACGTTCTTGTAGCCGTTGAGCCGCTGGATCGGCTCGCTCGACAGGCTGCCGAGGATTCCCATCAGGATGATGCCCTGCGCCGCACCGAAGTAGCCGCCGTAGACACCGGCCCCGAACACGCCGCCCTGCATGGCGCGTTCGTGGGTCGCCGCGCTGCCGGTCCCCTCGGCCCGGCGGCGCTCGGCCCAGGCGTTGATGCGTGGGCCGGTCACCACGAGCACCAGCCCGAGCAGGATCAGCACCGGCACGATCGCGCGGAACAGGTCGGGGTCGAGCACGAGCAGCAGCACCGCGCCGACGACCGCGCCGACGAGGGACATCGGCGCCAACCGGCGCAGCGTCGGTGCGGCGCCGACCAGCTCGCTGGCGGTAGCCGATGCTGCCGGTGAGGCTGCCGGGCACCAGCCCGATGTTGTTGGAGATGTTCGCCGTGACCGGCGGGATGCCGAGCAGCAGCAGCGTCGGGAAGGTGATCAGGGTGCCGGACCCGACGATCGTGTTGATCGTGCCGGCCCCGATGCCCGCGAGGACGACGAGGAGTGCATCGAGCGCGGACACCCGGACACCCTATGCGGGTGTCCGGGTGTCCGGAGCGGGCGTTCCGCTGCGTGCGGTGCTGCTCGGCTCAGCGTGGCGGTGCCGGCGGCTCCTCGCCGGTCGGCGGCGCGGGCGGGGCCGGGGGGGCCGGCGGCGGGGGCGGCGGGGGCTCCTCCTCGGAGAACGGCACCGGCGGGGCCGGCGGGACCACCGGGGTCGCGGGCCGCGGCGGCACGGCATCCGCACCGCGCTCGATGGGCGGCTGGACGCGCGAGGCGGGCGCCCCGTGCTCCTCGGCCTCGCGGCTGGCGAGGCCGGCCTGGCCACGGGCCCGGGCCAGCGCCTCGGCCGGGTCCTCGAGGGTGGCGTCCTCGAAGGCGTCGGCGAACTCGTTGCCCGGGTCGACCCAGTCGTCCTCGCCGTCGCCGTCGAAGCCGCCCTGGCCGCGGCCGAGCATGCCGCCGATGCCCTTGAGGGCGTCGGTGAGCTCGCTCGGGATGATCCACATCTTGTTGGAGTCACCGCGGGCGATCTGCGGCAGCACCTGGAGGTACTGGTAGGCGAGCAGCTTCTGGGTCGGCTTGCCGCGGTGGATGGCGTCGAAGACCTGCTGGATGGCGCGGGCCTGGCCCTGGGCCTCGAGGATGCGGGCCTGCGCGGAACCCTCGGCGCGCAGGATCTGGCTCTGCTTCTCGCCCTCGGCGGTGAGGATCTGGCTGGCCTTGGTGCCCTCGGCGTTGAGGATGATGGCGCGGCGGTCACGCTCGGCCTTCATCTGCTTCTCCATCGACTCCTGGATCGACTGCGGCGGGTCGATCGCCTTGAGCTCGACGCGGTTGACGCGGATGCCCCACTTGCCGGTGGCCTCGTCGAGGACCCCGCGCAGCTGGCCGTTGATCTGGTCGCGGCTGGTCAGGGTCTGCTCGAGGTCGAGCGAGCCGATGACGTTGCGCAGCGTGGTGACGGTGAGCTGCTCGATGCCCTGGATGAAGTTGGCGATCTCGTAGACCGCCGACTTCGGGTCGATGACCTGGTAGTAGATGACCGTGTCGATGCTCACGACGAGGTTGTCGCTCGTGATCACCGGCTGCGGCGGGAAGGAGACCACCTGCTCGCGCAGGTCGATGTTGGCGCGCACGACGTCGACGAACGGCACGAGCAGGTGCAGGCCCGGCTCGAGGGTGCGCGAGTAGCGGCCGAGGCGCTCGATGATGAGCGCGGTCTGCTGCGGCACGATGCGCACCGTGCGGACGAGCACGATGATGACGAAGCAGCGCCAGCAGCAGCAGGACGATGAGCGGCAGGAGGCCGTCTGGCATGGGTCAGCCTTTCGCGGGGCGCCGGGGCGCGGGTCAGGTGGTGGGGTCGGGGGTCGGTGGCGGAGTCGGTGCGGGACGCCGGTCGGTGGGCGGGACGGGCGAGACGATGGCCGTCGCGCCGTGGATGGCGATGACGCGGACCTCCTCGCCGGGGCCGACCGTGGTGGTCGTGCCGGCGGCGAGCCGGGCCGACCAGGTCTCGCCGCCGAGCTTGATCCGGCCGTCGCTGTCGGTGACGGACTGCAGCACCCGGGCCTCGCGGCCGACGAGCGCCGAGGTGCCGATCGTGTGGTCGACCTCGCCGTCGAGGAACTGCCGCTTGATCAGCGGCCGCACCGAGAAGAGCAGCAGGACCGCCACGCCGACCGCGACGACGACCTGGACGGGGAAGGAGGCCCCGAGCCCGGCCGCGACCGCCGCGGCCAGCGCACCCCCGGCGAACATGATGAAGACGAAGTCGACGGTCGCCGCCTCGATGGCGGCCAGAACCAGTGCGACCCCGATCCAGAACAGCCAGACGTTGTCGTTCAGCCAGTCCATCGCTCGACCCCCTTTCCGTGGTGTGTCACCACATCGACGTGTGCCCGGTGCGGGCGGTTCCCTCCGTGCGGCTAGCGAGCGCGGGCGGCATACCGGTTCCCCACGCACCTCGAGCTCGAGCGGGAGGCCGAAGGTGGCCTCGAGGTTCTCGGCGGTCAGGGTGATCTCGATCGGGCCCTGCGCGACGATCCGGCCCTCGCGGATGAGCAGGACGTCGGTGAAGTTCGGCGGCACCTCCTCGACGTGGTGGGTCACCAGGACCAGGGCCGGCGCGGCGAGGTCGGCGGCGAGCTCACCGAGGCGGCGCACGAGGTCCTCGCGCCCACCGAGGTCGAGGCCGGCGGCGGGCTCGTCGAGCAGCATCAGCTCGGGGTCGGTCATCAGGGCCCGGGCGATCTGCACCCGCTTGCGCTCCCCCTCGGACAGCGTGCCGAAGCGCCGGGTCGGCGAGGTGGTCGGCGCCGAGTGCCTCGAGCAGCTCGTCGGCGCGGCCCTCGTCGAAGCGGTCGTAGGCCTCGCGCCACCGCCCCACGACGCCGTACGACGCCGTGACGACGACGTCGCGCACCCGCTCGTGGGGTGGGATGCGCTCGGCCAGGGCGGCCGACGCCAGGCCGATGCGCGGGCGCAGCTCGAAGACGTCGACCGTGCCGAGCACCTCACCGAGGATGCCGACGACACCGGTGGTCGGGTGGATGCGCGCCGAGGCGAGCTGGAGGAGCGTGGTCTTGCCGGCGCCGTTGGGGCCGAGCACGACCCAGCGCTGGCCCTCCTCGACCTCCCAGCTGACGTCGTCGAGGATCGACCGTGTCCCCGCGGACGACACTCACGCCGGCCATCGCAAGGACATCGCTCATGCCCTGAACCCTAACCGAGTCAGGGCGTGAGCATCCGGCGCCTCAGGACGTCCAGGTACACCTGGTTGGTCTGCTCGCCGATCGAGCCCCAGGAGAACGACTCCACGGCCCGACGGCGCCCGGCCAGACCCATCCGGTCGGCGCGTGCGGTGTCGCTCACGGCATCCGTGAGCGCGGCCGGCGAGGTCGGCGACGAACCGGTCGGGGTCGACCGGGATTCCCGTGCCGTCCTGCACCTGGTCGATCGGCACCAGCCAGCCGGTCTCGCCGTGCACGACGACCTCGGGGATGCCGCCGGTCGCCGTGGCCACGACGGGCAGCTCGCAGGCCATCGCCTCGAGGTTGACGATGCCGAGCGGCTCGTAGACCGACGGGCAGACGAACACGGTGGCGCTGCTCAGCATCGCCACGACCTCGTTGCGCGGCAGCATCGTCGGCACCCACACGACACCGTCGCGGGTCTCGCGCAGCGTCTCGATGAGGCCCTCGACCTCGGCCTTGATCTCGGGGGTGTCCGGGGCGCCGGCGAGCAGCACGAGCTGCACCTCGGGCGGCAGCTCGGCCGCCGCCCGCAGCAGGTAGGGCAGCCCCTTCTGCCGGGTGATCCGGCCGACGAAGATGACGCTCGGCCGGTCGGGGTCGACGCCGTGGCGGCGCACGACGTCCTCGTCGCGTCTCGCGCCCGCCACAGCTGGGAGTCGATGCCGTTGTGCACGACCTTGACCCGGTCGGGGTCGACCGACGGGTAGGAGCGCAGGATGTCCTCGCGCATGCCGGCGCTCACCGCGATGACGGCGTCGGCCGCCTCGTAGGCGGTCTTCTCGACCCAGGACGACACCCGGTAGCCGCCGCCGAGCTGCTCGGCCTTCCACGGCCGCATCGGTTCGAGGCTGTGCGCGGTGAGCACGTGCGGGATGTCCCCCATCAGGCTCGCGAGGTGGCCGCCCATGTTGGCGTACCAGGTGTGGGAGTGCACCAGGTCGGCGCCCTCGCAGGCCGCGGCCAGCGACAGGTCGACCCCGAGGGTGGTCAGCGCCGGCGTTCGCGCCGGACAGCTCCGCCAGGTCGGGGTGGCCGGTCGTGCCGTCCTCGTCGCGCGGCTCGCCGAACGCGTGGACCCGCACGTCGAGGTCGCCGCGCTGGCGCAGCGCCCGCACGAGCTCGGCCACGTGCACCCCCGCTCCGCCGTAGATCGCCGGGGGGTACTCCTTGCTCAGGATGTCGATTCGCACGAAAACTCACCCTAGTGAGGTCTGCGGCGCTCCCGGCGAGGGAGCGCCCCACTAGCGTGGGGTCATGGCGTACCGCAGCGGAGGTCCCAAGGTCCTGGTCATCGTCCTCGCGGGCGGGGAGGGGAAGCGGCTGATGCCGCTCACGGCCGACCGGGCCAAGCCGGCGGTGCCGTTCGGGGGCATCTACCGGCTCATCGACTTCGCGCTGTCCAACGTCGTGAACTCCGGCTACCTCAAGATCGTGGTGCTCACCCAGTACAAGTCGCACAGCCTCGACCGGCACGTCACCAAGACCTGGCGGATGTCGACGATGCTCGGCAACTACGTCGCGCCCATCCCGGCCCAGCAGCGCATCGACAAGTCCTGGTACCAGGGCAGCGCCGACGCGATCTTCCAGAGCTTCAACACGATCACCGACGAGAAGCCCGACATCGTCGTCGTCGTCGGGGCCGACCACGTCTACCGGATGGACTTCTCGCAGATGGTCGAGCAGCACGTCGAGTCCGGCGCGGGCGTGACCGTCGCCGCGATCCGACAGCCGATCTCGATGTCCGACCAGTTCGGCGTCATCGACGTCGTAGCCCGACGACCCGACCAAGATCCGCGCGTTCCTCGAGAAGCCGACCGACCCCGACGGCCTGCCCGACTCCCCCGACGAGATCCTCGCCAGCATGGGCAACTACGTCTTCGACGCCGACGTGCTCATCGACGCCGTGCACGCCGACGCGACGCTCGAGGGCTCCAAGCACGACATGGGCGGCGACATCGTGCCGGCCCTCGTCGAGCAGGGCGCCGCCTACGCCTACGACTTCAAGAACAACGTCATCCCCGGCGGCACCGAGCGCGACATGGGCTACTGGCGCGACGTGGGGACGATGGACTCCTACTTCGACGCGCACATGGACCTGGTGTCGATCCACCCGGTCTTCAACCTCTACAACTACGACTGGCCGATCTACACCAGCTACGGGCCCTACCCGCCGGCCAAGTTCGTGCACGGCCACCACGGCCGGTTCGGCGAGGCGCTCAACTCCGCCGTCTCCCCCGGCGTCGTCATCTCCGGCGCGCGGATCAACGGCTCGGTCGTCTCCCCCGACGTGCACGTGCACAGCTACACCGAGGTCGACAACAGCGTCATCCTCGACGGCGTCCAGATCGGGCGGAACTGCCGCATCCAGCGGGCGATCATCGACAAGAACGTCACCATCCCCGAGGCCACCTCGATCGGCTTCGACCGCGAGCACGACGAGGCCCGCGGCTTCTCGGTCACCGAGTCCGGCATCACCGTCGTCGGCAAGGGCCAGGTCGTCACCCCGTGATCGGGGCTGACCGCCCGATCCGGATCGGGGTCCAGCTCCAGCCCCAGCACGCCACGTACGCGCGAGCTCCGGCGCGCCTGCGCCGACGCGGAGGAGCTCGGCGTCGACGTCGTCTTCACCTGGGACCACTTCTTCCCGCTCTACGGGCCCGCCGACGGCGCCCACTTCGAGTGCTGGACGATGCTCGCGGCGTGGGCCGAGGCGACCTCGCGGGTCGAGATCGGCGCCCTGGTCACCTGCAACAGCTACCGCAACCCGCAGCTGCTCGCCGACATGGCGCGCACCGTCGACCACATCAGCGACGGCCGGCTCATCCTCGGCATCGGGTCGGGCTGGTTCGAGCGTGACTACGACGAGTACGGCTACGAGTTCGGCACGGCCGGCGGGCGGCTCGACGCGCTCGACCGCGACCTGCCGCTGATCAAGGCCCGCTGGGCGCAGGCTCAACCCGCCGCCGACCCGCGACATCCCGGTGCTGATCGGCGGTGGCGGCGAGCGCAAGACGCTGCGCATCGTCGCCGAGCAGGCCGACATCTGGCACGGCTTCGGCACGACCCGAGACGATCGCCCACAAGCACGCGGTGCTCGACGAGTGGTGCGCCAGGGTCGGGCGCGACCCCGCCGAGATCGAGCGGTCGGCGGGGGTGTCCCCCACGCCCGGACGCCTTCCCGAGGACGTCGCCGACTACGCCGCGGGCGCCGAGGCGCTCCACGACGTCGGCACCCGGCTGTTCACGGTGGGCCTGAGCGGTCCCGGACTACGACCTCGGTCCGGTCCGCGACCTCGTCGCGTGGCGGGACGCCCACGCTCGATAGCCTGCACGGGTGCCCTCCGCCCCGATCGAGCCTCCGCCGGCGCCCCTGCCCGACCCGCACGCCCGGACCCTCCTCGTCACCCTCAACGGCCCCGACCGTCCCGGGGTGACCAAGGCGCTGTTCGAGGCGGCCTCGACCGTCGGCGCCGAGGTGCTCGACCTCGAGCAGGTCGTCGTCCGCGGCCACCTGGCGCTGTCGGTGCTGCTGTCCCCCGGCCGCGACGAGAACGTGCTCGTCGACCGGCTGACCCGCGCCGGGTCAGCGCCTCGGGATGCGGGTCGACCTCGAGGTCGGCCGCGGCGACAACGCGCCGCGCCGCACCGGCCGGGCCGCGGTGGTCGTCATGGGTGCGCCCGCTCGAGACGCACCACGTCGCTGCCGTCGCGGCCGCGATCGCCGACCACGGCGCCAACATCGACCGCATCCGCCGGCTCTCGCGCTACCCGGTGACCACCGTCGAGCTCGACGTGTCCGGGGCCGACGTCGCCGACCTGCGCCACGACCTCGCGATGGTCTCGCACCAGGTCGGCGCCGACATCGCCGTCGCCCCGGCGGGCCTGGCCCGCCGCGGTGGACGGCTGGTCGTCATGGACGTCGACTCCACGCTCATCCAGGACGAGGTCATCGAGCTGCTCGCCGAGCACGCGGGCCGGGCCGCCGAGGTCGCCGCCGTCACCGAGGCCGCGATGCGCGGCGAGCTCGACTTCGCGCAGAGCCTGCACGCCCGCGTCGCGACGCTGGCCGGGCTGCCGGCGACGCGTGCTCGACGACGTGCGCGATGCCGTGCGCCTCACCCCCGGCGCCCGCACCCTGGTGCGCACCCTCAAGCGGCTCGGCTTCACCGTGGCCGTCGTCTCGGGCGGGTTCGTCGAGGTCGTCGAGCCGATCGCGCGCGAGCTCGGCATCGACCACGTGCGCGCCAACCGGCTCGAGGTGGTCGACGGCCGTGCTCACCGGGCGGGTCGCTGGGCGACGTCGTCGACCGCGCCGGGAAGGCCGCCGCGCTGCGCGAGTTCGCGGCGCTGGAGGGCCTGCCCCTGACCCGCACCGTCGCGATCGGCGACGGTGCCAACGACCTCGACATGCTCGCCGTCGCCGGGCTCGGGGTCGCCTTCAACGCCAAGCCGATGGTGCGCCGCCAGGCCGACACCTCGCTCACCGTGCCCTACCTCGATGCCGTGCTCTTCCTGCTCGGGATCTCGCGCGAGGAGATCGAGGACGCCGACGCCCACGACGACGCGCCACTAGGCTGACCCGGTGCCGCGCTACCCCTCGACCACCCCCACGCTCTTCATCATCGGTGGGGCGGAGGACCGGGTCGGCAAGGCCTCGCTGCTGCGCCAGTTCGTCAAGCTCGCCGGCGGGCGCCGCGCCCGGCTCGTCCTGATCCCCACGGCCTCGTCCTTCCAGGACGAGGTGGTCGCCTCCTACACCGAGGTGTTCACCCGGCTGGGCGCACCCGGGGTGGAGGTCGTGAACCCCGCGACCCGCGCCGAGGCGCACGACCCTGACCTCGTGGCCCTGGTCGACGGCGCCACCGGCGTGTTCATGAGCGGCGGCAGCCAGCTGCGGCTCTCCCAGCTGCTGCCCGGCACGCCGCTGGGCGAGGCCCTGCACCGGGCGCACGACCGCGGCGCCGTGGTCGGTGGCACGTCGGCGGGGGCGTCGATCATGAGCGACTTCATGATCTCGATGGGCGAGGAGGGCGTCACGCCCCGCCAGCGGGCCAGCCAGATCTCGGCGGGCCTCGGGCTGGTCCGCGGGCATGGTCGTCGACCAGCACTTCGACCAGCGCTCGCGCTACGGTCGCCTGATGTCGGTCATCGCGACGTCGCCGCACCTGCTCGGCATCGGCATCGACGAGGACACCGCCATGGTCGTCACCGACCGCCGCGAGTTCACCGTCCGCGGCACCGGCGGGGTCTTCGTGCTCGACTGCGCGACCGCGCGTCACCGACGCCCCGGACGCCCGGGCCGGTGCGCCGATGCTCGTCTCCGGGGCGACCGTGCACACCCTTCCGGCGGGGTCGACGTTCGACCTGGCGCACCAGACGCCTGACCGGCTTCGTGGAACAGCACCCCGACCTGCTCGTCTCGCTGGCCGCCGCCAAGGCCTGAGCGACCCCAGCGCACCCGTCCCCGCACCGCCCACCCGTCCGCCCCACCGAGGAGATGCGCCGATGGACCGTCCCACCCCGACCGGACCCGCCGCCCCCGACCTGCGCATCGTCGAGTCCCGGGTCTACCGCGGCGGCAACATCTGGTCGTACGACCCGTCGATCCACCTCGTCGTCGACCTCGGCGTGCTCGAGGGCTATCCCACCGACACCCTGCCCGGCTTCACCGACCGGCTCCTGGAGCTGCTGCCCCGCCTGGAGAACCACACCTGCTCCAAGGGGGTCAAGGGAGGGTTCGTCGAGCGCCTGCGCGAGGGCACCTGGCTCGGCCACGTGTCCGAGCACGTCGCGCTGCAGCTGCAGCAGGAAGCCGGCCACGACCAGCGCCGCGGGAAGACCCGCATGGTCAAGGACAGCCCGGGCGTCTACAACGTCATCTACGGCTACACCAACGAGGAGGTGGCCCTGGCGGCCGGCCGGCTCGCGGTGCGCCTGCTGAACCACCTCGTGCAGGAGGAGGAGGGCTTCGACTTCGCCGAGGAGCTCGAGCTCTTCCTCACCCGGGCCGAGCGCACGGCGTTCGGGCCGTCCACCGGGGCGATCCTCGAGGAGGCGGTCAGCCGCGACATCCCCTACATCCGGCTCAACACCGGCAGCCTGGTGCAGCTCGGCCAGGGCGTGCACCAGCAGCGCATCCGCGCCACGATGACCTCGAAGACCGGGGCCCTCGCCGTCGACATCGCCGGCGACAAGGACATGACCACCAAGCTGCTCGGCTCCGCCGGCCTCCCGGTGCCCAGGCAGGAGACGGTGCGCTCGGCCGAGGGCGCCGTCGCAGCCGCCCGAAGGATCGGCTTTCCCGTGGTCGTCAAGCCCCTCGACGGCAACCACGGGCGTGGGGTGTGCCTCAACCTGCGCAGTGACGGCGAGGTCCACGAGGCCTTCGCCGTGGCCGAGGACCAGTCCCGCCGCGGCTACGTCATCGTCGAGTCGTTCGTGACCGGGCGCGACTACCGCTGCCTCATCGTCGGCGGCCGGATGCAGGCCATCGCCGAGCGGGTGCCGGCACACGTCAACGGCGACGGCACGCACACCGTCCGCGAGCTGGTCGAGATCACCAACTCCGACCCCCGTCGTGGTGTGGGCCACGAGAAGGTGCTGACCAAGATCAAGGTCGACGCGGCCGCGCTGGACCTGCTGGGTGAGCAGGGTCTCTCCCTCGACGACGTGCCGCCCGCCGACACCATGGTCAAGCTCGCGCTCACCGGCAACATGTCGACCGGCGGCATCTCGATCGACCGCACCTTCGACGCCCACCCGGACAACATCGAGATCGCCGAGGAGGCCGCCCGGCTGATCGGGCTCGACGTCGCCGGCATCGACTTCATCTGCCCCGACATCGCCTCCCCCGTCCGCGAGGCCGGGGGTGCGATCTGCGAGGTGAACGCCGCGCCCGGCTTCCGGATGCACACGCACCCCACCGTCGGCGAGCCGCAGTACATCGCCAAGCCGGTCGTCGACCTGCTCTTCCCGCCCGGCGCGCCCTCGCGCGTGCCGATCGTGGCGGTCACCGGCACCAACGGCAAGACGACGACGGCGCGGATGATCGCGCACATCATGAAGGGCCTGGGCCGACAGGTCGGCATGACCTCCACCGACGGCATCGTCATCGACGAGCGGCTGGTCATGAAGGCCGACGCCTCGGGTCCGCGCTCGGCCCGGATGGTGCTGCAGAACCCGCGCGTCGACTTCGCCGTGATGGAGGTGGCGCGCGGCGGCATCCTGCGGGAGGGGCTCGGCTACGACCGCAACGACGTCGCCGTCGTCACCAACGTCGCCCCCGACCACCTCGGTATGCGGGGCATCGACACCCTCGAGCAGCTCGCCGACGTCAAGGCCGTCGTCGTCGAGGCCGTCCCCCGCGACGGGTTCGCGGTGCTCAACGCCGACGACCCGCTGGTGCGCCGGATGCGGCGGCGCTGCTCGGGTTCCGTGGTGTGGTTCAGCCTCGAGGAGCCCGGCAGCCGGGTGCGCGACTTCATCGACAACCACTGCCGCAACGGCGGCCGCGCGGTGGTGCTCGACCGCACCGACCGTGGCGACATGATCGTCATCCGGCACGGCCGCCGGTCGATGCAGCTCGCGTGGACCCACCTGCTGCCCTCGACCTTCGGTGGCACGGCGCTGTTCAACGTCGCCAACGCGATGGCCGCCGCCGGCGCCGCGTTCGCGAGCGGGGCCGGGCTGCACGAGATCCGCCAGGGACTGCGCACCTTCACGACGTCGTACTACCTCTCCCCCGGCCGGATGAACCAGATCAACGTGCACAACGTCGACGTGATCGTCGACTACTGCCACAACGCGCCCGGGATGCGCGTGCTCGGCGAGTTCCTCGAGCGCTACGCGGCGATGAAGGCGGGGCAGACCGACCTCGGCAAGATCTCGCGGATCGGCATGATCGCCACCGCCGGAGACCGGCGCGAGAGCGACATGCGCGAGCTCGGCGCGGTCGCGGCGGAGCACTTCGACGTCGTGGTCGTCCGCGAGGACCAGCGGCTGCGGGGCCGTGAGCTCGGGTTCACCGCCGAGCTCGTCGCCGAAGGCGTGCGCAGCCGCATCGGCGAGCCCGGGGTGCGCTGCCGCCAGGTCGAGATCGTCCTCGACGAGACCGAGGCCGTGCGCCACGTCATGGCCCGCGCGAACCCCGGCGACATCGTCGTGCTCAGTGTCGACCAGCACGCCGCGGTGATGTCGGAGCTGGAGTCGATGACCAAGCAGGCCCAGCCCGGCACGCACACCCGTGACTCGGTGGGTGACCCCGACCTCGACCCGGAGACCCTCCAGGAGGAGGCGAAGGAGGCCGGCGACAGCGCGGCCCGTGACATCGCGCCGCCGACGCCCACCCCCTGACCCCACCACTGCGAAAGAGAGGACGACGATGGCCGGGCACCGGATCTTCACGACCAGCTTCGCCAGCATCTACCCGCACTACGTCGCCAAGGCGGAACGCAAGGGCCACGGCAAGGCCGAGGTCGACCGCGTCATCTCGTGGCTCACCGGCTACGACGAGGCCGGCCTGGAGCGGGTGCTCGCCGAGCAGGTCGACCTCGAGACCTTCTTCGCGCAGGCTCCCGCGATGAACCCGAACGCCACCCTCATCACCGGGGTGATCTGCGGGCACCGCGTGGAGGACATCGAGGACCCCCTGATGCAGCGGATCCGGTGGATGGACAAGCTGGTCGACGAGGTGGCCAACGGCAAGAAGATGACGTCGATCCTGCGCGGCAGCGGCAGCGCGGACGCGTAGGGCCCGAATCCCGCTCTGTGACCCCGGGCGCGACGTACGAAAGAGGCTCGCGACGGCTGCCCGAGCGGGCTCCCGCCGCAAGGCTCGCAGAGATCGGCGCCATGGCCCCGCTTCCTCGGATGCTTGGTTGACGATGGCTCCTGGCAGGTGGGAACCGGGTGAACACCGCCGTCTGGTTGCCGACGAGGGAACGAGAGGTCAGGACAGGCCCGAGACCGACGACCTCGTGGGCGTGTCATGACCTCTCGACCGCGCCGCGCTTGGCCGCCGCCCACCCGCAAGGTCCACGAGCACGCCGTCGAGTGACCAGCCGCCCGCAGTCGGACGTCGGTCAGTCGCGCAGGTCGGCGGCGTAGGCCGTCAGGGCCCGCCGGTAGCGGACGACGTCCGGGTCGGTGCTCGTGGCCGCGACCGCGGTGAGCAGCTCGGACAGGGCCCGGGTCGAGCCACCCGCGTCGTGGCGCACGAGGGCGCGGAAGGCCGCCACCCCGAGGCTGTCGGGATGCCGGGCGGCGACGTCGTCGATGACCTCCACCGCCTCGTCGAGGCGACCCACGTTGCGCAGGCTCGAGGCGAGCTGCAGCTGGGCCCGGTGCCGGTGGGGTTCGCGCAGGCCGGCGGCCAGCGCCTCCTCGTAGAGCGGCACCGCCGCGGCCTCGTCGCCCGCGCTGTCGTGGGCGCCGGCGTACTCGTAGGCGATCCGGGGGTCGCCCGGGTGCGCGGCGAGCAGGGCCTGCGCCGCCGCGACGCGCGCCGCGGCATCCGGCAGCTCCCACAGGGCCGCGATCTCGTCCTCGCACTCGTGCTCACCACGCGCCCGCACCACCTTGCGGCGGATGGCGGCGGGGTCGTCCGAGGTGGCGCCCTGCTCGTGCAGCAACGCCACGATCTCGGCTCGCTCGGCGTGGCACATGACCGCGACCACGTCGCCCTCGTCCGCGGACTCGAGGAGCGCCTGCAGACCGGCGAGCTCGGTGGGGTACGACGCGATGTCACCGACCCCGGCGTGGGCCAGCCCCACCCGCAGCTGGGCCTCGAGCTCCTCGGGTGTGCGGCCGCGCAGGTAGTGGGCCTTGTGAGCGGCCACGACGTGGTCGGCGCGCAGGCCCGCGATCTCGCCGAGCGCCCGGAGGATGTCGTCGGTGCGGTCGCCGGCGGTGCCGAGGGCCAGATGCACCCGCCCGCCCGGTGCCACGAGGCCGCGCGCCACGTCGAGCAGGGCCTCGAGGCCGGCCTCGTTGTGGGCCAGGTCGATGACCACGGTGACGTCACCGCCGTCGACGGGCACGGAGTAGGTGTTCATCCGCCCCGGGTTGAGCACGTCGTCGGGCTGGAAGGTGCGCAGCCCCTCGACGACGGCCTCCCGGTCGATGCCGAGCCCGAGCGCCGCGGCCGCCCCCGCGAGGGCGTTGAGCACGTTGTGGTGCGACAGGCCGGACAGCGCCATCGGCAGGTCGACCACGCGCACCAGACGGTCGGGCGCGGCGTCGGGCCGCAGCACGGTGAGGTGGCCGTCGAGCACGGTCATCGCGCGCCCTCCGGCGCCGAGCGACTCGCGCACCGCCGGTGCGCTGGCGTCGGCCGTGAAGACCCACGGCCGGGCCCGGATGCCGGCCCGCATCGCCCAGACCCGCGGGTCCTCGCCGTTGAGCACGACCCAGCCCTGCGGCTTCGTGACCCGGGTGACGATCGCCTTGACCTCGGCCAGCTGGTCGACGGTGTCGATGCCCTGCATGCCCAGGTGGTCGGCCGAGACGTTGGTGACCACCGAGACGTCGTTGTGGGTCACGCCCATGCCGCGCAGCAGCATCCCGCCGCGTGCGGTCTCGAGGATGCCGACCTGCACCCCGGGCGTCTCCAGCACCGCGCGGGCACCGGCCGGGCCCGAGTAGTCGCCCGGCTCGACGACCTCACCCTGGACGACGACGCCGTCGGTGGAGCTCCACCCGGTCCTCAGCCCCGCGGTCATGCAGATGTGTGCGAGGAGGCGGGTGGTCGTCGTCTTGCCGTTGGTGCCCGTGACGGACGCGACCGGGATGCGGGGGGTGACCAGCCGTGGGCCGTCACCCGTCGGCGACGCGGCGGCGACGGCCGCGGCCCGGTCTGCCACGGCATCCGGGAAGGGGCGTGCCGGCCAGGAGGTCGGCCAGCACGAGCCCGATGGCCGCGCCCAGCGCCTCGGCGCGGGCCCGGTGCCGCCAGACGAACGCGCAGACGACGACGTCGGTCTCGGTGGCCGCCCGGGTGCGCACCCCCAGGCGGCGGGTGCCGACCTCGGTGGCCAAGGCGCGGGCCACGCGCTCGACCAGGCGCACGAGCACCTGCTGGCGCTGCTCGGACCCCGGTGCGCCCGGCTGTCCACGGCGCAGCCCGACCGCGGTCAAGACGGTGCGGAAGGTGTCGACGGGGGCGTCGAGATAGCCGGGCAGGGCGAGCGTCACCTTGACCGCCGGGCGGGGGAAGTAGAGGTTCGGCCCCTCGAGGACGCGCACCTCACGGGTGACGACGCCGGGCCGGTTCTCGCGGGTGTCCGCGGGCTCGCTGCTCACCCCGGGAGCCTAGTGGCCGAGAGCGGTGCCGGTGCTCCGCGTCGACCTGGCGCTGGAGGTCGAGGAAGCCCTACACACCCATCGCGTGGAAGCCACCGTCGACGTGCACCATCTCGCCGGTCGTGGCGGGGAACCAGTCCGAGAGCAGGGCGACGCAGGCACGGGCGGCGGGCTCGGCGTCGTTGACGTCCCAGCCGAGCGGCGACCTGCTCCCCCACTCCTGCTCGAACCGCTCGAAGCCCGGGATCGACTTCGCGGCCGTGGTGCGGATCGGCCCGGCGGCGACGATGTTGGAGCGGATGCCCCGGGGCCCGAGGTCGCGGGCCAGGTAGCGGTTGGTCGACTCGAACGCGGCCTTCGCGACGCCCATCCAGTCGTAGACGGGCCACGCGAACCGCGCGTCGAAGGTGAGCCCGACGACGCTGCTGCCCGCTCCCATCAGCGGCAGGGCGGCCTTGGTCAGCGAGGCGAGCGAGTAGGCCGAGACGTGCACGGCGGTGGCGACGTCGTCCCAGCCCGCCTCCATGAAGTTGAAGGCGCCCTGGGGGGCGAACCCGATCGAGTGCACCACGCCGTCGAGCTGCGGCACGTGCTCGCGGACCCGGTCGGCCAGCGCGCCGAGGTCGTCGTCGCTGGTGACGTCGAGCTCGACCACGGGAGGGGTCTGCGGCAGCCGCTTGGCGATGGCGGAGGTGATCTTCATGGTGCGGCCGAACGAGGTCAGCACCACCTCGGCGCCCTGCTCCTGCGCGAGCCGCGCGACGTGGAAGGCGATCGAGGAGTCCATGAGGACGCCGGTGACGAGCAGCTTCTTGCCCTCGAGCAACATGGGCGGACCTTTCGCTTGGGGGTCGGTGCGGTCGTGCGGACGTGCTGGACGCGGGGCGCGCGCGGCCGGGTCAGTGACCCATGCCGAGGCCGCCGTCGACGGGGATGACGGCTCCGGAGATGTAGGCCGCCTCGTCGGAGGCGATGAAGCGGACCACGGCGGCCACCTCGTCGGCGGTGGCGAACCGGCCGGCCGGGATCGCCGCCTTGTAGGACTTCTGGGTGTCCTCGGGCAGGGCGGCCGTCATGTCGGTCTCGATGAAGCCCGGCGCGACGACGTTGGCGGTGATGCCGCGACCACCGAGCTCGCGGGTGACCGAGCGGGCCAGGCCGACCAGGCCGGCCTTGCTCGCGGCGTAGTTCGCCTGTCCCGGGCCGCCGTACAGCCCGACGACGCTCGAGATGAGCACGATGCGGCCGCGGCGCAGGCGGATCATCCCCTTGCTCGCGCGCCGTGCGCAGCGGAAGGCCCCGGCCAGGTTGGTGTCGATGACGGTGTCCCAGTCGTCGTCGCTCATCCGCATCAGCAGGCCGTCCTTGGTGACGCCGGCGTTGGCGACGAGCACCTCGATCGGGCCGCCGAGCTTCTCCTCGGCCTCGGTGAACGCCGCGTCGACGGATGCCGTGTCGGTGACGTCGCAGCGGACACCCACGAGACCCTCGGGCGCGTCGCCGGACCGGTGGGTCACGGCGACGTGGTCGCCGGCCTGCGCGAACGACCGGGCGATCGCGAGGCCGATGCCGCGGTTGCCGCCGGTGACGAGGACGGTGCGTGGCTCGCTCATGCCGTCGAACCTAGTGGACTACCGCTGGGTAGCCGGAGCCGCGCGACATACAGTGGACAGGTGTCCACGACCCGTCACCACCACGACGTCCAGTCGGTGACGAGCGCGCCCGAGGCCCGCACCGCGGACCAGGTGCGACGCCTCAAGCAGTACCTGTTCACGATGGCGATCCGCACGATCTGCTTCGTGCTGCTGGTGGTCGTCGACGCCTGGTACCGGTGGATCTTCGCCGCCGGTGCCGTGTTCCTGCCGTTCATCGCCGTGGTCGCCGCCAACGCCGTGATGCCGCGCGTGGTCGGGCGGGTGCGACCCGGTCGTGCCGATGGCCGACCCGACGCCTCAGATCACCCGGGCCCCCGACGACTCGGACGGCTCAGCCCCCGACGACTCGGACGGCTCAGCCACCGATCGCTGACATCGGCCGGTCGGGCTGCTCGAAGCCGGCGCGGTCGATGCCGTGCCCGGACTTCTTGGCCCACATCTCCGCGACGACCAGGTCGGCGAGCTCCTCGTCGGTGGCCCCGGCACGGATCGGGCCGCGCAGGTCGACCTCGCGCCGCGCGAACAGGCAGTTGCGCAGCTGGCCGTCGGCGGTCAGCCGCACCCGGTCGCAGCTGCCGCAGAACGGCGCGGAGACGCTGGCGATGACCCCGACCGTCTGCGGGCCCCCGTCGACGAGGAACAGCTCGGCCGGTGCGCTGCCCCGCTCGGGCACGGGGGTGAGCTGGAAGCGCTCGCCGAGCCGCTCGAGGATCTCGGACTGCGGCACCATCTGCGAGCGGTCCCAGGCGTGCTGCGCGTCGAGCGGCATCTGCTCGATGAACCGCAGCTGGTAGCCGCGGTCGAGGCACCACTGCAGCAGCTCGGGCACGTCGGTGTCGTTGACCCCGCGCATGGCGACGGCGTTGACCTTGACCGGAGCCAGCCCGGCATCCGCGGCCGCCTTGAGGCCGGCGACGACGTCGTTGAACCGGTCGCGGCGGGTCAACCGGCCGAAGTGCTCGGGGTCGACGGTGTCGAGGCTGACGTTGACCCGGTCCAGGCCGGCGGCCGCCAGCGGCGCTGCGAGCCGGTCGAGACCGATGCCGTTGGTCGTCATGGCGATGCGCGGCCGGGGCTCGAGCGCGGCGACCCGCTGCACCACGCCGACCAGGCTGCGGCGCAGCAGGGGCTCTCCACCGGTGAGCCGCACCTGGGTGACCCCCAGGCCCACCATGACCGTGACGAGCCGCACCAGCTCGTCGTCGGTGAGCATCTCGGGTTTCGGCAACCAGTCCAGACCCTCGGCGGGCATGCAGTACGAGCAGCGCAGGTTGCACCGGTCGGTGACGGAGACGCGCAGGTCACGGCCCACCCGACCGAACTGGTCGAGCAGGCGCGGGGCGGGGAGGTCGGTCATAGGCCTCCAATGTACGTCGCGTACCGTTGCCACGTGCTCAGGCGGCTCGTGACACCTCGCTGGCTGGGCGCCCTCCTCCTCGCCGCGCTCGTCGCCGTCGCGTGCTACCACCTCGGCTGGTGGCAGTACCACCGCCACGAGGCCAAGGCGCAGCGCAACGAGCGGCTCGACGCCCACTACCGGGCCGCCCCCGTGCCGTTGTCGTCGGCGCTCACCGCCGGCCGGGCTCGACCCGGACGACGAGTGGACCCGCGTGACCGTCACCGGTCGCTATGCCGGCGGCCCGGTGTTCGTGCGCAACCGGCCGCTCGAGAGCGAGGCCGGCTACGAGCTGCTCTGGGCCCTGCGCCCGACCGGCGGCGGCCCGGACGTCGTCGTCGACCGGGGGTGGGTGGCCGAGTCACAGGGCGGCGCGAGCGTGCTGCCGTCGGTCGTGCCGGCGCCGGAGGGTGAGGTCGAGGTGGTCGGGTGGGTCCGGCGGGGTCAGGCCTCGAGGAACCGCGCCCTGCCCGCCGGCCAGGTCGCGAACCTCAACGTCCGTGACGCCGCTGCCGAGCTGGGATCGAGTGCGGTCCTGCCGGGCTACCTGCTCCTGGAGTCCGAGACGCTGCCCGACGGCACGACGGCGGCGCGGCCCCGGGCGCTCGGCGACCCCGACCGCGGCCTCGGGGCGCACCTGGCCTACGCCTACCAGTGGTGGCTCACCATGGCGCTCGGCTTCGTGCTCGTGTGGTTCGGCATCCGCCGCGAGCTGAGGCTCGAGGACCCCGAGAAGTACCCGAGGAAGCCGAAGAGGACCCGGATCTGGGACGAGGAGGACGAGTAGCCGACCCGCCGCCGTCAGTCGCGCGGGATGGGGAAGACCCGGGCGTCGCCGGGCTCGTCGGGGTCGTCGACGATCTCGCGGTCCTCGAGCCAGGCGGAGACGACGCTGGCGAGCTCGCCGGGGTGGCTGAAGTTGATGGCGTGGGCCGCACCGTGGATGACGACGACCGTCACGTGCTCGGGCGCCGCCCGAGCCACCTCGATGACCCGCGGCGGCCTCGGCATCAGCGGGTCACGGCTGCCGAGCACCGCCAACGTGGGCACCGGTGTGTGCTGGAGGCGCTCCAGCGACGGGAAGAGGGTGAGCTGGTGGAACAGCCGCAACGCGCTGAGCGGCCCGAAGCGCAGGTAGTCGGGAACGGCCACGCGAGCCATCCGCGGCGTCTCGCGCGTGCCGTCCTGGGCGAGCTGCAGCAGCGCACGCGGCAGGGGCTGGTTGTGGATGCCGCCCGCCGGCGACACCAGCACCAGCCGGTCGACGCGTTCAGGGGCGGCGTGGGCGACCTCGAGGCTGACCGGGCACCCCATCGAGTTGCCGAGCAGGACGACCCTGTCCAGGTGCAGCGCGTCGAGCAGGGCCAGCACCGCCTCGGCCAGCTCGGGGATGTCGAGGGTGTGGTCGCGGCGGTGGCTGTGCCCGTAGCCGGGCAGGTCGGGCACGAGGTTCACTCCGTGGCGCACGAGCCGCCGGGCCGTGGGCATCAGGTAGGCCCCGGAGATGGCGAAGCCGTGCACGTGGACGATCGGCACGGCATCGGGCGGGCCCGAGCTGGAGCGGTAGAACACGTCCCGGCCGCCGACGCTCACGCGACCCTGCGTCCACCCCTGCGCGTCGTCGGCCACGGTCCGGATCATGGCACGGTCGTGGGCGGTTCTGGCCCAGGCACGAGCGTGGAGTGCCTGCCCGCCGGCTGGCTGGCGACCGTGCGGGGTCCGCCTGTGCAAGGGTGAACCATGCCCGAGCACGCGCCGGACGAGCGCTCCAGCCTCATCGTGTCAACGCTGCTCGAGGCCTTCGAGCCGCTCATGCAGGCCGATCCGCACGGCTTTCGCATCAAGTTCCGGAAGATGGCCCGCGACCCCTTCGCCTTCTACCGGGGGACGGCCTGTCTGTTCTACGCGGACGTCGGGCAGGGCGGCCGGTACGCCGACTTCGACCGTGAGTGGGTCGACGGCGACACCGAGCGCATCTGGATCCAGGGAGACCTGCACGCCGAGAACTTCGGCACCTACCTCGACGCCGACGGTCGGCTCGTCTTCGACGTCAACGACTTCGACGAGGCCTACCTCGGGCACTGGACGTGGGACCTGGCCCGCTTCGCGGCCAGCCTCGCACTGCTGTGCTGGCAGAAGGCCCTGCCGGACGAGGTCATCGACGACCTCGTGGCCCGCTACGTGCGCGCCTACGCCGACCAGGTCGAGCACTACCGCACCGTCCCCGACGACACCGAGTGGGCGCTGACGCTCGACACGGCCGAGGGCGCGGTGCTCGACGCCCTGCACCGACGCCAAGCTGCTCGACGCGGTTCGGGATGCTCGAGTCGATGACCGTCGTCGACGACTACCGCCGCCGCTTCGCGGAGGTCTCCGGCGTGCGCCGGCTGGATGAGCACGAGGTCGAGGTGGTGCGGGACGGCCTTCCGGGAGTACCTCGAGACCTTGCCCAGACCCACCGTGGCACGGTGATGTTCGACGTCCTCGACGCGGTCGGCCGCTCCGGCTTCGGCATCGGCAGTGCCGGGCTGCCGGCCTACAGCATCCTCATCGAGGGGTTCTGCCAGGCCCTGGACAACGACGTCGTGCTGTCGATGAAGCAGGGCAACGTCGCCGCCCCGAGCCGCGTCGTTCGGGACGAGCGGGCCGCCGGCTACTTCGAGCACCATGGCCACCGCACGGCGATCTCCCAGCGTGCACTGCAGGCGCACGCCGACCGGTTCCTGGGCTGGGCCTCCCTGCCCGAGCCCGGACGGCCCGATGGGCTACGTCGTCAGCGAGGTGTCCCCCTACGAGGCGGACCTGGACTGGGACGAGGTGACCGAGCCCGAGGACCTGGCCCTGCTCGTCACCCAGCTCGGCCGTGCCACGGCCAAGATCCACTGCGTGGCCGACTCGGAGTCCGACCAGGACCTCGTGAACGTCAGCGTCGAGGACGCCATCGGCACGTGCATCGGCGGTGACGTCGACGGCCTGGTCGCCGCCATGACGACCTTCGCCCACGACTACGCCCAGCAGGCCCGCGAGGACCACCGCCTGTTCGTCGACACCTTCCGCGCCGGACGCTTCGCGCACGTCGCGCCGGCCTGACCGGGGTCGGCGATCAGACGACCCGCTCGTCGAGGACCTCACCCAGCTCCTCGCTGAACTGGGTGCGGTAGAGCTCGCTGTAGAGACCGCCCGTGGCGACCAGCTCGTGGTGCGTGCCCCGCTCGACGACGGTGCCGTCGTCGACGACGAGGATCAGGTCGGCGTGGCGCACGGTGCTCAGCCGGTGCGCGATGACCAGGGCCGACCGGTCGCGCAGCGCGTGGTCGAGGGCCCGCTGCAGCGCCTGCTCCGACTCGCTGTCGAGGTGCGCCGTGGCCTCGTCGAGGACGATCAGGCCGGGACCCTTGAGCAGCAGGCGCGCGATCGCGAGCCGCTGCTTCTCGCCACCGGAGAGCCGGTGGCCACGGTCGCCGACGACCGTGTCGAGCCCGGAGGGCAGTGAGTCGACGAGCGACCAGACCTGCGCCGCGGTGCAGCGCCTCGACCATGTCGGCCTCGGTGGCCGACGGCGCGGCGTAGGCGAGGTTGGCGCGGATCGTGTCGTGGAAGAGGTGGGCGTCCTGGGTCACGACCCCGACGGCGTCGTGCAGGGACTCGGTCTGGGCCTCGCGCAGGTCGACGCCGTTGATGCGGATCGAGCCGGCCGTGGGGTCGTACAGGCGGGCCACGAGCGAGGTGATCGTCGTCTTGCCGGCCCCGCTCGGGCCGACCAGCGCCACGAGCGTGCCGGGCTCGACGGTGAACGAGACCCCGCGCAGCACCGGCCCGCTCCCGCGCCGGTCGCCGGTGGCGATGCTCTCGAGCGAGGCGAGTGAGACCTCGTCGGCCGAGGGGTACGAGAACGAGACGTCGTCGACCTCGACCCGCACCGGGCCCGCGGGCACCGGGCGGGCGTCGGGGGCCTCGGCGACGAGGGGCTCCAGGTCGAGCACCTCGAAGACCCGCTCGAAGGACACGAGCGCGGTGAGGATGTCGACGCGCACGTTGGAGATCGCGGTGAGCGGGCCGTACAACCGGGCCAGCAGGGCGGTGAGGGCGAGCAGCGTGCCGACCGTCAGGGTGTCGTTGACGGCCATCAGACCGCCCACGCCGTAGACCATGGCGGTCGCGAGTGACGCGACGAGGGTGAGCGCCACGAAGAACACCGAGCGGTTGACCGCGATGCGCACCCCGATGTCGCGCACGTTGGCGGCGCGGACGGCGTACTCCTCGTCCTCGACGGCGGGGCGGCCGAACAGCTTGACGAGCAGTGCACCGGCGACGTTGAAGCGCTCGGTCATGCGCGTGCCGACCTCGGCGTTCTGCACCATCTGCTCGTGCGCCAGGCTGGCGAGCCGGCGCCCCATGACCCGTGCCGGCACGAGGAAGAAGGGGACCAACGCGAGCGCGGCGAGGGTGAGCGGCCACGACAACAGGGCCATCGCCCCGATGATGAGCGACCAGGGTGATGGCGTTGCTGACGACGCTGGACAGCACCGACGTGAAGGCCTGCTGGGCGCCGATGACGTCGTTGCCGAGGCGGGTGACGAGGGCGCCGGTCTGGGCGCGGGTGAAGAACGCGACCGGCTGGCGCAGCACGTGCGAGAACACCTGGGTGCGCAGGTCGTAGATCAGGCCCTCACCGATGCGGGCGGAGAACCACCGCTCGACCAGGGTGAGCCCGGCGCCGACGATCGCGATGAGTGCCACGAGCAGGGACAGCCGCACGACGACCGCGGCGTCCTTCGGGTAGATGCCGTCGTCGACGAGCGACTTCAACAGCAGGGGCGCCGCCACGACGAGCACGGACTCGATGACGACGATGCCGAGGAACCAGGCGATCGGCACCTTGTACGGTCGCGCGTAGCCCATCACCCGCTTGGGTGGTGCCCGGGGCCAGGCGTCGCTCCTTGACGCTGGAGTCCCTGCTCAGGCTGTGCAGCGCCTGCCACCCTTGCATGCTCACCGGTCGTGCTCCTCGTCGCTGGTCTGCGGCGTCAGTCAACCACCGGGCGCCGACAGGTGTTCCTGCCCGTGGGCACCCCCTTGTGCACACGGGTACCCCACCCGAGGATGGCCACGGCACCGCCACCGGGGCGGGCGCCGCCGCCGACGGAGAGGTTTGCCGTGTCCGCACCACTGCGCCACAAGGTCCTGCTCGACGAGGACGAGATGCCGACGCGCTGGTACAACATCCTCCACGACCTGCCCACCCCTCCCCCGCCGCCGCTGCACCCGGGCACCGGGCAGCCGGTCGGCCCGGACGACCTCGCCGCGATCTTCCCGATGGACCTCATCGCGCAGGAGGTGACCACCGAGCAGTACGTCGACATCCCGCAGGAGGTGCAGGACGTCTACCGGCTGTGGCGCCCGTCGCCGCTGTTCCGCGCGCACCGGCTCGAGAAGGCGCTCGGCACCCCGGCGCGGATCTACTACAAGTACGAGGGTGTCTCGCCCGCCGGGTCCCACAAGCCGAACACCGCGGTGCCGCAGGCCTACTACAACGCGCGTGCCGGCATCCGGAAGCTGACGACCGAGACCGGCGCCGGCCAGTGGGGAACGGCCCTGGCGTTCGCGTGCGCGCAGTTCGACCTCGAGTGCGAGATCTGGCAGGTACGGGCCTCCTACGACGCCAAGCCCTACCGCAAGATCATGATGGAGACCTTCGGCGGCACCGTGCACCCGAGCCCCTCCGACCTCACCGACGCCGGCCGGACGATGCTCGCCAGCG
This sequence comes from uncultured Actinomycetota bacterium, assembly GCA_963751385.1. Classification (GTDB taxonomy): domain Bacteria; phylum Actinomycetota; class Actinomycetes; order Actinomycetales; family Dermatophilaceae; genus Fodinibacter. The sequence goes on along the minus strand of CAVVUD010000001.1, from coordinate 254,669 downwards.
ACCCCGACTCCCCCGGCTCGCTGGGCCTGGCGATCAGCGAGGCCGTCGAGATGGCGGCCCAGGACCCCACGGCCAACTACGCGCTCGGCTCCGTGCTCAACCACGTGCTGCTGCACCAGACGATCATCGGCGAGGAGGCCCTGCTCCAGCTCGCCAAGATCGGCGAGAGCGTCGACCTGATCGTCGGCTGCACCGGTGGCGGGTCGAACTTCGGCGGGCTCACCTTTCCCTTCCTGCGCGAGAAGCTCGCCTCCGGCTCCGGTCCGGTCATCCGGGCCGTGGAGCCCGCCTCCTGCCCGAGCCTGACCCAGGGCACCTACGCCTACGACTTCGGCGACGTCGCGGGCCTGACCCCGATGCTCAAGATGCACACCCTGGGCCACGACTTCATCCCCGACCCGATCCACGCCGGCGGCCTGCGCTACCACGGGATGAGCCCGCTGATCAGCCACCTCTACGAGGAGGAGCTCATCGAGGCGGTCGCCAAGACCCAGAAGGACTGCTTCGCGGCCGGCGTGCTCTTCGCCCGCACCGAGGGCATCGTGCCGGCACCCGAGCCGACCCACGCCCTCGCGGCGGCCGTCGACGAGGCGATCGCGTGCATCGAGACGGGCGAGGAGAAGGTGATCCTCACGGCGCTGTGCGGCCACGGCCACCTCGACCTGCCCGCCTACGACGCCTACCTGCGCGGCGACCTCGTCGACCACACGTGGGACGACACCGAGCTGCAGGAGGCCGTGGCCGAGGCACTCACCCGGCTGCCGTCGATCCCGGGCTGACGGGGCGGGCGGCGATGGCGAGCTGGCAGACCCACGCCGTGTGCGTCTACCTGCGGGCCACCCGCAAGAAGCGCTACCGCACGGAAGCGGCCGGGCGGGCGAGCATGGCTCACGGGCTCGCCGGCGGCCCCGCTGCCCGACGAGCTGCGCGACCGCACGACGGTGGCAGCCCCTCCCCGGCGGCGAGGTCGTCACGGTGCTCCCGGCCGGCGATGCAGCGCGCGGGCCGGGAGCCTTGGTCTACCTGCACGGCGGCGCGTTCGTGAACGGCATCCAGCCGCAGCACTGGACGCTGGTCGCCCACCTCGCCGACACCACGCGACGCGAGGTGCACGTCGCGCGCTACCCGCTGGCGCCCGGGCACGACGTGACCCACACCGAGGCCTTCCTCGGGGCCCTGCACGAGCGGTTCGCTCCCACCGCACCGCTGCACGTGCTCGGTGACTCGGCGGGTGGCACCCTCGCGCTGCGGTGGGCCCAGACGAACGCGGAGGCGGGCACCGTCACCGGGCTCACCCTCATCGCACCCTGGCTCGACCTGTCGATGTCGAACCCGGCCACCGACCTCGTCGAGCCGCACGACCCCTGGCTCACCCGCGCGGGGCTGCGGCCCATCGCGGCGCACTGGGTGGCCGGCCGGGGCCTGACCGACCCCGTCGTCAGCCCGCTGTACGGCGACCTCGCCCACCTCCCGCCGACCCTCGTGCTCGTCGGCTCGCGCGACATCTTCCGTCCCGACTGCGAACGGCTGCGCGACCTGGCCCCGCCCTCGGCCGACCTCACCGTGCACGTGGAGGACGGTTCACCCCACGACTACCCGCTGCTGCCGACGCCCGAGGGTCGGCGGGCCCGAGCCGCCATCAGCGAGCACGTGCTCGGCACGCTCCACCACTCGTGAGCGCTCAGCCCAGGTCGGCGAACAGTGCCTCGTAGTGGTCCATCATCCCCTCGTAGTCGGGCCACGCCACGGCGGCGACCTCGGCCCCCGACAGCGCGGCGACCAGCCGGTCGAGGTAGTACTCCCAACCCGGCCCCACGTCACGGCCGGTCGCGGTGTCGGGCACCCGCTGGGCGAAGGTCAGGGTGGTGACGCCCCCCGCCTCGGCGAGGTCGAGCTCGACGTGCCAGACGACCCCGCTCGAGTCCCAGCTGAGCACCAGGCGTCGCGGCGGTTCGCACTCGTGCACGGTGACCGGCTCGGCCTCGATGTCCTCACCCTCCGCCGTCATCCGGAACTGCACGGTGCCGGATGCCGGGTCGCCGCTCCAGGTGCCGATCCACCGCACCAGCCGCTCGGGTTCGGTGACCGCCGCCCAGACGTCGGTGGCGGGGGCGTGGAAGGTGCGCTCGATCACGACGGTCGCGGTGCCGTGACGGTCCTCGCGGCGGCCGGCGGGCACGGGTCGGGTGGTCGTGGGCTGGTCCTGGCTCATGCGGTCTCCCCGGTGGGTCGGCGTGGTGCTGCTTCGGTGTCGTGCAGGTGCGGGTCGTCGGCGCCGCGGTCGCGACCGACCCGGCGCACCTCGAGGTCGAGGGCGTCGAGCATCGCCGCGGTGACGGGCGGGCGCAGGGCCGGGCGGGCGAGCTCGTGCAGGAGGTCGGCGACGGCGCCCAGCCCCTCGACGCGCAGCCGGTAGTGACGCTCCCGGCCCACGTCGTCGGCGACGACGAGCCCGGCGTCCGTGAGCACGCGCAGGTGCTTGCTCACGGCCGGCCGGCTGATCGCGCGCCCCGCTGCGAGGTCGACCACCCGCGCACTGCGCGTCGCGAGCACGCGCAGCAGGTCACGCCGCACGGGATCGGCGATCGCGGTGAAGACGTCCATCCTGAATGGTAACCATATGGTTACCTATATGTCGAGCGCGCCGGTTCGGCGGGCCTGGGCGTCGGTGGGGTCGACCGGGTCCCGGCGCGGTCGATCCTCACGGTCAGGCGAGGTTGACCAGATCGCGGTAGTCGGCGCTGAAGAGGTCCTCGACGCCGTCGGGCAGGAGCAGGATGCGCTCGGGCTCGAGCGCGTCGACGGCGCCCTCGTCGTGCGTCACCAGCACGACGGCGCCCTCGTAGGTGCGCAGCGCGCCGAGGATCTCCTCGCGCGACGCCGGGTCGAGGTTGTTCGTGGGCTCGTCGAGCAGCAGCACGTTCGCCGACGAGACGACGAGCAGGGCGAGCGAGAGCCTGGTCTTCTCGCCACCGGAGAGCACCCCGGCGGGCTTGGTGACGTCGTCGCCGCTGAACAGGAAGGAGCCGAGCACCTTGCGCACGTCGGTCTCGCCGAGGTCGGGCGCGGCCGACTTCATGTTCTCGAGCACGCTGCGGTCGACGTCGAGGTTCTCGTGCTCCTGGGCGTAGTAGCCGATCTTCAGCCCGTGGCCGGGCTCGACCTGGCCGGTGTCGGGGGTGTCGACCCCGGCGAGCATCCGCAGCAGGGTCGTCTTGCCGGCGCCGTTGAGGCCGAGCACGACGACGCGCGAGCCGCGGTCGATGGCCAGGTCGACGTCGGTGAAGACCTCCTGCGACCCGTAGGAGCGCGACAGCCCGCTCGCCCGCAACGGCGTCCTGCCGCACGGCGAGGGCTTCGGGAAGCGCAGCCTGGCCACCTTGTCGTGGGCCCGCTCGGCCTCGAGGCCGGAGAGCAGCCGCTCGGCCCGCCGCGCCATGTTCTGGGCCGCGACGGTCTTGGTCGCCTTGGCCCGCATCTTGTCGGCCTGCGCCATCAGCACCGAGGCCTTCTTCTCGGCGTTGGCGCGCTCTCGCTTGCGGCGGCGCTCGTCGGTCTCGCGCTGCAGCAGGTAGGCCTTCCAGCCCAGGTTGTACTGGTCGAGCTCGCCGCGGTTGGCGTCGAGGTGGAAGACCTTGTTGACCACGGCGTCGAGCAGCTCGACGTCGTGCGAGATGACCACGAGACCGCCGCGGTACCCCTTGAGGTGGTCGCGCAGCCAGGCGATGGAGTCGGCGTCGAGGTGGTTGGTCGGCTCGTCGAGCAGCAGGGTCTCGGCCCCGGAGAACAGGATGCGGGTCAGCTCGATGCGGCGGCGCTGGCCGCCGGAGAGGGTGCCGAGCTCCTGGCCCAGGACCCGCTCGTCGAGGCCGAGCGCACCGGCGATCTGCGCGGCCTCGGACTCGGCGGCGTACCCGCCCGCCGCGGTGAACTCGGCCTCGAGCCGGCCGTAGCGGCGCATCGCCCGGTCCTGCTTCTCGCCGGTCTCGGCAGCCATCGCCTGCTCGGCGGCGCGCAGGTCGCGCACGATGGTGTCGAGCCCGCGCGCCGAGAGGACGCGGTCGCGTGCGGTGATGTGCAGGTCCCCGGTGCGCGGGTCCTGGGGCAGGTAGCCGACCTCGCCGCTGCGGGTGATCGAGCCGGCGGCGGGCTGGGTGACCCCGGCCAGTGCCTTGGTCAGCGTGGTCTTGCCCGCACCGTTGCGGCCGACGAGCCCGACCCGGTCGCCCGGCGGCGACCCGGAAGGTCGCGGCGTCGAGGAGCAGGCGCGACCCCGCGCGCAGCTCGACGGCGGCAGCGGTGATCACGGTGGGGCCTTTCGATGGCTGTCGAACGCGCACGTCGAGGGCTGCGCATGGGGCGCCCGGTGACGGGCTGTCGGCGTCTAGTCTAGGTGCCGCCGCGCGCCGCGCGGTCCACGCACCCGTCGACGGAGGCCGTCGCATGAGCTTCAACGAGAACGTCACCCTCGACACCTCGCAGGTGCGTTCGGGTGGCGGAGGCGGCGGCGCGCCGGGGGGCATGGTCGTCGGCGGCGGCATCGGCGGCATCATCATCCTGATCCTCACCATGCTCTTCAACGTGCTCGGCGGCGGTGGCGGCGACCCCACGGGTGGTACCAGCGGCTTCGACCCGGGCCAGGTGGCGGCGGCCGGCGACCAGAGCAGCGACGCCTTCCAGCAGTGCAAGACCGGCGCCGACGCCAACAAGGACACCGAGTGCCGGATCATCGGCACGGTGAACTCGGTGCAGGCCTTCTGGGGCGACGAGCTGCCGCGCTACGGCAAGCAGTGGCAGCCGACCCAGACCGTGCTCTACGACGGCAGCACCCAGTCGGCGTGCGGCACGGCGAGCAACCAGGTCGGGCCGTTCTACTGCCCGCTCGACAAGACGGTCTACATCGACGCCAGCTTCTTCAAGATCCTCGAGGACCAGTTCGGCTCCAGCAGTGGCCCGCTCGCGCAGGAGTACGTCGTGGCCCACGAGTACGGCCACGCCCTGCAGGACCAGCTCGGGCTGCTCGGCCGGGCCCAGCAGGACCCGCAGGGGCCCGAAGTCGGGGGCCGTGCGCACCGAGCTGATGGCCGACTGCCTCGGCGGGGTGTGGGCGAAGCACGCCACCACGGTCCCCGACGAGGACACCGGCACACCGTTCCTCAAGCCGCTGACCGACCAGGACATCAAGGACGCGCTGTCCGCGGCCTCCGCGGTCGGCGACGACCGGATCCAGGAGAAGACCCAGGGCCGGGTCAACCCCGAGAGCTGGACCCACGGCTCGGCCGAGGCACGCCAGCGGTGGTTCCTCCAGGGCTTCAAGACCGGCGACCTCAACCAGTGCGACACCTTCTCGGTGGCCAGTCGGTCGAGCTGACGCGGCGGCTACTCCTCGATGGTGACGCGCACCGCGCGGCCGCGCTCCAGGGCCCGTTCCAGCACGTCGAGGCGCGGGTCGGGCAGGTCGTAGAGCTCGCGGCGCGGCAGGTCGCGGATGCCGGCCAGCCGCGGGTCCTCGAGCAGGCGTCGCCACCAGCGCCTTGTCGCCGCCGAGCACGACGCCCGCCGGCCGGATGCCGGTCGAGCAGCCGCACCGCGTGCTCGACGGCCGCACCGACCAGCCCGTCGGCCTGGTTGGCCCGGCGGCGGGCGAAGCGCTGCTGGCTCCAGCCACCGGCCGCGGTGCGGGACTGGACGTAGCGGGTGCCCACCTTGTGGGCGGTGAGCCGGTCGCCCGAGGCGACGCCCACGGCGTACCCACCGCGCCGCACGAGCACGACGGCGAGTGGGTCGTGGTCGAAACGCACGACCCCGGCGACCCGCTGGGGGCCGTCGGGGTTGTTGGCGGAGAAGCGTTCCAGCCAGCCGTCGAGGCGCGCGGGCGCGACCTCGACGACGCGGCTGGTCACGAAGGTCTGCGGATCAGATGTTGAAGCCGAGGGCGCGCAGCTGCTCGCGGCCGTCGTCGGTGATCTTGTCGGGGCCCCACGGCGGCATCCAGACCCAGTTGACGCGGTAGGACGCGACCAGGCCCTCGAGGGACTGCTGCGGTCTGGTCCTCGATGACGTCGGTGAGCGGGCACGCGGCGGAGGTGAGCGTCATGTCGATGACGGCGTGGTTCTGGCCGTCGACGGTGATGCCGTAGACGAGGCCGAGGTCGACGACGTTGATGCCGAGCTCGGGGTCGACGACGTCGCGCAGGGCCTCCTCGACGTCGGCGACGTTCGCTGGGGTGGTGGTCTCGGTCACTGCTTCGCTCCTTCGGCCTGGTGCAGGGCATCGGTGAACGCCATCCATGACAGGAGGGCGCACTTGACACGGGCGGGGTACTTCGCGACGCCGGAGAGCGCGACGCCGTCGCCGATCTGCTCCTCGTCGCCGGGGTCCTCCCCCTTGCTGGTGAGCATCGACGCGCATCGCCTCGAACGGTCTCACGGGCGTGGGCGACGGACTCGCCGGTGATCTCCTCGGCGAGGATCGAGGCCGAGGCGACGCTGATCGAGCAGCCCATCGCGTCGTAGGACACGTCCTCGACCACGGCGTCGTCACCGTTGCCGGCGACGTGCACGCGCAGGGTCACCTCGTCGCCGCAGGTGGGGTTGACGTGGTGCACCTCGGCCTCGAACGGGCTCGCGCAGGCCGGCGCGCACGGGGCGCTTGTAGTGCTCGAGGATGAGCTCCTGGTAGAGGTCCATCAGACCGCCACCTCGAGCCCGAACATGGCCGGCACCCGGTCGAGCGCCTCGAGGAGCGCGTCGACCTCGGCCGGGGTCGTGTAGGCGGCGAAGCTCGCGCGGGTGCTCGCCTGGGCCTTCAGGGCCCGGTGCAGCGGCCAGGCGCAGTGGTGCCCGACCCGCACGGCGACGCCCCTGTCGTCGAGCACCTGGCCGACGTCGTGGGCGTGCACGCCGTCGACGACGAACGCCACCGCTCCCCCGCGCTCGCGCAGGTCGTCGGGGCCGAGCACGCGCACCCACGGGCGCGCGGGCGAGGCCCTCGAGCAGCCGGCGGGTGAGCGCCTGCTCGTGGGCGTGCACGCGGTCGAGCCCGAGCGCGCTGAGGTAGTCGCAGGCCGCCGCCAGCCCGACGGCCTGCGCCGCGACCGGCACGCCGGCCTCGAACTTCTGCGGCGGCCGGGGCGTAGGTGGAGCCCTCCATGCGTGACCGTCTCGATCATCGAGCCGCCGGTGAGGAACACCGGCATCTCGTCGAGCAGCTCCGGGCGGGCCCAGAGCACGCCGATGCCGAGCGGGCCGAACATCTTGTGGCCGGAGAACGCCAGGAAGTCGACCCCGAGGTCGTCGACGTCGACCGGCAGGTGCGGCACCGACTGGCAGGCGTCGAGCACGACGAGGGCGCCCACGGCGTGGGCGCGCTCGGTGAGCTCGGCGACCGGGTTGACCGTGCCGAGCACGTTGGAGACGTGGGTGAACGCGAACACCTTGGTGCGCTCGGTGAGCAGGCTGTCGAGGTCGGTGAGGTCGAGCCGCCCGTCGGGCGTGACCGGCACCCAGCGCAGGGTCGCGCCGGTGCGCTGGCAGGCCTCCTGCCACGGGATCAGGTTGGCGTGGTGCTCCATCTCGGTGACCAGCACCTCGTCGCCGGGGCCGAGCCGGAAGCGGTCGCCGCGCCCGCCCCCACCACCGTGGGTGCCGTTGGTGAACGCGTAGGCCACCAGGTTGATCGCCTCGGTGGCGTTGCGGGTGAAGACCACCTCGGCGGGCCGGGCCCCGATGAAGCGCGCGATCGTCGCGCGGGCCGACTCGTAGGCGTCGGTGCCCTCCTCGGAGAGCTGGTGGGCGCCTCGGTGCACGGCCGCGTTGGTGCGCTCGTAGAAGTCGCGCTCGGCGTCGAGCACCTGGCGGGGCTTGTGCGAGGTCGCACCGGAGTCGAGGTAGACCAGCGGGTGCCCCCCACGCACCGTGCGCGCGAGGATCGGGAAGTCGGCCCGCAGCCGGGTCAGCTCCTCGTCGGTGAAGGGGGCGGCGACCAACTCAGGCCTCGACGGTCTCGGTGAGGAAGCGGTCGTAGCCCTCGGACTCGAGGCGGTCGGCGAGCTCCTTGCCGCCCTCCTCCGCGATCCGGCCGTCGACGAAGACGTGCACGAAGTCGGGCTCGATGTAGCGCAGGATGCGCGTGTAGTGGGTGATCAGCAGCACCCCGGCGCCGGTGCTCTCCTTGGCGCGGTTGACGCCCTCGGAGACCACGCGCAGCGCGTCGACGTCGAGGCCGGAGTCGGTCTCGTCGAGCACGGCGAACTTGGGTCGCAGCAGCTCCATCTGGAGGATCTCGTGGCGCTTCTTCTCGCCGCCGGAGAAGCCCTCGTTGACGTTGCGCTCGGCGAAGGTGGGGTCCATGCGCAGCTGGCCCATGGCGTCCTTCATGTCCTTGACCCAGGTGCGCAGCTTGGGCGCCTCGCCGTCGATCGCGGTCTTGGCGGTGCGCAGGAAGTTGGAGACGGTGACGCCGGGCACCTCGACGGGGTACTGCATCGCGAGGAAGACGCCGGCGCGGGCGCGCTCGTCGACCTTCATCGCGAGCACGTCCTCGCCGTCGAGGGTGACCGAGCCGGAGGTCACGGTGTACTTCGGGTGACCGGCGATCGAGTAGGCCAGCGTCGACTTGCCGGACCCGTTGGGGCCCATGATGGCGTGGGTCTCGCCGGAGCGGATCGTCAGGGTGACGCCGCGGAGGATCTCCTTGGCGCCCTCCTCGGTGTCGACGGAGACGTGGAGGTCCTTGATCTCAAGGGTGGACATGCGGTGCTCAGCTCTCCTCGGACAGGGCGACGTAGACGTCGTCACCCTCGATGCGGACGGTGTGGACGGCGATGGGGACGATGGCGGGCGGGCCGGTGGGCTCGCCGGTGCGCAGGTCGAAGCGCGAGCCGTGCAGCCAGCACTCGAGGGTGCAGCCGTCGAGCTCGCCCTCGGACAGCGAGACGTTGGCGTGGCGTGCAGGTGTCGTCGACGCAGTGCACGTCACCGTCGGCGGTGTGCACGATCGTGACCCGGCGGCCCTCGATCTCGGCGAGCGCGGCGCCCACGGCGGGCAGCTCGTCGATGCGGCAGACCCGCACGAAGTCGGTGTCGGTCACCTGCTCGCTCACGCGGCACCTCCGGCGAGCTCGCGCTCGATGGCGTCCATGAGGCGCTCCTGCACCTCGGGGACGCCGATCCGGCCGACGACGCTGGCGAAGAACCCACGCACGACGAGGCGGCGGGCCTCGTCCTCGGGGATGCCGCGGGCCATCAGGTAGAACAGCTGCTGGTCGTCGAAACGGCCTGTGGCAGAAGCGTGCCCGGCACCCTTGATCTCGCCGGTCTCGATCTCGAGGTTGGGCACCGAGTCGGCCCGGGCCCCTTCGGTGAGCACGAGGTTGCGGTTGAGCTCGTAGGTGTCGGTGCCCTCGGCGCTCGCGCGGATCAGCACGTCGCCGACCCACACGGTGTGCGCGGTGTCGCCCTGCAGCGCGCCCTTGTACTCGACGTTGGACCTGCAGTGCGGCGCCCCGTGGTCGACGAAGAGGCGGTGCTCGAGGTGCTGCCCGGCATCCGCGAAGTAGACGCCCAGGCCCTCGAACGAGCCGCCCGGGCCGGTGTACGAGGCGTTGGTGTTGAACCGGACGATGCCGCCGCCGATGGTCACGGCGATGTGCCGCACCGCGGCGTCGCGCCCGATGACCAGGTCGTGCTGGGCCAGGTGATGAGCGTCGTCGTCCCACTCCTGCACGGTGACCAGGGTGACCTGGGCACCGTCGCCGGCCACCACCGAGACGAGCTCGCTGTACTCGGAGGTGCCGGTGTGCTCGAGCACGACGGTGGCGCGGGCGAACCGGCCGACCCGCACGAGCAGGTGGCCGTGCACGACCTCGTGGGCGCGTGCCGGTGAGCCGGATGCGAACCGGCTCGTCGAGCTCGGCCTCGGCCGGGATGTCGAGCACCGCGACGCCGCCACTGTGGGCGGCGGCGACGGCGGCGGCCCGGTCACCGGGCGCCGGTGCGCCGCTGGCGCGCCACTCCTGCACGGATGCCGTGCCGAGCGTGACGCCCTCGGGGAGCGACTCGCTCCACTCCAGGTGCGCACCGCTGGGCTCGTCGCGAAAGAGCGCACCCAGCCGGTCGACCGGCGTGAAGCGCCACTCCTCCTCGCGGCCCGTGGGCTGCGGGAAGTCGGCGACGACGTACGACGTCGTGCGCTCGGCGCGCGACTGGTTCGGGACCATCGTCGCGGCGCTGTCGGTGTGCGCCCCCGCGGTGGGGCGCTGTGGGGTCAGCAGGCTCATGTCAGCCAACTGCTCCTTCCATCTGCAGCTCGATGAGGCGGTTGAGCTCGAGGGCGTACTCCATGGGGAGCTCCTTGGCGATGGGCTCGACGAAGCCGCGCACGATCATCGCCATCGCCTCCTCCTCGGTCATGCCTCGGGACATGAGGTAGAACATCTGGTCCTCGGACACCTTGGAGACCGTGGCCTCGTGGCCCATCTGCACGTCGTCCTCGCGGATGTCGACGTAGGGGTAGGTGTCGGAGCGGCTGATCGTGTCGACGAGCAGGGCGTCGCAGACGACCGAGCTCTTCGAGCCGTGGGCGCCCTCGAGGATCTGGACCAGGCCGCGGTACGACGTGCGACCGCCGCCTCGGGCGACCGACTTGCTGATGATCTGGCTGCTGGTGTTGGGGGCGGCGTGGACCATCTTGGAGCCGGCGTCCTGGTGCTGGCCCTCGCCGGCGAACGCGATGGACAGGGTCTCGCCGCGGGAGTGCTCGCCGAGCAGGAAGACGGCGGGGTACTTCATCGTGACCTTGGACCCGATGTTGCCGTCGATCCACTCCATCGTCGCGCCCTCGGCGCAGGTCGCGCGCTTGGTGACGAGGTTGTAGACGTTGTTCGACCAGTTCTGGATGGTCGTGTACCGCACCCGGGCGTTCTTCTTGACGATGATCTCGACGACCGCGGAGTGCAGCGAGTCGCTCTTGTAGATCGGCGCGGTGCAGCCCTCGACGTAGTGAACGTAGGAGCCCTCGTCGGCGATGATCAGGGTGCGCTCGAACTGGCCCATGTTCTCGGTGTTGATCCGGAAGTAGGCCTGCAGCGGGATGTCGACGTGCACGCCCGGGGGTACGTAGATGAACGAGCCACCCGACCACACGGCGGTGTTGAGCGAGGCGAACTTGTTGTCGCCGGCCGGGATCACCGAGGTGAAGTACTCGCGGAAGAGGTCCTCGTGCTCGCGCAGCCCGGTGTCGGTGTCGACGAAGATGACGCCCTTCTCCTCCAGGTCCTCCCGGATCTGGTGGTAGACGACCTCGGACTCGTACTGCGCGGCGACACCGGCGACGAGGCGCTGCTTCTCGGCCTCGGGGATACCGAGCCGGTCGTAGGTGTTCTTGATGTCCTCGGGCAGGTCCTCCCAGGAGGTGGCCTGCTTCTCGGTGGACTTCACGAAGTACTTGATGTTCTGGAAGTCGATGCCCGACAGGTCGGAGCCCCAGGTCGGCATCGGCTTCTTGCCGAACAGGCGCAGCGACTTCAGCCGCAGGTCGAGCATCCACTGCGGCTCGCCCTTGCGCGCCGAGATGTCGCTGACGACCTCGTCGTTGAGCCCACGGCGTGCGGTCTCACCGGCCGTGTCGCTGTCGGCCCAGCCGAACGCGTAGGTGCCGAGGTCCTTCAGACCGGGGTTGAGCTCTTCGATGTGGCTCGTCATGACGAGGGCCTCTCGGTGGTCGGTGTGGGGACGAAGGTGGTGCAGACGTGGTCGCCGTGGGCCAGGGTGGCCAGGCGCTGGACGTGGACGCCGAGCAGGCGCGAGAACGCCTCGGTCTCGGCCTCGCAGAACTGGGGGAACTCGGCCGCGACGTGCTGCACCGGGCAGTGCCCCTGGCAGAGCTGGATGCCGGTGAGCTGGCCGGCACCGGCCTCCCCCACCGGACGGGCGGAGGCCGCGTACCCGTCGGTGTTGAGCGCGTCGACGAGGGCGCCCGCGCGCGAGGCCGTGTCGTCGCCGGCGGCGTCGATGCGGTCGGCGTAGCGGGCCTCGAGCGAGGCGACCCGGTGGGCGGCGAACTGGTGAACGGCCTCGGGGCCGGCGGTGTCGCTGAGGAAGCGCAGGGCCTCGCCGGCGAGGTGGTCGTAGTCGCTGACCAGGGCGCGGTGGCCGCGCTCGGTGAGCACCCACGACTTGGCGGGCCGACCGCGTCGCCGCGGGCCGGTGGCCTCGCGCGCCTCGACGAGCCCGTCGGCGTGCAGGGCGTCGACCTGGCGGCGCACCGCGGTCTCGGTGAGGCCGAGCCGCTCGACGAGGACGGTGATGCTGACCGGCCCCTCCTGGCTCACGACACGCAGGACCCGGTCGCGCGTGCGCGACTCCACGGTGCCGCGTGTCGGTATTAACCACACACCCATGTTAGGTAATTGCCGGCAGGGTGTCCAAGCAAGGGTGTCCTAACCCTCGACGTCGTCCTCCGGATCGGTGTCGGGGTCGGCCTCGTCGTCGTCGAGCGGAAGGAAGACGGACGGCATCCGGCGCCGTGGCGGGGCGACGGAGTCGGGGCCGAGCAGGCGCTCGCGCAGTGGCGCGGTGAGCACCCCGAGCGGGGCGGTGAGCACGTAGCCGTAGGCCACGACCAGGCTGGTCAGGCCGGGCGCCAGCAGCAGACCGGCGAGGATCGCCAGTCCCACCCCCGCGGTGGTGAGCCGCCCGTTGCGGGTACGGGGCGAGAGCAGGGCGCGGAACGAGCGGAACCGCACGGTCATCACCATGAGCAGCGCCGGGACCACACTGACCATCAGCGGGAACCAGGCCAGCCAGGGGCCCGTGCCGGGACCGAAGTGCGGGGAGTCGAGCGCGAGGATCGTCGCCATGACGACGGCAGCAGCGCCCGGGGAGGGCAGGCCGACGAAGTAGCGCTTGTCGGCCAGTGGGTCGATCGTCACGTTGAAGCGGGCCAGTCGGAACGCGGCGCACGCGAGCCAGAAGAACGCGGCGAGCCAGGACAGGATCGGCCAGTCGTCGAGCGCCCAGGTGTGCACGAGGATCGCCGGGGCCAGGCCGAAGGAGATCAGGTCGGCCAGCGAGTCGAGCTGGAGCCCGAACGGCGAGGTGGCGCCGATGAGGCGGGCGACGAAGCCGTCGGCGATGTCGAGCACGATCGAGACGGCGATGAGGGCGGCGGCCACCGTGTAGTGGCCGTCGAAGGCGAGCATCACCGACGACAGCCCGCTCATCATGTTCAGGGTCGTGAACGCGCTCGGCGCGAGCAGTCGGGCCCGCTCGCGCTTGGGCAGCTGGCGCAGGCTGACGACGCGGGCGCCGGTGGGCGAGACCAGTCGCCAGCGGTCGAGGATCCGCCGGCGACCGGGTGTCGCCGGTGTGCTCACGTGGTCACCCGCGAGGGACGCGTCCAGCGGGCGATGACGGTCTCCCCGGCCACGACCCGGTCGCCGGTCGACACGAGCAGGTCGCACTCCGGGGGGACGAAGACGTCCATCCGCGAGCCGAACTTCATCAGGCCGACCCGCTGGCCGGTGGTGAGCTCGTCGCCCTCACAGACGCGGGTGACGACCCGGCGGGCCATCAGGCCGACGATCTGGCGGAAGTGCACCCGGCGCAGCTCGTCGCCGACCTGCCGCTCGACGGTGATGTCGCTGCGCTCGTTGAGGTGGGCGCTCTCGTGCTTGTACGCGGCGAGCCACGTGCCGGGGCGCTCGGCGACCTCGACGACGCGCCCGCCGTAGGGAGCTCGGTTGATGTGCACGTCGAAGGCCGACAGGAAGATGCTGACCTGCTGCCACTCCCCCTCGGGCGCCACGCCCTCCTGGCCGGCGCCGGCGTGCATGACCTTCCCGTCGGCCGGGGAGAGCACGTCGTCGTCCGGCACGCTCGCGTGGTCCGGTGTGCGGTCGGGGTCACGGAAGAAGGCGGCGACGGCGACGGGGAGCACCCCGAGCAGGGCCGCCGTGCGCGGGCGGCCGAGCAGGAGGGCGAGGGCGGCGGGCGCGGCGGCCACCATGGTGGCGGGCGCGGCCTCCCTGTCGATGCGGGGCATGGGCGCCAGCCTAGGATGTCGAGCCGTGACCGGTGCAGTCCTGGTGCGCGAGCTGCGCAGGTCGTTCGCGACGACCACCGCCGTCGACGGCGCGAGCTGGTCGGCCGCCGCGGGCACGGTCACCGCACTGCTCGGTCCGAACGGCGCCGGGAAGACCACCACGGTCGAGTGCCTGGAGGGGCTGCAACGGCCCGATGCGGGGTCGGTCCGGGTGCTCGGCGCCGACCCGTGGCACGCGGCGCCCGACCACCGGGCCCGCGTCGGGGTGATGCTCCAGGAGGGCGGCCTGCCGACGACGAGCCGGCCGCTGCCGCTGCTGCGCCACCTGGCGGCTCTGTACGCCGACCCCGCAGCGCTGGAGGAGCTGGTGCACCGGCTCGGCATCGCGGCGTTCGCGGGCACGACCGTGCGCCGGATGTCCGGCGGTCAGCGGCAGCGGGTGGCCCTGGCCGCGGCCCTGCTCCCCCGCCCCGACGTGCTGTTCCTCGACGAGCCCACCGCCGGGCTCGACCCCCATGCCCGGCTCGAGGTCTGGGACCTGGTGCGCGCCGAGGCGGCGCGGGGCGCCTGCGTGGTCGTGACCTCCCACTCCTTCGAGGAGGCCGAGCGCCTGGCCGACCGGGTCGTCATCATGGCCGCGGGCCGGGTCGTGGCCGACGGCACGCTGGACGAGGTGCGCGGCGGGCGCTCGCTCGAGGACGTCTACTTCAGCCTGACGACCGGAGCGGGCCGATGAGCGCCGCACCGGGCACCCGGGTCGGCGCCGCAGCCCCCCCTCGGCAGCGGGTGCTCGCCCGGGCCTCGTTCGAGACGCGGGTGCTCCTCGCCAACGGGGAGCAGCTGCTCGTCTCGCTCGTGCTGCCCGCGCTGGCCCTGGTCGGCCTGGCGCTGACGTCGGTGCCCGACCTGGGTCCCGGCCCCCGCGTGGACCTCGCGACCGCGGGGGCCCTCGCCCTGGCGGTGGTCTCCACCGCCTTCACCGGGCAGGCCATCTCGACGGGGTTCGACCGGCGGGCGGGGGTGCTCCGCCTGCTCGGCACGACGCCCCTGGGCCGGGGCGGGCTGCTCGCCGCCAAGGGCCTGGCCGTGCTGTCGGTGCTCGTCCTGCAGGTCGTGGTGCTCGGTCGCGCTGGGGGTGGCGCTCGGCGCGCGGCCGGGAGCCGCCGGCATCCTGCCGACGCTCGCCACGCTCCTGCTGGGCAGCGCGGCGTTCGTGGCGCTGGCCCTGCTGCTGGCGGGCACGCTGCGTGCCGAGGCCGTGCTGGCCGTGGCGAACCTGGTGTGGGTACTGCTGCTCGGGCTCGGGGTGCTGCTCCCCACCGACCTGCTGCCCGGTGCCCTCGGCACCCTGGCCGCGCTGCTGCCGTCGGGCGCGCTGGGCGACGCGATGCGCACGTCGCTCGTCGACGGCGGCTGGCCGTGGTCGCAGTGGGCGGTGCTCGTCGGGTGGGGTCTGGTCGGCGGCTGGCTCGCCCGCCGGTTCTTCCGCTGGAGCGACTGACCCCCCGATCGGCGCCGCAGGCCGCGCCGTAGCCTTGTGCCGTGACGAGCACGAGCACCGACGCCGCGGCACCCACGGCCTCCCCCCGCAGCGGGTCCCGCTGGCTGGCCCCGATCCTGCTGGCCAACCTCGTGGCCGAGGTCGGCATCGTCGTGACCGGCGGGCTGGTGCGCGTCACCGGCAGCGGCCTCGGCTGCCCCACCTGGCCCGAGTGCGTCGACGGCTCGGTCACGCCGACGGTCGAGCAGGCCGAGGGTGTCCACAAGTACATCGAGTTCGGCAACCGCACCCTGACCGGGGTCCTGCTGGTGCTCGCCCTGGCCACCGTGGTCGTCGTCTGGCGCGCCGCCCCCCGGCGGGCGATGAAGGTCGCTGCCGGGCTGGTGCTGGGTGGCGTGGTCGGCCAGGCCGTGCTCGGTGGGGTCACGGTGCTGCTCGGCCTCAACCCCGCCGTCGTGGCGGCGCACTTCCTGGTGTCGATGGGCCTGGTGGCGGCGTCCTCCTACCTCTGGTTCGCCCGCCACGAGGGGGCCGGGGCGCCGCGTGCCGCTCGTCGCCCCCCTGGCGGCCCGCCTCGCCTGGGTCACCGTCGCCGCCGGGGCGGGGGTGCTGGCGCTGGGCACGGTCGTCACCGGGTCGGGGCCGCACTCCGGCGACGCCGACGAGCCCAACCGGTTCGGCTTCGACCCGCGCACCGTCTCGTGGCTGCACGCCGACCTGGTCATGGTCTTCCTCGGCCTCGTCGTCGCCACCTGGCTCGCGGCCCGGCTGACCGCGGTCGACGACGAGCGCGGCCCGGCCCGAGCCTGGCTCGTCGTGCTCGGCGTCTCGCTCGCCCAGGGCCTGATCGGCTACGTGCAGTACTTCACCGACCTGCCCGAGGCGCTCGTCGATCGCCCACATGCTGGGGCCAGCCTGCTCGTCGTGGCGCTCACCAACGGCATCCTCGCGCTGCGCAGCCGCGCCGAGGTACCGCGGGTCGCGCAGGCCGGCTAGTCGCTCGTCGTCGAGCAGGCCCGAGGTGCGGGCCAGGGCCACGGCCTCACCGCGCGATGCCGCGCCGAGCTTGGCCAGGATGTTGGAGACGTGCACGCTGGCCGTCTTGGTGCTGATGAACAGCGCCCGGCCGATCTCGCCGTTGGAGCGACCCTCGGCGAGCAGGCCGAGCACCTCGGCCTCGCGGGTGGTCAGCGTGGCGGCGGCGCGCTGGGCGGCGTGGACCCAGCCGGTCGAGGGCGGCGAGCCAGCGGTGCGGCACCGAGCGCGCGGGCGCTCTCGCGTGCGGCGGCGCAGCACCTCGTCGGCCGTGCGGTCACCCGCGGCCAGCAGCACCTCCGCGAGGCGCCACCGGCTGCGCGCCACCTCGTACGGCTCGCCCTGCTCCGCGAACATCTCGACGACCTCGTGCCAGCGTGCCGCCAGCCCCGCGACGGGCACGTCGTCGCCGGCAGCCCAGCGGGCCCGCTCGTGCTCGGCCCCGACCCTGGCCAGCCAGGCCCGGCCCTCGAGGCTCGGTGGGTGCAGCAGGGACCCCGCTCCGAAGACGACCGCCGCCTCGTCGCGCAACCGGTCGGCGTGGCTCGAGCAGCCCGCTGCGACGCGCCGGGTGCCCGGTGCGCACCGCCGTGCCGAGGTGGCCCACCACGAGGGCGGCGAAGCGCACCTCGGCGGCGACCCGGCCATGACCCCAGAGGTCGCGCAGGAACCCGACGACCTCGGTGTGCAGGGCCAACATCGCCGTCGACGTCACCGTCGCGGCCCAGCACGTCGAGCGCGGCCGCCCCGGCCTGCACGGCGATGCGGCCCTCCTCGGGCCACCAGTGCCGGGTGCCCGAGAGCAACGCGTCGGCGCTGATCAGCCCCCGCGCGGCCAGGACGACGTTCGCCGGCCGCGTCGATGCTCGCCGCGGCCCACGACGGCATGCCGACGTCGGCGCCGTGGTCGGCGAGCCTGCAGCGCGTGGTCCCACTCCCCCATCTCGTACGCGGTGGTCACGGCCATCGCGCGCGCGTCGACCCCGAAGACCGACCACTCGAGGCCCGCGCGCCGCGCCTCGGCGGGGGTGCGCTCGAACGCCGCGAGGGCCGCCTCGTGGTCGGCCTGGCGGTAGTGCACCGACGCGAGGATGTACATCGCCCGCAGCAGGGCCAGGTCGGGTTCGCTGGTCCATGCCGCGACCGCCCCCTCGAGGCGGCGGATCGACTCCCCGGGGTCGCCCGGCGGTCTCGCTGAGCCGCGCGAGGATCGAGGCGAGGTCGGTGCGGTCGACGGTGAGGTCGTGCTCGACGGCCAGTGCCATCGCCTCGTCGGCGACGCCGAGCGCCTCGGCGGCTGCGCCCACTGTCCATCAGCGCCTCGGCACGGCGGGCGAGCAGGCCGACCCGCAGCCCCACCGGCGCGTCGTCGGCGAGCAGGCCGAGCGCCTCCTCGGTGAGGGCGAGCCGGTCGACGCGCTCCTCGGTCATCCGGGCCGCGAAGCGCCAGGGCGCCGAGCAGCTCGGCACGCTCGTGGTCGGTCGGCAGGTCGGTGTCGAGGCGGGCGCGCAGGAAGCGCCATGGCGCGGCCGGTGCGCCCGCTGCCGTTGGCCGCCGCCGCCGCGCGCAGGGTCAGCGTCGTGCCCGGATGCCGGGTCGGCGTCGGCGAGGGCCAGCGCGGCCTCGTAGTGGGCCAGGGCCTCGGCCGGGCCGCCCATCCGGCGGGCGGCGTCACCGGCGAGCACCGATGCCTCGAGGGCGACCGCGCGGTCGCCCGCGGCGAGGGCGTGTCGTGCGAGGTCGGCCGAGGTGCCCAGGCCGGGGTCGGCCCGCAGCGCCTCGACGCAGGCCCGGTGCAGCTGCGAGCCGCTCGGCGGGCAGCAGGTCGTCGGTGACGGCCTCGGCGAGCAGGGCGTGCCGGAACTCGTAACCGCCGCTCGCCCCACGGCTCGAGCACGTGGTGCTCGACGGCGGCGCGCAACGCGGAACCGCAGCGTCACGGCATCGACCCCGGCGACGCGCTCGAGCAGCGTCGTGCGGCACGCGGCGGCCGATGACGGCGGCGACCCGCACCACGCCCTGGGCTGCCGTCGTCGAGCCGGTCGACCCGGGTGAGCAGCAGTCGGGCGAGGTCGGCCGGGTCGGCGCCGCCGCGGTCGCCGGCGGCCGCGGCCAGCTCCTCGGCGAAGAAGGCGTTGCCCTCGGCGCGCCGGGCGACCCGCTCGACGAGGTCGTCGCTGAGGCCGGCGCCGGCCCGGCGGACGATGCGGCGCAGGTCGGCATCGGGCAGCGGGCCGAGGTCGACGCGGGTGAGCCCGGGCAGGCGCGACCAGACGGCCAGCGCCGCCGCGAGGGGGTGGCGGCGGTGCATGTCGTCGCTGCGGTAGGTCGCGAGCAGACCCGACCCCGTCGGGCAGCCCGCGGGTGAAGAGCAGGGTCAGCAGCTCGCGGGTCGACTCGTCGGCCCAGTGCACGTCCTCGACGACGACGAGCAGGGGCCCGCGGCGACCGAGGTCGGCGAGGGCACCGTGCACCGCCTCGACGAGGTCGGCACGCACGGCGTCGCCGGCGGGCCCCGCAGGCCACCCGCGGCACCAGCGGCACCAGCCCGGGGTGGTCGGCGACGCAGCTCGTCGACCAGGTCGCGGTCGCGGGCGTCGAGGGCGGCGAACATCTCGACGAAGGGCAGGTAGGGCAGGCTCGTGCCGCCCTCGCCGACGCAGTGGCCGACGAGGGTGCGGCGGTCGGTGCCGAGCCGCGCGACGTGGCCGACGAGGGCGGTCTTGCCGATGCCCGCGTCGCCGCCGAGGAGGACGGCCCCGCCGCCGCCTTCGGCCCAGCCCAGGGCGTCGAGGAGCGCGGTCGACCTCCTCGTGGCGGCCGACGAGCTCGGCAGTGGTTCGGGGCACGGCCCCGATCATGGCACTCGCGGCCGACGCGAGCGTGCTCACGGGTGGCGCGGGCCGGCCGGCCACGGCGGTGGTGCGCCCTGCAGCGCGTCGGCGTCGGCGTCGAGCGAACCGCCCACGAGGCGGGCGACGAACGCCGCCAGCGGGTGCGCGCCCAGCGGACGGGCCGGCAGGTCTCGGACGTGCGAGGCGTGGTTGTGGGTCGTCGGACGTAGGTCCACGCCGGCCAGCTCGAAGCGCCGGTCGATCTCGGTCTGGACGACCATCGGGTCGGTGTAGATGCTCACGGTGTCTCTCCTTCTCGGTGCCGGTGGGTGGCTTCCCTGCCGACGTCCTCAAGACTCGTCGGCTGAGGTGGGCCACCACATCTGGCGAATGGCGTATCTCCGGTGCGCGTCCCGGGCGTCTGAGGTACCTCATTCCCGGCCCCCACCTCATTTCCCCCAGCACCCACTCGCGAAGTCAGGAGCACTTCGCGGGGTCAGGGGCGCATGTCCCCCTGACGTGACGAAGTGCTCCTGACTTCGCGAGTCAGGACGATGCACAAGAAGTGTTGTGCAAGGGGTGTTGTGCGGTTACCGTTGAGGGCATGACTCGACCTGAGGTCCGTACCCTGCGCGATGCCGCCCCGCTCGCGGCGCTGGCCCACCCGTTCCGCTCGCGGATCATGGACGCGCTCAAGGTCGACGGTCCGTCGACGGCGTCCATGCTCGCCGCGCGCACCGGCCAGGCCGTGGGCAACGCCAGCCACCACCTCAAGGTGCTCGCGGCAGCCGGCCTGGTCGAGGAGGCACCGGAGCTGGCCCGCGACCGCCGCGAGCGGTGGTGGCGGCTCGTCTCGACGGGCACCCGCTGGAGTCGCCGCGACCTCGTCGACCAGGCGGCCGTCACGGCGGCACAGGAGGCCGAGGCGCTGGGTGCCCGCCGCCAGCAGGAGCGGCTGCGTGACTGGATGGCCAACGCCGACACCGACCCCGAGTGGGAGGACGCGGCCTTCGCGACCCAGAACTGGCTGCGGCTGAGCCCGGCGGAGCTGCAGCAGCTCTCCGACGAGGTGGTCGAGGTGCTCACCCGCTGGGGCAACCGCGAGGTGCCCGACGACGGGGTGCACCGCGAACCGGTCCTCGCCTTCGCCCGGGCCTTCCCGAGCCAGCCGTGAGCGTCGACACGACCAACCCGGTCGTCGCTCCGCCGATCGCCGGTAGCGGCAACTTCCGGCTGCTCTGGTTCGGTGAGGGCGTGTCGGTGCTCGGCTCGATGACCACCGCGGTGGTCGTCCCGCTCGTCGCCGTGACCGTCTTCGACGCGGGCGCTGCCTGGATGGGTCTGCTCACCGCCGCGGCCTGGCTCCCCTGGCTCGTCGTGGGCCTGCCGGCGGGCGCCTGGGTCGACCGCGCCGACGCGCGCCGCGTGATGATCGCAGCCGACCTGGGTGCGGCGGCAGCCATCGGGTCGGTCCCCGTCGCCTGGGCGCTCGGCGTGCTCACCCTCCCCCACCTCGTCGCGGCCGCGCTCGGCGTCGGCACGGCGTCGGTCTTCCTGCGCGCCGCCTACCTCCCACTCCTCCCCCGCGTCGTCGGTCCCGACGACCTGGCGGCCGCCAACGCCCGGCTGGTCGGCACCGAGTCGGCGATGCAGGTCGTCGGCCCGGGTCTCGGCGGTGCCCTCGTCGCCGTCGTCTCGGCCGCCTACGCCGTCGTCGTCGACGTGCTGTCCTTCCTCGTCTCCGCCGCTCTGCCTGCACCGGATGGACCGCAGCCGCCTCGTGCCCAGGTCCCCGCCCGAGCGGCGCGAGCCGCTACGGCGCGAGGTCGCGACCGGCATCCGGGTGGTGGCCCGCGACCCCTACCTGCGGTTCTTCACCCTCCAGGGCGGCGCATCGAACTTCGCCCTCACCGGCTATGCCGCCCTGCTCGTGCTCTTCCTCGTGCGCGACCTCGGCCTCGACCCGAAGGGGGTCGGCATCGTGATGTCGGCCGGGAGCGTCGGCGGGCTGGTCGGTGCCGCGGTCGCCCGCCGGGCCTCGGCCCGGTGGGGCGACGCCCGCGCGATGGTCGTGCTCCTGGTGTCCTCGGGCCCGCCGGCCCTGCTGATCGCGCTGGCACAGCCCGGCGGTCGGGTCGCGCTGGTCCCGCTCGGGGTGGCGCTGGTCGGCGTGGGGGTGGTGGCGGCCAACGTCATCCGGGGCACCTTCCGGATGCGCTACACCCCGCCGCAGCTCCTGGCTCGCACCATCGCGAGCTCCTCGCTGGTCAACTTCGGCACCATGCCGGTCGCCGGCCTGGCCGCCGGCTGGCTCGGGGTGCACCTCGGGGTGCGCGAGACGATCGCCGTGATGGCCGGCATCCACGTGGTCTCGACGCTCACCACGCTCGTCGGGCCGTTCGGGCGCCT
Organism: uncultured Actinomycetota bacterium; assembly: GCA_963751385.1. GTDB lineage: Bacteria > Actinomycetota > Actinomycetes > Actinomycetales > Dermatophilaceae > Fodinibacter. The sequence goes on along the minus strand of CAVVUD010000001.1, from coordinate 232,845 downwards.
GCGGGACCTGCCGACTCAGCCGATGGCGACGTGGAGCAGCGGGTCGACGGCGACCGCGAGGAACACCACCGTCACGTAGGTGATCGAGTAGTGGAACAGCCGCATCGGCTTCAGCGCCGGGCCGGTGGCGCCGCCCTTGGCGGCGCGGAACAGGCGGTGCGCCTCGACGAGGAACAGCCCGCCGGCGAGCACCGCCGTGACGGCGTAGACCCAGCCCATCGAGGCCACCGGCACGAGCACCAGCGACGTCGCCACCATGGCCCACGAGTAGAGGACGATCTGCCGGCCGACCGCGACGGGGCCCTGCTCGACGGGGAGCATCGGCACGCCGGCGGCGGAGTAGTCGTCGCGGAAGGCCATCGAGAGCGGCCAGTAGTGCGGCGGCGTCCAGAAGAAGATGACGAGGAAGAGGATGACGGCCGGCCACTGCACCGTGCCGGTGACGGCCGACCAGCCGATGAGGGTGGGCATGCACCCGGCGACACCGCCCCAGACGATGTTCTGCGACGTGCGGCGCTTGAGCAGCATCGTGTAGCCGACGGCGTACAGCGCGATCGCCGCGACGGACAGCGCCGCGGAGAGCACGTTGACGACGAGGGCGAACCACACCGTCGACACCACGGTGAGCACCGCAGCGAAGATCAGCGCGTTGCGGGGCGTGATCTCACCGGTGACCATGGGGCGCTTGCTCGTGCGGTGCATGAGGCGGTCGATGTCGCGGTCGTAGACCGAGTTGAACGTGTTGGCCGCACCGGCGCTCAGCGTGCCACCGACGAGTGTCGCGACCACCAGCCAGAGCGAGGGCACCCCGCCCTCGGCGAGGAACATCACCGGCACCGTCGTGACGAGCAGCAGCTCGATGATGCGCGGCTTGGTCAGGGCGAGGTAGTTCGCCACCGTGCGGCGTCGGTCGTGCCCGCGGACCGACAGCGTGTCGGGAGTCGTCGAGGTGGTGGCCACGTCGTCCTTCGGGTCGGCCGTTGGGGTGCCCGGCGATTCTAGCCCCGTCCCGCGTTGGCCGGCCCCATCCACGGGGTAGTCCGACACTAGGGTGGACGGCGGACCCGTCCCCACGTGTGCACGACCCCGCGAGAGAGGCCCCAGTGAGCACGACAACCACGAGCAGTCGCAGCAGCAAGCCGACCCAGGGACGGAGCCCGGAGATCTCCCGGCCCGTCGCCAGGAAGGCGAAGTGGACCGACCTCGACGTTCGGGCGGTCGACACCGTGCGCGTGCTGGCGGCCGATGCCGTGCAGAAGACCGGGAACGGCCACCCCGGCACCGCGATGAGCCTGGCGCCGGTCGCCTACCTGCTCTACCAGACCGTCATGACGCACGACCCGTCCGACCCGACCTGGCTGGGCCGCGACCGGTTCGTGCTGTCCTGCGGGCACTCCTCGCTCACCCAGTACATCCAGCTGTTCCTCAGCGGCTACGGCCTGGAGCTGAAGGACCTCAAGGCGCTGCGCACCTGGGGCTCGCTGACCCCCGGCCACCCCGAGGTGCACCACACCAAGGGCGTCGAGATCACCACCGGCCCGCTCGGCTCGGGTCTGGCCTCCGCCGTCGGCATGGCCATGGCCCAGCGCCGCCAGCGCGGCCTGCTCGACCCCGACGCCAAGCCCGGCCAGAGCGTGTTCGACCACCACGTGTGGGTGCTCGCCTCCGACGGCGACCTGATGGAAGGCGTCGCGTCCGAGGCGTGCTCGCTCGCCGGCCACCAGGAGCTCGGCAACCTCACCGTCGTCTACGACGCGAACCAGATCTCGATCGAGGACGACACCGACATCTCGTTCAGCGAGGACGTCGCCAAGCGCTACGAGGCCTACGGCTGGGAGGTCGTCGACATCGACTGGCGCCGCTCGGGCGACCCCGCCGGCACCGCCGACTACACCGAGGACGTCGACACCCTCCTCGCGGCACTCGAGAAGAGCAAGAAGTCGCGCACCAAGCCGACCCTCGTGCGCCTGCACACCGTCATCGCCTGGCCGGCCCCCAAGGCCCGCGGCACCGGCAAGTCGCACGGCTCGGCCCTCGGCGACGCCGAGGTCGCCGCGACCAAGGAGCTGCTCGGCTTCGACCCGAAGAAGACCTTCGAGGTCGACAAGGACGTCCTCGCCCGCGCCCGCGAGGTGAAGAAGCGCGGCAAGGCCGCCCACCAGGCGTGGAACAAGCGGTACGCCGCGTGGCGCAAGGCGAACGCCGAGCGCGCGACGCTGCTCGACCGCCTCGTCGACGCCCGCCTCCCCGACGGCTTCGAGAAGGCTCTGCCGGTCTTCCCGGCCGACGCCAAGGGCCTGGCCACGCGCGCGGCATCCGGCAAGGTGCTCGGGGCGCTGGCCGGCGAGCTGCCCGAGCTGTGGGGCGGCTCGGCCGACCTCGCCGAGTCCAACAACACGACGATGGCCGGCGAGGACTCGTTCATCCCCAAGGGCAAGCAGACGCACGAGTGGAAGGGCGGCCCCTACGGGCGCACCCTGCACTTCGGCATCCGCGAGAACGCCATGGGCATGATCCTCAACGGCATCGCGCTCGAGGGGATGACCCGCCCCTACGGCGGCACCTTCCTCGTGTTCTCCGACTACATGCGCCCCGCGGTGCGACTGGCCGCCATCCAGCAGGTACCGGTCACCTTCGTGTGGACCCACGACTCGATCGGCCTCGGCGAGGACGGCCCGACCCACCAGCCGATCGAGCACCTCGCCGCACTGCGCGCGATGCCGGGCCTGGACGTCGTGCGTCCGGCCGACGCCAACGAGACCGCCCAGGCGTGGGCCGAGATCCTGCGTCGCGGACGCCCGGCCGGGCTGGCCCTGTCGCGCCAGAACCTGCCGATCGTCGACCGCACCCAGCACGCGAAGGCCACCGGCGTCGCCAAGGGCGCCTACGTGCTCATCGACGCGGCCTCCGGTGCGCCGGACGTCGTCATCGTCGCGACCGGCTCGGAGGTCTCGCTCGCCCTCGAGGCGCGCCTGCGCCTCGAGAAGGCCGGCGTCGGCACTCGCGTGGTCTCGATGCCGTGCCGGGAGTGGTTCGAGGAGCAGCCGCGCTCGTACCAGAACAAGGTGCTGCCGCCCTCGGTCCGCGCGCGCGTCAGCGTCGAGGCGGGTGTGGCGATGGGGTGGCACGACCTCGTCGGTGACGCAGGCCGCTGCATCAGCATCGAGCACTTCGGTGCCTCTGCGGATGCCGCAACCCTGTTCCGCGAGTTCGGTTTCACCCCCGAGGCGGTCGTCAAGGCCGCCAAGGACTCCCTCGCTGCGGTCCGCAGCAGCAACGGGGTCCCGTCCGTGACCGAGACCGCCCCGCGAGCCCGCAAGGACACCGGCACCGACGTGGCCACCACACGAGCGCCGAGCCGCAAGAGCGCGGCCTCGGCCGGGAAGTGAGCAGACGATGACCAGCACCGCCCTGAAGGACCTCGCCGCGAACGGCGTCTCCATCTGGCTCGACGACCTGTCCCGCGAGCGCCTCACCTCCGGCAACCTCCAGCAGCTCATCGACGACAAGGGGGTCGTCGGCGTCACGACGAACCCGTCGATCTTCCAGGCCGCCCTGTCCGAGGGGCACGCGTACGACGCGCAGGTCCGTGAGCTCGCGGATGCCGGGACGACCGTCGACGAGGCCGTGTTCGCCCTCACGACCCAGGACGTGCGCGATGCGTGCGACCTGTTCCTGCCCGTCTACGAGGCCACCGGTGGCCAGGACGGCCGGGTGTCGATCGAGGTCGACCCGCGGCTGGCCCACGACACCGCGAAGACGATCGAGGAGGCCAAGGCCCTCGCGGCCGCCGTCGACCGGCCGAACGTCCTGATCAAGATCCCCGCGACCATCGAGGGCCTGCCCGCCATCACCGAGGTGATGGGGGCCGGCATCTCGGTCAACGTCACGCTGATCTTCGCCCTCGACCGCTACCGCGCGGTGATGAACGCCTTCCTCGCGGGGCTGGAGAAGGCCCGCGAGAGCGATGCCGACCTGTCCGGGCTGCACTCGGTCGCCTCGTTCTTCGTCTCCCGGGTCGACACCGAGATCGACGCCCGGCTCGACGCGATCGGCACCGACGAGGCCAAGGCGTTGCGCGGGCAAGGCTGCCGTGGCCAACGCCCGGCTGGCCTACCAGGCGTACGAGGAGGTCTTCTCGACCCCGCGCTGGCAGACCCTCGAGGACGACGGCGCGCACGCGCAGCGGCCGCTGTGGGCCTCGACCGGCGTGAAGGACCCGGCCTACCCCGACACGATGTACGTCACCGGGCTGGTCGCCCCCGGCACCGTCAACACCATGCCGGAGAAGACGCTTGACGCCACCGCCGACCACGGCGAGGTCTCCGGCGACACCGTGACGCCCTACTACGCGCGAGGCCGCCGAGGTGCTCGACAGCCTCGAGCGACTCGGCATCTCCTACGCCGACGTCACCGCGAAGCTCGAGCGTGAGGGCGTCGACAAGTTCGAGAAGTCCTGGGGCGAGCTGCTCGACGGGGTCGCCCGCGAGCTCGAGAAGGCGTCCGCGTGAGCACCCTCGACGTCGTCGCCACAGGTGCGGCGGCGGATGCCGTCGCGGCCCACGTGCCGACCCTGGTCGCCGACCGGGTCGCGAGCCGGCTGTTCGCCAAGGACCACACGCTGTGGGGTGAGGCGGCCGAGGCCGAGTCGGCCAAGCGGCTGTCCTGGACCGGGCTCCCCCGCACCTCGCGCCACCTCGTCGGCGAGGTCGCGGCGCTGCGCGACGAGCTCGCCGAGACCGGTTTCGACCGCGTCGTCCTGTGCGGCATGGGCGGCTCCTCCCTGGCGCCCGAGGTCATCTGCGCCACGGCCGGGGTCCCGATCGTGGTGCTCGACTCCTCCGACCCCGACGTCGTGCGCGGCAGCCCTGACCGACCTCGATCGCACCGTCGTCGTCGTGTCGAGCAAGTCGGGCTCCACCGTCGAGACCGACAGCCAGCGGCGCGCGTTCGTGCAGGCGTTCACGGACGCCGGCATCGACCCGACGACCCGCGTGGTCGTCGTCACCGACCCGGGCAGCCCCCTCGACGGCGACGCCCGCGCTGCCGGCTACCGGGTCGTCAACGCCGACCCCGACGTCGGCGGGCGCTACTCCGCCCTCACCGCCTTCGGTCTCGTGCCGAGCGGGCTGGCCGGGGCCGACATCGAGGCGCTGCTCGACGACGCCGAGAGCGTGGCCGACCTGCTCGCCGCCGACGACGACGCCAACCCGGCGCTGCGCCTGGCCGCCGCGATGGCCGGCACCGACCCGCTGCGCGACAAGCTCGTGCTCGTCGACGCCGGCACCGAGAACGTCGGGTTCGGCGCGTGGGCCGAGCAGCTCATCGCCGAGTCCACCGGCAAGGACGGCACCGGCATCCTCCCGGTCGTGGCGATCGGCACCGAGCCGGCGCACCTGTACGACGACGGCACCGTGGTGCGGCTCGTCCCCTCCGACGGGACGACGACGCGACCCCGCCGACACCGCGGGCCCGGCATCCCTGGTCACGCGTCGCCGGCCCGCTGGGCGCGCAGCTGATCCTCTGGGAGGCCGCCACGGCCGTCGCCGGGCGGCTGCTCGGCATCAACCCCTTCGACCAGCCCGACGTCGAGAGCGCCAAGTCGGCGGCCCGCGAGCTGCTCGACGCCGGCATCGGTGCCGGAGCCGCTCCCGCCTTCACCGACGGCGCGGTCGAGGTGAGTGCGCTCGGTGGCGACTGGCTCGGCGACGCGACCACCGTCGACGCCGCGGTCGACGCGCTGCCTGGCCCGGCTCGACCTCGAGCACGGGTACGTCGCCGTCATGGCCTACCTCGACCGGCTCGGCGACGCCGACCTCGAGCACGTCGCCCGCGACCTGTTCGACCGCACCGGCCGGCCGGCGACCTTCGGCTGGGGCCCGCGGTTCCTGCACTCCACCGGGCAGTACCACAAGGGCGGCCCGTCGACCGGGGTCTACGTGCAGGTGACCACCGCACCCGAGCAGGACCTCGCCGTGCCGGGGCGCGACTTCACCTTCGGGCAGTTCATCGCGTCGCAGGCCGCCGGCGACGCCACGGTGCTCGCCGGGCACCACCGCCCGGTGCTGCGCCTGCACCTCACCTCGCACGACGCGGGGCTCGCCCAGGTCCGCGGCGGCGCTGGGCCGGGGCCGCGGGTGAGCCCGGCGCGCGTCGCCGCCGGGAACAACCCGCTGCGCGACCACCGCGACAAGCGCCTCCCGCGCATCGCCGGGCCGTGCTCGATGGTGCTCTTCGGCGTCACCGGTGACCTGGCCCGCAAGAAGCTGATGCCGGCGATCTACGACCTGGCCAACCGCGGCCTGCTGCCGCCGGGCTTCTCGCTCATCGGGTTCGCCCGGCGCGACTGGGCCGACCAGGACTTCGGCAAGATCGTCTACGAGTCGGTGCGCGAGCGGGCCCGCACGCCGTTCCGCGAGGAGGTGTGGCGCTCGCTGGCCGAGGGCATCCGGTTCGTCCCGGGCAGTTTCGACGACGACGCCGCCTTCGACCTGCTCGCCCAGGTGGTCGCCGAGCTCGACGAGCAGCGCGGCACCGGTGGCAACCACGCGTTCTACCTGTCGATCCCGCCCGTCGTTCTTCGCCACGGTGTGCGAGCAGCTCGAGCGCTCGGGCCTGTCGACGCCGCAGGCCGGGTCGTGGCGCCGCGTCGTCATCGAGAAGCCGTTCGGCCACGACCTGAGGTCGGCGCGCGAGCTCAACGCCATCGTCGAGAACGTCTTCCCGGCCGACTCGGTGTTCCGCATCGACCACTACCTCGGCAAGGAGACGGTGCAGAACCTGCTGGCCCTGCGGTTCGCCAACCAGATGTTCGAGCCGGTCTGGAACGCCAACTACGTCGACCACGTGCAGATCACCATGGCCGAGGACATCGGCATCGGCGGACGGGCCGGCTACTACGACGGCATCGGCGCGGCCCGCGACGTGATCCAGAACCACCTCCTGCAGCTCCTGGCGCTCACCGCGATGGAGGAGCCGGTCTCCTTCGACGCGCAGGGCCTGCGGATGGAGAAGGAGAAGGTGCTCTCGGCGGTGCGCCTGCCCGCCGACCTCGGGGCCGGTACCGCGCGGGGGCAGTACGCCGCCGGCTGGCAGGGCGGCGAGGAGGTCGCGGGCTACCTCGAGGAGGACGGCGTGGCCCCGGGCTCGCGCACCGAGACGTATGCCGCGGTGCGCCTCGACGTCGACACCCGCCGCTGGGCGGGGGTCCCCTTCTACCTGCGCACCGGAAAACGGCTCGGCAAGCGGGTCACCGAGATCGCGGTGATGTTCAAGAAGGCTCCGCACCTGCCGTTCAAGACGACGGCGACCGAGGAGCTCGGCCAGAACGCCGTGGTCATCAGGGTGCAGCCCGACGAGGGCGTGACGCTGCGGTTCGGCGCGAAGGTGCCGGGCGCCCAGATGGAGGTCCGCGACGTCACGATGGACTTCGGCTACGGCCGTGCGTTCACCGAGTCCTCCCCCGAGGCCTACGAGCGGCTCATCCTCGACATGCTGCTCGGCGAGCCCCCGCTGTTCCCGCGGCACGAGGAGGTCGAGCTCTCCTGGCAGATCCTCGACCCGATCGAGAGGTTCTGGGAGAAGAAGGGCAAGGCCCCCGAACAGTACGGCTCGGGTGGCTGGGGCCCCGACAGCGCCGACGAGATGATGCGTCGCGACGGGCGTGAGTGGAGGCTGCCATGATCGTCGACCTGCCCAACACGACCACCGCCGACGTCGCGAAGCGACTCGTGCGACTGCGTGCCGACACCGGGTCGATGGCGCTGTCGCGGGTGCTCACCCTGATCGTCGTCGTCGACGACGGCGACGCCGATGCCGCGATCGACGTCGCGAACGCGGCGAGCCGCCAGCACCCGTGCCGGATCATCGTCGTCGTCTCGGGCAACAAGCGCGGCAGCGCCCGGCTCGACGGCCAGATCCGGGTCGGCGGCGACGCCGGTGCGTCCGAGGTGGTCGTGCTGCGCCTCTACGGCAAGCTTGCCGCCCATGGCCGCGCCGTCGTGACGCCCCTGCTCCTCGCGGACTCCCCCATCGTCGCCTGGTGGCCCTCGGACGGCCCGAGCGCCCCGTCGCAGCACCCGATCGGGGCGATGGCCCAGCGCAGGGTGACCGATGCCGCCAGCTCGAGCCAGGCGCCCCGCACGGTGCTGCGCCGCCTCGCGGAGGGGTACGCGGACGGCGACACCGACCTCGCCTGGTCGCGGATCACCCTGTGGCGTGGCCTGCTCGCCGCCGCCCTCGACCAGCCGCCCTACGAGCCGGTCACCGCGGCGACCGTGGTGGCCGCCACCGACTCGCCCTCCGGTGACCTGCTCGCCGGGTGGCTGGCGGTGCGGCTGCGCTGCCCGGTCTCGATCGCCCGGGCCCGCAACCGCAGCGGCGTCATCTCGGTGCGGCTCGAGCGCGCGAGCGGCACCGTCGACCTGGTGCGACCGCTCGACGGCAACACCGCCACCCTCTCGCAACCGGGACAGCCGGTGCGCACCCTCGCCCTCGCCCACCGCGGCGACGCCGAGTGCCTCGCCGACGAGCTGCGTCGTCTCGACCCCGACGAGGTCTACGAGGACGCCCTGGTCACCGGGCTGCGCAGGTGCACGGTGTCGCGGCAGACGGCGGCCCAGGCCGATTCGCGCCGGCAAGGTGCCGTCGGTCGCCGAGGCCGAGCGCACCGCGGCACGGCTGCGCAGGGCCGCCCGGGCCAGCGCCAGCAGCGCCATGGTCGAGGCGCAGCCGATGCCGACAAAGGCCGACGACCCCGCCGCGGTGAAGAAGGCCGCCGTCACCAGGCTGGCCGAGGTCAAGGAGCGTCGATCATGACCCATGGAGCGGACACCACCACCGTCGTCGTGCACCGCGGCCGCCAGGCCCTGGCCGACGCCGCCGCCGCCCGGCTCGTCGTGGCCCTCGTCGACGCGCAGTCGGCGCGCGGCGTGGCCCACGTGTCGATGACCGGCGGCTCGATGGGCTCGCAGATCATCGAGTCGCTGGGCGCCGTCCCGGCCCGCGACGCGGTCGACTGGTCACGGGTGCACGTCTGGTGGGGCGACGAACGCTGGCTGCCCGCCGGCGACCCCGACCGCAACGACACCCAGAACGACGCCGCCGGGCTCGCCACCCTGGGGCTCGAGCCGGCCCACGTGCACCGGGTGGTCGGCCCCGACGCGAGCGCCAGTGCCGAGGACAGCGCCGTGGCCTACTCGGCGGCCCTGCACGAGTCCCGGAGCGGTCTGTTCGACGTCATGGTGCTCGGCGTCGGCCCGGACGGGCACGTCGCCTCGCTCTTCCCCCACCACCCCGCGGCGTCGTCGGCCGGGGCGCCCGCGGTGGCCGTGCACGACTCGCCCAAGCCACCGCCGACCCGCGTGTCCCTCACCCTGGAGTGCCTCCGGCGCTCGCGTGAGGTGTGGTTCCTCGTCAGCGGCGCCGACAAGGCGGATGCCGTGCGCCGCGGCGTGGCGGGGGCGCCGTTCGAGACGACCCCCGCGGCGCACGTCCACGGCGTCGAGCGCACCCTCTGGCTCGTCGACACCGACGCGGCCGCCGACCTGGAGCACTGATCTCGATGGGCTTCCTCGACAGGCTGCGCGGCCGTGACGACGCTGCGACCCCGCCCGACGACGACCCCGATGCCGTCAGCGGCTCGGGTGGCGGCGACGACGGTCTCGACGGCATCGAGGCCCTCGAGGAGATCGGCACCCGGCGGCTCACGCCCGAGGAGGAGGCGGGGCTGGAGGCCGTGCGCGCCGGCTACGCCGAGCACGGCATCGACCCGGCCGACCTCGACAGCATCGCCGCCGCCTACGACCGCGCCTTCGAACGGCACGACGAGCTCGACTCCTCGGCCGTGGTCGAGCTGCTCGGCACCGCGGTCGGCGACCACCTCGTGGCCGTGGGCGGGCACCGCTGGGTCGTCAGCACCGACCCGTTCGGCACCGACCTGGCCGTGGAGCCGCCCCGGCGGGGCGTGCCCGTCGTCACCCGGATGCTGGTGGCCGTGCGCTGGATGGGGCGCGAGCGCGGCTGGATCCCCGGCGTGGTCGGGCACCTGGCCCGCACCGGTCGCAGCTAGCCCGCCGCGCCGGGACTACTGGATCAGGCCGCGGTCGCGCAGCGTCTGCAGGGCCTCGTCGAGGATGGCCTCGCCGTCCTCGTCGGAGCGGCGCTCCTTCACGTACGCGAGGTGGGTCTTGTAGGGCTCCACCTTCGGCGCGGCCGGGGGGTTGTCCTTGTCGCGCCCGGCGGGCAGGCCACAGCGCGGGCAGTCCCACTGCTCGGGGATCGCCAGCCCGGGCTCCTCGCGAGAAGCTCGGCCGCGTCTCGTGCCCGTTGGAGCACCAGAAGGAGACGTGCACCCGCGGGGCGACCTCGCCGCGCTCGGCCTCGCCCATCGGTCCCGCACCCACGCGCGACCCACGGATCGCGTTACCACCAGCCATGTCTACCTACCCTGTCAGGCGAACCGAGCGAGGACGCCGAGACCGACGACGCACGTGAACCACACCAGGGCGACTGCCACGGTGATCCGGTCGAGGTTGCGCTCCGCGACCGAGCTGCCGCCGAGCGAGCTCGACATCCCGCCGCCGAACATGTCGGACAGACCGCCGCCCTTGCCCTTGTGCAGCAGGATGAGCAGGGTCAGGAACAGGCCGGTGGCGACCAGGAGCACCTGGAGACCGATTGCAACCGCTTCCACTGGGACATCCTTCGTGCGGGGTCAGGGACAACCGGTCAAGGATAACCGGTCGGCCGGCCGACCGCGGTCAGGCCGGGGTCGGGCCGGGTCAGGACGTCTGCAGGTGGTCGCGGAAGCGACAGATCGCGGCGAACTCGACGGGGTCGATCGACGCCCCGCCGACGAGCGCACCGTCGACGTCCTCCTTGGCCATGATGGCCGCGACGTTGCCGGACTTCACCGAGCCGCCGTAGAGCACCCGGATGCCGTCGGCCACGTCGCCGCTGTAGAGCTCGGCGAGCTTGGTGCGGATGGCGGCGCAGACCTCCTGCGCGTCCTCGGGTGTGGCGACCTCACCGGTGCCGATCGCCCAGATCGGCTCGTAGGCGACGACGACGCTCTTGGCCTGCTCGACGGGGACGTCCTTGAGACCGGCCTCGACCTGCGCCAGGACGTGCTCGACGTGGGTGCCCGCCTGGCGGATCTCGAGGCCCTCGCCACAGCAGAAGATCGGCGTGATGCCGTGCCGGAAGGCGGCCTGCACCTTGGCGTTGACGACCTCGTCGGTCTCCTGGTGGTACTCGCGGCGCTCGCTGTGGCCCACGGTGACGTAGGTGCAGCCGAGCTTGGCGAGGAAGGCGCCGCTGACCTCCCCGGTGTAGGCGCCGGCGTCGTGCACCGACAGGTCCTGGGCACCGTGCTTGAGCTCGAGCCGGTCGCCGTCGATGAGCGTCTGGACGCTGCGGATGTCGGTGAACGGGGGCAGCACCGCGACCTCGACGGCACCGAAGTCGTGCTTGCCGTCCTTGAGGGTCCAGTCGAGCTTCTGCACGAGGTGGGTGGCCTGGAGGTGGTCCAGGTTCATCTTCCAGTTACCCGCCATGAGGGGGGTGCGGCCGACGGACATGCGGTCAGTGCTCCTTCGTGAGGATGGCGATACCGGGCAGTTCCTTGCCCTCGAGGTACTCCAGGGACGCGCCGCCACCGGTGGAGATGTGGCCGAACTGGTCGTCGCGGAAGCCGAGCTGGCGTACGGCCGCGGCGGAGTCGCCACCACCGACGACGGTCAGGGCACCCTGGGCGGTGACCTCGACGAGCGCCTCGGCGAGCCGGCGGGTGCCGGCGGCGAAGGGCTGCATCTCGAACGCGCCCATCGGGCCGTTCCAGAAGACGGTGCGCGTGTCGGCGAGCTTCTCCGCGTACAGCTCGGCGGACTTCGGACCGATGTCCAGGCCCATCAGGTCGGCCGGGATCGCGTCGGCCGCGACCGTGATGGTCTCGGTGTCGGCCGAGAACTCGCGACCGCAGACGACGTCGACCGGCAGCACGATCTCGACGCCGGACTGCTGCGCGCGCTCGAGGTAGCCCTTGCAGGCCTCCACGCTGTCGGCGTCGAACAGGCTGGTGCCGATCTCGTGGCCCTGGGCCGCGAGGAAGGTGAACAGCATGCCGCCGCCGATGAGCAGGCGGTCGGCGGTGTTCATCAGGTTGTCGATGACGGCGAGCTTGTCGGCCACCTTGGCCCCGCCGAGCACCACGGCGTACGGGCGCTCGGGCGACTCGGTGAGGCGCTTGAGCACCTCGACCTCGGTGTGCACCAGGCCACCCATCGCGGACGGCAGCCGGGTCGCGACGTCGTAGACCGACGCCTGCTTGCGGTGCACGACGCCGAAGCCGTCGGAGACGTAGGCGTCGGCCAGACCGGCCAGGGCGTCGGCGAACTCGGCGCGCCCCTCGTCGGTCTTGGCGGTCTCGCCGGGGTTGAAGCGGAGGTTCTCGAGCAGCACGACGTCGCCGTCGGACATGGCGGCGACGGCCGCCTGCGCGCTCTCGCCCACCGTGTCGGTGGCGAAGGTGACCGGGCGGTCGAGCAGCTCGGAGAGCCGGCCGACGACCGGGGCCAGCGAGTAGCGCTCCTCGGGAGCGCCCTTCGGGCGGCCGAGGTGGGCGCACACGATGACGCGTGCGCCCGCTTCGGCGAGGCCCGAGATGGTCGGGACCGACGCCCGGATGCGTCCGTCGTCCGTGATCGTCGTGCCGTCGAGCGGCACGTTGAGGTCGGAGCGGACGAGCACGCGCTTGCCGCGCAGGTCGCCCAGGGAGGCGAGGTCACCCATGGTCGATCGGTCCCGTGTCGCTCAGAGGCTTTCGCCGACGAGCACGACGAGGTCGATGAGGCGGTTGGAGTAGCCCCACTCGTTGTCGTACCAGCCGACCACCTTGACCTGGTTGCCGATGACCTTCGTCAGGCCGGAGTCGAAGATGCACGAGGACGGGTCGGTGACGATGTCCGCCGACACGATCGGGTCCTCGGTGTACTTCAGGAAGCCCTTGAGCGGGCCCTCGGCGGCGGCCTTGACGATCGCGTTGACCTCTTCGACGGTGGTCTCGCGGCCGGCCTCGAAGGTGAGGTCGGTGGCCGAGCCGGTCGGGGTGGGCACGCGCAGCGCGTAGCCGTCGAGCTTGCCCTTGAGCTCGGGCATGACCAGGCCGATCGCCTTCGCGGCACCGGTGCTCGTCGGGATGATCGACAGCGCGGCGGCGCGGGCGCGGCGCAGGTCGCGGTGCGGGCCGTCGAGCAGGTTCTGGTCGGAGGTGTAGGCGTGGATGGTGGTCATCAGGCCCTTGACGATGCCGAGCTCGTCGGACAGCGGCTTGGCCATCGGCGCGAGGCAGTTGGTGGTGCACGACGCGTTGGAGATGACGTGGTGGGTGGCCGGGTCGTAGTCCTCGTGGTTGACGCCCATGACGAAGGTGGCGTCCTCGTTGGAGGCGGGGGCCGAGATGATGACCTTCTTGGCGCCACCGTCGATGTGGGCGTGCGCCTTGGTGGCGTCGGTGAAGAAGCCGGTCGACTCCACGACGATGTCGACGCCGACGTCGCCCCAGGCGATCGCGGCGGGGTCCTTCTCGGCGAAGATCGTGATCGTGGACCCACCCACGGTGATCGACTCGTCGGTGTAGGTGACGTCGTCCGCGAGCACGCCCAGGACCGAGTCGTACTTGAGCAGGTGCGCGATGGTCTTGTTGTCCATCAGGTCGTTGGCGGCGACGATCTCCACGTCGGCACCGGACGCCTGGACGGCCCGGAAGAAGTTGCGGCCGATGCGGCCGAAGCCGTTGATTCCTACGCGAACGGTCACGGTTGTGCTGCCTTCCACTTGATGCGGGGCGTGCCGCTAGAGGGTCCACGGCACCTTGGGGTTACCTCCACCCTAGACCTGTCCGGAACCCTCCTTGACACCGTCCGGAGTACGGGCCCTCCGGGGGCGGAGCCCCCGGAGGCGGGTTTCGGGGGGTTCCGGGGGCGGAGCCCCCGGAGGTCAGGTGTCGAGCATGTCCGGGGTCAGGACGGCCTCGGTGTTGGGGATGCCGTCGTCGGACGCCCGCTTGTCGGCCATCGCGAGGAGTCGGCGGATCCGCCCCGCCACGGCATCCTTGGTCATCGGCGGCTGGGCCAGCTGGCCGAGCTCCTCGAGGGAGGCCTGCTTGTGCTGCAGCCGCAGCTCGCCGGCCTCGCGCAGGTGGTCGGGGATGTCGTCGCCGAGGATCTCCAGGGCCCGCTCGACCCGCGCGCCGGCGGCGACCGCCGCCCGGGCGGACCGGCGCAGGTTGGCGTCGTCGAAGTTGGCCAGCCGGTTGGCGGTGGCGCGCACCTCGCGGCGGATGCGGCGCTCCTCCCACGCGAGCACGGCGTCGTGGGCGCCGAGCCGGGTGAGCATGGCGCCGATGGCGTCACCGTCGCGGATGACGACCCGGTCGACCCCGCGCACCTCACGAGCCTTGGCCGCGATGCCCATGCGTCGGGCCGCCCCGACCAGGGCGAGGGCCGCCTCCGGTCCGGGGCAGGTCACCTCGAGGGCGGAGGAGCGGCCGGGCTCGGTCAGGGACCCGTGGGCGAGGAAGGCCCCGCGCCAGGCGGCCTCCGCGTCGCACACCGAGCCGCTGACGACCTTGGGCGGCAGCCCTCTGACCGGGCGACCGCGGCTGTCGATCAGACCGGTCTGCCGCGCCAGCGACTCGCCGTCCTGCACCACCCGCACCACGTACCGGCTGCCCTTGCGCAGCCCACCGGCCGCGAGCACGAGGACCTCCGGGGTGTGGCCGTAGACCTCGGAGAGCTCGCGGCGCAGGCGGCGTGCGGCGTTGGCCGTGTCCAGCTCCGCCTCGACGACGATGCGCCCTCCGATGATGTGCAACCCCCCGGCGAACCTCAGCGTCGCGGCGACCTCGGACTTGCGGCAGCACGGTTTGGTCACCACGTGCCTGCTCAGCTCGTCCTTCACCTTCGCCGTCATCGCCATGGCGGTCATCCTGCCACGCGTCACCGGGGTGGTCTCGGGGTGGCCAGAATGTCCCTCAGGGCGGCGGCGAACCGCAGCGGGTCGTGCTCGCCGGGGCGGTCGCGGCGACCCACCGGCGTGACGAGAAGCGTTGCGCCGAGCCGGGCGCAGTGCGCCGCCAGGGCCGGCTCGTCGTCGACCACGGCGGGGTCGGCGAGCACGGCGTCCAGGCGGAGGTGGGGTGCGAGCGGTCGCGAAGGTCTCCAGGTGACGCCCGGCGCTGAAGCCGGCGGTCTCCCCGGTGCCCGGGTCGAGGTTGAGCACCAGCAGGCGCCGCGCCCGGGTGACCTCCAGGGCCTCACGCACCTCCGGGACGAGCAGGTGGGTCATCACCGAGGTGAACCACGAGCCCGGGCCGAGCACCACCCAGTCGGCGCTGCGGATCGCGGCCACGGACTCCGGGTAGGCGGGCGGGTCGGCGGGCACGAGGCGCACCGCTCCGACCGAGCCGGGCGTGACGGCCACCTGGGACTGCCCGCGGACCACCCGCACGGCATCCGGGTCGGTGGGGTCGAGACCGCTGACGTCGGCCTCGATGGTGAGCGGCACGGCTGCCATCGGCAGCACGCGCCCCTGCGCCTGGAGCAGCCGACCGACGAGGTCGAGGCCGGCGACCGGGTCGTCGTGCAGCTCCCAGAGCGCCACGATGAGCAGGTTGCCCAGGGCGTGCCCGCCGAGCGGGCCCTCGCCGGCGAACCGGTGCTGCAGCACGTCGCGCCAGGTCTGGCCCCACTCGCTCTCGCTGCACAGGGCGGCCAGGGCCATCCGGATGTCGCCGGGGGGCAGCACCCCGAACTCGTCGCGCAGCCGCCCGGACGAGCCGCCGTCGTCGGCGACCGTGACGATGCCGGTGACCTCGTCGGTGACGTAGCGCAGCGCGGTGAGCGTCGCCGCCAGGCCGTGCCCGCCGCCCAGCGCGGCGACGACCGGCCCGGTCACTCGCGCCCCAGGTCGCGGTGCACGACGAAGGTCGCCACCCGCTCGGTCGTCAGCCGGGCGGCGACGGCCTGGGTCATCGCCACCGAGCGGTGCTTGCCGCCGGTGCAGCCGATCGCGATGGTGGCGTAGCGGCGCCCCTCGCGCAGGTAGCCCTGGGTGACCGGCGCCATCAGGGCGACCACCCCGTCGAGGAACTCGCTGGCGCCCTCCTGGGCCATCACCCAGTCGGCCACCGCGGCGTCGGCGCCGGTGAGCGCCTTGAGCTCGGGCACCCAGAACGGGTTGGGCAGGAAGCGCATGTCGAAGACGAAGTCGGCATCGAGCGGCACGCCGTACTTGAAGCCGAACGACATCAGCGCCAGCCGCACGCTCGGCCCGGCCTCGACCCCCAGCAGCGGGGTGAGCTTGCGGCCGAGCTGGTGCACGTTCAGGCCCGAGGTGTCGATGACGACCTGGGCCACGGCACGCAGGTCGCGCAGCATCTCGCGCTCGGCCTGGATCCCGTCGAGCAGCCGCCCGTCACCCTGCAGCGGGTGGGGCCGCCGGACGCTCTCGAACCGGCGGACCAGGGCCTCGTCGGTGGCGTCGAGGAAGATCAGGTGCGGGCGCCAGCCCGCCTCGCGCAGCGCGGCGAGCCCGGCCTGCAGCTCGGAGTGGAACGCCCGGGCGCGCACGTCGACCACGGCGGCGATCTTGAGGTCGCTGACCCCCGTGCCGCGCACCCGGCTCGGCGAGCTCGGCCATCGCCGAGAGCAGCTGGGGCGGCAGGTTGTCGACGACGTACCAGCCGCGGTCCTCGATGACGTTGGCCGCCGTCGACCGTCCGGCCCCGCTCATCCCGGTGACGATGAGGAAGTCGTTCGCGCGCGGCAGCGGCGGCAGGGCGGCCCCGTCGGCCTCGTCGGGCACCTGGTCAGGGATGGCCTGCTCCATCGACACGACCGGCTCCTTCGTCGTCGACGACCTCACCGGTCGCCAGGTTGACCGCTGGGGTGGTGTCGGCGGTCGAGCCCAACTCTGCCGCAACGACCGCTGCCAGCGCAGGCCCGATGCCGGGGACGTCGGCCAGCTCGTCGACCGAGGCGGCCCGGATCCGCTTCACCGACCCGAACCGCTTGAGCAGCGCCTTGCGGCGCTTCTCCCCCAGCCCCGCGATGCCGTCGAGCCGGCTCGACGTCATCGCCTTGGAGCGTCGCTGGCGGTGGAAGGTGATCGCGAACCGGTGCGCCTCGTCGCGCAGCCGTTGCAGGAGGTAGAGCCCCTCGCTCGCGCGGGGCAGCACCACGGGGTACTCCTCACCCGGCACCCACACCTCCTCGAGCCGCTTCGCGAGCCCGACCACGGCGACGTCGACGACCCCGCAGTCCTCCAGCGCCCTCGCGGCGGCGTTCACCTGCGGCAGCCCGCCGTCGACGACGACCAGGTTGGGCCGGTAGGCGAACCGGGCGGGTCGCGACCCGACCTCGGTGGCCGAGCCGTCGGCATCCGCGCCGGCCCCCTCCGCCAGCTCTGCCTCCTCGCGCTGGCCGCGGCGGAAACGGCGGGTGAGCACCTCGTGCATGGCCGCGGTGTCGTCGGTGGCACCGGTCTCGTCGCCGCGGACGATGAAGCGGCGGTACTCGGACTTGCGCGGCAGGCCGTCCTCGAAGACCACCATCGACCCGACGACCTGGGTGCCCTGCACGTGGCTGATGTCGAAGCACTCGATGCGCAGCGGCGCCTCGTCGAGCTCGAGGGTGTCCTGCAGCTGCTGGAGCGCCTGGCTGCGGGTGGTGAGGTCGCCCGCCCGGGTCACCTTGTGCCGGGCCAGGCTCTGCTTGGCGTTGCGGGCCACCGTCTCCATCAGGGTGCGCTTGTCGCCGCGGCGCGGGACCCGCAGGTCGACGCGGCTGCCGCGCAGCGCCGAGAGCCACAGCGAGAGGGCGTCGGCGTCGTCGGGAAGCACCGGCACGAGCACCTCGCGCGGCACGGCGTCGCCGGCCTCGCTGCCGTAGACCTGCTGGAGCAGGTGCTCGACGACCTCGGGCGTGGTCTCGGCGTCGCGCTCGGCCACCCAGCCGCGCTGGCCGCGGACCCGGCCGCCGCGCACGTGGAAGAGCTGCACCGCGACCTCGAGCTCGTCCTCGGCCAGGGCGAAGACGTCGGCGTCGGTCGCGTCGGGCAGCACGACGGCCGACTTCTCGAGCACCCGCTCCAGGGCGCCGATGTCGTCGCGCAGCCGGGCGGCTCGCTCGAAGTCGAGCTCGGCCGCGGCCCCCTTCATCTCCTCGGTGAGACGGTTCATGAACCGGCCTGTCTCACCGGCCATGAAGTCACAGAAGTCCTCGGCGATCTCGCGGTGGCGCGCGGCGTCGACCCGGCCGACGCACGGGGCGCTGCACTTGTCGATGTAGCCGAGCAGGCAGGGCCGGCCGACCTGGCTCGCCCGCTTGAACACCCCGGAGGAGCAGGTGCGCACCGGGAAGACCCGCAGCGCGAGGTCGAGGGTCTCGCGGATCGCCCAGGCGTGGGCGTAGGGGCCGAAGTAGCGGGTGCCCTTGCGCTTGGCGCCGCGCATGACCTGGGCCCGCGGGTACTCCTCGCCCAGGGTCACCGCGAGGTAGGGGTAGGACTTGTCGTCGCGGTACTTGACGTTGAACCGCGGGTCGAACTCCTTGATCCACGCGTACTCGAGCTGGAGCGCCTCGACCTCGGTGGTCACGACCGTCCACTCGACGCTGGCCCCGGTGCGCACCATGGTCGCGGTGCGGTGGTGCAGGGCGGCGACGTCCTGGAAGTAGGAGGACAGCCGCTGCCGCAGGTTCTTGGCCTTGCCGACGTAGATGACCCGCCCGTCCTTGTCGCGGAACCGGTACACCCCGGGATCGGTCGGGATCTCCCCCGGTCGCGGACGGTACGTCGACGGGTCAGCCACGCCGCAACCCTACGACCGAGGACCGTCAGGTGACGGTGAGGCCGTCCGCGCCCACCGTGACGCTCTTGGCCGGCAGGGGGTTCGTCGCCGGCCCCTGGGTGACCGCGCCGGTCGCGATGTCGAAGGTCGAGCCGTGGCACGGGCAGGTGATGACGCCGTTCGACACGCCGTTGACGGTGCAGCCCTGGTGCGTGCACACCGCCGAGAACGCCTTGTACTCGCCGGCGGTCGGCTGGGTGACGACGACCTTGAGCGCCTCGAAGACCCTGCCCCCACCCACGGGGATGTCGGCAGCGGCGATGGCTCCGCTCGCCGCGGAGGCGGCGCCCGACGCGGCGCTCGCGACGGCATCCCCCGTGCTCGAGCCACACGCGGTCAGGCCGGCGGTGCCGGCCACGGCGACGCCCGCCACCATCAGGCTCTCGCGGCGCGACCAGCACGCACACGCCGGTGCGGTGGCGGCCGGGTCGGGAGCGACGGTGGTGGTGTCCGGGTCGGTGGTGCGCTCGGTGCTCATCGTGGTCCTCACTGTGGTGTCGGTGCCGCGGTTCCGGGCCGGTCGCACGAGTATCACCGCAGTTCCTGTGTCGCGCCTGTGCGACCTCCGGACGGTGGACGACCCTCCCGGTGCCTCCCCGTGCGCGGCAGGTAAGGGTCAGGTAACAACTCGGCACCATCTGCCGTCAATGCTGGGCGGTCCACCGGACCTGTGGTTACAGTGCGCTAGCCCGCCAGTCGTGCGGGCACCGAGCACACCCGCTCACCCCATTCGTACTACTCAGGAGGAAACGTGCCTCAGCGTTCCGTGGTTGCCATTGGCGCCTCCCTGCTCGTGGCCTCGCTCGCGCTCGCCGGTTGTGGCACGCGCGGCGAGAGCGACAGCGACGCGACCGGTCGGTGCTGCAGCCGAGAACAAGGTCGCCAAGATCGGCGTCATCGCGCCCCTGTCCGGCGACCTGTCCGCCCTCGGCAAGGGCATCCAGCACTCGGTCGAGCTGGCCGTCAAGCAGGCAACGACTCCAAGGCCATTCCCGGATGGACCCTCGAGGTCGCGGCCGGTCGACGACGAGGCCAAGCCCGACGTCGGCAAGAACGGCGCCACCAAGCTCGCGGGGGACGACGACGGTCGTCGGCGTCGTCGGCAACCTCAACTCCAGCGTGACCAGCAGACGCAGCCCGTCTTCGCCACGGCCAAGATCGCCCAGATCTCCCCTGCGAACACCGGCCCGACCCTCACCCATGGGCGCAGAGCCGACGACTGCACCGAGCGGCAGTACCCGTCCTACTTCCGCACCTGCACGACCGACCTCGTCCAGGGCAAGTTCGCGGCCAAGTTCCTTGTCGACCAGGAGATCACCAAGGTCGCGACGATCCACGACAAGAAGACCTACGGTCAGGGCCTGGTCGCGGCTTCACGAAGAGACTTCGAGGAGATGGGCGGCCAGATCGTTGCTGCCGAGACGATCACCGAGGACGACGCCAACTACGCGCCGCCATCACGAAGGTCAAGCCGTCGAACCCGCAGGCCGTCTACTTCGGCGGGGAGTACCCGCAGGCTGGGCCCGCTGTCCCAGCAGATGAAGGCTGCCGGGCTCAACGTCCCGCTGATGGGTGGCGACGGGATCTTCGACCCGACGTTCATCGAGCTCGCGGCCGCGACGAGCCAGGGCGACTTCGCCACCTCCGTCGGTGGCCCCGACCGACAACTCGGAGGCCGGCAAGAAGTTCCTGGCCGACTACGAGGCCGCAGGCTTCGCTGAGCCGGCCGCGGCCTACGGCGGCTACTCCTACGACGCCGCCAACGCCATCATCAACGCGCTCAAGGTTTCGCTCAAGGATGCGGCGGACGCCAAGTCAGCCCGTGACGCGACCATCGACGCGAGGTCGGCAAGGTCTCGTTCCCGGGCGTGACCGGCCAGGTGGAGTTCGACGAGTTCGGCGACACGAAGGTCAAGGTCATCACGGGCTACGAGGTCAAGGACGGCAAGTGGGCGACCCTCAAGACCGAAACGTCAGCTGAGAGTACGCACGCGGAACACGAGGACACCCATAGGGTGACCGAACCGGCAGGGGCAGGCGACTAACCTGCCCCTGCCGGTTCCTTCGTTTGGGACCTGTCCGCAGGACGATGAGGAAGTCGGTGGCGCCATGACGGACCTTGCTACAACAGCTCGTGAACGGCCTGACGCTCGGCTCGCTGTACGCCCTCATCGCCGTCGGCTACACCGTCGTCTACGGGATCGTGCAGCTGATCAACTTCGCCCACGGCGAGGTCTTCATGATCGGCGCCTTCGGGGCCCTCGCCACGTGGACGGTCCTCTTCAGCGGGACGACGTCCGTGTGGGTGCTCCCATCATGATCCTCGGGGCGGTCGCGGCGTCGGTCACCGTGGCCGTCCTCATGGAACGGTTCGCGTACCGTCCCCTTCGCCACGCGCCACGGCTCGCGCCGCTGATCACGGCGATCGGGGTCTCGGTCTTCCTCCAGGAGGCGGTGCGGCTCTTCTACCCCGGCGCCAAGAGCAAGCTGCCATTCCCGCAGATCGACGTCGTCACAGGTCCCGCCCTGGAAGTCGGCGGGCTGACCATCCAGCGGGCCGCGGTCTTCACCATCGGCGTCCCTGGCCATCTGCGGTGTGCTCCTCTGGTACTTCGTCAACCGGACCAAGCTCGGGCGAGGCATGAGGCCGTCTCCCAGGACCCCGACACGGCCCGGCTGATGGGCATCAACGTCAACCGGATCATCGTCATCGCCTTCGCGGTGGGGCCGCCCTCGCGGCCATCGCCGGCGTGGCGCAGGGCCTCCAGAACAGCAACATCGACTTCCGGATCGGCTTCCTCGCGGGCCTCAAGGCCTTCACGGCGGCAGTCCTCGGCGGGATCGGCAACATCCTGGGCGCCGTCGTCGGCGGGCTCGACCCTCGGAGTCGTCGAGGCGCTCGCGACCCAGTTCATACCGGGTCAGTTCGGGGGCTCGTCATGGAAGGACATCTGGGCGTTCGGCCTGCTCATCATCGTCCTGGTGTTCCGACCACAGGGCCTCCTCGGCGCGCAGGTGGTGGACCGCGCATGAGCACCGAACCCACACCCGCTGGCAGCGAGCTCGACTTCCGTCAGGACGTGAGTCGGACGGACACCGAGCACCTGCATGGACCTTCACGCCTCGCTCCCCTGGCCGGAGCGGCTCCGGCATCTTCGTCGTCGGCTCGGTCCTCGTCGTCGCCGCCTGCTTCCTCTCCTGGTCCTACGACCGCAGCATTCTCGGCGACGTCGATCTACGGTTCACCCGGGCTCGCTCCAGCTCTCGCCCTCGTCCTGGGTCTGTCGGGTCCTCTCGCACTGCTGCGCGGCGCGCTCCGCCGATTCCTCCGCTGGTTCGACCCCGCCGCGGCGGCCCGCGCTCCTCGGCTGGGGTCGCTGGTCTTCAGCGTCGTCATCATCATCGCCTGATCGCCTACTCGAGTCGACCGGCCTCATCAACGTCGACCCGGGTGGCTGGCTCCTGCTCGTCGCCTGCGGCCTGATGGCCCTCGGTGGCGCGGCGACTCGCCCCCGACGAAGACAGAGGACCCGCTGCGCGCCCAGTCGGGCAGCACGATCGAGATCCTCATTTTCGTCGCCCTGCTGGCCGCGGGGCTCTCCGTGGTGGCGTACGCCCTCGACGTCAAGGACGGCGGCTCTTCGTCGCCGTTCCTCCGGGCCTGGCTGCGGTGGTGCCGCCCTGGGGCGTGGAGGTTTCTTCCAGTACCTCGGCGTCGCTTCCGCCCGACAACCGCACCGTGCTCACCGCTCGGGGCGTTCGCCGTGGCGTTCCTCTTCCCGTTCACCCAGGGACGGGTCCGACGCCAACATGTCCATCGCGACGCAGGTCCTCATCTTCGCGGCGACCGCGCTGGGCCTCAACATCGTCGTCGGCCTGGCGGGCCTGCTCGACCTCGGCTACATCGCCTTCCTCGGCGCCGGAGCCTACGTCGGTGCGACCCTGTCGAACTCGGCCTTCGCGACGATCGGCTGGAAGCCACCGTTCTTCGTGGTCATGCTCATCGGAGCGCCATGGTCTCCGCGACGCTCGGCCTGATCATCGGCTCGCCGACGCTGCGGGTCTCGGGAGACTACCTGGCCATCGTGACGCTGGCGTTCGGCGAGATCTTCCGCCTCGCGATGAACAACCTCGACGGCGACAACGGCCCCGACCTCACCAACGGGCCCAACGGCGTCCCGGCCATCCCCGACCTGACCTGTTCGGCGCTTCGACTTCGGCGACAGCCACGACTCGATGGGCATCACCGCTCGCCCGCTTCGCGAACTACTACTTCCTGCTCCTGGTCTTTGCCGCCTTCGTCATCCTCTGTTCTCCCGGCTCAACAACAGCCGCATCGGCCGCGGCTGGGTCGCCATCCGCGAGGACGAGCGAGCGGCCGAGGCCATGGGCGTCAACGTCTTCGGCCTCAAGCTGCTTCGCCTTCGCCAGTGGCGCCTTCCTCGCCGGCCTGGCCGGCACGATCAAGGCACACCATGACGTCTCGGTCACCCCGGACCAGTACGTCTTCCTCGAGTCGGCGTTCCTGCTCGCCGCTATCGTCCTCGGTGGCATGGGCACTGTCGCCGGCGTCCTCGTCGGCGCCACGATCCTCAAGCTGCTCCCCGAGAAGCTGCGCTTCGTCTCCGACTACCGGCTGCTCATGTTCGGGCTGCTGCTCGTCGCTCATGATGCGGCTTAGGCCGGAGGGCCTGGTGCCGAGCAGCGGCGGCAGCTGGAGTTCCATGAGGATGACGAGGAGCTTGCTCGAGCTCGTCAGGCGACCACCTCGAGGAGAAGAGGCCCGAGCATGACCGTCACCGATGACCCCGATCACCGCCGCCCGGCCCCGTACGCAGGGCGAGCTGATCCTCCAGGCCGGCGGCGTGACGATGCGGTTCGGCGGCCTCACCGCCGTCGACAACGTCAGCATGAAGGTGCACGAAGGTGAGATCGTCGGGCTGATCGGCCCCAACGGCGCCGGCAAGACGACGTTCTTCAACTGCCTCACCGGCATGTACGTCCCGACCGAGGGCCGGGTGACGCTCAACGGCGACACCCTGCCCCCGAAGCCCCTCGCGGTGGTTCGTGCCGGCATGGCCCGCACCTTCCAGAACATCCGGCTCTTCGCGAACATGACCGCCCTCGAGAACGTCATGGTCGGCCGCTACTGCCGCACCTCCTCGATGGCTCTCACCTCGATCCTGCGCGGACCGAAGTTCCGGCGGGAGGAGGCCGCGACTCGCGAGCGGGCCCAGGAGCTGCTCGACTACGTCGGCCTGGCCAAGTCGGCCGAGCTGCTCGCCCGCAACATGCCCTACGGCGACCAGCGACGGCTCGAGATCGCCCGGGCGCTGGCCACCGACCCGCAGATCCTCCTCCTCGACGAGCCCACCGCCGGCATGAACCCCAAGGAGACCGAGGAGACGATGCACCTGATCTTCAAGATCAGGGACAGCGGCCTGGCCGTCGTCGTCATCGAGCACGACATGCGCTTCATCTTCAACCTGTGCGACCGGGTGCTCTGCCTGGTGCGCGGTGCAGCTGCTCGTCGAGGGCACGCCCGGAGAGGTGCAGTCCGACCACCGGGTCATCGAGGCCTACATCGGTGGCGACGACGAGGAGGAGAGCGCGTGAGCGCCATGCTGGAGGTCCGCGACCTGGAGGTGTCGTACGGCAAGATCAAGGCGGTCAAGGGCATTTCGCTTCGAGGTCAACGAGGGCGAGGTCGTCACCCTGATCGGCACCAACGGGGCCGGCAAGACGACCACCCTGCGCACCATCTCGGGCCTGTTGCGTCCGTGAGCGGGTCCATCACCTTCCAGGGCAGGGACCTCACGACGGTCCAGGCCCACGACATCGTCCAGCTCGGGCTGGCCCACTCCCCCGAGGGCCGCCGGATCTTCCCCCGGCTCAGCGTCGAGGAGAACCTGCGCCTGGGGGCGTTCGCCCGCAAGGACAAGGGGATCAACGCCGACCTCGACGCTGCCTTCGCCCTCTTCCCGATCCTCGAGGAGCGTCGCGCCCAGCCGGCCGGCACCTTCTCCGGTGGCGAGCAGCAGATGCTCGCCATGGGCCGGGCGATGATGAGCCGCCCCAAGCTGCTCATGCTCGACGAGCCGTCGATGGGCCTGTCGCCGCTGATGATGAAGAGGATCATGACGACGGTGACCACCCTGCAGCAGCAGGGCACCACGATCCTGCTCGTCGAGCAGAACGCCCAGGCCGCCCTGAAGCGGGCCACCAAGGGCTACGTGCTCGAGGTCGGCAACATCGTGCTGTCCGGCACCGGCCAGGAGCTGCTCGCCAGCGACGACGTCCGCAAGGCCTACCTCGGCGAGGACTGAGCCGCCTCGGCCGGGTCCCACGCGCAGCGTGGCGCACCGACACAACATTTCCCGCCCGATCCCGGAAGGTTCGCCTTCGCAGGGAAAGGGTTCCAGTGCGCAGGTGAGCTTGTCGGCATCGGGCGGGAAGTTGTCCGGTCAGCTGGCGGCGCGCTTGGTGGCGGTCTTGCGGGCCGGAGCCTCCGCCGCCGCCGCGGTCCTGCGGGCCGGCGCCTTCGCCGCCGCGGCGGTCTTGCGGGGGGTCGTGGTCTTCCGCGGTGCCGCGGCCTTGGTCGTCGCCGCCTTGCGGGTCGTGGCGGCCTTGGCACCGGTGGCCCGGGTCGTCGTGCGCGCCGTGCGAGCCAGCACCGGGGCGAGGAACCGCCCGGTGTGCGAGTGCTCGAGCGTCGCGACGTGCTCGGGGGTGCCCTCGGCGACGACCCGGCCACCACCGCTGCCGCCCTCCGGCCCGAGGTCGACGAGCCAGTCGGCGCACTTGATGACGTCGAGGTTGTGCTCGATGACGATGACCGTGTTGCCCTTGTCGACCAGGCCCTGCAGCACGCCGAGCAGCTTGCGGATGTCCTCGAAGTGCAGGCCGGTGGTCGGCTCGTCGAGCACGTAGACGGTGCGACCGGTGGAGCGCTTCTGCAGCTCGGTGGCCAGCTTGACGCGCTGGGCCTCGCCGCCGGAGAGCGTGGGGGCGGGCTGGCCCAGGCGCACGTAGCCCAGGCCGACGTCGTTGAGGGTGCGCATGTGCCGGGCGATGGCCGGGACGGCGGAGAAGAAGTCGGCGGCCTCCTCGATCGGCATGTCGAGGACGTCGGCGATGGTCTTGCCCTTGAAGTGCACCTCGAGCGTCTCGCGGTTGTACCGCGCGCCGTGGCAGACCTCGCACGGGACGTAGACGTCGGGGAGGAAGTTCATCTCGATCTTGATGGTGCCGTCGCCGGAGCACGCGTCGCAGCGGCCGCCCTTGACGTTGAACGAGAACCGGCCGGGCTGGTAGCCGCGGATCTTGGCCTCGGTGGTCGTGGCGAACAGCTTGCGGATGTGGTCGAAGACGCCGGTGTAGGTGGCCGGGTTGGACCGCGGGGTGCGACCGATCGGGCCCTGGTCGACGTGCACCACCTTGTCGAGGTGCTCGAGGCCGGTGACGGTCTTGTGCCGGCCCGGCACGTGCCGGGCGCCGTTGAGCTTGTTGGCGAGCACGTTGTAGAGGATGTCGTTGACGAGCGTGGACTTGCCCGAGCCGGACACCCCGGTGATGGCGACGAGGTTGCCCAGCGGGAACGACACCGTCACCGTGTCGAGGTTGTGCTCGGTCGCCTGCACCACGGTGACCTCGCGGCCCTTCCCCTGCGGTCGGCGGACCTGCGGGGTGGGGATCTCGCGACGCCCGGAGAGGTACTTGCCGGTGATCGAGTCGGGGTGGGTCAGCAGGTCGGCGACGGTGCCGGAGTGCACGACCTGGCCGCCGTGCTCGCCGGCGCCCGGGCCGATGTCGACGACCCAGTCGGCGGTGGAGATGGTGTCTTCGTCGTGCTCGACGACGATGAGCGTGTTGCCCAGGTCGCGCAGCCGGGTGAGGGTCTCGATCAGCCGGTGGTTGTCGCGCTGGTGCAACCCGATGCTGGGCTCGTCGAGCACGTACAGCACGCCGACCAGGCCGGACCCGATCTGGGTCGCGAGCCGGATGCGCTGGGCCTCGCCGCCGGAGAGCGTGCCGGCCGGCCGGTCGAGGCTGAGGTAGTCGAGGCCGACGTCGAGGAGGAACCCGAGCCGGGCGTTGATCTCCTTGATGACCCGCTCGGCGATCTGCCGCTCGCGCAGGGTGAAGTCGACGTCGTCGAAGAAGCGGGCGGCATCGGCGATGGCCAGCCTGGACACCTCGGCGATCGACCGGCCGCCGATGAGCACGGCCAGCGACTCGGGCTTCAGGCGCGCGCCCTTGCAGACCGGGCACGGCACCTCGCGCATGTAGCCCTCGTAGCGCTCGCGGCTCCAGTCGGAGTCGGTCTCGGCGTGCCGTCGCTTGACGAACTCGACGGCGCCCTCGAAGCCGGTGGAGTAGGAGCGCTCGCGGCCGAACCGGTTGCGGTAGCGGACGTGGACCTTGTGGTTCTTGCCGTGGAGCAGGGCCTGCTGGGCGCGCTGCGGCAGCTGCGCGCCACGGCACGTCGATCGAGAAGGCGAGGTCGTCGGCCAGGGCGGTGATGACCCGCTGGAAGTAGTCGGCCGCCCCCGAGCCGCTGGCCCACGGCGCGATCGCGCCGTCGGCCAGGCTGAGGTCCTCGTCGGGGACGATGAGGTCGGGGTCGACCTCGAGCTCGGTGCCGATGCCGGTGCACTCGGGGCAGGCGCCGAACGGGCTGTTGAAGGAGAACGAGCGCGGCTCGACCTCGTCCATCTGCAGCGGGTGGTCGTTGGGGCAGGCCATCTTCTCGGAGAACCGCCGCTCGCGGTCGGGGTGGCCCTCCTCGAGGTCGACGAACTCGACGACGAGCACCCCGCCGGCCAGGCCGAGGGCGGTCTCGACGGAGTCGGTGAGGCGCCGCTTGGACGACGGGTCGTCGGCCCCCTTGGCGACGAGCCGGTCGACGACGACGTCGATGGTGTGCTTGACCTGCTTCTCGAGCTTGGGCGGCTCGGTGAGGGCCACCACCTCGCCGTCGACCCTGGCGCGGGCGAAGCCCTTGGACTGCAGCTCGGCGAACAGGTCGACGTACTCGCCCTTGCGGGCGCGCACGACCGGGGCCAGCACCTGGAACCGGGTGCGCTCGGGCAGCTCGAGGAGCCGGTCGACGATCTGCTGCGGGCTCTGCCGGGTGATCGGCTCGCCGCAGACCGGGCAGTGCGGGCGACCGGCCCGGGCGAACAGCAGGCGCAGGTAGTCGTAGACCTCGGTGATGGTGCCGACGGTGGACCGCGGGTTGCGGTTGGTCGACTTCTGGTCGATCGAGACGGCCGGGGAGAGCCCCTCGATGAAGTCGACGTCGGGCTTGTCCATCTGCCCGAGGAACTGGCGGGCGTACGCCGACAGCGACTCCACGTAGCGGCGCTGACCCTCGGCGAAGATCGTGTCGAAGGCCAGGCTGGACTTCCCCGAACCGGACAGGCCGGTGAACACGACGAGGCTGTCGCGGGGCAGTTCGATGCTGATGTCCTTGAGGTTGTGCTCGCGGGCACCACGGACGACGAGGTGGTCATGACTCACGCCCGCCATGCTAGGTGGGCCCACCGACAACACCCTCATCCATGGACGCAGCGGTAGCGTCACCACCATGGACACGACCTCTCCCGACGTCCTCACCGCGGTCGACGAGCAGACCGCCGCCCTGCTGCGCACCGCCCGGGCGCTCGACGACGTGGGCGCCCCGTCGCTGTGCGAGGGCTGGACCCGCGGCCACGTGCTCACCCACGTGGCGCGCAACGCCGACGGGCTCGCCGCCCTGGTGCGCTCCGCGGTCGACGGCACCGGCGAGACGATGTACGCGAGCCCGGAGGTGCGCGACGCCGACATCGAGGCCGGCGCCGACCGTCAAGGGCCGAGCTCCTCGACGACGTCGACCGCACCGCGCGGGCCCTGGCCCAGCAGCTCGCCCGGCTCGGGCCGGAGCAGGCCGAGCTGCGCCTCGAGCGCACGCCGGGCCAGTTCGTCGTCAAGGGAAAGAACATCCCGTTCATGCGGCTGCGCGAGCTGGTCTTCCACCACGTCGACCTGCTCGGCGGCTTCGGCTTCACCGACGTCGACCCCGAGGTGCAGCGCCTGCTCCTCGACGAGGAGGTCCGGCGCCTGCGCGCCTGCGACCCGCCGCCCGACCTCACCCTGCGCACCCCCGAAGGCGACGAGTGGAGCGTGGGTGCCGGCACGGCATCCGTCTCCGGCGACCGCGGTGCCCTGCTCGGCTGGCTCGGCCGCGGGCTCACCGCGGGCGTGACCGGCGACCCCCTCCCCCGACTCCCCGAAGGACGGTGACGACGATGACCTACACCGGACACGTGATCCCCGGAGGTCCGACCGACATCCGCCGGCTCGACCGGGCCACCATCCGCAAGATGTCGGTCTCCGAGATGCACAACAACGTCTACCTGGTGACCTGCGAGGCCACCGGCGAGCAGCTGCTCATCGACGCCGCCGACGACCCGCACCGCTGCCTCCTGCTCGTGC
The DNA here is from genome assembly GCA_963751385.1 of uncultured Actinomycetota bacterium. Taxonomy (GTDB): domain Bacteria; phylum Actinomycetota; class Actinomycetes; order Actinomycetales; family Dermatophilaceae; genus Fodinibacter. The sequence goes on along the minus strand of CAVVUD010000001.1, from coordinate 203,462 downwards.
GCGAGGGCACCGGGCGGCTCGACCACCTCGTCACCACGCACCAGCACTGGGACCACGTCCGGGCGCTGGAGGAGGTGGCCCGCGCGACCGGGGCCACGACGTACGCCGGCGTCGACGACGCCGACGCCCTGCCGGTCGCGCCCGACGTGCGGCTGGCGCACGGCGACGTCGTGACGGTCGGCGAGCTCGAGCTCGACGTCATCCACCTGCGTGGGCACACCCCCGGGTCGGTGGCGCTGTCGTGGGCGAACCCCGACGGCGGCACCCACCTGTTCACGGGCGACTCGCTGTTCCCCGGCGGCGTCGGCAACACCAAGAACCCCGGCCAGAGCTTCGACTCGCTCTACGCCGACGTCGTGGAGCGGGTCTTCGCCACGCACGACGACGACACCTGGTTCTACCCCGGGCACGGCGACGACTCGACCATCGGCGCCGAGCGGCCGCACCTCGAGGAGTGGCGCGAGCGCGGCTGGTGACGTCGGCGCAGCAGCTCCCGCCGCCTCAGGCCGAGTAGTAGCAGCTCCAGGTCTCCACCGTGCGGAAGCCCAACCGCTCGTAGACGCCGAACCCCAGCGGGCTGGCCTGCAGGTAGGCCGTGTGGGCCCCGGCCCGCACCCCGTCGGCGACGACGCGCGCCGTGACCGCGGTCCCGAAGCCGCGGTTGCGGTACGCCGGCGGGGTCGCGATGTTGAAGACGCCGATGTGGCCCTCGGCCACGGCGCCGAAGCCGGTCGTGCAGGGCTCGCCGTCGGTTCGGCCGACGTAGGCGGTCATCCCGGGCAGGACGAGCAGCTCGGGGGCGACGAGCGGTGCGAGCAGCCCCACCGGCGCCTCGAACCCCTCGGCGAGCAACCGTGCGGCCGTGTCGACGTCCTCGGGGTCGGAGGGGTCCACGACGTCGACGACGAGCGGGTTGGCGTGCCCCGTCGGCGCGGGGTCGAGCACGCCGGCCGGGTCGGCGAGGCACATGAACGGCTCGAGCTCGATGGTGCCCAGGTCGTACGCCGCAGCCAGCGGAGCCACCCAGGGCGGCGCGGAGGGCCTGCTGAGCACGCCATGCGGCAGGCCACGGAACACCAGCTCGTCGAGCCACGCGGCTGCGGTGCCCTCGTCGGCGTCGGCGCCGAGCACGACCAGCCCGTTGAAGCGCGGCAGCAGGAGCCCGGAGCCGTACGCGACCAGCCCCGGCGTCTCGGTCCACTCGCCGTCCGCCAGTGACCCGAACAACCTCCTCATCGCGGCGGTGAACGAGCCGACGGCCGCCTCGGTCGTCGCGTCCACCGACACCCGGTCCTCGGTCATCTCCGCCCTCCTCGCGGGTCATGGCTAGTGTGACCCGGTGACGAGCGCCGCGGACAGGGTCCCAGCACCACTGCTCGTCCTCGCCGGCATCGTCTCGGTGCAGTTCGGCGGAGCGCTCGCGGCCACCCTCGTGCCCGTCATCGGCGCCGGCGGGTCGGTCGTCATGCGGTTGCTGTTCGCGACCGCCCTGCTGCTGGCCTTCGTCCGGCCGCGCTGGCGCGGGCACTCCCGACGGGCCTGGCGCACGGTGATCGCCTTCGGGGTCGCGCTCGGGCTGATGAACTTCACCTTCTACAGCTCCCTCGCGCACCTGCCGATCGGGGTGGCCGTCACCATCGAGTTCATCGGCCCGCTGACCCTCGCCGCGGTGCTGTCGCGGCGGTGGGTGGATGCCGTGGCGGTCGCCGCCGCCGGACTGGGCGTCGTGCTCATCTCCGAGGCGCTGAGCACGCCGCTCGACGAGCTCGAGTGGGTCGGGCATCGGGCTCGCCCTGGCGGCCGGCGCGTTCTGGGCGGCGTACATCGTGCTGTCCGGGCGCACCGGGGCCGAGTTCCCGCGGCTCGAGGGGCTGGCCCTGGCGATGGTCGTGGCGACCGTCGTGACCCTGCCGTTCGGCCTGGGGTCGGTGCCGCTGTGGACGACCGAGACACTGCTCAAGGGCCTGGGCATCGCGGTGCTGTCGTCGGTGCTGCCCTACTCGCTCGAGCTGCTGGCGCTGCGGCGGCTGTCGGCCAAGGTCTTCGGCATCCTGCTCAGCCTCGAACCGGCGGCCGCTGCCCTGGCCGGGTTGATCGTGCTCGGCCAGGTGCTGAGCCCCACCCAGCTGCTCGGCATGGGGCTGGTGGTCGCGGCCTCGGCGCTCGTGCTCGGCCTCGGAGCGCGCAAGGACCCGGCGGAGTCGACCGGCGCCTGAGCCCGGGGGCCCGGAGGCTCAGGCGTCGAGGCCGTTCCGGTCATCGCGGCGGGTCTTCATCAGGCTGAGCACCGTGGTGGTGCCGAGGATGAGCACGATGGCCGAGAGCGACATCCAGATCGGGATCTCCGGGCACGGGGACGTTCTCGCCGCCGTTGATGAAGGGCAGCTCGTTGGTGTGCAGCGCGTGCAGCAGCAGCTTCACGCCGATGAAGGCGAGCAGCACGGCCAGGCCGATGCTGAGGTAGACCAGCCGCTTGAGCAGCCCCCCGATGAGGAAGTAGAGCTGGCGCAGGCCCATCAGGGCGAACAGGTTCGCTGTCAGCACGATGTACGGCTCGTCGGTCAGCCCGTAGATCGCCGGGATCGAGTCGAGAGCGAAGAGCAGGTCGGTGGTGCCGAGGGCGATGATGACGAAGAACAGCGGGGTCGCCAGCCGCTTGCCGTTCTGGACGCTGAACAGCTTGGTGCCGTCGTAGTCCTTGGTGGCGGGGAAGCGCGACTCCACGAACTTCATGAAGCGGTTCTCCTCGTACTCGTCGTCGTCGCTCTCGCCCTCGCGGATGAGCTTCCACGCCGTGTAGAGGAGGAACGCGCCGAAGATGTAGAAGACCCAGCTGAACCGCTCGATCGCCGCGGCACCGAGCCAGATGAACAGCCCGCGCAGGACGATCGCGATGATGATGCCGACCATGAGCGCGAACTGCTGGAGCTTCTCCGGCACGGCGAACTTCGCCATGATCAGGATGAAGATGAACAGGTTGTCGACCGAGAGCGAGTACTCCGTCAGCCATCCGGCGTAGTACTCGCCCGGCCAGCTGCGGCCCCGGCGAAGTACCACATGCCCAGGCCGAAGACGATCGCCGAACCGATGTAGAACGCCAGCGCCGTGCCCGTCTCGCGGTTGGAGGGACGGTGCGGGTTGCGGGCGATCCAGACGACGTCGAAGGCGAGGATCGCCGCAGCCACGCCGATCGTCACCCACCAGACCCACGGGTCGAGGTCGAGGGAGTCGTGGGTGGCGGCGGGCAGGAGCGCGAAGGTCACCGGCGGAACTCTACCGAGATGTTCGGGTGCTCTCGTGCCCGAGCGCTCAGGTGGACGGGCGTCGAGACTTCGGCAAGGTGGCGACGACCAGGTCGTAGGAGGTGTCGACGGCCTCGCGCAGGGCCCCGTCGGGGATCGCCCCGCCGATCGCGAGCGTGTTCCAGCCGTGCCGGCCGATGTAGGCCATCACCGCCGCGTCGTCGGGGTACTCCGCGAGCCACTCGTCGGCCTCGACCCGGGTGCCGCACTTGACCCCGATCGACCGCTCGCCGAGGAAGCAGAAGATCTTCTCGCCCACCTTGGCGACGTGGTCGCCCTCCCACGGCTGGTCGGCCCAGGCCCCCGGCTTGGCGAGGGCGTACTCGGCCCACGGCCCCGACGCACCGGACGCCACGGCATCCGGCTCGTCGGTCACTTCGTCGCCTCGCTCATCTGGCGCAGCTCCTTCTTCAGGTCGCCGATCTCGTCGCGGATGCGGGCCGCGAGCTCGAAGTGCAGGTCGCCGGCCGCCTGGTGCATCTGGGCGGTGAGCTCCTGGATGAGGCCGGCGAGGTCGCTGGCCGCCACCGGCTCGGCGCGACGCGCGCCGAGCGAGATGTCGGCGGCGGCCGCACCACGACCACCGCGGCCGCCGTCGGTCTTGCCGCGCGACCGGGCCCGACCGGAGCCGAGCAGCTCCTCGGTGTCGGCGTCCTCGCGGTTGAGCATGTCGGTGATGTCGGCGATCTTCTTGCGCAGCGGCTGCGGGTCGAGGCCGCGCTCGAGGTTGTAGGCGATCTGCTTCTCGCGGCGCCGGCTGGTCTCCTCGACCGCCTCGGCCATCGAGGGGGTGACCTTGTCGGCGTACATGTGCACCTGGCCGGACACGTTGCGGGCGGCACGACCGATGGTCTGGATGAGGGAGCGCGCGCTGCGCAGGAAGCCCTCCTTGTCGGCGTCGAGGATCGCGACGAGCGACACCTCGGGCAGGTCGAGACCCTCGCGCAGCAGGTTGATGCCGACGAGCACGTCGTACTCGCCCAGCCGCAGCTCGCGCAGCAGCTCGACCCGGCGCAGGGTGTCGATGTCGGAGTGCAGGTAGCGCACCCGCACCCCCTTGTCGAGGAGGTAGTCGGTGAGGTCCTCGGCCATCTTCTTGGTCAGGGTGGTGACCAGGACGCGCTCGTTCTTGTCGGCGCGGGTGCGGATCTCGTGGAGCAGGTCGTCGATCTGGCCCTTGGTGGGCTTGAGGATGATCTCGGGGTCGACCAGGCCGGTCGGGCGGATGATCTGCTCGACGACGCCGCTGGCCTTGGCCAGCTCGTAGGGCCCGGGGGTCGCCGAGAGGTAGACGGTCTGCCCGATGCGCTCGAGGAACTCCTCCCACTTCAGCGGCCGGTTGTCCATGGCCGACGGCAGGCGGAAGCCGTGGTCGACGAGGGTGCGCTTGCGCGAGGCGTCGCCCTCGTACATGGCGCCGATCTGCGGCACGGTGACGTGCGACTCGTCGATGACGAGCAGGAAGTCCTCGGGGAAGTAGTCGAGCAGGCAGTTGGGTGCGGTGCCCGGCAGCCGGCCGTCGATGTGCATCGAGTAGTTCTCGATGCCGGAGCAGGAGCCGACCTGGCGCATCATCTCGATGTCGTAGGTGGTGCGCATCCGCAGCCGCTGCGCCTCGAGCAGCTTGCCCTGCTTCTCGAACAGCGCCAGCTGCTCCTCGAGCTCGTGCTCGATGCCGGCGATCGCGCGCTCCATGCGCTGCGGCCCGGCGACGTAGTGCGAGGCGGGGAAGACGTACATCTCCTGCTCCTCGCGCACGACCTCGCCGGTGAGCGGGTTGAGCGTGTAGACCGCCTCGATCTCGTCGCCGAAGAACTCGATGCGCACCGCGAGCTCTTCGTACATCGGGATGATCTCGACGGTGTCGCCGCGCACCCGGAAGGTGCCGCGGGTGAAGGCGAGGTCGTTGCGGGTGTACTGCATCTGCACGAACCGGCGCAGCAGGTCGTCGCGCTGGATCTCGTCGCCGACCCGCAGCCGGGCCATCCGGTCGACGTACTCCTGCGGGGTGCCCAGGCCGTAGATGCACGACACCGAGGCGACCACGATGACGTCGCGCCGGGTGAGCAGGCTGTTGGTGGCGCTGTGCCGCAGCCGCTCGACCTCGTCGTTGATCGAGGAGTCCTTCTCGATGTAGGTGTCGGTCTGCGGGACGTAGGCCTCGGGCTGGAAGTAGTCGTAGTAGCTGACGAAGTACTCGACGGCGTTGTGCGGCAGCAGCTCGCGGAACTCGTTGGCGAGCTGGGCGGCAAGGGTCTTGTTGGGCGCCATGACGAGGGTGGGGCGCTGCACCTGCTCGACGAGCCAGGCGGTGGTCGCCGACTTGCCGGTGCCGGTGGCGCCGAGCAGCACGGTGTCGTGCTCCCCGGCCCGCACCCGGCGCGCGAGGTCGGCGATGGCCGTCGGCTGGTCGCCGGCGGGCTGGAAGTCGGAGACGACCTCGAAGGGGGCCAGGCTGCGCTGGAGGTCGGTGGTCGGACGCATCCCCCTACGGTATGCCGCTGCACCGACAGTCGGTCAGGCGCCCGGCACGCGGGCCGGACGACTCACCGGTCGAGGTCGGCCAGCGCCTCCCCCACCACGTCGATCGACTCGGCCGTGATCGGGTCGAGCACGAGCTGCAGGTGGGTGGCGCCCACCGGCGGCCGAGGCCCCGCACGTGCTCGACGAGGTCGTCGGGCGTGACGGTCGTGACCGGCGTGTCGTAGTGGTCTCCCATCAGGCGTCCCCGTCCACCCGGCAGGGTGACCAGGACGGCCGCCGTCGCGTCGACGGTGCGCCCCTGGGGCATCGCCGCGTCGACCTCGGCCTTCACCTGCGCGAAGCTCTCGACCGAGTTGTCGTAGATGCTCCACCAGACGTTCCACGAGTCCACGACCGGCAGGCCGATGCCCAGCATGCGCGGGCTGGTCGAGCCGAGCATGATCGGCGGCCCACCCGGTGCACCGGGCGCGGGTCGAGCACGCAGTCCTCCACGTCGTAGAACCGCCCGTGGAACGTGGTCCGCCCCTCGCGCAGCAGGGGCACGATGACGGCCAGTGCCTCCTCGAAGCGCGACACCCGCCGGTCGTAGGCGAAGCCGAACGCGTCGTACTCCCGCCGGTTCCAGCCCGCCCCGAGCCCCACGATCAGCCGTCCCCCCGAGATCGCGTCGACGGTCGCGGCCTGCTTGGCCAGCATCGCCGGGGCGTGGAAGCTGGTCGACGCCACGAGCGGCCCGATCTGCACCCGCTCGGTGACCGCCGCGATCGCCGCGAGGGTGGTCCACGCCTCGTACGGCCCGCGCGTGGAGCCGTCGGGCAGGTCGTAGAGCAGGTGGTCGCCCGACCCAGACCGAGTCGAGGCCGACCGCCTCCGCCCGCCGGGCCAGGTCGAGGTACTCCGGCCAGGGCACGAACCGCTCGACCTCGGGCAGCTGGACACCGACCTTGCACGAGGCGCGTCATGGCCCGACCCTACGGATCGCCGGGCCCGCGGGCCACCACCGCCGGGCCGGCGCACCCGCGACCACTGGTCACCGTCGGCGCCCGGTGGCAGCATCACGGGATGGCGACGCAGCCACTCCCGGGCGCCGGCACCGGAGACGACGCAGACACCGGCCTGGACCCCGCCGACTGGGCGGCGTTCCGCACCCTCGCGCACCGCATGCTCGACGACTCGCTCGACCACATCGCCGGCCGACGCGACCAGCCGGTCTGGCAACCGATGCCGGATGCCGTGCGCGCGGCGTTCGACGGCCCCCTCCCCCGCGCCCCGGAGGGCCTGGAGGCGGCCTACGACGACTTCCGGCGCACCGTCGTGCCCTACTCGATGGGCAACGACCACCCACGCTTCTGGGGCTGGTACATGGGCGCCGGCAACCCGGTCGGCAACCTCGCCGACCTCCTCGCGAGCGTGCTCAACCCCAACATGGGCGGCGCCGACCACGCCCCGGTGCTCGTCGAGCAGCAGGTGGTGCGCTGGTGCGCGGAGGCCGCCGGCTACCCCACGTCGGCCAGCGGCCTGCTCGTCACCGGCGCCTCGGAGGCCAACCTGGTCGGCCTCGCCGTCGCCCGCACCGCGCGGATCGGGCCAGAGGTGCGCACCCACGGCATCCCGGGCGGGCGGCGGTTCGGCGTCTACGCCTCCACCGAGGTGCACAGCTGCCACCGCAAGTCCCTGGAGCTGCTCGGGCTCGGGGAGTCCGCGCTGCGCACGGTGCCGGTGCGTGACGACTACACGATGGACGTCGACGCCCTCGGCGGCGGCCGTCGCCGCAGACCGGGCGGCCGGCATCGAGCCGCTGGCCGTCGTGGCCACCGTCGGCACGATCAACACCGGGTCGCGTCGACGACCTCGAGGCGATCGCCGACCTTGCGAGGCGCGAGGGCCTGTGGCTGCACGTCGACGGCGCCATCGGCGGCTTCCTCGCGCTGAGCTCGCACCCGGATGCCGTGCGCGGCCTCGAGCGCGCCGACTCCCTCGCGCTCGACCTGCACAAGTGGATGCAGGCGCCGATCGACGTCGGGCTCGCGCTGGTGCGCGACGAGGCAGCCCACCGGGCGACCTTCTCGGTGGTGCCGCCACTTCCTCACGCACGCCACCCGTGGGCTGGCGGCCAGTGAGGTGTGGTTCAACGAGTACGGCATCGCCCTCTCCCGGGGGTTCCGGGCGCTGCGGGTCTGGCTGGCGCTCAAGGCCTACGGCGCCGACGCCTTCGGGCGGGTCATGGACCGCAACATCGCGCAGGCCCACGCCCTGGCCGACCGGGTCGACGCCCACCCCGACCTCGAACGGCTCGCGCCGGTCGGCTGCGACGTCGTGTGCCTGCGCTACGCCCCGGTCGGGGTGCCGGCGGAGCGGCTCGACGAGGTCAACCACGAGCTCGTGCTGCGCCTCCACGAGAGCGGGGTCGCGATCGTCACCGACACCGTGCTCGACGGCGCGCTGGCGGTGCGGGTCGCCATCAGCAACCACCGCACCCGCGACGACGACCTCGACCTGTTCCTCGACACCCTGCTCGACCTGGGAGCCCGGGTCGTGGCCGAGCTCAGCCCGACGCTGACCGACGCGCTCCCCGCTCAGCCGTCGGCGCCCGAGACCAGCGCGGGTCGTTCAGGGCAGCGGGGGCACCCAGCCGGTGCGCTCGGCCCAGGCCCGCGCCCGCTCGTCAGCGGCGTCGAACCACGGCTCCTTGGCCATCGGCGTAGTCCTCGGTCGAGGCGATGCTCGGTGGCCAGCTCGGTCTTCATCGTCGCGTAGGCGGCGCGCTCGCCGGCATCCGCCCGCAGCCAGTCACGGAACCGCAGCGCCCACTCCCAGCCGGGCGAGCCCACCTCGCGCACGTGCACGTGCGCCACCCGCCCCGGGTCGCACGAGCCGTGGAACCGCTTGGGCCAGGTCGTGCCGTCCTTGCCGTTGTCGTGCCACTCCCCCGGCATCCGCACGAACCCGGCGGCGTCCATCGAGGCGACGAAACCCGGGTCGTCCGCGTCGTCGAGCGAGGCCACGCCCACCTGGAGGTCGACCACGTCCTTGGCGACCAGGCCCGGGCACGGCGGTCGAGCCGATGTGGTCGAGGCTGACGCGCGGCGTCGCCCACCGCGTGCCGGATCCGGGCGAGCAGGCGGGCGGCCTGGGCCGGCCACGTCGGGTCGGGCGCCGAGAGCGTCGGGTGCGACAGGCGTGAGCGGATGCCGTGCCGCAGGTTGAGCTCGAACGGCTCGATCCGCTCGTGCCAGAGCCGCAGCACCAGGGCCCGCAGCGCCTCGGTCGTCGCCTCGTTGTCCAGCCACACGTCGGCGGCGGCGCGCCGTGCGTCGTCGTCGGCCTGCGCGGCGATCCGGGCCCGGGCGTCGGCCTCGGTCATCCCGCGCTGGTCGACGAGGCGACGCACCCGCACGTCCTCGGCCGCACCGACGACGACCACGAGGTGGTAGTCGGCCCCCATCCCCTTCTCGACGAGCAGCGGCATGTCGTGCACGACGACGGCGTCCGGGCCGGCGTCGTGGATGATCTGGGCCGTACGGGCCCAGATCGCCGGGTGGGTCAGGGCCTCGAGGTCGCGCAGCGCCGGCGGGTCGCCGAACACGACTCGGCCCAGGGCAGGCCGGTCGAGCCCACCGTCGCGGCCGAGCGACGCCGGCCCCGAACCGGTCGACGACGGCGGCGAGCGCCGGGGTGCCGGGTTCGACGACCTCGCGCGCCACGGCATCCGCGTCGACGACCACCGCGCCCAGCGACGCGAGCTGGGCCGACACGGTCGACTTGCCGGACCCGATTCCCCCGGTGAGGCCCACGCGCAGCATGTCGGCGACCCTAGCGCCGCGGCGCGACCTGGTCAGGCGTCGCGGGTCGGCGAAGCCGGCGCCGGGAAGCCTCCGGTCGCGCGATCGGGCCCCAGCGGGTCGGCGGTGATCGCGCGATGCAGCGACTTGCCCTGCTCGACCATCGCCCGCCGGTACTCGTCCCAGTCGGGGTGCTCTCCCGAGATGCAGCGGAAGTACTCGACGAGCGGCTCGACCGAGTCGGGCGGGTCGACCGACCTCGCAGTCGCCGTCGACCTGCACCCACGCTCCGCCGAAGTCGTCGGAGAGCACGAGCACGCTGACCCGCGGGCTCGCGGCGGGCGTTGAGCGTCTTGGCCCGTTCCGGGTACGTCGAGATGACGATGCGGCCCTGCGGGTCGACCCCGCCCGTGACCGGCGAGGCCTGGGCCGGCCGTCGGACCGGGTCGTCATCAGCACCAGGTGGTGCCGGGGCCGGGCGAACTCGAGCAGCCCCTCGAGGTCCACCGTCGTGTTCGTCGCGATGGTGCGTGCCATGAGCCGGCACGCTACCCGCCCTCACCACTGCCCCGGACGCGCACGAGGCCCGGCCACCCTCGTGGGGTGACCGGGCCTCGTGCGGTGCGCGTCCGGCATCCGCGAACGGGTGCCGGCGCGCGTCAGTTGCCGGTGAGCTTCTCGCGCAGTGCGGCCAGCGCCTCGTCGGAGGCGAGGGTGCCCTCGGACACCGGAGCCGGCGGACGCGGAGCGCTGCCCTCGTCCTCGTCGTCGCCGGCCGGGGTCGCGCCGGTCTCCGAGGAGTACGAGGTCGCGTCGCTGCCACCGGCGGCCTCGGCGTCGGCCTTGGCGAACGCCTCGACCTGGGCGCGGTGCGCCTCCCAGCGGGAGTGCGCCTCGGCGTACTGCTTCTCCCAGGTCTCACGCTGCTTCTCGAAGCCCTCGAGCCACTCGTTGGTCTCCGGGTCGAAGCCCTCGGGGTACTTGTAGTCACCCTTCTCGTCGTACTCGGCGGCCATGCCGTAGAGGGTCGGGTCGAACTCGACCTGGTTGGCGCCGTCCTCGTTCGCCTGCTTCAGCGACAGCGAGATGCGGCGACGCTCGAGGTCGATGTCGATGACCTTGACGAAGATGTCGGTGCCGACCGTGACGACCTGCTCCGGCAGCTCCACGTGGCGCTCGGCCAGCTCGGAGATGTGGACCAGGCCCTCGATGCCGTCGTCGACGCGCACGAACGCACCGAACGGGACCAGCTTGGTGACCTTGCCCGGCACGACCTGACCGATCGCGTGGGTCCGGGCGAAGTGCTGCCACGGGTCCTCCTGGGTCGCCTTCAGCGACAGGGAGACACGCTCGCGGTCCATGTCGACGTCGAGCACCTCGACGGTGACCTCGTCGCCGACCTCGACGACCTCGGACGGGTGGTCGATGTGCTTCCAGGACAGCTCGGAGACGTGGACGAGACCGTCGACGCCGCCGAGGTCGACGAACGCACCGAAGTTGACGATCGAGGACACGACACCGGAGCGGACCTGGCCCTTGCCGAGCTCCTTGAGGAACGTCGTGCGGACCTCGGACTGGGTCTGCTCGAGCCAGGCACGGCGCGACAGGACCACGTTGTTGCGGTTCTTGTCGAGCTCGATGATCTTGGCCTCGATCTCCTTGCCGACGTACGGCTGGAGGTCGCGGACCCGACGCATCTCGACGAGGGAGGCGGGCAGGAAGCCGCGCAGGCCGATGTCGAGGATGAGCCCACCCTTGACGACCTCGATGACGGTGCCGGTGACGACGCCGTCCTCCTCCTTGATCTTCTCGATCGTGCCCCAGGCGCGCTCGTACTGCGCACGCTTCTTGGACAGGATCAGACGACCCTCCTTGTCCTCCTTCTGGAGGACCAGGGCCTCGACCTCGTCGCCCACGGAGACGACGTCGTTGGGGTCGACGTCGTGCTTGATGGACAGCTCACGCGAGGGGATGACGCCCTCGGTCTTGTAGCCGATGTCGAGCAGGACCTCGTCCCGGTCGACCTTGACGATGCGACCCGCGACGATGTCGCCGTCGTTGAAGTGCTTGATCGTCGCGTCGATCGCGGCGAGGAGGTCTTCCTCAGAGCCGATGTCGTTGATGGCGATCTGAGGGGCGGTCGTGTCGACCGTGCTGGCAGTCATGTAGTAGGAACTCCGATGTGGACAGATGGATTCGAGTGGGAGGGTACGAGCGCACGCGTGACCGACAAGCGGCCACACGGGTGCTCGCACAGCCTACTCGTGCGCGCACACGCGGGGCAAAACGTCCCGGATGCCGTCGCGCCGGCCTCCGGTGGACGTCCGGTCACGCGCGAGGATGGCCCGGTGATCGACGCAGCAGGGCGGTGGCCGGTCGACGGCGACGAGACCAGGGCGGCCAACCGGGCCTGGTGGGACGGCGAGGCCGACGACTACTACGCCGAGCACGGCGCCTTCCTCGGCGACAGCGAGTTCGTCTGGGGTCCGGAGGGCTGGACCGAGGCCGAGCTCGACCTGCTCGGGGTGCGCGACGGGATGACCGTGCTCGAGATCGGCGCCGGCGCGGCGCAGTGCTCGCGCTGGCTGGCGCGCCACCACGACGTGCGCGTCGTCGCCAGCGACCTGTCGATGGGCATGCTGCGCACCGCGCCGGATCGAGGCGGCGTCGGGCGGCGCCGGCCATCGGCATCCGCGCTCCCCCTCCTCCAGTGCGACGGCCTCGCGCTGCCCCTGGCCGACGCGAGCGTCGACCGGGTGTTCACGGCCTACGGCGTGGTGCCGTTCGTCGCCGACAGCGGCGCGGTGCTGGCCGAGGCGGCACGGGTGCTGCGCCCGGGTGGGCGGTTCGTGTTCTCGACGTCGCACCCGGTGCGGTGGGCGTTCCCCGACGACCCGGGCCGAACGGGCTCACGGCGACGTCGTCGTACTTCGACCGCACCCCGTACGTCGAGAGCGAGGCCGGGATGGTGACCTACGCCGAGCACCACCGCACCCTCGGTGACCTCGTGCGCCAGGTCGTGGCGGCCGGGCTGGTGCTCGTCGACCTCGTGGAGCCGGAGTGGCCGGCGCGCAACGAGCAGGCCTGGGGCGGGTGGTCGCCGCTGCGCGGGGCGCTGCTGCCGGGAACGGCGATCCTCGTCGCCGACCGCCCGTAGGACCCGCCTCCGCCGCACGCCGGAGGGGCCCGGCCATCGGCCAGGCCTCTCTCGGACGTACGTGGGGCAGACAGCCGCGGAGCGGCCCGCCGGGTGGGCGACGCGCCTCGTCGTCCGTGGATGCGGCCGGGCGGAGCAGGAGGTAGGCGCCGGCCCCAACGAGCAGCAGGCCGAGGACCAGCCCGATCCAGGAGCAGCCAGCTGTCGATGAAGGACAGCAGGCGGGCCTTGGAGCCCCAGTCCGCGGCGTTCTTGTTGACCGTGTCCTCGTCGAAGCCGATGGTGCCCATGGTCTTGGCGATCGGGCTCGTACCCGTCGGCTTCGTAGACCGTGTTGAGCTCCTCGTTGCCGTTGATGACGACTCCGGTGACCGGCTCGACCCACAGCGTGCGGGTGTTGGCGTACATCTCGGTGGCGGTGACGTTGCCCTCCGCGCCCTCCTCGAAGAGGCTGCGCGGGGCCTCGAGGGCCGAGAGCGCCTTGGGAGCGATCGTCTGCCTGAACACGTAGACCGGCGTGCCGTCGATCTTGTCCTCACCCTGGAACTCGATCGGCACGGCCCGCTCCACGTCGGCGTCCCACCACTGGTAGGTGGTCTTCTGGACCCCGAACGGGAACTTGAAGAACAGGCCCTCGTGGGTGATGTCCTTCTGCGACGTCGGGTCGTTGAGGTCACCCGTCGACGTGTAGTCGCCGCAGCAGTTCGTGGCCTCCCCGACCGACGGTCGAAGGAGACGCCGGTGTCGCTGTAGCTCAGGTCGACCATCGGCCGTCGACCTCTGCCTGCGACTGCACCGTCGTCTGCCAGAACGCGTCGGTGTCCTCCACTCCGGCCTCCGCGGGGACACCCGGGATGCCGATGACCTGCCGGGTGCTCACGACCTTGACGCCGCTCAGCTTGTCGATCGCGGGCGCGCCGTCGACGACGTGCGGATACAGCACGGCCATGTCCGTACCCTGGGAGATCGAGGTGGATCGCTGGTCGAGCGGCGCGATGGCGAGCTGGCTGTACAGGTACGGCTTGGCGAGGAGCCCGATGCCGATGAACAGCGATCCCAGCAGAACCAGGATGACGCCAATGGCGCGACGCATGTGTGTCCCTTCCACGGTGAAGTCGCGTGGAGCCTACCAATGAGTACTAGGGCGCGCGCGAGACTCACCGTGACGTGCGCCACCGCCGGGAGGCAAACCCAGCGCTCGGACACCCTGCTCGGTCGGCATCCGTACACTCAAGCCGCGGCGTCGAGCAGGATGTGCGCGGGTCCGGGTCGAGGAGGAACAGTCCAGTGGAGGTGACCACGGTCGCGCCTATGGCTGTGCGCGAGGTGAGGCCGACTCCCATCGTGCCCGTCGCCAGTTTCCGTACCGGAGTGGCCGCGATAATCGTCGTGACCGTCGTGTGGCGCTACTGGACCATGTCGGACTGGAGTTGGTTCCAGGACGACTGGGTGTACATGACAAAAGCGGCAGAGCTCCCGTTCTGGGAGTACCTGAGCCAGAACTACAACGGCCACATCATGCCCGGGCAGTTCGCCATAGCTTGGGCGATGGCGGAAGTGGCGCCCCTGAACTACAGCTACGCCGTGCTTGTGATCCTGGGATTCATCGCTCTCTCGATTCTCATTTGGGCTGCGGCCCTGCGAACGATCTTCGGTGAGCGCGGCCGACTTCTATACATGCTGGTGGTCCTTGCCATCTCACCACTCTTCATGCCCATCTCCCTGTGGTCGGCAGCTGCGATACAGGTCTTCCCTCTTCAGCTCTTCATGGGTCTTGCCGTCCTCTTCACGGCCCGATACATGCTCGAGGGAAGACAGCGCGCCGACCTGATCGGTCTGACAGCCAGCTACGTCGCTGGCTTGTTGTTCTGGGAGAAGGCGCTGCTGATCGCGGTCCCGGTGGCGTTCGTTGCAGCGCTCCTCAGCTCGGGGAGCCTGCGCGATCGAGCGGCCAACAGTAAGTGGGTCCTCGGCGTCATAGCGGGCGCGACGGTGGTCTATCTACCTGCCTACGTTCTGCTGACCCGGCACGGTGACGCAGCCGGACCGAGCTGTTCGAGAAGCGAGACCTGGGTCAGACGATCTCGTCTTTCGTCACCGGCTTCCTCGATGTGGGGGTTCCCGCGCTCTTGGGCGGCCTGGTCCACGCCAGAAGATCCTCAGCAGCTCTTTGCGGCAAGCTTCGGGAGTCATGACCCTGGCGTTCCTCTCGCTTCTCGTCGCGGGAGTTGCAGTCGCCACTCGAATGCGCAAGTCGGCCTCCCTGATGATCGCCATGGCAGTGTCGTATGCGGTCGTCGCATGGGGTCTGCTGTTCACCAGTAGTCGATTCGACGTCATGGGCGTCTTCTCCGTCCGCGATGCACGGTATGCCGCCGACATCCTCCCCGTCGCGCTGCTGACCCTGACATTCCTCTTCACGCCGACTCGACTGGAAGCCGGGACCAAGTGGCACAACCTGGAGATCTCCGGCGCGGCCCGGCACGTCTTGCGCGTGACGTCCGTCGGCGCGGTGCTTGCCGTTGTGGCATCTGCGGTCGTGGCGAGTGGCCGGATCTGGGACGCATCCGCGCCTGCCTCGCCGAAGACGTGGGTGGACAACCTGTTGTCCGACGCTGCCTCTGCCGGAGAGGTATCTGTCTACGACTCGATGGCCCCCAACAACGTCATCGCCGGCTGGTTCATGCACGATGCACGGATCTCGCAGATGCTCAAGCCCTTGGAGCTACCGCTGGCGTTCAACAAACCCGCACCCGAGATGTACGTGGCCGACTGGGCCGGGCACCTGAAAGAGGCGGACATAGACCCCGTGGCCCGGAGTGTGTCCCCCGGACCGGTTGAGGGATGCGGATATCTCGTCGAAGCCGACCGGTCGGTCACGATTCCGCTCCAGACACCAATGTACGACTGGCAGTGGGGGCTACAGGTGGACTTCTTCAGTGCCGGCGCGGCAGCGCTCACGGTAGAGACGGACAGCGAGTCCGTGGATCTCGTCCTGGATGCGGGCCTTGGCCACCGTCAGGCAGTCATCGAGGACTCCGCCAAGAATCTCGCGGTCACCTCCCAACCGGGTTCGAGCACCGTCTGCATCACCGAGGTACGCATGGGTCCGGTGAAGGACTCCAACCGCTGGATCGGCGACATCGGACCGCAAAGGAATGAGTGATCCGGTGAGCCAGGTCCCGACCCTGTCCGCGGGCGGAATACGCACCAGCTTCGCGGGGCTGAACGGCATCCGCGCACTTGGGGCGGTCTTCGTCCTCACCACGCACGTCGGGTTCCACAGCGGCGCGGCGCTGAATTCGTCCTTCAACGGCCTGCTGTCCCGGCTGGACGTCGGAGTCGCCATCTTCTTCGTCATCTCGGGATTTCTGCTCTTTCGTCCACACATGAGTGGATGGCTCACCTCCATGCCCCGGCCGCGAGCTGCCCGGTACTTCAAGCACCGAGCCCTGCGGATCCTGCCCGCCCTGTGGGTTGCCGTGGTCGCCGCGGCCGCCCTGCTCCCGCAGCAGTCCGCGACGATCGTCGCCTTCGTGCGTCACGCGGGTCTCGTCCAGATCTACACCACGGGGAACGCAGCACAGGGGCTGACCCAGATGTGGAGCCTGGCCACGGAAGCGGCCTTCTACGTGCTCCTCCCTGTCATCGCCTGGTGCGTCACTCGACCTGCGCCTACTGCACGATCAGTGCGTGGCGCACTGGTCGTCCTCCTCACCACTCCGCTGGTCGGTGCCGTCTGGATGTGGTCGAGCGCTGCGGAGGGCGGCGGCCAGCGCGCGCTGTGGCTGCCCGGCTACATCGGGTGGTTCGGGTTGGGCATGGCGCTCGCACTCTGGCACTCGGCTCGTTCGGTCGGTCTCCTACGGGCATCGTGGATGGACGAGCTCCATCGCTACCCCGGCACGGTCTGGGCCTTGGCGGGTGGGCTGTACCTCGTCGCCATCTCACCGGTGGCCGGTCCGTACTCCTTGGCGCAGGCAGCCCCGGGTCAGTCAGCGATCAAGAACCTGCTGTACGCCGCCATCGGCGTGCTGGTCGTGCTCCCGACGGTCGTCGCAATAACAGTGCGCGATGACCCGCCGGCCGTCCGCCGGCTGGGCGGCCGGACGGGCACGTTCTTCGGCAACATCTCGTACGGCATCTTCTGCTACCACCTGATCGTCCTGGGACTCATCGAGAGCACCATCGGCTTCACGATCTTCACTGGCGGCTTCTGGAAGCTGCTCATTCCGACGCTCGTGGGCACCACTGCCGTGGCGACCATGAGCTACTACTTCGTCGAGCGGCCGATCATGCGCTGGGGGCGGCGAAACGAGCGCAACAGCTCACGCCGGGGCCTGCGCGCATCGACCCCGAGCTCGGCGAGGCACGCGGCAAGTGCGATGAGCACCAACAGCTGAACCAGAGTGCTGTCGACGCCTTGGCGCGCATCCGGCCACGCACCGGCGGTGACCACGAGGAGCGCCGCTGACATCCCGGTACCGACTACGAGCCAGGCCGTGACGGGCCGACTGAGCATCCTGCTCGCCAGCACGCCCACGCCGGCGGCGATCAGGCCCACGAACCCCGCCCCGATCGTGAGGGACGCCACCAGTAGGACGCTCCACGGCCCCCCCTTCACAGCACGCGCCGGCAGTGGTGGAACCGCGTGGCCTCCACGCCGCAGGAAGCCTCCAGCCAGCACCAGCACCGCCAACAGCGAGCCGCCAACCAGACCCAGGCGGTAGGGGACATCCGGAGCGAAGGTCGCGCGTACGACCTGTCCAGCGCCGGCCGGTATTGCCCAGCCCTGTTGCCACCCGTTGACTCGGATTGGCCTGAGCACCTCGCCGCCCCGGTCTGTCGCAACCCAGCCCGCGCTGTAGTTCTGGTGCACCACCAACACTGAGTCGTCAGTCGTTGCCGGAACCTCCACGGTGAGGTGGGCCGCGTCCGGACGGCCGACCACGACGGGGGTCGAGGTCGTCGGCGTCGGCTTTGAGCCAACGCGCGCCGATGCACGGCTGTCGACGACGAGGCTCACCGGGCTGAACTCCGCGCTCTGAGGTGCGTCGATCGTCGTCGTTCCTGCTCCCAGGGACACGCTGTCGTCGTCACAGGGGGTCCACGACAGGGGTTCGCCCCTGAGCAGCTCGGCGACCGTTCCTCGGACTGCGGTCGGGTGCGCTGTGCCGTCGACGACCACGTTGGGCCCGAAACCGCACGCTGCGCCGGTTCTCGAACTCCGCCGGAGCGGACCCACCGGGTTGAACCCCGCAACAGACCACCTCGGAGACGCCCACCGGAAGCACCTGCCCGATCCCGCTGGCGGAGTCCGTGGAGCGAACGGGGGTCTTGTCCATGAACTGCAGACCCAGGCTCCGAAACGTCCGCCGGTCCCAGCGCAGGTAGCCTTCGGAGTCGACGTCCATCAGCTCGGGTGGACCACCGTCGAAGGACACCGCAACTTCCGCAGCACCTGAGGCGGCAAGAAGGAGTCTCTCTGGAGCTGCACACGGTCCGCCGAAACCCGTTCGGGCAAGGTGATCGTGAGCCTCGGCTGTGGGTCAGTCGGCGATGCCACCCAGCCCGTACCGAGGTCGCCGTCCATGGCTGAGCCGGGACGGCCTGCGGGGTCTGGTACCGCACGGCTGCTCGCCGTGACGTCCGCACTGGTCAGACCCTCCAAGAGCTGCTCCACGGCGTCGCCGGGCCGAGCGACCACGGTGCCACTCATCGCGCCGCTCAAGGGTGTCGACAGATGAAGCGTCCGGCGGATCCCCCCCTCCGACTCCGGCTGACGGCCCGCACCCGAGGTGCACATCGGCCGGCTGTCGACCCAGGCGCACGCAGATCGTCCATCACTGGTGCGGCGCAGGACGACGACCGACGGATCGACTTCCGTGGGCGGGACTTCCAGATGTCGTGCTCCCCCCCAAGCCGGGCATCGACACCTCCGCGAGACCCACGCCGTTCGCGTCGGCTCCTTCTGCCACCTCGGTGATCGTGATCCGCGCCCTGGTCGCGAGGCCGGGGGTAGTCCTGACGTCCTGGCTTGCGTCCAGCGGGGCCAACTGCGTCGTGGCGCTCCCCTTATCGGTGTCGACGCGGATCTCCGTCGGCGTGGACAGACGTCGCGGAGACTGCTCGAGCGTGACTGCCAGTGACGAGACGTCCGTCGGGCGGTTGAAGTCGAGCTGCAACCACTCGCCGGCGGCAGACGCGTAACGTCCGGAGAGCCACGACGTCGCTGCATCGCCGTCCACGGCCGCACCGGGCCCGTACCCCGACCCGAGTCGGATGGTGGCGTTCGCGTCAGCTGCGGACGACGAGGCCGAAACTCCCTCCAGGACACCACCCCACGCACGTTCCGTCGACGGCGCGGTGGGGTCGGCGACGAAACCAGTGACCGTCCGATCAGTCCGGCGCGGGTCCATCGGGCCCAGGACCTGCGAGGTGTTGTTGCCCGCCCTGCCGAAGAACACCTCACGTGACTGGTTGCCGTCCATGAGGATGTCGGCCGCGAGGTCGCGCACACCGTCGGGAAGCGCTGCGATGTCCGAACCGACGACGGCCGCCCCGGCTCCGTCAACCGCTGCCAGGGCGTCCGGGACGTCCTCCGCTCCCCCATGAACGGTGACCAGGGCGTCACCAGGCACGAGCGCGGCGTCTGCGCCTGCGCCCACCTCGAAGATCTCGATCGACGGGTAGGGGAGCCGGGTCTTCTGGTCGAGGGTGTGGTCTGGCGTCTCGGGCTCCAGCCCCCTTGGCGACGCCACCGGTGGGCCGAAGCTGGCCGCGGCCGTGATACCGGTCTCGGCGAGCGCCTCGTGCACGCGGAGGTTCTGCGCTCCAGCACCGTCAACGGTGTCAGGGCGAAGGTCGTTGCGAACCAGGACGTAGCGCACGCCCGCCGACGTCAGCGCCGACCTGAGTGCGGCCCCCCCGCTACCGCCCTGGAGGCGGCTCTCGACCTCGTCGAGCCATCGCGTGGTCCCCGCGGAGCCGAGCGGCACGGCGTCGCGCACCACGAAGGGGCGACTCGACAGCGCTTGGAGCGGGTCGTCCTTGGTGGAACCCCAGGTGAAGTCGCCGAAGCCAGCGGCGGGCGCCACCATCGTGGTCCCCGGTCCTGCATGCTCGTCGAGCCAGGCGCCGGCCTCATGCCAGTGCGGTGGGATCGCGGCATAGCCCTCGGGACGCGCGAGCCCAGCGGCGATGCCAGGGGACGCCAGCATGACCAGAGCGCTGACACGCGGCCACCGGTGCCAACCAGGATGCAAGACCCAGGGTTCGCACCCGCCCAGCGCCGAAGGCCAGTGCCTGGGCCAGCCCGATCGTCAAGGGAAGGCGCACGACGAGCTCGAACTTGTGCGTGTTCCGCAGTGGCGCAAGAGGCCCGTCGAGAAGTGACTGCACGTTTCCGCCATCGGTGAACCGCCCGAGCCCGAGTGCCCGAGCGTGACGAGCAGCAGTCCCGCGAGGAGGCACAGGCCGAGGAACCCCCCATGGTGTCGCGGCACCAGACCGATTCCGACGAGACCGGCCACGGCGAGGCCTGCCGTGCGACGATGAGCATGGGGGAGTCAGCAGCTCCCAGCCAGCCGGCCAGGTCGGCCCCGCTGGCCCCGCCAGGAAGCCCAGCCAGGGAGTCGTGCCGCGCAGCGCCTCGAACGGGCTCGCGAAGGCCGTCGTGACCGGCGCGTTCTCGATCCAGTTGAGGAACGGCGGGCTGTACCGGCCCAGCAGCACCAGCGGGACGAGCCACCACAGCGATACCGCGATCACCGCGCCGAGCCACACGGCGAACCACCGCGCTGCGAGTGGCAGCGGTTTCCTCGTCGCGAACCACACCGTCGGGGGCACCGAGCACCGCGCCGTCGCCACGGCGTTCACACCCCCGACAGCAGCGAAGGCCAGCGCCGACCCGGTGATGCGCCATGCGCCATGACCGGCTCCGGGATCGACCAGCGGCACAGCACCCAAGGCGCGAGTGCCAGCGGCCACACCTCGACGGAGGTGACCGCGACCTCGGACATGAACCGGGGGCCGAGGGCGAAGCAACAGTGCGGCGACGTAGCGCGCCCACGGCGTGCCGCATCCCCAGCGCACACAGAGCCGCCACATGCCGAGGAACGCGACGCACGAGGACGGTCGTCCACCAGAGGCGTTGGACGACCCAGGCCGGCACCCCGGCGACGACAGAGCCCAGTGGAAGGGGCCCACCGGGAACAGGTACCCATAGGCCTGGTTCTGCAGCTGGCCCGAGCGCGCCGAGTCGGGTCCCACATGTGCAGGGCCGCGGCCGAGGAAGGCCCCCGGGTTCGCCGTGAGGTCGAGCTTCGTGTCAGGGCACGACGCGACCACCCGACTGCCGGAAGACAGTGCGGCCAGGAGCAACGACCCCAGCCACGACGCGCAGGCGCCACGACCAGCCGTTCAGCCGGCTCCGCGGTCGAGGATGCTTCCGTCCGTCGAGACGGAGGCAGCCTCGGACCGCGGGGGGGCAGGGAGCACCGCTGTGCCGCCCCGCGGGGTTGGGGCGTCACTCATGCGGCACGCAGCACGATCACGGCGTTCCAGCTGACGACCTCGCGCAGCCCCGGCACGCGCATGACCCACTGCGCCCACCACGGGTGGTAGCGCGCGAAGACGTCGAGCACCTCGGCCCGCCCCGACTGCTCCACCTCGTGCGCCCAGCGGACCATCGGGCCGACGGGGCACGCGAACAGCGAGCGGCCCAAGTCGTTCTTGGGCCGGTGTCCGTGCCGCCTGGCGTAGCGGTCGGCCGCCCGGTGGCCACCGAGGTAGTGCCACGGGGACGTCTCGTGTCCTCCCCACGGCGACAGCCACGGGGTCCACGAGAGGAAGACGACCCCGCCGGGGCGGGCGACGCGCAGCATCTCCTCGGCCATGCGCACGGGGTCGGGCACGTGCTCGAGGACGTTGCTCGAGAAGACGATGTCGACGCGGCGGTCGGCGACCGGCAGGTCGAGCCCTGAGCCGCGCACCATGTTGCCCGGCGACGCCGCCGCGGGCGGTGAGCTCGCCGGCATCCGGCTCGAGACCGGCGTACCGGGCGCCGGCCCCGGTGAAGGCGTGGGCGAAGTACCCGGGGCCGCCTCCGATGTCGAGCACCCTCACCCCGTCGAGGTCGGTCCAGCGCCGCAGCAGCCCGATCGAGTCGGCAGCCAGTGCAGCGTAGAAGCGGTCGGGGTCGGTCTGCTCGACCCGGAACGCGCGGAACAGGTCGACCGAGCGCCGCAGTGACGGGCGATCCCCTACCGCCCGATCACGGGCGAGGTCCTGGGGTAACATCCGTCTCCGGTCATCAATGAAAGAGCACACGTGCGCATTGCCTTCTTGAACTGGCGAGACTCTACCCATCCCGAAGGCGGGGGCGCCGAGAAGTATGCCGAGACAGTCTGTGAAGGTCTTGCCCGGGCTGGTCACGATTTGACGCTGCTGTGCGCGGCCCACGGTGACGCCCCTGCGGAGGAGCTGCGCCACGGGGTCCGCGTGCTGCGACAAGGCGGCCGGATGGGCGTCTACGCGGCCTCCCTGCGACGGCTCGTCGCGCTCGAGCGCACCGAGGGCCGCTTCGACGTGGTGGTCGACACCCAGAACGGCGTCCCCTTCTGGGCTGCCCGGGTGACCCGCACCCCGGTCGTGGTGCTGGTGCACCACGTGCACCGCGAGCAGTGGCCGATCGTCTTCGGGCCGGTGGCCGCCCGCGCTCGGGTGGTTCCTCGAGTCCCGGGTGGCACCGCGAGCCTTCCAGGGGCAGCAGTACGTCGCCGTCTCCGAGCGCACCCGCGAGGAGCTCGTCGAGCTCGGTGTCGCGCCGTCGGCCATCTCGATCATCCACAACGGGACCGAGCCGCCGCCGCTGACCGCCCTCGTGCGGCGGCACCCCGAGCCACGCCTCGTCGTGCTCGGCCGGGTCGTTCCGCACAAGCGCGTCGAGCACGCGCTCGAGGTGGTGGCCCGGCTCGCCCAACGCCACCCGACGCTGCGCCTGCGCGTGGTGGGCGACGGCTGGTGGAGCGACCGCGTGCGTGAGCGCGCCACCGTGCTCGGGGTGACCGACCGGGTCGACCTGCTGGGCTTCGTCGACGAGGACTCCAAGCACGCCGAGCTGGCCTCGGCCTGGCTCGCCCTGGCGCCCAGCGTCAAGGAGGGCTGGGGCCTGTGCGTGGTCGAGGCGGCGTCGCACGGCACTCCGACCGTGGCGTACGAGGGCGCTGGCGGTCTGTCGGAGTCGATCGTCCACGGCCACACCGGGCTGCTGGTTCCCGACCTGGACGCCATGACCACGACCGTCGACGAGCTGCTCGGGGACGCTCCCGCCAGGGAGGCGCTCGGACGGGCCGCGGTCGAGCACTCCCGCAACTTCAGGTGGTCACGCACGATCGAGGCGTGGGAGTCACTGCTCGCCGACCGTGCGGCCGGACTGCCGTTGGAGTCGGGCACGGATGCCGTCCCAGACGCCGAGTGACGCCCGACGGCGGTCGGGTCAGCCGACGCGGCTGAAGCCGCTCAGCCGCCGTAGTT
Source organism: uncultured Actinomycetota bacterium (assembly GCA_963751385.1). Classification (GTDB taxonomy): domain Bacteria; phylum Actinomycetota; class Actinomycetes; order Actinomycetales; family Dermatophilaceae; genus Fodinibacter. The sequence continues at coordinate 180,201 of CAVVUD010000001.1, read as the reverse complement.
GAGGAGCTGGTCCGGGGGCAGGACGACCTGCTCGCCGTCGACGACGGCGACGGCGTCCTGCGGGCCGTTGCTCGACACGATGGTGGCGGCGGCCGCGAAGGCCATACCGAGACCGGCGAACAGGCTCACCAGAAGAAGGATGAGCCCGGTGCGGCGCGAACCGCTGGCGGTGCTTGTCTCAGTCATGAACCTCGAAAGCCTTTCCTACTGGGCAGTACGACGCATCCTAGCCTGATGAGGGGCCCATCCGTCGGAACGTGTGACGTCACTCGACGACCGCGACGTCCCACACCCTGAAGTCAGGTCCCGAGTGAACCAGTCGCCAGCCGTCGTGGCCGGTCGCAGGCCGTCCCGGCGTGCCGAGCCATTCGACGACGTGGCTGACCCCGTGTCGGCGAAGGCTGTCGGCCGACACCTCCCCCGTGTCCCATCCTTCGTCGATGGGTGAGTCGTCGACGACGACGACCGTGCCACCGCGGTCGACGGACAGCGCCGTGCTGACCAGTGTCCGGCCGTGCACGGCCCTGGGCAGCGGATCGAGGAAGGCTGGGTCCCCGGCCCACGTCGGGCGCCGCAACGGCTGCCACGGCAGCGAGAGGACCGTCGGCGAGGCGCCGCTCGCACCGACTGCCCTCACGACGGCATCCCACTCGGCGGGGTAGGTCACCGGCCGGTAGGCCGCGTGCAGCGCCCTCGGCAGGTCGGGCACGGACGCGACGGCGAGCGCCACGACGAGCATTCCCATCACGGCGGACGCCGCACGGCCGCCGTGCGTGGCGACCCACCCGACAGTGACGCCGACGAGCGCGGCGGCAGCAAGCACGGACGGCGCGAGCATGCGGTGCTGGTCACGCAACAGGGCCAGGCCCGGCACCTGCTGCAGCGTCGCCATCACGTCAAGCCCCTGGCCGGACGCCCACCAGGCCAGCGTCGCGGGGCCGACAAGGGCGACGAGGGCCACCACCCCCTTGGTCACCGACCGCGCCGCCAGGACCGCGGTGCCGCCCAGCCCCAGCGCGAGCAGCACCAGCGAAGCGGTGAGCGCGACCGGGTCGGTGCGCGAGAGCGGCTGCGCCCCCGAAGCCCACACGCCTCCGCCCATCAGCGCCGAAGCCCAGGCCCCGAGCCCCGAGTCGTCGGCCAGGGCGAAGGCCACGGCGCCGTCTGGGTCCGCGGAAACCCCACCCAGGAGCAGCGCCGGCACCAGCCACGGGCTGCACCACGCCACCCCGAGACCGGCGACGAGCAGAACGTGCCGCGCGGTGCGGTCGGGCCGGGACAGTTCGACGAGCACGGCGGCGGCCAGGGCGAGGACGCCACCCCAGGGTGTGACCGCTGCCGGCACGGCGACCACGACGAGCAGCGCCAGCCGGTGGCCGGTGGACAGCCGGGACCGGCCCACCACCAGGATCCACGGTAGGCACGCGTACCCGAGGAGGGTGGGCACCTGTCCCAGGAGCAGCCGCTCGGCGACGTAGGGGTTCCACACGGCCAGCCAGGCGGCCGCAACCGATGCGGCGGTGCCCTCCCGTCGGACGACCAGACCTGTGCCCAGCCCCGCGAGGAAGAGGCACGCCGCGAGGACGACGACCTGCTGCGCGGCCGTCGGGAGCACCCACGAGGCAACCCAGGTGAGCGAGTCCAACGGCCACGCCCGCAGAGCCGATGCGGTACTCGGCAGCAGCGACTCGGGTGCCGCCGGGACCGGAACCGCGACGAAGTCACGCACGAGCCGGTGGCCGGACCCGCGCACCCCGGACAGCACGGCCAAGGTCGCCACACCCGCCGAGAGGACGGCACCGGCCAGCGGGGCGTGGGTGGCGTCGAGGCGCTTCCGGCGCGGTGTGCCGTCGGCCCTGACCCGCGCTGGCACCGCCTCGGTCGACACCCGCGACAGCCTAGTTGCCGAGGTTGCCGGCCCCGAGTCGTACCCTGTCACGCGTGTCGAGGACGACAGCACACGCAGCGACGGCCAAGGGAGCCGTCCTCGTCGCCGTCGGCATGACCGCGATGAACGTCGCGGCCTACGCGTTCACCCTGTTCGCCGCCCGCCGGCTGGGCCCGGACGGCTACTCGGTGGTCGCGGCGCTGATGGGCGTCGTCCTCGTCGTCAACGTCCTCGCGCTGGGCGTACAGGCGACGACGGCACGCCATGTCGCCAGGCACGGCGACGACCCGCAGGTCGCGACTGCGCTGATGCGCACCGCGGTGCGGTCCGCCCAGGTCCTGGGCGGCGTCTGCCTGCTGCTCTCCCCCGTGGCCGCGGTGCTGCTGCACCTCGACAGCTGGCTCACGGCCGCAACCGTCGCGGTGACGGCGGCCGCCCTCACCGTCACGGGCGCCCAGCTCGGGATCCTTCAGGGTCACCGCAGCTGGCGCGGCTTCGCGGGCCTGAGCCTCACGACCGGGGCGGGCCGGCTGGTCGTCGGTGGAACCGCGGTGGTGCTGTGGCCGACGCCGCTAGGCGCGATGACCGGGGTGGCCCTCGGGGCGCTGGTCCCCCTGGTCGTCGGCCGCCGGCTGGTGCGACTCCGCACGCCGCATCCCTCGAGCCGAGAGCCCTCCTCGGGGCCGGCACTGCCAGGCGGCACCCTGCGCGACGTCCTGCACGACTCGCACACCCTGCTCGCCTTCTTCGCGCTGACCCAGGTCGACGTCTTCGCCGCCCGGGTGATGCTGCCGGCCGACGAGGCAGGGGTCTACGCCTCTGGCCTGATCCTGACCAAGGCGGTGCTGTTCCTGCCGACCTTCGTCACCGTGATGGCGTTCCCCACGCTGGCCCGCCGCACCGGGCCACGACACCTGCACCTCGCCGGGCTCGGGGTGGTGCTGGCCATCGGCCTGGTCGCCGTGGCCGGCACGCTGGCCCTCCCCCGCCTCGCGCTCGCGTTCGTCGGCGGCCCGGCGTACGCGGCCGTGCAACCCGACCTGTGGCTCTTCGCCGTGCTGGGAACCGTCATCGCGATGATCCAGCTGCTCGTGCAGACGGCGCTGGCCCGCGCCCACCGGCACGCGGTGTGGTTCGTCTGGGGTGCGCTGGCCACCGTGCTGGCAGTCGTTCCGTTCGTCGCCACGGGCCACGCCCTGCTGCTGCTCGTGCTCGCCGTCGACACGGTGCTGCTCGCCGTGCTGGTGCGTGTCACCTGGGCCGACCAGTGGGTCGCTGCCACAGCGGATGAGGCCATCGACGACGCGCTCCCCGACGCACCGGGTGTGTCCGGTCGGGCCCGAGCTGCCGGTGCCCGGTCGCCACGACGGGCCCCACCGCGCCGAAGAACATCTAGTGCGCCGCGTCGTGCCAGCTCCGGCCGACACCCACGCTGACGTCGAGCGGCACGTCCATCGCGACCGCCGCACCCATCTCGCGCCGGACCAGCGCCTCGACCGCCGCGCGCTCCCCCGGCGCCACCTCGAGCACGAGCTCGTCGTGCACCTGGAGCAGGATCCGTGACCCCAGCCCCTCCGCCGTGAGCGCTGAGTCGACGCCCTTCATCGCGAGCTTGATGATGTCGGCCGCCGACCCCTGGATGGGGGCGTTGAGCGCCATCCGCTCGGCCCCCTCACGGCGCTGGCGGTTGTCGCTCAGCAGGTCGGGCAGGTAGCGGCGCCGGCCGAGCATGGTGGCGGTGTAGCCGGTGGCGCGGGCCTCGGCCACGACCTCGCGCAGGTAGTCGCGCACCCCGCCGAACCGGGCGAAGTACTCGTCCATCAGGCCCTGGGCCTCGCCGGTGGAGACGTTGAGCTGCTTGGACAGGCCGAACGCCGACAGCCCGTAGGCGAGGCCGTAGCTCATCGCCTTGACCTTGCTGCGCATCGCTGCGGTGACGTCCTCGGGCGCGACGTGGAAGACCCGAGCGCCGACGAAGCGGTGCAGGTCCTCGCCGGTGCGGAAGGCCTCGATCAGCCCCTCGTCACCGGACAGGTGCGCCATGATCCGCATCTCGATCTGGCTGTAGTCGGCCGACATCAGCGACTCGTAGCCCTCGCCGACGACGAAGACCTCGCGGATGCGGCGCCCCTCCTCGGTGCGGATCGGCACGTTCTGCAGGTTCGGGTCGGTCGAGCTGAGCCGACCCGTGGCCGCGATGGTCTGGATGTAGGTGGTGTGGATGCGCCGGTCGGGCGCGACCGACTTGATCAGCCCCTCGACGGTGACCCGCAGCCGGCTGGTGTCGCGGTGCCGCAGCAGGGCCTCGAGGAACGGGTGCTCGGTCTTGGCGAAGAGGTCGGCCAGCGCGTCGGCATCGGTGGTGTAGCCGGTCTTGGTGCGCTTGGTCTTGGGCATCCCGAGCTGGTCGAAGAGCACCTCCTGCAGCTGCTTGGGGCTGCCGAGGTTGACGTCGTGGCGGCTGATGGCGTCGTACGCGTCCTCCTGCGCCTGGTGCATCTTGGCCGCGAAGTCGGCCTCGAGCTCGGCCAGGGCCGGCTCGTCGACGGCGATGCCGGTGCGCTCCATGCGCGCCAGGATCTCGACGAGCGGCAGCTCCAGGTCGCGCAGCAGCTCGGTGCCGCCGGTCTCGTCGAGCCGTTCCTCGAGCGCCTTGGACAGCTCGAGCACCGCGCGGGCGCGGACCATCGCGTCGCGGGCCGCGGTGTCGTCGTCGGCGGCGAAGTCGAGCATCCCCTGGTCGCCGGTGGACTCCTCGGCCTTGAGCTCGCGGCCCAGGTGGCGCACGACGAGGTCCTCGAGGTCGAACGAGCGCTGGTCGGGCCGCACGAGGTAGGCCGCCAGCGCCGTGTCGCAGGTGATGCCGGCCAGGGTCAGCCCCCGGGTGGACAGCGCCTGGAGCTGCTCCTTCGCGTCGTGGAGCACCTTCGGGGCCTCGGGGTCGGCCAGCCACGCCGCGAGCACGTCCTCCTGCTCGCGGGTCAGGGCGGTGAGGTCGAGGTGGGCCGTGCTGCCGTCATCCCCCGCCAGCGCGACGGCGCCGGCATCGCCGCTGCCGCCGCGGTACTGACCGACCACGACCACACCGTGCGGCACCGTGCGCCCCACGGCGCCGTCACCGAACCGGACCGCCAGGTCGTCGGCCGTGAAGACGTCGCCCTCGAGCTCGAAGCCGCCCTCGACCTCGTCCTGCTCGACGTCGAAGGTCGCGAACAGCCGCTCGCGCAGCACCCGGAACTCCAGGCCGTCGAAGACGCGGTGCACCTCTTCGCGGTCCCAGGACTGGCGCTCGAGGTCGTCGACCGACAGCGGCAGGTCGAGGTCGTCGACGAGCTTGTTGAGCCGGCGGTTGCGCAGCACGCCGTCGAGGTGCTCGCGCAGGCTCTCACCGGCCTTGCCCTTGATCTCGTCGACGTGGGCGACGACGCCCGCGAGGTCGCCGTACTGGCCGAGCCACTTCGCGGCCGTCTTGGGCCCGACGCCGGGCACCCCCGGCAGGTTGTCGCTGCTCTCGCCGACGAGCGCGGCGAGGTCGCTGTAGCGCTCGGGCGGCACGAGGTACTTCTCGGTGACCGCGGCGGGGTCCATGCGCCACACCTCGGACACCCCGCGCACGGGGTAGATGAGGGTCACCTTGTCGCTGACCAGCTGGAAGGCGTCACGGTCGCCGGTGCAGATGACGACCTCGTGGCCCTGCTCCACGGCACGGTGGGTGAGGGTGGCGATGACGTCGTCGGCCTCGAAGCCCTCGACCCCGAGGTGCTTGACCCGCAGCGCGTCGAGCACCTCGCGCAGGAGCGGAAGCTGGCCGGTGAACTCGGTGGGGGTCGCCGAGCGGCCGGCCTTGTACTCGGGGTACTCCGCGGCCCGGAACGTCTTGCGCGACACGTCGAAGGCCACGCCGACGTGCGTGGGCGCCTCGTCGCGCAGCACGTTGATCAGCATCGAGGTGAAGCCGTAGACGGCGTTCGTGTGCTGCCCGGTGCTCGTCGAGAAGTTCTCGACAGGGAGGGCGAAGAAGGCCCGGTAGGCCAGCGAGTGTCCGTCGAGGAGGAGGAGCTTCACGCATGGCAGCCTAGCCACCATGACCGACACCACCGACCGCCCCGACCCGGCCCCCGCCGGCCACCACGACCTGATGGCCGGCGTGGCCGCGCTGCAGGCGATGAACCCCGACTCCCTGATGCAGCGGATGGGCATCGAGGTGCTCGAGGCGACCCCCGAGCGGCTCGTCGCGACGATGCCCGTCGAGGGCAACACCCAGCCCTACGGCCTGCTGCACGGCGGCGCCTCCGTGGTGCTCGCCGAGACGCTCGGGTCGATCGGCGCCGCCCTGCACGCGGGGCTGGGCAAGGCCGTGGTCGGCCTCGACATCAACGCCACCCACCACCGGGCGGCACGCTCGGGGCTGGTCACCGGCGTCGCGACGCCGATCAGCCTGGGTCGCACGCTGGCCTGCTACGAGGTCGTCGTCACCGACGAACAGGGCCGTCGGATCTGCACCAGCCGGATCACCTGCCTGATCCGGGATGCCGCGCCGGGCGCCTGAGCCTGGCGCGTCAGACCGAGCGCGGGGGTGCCGCGAAGGCGCGGCTGCGCAGCGACCGGCGGCGGCGGAGCAGCTCGTGTCCCGTCTCGGCGCCCTCGGGCGCGAGCTTGCGGCGCAGCTGGCCGGTGGAGACGATGCGCCGCACGATGACCGAGGAGAAGCCCAGCCGCGCGAAGAACCGGTTGGCGTCGCGGCTGGTGGTGGGGACGTTCGACACGACGAGCTCGCACCCGGAGCGCTCGGCGGTCGAGAGGACGGCGGCGATGAGGGCCTTCGCGACCCCGTGGCGGCGGGCGTCCGGGCCGACCCAGAGCTGCTCGATGGCGAGCTCGGCCTGGGGGCTGAGGCCGAACGGGTTCTCGGTGGTGATGGCGTAGCCCACGGCCTCGCCGTCGAGGCGGGCCACGAACGCCTGCACGCCCGGCCGGAGCAGCGCGGTGCTCAGCCGCCCGTCGGTGACGCAGCGGTTGGCGGCCTCCTTGCTGGAGCCCGAGTCGACCCGGGCGGCCAACCAGAGACCTGTGACGTCCCGCAGGTCGTCCCGGTCCACCGGCACCACGTCAACCGTCCGCCTGGGCACAGCACCTCCGTCGTCGGTCCGTTCGGCACCTGGGGGCGCCGCAGGGGAAAGGACCCTCAAGCACCCGACCCTAGACCCCGGGCGCCCCGGGGGGAAGCCCGGTTAGATGAGCATTGAACCACCCCGTAGGGTGTCACGGTGACCTCGCTGTTCCCCGGTTTCGGGACGCTCCTCAACGTTCTCACGGTGCTCATCGGGGCGGGACTGGGGATGCTCGTGGGGCATCGTTTGCGCGAGCACACGCGCTCGGTCGTCACCGACGTGCTCGGTCTGGTCACCCTGCTCGTCGCCGGCCTGTCCGCCGTGGCCGTGACCGATCCCGCGCTGCGGGACGCGGTCGGCACCGGCTTCCCGCTGCTCATCGTCCTGGGCGCCCTGCTCATCGGCTCGATCGCCGGGTCGGCGCTGCGCATCGAGCAGCGCCTCGAGGGCCTGGCCGGCCTGATCCAGGGCTGGGTGGCCCGGCGCTGGCCCACCGAGGGGGGCACCGACCACGCGGCGAGGGAGCGCTTCATCGAGGGGTGGCTCACGGCATCCCTGCTGTTCTGCGTCGGTCCGCTGACCATCCTCGGCTCGCTCAACGACGGCCTCGGACGCGGCATCGACCAGCTGGCGCTGAAGTCGGTGCTCGACGGGTTCGCCGCGATGGCGTTCGCCGCGAGCTTCGGCGTCGGCGTGATGCTCTCGGCCGTCTCGGTGCTGGTCGTGCAGGGCCTGCTGACGCTGTTCGGCGTGCTCCTGGGTGGTCTGGTGCCCGACGCCCACATCTCGGCGCTCACCGCCACGGGCGGACTGCTGCTGGCCGGCATCGGGCTGCGCCTGCTGCGCATCCGCGACGTCCCGGTGGGGGACATGCTTCCCGCCCTGCTGGTCGCTCCCCTGCTCACCCAGATCGTGGTCTGGCTGCGCTGAGTAGTCATTTCGGGTCAGAGACAGGGCCTTGACGGGAAGGCTACGGTCGGCGCCACACCGACCAAGGAGTGGCCCAGTGCCGAAGTACCTGCTCGAAGTGAAGTACACCCTCCAGGGCCTGCAGGGCCTCCTGGCCGAGGGCGGTACGAGCCGTCTCGTGGCTGCCACGGCCGCCGCCGACAGCCTGGGAGGCACCGTCGAGTCGTTCTACTACGCCTTCGGCGACCACGACGTCTACGGCATCGTCGACATGCCCGACGAGGAGTCGATGGCGGCCTACGCCATGCGCATCACCGCGGCGGGTGGAGTCACCGCGCGTACGGTGCCCCTGCTCACCGCTGGGCAGGTCGACACGGCCGCGGCCAAGCAGGTGGGCTACCGGCCACCGGCCGGCTGAGCGCCCCGAGGCTCAGGCCTTCTCCATCCCGGCGATCACGGCGTCGGCGACCTCGCGCATGCCCATCCGGCGGTCCATGGCCGTCTTCTGGATCCAGCGGAAGGCGTCGGCCTCGGTGATCTTGAGCTTGGCCATCAGCACCCCCTTGGCGCGGTCGACGGCCTTGCGGGTCTCGAGCCGGTCGCCGAGGTCGGCGACCTCCGCCTCGAGGGCCTTCAGCTCGCTCCACCGCGACAGCGCGATGTCCAGCGCCGGGGTGACGTCGCTCGACGTGAACGGCTTGACCACGTAGGCCATGACGCCGGCGTCGCGGGCCCGCTCGACGAGCTCGGTCTGGCTGAACGCGGTGAGCATGACGACCGGGCAGATCCGCTCCTTGCCGATCTGCTCGGCGGCGGTGATGCCGTCCATGACCGGCATCTTGACGTCCATGATCACGATGTCGGGCTTGAGCTCGAGCGCCATGGCGACGGCCTGCTCGCCGTCACCGGCCTGGCCGACGACCTCGTACCCGGCCTCACCGAGCATCTCGGCGAGGTCGAGGCGGATGATCGCCTCGTCCTCGGCCACCAGGACGCGCTTGGTCGACGACGGGGCCGCAGGGGGCGTGGTCTCACTCATGTGCCGGGAGCGGGACTTGAACCCGCACGCCCTTGCGGGCAGAGGATTTTGAGTCCTCCGTGTCTGCCATTCCACCACCCCGGCCGGGGCGACGTCAGTCTACCGACGAGCCCTCCCGGCCTCAGACGGCCCCCGTCGCGATGTCGCTGTACGCGGGCGCGACCCGGTTCTTGGCGTCACCGACGCGGTGCACCCGCAGGGCGTTGGTGGACCCGGGGATGCCGGGGGGCGAGCCCGCGACGATGATCACGTTGTCGCCCTCGACGACGCGGCCGGCCGCCAGCAGCACCTCGTCGACCTGCATCGCCATCTCGTCGGTGTGCCGGGCGTCGCTGACCAGGAAGGTCTCGACGCCCCAGGTCAGCGCGAGCTGGCTGCGGGTCCCCTGGTTCGGGGTGAAGGCGAGCATCGGGATGCGCGGGCGCACCCGCGACAGGCGCCGGGTCGAGTCGCCACTCGTGGTGAAGGTGATGAGGTACTTGCAGCCGAGCAGCTCGCCGATCTCGGCCGCCGCCGCGGTGACGGCCCCACCCTTGGAGTTGGGCCGGGTCCCGAGTGGGCGGATGCGGTGCATCCCGTGGTCCTCGGTGTTCTCGATGATCCGGGCCATGGTGCGCACCGCGGCGAACGCGTGCTTGCCGACGCTGGTCTCGCCGGAGAGCATCAGCGCGTCGGCACCGTCGAGCACGGCGTTGGCGGCGTCGGAGGCCTCCGCGCGGGTCGGCCGGCTGTTCTCGATCATCGACTCGAGCACCTGGGTCGCGACGATGACCGGCTTGGCACGGCGCCGGGCGATCTCGCAGGCGCGCTTCTGCACGAGCGGCACCTCCTCGAGCGGCATCTCCACGCCGAGGTCGCCGCGGGCCACCATGACGCCGTCGAAGGCGCGGATGATCTCGTCGAGGTTGTCGACCGCCTGGGGCTTCTCGATCTTGGCGATGACGGGCAGACGCAGGCCCTCCTCGTCCATGATCTGGTGCACGTCGCGGATGTCGTCGGCGGTGCGCACGAACGACAGGGCGATCATGTCGACCCGCATGCGCAGCGCCCAGCGCAGGTCGTCCTTGTCCTTCTCGGACATCGCCGGCACGGACACGGCGACACCGGGCAGGTTGATGCCCTTGTTGTTCGACAGGGTGCCGCCCTCGAGCACCTGGCAGACGACGTCGGTCTCGGTGACCGAGGTGGCGATCAGCGCCAGCTTGCCGTCGTCGATGAGGATGCGGTCGCCGGCGGTCACGTCCCCGGGCAGGCCGGCGTACGTGGTGCCGACCTCCTTCTCGTCGCCCGGCACGTCGCGCGTGGTGATGGTGAAGGCCGAGCCGGGCACCAGCTGGATCGGGCCGTTCTCGAACCGCGCGGTGCGGATCTTCGGGCCCTGCAGGTCGACGAGGATGCCGACCGCGCGGCCGGTGGAGTCACTGGCCTTGCGCACGTCGGCGTAGACCCGTTCGTGGTCGGCGTGGTCGCCGTGGCTGAGGTTGAGCCGGGCGACGTCCATGCCGGCCCGGACGAGCTCCTTGAGGTTCTCGGCCGAGCTCGTGGCGGGTCCGAGGGTGCAGACGATCTTGGCGCGACGCATGGTGACGAGCCTAGCGGTGCAAGCGCTTCCACCGTGATGGGGGCCAGATCACGGACCTCCGGTTCGACCGCCCGCCCGGTCAGGCCATCAGCGGGCGGTCGGAGGGGTTGATCGGGCGCGGCAGGCGGGACGGCTTGCCCATCAGCCAGGCGTCGACCTCGTGCGCGGCGGAGCGCCCCTCGGCGATCGCCCAGACGATGAGCGACTGGCCACGACCCGCGTCCCCGGCCGCGAACACGCCGGGCACGCTGGTCATGTACGTGTCGTCGCGGGCGGCGTTGGTGCGCGCGTCGCGCTCGACGCCGAGCTGGTCGAGCAGGTCCTGCTGCGGGCCGAGGAACCCCATCGCGAGCAGCACGAGCTGCGCGGGAATCTCCTTCTCGCTGCCGTCGACCTTCTCGAAACCGCTCTCGCCCATCCGCACCTCGTGCAGGCGCAGCGCGCGGACCTTGCCCTGCTCGTCCCCGAGCACCTCGCTCGTCGACACGGCGTACACGCGGTCGCCGCCCTCCTCGTGCGCGGAGGCGACGCGGAAGGTCATCGGGTAGGTCGGCCACGGCTGGTGCGCGGCCCGCTCGGCCGGCGGCTGCGGCATGATCTCGAGGCTGGTCACCGAGCGCGCGCCCTGGCGGTGCGCCGTGCCGATGCAGTCCGCGCCGGTGTCGCCGCCGCCGATGACGATGACGTCCTTGCCGGTCGCCGTGACCTGCCCCTCGACGTGCTGCCCGAGCGCGACCCGGTTGGCCGGCGGCAGGAAGTCCATCGCCTGCATGATGCCGTCGAGCTCGCGCCCGGGGACCGGCAGGTCGCGCGGAACGGTGGCACCGATGGCGACGACGACGGCATCGAACCGGGTGCGCAGGTCGGGGCCGGTGAGGTCGCGTCCGACGTCGACGCCGGTGCGGAAGCGGGTGCCCTCGGACTTCATCTGCGCGATGCGCCGGTCGAGGACGGCCTTCTCCATCTTGAACTCGGGGATGCCGTAGCGCAGCAGCCCTCCCGGCTGGTCGGCGCGCTCGTAGACGGCGACGGTGTGGCCGGCGCGGGTCAGCTGCTGTGCGGCGGCCAGCCCCGCAGGGCCGGAGCCGACGACGGCGACGGTCTTGCCCGAGAGCCGCTCGGGCGCCTCGGGCGTGACGGTGCCGTTGGCGAAGGCGCGGTCGATGATGCTGACCTCGACCTGCTTGATCGTGACCGCCGGCTGGTTGATGCCGAGCACGCACGCCGACTCGCAGGGGGCCGGGCAGAGCCGGCCGGTGAACTCGGGGAAGTTGTTGGTGGCGTGCAGCCGGTCGATGGCCTGGCGCCACTCCCCCCTCCACGCGAGGTCGTTCCACTCGGGGATCAGGTTGCCCAGCGGACAACCGCTGTGGCAGAACGGGATACCGCAGTCCATGCAGCGGCCGGCCTGACGCTGCAGCTCGGTGACGGGCTGCTCCTCGTAGACCTCCTTCCAGTCCCTGATGCGCACCGGCACCGGTCGACGTCGCGGCAGCTCGCGCTCGCGCGTCTTCAGAAAGCCCTGGGGGTCAGCCACGGGAGGCCTCCATGATCCGCTCCCACACCTGGGCGCCGTCGGGGTCGAGTCCTTCCCCCGCCGCCTTCGCCCGCACGTCGATGACGCGCTGGTAGGCACGGGGCAGGACCAGGGTGAAGGCCGACCGGGCGGTGTCCCAGTCGGCGAGGAGCCGCGCCGCGACCGGTGAGTCGGTCCACTGCTGGTGCCGCTCGAGGAGGTCGTGGACGACGAGCTCGTCCTCGGGCCGCAGGGGGCCGAGGTCGACGAGCTCGCGGTTGACGTGCGTGTGGTCGAGGTCGAGCACGTAGGCGACGCCGCCGGACATCCCGGCCGCCACGTTGCGCCCGGTCGGTCCGAGGACGAGCGCCGTGCCGCCGGTCATGTACTCCAGGCCGTGGTCGCCCACGCCCTCGACGACCGCCGTGGCGCCCGAGTTGCGCACGCAGAAGCGCTCACCGACCCGGCCGCGCAGGAAGACCTCGCCGGACGTCGCGCCGTAGCCGATGACGTTGCCGGCGATGACGTTCTCCTCGGCCACGAGCGCCGAGCCCGGGGCGGGCCGCACGATGACGCGCCCGCCCGACAGACCCTTGCCGACGTAGTCGTTGGCGTCGCCCTCGAGGCGCAGGGTGATGCCGGCGGGCAGGAAGGCGCCGAAGCTCTGCCCGGCCGACCCGGTCAGGGTGTAGTCGATGGTGCCGTCCGCCAGGCCCTGCGGGTGGGCCCTGGTCACCTCGTGCCCGAGCATCGTGCCGACGGTGCGGTTGACGTTGCGCACGGGGAAGCGCGCCGTCACCGGTGCACCGTGGTCGATGGCGTCGCGGGCGGCGGCGATGAGCTGGTGGTCGAGGGCCTTCTCGAGGCCGTGGTCCTGGGCGATCGTGTGGTGGGTGCCCGAGCCGTCGGGGCTGCGGACCTCGGCGAGGATCGGGCTGAGGTCGAGGCCGGAGGCCTTCCAGTGGCTGATCGCCTTGGCGGTGTCGACGTAGCGGATCTGGCCGATCGCGTCCTCGATGCTGCGGAAGCCGAGCGCGGCCAGGTGCTCGCGCACCTCCTCGGCGATGTACTCGAAGAAGGTCTCGACGAACTCCGGGGCGCCGGAGAAGCGGGCCCGCAGCTCGGGGTTCTGGGTCGCGATGCCGACCGGACAGGTGTCGAGGTGGCAGACCCGCATCAGGACGCAGCCCGACACCACGAGCGGTGCAGTGGCGAAGCCGAACTCCTCGGCGCCGAGCAGGGCGGCGATGACGACGTCGCGGCCGGTCTTGAGCTGGCCGTCGACCTGCACGACGATGCGGTCGCGCAGCCCGTTGAGCACCAGGGTCTGCTGGGTCTCGGCCAGGCCGAGCTCCCACGGGCCGCCGGCGTGCTTGAGGCTGGTCAGCGGGCTGGCCCCGGTGCCGCCGTCGTGGCCGGAGATGAGCACCACGTCGGCGTGCGCCTTGCTCACGCCCGCGGCGACGGTGCCGACACCGACCTCGGAGACGAGCTTGACGTGGATCCGGGCCTCGGGGTTGGCGTTCTTGAGGTCGTGGATCAGCTGGGCGAGGTCCTCGATCGAGTAGATGTCGTGGTGCGGCGGCGGGCTGATCAGCCCGACTCCCGGCGTCGAGTGCCGGGTCTTGGCGATCCACGGGTAGACCTTGGACCCGGGCAGCTGGCCGCCCTCCCCCGGCTTGGCGCCCTGCGCCATCTTGATCTGGATGTCGTCGGCGTGGGTGAGGTAGAGCGAGGTCACCCCGAAGCGGCCGGACGCCACCTGCTTGATCGCCGAGCGCCGCTCGGGGTCCATCAGGCGCTCCGGGTCCTCGCCGCCCTCACCGGTGTTGGACCGGGCCTTGAGCCGGTTCATCGCGATGGCGAGGGTCTCGTGGGCCTCCATGCTGATCGAGCCGTAGCTCATCGCACCCGTGTTGAACCGCTGGACGATCGAGCTGACCGGCTCGACCTCCTCGATCGGCACGGGCGGGCGCGGGTCGGTGCCACCGAGCTCGAAGAGCCCGCGCAGCGTCATCAGCCGGCCCGACTGCTCGTCGATCCGCGAGGTGTACTGCTTGAAGACGTCGTACCGACGGGCTCGCGTGGCGTGCTGGAGCCGGAAGACGGTGTCGGGGTCGAACAGGTGCGGCTCGCCCTCGCGGCGCCACTGGTACTCGCCACCGACGAGCAGCTTGCGGTGCGCCTGCCGGATGCCGTCCGGCGGGTACGCGGCCGCGTGCCGGTCCGCGACCTCGGCCGCGATGACGTCGAGGCCGATGCCGCCGAGCTGGCTGGAGGTGCCGGTGAAGAACTCGTCGACGAGGTCCTGAGACAGGCCGATGGCCTCGAAGACCTGCGCGCCGCGGTAGGACGCCACCGTGGAGATGCCCATCTTCGACATCACCTTGAGCACGCCCTTGCCGAGCGCCTTGATCAGGTTGGCGACGGCCTTGTCCTCGGTGACCGCGGTGATGGCACCGTGCCGCACCATGTCCTCGACGGTCTCCATGGCCAGGTAGGGGTTGATCGCCGCGGCGCCGTAGCCGACGAGCAGGGCCACGTGGTGCACCTCGCGCACGTCGCCGGCCTCGACGACCAGGCCGACCTGGGTGCGGGTCTTCTCGCGGATCAGGTGGTGGTGCACCGCGGAGGTGAGCAGCAGCGACGGGATCGGCGCCAGGTCGCGGTCGGAGTCGCGGTCGGAGAGCACGACGAACCTGGCCCCGTCACGGATCGCGGCCGACACCTCGGCGAAGATCTCGTGCAGGCGGGCCCGCAGGGCGTCCTCGCCACCGCCCACGTCGTAGGTGCCCTTGACGACGACCGTGCTGTAGCCGGGCAGGTCACCGTCGGCGTTGATGTGCACGATCTTGGCCAGCTCGTCGTTGTCGATGACCGGGAAGGGCAGCACCACCTGACGGGCGTGCGCCGGGGTGGCGTCCAGGACGTTGCCCTCGGGGCCGATCGAGCTGCCGAGCGAGGTGACGAGCTCCTCGCGGATGGCGTCCAGCGGCGGGTTGGTCACCTGCGCGAAGAGCTGGGTGAAGTAGTCGAAGACCAGCCGTGGGCGCTCCGAGAGCACCGCGATCGGGGTGTCGGTGCCCATCGAGCCCAGGGCCTCGCCGCCGGTGGAGGCCATCGGGGCGATGAGGATCTTCAGCTCCTCCTCGGTGTAGCCGAAGGTGCGCTGGCGCCGGGCCACCGAGGCCGGGGTGTGGATGATGTGCTCGCGCTCGGGGAGGTCGGCCAGGCCGATCAGGCCGGCGTGCAGCCACTCCTCGTAGGGGTTCTCACCGGCGAGGGTCGACTTGACCTCCTCGTCGCTGACGATGCGGCCGGCGGCGGTGTCGACGAGGAACATCCGGCCCGGCTGGAGCCGGCCGCGGCGCACCACGCGCTCGGGCTCGATGTCGAGCACGCCGGCCTCGGACGCGAGCACGACGAGGCCGTCGTCGGTGACCCAGTAGCGGCCCGGGCGCAGCCCGTTGCGGTCGAGCACCGCGCCGATCAGGGTGCCGTCGGTGAACGTGACGCAGGCGGGCCCGTCCCAGGGCTCCATGAAGGTGGAGTGGAACTCGTAGAACGCCCGTCGTGCGGGGTCCATCGACTCGTGGTTCTCCCAGGCCTCCGGGATCATCATCAGCACCGAGTGCGGCAGCGAGCGGCCCCCGAGGTGCAGCAGCTCGAGCACCTCGTCGAAGGTCGCCGAGTCGGAGGCGCCCGGGGTGCAGATCGGGAAGACCCGCTCGAGGTTGCCCGGGAACAGCTCGGAGCGGATCTGGCTCTCGCGCGCCCGCATCCAGTTGCGGTTGCCCTTGACGGTGTTGATCTCGCCGTTGTGCGCGATCAGCCGGTACGGGTGGGCCAGCGGCCAGCTCGGGAAGGTGTTCGTCGAGAAGCGCGAGTGCACCAGCGCCAGCTCGGAGGTGAAGCGCTCGTCGGACAGGTCGGGGAAGAACGGCTCGAGCTGACCGGTGGTGAGCATGCCCTTGTAGACCAGGGTGCGGGCCGACAGCGACGGGAAGTAGACCTCGGCTTCGTGCTCGGCGCGCTTGCGCAGGCAGAACGCCACCCGGTCGAGCGCGATCCCCGACAGGCCGCCGTCGGAGGCGACGAACAGCTGGCGGAAGAAGGGCATGCACTCGCGGGCCGCGCGGCCGACGAGGTCGGGCGTCACCGGCACGTCGCGCCAGGCGATGACCCGCAGGCCCTCGTCGGCGGCGATCTCCTCGATGCGGGCCTCCGCGACCGCGCGCTCGGCGTCGTCGTCGGGGAGGTAGGCCATGCCCACGGCGTAGGCCCCCGCCGGCGGGAGGGCCGCGTCGAGCACGGAGCGGAAGAACGCGTCGGGGACCTGGGTCAGGATGCCGGCGCCGTCACCGACCAGCGGGTCGGCTCCGGTGGCGCCGCGGTGGTCGAGGTTGCGCAGGGCGTCGAGGGCGTGGACGACGATGTCGTGACCCGCGCTACCCCGCATCGTCGCCACCATGGCCACGCCGCAGGCGTCGTGCTCGTGCTCGCGGCGGTACAGGCCCGTGTCGGCGGGCTGGGCGGAGAAGCGGGCGACGCTCACGTCGCATCACCGTCCTCGGGATCGTCGGGGCACCAGGGCACCGGGCACGGCAAGGTCAGGCGCGGACGGCTCTGGCCACGTCCCGGAAGGATATCCCCAGCCCTTCGCGTCTTGCCATCTGAGCCGCCCTATCCCACATCGTGGGACTCGCGCTCACCCATCGGTTGCTCGGCGCGACGGGCCCGATGCCCGGTGAACCAGAAGATCCACACGCCCAGACAGAAGACGACGATGCTGGTCCAGACGTTGAGCCGCTGGCCCCAGACCAGCTCGGCCTCGTCGGTGCGCATCTTCTCGATGACGATCCGGCCGACCGGGTACCCGGCCACGTAGAGCCCCATCAGCTGGCCGGGAGCCAGCGTGCGGCGCTTGTCGATGACGAGGAGGGCGGTGCCCAGCACCACGAGGAAGACCGCCTCGTAGAGGAACGTGGGCTGGAAGATGCCCTTGACCACCGGGTTGCCCGCCGGGTCGAGCACCGCCCGGCCGGCGGACTGGTCCCACTCGTGGATCTGCAGCCCCCACGGCACGGTCGTCGGGCCGCCGTAGAGCTCGTTGTTGAACCAGTTGCCGAACCGGCCGATGGCCTGGGCGAACGCCACCCCGGGAACCGCCGCGTCGACGAAGGTGAGGAAGCTGATGCCGGCCCGCCGGCACCCGATCGTACACGCCGAGGGCGCCGAGCGAGATGGCGCCCCAGATGCCGAGCCCGCCCTCCCAGATCCTGAGGGCGTCGAGCGGGCTGGCCCCCCTCGCCCCAGTACGGGCCGGGCGTGGTGATGACGTGGTAGAGCCGGCCGCCGACGATGCCGAACAGCACGCCCCACGCCGCGACGTCGAGCGCCTGGCCCGGCTCTCCCCCGCGCGGCACCAGCCGGCGCCCGGTGAGCCACACCGCGAGCACGATGCCGAGCAGGATGCACAGGGCGTACATCCGGATCGGCAGCGGGCCGAGGTTGAGGACCCCGACGGTGGGGCTGGGGATGTACGAGGTCACTTGGTGGCGTTCTGGATCGCCTGGGTCAGCAGCTCCGGGGACGCGATGGTCGACAGCTCGACGTCCGTGCCGTCGATCCGCACGGTCGGGGTGCCCTTGACGCCGTCGGCGAAGCTCTGCTCCTCGACCGAGTTGACGTAGTCGACGTACTTGCCGGCGTCGAAGCAGGTCTGCCAGGTGCTCAGCGCGTCACCGGTGACACCCGCCTGCTCGGCGAAGGACTTGAGCTGAGCGTCGGTCCAGCCCTCACCCTCGGTGGCCGGCTGGTTCGGGAAGATCGTGTCGTGGAACTCCTGGAACTTGCCGGCGTCCGAGGCGCAGAAGGCCGCGTTGCCGCCCCGCGTGGAGCTGTCGTTGCGCAGGTTGTCGTCGAGGAAGTTCTTCACGTGGTAGACGAGCGTGATCTTGCCCTCCTGGGCCAGCCCGGTGAAGGTGCTCCCGAGGGCGGCCTCGAAGCTCGCGCAGGCCGGGCACTGGAAGTCCTCGTAGACGTCGACCGTCGGGGCGTTCGCGGCGGCGGTGACGTCCTGGAAGGCCGGGTAGCCGGCCCCGAGGGCGCTGACCCCGGCGGGCAGCGCGTTGCCGCCGCCGGTGATGTCGTTGGTCTTGCTCTGCTCCATCCAGATGACGCCGACGACCACGGCGATGATCGCGACGACGGCCACGACCGCCGCGACGACGATCTTGTTGGCTCCGGAGCCCTGGGACTTCTGGGCAGCCTGGATCTTGGCCTGGCGCGCCGAGGCGGGCGGGGGTGTCGACTTCTTGGCCATGGTGGCTCAGGGTCTCCTTCAGTGTCCGAACAGGTAGCGGTCGAGCGAGGCGAGGGTCCGCGGGCGCCACCACAGCCACGCCCCGGCGAGGGCGAAGGCGACGTCGCGAGCGATCTCCTGCGGGTACTTCGTCTCGTTGGCCCCGATCTGCCCCCCGCCGCCGAAGCAGCCGCAGTCGATGGTGAGCCCGCGGGCCCAGGCCTGCGAGATGCCGATGACGAACGCGACCATGAGCAGGGTCGAGGCGATCGCGACCGGCCGGGTGAACAGGCCCAGGACGAGCAGCACCCCCAGGGCGATCTCGACGAACGGCAGCGCCAGCCCGATCCACGAGGCGATGTCGGAGGGGAAGAGCTCGTAGGCCTGCACGGCCCGCTCGGAGGTGAGCGGCTTGCCCACCTTCGCGGCGCCGGCGTAGATCAGCACGACACCGAGGAACAGCCGCGCGACGGTGCCGATGACGTCGAGCAGGCGCTCACGCCCAGCCGACGGGTGCTCGGGGTCGGCGACGACAGGGGTCGGCGCCGTCCATGTCCGTGCTCATCGTGCTCCCGTCCTCACTCCGTCGGCGAGCTCCGCCGTCAGTGCGCGCAACGCCTCGAGCCGGTCGCCGAGTTCCCCGTCGCCCGTGAGGGTGCGCACCAGGGCGGACCCGACGATGACCCCGTCGGCGTAGGCGGCCAGCTCGGCGGCCTGCGCGCCGCTCGACACGCCGAGCCCGACACAGACCGGGAGGTCGGTGACCGCGCGGGTGCGCTCGACCAGGTCGCGGGCGTGGCTGTCGACACTCGTGCGAGCGCCCGTGACCCCCATCGTCGACGCCGCGTAGACGAACCCGCGGCTGGCCCGGGTGACCTTGACCAGGCGCTCGGGGGTGGACGACGGCGCCACGAGGAAGACCCGGTCGAGCCCGTGCTCGTCGCTGGCCGCGATCCAGTCGTCGGCCTCCTCGGGGATCAGGTCGGGCGTGATCAGCCCGGCGCCACCGTTGGCGGCGAGGTCGGCGGCGAAGCGCGCCACACCGCGGCGCAGCACGAGGTTCCAGTACGTCATGACGAGCGGGCTGCCCCCGGCCTCGCGGACCGCCGCGGTGGCCAGGAACACGTCGTCGACGTGGGTGCCGCCGGCCAGCGCGGTGGCGGCGGCGTGCTGGATGACCGGGCCGTCCATGAGCGGGTCGCTGTAGGGGACCCCGACCTCGACGATGTCGCAGCCGGCGTCGACGAGGACCCGCATCGCCTCGATCGAGCCGTCGACGGTCGGGAAGCCGACCGGCAGGTAGCCGATGAGCGCGGCGCGGCCCTCGTCACGGCAGCGGCGCAGCACCTCCTCGACGCCACGCACGGTGGTGCTCACGACGACCCCTCGAGCAGCCCGAACCACCGCGCGGCGGTCTCCATGTCCTTGTCGCCGCGACCGGAGAGGTTGACCAGCAGCAGGGCGTCGGGGCCGAGCTCCTGCCCGACCTCCATCGCGCCCACCAGGGCGTGCGCCGACTCGATGGCCGGGATGATCCCCTCGGTGCGGCTGAGCAGGCGAAACGCCTCCATGACGACGTCGTCGGTGGCGTAGCGGTACTCGGCGCGGCCGCTGTCGCGCAGGTACGAGTGCTCCGGCCCGACGCTGGGGTAGTCGAGCCCGGCCGAGATCGAGTGCGACTCGACGGTCTGGCCGTCGTCGTCCTGCATGAGGTAGCTCATCGCGCCGTGGAGCACGCCCGGCGTGGCCGTCGAGGCGAACCGCGCCGCGTGCCGGCCGGACTCGATGCCGGTACCGCCGGCCTCGACCCCGATGAGGCGCACGCCCTCGTCGCTGATGAACCGGTGGAAGATGCCCATGGCGTTGGAGCCGCCGCCGACGCAGGCGATCACGGCGTCGGGCAGGCGGCCGGTGAGCTCGAGCACCTGCTCGCGGGCCTCCTCCCCGATGAGCCTGTGGAAGTCGCGCACCATCTCGGGGAACGGGTGCGGGCCGGTGACGGTGCCGATGAGGTAGTGGGTCGTGTCGACGTTGGTCACCCAGTCGCGCAGCGCCTCGTTGATGGCGTCCTTGAGGGTGGCACTGCCGTGCTCGACCGGCACCACCTCGGCGCCCAGGATCTTCATCCGCGCCACGTTGAGCGCCTGGCGCTCGGTGTCGACCCTGCCCATGTAGACGGTGCAGTCCAGGCCCATCAGGGCGGCCGCGGTGGCCGTGGCCACACCGTGCTGGCCGGCGCCGGTCTCGGCGATGACCCGGGTCTTGCCCATCCGCTGGGTGAGCAGGGCCTGCGCCAGCACGTTGTTGATCTTGTGCGAGCCGGTGTGGTTGAGGTCCTCGCGCTTGAGGATGACGCGCGCCCCGCCGCAGTGGGCGGCGAACCGCGGTACCTCGGTGATGATGCTCGGCCGACCGGTGTAGGTGCGGTGCAGCCGGGCCAGCTCGTCGATGAACTCGGGGTCGACCATCGCCTTCTGGCGGGCCTCGTCGAGCTGCTCGAGCGCGGGGACCAGCGCCTCGGGCACGTAACGGCCACCGAACGGGCCGAACCGGCCCGGGCGGGGCAGCTCCTGGGGCACCAGGTCGGGCGTCGCGGGGTCGTCGGGGGTGGTCGGGTCAGGCACGGTGGTCCTCGGTGGTCTCGGCATGGGGCGCGCCGGCCGCGACGATCGACGCGGCACCGGCGCGCGGGTCACCCGTGCGCACCAGCGCCTCGCCGACGAGCACGGCGTCGGCGCCCTGCTCGGCGTAGGCGGCGGCGTCACGGGCGTCGGCGATGCCGGACTCCGCGACGGTGACGCACGAGTCCGGGATGAGCGGACGCAGGCGCGAGAAGGTCTCGGGGTGGATGTCAAGGGTCTTCAGGTTGCGCGCGTTGACCCCGATGACGCGGGCACCGGCATCCACCGCGCGTTGGGTCTCGACCTCGTCGTGCACCTCGACGAGTGCGGTCATGCCGAGCTCGCGGACCCGCCCGAGCAGGGCGGCGAGCTCGGGGTCGGTGAGGGCCGCCACGATGAGCAGCACGAGGTCGGCGCCGTGGGCGCGGGCCTCCCACACCTGGTAGTCGGTGACCACGAAGTCCTTGCGCAGCACCGGGAGCGACACGGCGGCGCGCACGGCATCCAGGTCGGCGAGGCTGCCGCCGAACCGGCGCTCCTCGGTGAGCACGGAGACCGCGGACGCTCCCCCGGCCTGGTAGGCCGCGGCGAGCGCGGCGGGGTCGGGGATGTCGGACAGCGCACCCTTGCTCGGGCTGGCTCGCTTGACCTCGGCGATCAGCGACAGGCCCGGGCGGCGCAGCACGGCATCGGCGTCGATGGCGGGCGGGGCGGCGAGCACGACGTGCTCGATGTCGGACAGCGAGGTGCGTCGCTCGCGCACGGCGAGGTCCTCGAGAACCCCGGCGACGATGGAGTCCAGGACGGTGGTCATGCCCGGCGCGCCATCAGTGGATGGAGGGTGCCTCGTCGCGGTCGCGCTCGGCCGAGCCGTAGCCGGCCATGGACAGCACCTTCCCGGCGACGACGCCGACGACCGCGAGCACGACACCCCCGACGAACAGCCAGGCGTTGGGGAAGAGCACGGCGAGCGACATGACCGCGGCGGCGACGATGAGGATGAGGACCGCGGTCCAGGCGGCAACACTGTGCCCGTGGTTGTCGTCGTGCTCGCTCATGACCGTCAACTCTCGTGCAGGGGTCGATGACCCGGTGGGCTCCGCGTCGATTCTGTCAGGTCGGGGCGTCGGGACCCACATCGGTCGGGTCACGACCGGCGCTGAGCTCGTCCCAGTCGCTCGCGACCCGCTCACCGCGCGGCCCGGCGACGTCGCTCGCGGCCCCGTCCGGCACCTCGTAGCGCCGCGACGGCCCGCCCCAGCGGCGGATGCCGACCACCGCACCGGCGAGCCCGAGCAGGGCCACGAGGCAGGCGAGCAGCGCCACCCAGGGCCAGATCGTGGCCTCGGCCACCGTCTCGACCGAGCCGGTGCGACCCACCCGTGACGCCGCGACCGGGCCCAGCACCCCCTCGGGGTCGAGCAGCACCCGCACGGCGAGCGCCGCGGCGACGGCGACGCACAGGGCGTACGCCACCACGGCGATGACGCGGGCGATGCGGCCGGCGGCGACGATCGCGATCGCTGCCGCGCCGATGGCCAGGGCGACGGCCGTCAGGCCCGGGGCCACCTCGGCGCCGGTGGCGCTGAGCCGGGTCGCGCCGAGCACGTCGTCGACCGCACCGGTGACCCAGGGCCGGAAGGCGCTGACGAGCAGCAGCCCGGCGCCCACCAGGGCGAGGAGGACGACGACCCCCTTGGACGACAGGCGGCTCACGTGACGACCCGCATCGCCCCGGCCGTCGCGACCGCACGCAGCGCCGCGGTGGCCTTGTGGACGCACTCCTCGAACTCCCGCGCGGGCACCGAGTCGGCGACGATGCCGGCGCCGGCCTGCACGTGTGCGACGCCGTCCTTGACGACGGCGGTGCGGATGGCGATGGCCATGTCGAGGTCGCCGTGGAAGTCGAGGTAGCCGACGACCCCGCCGTACACGCCGCGCCGCGAGGGCTCGTACTGCTCGATCAGGGCCAGGGCGCGCGGCTTGGGGGCGCCGGAGAGGGTGCCGGCCGGGAAGGTCGACACGAGCACGTCGTAGGCGCTGACGCCCGGACGGGTGTCGCCGACGACGGTGGACTCGATGTGCATGACGTGGCTGTAGCGACGCACGTCCATGAACTCGACGACGTCGACCGTGCCGGGGCGGCAGACCCGCTGGAGGTCGTTGCGGCCGAGGTCGACGAGCATGACGTGCTCGGAGCGCTCCTTGGGGTCGGCGAGCAGCTCCTCGGCCAGGCGCACGTCGTCCTCGGGGGTCTTGCCACGCGGGCGCGAGCCGGCGATCGGGTGGGTGATGGCTCGCTCCCCCGTCACCCGCACCAGCGCCTCGGGGCTGCTGCCGATGATGGCGTAGGACGAGCCGTCCGGTGCCGGCAGGCGGAAGAGGTACATGTACGGGCTCGGGTTCCCGGCGCGCAGCGCGCGGTAGACGTCGAGTGGCTCGGCAGCACAGTCGAGCGAGAACCGTTGCGAGAGAACGACCTGGAACACCTCACCGGCCCGGATGTCCTCCTTCGCGAGCTCGACGACCTCCTCGTACCGTTCACGGGTCGTGTTCGAGCGCACCTGGGCCATCGCGGCGTCGACCGCCTCGGTGTCGACGACTGCGACCGTGCTCTCGGCCGGGGCGGCCAGCGCCCGCGTCATGGCGTCGAGGCGCGCCACGGCATCCGCCCAGGCGAGCTCGACGCGCTCGTCGGTGTCGTCGTAGTTGATCGCGTTGGCGACGAGCAGGATCGAGCCGTCGGTGTGGTCGAGCACCGCGAGGTCGGTGGCGAGCATCAGGGCCAGCTCGGGCAGCTCGAGCTCGTCGGGGGTGGTCTCGGGCACCCGCTCCCAGCGGCGCACGGCGTCGTAGGTGATGGCGCCGACCATGCCGCCGGTGAGCGGCGGGAGCCCGGCGATCGGCTCGGTGGCCAGGGCCTCCATGGTGCCGCGCAGCGCCTCGGTGGCCAGGCCGGTGGTCGGCACGCCGACGGGGGGCTCGCCCACCCAGTGGGCCTGCCCGTCGCACTCGGTGAGCGTGGCGGCGCTGGCGGCCCCCACGATCGACCAGCGCGACCAGACGCCGCCGTGCTCGGCGGACTCGAGCAGGAAGGTGCCCGGCCGGTCGGCGGCGAGCTTGCGGTAGACGCCGACCGGTGTCTCGGCGTCACCCATGAGGCGGCGCACCACCGGGATGACCCGCCGGTCGCGGGCGAGCACGCCGAAGACGTCGAGCGTCGGCCAGGTCTGGCCGAAGGCGAGGTCGGGCGTGGTGGCCGACGGCGATGCCGTGCTCACGCCGTGGCTTCCGGGTCCCCGACGACCGCGCCGAGGTCGTCGGCGTCGAAGCAGGTGCGCTCACCGGTGTGGCAGGCCGCGCCGACCTGGTCGACGCGCACCAGCAGGGCGTCGCCGTCGCAGTCGAGGGCCACCGAGTACACGTGCTGCACGTGGCCGGAGGTGTCGCCCTTGCGCCAGTACGCACGGCGGCTGCGCGACCAGTAGGTGACCCGGCCCTCGGTGAGCGTGCGGCGCAGCGCCTCGTCGTCCATCCAGCCGAGCATGAGCACCTCGCCGGTGTCGTGCTGCTGCACGACGGCGGCGATCAGGCCCGCGGCGTCACGCTTGAGGCGCGCGGCGATCGCGGGGTCGAGCACGGCATCCGGGGTGGTGGGGGTGGGCACCCGGTCATTGTGCCGTGGCCGCGCGCGCACCCGGGCCGGGGCCCGCCTCGCGGACGGGCGTGGGAGGCATCCGGCGCTCGAGCACGGACAGCACGGTCGCCAGGGCGAGGAAGAGCACGGTGACGCCGACGCAGGTCACCAGCACCGGGCCCACGCCCTCGGCTCCGACGTCGAGGAACGGGTACGGGTACCACCCGCTCACGGCGCCGACGGCGAGGGTCCAGACCAGCCACGCGACCGGCCAGACCAGGGCGGTCAGGGCGTCGCGCCACGGGGCGCGCGGGCGGGGTCCCGCCAGGAGCCAGCCGACGACGGCGAGCACCGGGACGACCATGTGCAGCATCTTGTCGGCCACCCAGCTCGCGCCGTGGAGGTCGAGCAGGGGACGCAGCAGCACGAAGTGGACCAGGCCGGTGACGGTGATACCGACCAGGGCCGCGGCCCGCACCGGCCGCCACCAGCGCCCGTCGCGCAGCGGGTCGCGAGCGAGCTGCACCGCGGTGACGGCGACGAGCAGGTTGCTCTGGATCGTGAAGTAGGAGACCAGCCGACCGAGCCGGGTGAGCAGCGGCGGCACCTCCTGCTCCGCCAGCACCGAGTCGCCGGAGACCACGAGGACGGTCTGCAGGACGAGCGCCGCCACCGCGACGACGGCCGTGACGGTGTGCACGACGCCGGCGCGGGAGGGGGTCACCAGCCAGAGCCTAGGGTGCCGGCGCGGGGAAGGTTCGACGCCGACCCGCGCGCCGCACGGCCGGCGCTGGCCGATGATGGTGGTCATGACCACCGACAACCATGTCCCCGTCGTGCGGGCCGAGCGCCACGCGCTGTGCGACTCCCTGATCGAGCTCGGCCCCGACGCCCCGACGCTGTGCAGCCCGTGGCTGACCCGCGACCTCGCCGCCCACCTCGTGCTGCGCGAGCGCCGCCCGGACCTGGCGAGCGGGATCTGGTTCGGGCCGCTCGAGGGCCGGATGGAGCGCGGCCAGGCCGCGATGGCGGCCGGCGACTACCCGGCGCTGGTCGAGAAGGTGCGATCCGGGCCGCCGTGGTGGTCGCCGGCCCGGATCGACCGGGTCGACGCACTGGTCAACACCATCGAGCTGGTCATCCACCACGAGGACGCACTTCGCGGGGACGGTGCGGTGGGGCCGCGCCGCGAGGTTCCCGACCGCACGGCGCGGGCGGTGCACGCCTCGCTGCGCTCGTCGGCCAAGCTGATGTTCCGACGCTCGCCGGTCGGGGTGCGGCTCGTCGCGCCCGGCCGCGAGGCGATCGTCGCAGGGCCCGACTCACCGGTGGTCACGGTGAGCGGTGCCCCGGTCGAGCTGCTGCTCGTCGGGTCCGGCCGGGTCCGCGTCGCCGACGTCGTGTTCGAGGGCTCCCCCGACGACGTCGAGGCGCTGCGCACCGCCCGCCTCGGCGTCTCCTGAGGGGCAACCTCCGCACGCAGCACCTCGGGCACCACGCAGCAGCCGCTGCGTGCGATCCGAGCACGGGGCGGCGACGGCGCTCCGGTAGCGTCGCGGGTAGCGTCGCGACCATGCGCTCCTGCCCGCCCGGCTGGGCCACCGACCTCGCCATCCTCGAGCACACCGGCTCGGTGGTCGAGGACCATGGGGACCACCTCGTGGTGCGCAGCCCCCACCACCCCGACTTCCACTGGGGCAACTTCCTGCTCGTCACGGACGAGGACTCCGTCGACGACGCGGGGCGGTGGGTGGCGGCGTTCCACGCGGCCCTCCCCGACGCCGACTGGGTCGCGATCGGCCTGCCGCGGATGCCCGGAGCCCGGGCCTCCTGGGTGGAACGCGGACTCGGCCTCGAGCTCGACGACGTGCTGACGACGCGGGCCCTGCCGCGCCGGACGCCGGCCCCGCAGGGGTACACGGTGCGCCGGTTCAGCGGCGACGACTGGGAGCAGGACCTGGCCCGCGAGATCGTGGCCAACGAGCACACCGGCGAGCACGACCCGACGGCCTTCGAGCGGTTCGCCCGGAGTCAGCTGCGCGTGCGGCAGGACCTCTGCGACCGTGACCTCGGAGCCTGGTTCGGCGCCTTCGCCGGCGACGCGCTCGTCGCCGACCTCGGGATCGTCCGGTGTGGGTCCACTGCCCGGTACCAGGACGTCAGCACCGACGAGCCGCACCGGCGGCGCGGGCTGGCGGCGCACCTGCTCGGCGTCGCCGCCCGGTGGGCCGCCGACGGTGGCTGCGAGCAGTGGGTGATCGTCGTCGAGGCGACCAACCCGGCCGGCCGGGTCTACCGCAGCCTGGGGTTCGCGCCCGACACCGCCGCCGTGCAGGCGTACCGCAGCCCACCCCTCACCGGACGGGGAGGCCGTCCTCCCGCAGCGCGTCCTTGACCTGGCCGATCGTGAGCTCACCGAAGTGGAAGACGCTGGCGGCCAGCACGGCATCCGCCCCGGCCCGCACCGCGGGAGCGAAGTCACCGACCGCCCCGGCCCCGCCCGACGCGATCACCGGCACGGAGACCTCGGCCCGCACGAGACGGATCAGCTCGAGGTCGAAGCCGTCCTTGGTGCCGTCGGCGTCCATCGAGTTGAGCAGGATCTCGCCGGCCCCGAGGTCCTGCGCCCGGGCGCACCACTCGACGGCGTCGATGCCGGTGCGCGTGCGGCCACCGTGGGTCGTCACCTCGAACCCCCCGGTCGGGCGCCCGGCGTCGTCGCGGCGCCGGCGCACGTCGGCCGAGAGCACGAGCACCTGGGCCCCGAACCGGTCGGCCGTCTCGGCGATCAGCGCCGGCCGCGCGATGGCGGCGGTGTTCACGCCGACCTTGTCGGCACCGGCGCGCAACAGCCGGTCGACGTCGTCGACGGTGCGCACCCCTCCCCCGACGGTCAGCGGGATGAAGACCTCCTCGGCCGTGCGGGCCACGACGTCGAACATCGTGGCGCGGTCGCCGCTGCTCGCGGTGACGTCGAGGAAGGTCAGCTCGTCGGCGCCCTGCTCGCCGTAGCGGCGGGCCAGCGCGACCGGGTCCCCGGCATCGCGGAGGTTCTCGAAGTTGACGCCCTTGACGACCCGGCCGTCGTCGACGTCGAGGCACGGGATGACGCGGACCGCCACGGACATGCGCCCAATCTAGCCAGCACTAGAGTCGCGGCCATGTCCCTCCCGCCGGTCGAGCACCCCCGGCACGGCGAACACGCCGATCCCGAGCAGGTCGCCGCGGTCGTCGACCTGGCCCGGGCGGCCTCCCCCGCCGTCGGCACGACTGTCGTCGTCGCCGTCGACGGCCGCAGCGGGTCGGGCAAGACGCTGCTCGGGACCGCCGTGGCCGAGGCGCTCGGCTGCCCGGCCGTGCACCTCGACGAGATCTACCCGGGCTGGGACGGGCTCGAGGCGGGCGTCGCGCTGGCCACCACGCACGTGCTCGAGCCGCTCGCCCGGGGGGAGCCGGCGGCCTACCCGCGGTGGGACTGGATGCGGTCGCGGCCGGGGCGGACGGTCCCCGTGGATGCCGCGCCCCACCTCGTGCTCGAGGGCTGCGGTGCGCTGGTGCCGCCGGCTTCGGCCTACGCGGCGGTCCGGGTGTGGGTCGACGCTCCGACCGAGGTGCGCCGGCAGCGCGCGCTGTCGCGCGACGGCGAGACCTATGCACCGCACTGGGACCGCTGGGCGGCCCAGGAGGATGCCGTGTACGCGGCGGCACGGCCGTGGGAGTCGGCCGACCTCGTGCTGCTGACGGCGGCGTCGTGAACCTCGACGACCTGCGCCCGGAGGTGGAGCGGCGGCTCGGCCGGCTGCGCACCCGCTGGGTGTTCCTCGTGCAGATCGGCGTGGGGGTGCTCGTCGCCTGGGTCGTGGCGAGCCAGCTGCTCGGGCACGCCAACCCGTTCTTCGCGCCGGTCACGGCGATCCTCTGCCTCGGCCTCACCTACGGCCAGCGGCTGCGGCGGATCGTCGAGGTGACGGTCGGGGTGGCGATCGGCGTGCTCGTCGGCGACCTCATCGTCACCGTGCTCGGCACCGGCCCGTGGCAGATGGCCATCGTCGTCGTGCTCGCCATGGCCATCGCGATCGTCGTGTCGTCGGGGCAGCTGCTGGTGATCCAGGCCGGCGTGCAGTCGGTGTTCATCGTCGCGCTCGTCGCCAGCCAGAGCGCGGCGTTCTCGCGCTGGCTCGACGCGCTCGTCGGCGGCCTGGTCGCGCTCGTCATCGGGGCGATCGCGCCGACGTCACCGGTGCGGCGGCCCCGCGCCGAGGCCGCCCGCACCGTGCGGGAGATCGCGTCCACCCTGCGCGACGTCGTCGCCGCCCTGCGCCGCAGCGACCGGGCGCTCGCGTCCGCGGCCCTCGACGGCGCTCGCTCGCTCGAGGGCCAGCTGGACGAGCTGCGCACCGCCGCGGCCGAGGGGGTGGCGGTGGTGCGGCAGTCCCCGCTGCTGCGCGGGCACGGCCCGGCCGCCGAAGCCGCCTCCGCGCTCGTCGTTCCGCTCGACCGGTGCGTGCGCAACCTGCGGGTGCTCGCCCGGCGGGCGTCCGTCGCGGTCGCCCGCCGCGAGGACGTTCCGGCTCGCTACGTCGACCTCGTCGAGTCGCTGGCCGACGCCGCCGAGGACCTCGCCCGGGTGCTCGACGAGCACGCGACGCCGTCGGCCGCCCGCGCGGTGCTGGAGCGGGTCGCGGGGCTGTCCGCTCGGGTCGACCCGTCGGCCGGGCTGTCCGCCGAGATGATTCGTGGTCAGGTCCGTTCCATGGTCGTGGACCTGCTCCTCGTGGCCGGGGTCGACTACGACGAAGCCCTGCAGATCGTGCCCGAGTCCCACCTGCCCTGACCGATCTGGAATGCTCGGGCCGGTGACCACCAGCCCGGCTGCCGCCGCGTCGCGACACCCGCACGGCGCCCCGACCTGGGCGGTCGTCACCTCGCTCGTGCTCGTCGCGGCCAACCTGCGCACGCTGATGGCGAGCCTGCCGCCGCTGGCCCAGACCATCAGTGCGGACCTGGGGCTCAGCAGCGCCTGGATGGGTGTGCTCACCACGCTCCCGGTGCTCTGCATGGGACTGCTCGCCCCGGTCGCCAACCAGGTCGCCCGCCGCGTCACCACCGTCTGGGCGGTGGGGGGCGGCATCACCCTCGTGCTCCTCGGGCTGCTGCTGCGCGGTTCCGGTGGCGGCCAGGTGTGGTCGCTGTACGCGGGCACGGTCGTGGCCGGCGCGGGCATCGCACTGGCCGGCACCCTGCTGCCCGGTGTCGTGAAGGCCGTCTTCCCCGCCCGGCGCTCGGGGCTGGGCACCGGGCTGACCATGGTCGCGATGATGGGCCTGGCGGGCGTCGCCTCGGCTGCGGCGGTGCCGCTCGCGGACGCGCTCGGTGACTGGTCGGCATCCCTGCTCGCGTGGGCGCCGCTCGCCGCCCTGGCCGTGCTCGCCTGGGTGCCGATGGCGCGGGCGGTGCGCCGGCACGCGGTGCCGGACGCGGAGCCCGACGACGTCTCGCACGCGCTGCCGTGGGCCAGCCTGACGGCCTGGTTGCTGGCCGGCTACCTGGCCCTGCAGTCGTGGCAGTTCTACTCCTCGCTCGCCTGGCTGGCACCGACGTACGTCGCCACGGGCTGGACCGCTCGGGATGCCGGGCTGCTGATGGCCGTCTTCACCGGTGCCCAGCTCGTGTCGGGGCTGGTGGCCCCCACGCTGATGGACCACGTCAGGGACGCACGGGTCCTCCTGGTGGGCGCCACGCTGCTCGGTGGGTTCGGCGAGGTCGGCGTGTGGCTGGCCCCCGAGGTGCTGCCGTGGGCCTGGGCGCTGCTCCTGGGGGCGGGACAGGGCGCCTGCTTCGCCCTCGGGCTCGGCCTGCTCGTGCGTTACGCCGCCACCCCGCGCGACAGCGCCCGGCTCACCGCCATGGCCTTCCTCGTCAGCTACACCGTGGCCTCCGTCGGGCCCGCGACCATGGGTGCGGTCGAGGATGCGACGAGCAGCTTCGCGGTGCTCTGGGCCCTGCTCGCGCTCGTCGCGCTGCCGCAGCTGGTCTTCGCGCTGCGGTTGCGACCTGACCTGCCTCGCGTCGGGGCGGCGCCGGCGACGAGCCCGGTCAGGGCCTGAGGTCAAGCGCGGGCGCCCCAGTGCCGGTCGACGATCCGGGCCAGCCGCAGGGCCTCGTCGCGGGCCACGTGGCCGTCGGCCCGCTGGATCGCCATGACGGCGAGCTCGTCACCGTCGTCGAGCTCGAGCGACACCCACGGGGCACCGTCGGGGAAGCGCACCTCGATGACCTCGTCCCACGTCACGGTGCGGGTCAGCATCAGGTTGCGCACGGTGAGGCCGGCCTCGTCGGGCACGGCCCGGATGCTGGCGTAGCGGCCGAGGAAAGCGGCCAGGGCGAGCCCGAGCCCGACCAGGGCGAGCTGGTCACCGACCCGCCAGGCACCGCTGGCGCCCATGCCGACGGCGACCACCGTGCAGACCACGACGGCGATGCCGGCCATGACGAGCGGCAGCACGCGACCGCGCCGTGGCCGGAAGGGGGCGTCCGGCCCGCGCGGGTGCGCAGGGCCCGCGTCGGTCGGCGTCGGGTCGCTCACAGCCGGCAGGCGGTGATGTCCGTGACCAGGATCGCCCGGGCCCCGAGGTCGTAGAGCTCGTCCATCACCGCGTTGGTACCCGAGCGGGGCACCATGGCGCGCACCGCGAACCAGTCGCGGTTCTGCAGGTGCGACACCGTCGGAGACTCCAGGCCGGGCGTGATGGCGCAGGCCGCGTCGACGAGGGTGGCCGGCACGTCGTAGTCGAGCATCACGTAGTGGCGGGCGGTGATGACGCCGAGCAGCCGGCGGCGCAGCACCTCGACCGCGGCCTGTTCCTCGCTCCCCTCGCGCCGGACGAGCACGGCCTCGCTGCGCAGGATCGGCTCGCCGAACACCTCCAGGCCCTGCGAGCGCAGCGTCTGCCCGGTCTCGACGACGTCGGCGATGACGTCGGCGACACCGAGCGTGATCGCGGTCTCGACCGCGCCGTCGAGTCGGACGACCGAGGCCGAGACGCCGTGGTCGGCCAGGTGCTTCTCGACCAGGCCCGGGTAGCTCGTGGCGACCCGGTGGCCGGCGACGTCGGACATCGCCGTCGCGGTGCCCGGGCGGGCGGCGTACCGGAAGGTCGAGCCCCCGAAGCCGAGCGGCATCAGCTCGACGGCGGCCGAGCCGGAGTCGAGGAGCAGGTCGCGGCCGGTGATGCCGCAGTCGACGGTGCCGGAGCCGACGTAGACCGCGATGTCACGCGGGCGCAGGTAGAACAGCTCGACCCCGTTGTCGGCGTCGGTGACGACGAGCTCCTTGGGGTCGCGACGCGTGCGGTAGCCCGCCTCGCGGAGCATGGCGGCGGCGGGCTCGGACAGGGAGCCCTTGTTGGGGACGGCGATGCGCAGCATGGGTCGTGCTCTCCGGTCAGAGGTGCGTGTAGACGTCGTCGGGCGAGATGTCGGTGGCCAGCATGAGGACCTGCAGGTGGTAGATCAGCTGGCTGATCTCCTCGGCCGTGCGCTCGGCGCCCTCGTACTCGGCGGCCATCCACACCTCGGCGGCCTCCTCGACGATCTTCTTGCCGATGGTGTGCACGCCGGCGTCCAGGGCCGCGACGGTGCCCGATCCGGCGGGGCGGGTGCGGGCCTTGTCGGCCAGCTCGGCATACAGGTCGTCGAACGTCTTCACGAGGGAAAGGGTACGGGGGCGAGGGAGTGCTCCCTCGCCCCCGTCCGCCGTCGGGTGCCGGTCGGGCGTCAGCCCACGCGGGCCGGCTGGTCGACGCCCTCGGGATGGGCCGACGCCTCGCGGGTGACCTTGACCCACTGCGTGAATCCGTAGATGACGAACAACCCGTAGAAGGTGTACATCACCGCGGTCGGCACGTAGCCCGTCGCGAACCCGAGCGGGACGCCGACGAGGTCGACGCCGATCCAGGCCAGCCAGAACTCGTTCCAGCCACGAGCCATCGCGTAGGTCGCGACGATCGAGCCGACGAAGATCCAGGCGTCGCACCAGTAGAACCACCACTGCGGTGTGTAGAACGGGTTCGGCGACGCCTCCCACAGGGCCACGAAGACCTGGTGGACGACCACGGTGCCGATCAGCCAGAAGGCGATCATGACGGCCCGCTCGCGCTGGCGCATCCAGCGCGGGATGATCGCCGGGGCGTCGCTCGCGACGCCCATGGCACGACGGTGCTGGGCCCACCGGGCCCAGCCGTAGATGCTGACCATGATGAAGAAGACCTGGCGGCCGGACTGGCCGTACAGGGGGATCCGCTCGTCGGCCCCGAAGGCGGCGCCGATGTAGACGAAGAACAGCATGATGTTGGCGATGATGCCGACCGGCCAGGCCCACACGAGGCGCTTCATGCCGAGATAGGCGGAGGCGATGCCGATCGAGACGCCGATCAGCTCGAGCCAGTGCAGCTCGTACTTCCCGATGGGAATGGCTGCGTCGATGACCTGCTGGAAGATGTTCTGCGACGGATCAGTGGCCGCCATGAGGGTGTTCATCTGAGGTGTTCGTCCTTTGGGGTTCGTTGTGCTTCTCGGACGAACTCCGGGGACCGTGCACCACGGCTGCACCGGGGGTCGACTGACCACCGGTACTTCCGTCGTACGTGCTGCCTACCATCCGGACTTTCACCGTCGGTCCAGGATTTCCACCTGGTCAACCGGCCGCTGGCTGCGGTCGGGTCGCGGACTGTCACCGCCGGCTCGGAGTTTCACCGACCCCGGAGCACGTGCACAGCAGTATGCCGCACCTCGGCGTCGGCCGTTCCCGGCGTCTTCCTGTGCGATCCCTCACCCCCTCGCGTTCTCGGACCGGGCGTGCCCGCGTGCGGAAACCCCGTGGACCCGGGCGGAGCCGCGGTGCTGCACTGTGCGCGTGCGTCACCCGACTCCCGAGATGTTCCGCGGCCTCGCTCGCTCGTCGCCGTGGCGGTGGCGCGCGCTCACCTTCGACCTGCACCGGCGCCCGCTGCACGGGCCGGCTCACACGGTGCACGCGAGCGTCGTGCGCGGCGTCGGGCTCGAGGTGCGGCTGGCCGACGGGGAGCACCACGAGGACCTCGCGCTGCGGAGCTCGGTCGCCGTGACCGGGTCCGGCACCGGCGGGTCGGGCGTGCGAGTGCTGCCGTTCGCGTGGGAGCTGCCCGTCGAGGTCGACGCCGACGGCTTCGTCGTGCGCCGCCCCGCCCGCACCAGCGACGACCCGATGTGGCAGGACTACCAGTGGGTGGCGATGCTCGACCCGGTCGAGCTGGCCGACGGCTCGCCGCGCGACCCGGCCGCCGTCACCAGCCCGGAGGCCGGGCACCCGCCCGCGCTCGACGTGCACCGCCTCGACGCCTCGGTGCGGCACGGGCGGGAGACCTGGTGGGCGCAGGTGAGCCCGCGGGCGGACTACTCGCCACGCTGCTCGTGCTGCCCGCTGCTCTTCGGCATGGTGAGCGACGAGCTCGACGCCCTCGCCGGGGGGCCGAGCGCACGGGACCGGTGCCCCGACCTGGTGTTCGCCACGGCCTACCTGGTGGCGCTCGACGTCGAGACCGGGGTGTGCGTGCACGTGGAGCACCTCGACGGCGACCACGTGGGGCGTGGGTTCTCGCTCGACGTCCTGGGCGTGGACCCGCCTCGGCGCTGACGCCCCGACCGACGAGGGCCTCAGCCCTCGACGACCAGGCCCATCGCGGCGAGCAGCCCGCTCGCGCCCGCCGCCTCCACCCGCAGCCCGCGCACCCGGTTCTCCGACGGGTCGAAGGCGTAGCCCACGGCGCCCAGCAGGCTCGCCCCGCGCAGGTCGGTGCCGACGAAGACGGCGCCGCTGAGGTCGCTGTCGGCGAAGTCGACCCGCTGGGTGTCGGCCCGTGCGAAGTCGGCCTCGCGCAACGAGCAGCCGACCAGCCGGGACCCGGCGATCGAGCCCTCCTGGAAGGAGGCGAGGTCGAGCCGGCAGCGCTCGAGGTCCCAGGGCCGCGCCGACAGGGTC
This sequence comes from uncultured Actinomycetota bacterium, assembly GCA_963751385.1. Classification (GTDB taxonomy): domain Bacteria; phylum Actinomycetota; class Actinomycetes; order Actinomycetales; family Dermatophilaceae; genus Fodinibacter. Next base: position 145,576 of record CAVVUD010000001.1, on the reverse strand, counting down.
GCCTCTCCCGCGCGGGTCCAGATCACCGCGAGGGCCGTGCACTCGACGAACCGGCAGTCACGGAACCGCGACCCCGACAGGTCCACCCGGTTGAGGTTGCACCCGGTGAACACGCAGTCGGTGAAGGTGCAGTCGCGCAGCACGGCGCCCTCGAGCACCGAGCGCTCGAACCGGCAGGCCTCGAGCTCGACACCGTCGAGCACCTCCCCCGGCTCGAGCCCCTCGGTGAGGGTCAGGTCGACGGCGTAGCCGCCGCTGTCGGCCAGGCGCTCGACCAGCGATGCCGTGGCGCTCATCCGTGCGTGTGCCGCGCCGCGAGCGCACGGAGGTCGTCGACGGCGGCCGCGGCCGACTCGGCGCCGTAGACGGCAGAGCCGGCGACGAACACGTCGGCCCCGGCCTCGGCGCACTCCTCGATCGTCGACGCGGAGACCCCACCGTCGACCTGGATCCACACCTCCCCGCCGTGCCGCCGCACGGCGGCACGCACCTCGCGCACCTTGGGCATCTGGTCGGCCATGAACGACTGGCCCCCGAACCCCGGCTCGACGGTCATCACCAGCACCATGTCGACCTCCGGAAGCAGGTCGGCGTACGGCGCGAAGGGGGTGCCCGGCTTCACCGCGAAGGCCGCCCGCGCACCCGCCGCGCGGATGGCGCGGGCCGTGGCGACGGCATCCCGCACCGCCTCGACGTGGAAGGTGACCGACTTCGCGCCCGCCTCGGCGTAGCCGGGGGCCCACCGGTCGGGGTCGTCGATCATCAGGTGGCAGTCGACCGGGATCGGGGACACCTTGACCAGCGCCTCGACGACGGGCAGGCCCAACGTGAGGTTGGGGACGAAGTGGTTGTCCATGACGTCGACGTGCGCCCAGTCGGCGTTCGAGATGGCACCGAGCTCGCGCTCGAGGTTGGCGAAGTCGGCCGACAGGATCGACGGGGAGATCTGCACGCGCGACACCCTAGCGACCGCGGACCATGCGGATGCCGCGCAGCCCGGTCTCGCGGTGCGGCGCCTCGCCGTGCTGCGTCGTCGGGGCGCGCCGGACCAGCCCGACCGGGTCGTCCACGGCTCAGGAGGTCTTGCGCAGCAACGCCACGAACATCGCGTCCGTGCCGTGCACGTGCGGCCACAGCTGCACGTACGGCCCCTCGCCCAGTCCGACGACCTGGCGACCCACGGCGTCGGTGAACAGCGGCCGGGCGTCGACCAGCTCGACGTCGTGGCGCCGCTTGAGCACGTCGCTGACGACGAAGCGGGTCTCGGCGACGTGCGGGCTGCAGGTGGCATAGGCCACCACGCCGCCGGGGGCGACGGCATCCAGGGCGGAGGCGAGCAGCGCACGCTGCAGGGGCGCGAGCTCGGCCACGTCGGACGGCTGGCGACGCCAGCGGGCCTCCGGGCGGCGGCGCAGCGCCCCGAGCCCGGTGCAGGGGGCGTCGACGAGCACCCTGCCGTAGGCCGAGGGCTCGTCCTCGCCGACGGTCCGCCCGTCCGCCGTGCGCACCTCGACGTGTCGGCCCCGGGTCGTGGCGTGACGGGTGAGGGCGCGCAGCGTGGTGCGCACCAGGTCGGCCCGGTGCGGGGTGACCTCGACCGCGGTGAGGTCGGCACCCGGCCCGAACGGCCAGCGCGCCGAGCACCCCGGCCTTGCCGCCCGGGCCGGCGCACAGGTCGAGCCAGCGACGCGGCACGTCGTCGGGGACGTCGGCCGCCGCCAGCGCCAGGGCGACGAGCTGCGAGCCCTCGTCCTGGACCGCGGCGCGCCCGTCACGCACCTCGGGGATCAGGCCGGGGTCGCCGGAGCCGAGCACGATGCCGATCGGCGAGGTGGAGCTGGGCTCGACGTCGTCGTACCGGCACAGCTCGTCGACGGTGGTCAGCCCGGGCCGGGCGACGACGTGCACGTGCGGCGGCTCGTTGTCGGCGGTCAGCAGGGCGGCGAGCTCGGCGTCGACCGTCGAAGCGGTGGCCCGGCCGTGGCCGAGGAGCGCAGCGCGCAGCGCGGTGACGACCCACTCGGGGTGGCTGTGCCGCACCGCCAGTGCCGCGGCCGCGGCGCCCTCGGGCACCACGGCCTCGCGCCACTCCTCGAGGGAGCGCTCGCTGACCCGCCGCATCACGGCGTTGACGAACCCGCTGGCCCCGGCCCCGGCGACGACCTTCGCCAGACCCACGGTCTGGTCGACCGCCGCGTGCGTGGGCACCCGCATGCCGAGCAGCTGGTGGGCGCCCAGGCGCAGCACGTCGAGCACCTGGGGGTCGACGCGCGTGGTCTCCCGGCCCGCGGCCCGGGCGATGACGGCGTCGTAGAAGCCCTGCCAGCGGATCGTGCCGAAGCCGAGCTCGGTCGCGAACGCGGCGTCGCGCCCCTCGAGCCGGTGACGGTTCAGGATGGCCGGCATCTCGAGGTTGGCGTAGGAGCCCTCGTCGACGGCCCGCAGCAGCGTGTAGGCGGCGAAGCGGGTCGGCTCGGCGCGCCGGGTGCGCTCGGACGGCGCGGTGACGCTGCGCCGGCGTGGCCCGCGGCCGCCGCCACCTCCTCCGCCCCCGCCGGTCGGGCGGTCGTCGCGCTCAGTCATCGAGGCACTCCCCCGGGTCGATCCGCACGCCGCGGGCCCAGTCGGCCGCGGCCATCGGCTTCTTGCCGTGCGGTCGCACCTCGCCGAGCTCGACCGGGGTCGAGCCGGTGCCGACGAGCACGGCCTGCTTGCTCACGTGCAGCTCACCGGGCGCGAGCACGAGCGGGTCGCGGGACGACATCACCGTGGCCGGGCCGCGGTCACCACCCCGGTGCGGGGGCTCACCGGTGCGGACGACGCGCACCGGGCCGACCTTGACGCGCTCGGCACGGAACGTGGTCCAGGCCCCCGGCGCCGGGGTGCAGCCGCGCACGTGGCGGTCGACGACGTGGGCGGGCAGCCCCCAGCGCACCCTGCGCCTCGTCGGTGCTCAGCTTGGGCGCCAGGCTGACGCCCTCGGCGGGCTGCGGCACGGCGTGCAGGGAACCGTCGGCGAGCCCGTCCATCGTGGCCACGAGCAGCCCGGCGCCGGCGTGCGCGAGCCGGTCGAGCAGGGTGCCGGCGGTGTCGTCGGCTCGCACCGTCTCGGTGAGCGTGCCGAGCACCGGCCCGGTGTCGAGGCCCTCCTCCAGCACGAAGGTGGTGGCACCGGTGACGTCGTCGCCGGCCATCAGGGCGCGCTGCACGGGGGCGGCCCCGCGCCACGCGGGCAGCAGCGAGAAGTGCAGGTTGACCCAGCCGTGGGCCGGCACGTCGAGGGCGACCCGGGGCACCAGGGCGCCGTAGGCCACCACCGGGCAGCAGTCGGGCGCGAGCTCGCCGAGCCGCGCGAGGAAGTCGGGGTCGCGCGGGGTCGGTGGCGTCAGCACCTCGATGCCGTGCTCGAGCGCCACCTGCTTGACCGGTGACGGTGCCAGGGCCCGACCGCGGCCGGCCCGTGCGTCCGGCCTGGTGACGACGGCGACCACCTCGTGCCGGGAGGCCAGCAGGGCGAGCAGCGAGGGCACCGCCGTGTCGGGGGTGCCGGCGAGGACGAGTCGCACTCAGCGCCCCCCGAACGTGCTGGCGTGCGGGCTGACCCGGACGACCGGGCTCGTCGCCCCCCAGTCGGCCTCACGCACCAGCCGCATCGCCTCACGACGCTGCTCGGGGTCGAGCCGGTCGACGAAGAGGATGCCGTCGAGGTGGTCGGTCTCGTGCTGCACCGCCCGCGCCAGGAGGTGGGTTCCCTCGACGGTGACCGGCTCCCCGAACACGTTCCAGCCGCGGGCGACGACCTGCACCGCGCGGGGGGTGTCGAACCGCAGGCCCGGGAAGGACAGGCACCCCTCGGGTCCGGTCTCCTCCTCGTCACCGAGGGTGCAGGTCGGGGTTGACCAGGTGGCCGACCACGTCGTCGACGTGGTAGGTGAACACCCGCAGCCCGACCCCCAGCTGCGGTGCGGCGAGACCGGCCGCGCCGGCATCCAGCATGGTGTCGGTGAGGTCGCCGACCAGGCGGCGCAGCTCGGCGTCGAAGTCGACGACCGGCGCCGCGGCGGTGCGCAGGACGGGGTCGCCGAACAGGCGGATCGGGGTGACGCTCACGCCCGGGAGTCTAGGTGCCGTGGATGGAGGACGGTCACGTCGTGGGGTCGGGCGGGTCCACGCGCACCGACACCGGGTCGGGGTCCTTGCGGGCCGACACCCGGGCCCGCATCGCCGCGAGCTCGTGGGTCATGGCGGGGCCGTCGGGCCGGGGAACCGTGACCAGGGTGCGCCACCGGTCGGTGGCCCCGTGCGGCAAGGGCCCGAGCACGGATGCCGTGGCGGGCAGCGCGAGCTCGGCGGTGGCGGCCTCGAGGCCCGGCCGTGGGCCGGTGAGCACCGCGAGCCGAGCCGCCGGGGGCAGCGACAGCCCTCGTCGCTCCTCGAGCTCCCGCTCGGCGAACCAGGCGGGGTCCCAGCGCACGAGCGCCTCGACGGCCGGGATCGACACCTCGGTCGGCGCACCGGCGAGCACCACCCGGCCCCCGTCGGATGCCGGCCGCACCAGTGCCGCCGCCGCCAGCCAGCGGCGCAGCGACTCCTCCCCCGCGGTGAGGCTCGGGCGCTCGATCAGCGCCCAGGCGTCGAGCAGCAGGGCCGCGGCGTACCCGTCGGGGGCGAGCGGCTCGGCCCCCGGGGTCGACACGACCAGGCGTGGCCCGGCGGCGACGGTGTCGAGCACGGTGCCGGCCCCGGACCGCTCGACCGGCACGCCCGGAAAGGCCCGACCGAGCTCCTCGGCCGTGCGCCTCGCGCCGACCACCGACGACCGCAGCCGGTGGCCACCGCAGGCCGGGCAGACGAAGCCGGTCTCGACCCGCCCGCACCACCGACAGGCCGGTGGGCCCTGCGGGCCGGGCAGCCCGAGCGGCCCGGCACACACGGTGCAGCGCGCCGGCCGACGGCACTCCTGGCAGGACAACGAGGGCAGGTAGCCGCGGCGGGGCACCTGCACGAGCACCGGCCCGTGCTCGAGGGCCTCCTTCGCCGTGCGCCAGGCGATGGTGGGCAGGTGGGCCGCGGCCACGGCGGGGTCACGGTCGGCGTCGTGCCCCTCACCGGCGACGTGCACCGAGGGCACCGCACGACGCAGCACGGCCCGCGGCGCCTCGAGCGCGGTGAGGGCCCCCCGGGCGACGAGGTCGGCGACCGCCACCGAGCGGCTGAACCCGGCCGAGAGCGCCGCCGCGCCGTGCACCTGCGCCCGGGTGAGCAGCACCTCGCGCACGTGCGGGTAGGGCGCCCGCGGCTCGTCGAGCAGGTCGTCGCCGTCGTCCCACCACGCCACGAGCCCGAGGTCGTGCACGGGGGCGAAGGCCGCGGCCCGGGTGCCGACCACGACCTCGGCGTGCCCGCGCAGCGCCTTGAGGTAGGCGGTGTAGCGCGCCTGGGGGCCCTGGTCGGCGGTGAGCCGGGTGTGCCGGCCGGGCCCCAGCACCTCGAGCAGCGCGGCCTCGACGCGCACCACGTCACGGTGGTCGGGCACCACGAGCACGACCCCCCGGCCACCCTCGACCGCGGCCCGGGCGGCCTCGGCGAGCAGCGCCGGCCAGTCGCGCCCGGCGTCGACCGACGGCGCGGCGAGCAGCGACGCGGTGGGGGTGCCGCCCGTGGTGAGGTGCGAGAGGAAGGCGGGACCGGCGGCATACGGCGACCACGCCTGCGGTGACCGCTGGGGCAGCGCAAGGTGCTCGGGCGGGTCCACCGCCAGCGCCTTCTCGGCCGTGGCGTGCCGCGGCGGCACCGCGAGGCGCAGCACGTCGCCGAGCGAGCCGGCGTACCGGTCGGCGACCGCACGGGCGGCGGCGAGCACCTGCGGGGTCAGCACCGGCTCGGGCGAGACGACCCGGCGCAGCGGGCTGAGCCGGCCGAGGTGCTCGGCATCGGCGCGCCGCTCGAGCACGAACCCGTCGAGGTCCTGGCCGGCGAAGCGCACCTTGACCCGCACCCCGGGCCCGGCCGTGTCGCTCAACGACGACGGCACCGTGTACTCGAACGGCCGGTCGAGGTGCGGCAGGCCGGTGTCGACCTGCACCAGCGCCACCGGCAGGTGCTCGGCGGTGGGGTCGTCGCCGGCCAGCCGCCGGGGACGGCGCACGGCGGCGCGCGGGGAGAGCAGCGCGAGCTGCTCCCCGGCATCCGTCTCGTCGGCCGTCGTCATGGGCCCGAAACTAGCGGAGCCCACCGACCCGGGCGGGGTCGGTGGGCTCGCGCTGTGGATGACGGGTGGGTCAGCCCTTGACCGCTCGCTGCAGTGCCTCGACGCGGTCGGTGCGCTCCCAGGTGAAGCCGTTGTCGACGCCGGCGGCGTGGGTGCGGCCGAAGTGGCCGTAGGCCGCGGTCGCCTTGTAGATCGGACGGAGCAGGTCGAGGGCGTCGAGGATCGCGGCGGGCCGCAGGTCGAAGACGGACAGGATCGCGGCCTGGATCTTCTCGGCGGGCACGGTCTCGGTGCCGAAGGTCTCGACGTACAGGCCGACGGGCTGCGCCTTGCCGATGGCGTAGGCGACCTGCACCTCGCAGCGGCGGGCCAGCCCTGCGGCGACGACGTTCTTGGCGACCCAGCGGGTGGCGTAGGCGGCCGAGCGGTCGACCTTGCTCGGGTCCTTGCCGGAGAACGCGCCGCCACCGTGGCGGGCCATGCCGCCGTAGGTGTCGACGATGATCTTGCGACCGGTGAGCCCGGCGTCGCCCATCGGGCCACCGATGACGAACTTGCCGGTGGGGTTGATGTAGGAGCGGTAGCCGTCGGTGCGCAGCTCGGTGCCGGCATCGTGCAGCTCGGCGAGCACCGGGTTGATGACGTGCTGGTGCACGTCGGGCCCGAGCAGACCTTCGAGCGAGACGTCCTCGGCGTGCTGGCTGGACACCACGACGGCGTCGAGGGAGACGGCCCGGTCGCCGTCGTAGGCGATGGTGACCTGGGTCTTGCCGTCGGGCCGCAGGTAGGGCAGCTCACCGCTCTTGCGGACCGCGGTGAGCCGCTCGGCCAGGCGGTGCGCGAGGAAGATCGGCAACGGCATCAGCTCGGCGGTGTCGTCGCACGCGTAGCCGAACATCAGGCCCTGGTCGCCCGCGCCCTGCTTGTCGAACGGGTCGACGGCGCCGGTGCGGCTCTCGAAGGCGGTGTCGACGCCCTGGGCGATGTCCGGGCTCTGCTGACCGATGGAGGCGCTGACGCCGCACGAGGCGCCGTCGAAGCCCTTGGTGGAGCTGTCGTAGCCGATGGTGAGCACCGTGTCACGCACGATCTTGGGGATCTCGACGTAGGCCTCGGTGGTGACCTCGCCGGCCACGTGGACCAGCCCGGTCGTCACCATCGTCTCGACGGCGACCCGGCTACGGGGGTCCTGCGCGAGCATGGCGTCGAGGATCGAGTCCGAGATCTGGTCACAGATCTTGTCGGGGTGGCCCTCGGTGACGGACTCGGACGTGAACAGGCGTGCGGACACGCGTACTCCTTCGGTGGGTGGGGCTGCCGCGGTCGACAGTCGCGGCGTGCGCGCGCCAATCTACCCGGCGGGGTGCCGAAGGACCGACTCCGTCCGTGGCACCCGGCTGGGTCTGCGATCATGGGCCACGTGTCAGACGGGTCGACGCGCGAGGCGACGATGGAAGACGCGGGAGCTGCTGCGCCCGCGAGCCCCGTCGACGAAGCGTTGTCCCTGCTCACCCGCGCGCAGAACCTCGCCGACCAGCTGCGAGCCGACGCCAACCGTGAGGTGACCCAGGCCCGGGCCGAGGCCACCCGGGTGCGTGGTGAGACGCAGGAGGCCACCCACGCGCTCGAGCAGCTGCAGGCCACCCTGCTCTCGGCGCGCGCGGAGGCCGAGCGCCGACTCGAGGAGACCCGCGCCGAGGTCGAGATCATGCTCGCCGACGCCGCCGACCAGGCCTCGCTGCTGCGCGCCCGGGCCACCAAGGCCAGCGACGAGGCCGTGGCCATGGCCGACGAGCAGGCCGAGGCCCGCCTCGCCGAGGCCGGGGCGCGGGCCGAGCAGCTGCTGGAGCGGGCCCGGCTCGAGCACGAGGGCACCCTGGCCCGGCTCGCGCAGGAGGAGCACGCCCACCAGGAGCGGTGGAGCCTGGAGCACGAGGCGCACGCCGCCGAGCTGGCCCAGCTGCGCGAGTCCACCGTCACCGACCTGGACCGCCTGCGCCGGGAGACCCAGGAGTATGCCGTCGCGCACCGGCGCGACGCCGAGACCGAGGCCGCGGCCCTGCTCGCCGAGGTCGAGGCCCGCGACACCGGCTCGCGCAGCGCGGCCGAGGCCCTGCTCGACTCCGCCCGCGCCGAGGTCGCCACGCTGCTGACCGACGCGCAGGCCGAGGCCGACGACATCGTGGCGGGCGCCCAGGCCCACCTGGCCTGGGCCCAGGGCACCGTACGAGAGATCATCGCCAGGGCCGAGGCCGAGGCCGACGCGCGGGCCCGCGCCCACCACCAGGAGCTCACCGAGCGCTCCCGCACGAACCGGCACCGGGTGCAGACCCTCCTCGGCAGCGCCACGGCCAAGAGCCGCGACCGCCTGGCCGAGGCCGAGTCGGAGTCCACCCGGATGCGCGAGCTCGCCGAGTCGGTGCTCGCCGAGGCACAGGCGGATGCCGTGCGCACCCGGGACGCCGCACAGCCGCGAGTCCGAGCGTCTGCTCGAGGACGCCCGGGCCCGCGAGGCCGAGGCCCGCGAGCGCGCGGAGCGTCGGGAGGCCGAGGCCGAGCAGGGCGCCCGGCTCGTGCGGCAGCGCGCCGCCGAGGACGTCGAGCGGATGCACCGTGAGGCCCACGAGTACCACCGGGCGGCCAGAGCAGAGATCATCAAGGCCTCCGAGGAGGCTCGTCAGCGCGCCGACACCGTGCGCGCCGAGGCTCAGGCAGCGGTCGAACGCGCCCGGGCCGAGGTGCACACCCTCGCCGCCCGCCGGGACGCCATCACGGCCCAGCTCGGCAACCTCAGCGGGGTCATCGACGCCCTCGCCGTCTCCGACACCCCCACCACCACTGAACACCCCTCCACCCCTGACCAGGAGTCCTGATGAACCAGCCCGAGTTCCCGACCGTCTTCCGGGGCTACGACCCCGTGCAGGTCGACCACCACGTCGCCGCGCTCCAGCAGGCCGCCGAGGCCGCGCGACAGGAGGCCGCCGCCAGCTCGGTCGAGCTGACCAAGCTGCGCCAGTCGCACGAGGCCCTCAGCCAGGAGCTCGACGGCCAGCGCCGCAGCCTGGGCCAGCTCGAGGAGCAGGCCCGCCGGGTCTCCAGCCCGACCTTCGCCGACCTCGGTGAGCGGATCGGCACCATGCTCGGGCTGGCCGACGAGGAGGCCGTGTCCATCCGCGCGGCCGCCACGGCCGACGTCGAGCAGGCCCGCCAGGCCGCCGACGAGGACGCCGCCCTGGTGCGCGCCGAGGCCGACCGCTACGCCGAGGAGGTGCGCTCGCGCGCCGACGTCGACGCCACCGAGGCCGTCTCGCGCGCCAAGAAGGAGGCCGACTCGATCATCGACGACGCCGCCCGTGAGGCCGCCGCCCGTCGCGAGGAGGCCGAGGCCTACTACGAGAAGCAGCGCGCCACCGCCGCGGCCTCCGCGGCCGACTTCGAGCGCACCCTCGGCCAGCGCCGTGAGCGCTCGGCCGCCGAGTACACGGCACAGATGGCGCAGCAGGACCAGGCGCTCGCCGCGGTCCAGGAGCGCGCCGACCTGCTCGGCCGCGAGGCCGAGGACGACCGGCAGTCCGCCGCGGCCGAGGCCGCCCGGGTGCTGGAGGCAGCGCGCACCGAGGCCGCCGCGCTGGTCAGCTCCGCCAAGGAGCACGCCGAGCGCATCCGCCGCGACTCCGAGCGTGAGCTCGCCGCCGCCACGGCCCGTCGCGACAGCATCACCGCCCAGCTGAGCAACGTGCGCAACATGCTGGCCACCCTCGGCGGCGGTGCTGCCGTCGGCCTGGCCGTCGACGAGCACGAGGCGGAGGCCGCACCGGTCGACCGAGGCCGCACCGGTCGACGAGGCCGCACCGGTCGAGCAGAGCGTCGAGGCCGAGGACACCGAGGCGTCGGTCGAGGACTCCACCGACGAGGTCGACGCCGTCGACGAGGGTCGCGGCGGGCGACGAGATCCGGGCCGTCGACGCCGGGCTCGAGTCCGGCGACACCGCCGACGGTGAGGCCGACGCCGGCCCCGTCGACGAGGCGGGCAAGAAGGACAAGGCGCACGCCCGCCACTGACCACGGCACACCGAAGGGCCCCACCACGAGTCGTGGTGGGGCCCTTCGCCATCCGCGGCGAGTAGCCGGCCCGAACTGGCCGTCGAGGGGTCAGAACATGCGCGGGAATCTCGCGCCCGCCGAGCATGTCTCGACCCCTCGACCGGCCACTGGCGGGGTCAGCCTCGCCGGGCAGTGCCCGGGCGTCACAGCAGGGGCAGGACGGCGTCCCAGACGGCGTGCGCGACCTCGAGCTTGGATGCCGGGCCGACCTGGCGTCGCGTCGTCGGACCCCCGGCGCAGCAGGTGCACGGTGCTGTCGTCGTGGCCGAAGGTCTTGTCGGCCCCGACCTCGTTGACGACGAGCAGGTCGCAGCCCTTGCGGGCCAGCTTGGCCCGCGCGTGGTCGAGCACCGACCCCTCGCCGTCACCGGTCTCGGCCGCGAAGCCGACGATGACCGGCGAGGTCGCACTCCCCCGGGCCGCCACCAGCCCGGCGAGCACGTCGGGGTTGCGCACCAGCGCCACCGTGGGTGCCGACGCGTCGGGCGCGCCGTCGGCACCGGCGTCGTGGGTCTTCTTGATCTTGTGGTCGGCGTAGGCGGCCGGCCGGAAGTCGGCCACCGCGGCGGCCATGACGACCACGTCGGCCGTGCGGGCGGCATCCGTCACCGCGGCCTGCAGCTCGAGCGCGGTCTCGACGGGCACCAGGGTGACGCCGTCGGGGGTCGGCAGCGACGAGGACGACACCAGGGTGACCTCGGCGCCGCGCTCGGCGGCGGCGCGGGCCAGGGCGTGGCCCTGCTTGCCGGAGCTGCGGTTGCCCAGGTAGCGCACCGGGTCGAGCGGCTCGCGGGTACCACCGGCGCTGACGACGACCCGTCGTCCGGCGAGGTCGCCGCGGGCGGGGGCGGCGTGCTGACCCGCCGCGGCCGACGACCGGGCGAGCTCGCGCTCGCACACGGCGAAGAGGTCCTCGGGCTCGGGCAGCCGACCCGGCCCGGTGTCAGCCCCGGTCAACCGCCCGGACGCAGGGGGCACGACGTGGACGCCCCGCTCGCTGAGCGTCGCGACGTTGGCCTGGGTGGCCGGGTGCTGCCACATCTCGGTGTGCATCGCCGGCGCCATGACGACCGGGCACCGCGCGGTGAGCAGCACGTTGGTGAGCAGGTCGTCGGCCTGGCCGGTCGCGGCGCGCGCGAGCAGGTCGGCGGTCGCGGGCGCGACGACGACCAGGTCTGCCTCCTGGCCGATCCGCACGTGCGGCACCTGGGTGATGTCGGACCAGACGTCGGTGTGCACCGGTCTGCCGGACAGCGCCGACCAGGTGGCCTCGCCCACGAAGCGCAGGGCGGATGCCGTCGGCACGACCGTCACGTCGTGGCCGGCCTCGGTGAGCAGGCGCAGGAGCGAGCAGGCCTTGTACGCCGCGATGCCCCCGCCGACCCCGAGGACGACCTTCACGCGGTCACTCCTCGGTGGGAGTGGAGGTCAGCAGCCCCTCGTTGATCTCGCGCAGCGCGATGGACATCGGCTTCTCGTGGACCTCGGAGTCGACCAGCGGGCCGACGTACTCGAGCAGGCCCTCCTGGAGCTGGGCGTAGTAGGCGTTGATCTGCCGGGCCCGCTTCGCCGAGTAGAGGACGAGCGCGTACTTGGAGTCCGCACGCTCCAGCAGCTCGTCGATCGGCGGGTTGGTGATGCCGATGGGATCGGCCTTGGTTCCGGACACGCGTCAGTCTCGCTTCGCTTCGGGTACGGGGGATCTCATCAATGATACGAGTTCCTCGGCTGCCCGACGAACGTCGTCGTTGAGCACGGTGACGTCGAACTCCTCCGCGGCCGCCAGCTCGCCCCGCGCGGTGGCCAGCCGGGCCTCGCGCTCGTCGGCGTCCTCGGTGCCGCGACCGACGAGCCGGCGCACCAGCTCGTCCCAGGTCGGTGGCGCCAGGAAGACGAACAACGCCTCCGGCATCGTCTCGCGCACCTGCCGGGCACCCTGCAGGTCGATCTCGAGCAGCGCCGGGCGCCCGTCGGCGAGGGCCTGCTCGACCGGGCGGCGCGGGGTGCCGTACTTGGCGCGGCCGTGCACGACGGCCCACTCGAGCAGCTCGCCGGCATCGGCCATCCGCTCGAACGCGGCGTCGTCGACGAAGTGGTAGTGGACCCCGTCGACCTCAGCGGGGCGAGGGCGGCGGGTGGTCACCGAGACCGACACCCAGACCTCGGGGTGGTGCTGGCGGACGTAGGCCGCGACGGTCCCCTTGCCGACGGCCGTCGGACCGGCGAGGACGGTGAGGCGGGAGGGTCCCGTCACGACCGCCCGAAACGCTCGAGCAGCGACGCCACCTGGTTCTGGCCGAGTCCGCGCACGCGGCGGCTCTCGGAGATGCCGACCTCTTCCATGATCTGGCGCGCGCGCACGCGACCCACGCCGGGCATGGACTCCAGGAGGGCGGAGACGCGCATCTTGCCGATGACGTCGTTCGACTTGCCCTCGGTGATGACCTCGCCGAGGGTGATGCCCGAGTGCTTGAGCCGGTGCTTGACCTCGGCACGCTCGCGTCGGGAGGCCGCGGCCTTCTCGAGCGCGGCGGCTCGTTGTTCGGGGGTGAGCGGCGGAAGAGCCACAGGTTGAGTCCTTCGTCGACATGCGGGCGCTGGCTTCTCAACACCCGGCTGTACGGCGTCGACTCTATCGCGACGGTCCGAGCACGACGACCCACCAAAATGATGGTTCGTGGCGCTCGTCAAGCGCTGGTCGAGGGCCTCTCGACGCGGTTCGGGCCGGCGCCGCTCACGCCGCCAGGGCGGCGACCAGGTCGTCGGCGGCCCGTCTTGCGGCGTCGCGCAGCGCCGTGACGTCGGGGCCGGCCAGGAGCACCTCACGGCTGCTCGTGCCGAGCACCAGGGGCAGGGCGGCCCCGAAGGTCTCGCGCAGGGCTGACGACGTGCCGCCCTGCGCGCCCAGCCCCGGGGCGAGCAGCGGGCCCGCCGCGCCGGCGAGGTCGAGACCGAGGTCGTTGACCGCGCTGCCGACCGTGGCACCGACGACCATGCCGACGCTGCCGAGCCGCCCGGATGCCGCCGCCGTCGCGTTGTCGCGGGTGACGCCCGCGACGACCGAAGCCGCCACGGTGGCGTCGTCGAGCACCGCGTGCTGCACCGACGGACCCTCCGGGTTGGACGTGAGGGTGAGCACGAAGACACCCCGCCCGGTGGCCGCGGCGAGGTCGAGGGCCGGGCGCAGCGACTCGTAGCCCAGGTAGGGGCTCACCGTGATCGCGTCGGCCCGCAGCGGCGAGCCGTCGGACAGGTAGGCCTGGGCGTAGCCGGCCATCGTGGTGCCGATGTCGCCGCGCTTGACGTCGAGCAGGGACAGGGTGCCGGCGTCGCGCAGCCCCGCGAGGGTGCGCTCGAGCACCGCCACGCCGGCCGACCCGAACCGCTCGAAGAACGCCGACTGCGGCTTGACGGCTGCGACGGCGCCGCCGAACGCCTCGACGCAGGTCATCGCGAACGTCTCGAGCCCGGCGACCGTGTCGGGCAGCCCCCACTGCTCGAGCAGGGCGGCGTGCGGGTCGATGCCGGGGCAGAACGGCCCGAGCGCGTCCATCGCGGCGCGCAGCCGGTCGCCGTAGGGGGTGGGCGTCTGGCTCATGCGGGGTCCCCGCGAAGTATCTGGAGGAGCGAAGCGGGGCGGGTCCCACGCTTCGCGTGGGCAGAACTTCGTGGGGTGCATTTCATGGGCGGGCCGTCCTCTCGTGGGCGATGCCGACGACGTCGGCGAAGCGGACGAAGCCGTGCCGAGCGACCTCGGCCTCGAGCTCGTCCACGACCCGGCGGGGCGCGCTGGGGTCGTTGAAGGTGGCGGTGCCGACCTGCACGGCCGACGCGCCGGCGGCCACCAGCTCGAGGGCGTCGCGCCCGGTGCGCACTCCACCGACGCCGATGAGCGGGCGCGGTCGGCAGCCGGCCCTCGCGCATCGCCGCGGTGACCTGCCACAGCGCCCGCACCGCGACGGGCCGCACCGCCGGGCCGGAGAGCCCGCCGGTGACCCCGGCGAGCTGGGGCCGCAGCAGGTCGGTGTCGATGACCATGCCGAGCAGCGTGTTGATCATGGTCAGGCCGTCGGCGCCGGCCTTGAGCGCGGCGCGCGGCGATCGTGACGATGTCGGTGACGTCGGGCGTGAGCTTGGCGAAGCATCGGGGTCTGCCCCGGGCAGCCGCTCGCGCACGAGCCGCACCACCCGCTCCGACGACAGCGCGTCGCAGGCGAAGACCAGCCCGCGGTTGGCGACGTTGGGGCACGAGATGTTGACCTCCACCCCCACGACCGCGTCGTACGCCGGGCTGGCTGGCCAGCCGCTCGGCGACGTCGCCGAACTCCTCGGCCGTGTTGCCCGCGATCGACACCAGGGCACGCGGCCCCCACCGACTGCAGCCAGGCGAGGTCCTTGCTCGACGAACGCGTCGATGCCCGGCCCCTGCAGCCCGATCGAGTTGAGCATGCCGGATGCCGTCTCGGCCATCCGCGGCGTGCCGCGGCCCGACGCGCGGCTGCGGCCATGACGGTCTTGGTGACGAAGGCCCCCAGCTCGGAGACCGGGAAGAAGCGGTGCAGCTCCTGCCCGTTCGCCGCGCAGCCGGATGCCGTCATCACCGGGTTGGGCAGCGCCATCGGCCCCAGCGTGGTGGTCATGTCGACCATCAGTGGCCCCCCGCCCGGGGCGCACCCAGGGCGTCGTCGGGCACCCGGCAGATGCCGTCGCCGAACGCGTCCCAGCGCACCCGGTCGCCCCGGAAGACCGGGCCCTCGACGCAGGAGCGCACCATCCGGGTGACGCCGTCGTTGCCGGTGACCGGCATGACGCAGGTCATGCACACGCCGACGCCGCAGGCCATCGACTCCTCGACGGCGACCTGGGCCACCGCACCGTGGGCCGTGGCGATCTCGGTGACCGAGCGGAGCATCGCCATCGGGCCGCAGCCGTAGACCACGCCGGCCGTGGTGCGGTCGATGACCTCGCCGAGCACGTCGCTCACCCAGCCGCGGCGGCCGGAGGAGCCGTCGTCGGTGGTGACGGTGACGCCGTCGGCGGTGCGCCGGGCCTCGACGACGCCGAAGAGGCGGTCCTCGGAGGCCGCGCCGAGCACCATCTCGACGTGGCAGCCGCGCTCGCGCAGCGCCTCGGCGAGCCAGAACAGCGGCGCCGACCCGTAGCCGCCACCGACGAGCACGCACGCCACGGGCTCGGCGGGCAGCGGGAACGGCCGGCCGAGCGGGCCGACGACGTCGACCGGGTCGTGCGCGCGCAGGCCGGTGAGCCACACCGTGCCCGGCCCGTGGGCGGCGACGACGACGTCGACGGTGCCCCCGTAGGTGCCCGACGGCTTGACCTTGTGGATCGAGAAGCAGCGACGCAGCAGGTTCGCCGACGTCGGGCCGCCGACGGCGAGGGCGACGAACTGGCCGGGGCGGGCGACCTCGGCCACGCCCGGCGCCACGAGGGTGAGGTGGTGGTAGGCACCGACCCGCCGGTTGGCGATGACCTCACCGGCCGACCTGGACGACCCCGCTCACCGGCGCGGCCCCACGCCGTAGAGGTCCAGGGCCGCCGCGTGGTCCTGCAGCGAGGTGACGTCGAGGTCGCCGGTGATGACGGCCTCGATGGCCTGCACCGCCGCGGCGAGCTGCTGCACCGTGGTGATGATCGGCTTGTCCATCGCCGTCGTCGCCGCCCGGATCGCGTAGCCGTCGGCCCGGGCCGACGCGCTCGGCCCGCTGGGGCTGTTGACGACCATGTCGATCTCACCGGCGTTGATCCAGTCGACGATCGAACGGCCCTCGGGCCCGCGCTCGGCGTGCTTGAGCACGACCTCGGCCTCGATCGAGTTGCGCCGCAACACGTCTGCCGTGCCCGAGGTCGAGACGATCCGGAAGCCGAGGTCGACCAGCCGCTTGACCGGGAAGATGATCGCCCGCTTGTCGCGGTTCGCCACCGACACGAACACCGTTCCGCTCGTGGGCAACCCGCTGATCGCGGCCAGCTGGGCCTTCGCGAACGCCCGACCGAAGTCGGTGTCGATGCCCATGACCTCGCCGGTCGAGCGCATCTCCGGCCCCAGCAGGCTGTCGACGACGAGCCCCTCCGCGGTGCGGAACCGCTTGAACGGCAGCACGGCCTCCTTGACCGACATCGGTGCGTGCACCGGCATCCGGCCGCCGTCGGTGTGCGCCGGCAGCACCCCCTCCGCGCGCAGCTCGGCGATGGTGGCGCCGAGCATGATCCGCGACGCGGCGTTCGCCAGCGGCACCCCCGTCGCCTTCGCGACGAAGGGCACGGTGCGCGACGCGCGGGGGTTGGCCTCGAGCACGTAGAGGATGTCCTGCGCCAGGGCGAACTGCACGTTCATCAGTCCCCGCACCCCGATGCCCTGGGCCAGCTTGAGGGTCGACTCGCGCACCCGGTCGAGCTCGCCCGCGCCGAGGGTGACCGGCGGCAGCGTGCACGACGAGTCGCCCGAGTGGATGCCGGCCTCCTCGATGTGCTCCATGATCCCGCCGACGTACATCTCGGTGCCGTCGTAGAGCACGTCGACGTCGATCTCGATGGCGTCGTCGAGGAAGCGGTCGACGAGCACCGGGTGCTCGGGGCTCGCGATCGTCGCGCGCTCGACGTAGCCCGAGAGCGTCTCGTCGTCGTACACGATCTCCATGCCGCGCCCACCGAGCACGTAGGAGGGCCGCACGAGCACGGGGTAGCCGATCTCGTGGGCGATCTCGACCGCCTCGGGCGCGCTGTACGCGGTGCCGTGCTTGGGCGCCGGCAGGTTCGCCTCGTGCAGCACGCGCCCGAAGGCGCCGCGGTCCTCGGCGAGGTCGATCGCCTCCGGGCTCGTGCCGACGATCGGCACGCCCTCGGCCTTGAGCGCCTTGGCCAGGCCCAGCGGGGTCTGGCCGCCGAGCTGGACGATGACTCCCGCGATCGGGCCGGCCAGGCTCTCGGCGTGCACGACCTCGAGCACGTCCTCGAGCGTCAGCGGCTCGAAGTACAGCCGGCTGCTCGTGTCGTAGTCGGTCGAGACCGTCTCGGGGTTGCAGTTGACCATCACCGTGTCGTAGCCCGCGTCGCGCAGGGCGAAGCTGGCGTGCACGCACGAGTAGTCGAACTCGACGCCCTGCCCGATCCGGTTCGGCCCGGAGCCGAGGATGAGCACCGCCGGGCGCTCGCGCGGGGCGACCTCGGTCTCCTCGTCGTACGTGCTGTAGTGGTAGGGCGTCAGCGCGGCGAACTCCGCGGCACACGTGTCGACGGTCTTGTAGACCGGCCGCACGCCGAGCGCGTGGCGCACCCCGCGGACGACCGCCTCCGGCATCCGGCGCAGCCCGGCGATCTGGGCGTCGCTGAAGCCGTGCCGCTTGGCCAGCCGCAGCAGGTCGGGAGCGAGCTCGCGGGCGGCGGCGACGGCATCCGCGACGTCCTCGAGCAGGGCCATCTGGTCGAGGAACCACGGGTCGATGCCGGTGGCGTCGTGAACCTCCTCCACCGACACGCCGCCGCGCAGGGCCTGCTGCACGAGCACGATCCGCCCGTCGGTGGGGCGGCGCGCCTCGTCGAGCAGCGCCCGGGCCTGCTCGGTGGTGGGGCGCTCGCCGTCCCAGTGGAAGCTGCTGCCCTTCTTCTCGAGCGAGCGCAGCGCCTTCTGCAGGGCCTCGGTGAAGCTGCGCCCGATCGACATCGCCTCGCCGACCGACTTCATCGTCGTGGTGAGCGTGTCGTCGGCGGCGGGGAACTTCTCGAACGCGAACCGCGGGACCTTGACGACGACGTAGTCGAGGGTCGGCTCGAAGGATGCCGGGGTCTCGCGGGTGATGTCGTTGGGCACCTCGTCGAGGGTGTAACCGATGGCCATCTTGGCGGCGATCTTCGCGATCGGGAAGCCGGTGGCCTTGGACGCGAGCGCCGAGGAGCGCGAGACGCGCGGGTTCATCTCGATGACGATGATCCGCCCGTCGGCCGGGTTGACGGCGAACTGGATGTTGCAGCCGCCGGTGTCGACGCCGACCTCGCGGATCACGGCGATGCCGATGTCGCGCAGCCGCTGGTACTCACGGTCGGTGAGGGTGAGCGCCGGGGCGACGGTGATCGAGTCACCGGTGTGCACGCCCATCGGGTCGAGGTTCTCGATCGAGCAGACCACCACGACGTTGTCGGCGTGGTCGCGCATCACCTCGAGCTCGTACTCCTTCCAGCCCATGATCGACTCCTCGAGGAGCACCTCGGTGACCGGGGAGTACTGCAGGCCGGCGCCGGCGATGCGGCGCAGCTCGGTCTCGTCGTGGGCGAATCCGGACCCCAGGCCGCCCATGGTGAACGAGGGCCGCACGACCACCGGGTAGCCGAGGTCGTCGGCCGCGGCGAGCACCTCGTCCATCGCGTGGCAGATGAAGGAGCGGGCCGACTCGGCGCCGCAGCGCGCGACGACGCCCTTGAACTTCTCGCGGTCCTCACCCAGCATGATCGCCTCGACGTTGGCGCCGATGAGCGGGCAGTCGTACTTCTCGAGGATGCCGCGCTCGTGCAGCTCCATCGCGCAGTTGAGCGCCGTCTGGCCGCCCAGGGTGGCGAGCACGGCATCCGGCCGTTCCTTGGCGATGATCTTCTCGACGATCTCCGGCGTGATCGGCTCGACGTAGGTGGCGTCGGCGAACTCCGGGTCGGTCATGATCGTCGCCGGGTTGGAGTTGACGAGGATGACGCGGATGCCCTCCTCGCGCAGCACCCGGCAGGCCTGGGTGCCCGAGTAGTCGAACTCGCAGGCCTGGCCGATGACGATCGGGCCGGAGCCGATGACGAGGACGCTCCTGATGTCGTCGCGCTTCGGCACTCAGGCCACCTCCCCTGCGGCCTCGGGCGCCGGGGTGCTCGTCATGAGGTCGACGAACCGGTCGAAGAGGTAGGCGGCGTCGTGCGGGCCGGCCGCGGCCTCCGGGTGGTACTGGACCGAGAAGGCGACGAGCCGCCCGTCGCGGCGCACCTCGAGGCCCTCGACGACGTCGTCGTTGAGGCAGACGTGGCTCACCGACGCCGTCCCGTAGGGGGTCTCGGTGTCGCGGTCGAGCGGGGCGTCGACGGCGAAGCCGTGGTTGTGCGCGGTCACCTCGACCTTGCCCGTGGTGCGGTCCATGACCGGCTGGTTGATGCCCCGGTGCCCGTACTTGAGCTTGTAGGTTCCGAACCCGAGCGCCCTGCCGAGGATCTGGTTGCCGAAGCAGATGCCGAAGTACGGGATGCCGTCCCGCATCACCGCGCGCAGCAGCTCGGCCTGGACCTCGGCCGTCGCCGGGTCGCCGGGGCCGTTGGAGAAGAAGACGCCGTCGGGCGCGACGGCCCGGACCTCGTCGACGCCGGCCGCCGCGGGCAGCACGTGCACCTCGATGCCGCGCTGAGCCATGAGCTGCGGCGTCATCGACTTGATGCCGAGGTCGACGGCGGCCACGGTCAGGCGCCTGTCCCCCACCGCCGGCACGACGTAGGCCGTGTCGGTGGCCACCTGCTCGGCGAGCGAGGCGCCCTCCATGGCGGGCGAGTCGACGACCTCGGTGAGGAGCCGCTCGCGGGGCGCGCGGGCGGCATCCCCGGAGAAGATGCCGACCCGCATGGCGCCCCGCTCGCGCAGGTGCCGGGTCAGCGCGCGGGTGTCGAGGTCGCAGATGCCGACGACGCCCTGGGCGTCGAGCTCGTCCTCCAGCGACCGGTTCGAGCGCCAGCTGCTCGGGCGCAGGGCGGGGTCGCGCACGACGTAGCCGGCGACCCAGATGCGGCCTGACTCGTCGTCCTCGTCGTTCCAGCCGGTGTTGCCGACGTGCGGGGCGGTCATGACGACGACCTGGCGGTGGTAGCTGGGGTCGGTGAGGGTCTCCTGGTATCCCGTCATGCCCGTGGAGAAGACGGCCTCGCCGACCGTCGTGCCGCGGCGGCCGTAGGCCCGGCCGGCGAAGGTGCGGCCGTCCTCGAGGATGAGGACGGCGGGCTCGCGGGTGGTCAGCATGCGGTGGGCTCCCCTCCACGGGCCGTGACGCGGCCGCGCAGGATCGTCGTGTGGACGGCGCCGGTGAGGGTCTCGCCGTGCCACGGGGTGTTGCGGGACAGGGACTGCGAGGCGTCGCGGTCGACGCTGAGCGTGGCGGCGGGGTCGACGAGCACGAGGTTGGCCGGGGCGCCGGGCGCCACGGGGTGGCCGTGGTCGACCAGGCCGGCGATACGGGCCGGGCCGGTGGACATCAGCCGGGTGAGGTCGGCCCACCCGAGCCGGCCGTCGGCGACGAGCAGGTCGTGCACCACCGCGAAGGCGGTCTCGAGGCCGAGCATGCCGAACGCCGCGTCGACGAAGGCATGCTCCTTGTCGTGCCGGGCGTGCGGGGCGTGGTCGGTGGCGATCGCGTCGATCGGTGCCGTCGAGCAGGCCCTCGACGAGCGCCGCCCGGTCCTCGGTCGGGCGCAGGGGCGGGTTGACCTTGAACACCGGGTCGTAGCCGGTGAGGAGCTCGGTGCCGAGCGCCAGGTGGTGGGGTGTCACCTCGGCCGTCATCCGGATGCCGCGCGCCTTGGCCCAGCGCACGACGTCGAGCCCCTCGGCGGTGCTGACGTGGGCGACGTGCACCCGGCTGCGGGTGTGCTCGGCGAGCAGGGCGTCGCGGGCGATGACGCTCGCCTCCGCGACGGCCGGCCAGCCGGGCAGGCCGAGCCGGCCCGAGGTCTCGCCCTCGTGGCAGCAGGCCTGCGGGCCGGCGAGCGTGGGGTCCTGGCTGTGCTGGGAGACCACGCCGTCGAAGGAGCGCACGTACTCCAGGGCCCGGCGCATCACCCTGCCGTCGGCGACGCAGTGGCCGTCGTCGGAGAAGACGCTCGTGGCGGCGCGCGAGCGGTGCATGAGGCCGAGCTCGGCGAGCTCGGTCCCCTCGAGGCCCTTCGTGACCGCACCCACCGGCACGACGTCGACGAGGCCCGCCGCACGGCCGAGGTCGAGGATGCGCTCGGCGGCCTCGGCGGTGTCGGTGACCGGGGTGGTGTTGGCCATCGCGAGCACCGCGGTGTAGCCACCGACGGCCGCGGCCCGCGAGCCCGACGCGATGGTCTCGGTGTCCTCGCGGCCCGGCTCGCGGAGGTGGGTGTGCAGGTCGACGAGGCCGGGGAGCAGGGTCAGCCCGTCGGCATCCAGCCGCTCGGTCGTCCTTCGGGGCGGCGATGGTGCCGGTCTCGGCGACGACACCGTCGCGCACGAGGACGTCGCCGGTGGTGGCGGTGCCGTCGGCGGCGTACCAGGTGGGCCCGGTGAGGAGCAGCGTGCTCACGCGACCGCCCCCTCTCCGGCGAGCAGGTGGTACAGCACGGCCATCCGCACCGCCACGCCTGCCGAGACCTGGTCGAGCACGAGGCTCTGGGCGGCGTCAGCGGCATCCGCGCTGATCTCGAGGCCGCGGTTCATCGGGCCGGGGTGGCAGATGACGGCCTGCGGGTTGGCGTCGGAGAGTGCCCGCAGGCGCTCGCGGGTGAGGCCGAAGCCGACGGTGTACTCGCGGGCGGTCGGGAAGAAGCCGCCGCTCATCCGCTCGCGCTGGACGCGGAGCATCATCACGGCATCCGGCCCGCTGGCGAGCACGGCGTCGAGGTCGTCGGTGAGGGTGAGGCCGTCGGTCGCCGCCCACGAGCCGATGCCGCTCGGCATGAGGGTCGGCGGCGCGACGAGCGTGACGTCGGCGCCGAGGGTGCGCAGGGTGATCGCGTTGGAGCGGAAGACCCGGCTGTGCGTGAGGTCCCCGACGATGGCGACCCGGGCGCCGTCGAGGTCGCCGATCCGCTGCTCCATCGTGTAGGCGTCGAGCAGGGCCTGGGTGGGGTGCTCGTGGGTGCCGTCGCCGGCGTTGACGACGCTCGCGTCCACCCACTGCGCGACCTGGTGGGCGGCGCCACTGGCCATGTGCCGGATGACGAGCGCGTCGACGGACATCGCGTCGATCGTGCGCACCGTGTCGCGCAGGGACTCGCCCTTGCTGGCGCTGCTGCCCTTGCCGGTGATGTTGATCGTGTCGGCGCTCATCCACTTGCCGGCGATCTCGAAGCTGCTGCGGGTGCGGGTGGAGTCCTCGAAGAAGAGGTTGATGACCGTGCGGCCGCGCAGGGTGGGGAGCTTCTTGACGTCGCGGCGCTGGACCTCGTGCATCTCGGATGCCGTCGCGAGCAGCATCCGCACGTCGTCGCGGGTGAGGTCGGCGCTCGAGAGGAGGTGGCGGTTCACCGGGCGTCGCCCCCCGCGATCCGGACGACGTCCTCGCCGCCGTCGAAGGCGGCCAGCCGCACCTGCACCTTCTCGGCGTGGCTGGTCGGGAGGTTCTTGCCGACGTGGTCGGCGCGGATCGGCAGCTCGCGGTGGCCGCGGTCGACGAGCACCGCGAGCCGCACGGCGCGGGGGCGGCCGAGGTCGGAGAGGGCGTCGAGCGCGGCCCGGATCGTGCGCCCGGAGTAGAGCACGTCGTCGACGAGCACGACGACCTTGTCGTCGATGCCGCCCGCCGGGATGTCGGTGTGCATCGGCGCCCGGGTCGGCTGGTGCCGCAGGTCGTCGCGGTGCATCGTCACGTCGAGGGAGCCGACCGGCACGTCGGTGCCCTCGACCTCGCGGACGAGGTCGACGAGGCGCTCGGCGAGCTCGACGCCGCGGCTGGGGATGCCGAGCAGGACGAGGTCGTCGGCCCCCTTGTTGTGCTCGAGGATCTCGTGCGCGATGCGGCGCAGGGCCCGGGACACGTCGCTCGCGGTGAGGACGGTACGACCGGACGGGTCGAGGGGGTGCCCGGGGGGCACGGTGATGTCGTCGCGCGTCAAGACGCGGACCTCCTTCCCTGCCTCACGGGACAGGTCGTTAAAGGATGTCGTGGTGCGGGGCCCACTGTACGGGGTGCCTCGCCCCGGGTCCGCCGCGGCTCGCGGGAGGCGGGTCACGTGGCGGTGGGGACGGCCCGGCCTCGGTTCTCCCGTGCCCCGGCGCCGGTATCAGGGGCGACGGCCGTGCCTCCTGAGGAGCAGGCGGACTCCACCGCCCGGATGCCGAGACATCCATAACGCAACACTATCGCTCACCCAACACCGTGTGATGGGATGGTCGGCACCCGCCGCCCCGCCCCTCGCGTCGAAGGAGGTTCCCATGTTCACGCCCACCCCGCCACCGGCGCTGCGACAGCGCCCCACGACCGACGCCCCGGCGCCCGTGGGAGCCACCCGCCCGCTCTTCCCCCCGAAGGACGCGGATCCCGAGACGCGCCGGCGCTGGCTCGCCCAGTCGCCGTGGCCCGAGGTCGTCTTCGCCTCGGCGGTCTGAGCCCAGGGCGCGGTCGGCGCCCACGCACGGCAGAGCCCCGGCGGCGGGGTCTCCCCCACCGCCGGGGCTCCGGTCTCCTACGGCGTGGTGCGGGCTACCTCAGAGGGTCCCGCGGTCGTACGTCTTGCCGTAGTAGCTGCCCAGGCGGTCTCGGTACCCGGGGTCGGACATGCCGGTCTCGTCGAGCTCCGGGGAGTCCTTGATCTGGTCCTTGGTCCGGTCCACGTAGACCTTCTCCTCGTTCCAGTCGACCCTGTCGATCGTGCCGGCCGGAAGCATGACCTTCCGGCCGAAGATCCACGGCCCGGTGTCGACGACGACATAGCTGCTGCCGACGTCGAGGGTGGACCGGTCGACCTTGCCGATCGAGCCGTCGACGGCCTCCACGGAGAACCCGGTCAGGTCCTTTCCGCGGTTCGACACCTCAGCGCTCTCCCGATAGTTCCAGGCATCCCAGGTGCGGGTGGCCATGGCTTTCTCCCTTCGATCGAGTGTTGCGGGCATCGGGACCCGTACCCCGGTCGCCGGGCCGTCAACCGCCGACTCCCGACCGGCCTCAGGGACCTCTCAGCCCGGCGGGGCGGCCAGCCGCCGCACCATCGCCACCCGCCGGCCGTGCCGCTCCAGCCCCATTCCTCGTTCGGCCTCGCGCAGGGGCACGAGGTGCTCGGGCAGCGGGTCGAGCTCGACGAACCCGTGCCGGGCGTAGAACGGGGCGTTCCACGGCACGTCGGCGTACGTCATGAGGGTCACCTCGCGCCCACCGCGCCGGGCGACCTCGTCGGTCGTCGCCTCGAGGAGGGCCCCGCCGACGCCCCGCCGGCCGTGCGGCGGGTCGACGGCGATCTGCTCCAGGTGCCAGTGGCCGTCGAGGTCGAGCACGTGCGTGAACCCCACGACGGTCCCGTCGTCGGCGACGGCCACGAGGACGAAGCCGGGCTCCGCCGCCCGCTCCTCGCCGGAGGACGCCGGTGGCCAGTCCACCGCACCGAACCGCTCCTCGAAGAGGCGGTCGCCGGCATCCTCGATGGGCGCCAGTCGCGGCAGGTCGCGCGCCTCGGCGAGGCGGGTCGTCGTCATCCGGTGCAGTATGCCGTGCCGGCGAAGCGGGGCCGGTGGACCGGCGAGCCCGCCGGGAAGCCGGCGCCGCTCAGGCGAGGGTCGGCTTGACCTCGGCGAGGCGCGCGAGCAGCCCGTTGACGAAGCGCGGGGAGTCGTCGGTCGACAGCTCGGTCGCGAGGCCGACCCACTCGCTGATCGCGACGGGCTCGGGCACGTCGGTGGAGTACAGGACCTCGTACGCGCCGAGACGCAGGATCGCCCGGTCGACGGCCGGCATCCGCTGGAGGGTCCACCCCTGCGAGTAGGTCGTGATGAGCTCCTCGACCTGCGCGCGGTGCTCGACGAGGCCCATGACGAGGTCGGCGGTGAACTCCGACAGCGGCGCCTCGGTCACCGGTGCCGCGAGCCGCTCCCGGAGCAGGTCGGCGGCGTCGACCCCGCGCTGCTCGGCCTCGAAGAGCAGGTCGAGCGCGCGCTTGCGGGCCTTGGTGCGGGCGGCCACGGGTCAGCTGACCCGGCCGAGGTAGGAGCCGTCGCGGGTGTCGACCTTGATCTTCGTCCCGGTCTCGAGGAAGAGCGGGACGGCCACCTCGGCGCCGGTCTCGACGGTCGCCGGCTTGGTGCCCCCGGTCGAGCGGTCGCCCTGCAGGCCGGGCTCGGTGTAGGTGATCTCGAGGACCACCGAGGCCGGGCAGCTCGATGAACAGCACGTTGCCCTCGTGGCGGGCGACGACGACCTCCTGGTTCTCCAGCAGGAACTTCGCGGCGTCTCCGACGGTCTCGGGGCGCACCGGGATCTGGTCGTAGGTGTCACCGTCCATGAAGATGAAGTCGGTGCCGTCGTTGTACAGGTACTGCATGTTCCGCTTGTCGACGTTCGCGGTCTCGACCTTCACCCCGGCGTTGAAGGTCTTGTCGACGACCTTGCCGCTCATGACGTTCTTCAGCTTGGTGCGCACGAACGCCGGGCCCTTGCCGGGCTTGACGTGCTGGAACTCCACGACGGTCCAGAGCTGGCCCTCGAGGTTGAGGACGAGGCCGTTCTTGAGGTCGTTGGTCGATGCCACGGGTGGTTCTTCGCTTTCGTCGACGCCGGTGCGCCGCCGGCCCGGACGCGGGCGTGCGGCACCCCCGCGAGGGGATGGGGATCGGGGCGATCCTATCGCGACCGCCACCGGCCCCCCGCCCGTCCGCGGGTCACACCCCGATCGTGAGGTTCGCGACGAAGCCGCTCGCCGCGTCACCGGTCACGGTCGCGAGCTGGGAGATGCCGCCGTCGTCGCCGAAGACGTTGTCGCGGGTCAACGAGGTGCGCGCGAGGTTCGACGCGCTCGACGGGTAGGTCGACGCGTCGGCGTAGACCACCTCGCAGGCGGCCTGAGGCAGGGCGATCTGGCTGGTCCGCACGATCTGCCCGTCGCTCGTCGCCTCGGCGGTGCTGCGGTACACCTCGAAGTGGATGTGCGGCCACCGCCCGTCGTAGCACCCGGGGAAGACGGTCGTGAAGCTCGCGGTGCCCGAGGCGTCCGTCGGCTGCACGCCGCGCAGGTAGTTCTCGTTCTCGACGCCGGAGGAGTACATCGAGTAGCGGCCCTGGGAGTCGGCGTGCCACGCGTAGACCGCCACGCCCTCGAGCGCGGCGTACCCGGAGGAGGAGTCCAGGACGGTGAGGTTGACGGTGAGCGGGACGCCGGGTGCCGTCGTCGTCGAGCTGCCGAACGAGGACCGGATGTCCTGTCGGACGATGCCCGAGTCGTCGAGCACGTCCGCACCGTTGCTCCCGTCGCCGGGGTAGGGGCCGGCCGTCTCCTCCGGCACGACCGAGTCGACGGCCGCGGTCGTGCCGGATGCCGTGGCCGTGGACGTCGCGCCGGTCGACGCCGAGGAGGCCGCCGAGGACGACGCGGAGGACGCCGTGCCGGTGGAGGTGCCGTCGGCGCAGCCGACGAGGGCGACGAGGCCGGCGCCGGAGATCAGGCCGAGGGCCGAGCGCCGTGCCAACAGGGTGCGGACGTCGAACTCGAGGCCGCGGTCGTGGTCGGGGTGGACCGGCGCTGGGGGCCGGGCGGTCTGTGGCTGCTGGGTGGTCATGACGTCCACCGTGCCCTGCGTCCCTGGTGTGCCGTCCATGTCTCGGCTGTGCCCCTCCTGTGCGCTCGGAACCTCCGAGTTGGGTGCTCAGGTGGCTGCCCTGGCGACCACCTGAGCACCCAACCCGCGGGGGTCAGTGCGAGATGGCGTCGTAGGCCCCGCGCAGCAGGACCTCGTCCGGCCCCTCGAGCCGCGTAGGGCGACCGACGTCCTCGAGGACGACGAACCGCAGGAGCGCTCCCCGGGACTTCTTGTCGCGGCGCATCGCGGTGAGCAGGTCGTCCCACCGCCCCCCGGGGTAGCTCGTCGGCAGCCCGACGGCCGACAGCACCGAGCGGTGGCGCGCCACGACGTCGGCCCCGAGGTGACCCGAGCGCTGCCCGAGCTCGGCGGCGTAGGTCATGCCGACCGCGACGGCCTCGCCGTGGCGACGCCGGTACCCCTCGACGTGCTCGACCGCGTGGCCGAAGGTGTGCCCGTAGTTGAGGATCTCGCGCAGCCACGACTCGGTGAGGTCCTGCGCCACGACCTCGGCCTTGACGGCGATCGCCCGCTCGACGAGCTCGCGGGTGTGCGGCCCGTCCCACCGGGTCGCACCCTCGGGGTCCGCCTCGACGAGCTCGAGGATCACGGGGATCCGCGATGAAGCCGGCCTTGACGACCTCGGCCAGCCCGGCGACGAGGTCGGCCCGGGGCAGCGACCGCAGGGTGTCGAGGTCGCACAGCACCCCCGCCGGCTCGTGGAACGCCCCGACGAGGTTCTTGCCCTCCTCGGTGTTGATGCCGGTCTTGCCCCCGACCGCCGCGTCGACCATCGCGAGCAACGTCGTCGGCACGTGGACCACCGCCACCCCGCGCAGCCAGGTCGCCGCGACGAAACCCGCCAGGTCGGTGACGGTGCCCCCCCGACCGCCACCACGGCATCCGAGCGGGTGAAGGCCAGCTCCCCCATGACCCTCCACAGCCGCTGCGCCACGACGACGTCCTTGGCCTGCTCCGCGTCCGGGACGCCACCGAGGTGGACCGTCAGCCCTCCCGCCGCGAGCGCGTCGGCCACCGGGCGCGCGTACGTGTCGAACCCCTGCGGGTGGACGACGAGGACCTTCTCCACACCCGCCGGCAGCAGCCCGACCACCCGGTCGGACACCCCGTGGCCCACGACGACGTCGTACGACGTGCCGACGCCGATGACGGTGGCCGCGTCGCTCACGGTCCCCCAGCAGCGCGACGACCTCCGCGGCGACGTCCTCCGGGGAGCGCCCGGCGGTGTCGACGCGGTGGGTCGCCACCCGCTCGTAGACCGGGCGGCGCTCGTTCATCAGCCGCACCCACGAGGCGCGGGGGTTGACGGCGAGCAGCGGCCGGCTCTGGTCGAAGCCCACCCGCTTCGCCGCGTCGGCGATGCCCACGTCGAGGAAGACGACCACCTGCCCGACGAGCAGCTGCTCGGTGAGCGGGTCGACCGGCGCACCCCCGCCGAGCGCGAGCACGCCCGGTTCCTCGGCCACCGCCCGCGCCACCTCCGCCCGCTCCAGGTCACGGAACGCGGGTTCGCCGTCCTCGACGAAGATGTCGGAGATCGTGCGGCCCTGCGCGGCCTCGATGGCCGCGTCCGTGTCGTGCAGCGGCACGCCCAGCAGCCGCGCCACCGCGGAGCCCACCGTGCTCTTGCCGGACCCCGGCGGCCCGACGAGCACGACGCGCGCCATCAGTCCTCCCAGGTGCGCATCGAGGCCGGGATGGCCGCGAGGTACGACGCGTGGTTGCGAGCGGTCTCGCTCACCGAGTCGCCGCCGAACTTCTCCAGGCACGCCTCGGCGAGCACGAGCGCGACCATCGCCTCGGCGACGACCCCGGCCGCCGGCACGGCGCACACGTCGGACCGCTGGTGGATGGCGCGGGCCGGCTCGTCGGACGCGACGTCGACGGTCGAGAGTGCGCGCGGCACCGTCGAGATCGGCTTCATCGCCGCCCGCACCCGCAGCAGCCCGCCGACCGACATCCCGCCCTCGGTCCCGCCCGCACGGCCGGTGCGGCGGCGGATGATGCCGTCGGCGCCGCGCTCCATCTCGTCGTGCGCGACCGAGCCGCGCCGCGCCGCGGTGCGGAACCCGTCCCCGACCTCGACCCCCTTGATCGCGTGGATGGACATCAGCCCGGCCGCCAGGCGCGCGTCGAGCCGCCGGTCCCAGTGCACGTGCGAGCCGAGGCCGGGGGGCAGCCCGGTCACGACGACCTCGACGACCCCGCCCAGCGTGTCGCCGTCCTTGTGGGCGGCGTCGACCTCGGCGACCATCGCCGCCGACCCGACGGGGTCGAACGCGCGCACCGGGTCGGCGTCGAGCGCGTCGACGTCGTCGGCGGTCGGGAGCGGCGAGTCCTCGGCCACCGACGCGCCGCCGATGGCGACCGTGTGCGACACGAGCCGGATGCCGTACGCCTGGCCCAGGAACCGCGCCGCCACCTCACCGAGGGCCACCCGGGCCGCGGTCTCGCGGGCGGAGGCCCGCTCGAGCACCGGCCGGGCGTCGTCGAACGCGTACTTCTGCATGCCGACGAGGTCGGCGTGGCCGGGCCGCGGCCGGGTGAGCGGCCGGTTGCGCGCGACCTCCCGCTCGGCGTTGACGTCGTCGGCCGCGGCGAGCGCCGAGGCGTCGACCGGGTCGGCGCTCATGACGGTCTGCCACTTCGGCCACTCGGTGTTGCCGACCCGCACCGCGACCGGCGAGCCGAGCGTGCGGCCGTGCCGCACCCCGCCGAGGAACTCGACCTCGTCCTGCTCGAACGACATCCGGGCGCCGCGCCCGTAGCCCAGGCGTCGGCGGGCCAGCGCAGCGGCGACGTCTGCCGTGGTCACCTCGACCCCCGCGGGCAGCCCCTCGATCGTCGCGACGAGCGCGGGCCCGTGCGACTCCCCGGCGGTCAGCCAACGCAGCACGCAGCGAATCCTTCCATGCGGCTCAGGTGCCCGTGAGCCAGGCCAGGATCCGGGACGTCCCCGCGACCGCCACCCACGCGCCGAGGCACATCGCCGGTCCGTACGCGATGGACGACTTCAGGCCGGCTCGCCGGCCCAGCAGCAGCGCCGCAGCAGCGACTCCCCCGACGAGGAAGCCGGCGGCGAGGCCGACGACCAGCTCGCCGATCCCGAGCCACCCGAGCAGCGCCCCGATGAGCGGGGCCAGCCGCACGTCGCCCCCACCGACGCCTCCCCCGGGCAGCACGGCGAGGAGCAGGTAGATGCCGCCCATGACGACGAACCCGACGACCGCACCGAGCCAGCGCCCGTCGCGCGAGGCCAGGGAGGCCACGGCCAGCAGCCCGAGCAGGAACGCCCCGGTCGGCACGACGAGTCCGACGGGCAGGCGGTGGACGTCGAGGTCGATCCAGACCAGCCCGACGGTGAGCCAGGCGAAGAGCAGGTATGCCGGCAGCGCCGCCCAGCCGGCCAGGTCACCGACCGCCCAGGCGGCCAGGGCCGCCAGCGCCGCCGTGGCGAGCCCCGGCCACCAGTTCCGCCCGGGCGGGTGGTCGGCCTCGTCCTCCGGGATCCGGTAGCCCCCGGTCGCCAGCTCGCGGCCGGTGAGGTGGCCGACTCGCGCCCATGACGACGGCCACGGCGAGCACCACCCACCACGGGGTCATCCGTCCCCCAGGGCGGCCCGCCCCGCCGCCGCCATCGCCTCGACCGGCGCGTCGACGCCGGTGAACAGGCGGAACTGCTCCGCCGCCTGGTGCACGAGCATGTCGAGGCCCGGCACGACGGTCATCCCGGCATCCCGGGCGGCCCGCGCCAGCGGAGTCGGCCACCCGTCGTAGACGACGTCGAGGAGCACCCCGGGGTGGGCGGGCGGCACCGTCGCGGCGACGTCGGGGCCGGCCGCGGCCGGCACGGTCGAGACGACGACGTCGTCCCGGTCGGTGCCCCACGGCCCGAGCGTCGCCGCCGAGCCGTTGCGCACCCCGATGCCGAGGTCGAGCGCCCAGGCGAGGAGGTCGGCGGCCCTCCCGCCGTCGCGCGCCCGGACCGTGAGGGTCGTGACGCCGAGCTCGGCGAGGGCGATCACGGCGGAGCGCGCGGTGGCGCCCGCACCGAGGACGAGCCCCCTCGTCGCCCCGGCGGGCAGGTGCGGCTGGAGCGCGCGCACGACGCCGACGACGTCGGTGTTGGTGGCGTCCCACGCCCCCGTCCTCGCGGCGGACCAGCGTGTTCACCGCGCCGGCGAGCCGGGCGACCGGCGACACCGAGGTGGCGAGCCCCGCCGCCACCTCCTTGAGCGGCATCGTCAGCGACAGCCCCCGCCACTGCGGGTCGAGCGCGGCGACGAAGGCGGGCAGCCCGGCGGCGTCGACCTCGTGCGCGTCGTACCGCCACGTCGTGAGCCCCACCGCGGCGTACCCGGCCCGGTGCAGCACCGGCGAGAGCGAGTGGGCGATCGGGGACCCGAGGACCGCGGCCCTCAGCACTTGCCCGGGTTCGCCGAGCACCACGCCTGGAACTCGCGCACGTTGCGCTCGTGCTCCTCCGCGGTCGCGGCGAACTTCGTCTCCCCGGTGCCCGGGTCGACCGTGACGAAGAAGACGCCAGTCGCCGTCAGCCGGGTTGGCGGCGGCCTCGATCGAGTCCTGGCCCGGGTTGCCGATCGGGCCGGGAGGCAGACCCTTGGACCTTGTAGGTGTTGTACGGGCTGTCGGCCGCGCGCTGCTCGTTCGTCGTGCCGGCCCGGCCGCGCTCCTGGGCGACGAAGTGCACCGTGGAGTCCATCTGCAGGAGGCCGTAGCTGGGCGGCCCGCCGTCGAGCCGGTTGAGGATGACGCGCGCCACCTTGGCGCGGTCGGCGTCACCGTTGACCTCGCCCTCGACGATCGAGGCGATCGTCAGCGTGCGCTGCCACTCGTCGCGCGGGATGCCCGCCTCCTCGAGGACCTTGACGGTCATCTCGACCATGGCGGTGAGCTGGTCCGTGGCGCTCGTGTCCTTGCCGAACTCGTAGGTCGAGGGGAACAGCCAGCCCTCGACGTCGCCGTCCGCCTCGGCCGGCAGCCCGATCGCCTTCGGGTCCTTCGCGGCCTTCTCGTACTCCTCGACGGGCACGCCGGTCGACTTCGACAGGGCCGCGAACGTCTCGGCGGTCCACAGGCCCTCGCGGATCGTCGTCCCGTTGGCGACGCGGTTCCCCGGGTCGGCCAGCAGGTCGAAGGCCTCCTGGGCCGGCATCCCCTTGGCCAGGGCGTAGCTCCCCGGCTGGATGGCCGCCGCCCGCTGCTGGTCCGCGTTGGCGACCCGCAGGTAGGCGGTGCGCGTCTTGACCACGCCCGCGTCGCGCAGGGTCGTGGCGATGTCCTCGCCGGTCTGCCCGGGCTCGACGACGACGTCGACCCGCACGCCGCTGGGGCCGGCGAAGTCATCGGCCTCCGACTGGGTGAACAGCCCGGCGACCATCGGCCGGATGGCTCCGAACGCCGCCCAGGCGGCGCCGCCGACGAGCACGACGGCCAGGAGGAGCACGAGCAGGCGACGCCCGCGGCGGCGGGGCCGACGCCGGCGCTGACGGTGGAGGTCGCGACGGCTGCGGATCGGGGGCGGGGGCTCCCCGAAGATCGTCTCGGTGACGTCGTGCTGCTTCGTCACTGCCGTGGGTCCTTCGTCCGGGGCTTGCGCCGTCCAGGCCTGACCCGCTCGCCGGGAGGTGAGCCGGTGCTGCGCTCCGTGTCGAGGGCCGTCTGGAGGATCAGCACCGCGGCGGCCTGGTCGACCACCGCCCGCTGTCGCCGTGCTGCGACGCCGCTGTCACGGAGCGTGCGGTGAGCGTCGACACTGGTGAGACGCTCGTCGACGAGACGAACCCACACCGGCGCGACGCGCGCCGCCACGACGGCAGCATAACCGCGCGCCACCGCAGCAGCGGGACCTTCTCCCCCGGACAACGAGCGCGGCAGACCCACGACGACACCCACCGCCGAGCGCTCGCGCACGAGGTCGGCGATCGCCTGCGATGTCGCCGTCGTCGGGGCCGGGCGCCGAGCCCGGATGCCGGGCGAGCGTCGCCACCGGGGTCGCGAGCAGCCCGTCCGGGTCGCTCGCGGCGACCCCCACGCGCACGCTGCCCACGTCGACGCCGATCCGCACGCCACGCTCCCGGGACGGGGGCGCCGACGTGCCGCGGCCGGCGTCGTCCGGCATCAGCCGGCGAGCTCCCCGACGCGCCACTCGACCGCGGCGAGCGCCTCGCCCACCTTGGTCGCGTCCTGGCCGCCGCCCTGCGCGATGTCGTCCTTGCCCCCGCCGCCCCCACCGAGGGCCGTGGCCGCCACCCGGACCAGCTCACCGGCGCGGATGCCGCGTGAGCGCGCCGCCTCGTTGGTCGCCACGACGACGACCGGGCGCCCCTTGGCCGCACCGGTGATCGCGACGACGCTGGGCCGCTCGGTGCCGAGCCGGCCCCGCAGGTCGAGCACCATGGTGCGCACGTCGTCGGCGCCGGCATCCCCGGCGTCGTGGCCGAGGTAGGTGACGCCGTTGACGTCGCGGGCCCGCTCGGTGAGGTTGCCGGCCGCGGCCTGCACCTGCTCGCGCCGCGCCCGCTCGAGCTCGCGCTCGGCGTCCCTGAGCCGGGTGACCATCGCCCCGACCCGCTCCGCGAGCTCGTCGGGGCGGGCCCCGACGAGTCCGCTCAGCTCCGCCACGATCGCCCGCTCGCGGGCGAGGTACCGCAGCGCGTCGATGCCGACGAACGCCTCGATGCGACGCACGCCCGAACCCACGGACGACTCACCGGTCACGGTGAGCGCGCCGATCTGGCTCGAGTGCTGCACGTGGGTTCCACCGCACAGCTCGCGGCTCCACGGGCCGCCGATCTCGACGACGCGCACGTCCTCGTCGTAGGTCTCGCCGAAGAGGGCCAGGGCCCCGATCTCCCGGGCCCGCGGCAGGGGCATGAAGGTCGCCGACACCGGCAGGTCCTGGCGCACGGCGAGGTTGGCGACCTCCTCGATCTCGCTGCGGGTCTCCGGCGACAGGCCCGACCCCCACGCGAAGTCGAGGCGCAGGTAGCCGGGCTTGTTGTACGAGCCCGACTGCAGCGCCGACGGCCCGAGCACCTGGCGCAGCGCCGCGTGCACGACGTGCGTGCCCGAGTGCGCCTGGCACGCCGACAGCCGCCACTCGGGGTCGACCTCGGCCTGCACGCTGGCACCGGTGTGCAGCGGGCCGGTGACGACCTCGACCGTGTGCGCGACGAGACCCTTGACCGGGCGCTGCACGTCGACGACCTTCAGGTGCACGCCGTCGGCGGTGATGACGCCCTCGTCGGCGATCTGGCCGCCGCTCTCGGCGTAGAACGGGGTGCGGTTGAGCACCACCTGCCCGCGCTGGCCGGGCTCGATCTCGGGCACCGCCTCGCCGTCGACGACCAGCCCGATGACGGTCGCCTCGCTCGTGAGCTCCTCGTAGGCGAGGAAGTCGGTCGCGCCGTTGGCCCGCAGGTCGCGCCACACCTCGGTGTTCGCGTGCCCCGACTTCTTGGACTTGGCGTCCGCCTTGGCCCGCTCGCGCTGCTCGCGCATGAGGTGCGCGAACCCCTCGCGGTCGACCTCGAGGCCCTGCTCGGCCGCCATCTCCAGGGTGAGGTCGATGGGGAAGCCGTACGTGTCGTGCAGCTGGAACGCCTGGTCGCCCGCGAGGGTCGACCCGCCGCTGCTCTTCGTGCGCGCGACCGCGGTGTCGAGGATGGTCGTCCCCGACGCGAGGGTGCGGCGGAACGCCTCCTCCTCGGCGTAGGCGATCTGCGCGATCCGGTCGAAGCCGGTCTCGAGCTCGGGGTACGACTGCTTCATCCGCTCGAGCGACACGGGCAGCAGCTCGGGCAGACACGGGTCCTCGTGACCGAGCAGGCGCATCGAGCGCACCGAGCGGCGCAGCATCCGGCGCAGCACGTAGCCGCGGCCCTCGTTGCCGGGCGTCACGCCGTCGCCGATGAGCATGAGCGAGGAGCGCACGTGGTCGGCGACGACCCGCAGCCGCACGTCGTCCGGGTGGCTCGAGCCCGCGGAGTGGCCGGACTGCTCGCCGTACCGCTTGCCGGTCATCTCCGCGGCGCGGGCGATGACGGGGTAGACCTCGTCGATCTCGTAGAGGTTGTCGACGCCCTGGAGCAGCGTCGCCATCCGCTCGAGGCCCATGCCGGTGTCGATGTTGCGCTTGGGCAGCGGGCCGACGATGTCGAAGTCGTCCTTGGCGCGCACCGCCGAGAGCTCCTCCTGCATGAAGACGAGGTTCCAGAACTCCAGGTAGCGGTCCTCGTCGACGGCCGGGCCACCCTCGGGGCCGTACTCGGGTCCCGCGGTCGAGGTAGATCTCGCTGCAGGGGCCCCCGGGGCCGGGGACGCCCATGTGCCAGTAGTTGTCCAGCTTGCCCCGGCGCGTGATGCGGGCCTCGGGCACGCCGATCGTGTCGCGCCAGATCGAGAACGCCTCGTCGTCGTCCTCGTAGACGGTGGGCCAGATGAGGTCGGCGTCGAGGCCGTAGCCGCCCTGCGACTGGGGGGTCGTCACGAGCTCCCAGGCGAGGGAGATGGCCCCCTCCTTGAAGTAGTCGCCGAACGAGAAGTTGCCGTTCATCTGGAAGAACGTGCCGTGCCGCGAGGTCTTGCCGACCTCCTCGATGTCACCGGTGCGCACGCACTTCTGCACGCTCGTCGCGCGCTCCCAGGTGGGGCTCTCCTGACCGAGGAAGTAGGGCTTGAAGGGCACCATGCCGGCGTTGACGAAGAGCAGGTTCGGGTCGTCGTGGATGAGCGGCGCGGAGGGGACGACGGTGTGGCCGTTCTTCTCGAAGAACGCCAGCCAGCGTCGCCGGATCTCAGCGGTTTCCATGGGTTCTGTCCTTTGGGGGTGTTCTGGGCACCGGGCGGGGCACGCGGGGTCGCGTGCCGTGCGCTCCGGGGAGTGGGCGGGAGGCGGGGGCGAAGGGCGCCCCTACGGAGCTCGCTCCCCGGTCGGGTCGAGGAGCAGGGCGCGTGCCTCGTCGGGAGTCAGCGAGCGACCCGGGTCCCCTTCACCGAGGGCGGATGCCGGGGCGCCCTCGGGGCGGTCGCGCCGGCGGTCCCAGCCCGCGTCGACCTCGAGGTCGGGCGCGGTCGACCAGGCGGCGTGGCGCGGCGCGCGGCTCGTGGCGTCGGCCTCGACCGCGACCTCGACCGCCTCGCGCAGCTCCACCTCGCGTCGGGCCGACGCCTCCCGCACGGTCGTGACGAAGCGCTGGGTGACCGGCAGCCGCCACAGCGCGTAGCCGACCCCGACCGCCGCGGCGGCGAGCAGCACCGAGCGGCCCCTCACGACGCGTCCTTCCTCGACAGGCCGCGGACCGCGGTGCGGACCCCGTAGCTGAAGGCCGCCACCTTGATGAGCGGCGTGCCGATCGTCGCGGCCGTCAGCGACGTCAGCGCCGACGCGTTCGTCGTCATCGTCGTCACCGAGCTCGTGATCGAGTCGACCCGGGTCAGCTGGTCGTTGGTCAGGCTGACGGTGTCGGTGAGGCCCTGCAGCGTCGGCTGCACGTTGTCGCTCGTCGTGCGCAGGCTCACGGTCGTCTCGTCGAGCACCTTGCCGGCCTTGCCGAGCAGCCCGGCCAGGCGCACCACGAGGTACGCGAACGCGAGCGCGGCGATGAGCCCCGCGATGCCTCCGAGCGTCACCGTCATGCGCCCGAGCCTAGCGTCCGGGCGGATGCCGTTCGCGCGGGTTACCGGCCCAGCCGGCCCCTGAGCCAGGTCCACCGCTCCTGGAGCCGGGCCTCGAAGCCGCGGTCCGTCGGGCGGTAGTAGTCGGTGCCCTCGGCGAGGTCGTCGGGGAGGTACTGCTGCGCCGCCACGGCGTCCGGCTCGTCGTGGGCGTACACGTAGCCCGCACCGTGCCCGAGGCGGGCGGCCCCGGCGTACCCGCTCCCCCGGAGGTGCGCGGGCACCGGCCCACCGCGGCCGGCCCGGACGTCGGCGACCGCCTCGTTGATGCCGGTGTAGGCGGCGTTCGACTTCGGCGCGAGCGCGTTGTGGACGACGGCCTGGGCGAGGATGATGCGCGCCTCCGGCATGCCGATCTGCGCCACGGCGTGCATCGCCGCGACCGCGGTCTGCAGCGCCGTGGGGTCGGCGAGCCCGACGTCCTCGGAGGCGGCGATGACCACCCGGCGGGCGATGAAGCGCGGGTCCTCCCCCGCCTCGAGCATCCGGGCGAGGTAGTGGAGGGCGGCGTCGGCGTCGGACCCGCGCATCGACTTGATGAGGGCCGAGGCCACGTCGTAGTGCTGGTCGCCCGTGCGGTCGTACCGCACGGCGGCGTGCGCGACGGCCTGCTCGGTCTGCGCGAGGGTGATGGGCAGGGTGTCGGGGCGGTCCGCACCGGGGGCGACGGCATCCTCGGCGACTCCCGCCGCGGCCTCGAGGAAGGTGAGGGCACGGCGGGCGTCACCGCCGGCGAGCCGCACGAGGTGGTCACGAGCGTCGTCGTCGAGGGCGTAGGCGCCGTCGAGGCCGCGGGGGTCGACGACGGCAGCGGTGAGCAGGTCGGCGACGTCCGCGTCGCCGAGCGGCTCGAGCGTGAGCAGCATCGAGCGCGAGAGCAGCGGCGCGATGACGGAGAACGACGGGTTCTCGGTCGTGGCCGCGACGAGGACGACCTGGCGGTTCTCGACGCCCGGGAGCAGCGCGTCCTGCTGGGCCTTGGTGAAGCGGTGGATCTCGTCGAGGAAGAGCACCGTCTGGCGCCCGTACATGTCGCGGGCCCGGTTGGCGTGCTCCATGACCGCCCGCACGTCCTTGACCCCGGCGGTGACCGCGGACAGCTGGACGAACTCGCGGTCGGCCGCGGTCGCGACGAGGTGCGCGAGCGTGGTCTTCCCGGTGCCGGGCGGCCCCCAGAGGATGGCCGACACCGGGCCCGCCGCTCCCCCGCTGCCCTCGATGAGCCGGCGCAGCGGGCTTCCCGGACGGAGCAGCGTCGCCCTGGCCCCTGACCTCGTCGATGCTGCGCGGCCGCATCCGCACGGCGAGCGGCGGCAGGGATGCCGTGCCGCTCCCGGCCGCGCCGCCACCGTCGGCGGCCGCGGCACCGAACAGGTCGGGCTCCTCGAGGCTCACGACCGCGAGGCTATCCCTGCCTCAGGGGCAGCGCGGGACCGGTGCGCTGTACGTCGTGTTCGAGCTGTTGGAGACGTAGTAGTCGCTGACCCAGCGGCCGTCGACGAGCTGGTTCCACACCCGGGTCGTCCCGACGAGCGAACCCGACTTCTGGCAGGCGACGTAGGCGAGCGCTCCGCCCTGGAGCGGCCGGTCGAGGTTGGTGTAGACGTGCCCGGCCCCGACCGCGTGTTGACGGGGGTCGAGACGGTGATCTGCCCCGGGTTGGAGCAGCGTGGAAGGGCTGAGCTGAAGCCCGTGCTCGAGGGGGTCGACACGTAGGCGTCGGACACGTAGCCCCCGGTGCTCGTGCGGTCCCACACCGTCGTCGTGCCCACCTGCTGCCCGCGGGCCTGGCAGACGAGCGCCGCGGCGCTGCCGGGCTGGAGCGTGCCGACGATCGCCGACGTGGCCGTGGGGCCGCTGCGCACGTTGAGCACGCCCGTCGACGTGACCCTGTAGGTCCTGGCGACGGTGGCGACCGGCGCCCTGAGGATGTCGCTGTCGACCTCCATGGTCACCCCACCCCAGGTCTCCATGTGGTCGCCGCGGTACTGCTTGGCGCGCTGCCACTCGGCCCACAGGGTGTCACCGGCGGTGGGCCAGCCGGTCAGGGACGCGACGTTGTCCCACCGGGCCGTCCACACGGCATCCGGCCGCGCCAGCGACGTCGACAGGTAGCTGCCGGCAAGGTTGCGCAGGCCGGAGTTCTGGTGGACGTAGACACCGGCGAGGTAGCCCGCCCGGTGCAGGGCCCGCGTCCACTCGGAGACGTAGGTGCGCACTGCCGCGACGCAGGAGGTGCTGGAGCGGTCGTAGTTCTCGATGTCGGCGTAGAGCGCGCTGCCGGGGAGGAGGCCGAGGCTGCGGGCTCGCGCGACGGCGTCGGTCCCGTCCGCGCTGCCGCTCGCGGCCGCTCCGCTGGCCGAGAACCGGTACGAGTGGTTCCCGTAGGCGCAGAACGGCTGGTAGCCGACGTACGTCGGGACCAGCGCCCAGCCGGCGGCCGAGGCACTCCGGACCCACGCGGTGGTGAGGTTCGGCTGCGTGCAGGCGCGGCTGCGCCCGCCGAAGTAGATGTTGACGCCCCTGTAGGGGGAGGTCCCGCGCCACGCCGACAGGGCGGACAGCGAGGGTGCCACGCAGGTGTCGAAGAAGCGCCCCTGGGCCCGCGTCGCGGAGGAGGCAGCGGGATACGTGGCGGGCGTCGAGGGGTCGGCCCGGGCGACGTCGGCGAAGGCCACCCCGACGACGAGGGACGAGAGGAGGGTCGCCAGTGCGGCGGTCGCGCGTCGTCGCGGTGACATGGGCTGCTCCCTGCCCCGGGCCGGTCGGAGATGGCCGCGGGCGCGACCATTGTGGACCGTACTGGTGTGACAGGTGGGGAGATTGGGGCAAATGTGATCAGAAGTAGCCCTTCTCGCCGTCCAGGAGCTCGCGGATCAGGTCGAGGTGGCCGGCGTGCCGGGCGGTCTCCTCGAGCATGTGGAGCAGCATCCAGCGCAGAGAGGCCTCGCCCACCGGGTGCAGGGCGGTGCTGCCGGGGGCATCGAGCGCGTGGTCGGCGATCGCGGCGTCGGAGCGCGCGCACTCCTCGTCGTACTCGGCCAGCAGCGTCGCGAGCGGGATGCCGTCGACGAGGAACTCGGCGTCCTCGACCCCCGCCGGCTGCTGTCCGCTGCCGCGCCCGGTGCCCGGTTCGCCGAGCAGGCACTCACGGAACCAGAGCTCCTCGGTCCAGCGCAGGTGCGACACGATCCCCGCCACCGTCATCAGCGGCGAGGTGGGGACGAGCGAGCGGTGGGCGTCCTCGTCGGAGAGGCCCTCGCACTTCATCCGCACGATGCCGCGCTGGAGATCGAACCAGCCGAGCAGCTGCGTGCGCTCGTCGGCGGTGCGGTCGGGACGGGTCCGGGTGGCACTCATCCGGCAACCGTGGCACACGACCGCCCTGTGGGGCCGTTCCGGGGCCCTCTGGCACGCTGTGCCCATGTCCGAGCACGACCCCCGCCACGGTGCCGCTGCTGCGCCGGTGGGGGGCGTTCGTCGCCCGGCACGCCCGGACGGTCCTCGTCGCCTGGCTCCTCCTCATCGTCACGGGATTCGCCGTGGCCCTCGGTGCCGTGGGAACGCTCCAGCCTGTTCGACCGGCTCGACAGCGGCGAGATCGTCGTCGACGGCGAGAACCAGCAGGGGCGCGACCTCCTCGCCGAGGGCGGCGGCAGCGGGTTCAGCACCTACACGCAGACGCTCACCGGCGTCGACCTCGCCGACCCCGCCGTCGCCGCGGCCGGCGCGGCCGCCGTGCGCGACCTGGCGGCCGTCGAGCACGTCGAGTCGGCGGTCAACCCCTTCGTCGTGCCCGAGGGCCCGACCAGCCCCGCGGCCCTGCGCTTCGTGCTCGACGGCGACCCGGCATCCGGCGGCTTCGCGACCGTCGTGACCTTCGACGGTGACGTCACGAGCGAGGCCGAGGCGGACGCCACCGAGCAGGTCGACGCGGTCCTCGACCGGCTGGCCGACGAGACCGCGGCCACCGGTGACCAGCGCGGGGGGCTGCGGTCGCTCGTCGACCGCATCATCGCCCAGGTCAAGACCGACGGCCAGCGCGGCGAGGGCATCGCCCTGCCCCTGAGCTTCCTCGTCATGGTGCTCGTCTTCGGCGGCTTCGTCGCGGCCGGCTTCCCCGTGCTCGGCGCGATCGCCTCCATCGCCGGCGCCCTCGCCTCGTTGCTGGGGCTGTCCTACCTGCTCGACCTCGACGCGACGGTCGTCAACGTCGTCACCGTGCTGGGGCTCGGCCTGTCCATCGACTACGGCCTGCTCGTCGTCTCGCGGTTCCGCGAGGAGATGCGCGAGCTGCTGCGGGGCCTGCCGGTCGCGGAGGCCACCGCGGAGCAGGTCACCGCGGCCACCGCCGCGACGATGAACCGCGCCGGACGCACCGTCGTCTTCTCGGCGCTCACCGTGGCGATCTCGCTCGCCGGCCTCATGGTGCTCGAGATCCCGTTCATCCGGGCGGTGAGCGCGGCGGGCGTGTCGGTCGTCCTCGTCGCGCTCGCCGTGGCGCTCTCCCTCATCCCCGCCCTGTGCACCATCGGTGCTCGCCGCCTCCTGCGCCGTGGCACGGAGGTCTCGGGTGACGTCGGGGTCTTCTCGCGCCTCGCCGAGACGGTGCACCGGGTGCCCTGGCTCGTCATCGTCGTCGTGTCCGGGCTGCTCGTCGTCCTGGCGGTGCCCGCGCTGCGCATGCACCTGACCTCCTCGGGGCCCGAGCTGCTGCCCAAGGGCACCCCCGAGCGGACGTTCTACGAGGACTTCCGCGAGGGGTACCCCCTCCTCGCCGGAGCCGAGGTGCTCGTCGTCTCGCGTGCTCCGGCGGCGGAGGTCGAGGCGTGGGCGGGGACCGTGGCCGACCGCCCCGGCGTGGAGTCGGTCGACCCGGTGCGCACCCTCGAGAACGGCGTCACGACGGTCGGCTTCCAGACGGCCGACACCGGCACCGGTGAGGCGTCGCGGTCGCTCGTCGACTCGCTGCGCACCGACCGGCCGCCGTTCGAGGCGTGGGTCGTCGGGCAGGCCTCGGGCATCGTCGACTTCCGCGCCACCGTCGCCGACCGGGCGCTGTGGGCGGTGGGGCTCGTGGTGCTCGCCACCCTCGTCCTGCTCTTCCTCATGACCGGCTCGGTCGTCATCCCGGTCAAGGCGCTCGTCATGAACGTGCTCTCGCTCGGCGCCGCGCTCGGGCTCACCGTCTGGATCTTCGAGGACGCGCACCTCGAGAAGCTCCTGCGGTTCACCTCCACCGGGGCCGTCGAGAACACCGTCCCGCTCCTCGTGCTCGCGTTCGGCTTCGGGCTGTCGATGGACTACGAGGTGTTCCTCCTCTCGCGGATCGTCGAGCTGCACGAGCAGGGGCACGACACCCGGACCGCCGTGACGCTCGGGCTGCAGCGGTCCGGCCGGATCATCACGTCGGCGGCGCTGCTCATGGTCATCGTCTTCGCCGGGTTCGCCGCCGGGGACCTCCTCGTCATGAAGCAGGTCGGGGTGGCGCTCGTGCTGGCCATCGTCATCGACGCCACCCTCGTGCGGATGCTGCTCGTCCCGGCGACGATGTCGGTGCTGGGTTCGGTCAACTGGTGGGCC
Source organism: uncultured Actinomycetota bacterium (assembly GCA_963751385.1). Classification (GTDB taxonomy): domain Bacteria; phylum Actinomycetota; class Actinomycetes; order Actinomycetales; family Dermatophilaceae; genus Fodinibacter. Next base: position 103,463 of record CAVVUD010000001.1, on the reverse strand, counting down.
CCCCGGCCGTTGCGCCGCCTCCACGAGCGCTGGGGCATCACGGAGTGAGCCCGGTGCGCCGCCTCTCGACGCAGGTCGAGCTCCTCGAGGCCACCGGGAGCCACCCCGTCGCCGCGCTCGACGTCGGCGCGGGCTTCCGCGGCCCGGCCTACGCCGTCGGGTCGCCTCCGGGTGCCACGGTCGCGTTCTCCCGGCGTTCCGACCACGGGGTCCCCGGCTCTGCGGTGCTCGGGTCGGCCGGGGGCCTGGCCGGGCTGTTGGACGACCCCGAGGTGCGCGCCTGGGTCACCGGCGGAGGCAAGCGGCACCTCAGTGTTCCCCGGGGCTCGGTCGGCGTCGTCGCCGAGCGCCTCGAGCTCGGGACGCGCGGCGGCGACTGGGACTGGTTGTGGACCCGCGACGCGCCCCCACCCGTGCTCGGTGAGGAGCACGTGCGTCCCCTCGACCCCGCGACCGGGCCCGAGGTCGTCCGCTTCCTCGACGAGCACAGCCCGCGCACCCACGGGCAGCCGTTCGCCCGCCCGGAGCAGGACTGGGTCGGCGTGCACGGCCGCGACGGGCGGCTCGTCGCCGTCGGGTGCAGCGAGCCGAGCGAGGGCGGCACCCCGACGCTGGCCGGTATCGCGGTCGCCACCGACCGGCGGGGCGAGGGCTGGGGGGCGGCGGTCACCGCGCACCTGACCCGGCTCGCCGTCGAGGCCACCGGCGCCTGCGCCCTCGGGATGTTCGCGGACAACGAGGCCGCCCGCCGGCTCTACCACCGCCTGGGCTTCCGGACGGGGATGGAGTGGACGAGCCGCTGGTTCGGCTGAGCCCGCGCCGAGCAGTCGAGGCGACGCCGCACCCTCGACCGCGAGGTGGAGCGCCTCGATCGGCCCACCGGCATCCCGCGCCTGCCTATCGTGGACAGACCCGCACCACGACGAAAGGTCAACGATGCCCACGATCAACAATGGCCCCTACTCCCTCCACGTCGAGGACACCGGGGGCGACGGCCGGCCCGTCGTCCTGATCCACGGCTGGCCGCTCAGCGGAGCATCGTGGTCGGGCCAGGAGCCGACCCTCGGGGCGGCGGGCTACCGGGTCCTCACCTACGACCGGCGGGGCTTCGGCCGGTCGGACAAGCCGGGTGCCGACTGCTCGTACGACTACGACACCCTCACCGATGACCTCGACGCGGTGCTGAGCGACCTCGACCTGCGCGACGTCACCCTCGTCGGCTTCTCCATGGGCGGCGGTGAGGTCGCCCGGTACCTGGGGACGCACGGCGCGGACCGGGTGCGCAGCGCCGTCTTCGCCGCGGCGATCCCGCCCTGCCTGAGGAAGGACGACTCCCACCCCGACGGCGCCCTCGACGACGCCACGGTCCAGCAGATGCAGGCCGACCTGGAGGCCGACCCGGCGGGCTTCCTGGACGGCTTCACGCGCACCTTCTTCAGCGCCGACGGCGAGCTCAAGGTGACCGAGGAGCAGCGCCAGGAGGCCCTCCGGCTCGCTCTCGATGCGGATGTCCACGGGGCGCGCGAGTGCATCGCCTCCTGGGTCGAGGACTTCACGCAGGACCTCGCGAAGGTCACGGTGCCGACCCTCGTCATCCACGGCGACGCCGACGCGATCGTCCCCCTGGAGAAGTCCGGGCCAGCGCACCCACGAGCAGGTGGAGGGCAGCGAGCTGCAGGTGATCGCCGGCGGGCCGCACGGCATCAACGTCTCGCACGCCGCGGAGTTCAACGAGGCGCTGCTCGCGCTTCCTCGACCGCTGACGACGGGTCAGCCCGCGGATGCCGGGGGGCGGGGGTCGATGCCGGCCTCCTTGCGCTGCTCGGGCGTGATGGGGGCCGGGGCGTCGGTCAGCGGGTCGTAGCCGCCCCCCGACTTGGGGAAGGCGATGACGTCGCGGATCGACTCGAAGCCCCCGAGCAGCATGACGACGCGGTCCCAGCCGAAGGCGATGCCCCCGTGCGGCGGGGCACCGAACTGGAAGGCGTCGAGGAGGAAGCCGAACTTCTCCTGGGCGTCCTCCGCGGACAGGCCCATGACCCGGAACACCCGCTCCTGCACGTCGCGCCGGTGGATACGGATCGAGCCGCCGCCGATCTCGTTGCCGTTGCAGACCATGTCGTAGGCGTAGGCGAGCGCCGGGCCCGGGTCGGTGTCGAAGGTGTCGAGGAACTCGCCCTTCGGCGACGTGAACGCGTGGTGGACGGCCGTCCACGCACCAGCGCCCACCGCCACGTCACCGGCCGCGACGGCATCCGCCGCCGGCTCGAACAGCGGCGCGTCGACGACCCAGAGGAAGCTCCACGCCGACTCGTCGACGAGGCCGCAGCGCCGGCCGATCTCGAGGCGCGCGGCGCCCAGGAGTGCGCGGGACGCCTTGGTGGCGCCGGCGGCGAAGAACACGCAGTCGCCCGGCTCGGCCCCGACGTGGGCGGCGAGGCCGGCGAGCTCGGAGTCCGGGAGGTTCTTCGCCACCGGCCCGGCGAGCGTGCCGTCCTCCTGGACGAGCACGTAGGCGAGGCCGCGGGCGCCGCGCTGCTTGGCCCAGTCCTGCCAGGCGTCGAGCTGCTTGCGCGGCTGGCTCGCGCCGCCGGGCATGACGACGGCCCCGACGTAGTCGGCCTGGAACACCCGGAACGGGGTGTCGGCGAAGTAGTCGGTGCACTCGACGAGCTCGAGCCCGAAGCGCAGGTCCGGCTTGTCCGTGCCGAAGCGGCGCATCGCCTCGGCGTAGGTCAGCTGGCGGAACGGGGTCTGCAGGTCGACCCCGATGAGCGACCAGATCTCGCGGACGACGGCCTCGCCGAGCTCGATGACGTCGGCCTGCTCGACGAAGCTCATCTCGATGTCGAGCTGGGTGAACTCCGGCTGTCGGTCGGCGCGGAAGTCCTCGTCGCGGTAGCAGCGGGCGATCTGGTAGTAGCGCTCCATGCCGGCGACCATGAGCAGCTGCTTGAACAGCTGGGGGCTCTGCGGCAGGGCGTACCAGGAGCCGGGCGCCAGGCGCGCGGGCACCAGGAAGTCGCGGGCCCCCTCCGGCGTGGACCTGGTGAGCGTCGGCGTCTCGATCTCGACGAAGTCGCGGGCCCCGAGCACCCGGCGGGCCGCGGCGTTGACCTGCGAGCGCAGCCGGATCGCGGACCCGGCCGAGTGTTCGCCCGGGCGGCGCAGGTCGAGGTAGCGGTGCTTGAGGCGCGCCTCCTCGCCGACGGTCACGCGCTCGTCGACCTGGAACGGCAACGGCGCGGACGCGTTGAGCACCTCGAGCAGGGTCGCGACCACCTCGACCTCACCGGTCGGCAGGTCGGGGTTGACGTTGCGCTCCTCGCGCGCGGTCACCTCGCCGACGACCTTGACGACGTACTCGCTGCGCAGGTCGTGCGCGGCAGCCGTGAGCACCTCGTCCCGCGCCACGACCTGCACGATGCCGCTCGCGTCGCGAAGGTCGAGAAAGGCCACTCCCCCGTGGTCACGCCGCTTCGCCACCCACCCGGTGAGGGTGACGGTCTGGCCGGTGTGGGCGGCACGCAGGGTGCCGGCCTCGTGGGTGCGGAGCACGAGTGGTCCTTCGAGGGTCGGGATCAGGGGGGATGCCGTGGCGCGCCGGCCGCGGTCGGCCGCCGGTGCGTGGACCGGCACAGTCTACGGAGGTGGCCGGCCCGCTCCGAACGGGTTACCGGTCGCTCAGGTCGTGCGGGCCGGCAGGACGCACAGCTCGTTGCCGGAGGGGTCCGCGAACACCCGCCACGGCAGCTCGCCCCACCCGGGGTCGAGCTCGCGGCCGCCCAGCTCGCCGATCCGGCGGGCGACGAGGTCCGGGTCGTCGCCCGGCTCGAGGCGCAGGTCGAGGTGCAGGCGGTTCTTGCCGGTCCCCTTGGGCCGGGGCTCGGGGCACAGCTCGAGCAGCGGGCCGCGCCCGGAGGGGTGGCGCAGGGCCGCCGGCATGCTGGACGCCACGGGCCGCCAGCCGGACAGCTCGGCCCAGAACGCCGCGTCGCGCTCGGGATCGGCGCTGTCCAGGGGCAGTGCTGCGACCGGTCCGGACACGGCGTACTCCGGCCGCTCCTCCATGACGCAGAACGGGTTGCCCTCGGGGTCGGCGAGGACGACCCACGGCACATCGCCCTGGCCGATGTCGAGGTGGCGCGCGCCGAGCCCGAGGGCTCGCTCCACGACCTCCGCCTGGCGAGGACCGCCCGCGAGGTCGAGGTGCAGGCGCGGCGAGGGGGTGACCGGCTCGGGCACGCGCTGCAGGCACAGGTCGAGGGCGGGGCCTCCCTCGACCGAGATCCGCGTCTCGAAGGCGTCGGGCTCGTCCGTGAGGGTCGTGCCGCCCAGGAGCGCCTCCCAGAAGCGGCCGAGCGTGGCCGGGTCCCGCGCGTCGAGGACGATGTTCTCGAGGTCCATGCACACCGTCGTACCACGCGTCGCGGTCCGGGCGATTCCACGACGACGACGCATTCGTGCCACGCTGGTGCGACCGAGGCAGCCGACCCCCCGGAGCAGCATGAGCACCCCGTTCCCCCGCCGCACCGCGCTGCGCTCCGCGGCCACCGTGGTCGTCGGTGCCGCGACGGTCGGCGCGGTGGGCGCGGCCGGCGCGTGCACGGCATCCGACAGCGGCGAGGAAGCCGGGAGCGCCTCCTCCACGAGCACGGCCGCCGAGAAGGACGCGCGCCTGCGCGCCCACGAGGTGACCGCCCGAGGGGCCGGCCACGCCGGCGTCGTCGATCCCGCAGGTGCTCCCGACGAGGAGACGGTCCTCGCGTCACGAGCGCTGCTCGAGCAGGCGACCGCCGTCGTCGTCTCGTCGGCCGACCCGGCCGACCTCCGCGAGGGGTCCGCGGCGGCGACCCACCTCGGCATCCCGCTGCTCGTCGCAGGAGCCGGGCTCGCCGACGAGCTCGACCGCCTGGGCGCCCGCACCGTGGTGCGCTACTCGGCGGCCGCCGACCGCAACTCGTCGGCGGCGTCCGGCGCGGCGACTCCCTCGGCGGCGCCGACGATGCTCGGCGAGCGCGAGGTGCTCCCCGGTACCGCCGTCGGTGAGCTTCCCGACCTCCCCGGCCTGCCGCGCACGGCGACCCCGCACGGTGCCGTGCTGCTCGTGCGCGACGAGCGCGCGGTGCCGGCAAGCCTCCAGCCGATGCTCCGGGCCGTGGGTGCGGACGTCGTGACCGCCACGGACGCCGACCCGCGGGCGTCCGTGGAGGTACGAACGGCGCTGCGAGCCGGCGGGGCGGCGGTGCTCGCGGTCGGAGCGGGGTTCGGCCCGGTGGACCGCTTCACCCAGCGGGTCCGCACCGCGCAGGTCGCCGACGAGCTGCCGGGAGGCGGGGTGCTCCCATTCCCGGGGCGCCGGATGGTCGCGCTCTACGGACACCCCGAGTCGGCGGCGCTGGGCATGCTCGGCGAGCAGTCCGCCCGTCGGGCCGTGGCCCGCGCCAAGGGCCTGGCCGACGAGTACGCGGCCCTGACCGGCAGTGCCGTCGTCCCCGCCTTCGAGATCATCGCCTCCGTGGCCTCGCCCTCGGCCCAGAACGACGGGTCCTACTCGCGACGCACGCCGGTCGACCTGCTCCTGCCGTGGGTCGAGGCCGCGGAGGACGCGGGCGTGTACGTCGTCCTGGACCTCCAGCCCGGGCGCACCGACTTCCTCACCCAGGCCCGTCAGTACGAGGAGCTGTTCCGTCGGCCGTGGGTCGGTCTCGCCCTCGACCCGGAGTGGCGGCTGCGGCCGAACCAGGTGCACCTCAAGCAGATCGGGTCGGTCGGCATCGACGAGGTCAACCGGGTCGGCGCCTGGCTCGCCGCCCTGGTGCGCGAGCACGACCTGCCGCCGAAGGTGCTCACCCTGCACCAGTTCCGGCAGGCCATGGTCCGGGGGCGCGAGCGGCTGGACACCTCCCTGGACGAGATCCAGTGGCTCGTGCACGCCGACGGCCAGGGGGCGCAGGCCGACAAGCAGGCGACCTGGCGGTCGCTGCGGCGCGACCTGCCGAAGGGGGTCTGGCTCGGCTGGAAGAACTTCCAGGACGAGGACGCGCCCATGCTCACGCCCGGGCAGACCATGGCACAGGTCCACCCGACACCCTGGTTCGTCTCCTACCAGTAGCGCCCCCGGCTCAGCCGCCGCCGTCGACGTAGACCCAGCGGCCGGCCCGCCGGGCGAACCGGCTCCGCTCGTGCACCTCACCCCGACGCGTCGGCCCGTCGTCGGCGCTGACCCACGCGGCCCGGAACTCGACGACGCCCTCGGGGTCGTCGACCCCGCCGGCGACGACGTCGAGCACCTCCAGCCGGGTCCACCGCACCCGGGGGTCGGGGTCGGCGTCCGCGGTACGGGTGCGGGGGTGCCAGGTGCGGAAGAGGTGGTCGCCCTTCCCGAGTGCGTACGCCGTGTACCGCGAGCGCATCAGCGCCTCCGCGGTGTCGGCGAGCCGTTCCCCGGCCACCACGGGTCCGCAGCAGTCGTCGAGCGCGGCACCGGCCGGCATCCCCCCGCAGGGGCACGTGCCGACGACCGGGCCGGATGCCGGGCGGCCCGCCCCGAACCCGCTCACCCGGTGCTGCCGTCACCCGCGGTCGACCGGCGGCCTCGGGGCCGGGTGGGCCACGGTTCGTCGACGCGTCGCAGGCCCGCCCACCCCCTGTCCCGCAGCCGGGACGCCGCCAGCACCGCGATGAGCAGGGTGCCGTTGTGCAGGTCCCCGGCCAACGCCGCGGCGACGACGTCGTCGAGCGGCACGCGGCGCACCGGCATCCCCAGCTCCTCGCCGTCGCGCTCGTGACGGTCGTCGTGGGGCACCTCGTCCAGGTCACGGGCGAGGAAGACCCGCAGCGCCTCGTTGGACCCCCCGGGGCTCGCGAAGTGGTCGAGCAGCAGGTGCCACTCCCCTGCCGTGAGGTCGGCCTCCTCGTGCAGCTCGCGGGCGGCGGTCAGGTGCGCCGGCTCGCCGTCGACGTCGAGCAGGCCCGCGGGGAGCTCCCACTCGAAGGCGCCGACGGGGTGGCGGTACTGCTGGACGAGCACGACGCGCTCCTCCTCGTCGAGCGCGAGCACGGCCACGGCACCGGTGTGGTCGACGAAGTCGCGGGTGACGACACCGCCCTCGCCGAGGTCGACCTCCTCGCTGACGACGTCCCAGACCCGCCCGGTGAACGCGGGCACGGCCGAGAGCACCGGCCGGCGGTCGAACCGGTCGCGCAGCGGCTCAGGCATGCGCCTCCGCCGGCTCGTGGTGGCGCGGCCGCTCGACCTCGACGAGCCGCGACGCGCGCTGGGCCTCGATGGCCGCACCGATCAGCCCGGCGAACAGCGGGTGCGCGCGGGTCGGGCGCGACTTGAACTCGGGGTGCGCCTGGGTCGCGACGAAGTAGGGGTGCACGTCGACGGGCAGCTCGACGAACTCGACGAGACCGAGGTCGGGATGGGTGCCGCTGATGACGAGGCCCGCCGCCTCGAGCGCCCCGCGGTAGGACTCGTTGACCTCGTAGCGGTGCCGGTGCCGCTCGTCGACCGACGTCGTCCCGTACGCGGTGGCCACGACCGAGCCGGCGACGAGCTCGGCCCGCTGGCTGCCGAGCCGCATCGTCCCGCCGAGGTCACCGGCGCCGTCGACGAAGGCCTTCTGCTCCTCCATCGTCGCGATGACCGGCGCCGGTGTCCCGGGGTCGAACTCCGTGGAGCTGGCGCCGTCGATGCCGGCCACGGCCCGCGCGTACTCGATGACCATGCACTGCAGGCCCAGGCAGATGCCGAGGGTGGGGACGGCCCGCTCGCGCGCCCAGCGCAGCGCCCCGACCTTGCCCTCGATGCCGCGCACACCGAACCCGCCGGGGACGAGCACCGCGTCGACGCCGCCGAGGGCCTTGTGGGCACCGGCCTCGGTCTCGCACGAGTCCGAGGCGACCCAGCGGATGCGCACCTTGGCGTCGTGGTGGAAGCCGCCGGCGCGCAGCGCCTCGGTCACCGAGAGGTAGGCGTCGGGCAGGTCGATGTACTTGCCCACGAGGGCCACCTCGACCTCGTGCTCGGGCGCGTGGACGCGCTCGAGGAGGAGGTCCCAGTCGGTCCAGTCGACGTCCCGGAAGGTCAGCCCGAGGCGGCGGATGACGTACGCGTCGAGCCCCTCGCGGTGCAGCACCTTGGGGATGTCGTAGATGCTCGGGGCGTCGACGGCGGCCGCGACCGCCTCGGTGTCGACGTCGCACATGAGGCTGATCTTGCGCTTGATCGAGTCGGGGATCTCGCGGTCCGCGCGCAGGACGAGCGCGTCGGGCTGGATGCCGACCTGCCGCAGCGCCGCGACCGAGTGCTGCGTCGGCTTGGTCTTCAGCTCACCGCTCGGCGCGAGGTAGGGGACGAGCGAGACGTGGAGGAAGAACACGCTGTCGCGGCCGAGGTCGTGGCGCACCTGGCGGGCCGCCTCGAGGAAGGGCAGCGACTCGATGTCGCCGACGGTGCCGCCGATCTCGGTGATGATGATGTCCGGCGCGTCGGCGTCGCTCACCCCCGGCGAGCCGGCCGCCTGCGCCCGCATCCGCTCCTTGAGCTCGTTCGTGATGTGCGGGATGACCTGGACGGTGTCGCCGAGGTACTCGCCCGCGCCGCTCGCGCTGGATGACCCGGTTGTAGACCTGGCCGGTCGTGACGTTGGCGCTGCCGCGCAGGCTGACGTCGAGGAAGCGCTCGTAGTGCCCGATGTCCAGGTCGGTCTCGGCGCCGTCGTCGGTGACGAAGACCTCCCCGTGCTGGAACGGGTTCATCGTGCCCGGGTCGACGTTGAGGTAGGGGTCGAGCTTCTGCATCGTCACCCGCAGCCCGCGGGCCCGCAGGAGGTGACCGAGCGAGGATGCCGTGAGCCCCTTGCCGAGCGAGGAGGCGACGCCGCCGGTCACGAAGATCTGTTTCGTCGTCTGAAGCACCACGGGCTTCAACGATACGTCATCGGGCGCACGCCCCCGGACCGACGCACCGGGCGCGTCGCCGGATCCCATCCGTCGGACGGCAGCTCACGACCCTTGACTCACCGGGACGACGGAGTGGTAGGCCGTGAGGGCGGCGGCCAGCGCGTCCTCGCGCGTCGGCAGGGAGGCCGACCGCTCCACCGCCCGGGACCGCAGCTCGTCGCGCACGGCCCCGTGCAGGACGACGTCGCGGATCGCCCTCGAGAGGGAGACGGGGTCCGCGGCCGGGACGAGCAGTGCCGCTTCGCCCGTGACCGCGCCGGTCCCGCCGACGTCCGTGGCGACGATCGCGGCCCCGGCGTGGAGCGCCTCCTGGACGGCGACCGGCTGGCCCTCCCAGACGGCGCTGGAGATGACGACGTCGGCCGCGCTGAGGAGGTCGGGCACGTCGGCTCGCTGCCCGAGCAGGCGCACGGGGAGGTCCTCGGCGTCGATCCTCGCCTGCAGGGGCGCGCGCAGCGGACCGTCGCCGGCGACCACCGTGACGAGGTCGACCGAGCCGTGCAGCTCGCGGTGCGCGTCGAGGAGGAGGTCGAGCCCCTTCTGCGGGGCGAGCCGGGCCACCACGACTCCCAGCGCGGTGTGCCCTCCGACGCCCAGGGCGGTGCGCACCGCGAACCGGTCACGCACGGCATGCCGAGGCCGCGGCGCGGCGACGACCGCGAGGGCGGCGCGGCGAGCGCCCAGGCTCTCCATCCGCTCGACGAGGTCGGCCGAGACGCCGAGGACGAGGGAGCTGCCTCGCGCCACGACCCGCTCGAGCGCGGCGTACACCGCTCGGGTGAGGGTGCCGCTCGGGGCGGCGTTGTGCAGCGTCGAGACGACCGGCACGCCGGTGCGGGCCGTCGCGAGGACCGCGAGGGAGGCCGCCCGCAGTCCGTGGGCGTGCACGACGTCGGCCCCCCGGGCGAGGTCGGCGATCTCGCGGACTGCCGCGGCGTCGTGCAACGGGTGCGGCCGGTCCGAGAGCTCGATGGGGACGACTCCGGCGGCGACGTCGTGCAGACCGAAGTGCTCGTCGACCTCGACGGGGCACGCGACGACGACGTGGTGGCCCGCTTCGGTGAGCGACCCGGCGAGGTCGTGGACGTGCCGGCCGACGCCGCCCGCGCTCGTCCCGAGCACGAGGAGCACGTTCATGCGGGCTCCTTCCGGTGGCGTCTGGCCCGACCGCGCTTGAGGACCTCCGCCATCATGGCGGAGTCGCCCAGGGCGAGCGCGACGACGGACGCGGCCAGCGCTGCCGCGCCGGCAGCGAGGCCCACGAGGACGGCCTCGAGGAGGTCGTCCATCGGCCGACCGTGCGTCACGAGGCTGCCGACGAGCACGGCGACCGCGGCCGCGACGACGAGGGCGCCGGTCGTGCGCCCCGCCCCCCGGGTGGCCTCGGGCCCCCACGTGCGCCGCACGAGGAGGACGAGGGCGACGCCGGAGACGGTCATGCCGAGCGTCGACGCGAGCCCCAGGGCACGCAGGGTCGCGCCGGGGCCCTGCCCCGTCCCGACGAGCAGGAGCGGCAGCAGGGCGGCGATGCTCCACCCGAGCGCGGCGGCGAGCCCGGCATCGGTCGGCCGGCCGCGCACGTACAGCGCCCGGGTCAGCAGCGCGGTGAGGCCGAAACCGACGAGGCCGGGGGCGTAGGCCGTGAGCGTCGCGGGCAGCGCGGCGAGGGCCTGGGTGCTGGCCGCGCCGTCGCCGCGGCGGGCATCGAGCAGGGAGAAGAAGGCCCCGATCGCGGGTGCGGCGGCGATGAGGACGCCCACGGACAGGCCGGTCAGCACGAGGACCGCGCGCAGGGTGCGGGACAGGGTTGCGGTGACGTCCTCCCCCGCGCCGCTGCGGGCGGCCAGGGCCGGGAAGGCGCTCGTCGCCAGGGGCACGGCGAGCACGGCGTAGGGCAGGAGGTAGACGGCCTGGGCGTAGAGGTAGACGGGGAACGTCCCGCTGTCGCCCGACCCCTTGGCGAGCCACATCGTGACGAGCACGGCGCCCTGCTGGGCGAGCAGGGCGATGACGCCGGCCGAGGCGAGGGTGCCGATCCGCCGGGCGTCGTCCGCCGGCAGGCGCAGCCCCGGCCGCCAGCGCCAGCCGGTACGCATCGCCGGCACGACCAGGGGCACCGAGAGCACGACCACGCCGAGCGTCGTCCCCCAGCCGAGCACGCGGATCGCCTCGTCGCTGACCAGCGCCGGCGCCGTCTGCCCCTCGACGATCGAGCCGTACCAGAGGTAGGAGGCGAGCACGACGAGCGAGGAGGCGAGCGGCGCCAGGGCCGCGGCGAGGAAGCGCCGGTGGGCCTGGAGCAGCCCCGTGAGGATGATGCCGAGCCCGTAGAGCGGCACCTGGACGGCGAAGATCCTGAGGAGGGTGGCGCCGACGTCCGCCGCCTGCGGGTCGCCCTCGACGACGAGCGCCTCGGCGATGCGGGGCGCCAGCAGCCACAGCAGCCCCGCGACCGGCAGGAGGAGCGTCAGGGTCCAGGTGAGGAGGACGGATGCCGTGCGCTCGGCTCGGTCGCGCTCCCCGGCTCCCAGCCGCGAGGCGATGAGCGGCACCGCGACGGCCGCGAGGATCCCCCCGGCGGCCACCTCGAACAGGACGTTGGGCAGGGCGTTGACCGTCTGGTAGATGCCGCCGACGCCACCGGCCCGGACGGCGTCGGCGAAGACGAGGATGCGCGCGAAGCCGGCGGCACGGGCGAGCAGGGTGGTGACGGCGATGAGCCCGGCGGCCCCCGCGATGCCGGAGGCGAAGCGGCGGCGCGTCATCGCCCGGGCCGGCCCCAGGCGTCGAGCTCGCGCAGCCCGGGAGTGGACTCGATGACCCGGGTGAAGGAGACCTTCTCCGACGCCAGGGTGAGGGCGACGAGCCCGCCGAGGGCGGCGAGGCGCCCGCGCCGCCCGGTGCGGTCGACGAGGGCGCTGCCGACGAGGGCCCCCGCCGCGTTGGCGCCGGTGTCGCCGAGCATGGCGGTCCCGGCGAGGTCGGGCCGCAGCACGCCGAGGGCGGCGCCGACCGCCGCGGCTGCCGCGGCCGCGCCGGGTCCGCGGCGGCCCAGCACCAACGGGGCGGCGCACAGCACCGTGGCCTTCAGGGCCCGGCCGGGGCGCAGGTCGAGGAGGTTGACGAGGTTGGCCGAGGCGGCGACGACCGCACCGCCGGCCAGGGTGTCGACCGCGCCGACGTCGTCGCGCCGTCGGTCCGCGAGCGCCGCGGCGAGGAGACCGGTCGCCCCGATGCCGAGGACCTTGACCAGTCCGGTCGTCACCCGCCCCTGCGCCGCGGCGCCGAGGTGGCCGCGCAGCCCCTTGCTGGCGCCGTCCCCCGCGAGGTCGTCGAGGGCACCGAACGCTCCTGACCCCAGGGTCGCGACGACGCCGGCCGGCCCGCTCGCCGTGGCCCCGAGGGCGGCACCGACGACGTAGGCCGGGCCCTCGAGGAGGGTGACCGGGTTCCCCGCGTGGTTGACGCGCTCCCACCGGGAGGCCGCTGACCCGCCGGGTCAGCAGGCGGTGGGCCAGGGAGGCCCCGACCGCCGCGACGGCTGCCGCGGCGAGGGTGCGCGGGCCGCTCACGGGGCCGGCAGCGGTGCGTAGGGGGCGTCGGCCCCGGCGGCCAGGCCGTACTGCCCCACCTCCCCGGCGCGCTGCTCGGCGAGGCCGTGGGCCACGCTGGCCTGGCCGAGCGAGCCGCCCGCGTTGTCGACCGTCGAGACGCGCTCCTTGGCGGTCGCGTCGTTGCGGACGCTCTCGACGACCGACACGCCGTCGCCGGCCGTCGTCGTCTCCGCGGCGACGAGGGTTCCCGAGGAGTGGTCGTCGAACGCGATGGCGAGGTCGACCCAGCGCTGGGCCGCCAGCTGCCGTGCGGCGAGGTCGCCCTGGGTCGTCACGCCGGAGACGACGAGGACGAGGTCCGCGAGCTCGAACCCTTCGGTGTCGATCTCGATGAGGTCCGCCGCCTCGAGGGCGTCGAGCCCGGCCTGGGCCGTCGCCGGGGACACGCTGACCCCTCCGGCCTGCGCCGGGGTCGTCAGCAGGGCCGCGAGGAAGATGTCGCGCGGAGACACGGCGCCGCTGTCGCTGACGTCGACGCCGGCGGCGGCGGCCGCCGCGCTGACCGCCTCGTCGCGCGATGCCACGGTCGCCTCGTCGGCCGACACCCAGTCGTCGGAGACCGAGGTCGTCGAGACGACGGCCGCACCCGACGAGCGCAGCGTCGCGGCGGCCGACTCCGCGACGGCGGCGTCCGCGCCGGGCAGCACGACGACGGCGACGCGCTGGTCGGTCAGCACGCCGGCGAGCACCATGGGGTTGGTCTCGCCGATGTAGGCGTCCCGGGCCTCGGTCCCGGCCCTGGCCTCCTCGAGCTGGCTGTTGAGCTCGGCCTTGTCCTGCCGCAGCCCCGACACCTCCTTGGTGAGGGTGTCACCGAGCTCGCCCTTGAGTGGACCTGCACCCAGCACGATCCCCACGGCGAGGGCCAGGAAGATCGAGACGATGGAGACCAGGTGGTACCTGAAGTCGATCAACCGACAACTCCTTGGATGGAGGACCAGAGGTCGTCGACCCGGGCGCCGAGCACCTGGAGCAGGGCACGGCCGCCGTCCGTGGACCACAGCGCGGCGCCGAGGGCGAAGAGGCCGACCGTGACCATGACGAGCAGGCTGAGGCCCGAGATGCGGGCGCGGTACAGCCGGCTGACCCCCTTGGCGTCGACGAGCTTGCCGCCGACCCGCAGCCGGGTGAGGAAGGTGCTGGCCATTCCCGATCGGCCCTTGTCGAGGAACTCCACGAGCGTGACGTGCGTGCCGACCGCCACGATGAGCGTCGCCCCCTTGTCGTCGGCGAGGAGCATCGCGACGTCCTCGCTCGTGCCCGTGGCGGGGAACACCACCGGCTCGACCCCCAGCTCGCGCACCCGCTCCAGCCCGGGCGCGCGGCCGTCGCGGTAGGCGTGCACGACGATCTCGGCGCCGCTGCGCAGCGCGTCGTCGCTGACCGAGTCCATGTCGCCGACGATGAGGTCGGGTCGGTGCCGGGCCTCGATGAGCGCGTCGGCGCCCCCGTCGACGCCGATGAGGACGGGCTTGTACTCGCGGATGTAGTGACGGAGGGTCTGCAGGTCCTCCTTGTAGTGGTAGCCGCGCACGACGATGAGGGCGTGCCGCCCGTCGAGGTCGGTGCGGATGTCGGGCACGCCGACGCCGTCGAAGAGCAGCTCGCGCTCCTTGCGCAGGTAGTCCATGGTGTTGGCGGCGAAGGCCTCGAGCTGGTCGGACAGCCCGGCGCGGGCGATCGTCATCGCCTCCTGCACGTCCTCGGGGGCGAGGGCGGTCGCCGTCGCGACGGTGCGGCCGTCGGCGACCACCGCGTCCCCCTCGACCTGCACGCTCGTGCCGTCGCGGAGCTCCATGACCTCCGGGCCGGCCCGGTCGAGCAGCGGGATGCCGGCGGCCACGAGGATCTCGGGTCCGAGGTTCGGGTAGCGGCCCGAGATCGACGACGCGGCGTTGACCACCGCGGCCGGCCGGCAGGCGACGAGCGCCTCGGCGCTCACCCGGTCGAGGTCCTCGTGGTCGATGACGGCGATGTCGCCGGGCCGCAGCCGCTTCGTGAGGTCCTTGGTGCGCCGGTCGACGCGGGCGGGACCGGCGAGCCCGGATGCGGGCCGGCGGTCCCTGCGGGCGGGGAGGCGGATGGACATCTGCACCATCGTGCCACGGAGCGCTAGGCCCGGGCGCGCGCCATGAGGTCCCGGGCGTGCTCCAGCGCCGCCTCGGTCCCCGATCCACCGAGCATCCGGGCCAGCTCGGCGACGCGCGCCTCGCCCTCGACCGGGTGGACGCCGCTGCGGGTCACGTGCCCGTCGTCGGAGCGCTCGACGACGAGGTGCCGGTCGGCGTGCGCCGCCACCTGGGCGAGGTGGGTGACGACGACGACCTGCGCGTGGCGTGCGAGCGCCGCGAGGCGCGCCCCGACGTCGAGGGCCGCGCGACCGCCGACCCCGGCGTCGACCTCGTCGAAGACGAAGGTGGGCACCGAGGCGACCTCGGTCGCCGTGGCGACCTCGATGGCCAGCATCACCCGCGAGAGCTCGCCGCCGGATGCCGCCTTGGTCACCGCCCGCGGCGCGGTGCCCGAGCCCGAGGCCAGGCGGATCTCGACGTCGTCGCGGCCCTCGCTGCCGAAGCGGCCCGCGTCGTCGACCGCCACGGTGACCGTGGCCGAGCCCATGGCGAGGTGGCTCAGCTCGTCGGTGATCCGCGCGCCCAGGACGGCGGCGGCCGAGGTCCGCGCCCCGGTGAGGCGGGCGGCCGCCTCGGCCCGCTCGGCGGTGAGCGCCACGACCCGTTCCTCGAGCTCACCGATGCGGTCGGCGGTGCCGTCGAGCTCGGCGACCCGCCCGGCCGCCTCGCGGCCCCACGCCAGGACGTCGTCGACGGTCGGGCCGTAGAGGCGGGTGAGGTCCGCGAGCGCCGCCCGCCGCTGCTCGACCTGCTCGAGGCGGGCGGGGTCGACCTCCACGTCGGCGAGGTAGGAACCCAGGTCGGCCGCCACGTCGGCCGCCAGGTAGCGCAGCTCGTCGACGCGCGTGCCGATCTCGGCGAGGGCCGGGTCGCTGGCGCTGACGGCCGCGAGGCGGGCCGACGCCGTGGCGAGGGTCTCGAGGACACCGGGCGCCGGCATCCCGGTCGAGTCGTCGTCACCGGCGAGGGCGTCGTGCGCGGCCCCGGCACCGGCGCGCAGCTCCTCGGCGTGGCCGAGCCGCTCGGACTCCGCCCGCAGCGCGTCGTCCTCGGCCGGCTGGGGCTCGACCGCCTCGATGCGCTCGAGGCCGACGCGCAGGCTCTCGGCCTCACGGGCGCGCTCCGCCGCGGCGCGGCGCAGGTGACCGAGCTCGGCCTCGGCCCCCGACAGCTCGGTGTGCAGCGCACGGTAGGCGGCGAGGGCGGTCGCGAGATCGGCGCCGCCGAACGCGTCGAGCACCTCGCGGTGCTGGTCGGCGCGCCGCAGCCGCCACTGGTCGGCCTGGCCGTGCACGGCGACGAGGTGCTCGGCGAGCTCGGCGAGGACGCCGACCGGCGCCGCCCGTCCGCCGACGTGGGCGCGTGACCGGCCGTCGGCCGAGACGGATCGCACGAGCACGAGGCCGTCACCCACGTCGGCCCCGGCCTCGGCGGCCCGCACGAGGGCGGGGTGGTCGCGCGGGAGGTCGAGCACGCCCTCGACGACCGCCCGGTCGGCGCCGGCGCGCACGAGCCCGGAGTCGCCGCGCCCCCCGAGGAGGAGGCCGAGCCCGGTGACGACCATGGTCTTGCCCGCGCCGGTCTCCCCGCTGAGGACCGTGAGGCCCGGGTGCAGCGGGAGCACCGCGTCGTCGATGACCCCCAGGTCACGGATGCGGATCTCCTCGATCACGGCCGGTGCTGCCCCTCGGCCAGGGCGCGCCGGGCGGCGCCACGCCACCCCTGCACCGGCAGGTCGAACTTCTCGACGAGGCGGTCGGTGAAGCCGCCGGCGGACAGCCGGGCGAGGCGCACCGGCTCCTCGGAGCGCTGCACCTCGATCCGGGCGCCCGGGGGCAGGGTCACGGCCCGGCGGCCGTCGCACCACACGACGCCGGAGGCGTCGGTGTGGGCGAGGACCTCGACGACGAGCCGGGAGTGGGGGCCGACGACGACCGGCCGGGCGAACAACGCGTGGGCGCTGATCGGCACGAGGAGCAGGGCCTCGACGTCGGGCCAGACGACCGGCCCGCCGGCGGAGAACGCGTAGGCGGTGGAACCGGTGGGCGTGGCCATGACGATGCCGTCGCAGCCCCAGGTCGACAGCGGGCGGCCGTCGATCTCGACGGTGAGCTCGAGCATCCGCTCGCGCGACGCCTTCTCGACGGTCACCTCGTTCAGCGCCCAGGACGAGAAGACGGTGCGGCCGTCCTCCTCGGCGCGCACGTCGAGGGCCGTGCGCTCCTCGACGGTGTAGTCACGCGCGACGATCCGTTCGACGGTGTCGTCGAGGTCCTCGCGCTCGACCTCGGCGAGGAAGCCCACGTGCCCGAGGTTGACCCCGAGCAGCGGGACGCCGGACCCGCGGGACAGCTCGGCGCCGCGCAGGATGGTGCCGTCGCCCCCGAGGACGCACACGAGCTCGCAGCCCGCGGCCGGCGAGGTGCCGGTGCCGTCGGCGCCGCGGCCGTCGACGGACGCCTCCACGCCCTCGAACCCTGGCGAGCGGCGTGTCGACGAGGTCGCCGGACGGGGCGCACACCCCGATCCCCGTCGCGAGCAGGCGGGTGGCGACGCCGGCGGCGAGCTCCTGCGCGTCGGGCCGGGACGCGTGGGTCACGAGCAGGATGCGGCGCGACGGCGTCGAGGTCATCGTCGTCCTCCCGTCGGTGCCTCGGTGGTGGCCGCGCGAACGAGGTCGCGCAGCAGGTCCGGGCTCATTGTGTCCGACGGGTCCGACCGCGCCCACAGGAGGTACTCGGCGTTGCCGGTGGCTCCCGCGACGGGACTCGGCCGGATGCCGTGCACGTGCAGCCCCTGCTCGACCACCGCGGCCGCCACGGCGAGGAGCGCGGCCTCCCGGTCGGCGGCGTCGGTGACGACGCCCGACCGGCCCAGCCGCGCCCGCCCCACCTCGAACTGCGGCTTGACGAGGACGACGAGGTCGCCGTGCGGCGCCATCAGCCCGGCGAGGTCGGCGAGCACGAGGGTGAGGGAGATGAACGACAGGTCGGCCACGACGAGGTCGGCCGGGCCGTCGAGGTCCTCGGGCGTGAGGCCGCGAACGGTCGTGCCGCTGCGCTCGACGACCCGGGGGTCTGCCGCGACCTCGGGCACGAGCTGGCCGTGACCGACGTCGACCGCGACGACGGTGGCGGCGCCACGGGCCAGCAGCACCTGCGTGAAGCCACCGGTCGACGCACCGACGTCGACGCATCGCCGCCCGGCGACCGCGAGCCCGGCCGGCCCCCACTCGTCGAGGGCGGCGACGAGCTTGTGCGCGGCGCGACCGACCCACCGGGGCCCGTCCGGCTCGACGACGATCTCGTCGTCGGCACCGACCGCGCGCGACGGCTTGGTGACCGGCGCGCCGCCGACCGTCACGGCGCCGGCATCCACGAGCTCCCTCGCCTCACCGCGCGAGCGCGCGAGGCCCCGTCGCACGAGCTCGGCGTCGAGCCGCCCGATGTCAGCCGCCGAGGTCGTGGAGCCGGGCCTGCAGCGTGCGGTGCACCGCCTCGCCCGCCGCGAGCTGGGCGTCGAGGTCGTCGGCCGGGGCTGCGGCCAGCTCCGCCAGCGCCGTCGTCGATGACGGGGTCACCGGTCTCCGGCGGGCGCGGGCCGTGCGACCGGGGGCGCCGGCGTCGGCAGGTCGGTCGGCACCGCACCGGGGGGAGCTGCTCGGTCACGCGGAACCGGCCGGGGCCTGCGGCGAGGTTGCCGAGGAGGAGTCGGTGCTGCTCGAACCGTTGGCGCTCGTGCCGGTGACGCCCGAGCCGGTCGCCGGGGCCGAGCCGGAGGCGCGTCGTGGCGGGCGCTCGGCGAGCCGGCGCCTTCCTCGTCGCGGTGGAGGTCTTCCTCGCCGGGGTCGACGTCTTCCGTCGCCGGGGTCGAGGTCTTCGTCGCCGCGGTGGACGTCTTCTTCGCCGGGGTCGAGGTCTTCCTGGCCGCGGTGGAGGTCTTCTTCGCCGGGGTCGACGACGTCGCCGCGCTCGAGGCCTTCTTCGCGGGCGAGGCCTTCCTGGCCGTGGAGGTCTTCTTCGCCGTCGAGGTCTTCTTCGCCGTCGAGGCCTTCCTCGCCGTGGAGGTCTTCTTCGCCGTCGAGGTCTTCTTCGCCGTGACGTCTTCTTCGCCGTCGACGTCTTCTTCGCCGTCGAGGTCTTCCTGGCGGGGACCGCTGTCGGGATGGAGGCCGCCGTGCCGGTCGACGTGCCCGCGACCCGTGCCGGCTCGGGCTCGAGCCCGGCGAGGGCCGACGCCACCGGACCCGGCGTCCGGGTCCCTCGGCCGGAGGCCGCCCGAGCCAGGTCGTCGACCTGGGTCGCCAGGCCGGCGACGGTCGCCGCGAGGCTCTGGACGTCACCGGCGAGGCGGTTGACGTCCAGCCGGGCCAGGGCCGACTCGACCTCCCGGCGCACGAGGCGGACGAGGTGCCTGCGGTTGCTCTGGGCGGCGCTGAGCAGCTCGTCGGCGAGCTTGCTGGCCTGCTTCGTCGACCTTCTTGCGCGAGCCGTCGACCCCGGCGATGGCCATGATCTCGGAAGCCGCCTCCTTGGCGCGGCTGCGCGTCAGCTCCCCCAGACCCGACGCGAGCTCGACGTACCCCTGGATGGAGCGCTTGGTCATGGGTCCTCCTCGGTCCGGCGGCCCGGTCGGCCGCCCGTGCCATGACACGCTACCGGTGCCGCGCGTCCCCGAGCAGGGTCTCGGCCTCCCGGACCAGCCCTTCGACGGCGGCAGGCGGCTCGCCGGCATCCCGGGCGGCGTGCACCGCGCGGACGGCGTCGCTCAGCGCGACCCAGGGGGCACCGGACCCCTCGTCCTCGAGCAGGGCACGCAGGTCGGGCGCGACCCAGGTCGGGCGGCGAGGCCGTTCGGCCTCGAGGCACGCCGCGAGGTCGTCGACCCCGGTGAGCACGAGCAGCGACTCCATGCCCGCCGCGACGGCGCCCTCGATGTCGGTGTCGAGCCGGTCCCCGACGGCGAGCACCCCGCCGACGGGGACGCCCGAGGCGGTCGGCGCACATGAGGTACAGCGGTGGCGCCGGCTTGCCGGCCACGACGTCCGGCGCACGCCCCACCGCGTTCCGCACCGCCCCGACCAGCGACCCGTTCCCCGGGGCCACCCCCCGGTCGGTCGGGAGGGTCGCGTCGGTGTTCGTCGCGACCCACGTCGCGCCGGCCTGGACGGCGTAGGCGGCCTCCGCGAGGTCGGAGGCGGTGACCTGGGGTCCGTACCCCTGGAGCACGGCGGCCACCGGGTCACCGGCGGCCGTGGACGCGCAGCACGGGCGTGAGCCCCGCCTCCTCGAGGGCGCGAGCCACCCCCGGCCCACCGACGGCCAGCACCGGGGTCGACGGTGCCAGCCGCTCCGACAGCAGCCAGGCGCCGGCCTGCGAGCTGGTCGCCACGGCCTCCGGGTGCACAGGGCAGCCCGAGCCGGCGGAGGTGCTCGGCGACGTCGGCGGGGGGACGCGACGCGTTGTTCGTCGCGTAGAGCACGGGGACCTCGAGGCCGGCCAACGTGTCGACGGCGTGCGGCACCGCCGTGGGGCCCCGGTAGACCACGCCGTCGAGGTCGCAGACCACGGCGGCGTACCGCGAGAGGAGCCGGGGCACGGCGGTCACCGCTCGGGGTCGCGCACCACGCCGGCCGTGCGGGCCGCGCAGCGCGTCGTCCCCAGGTCCGGCGCCGCGCCGGCGCGCCGCGTCCTCGTCCTCGTCGTCCTCACCGAGGTCGACGACGAAGCCGTCGAGCTCCTCGAGCCGCTCGACCGCGTCCGTCTCGCCGTCGGTGTCCCCCTCCAGCGCCTTGAGGAAGTAGGTCGCGGGCCTCGTCCTCGCGCCCCAGGCCGAGCAGCGTGTCCGCGTAGGCGTAGTGCAGGCGGAACACGCCGGCCGCCGGGGGCCGTCGCAGGGCCGGGATCTGGAGGGCGAGCAGCGCGGCGTCGTCCTGGCCCAGGTCACGCCGGACGCCGGACACGACGATCGCGAGCTCGATGCGCTCGGACTCGGACAGCCCGGCCGCCTCCGGGGTGGCCGCCAGGTCGAGGGCGCGGCCGTGCCGGCCCAGTCCGCGCTCGCAGTCGACCATCAGCGGGAGCAGGTGCGACGAGCCGCTCAGCCGGCGCACGGTGCGGAACTCGGTGAGGGCCCGGGCGAAGTCGCCCTGGCGGTAGGCCACCAGGCCGAGCGCCTCGCGCGCCGCGGGCACCCGCCCGGCCCGGCGCACGGCCGTCTCGGCGTGGGCCAGCGCCGAGTCGAGGTCGTCGGCCTCGAGGAAGGTGGCGACCATGACGAGGTGCTGGGCCACGCCCTCGGCGTTCTCCTTCGACAGCGTGCGCAGCTGCGAGTGGATCGCCCGGTCGAGCTCCTTGCCGGTGACGCCCTCGGGGATGCGCGGCTCGGGCAGCCGGGGGCCCTTGGGGGCCAGCCGCGACCCGCCCTTCGTCTCGCGCTCGCCACTGCGGTCCGGACGGGCCCGCGCGCCCGCTGCCCGGTCGGCCGTCGCGGGTCCCCGCACGGCCACCGCCGCGACGGTCGCCGCCGCCTCGCCCGCCACCGCCGGTACGCCCGCGGTCGCCCGCCGGCCGGCCCGCGCCTCCGCGACGGTCGTCGTCCTGCTGTGCCACGCTGTTCAGCTCCTCGGGTGGGGTGCGGGGGCGCTGCGTCGTCCGAGGCGCACCGTCGATCAGTCTACGGACTTCCGCGGGAGCCACCTGGCCGCGACGAGGAAGCGCCCGCATCGAAGAATGAGAAAGGGCCCGCCGAAGTCGGCGGGCCCTTTCTGGAAAGTATGTCCGGCTGCGTCCTACTCTCCCACACCGTCACCAGTGCAGTACCATCGGCGCTGAAGGGCTTAGCTTCCGGGTTCGGAATGGAGCCGGGCGTTTCCCCTTCGCTATGACAGCCGAAACTCTATGGAGATGTCAGTCGTCCCGACCGTATCTCGGGAACTGCACAGTGGACGCGAACACGCTTTGAAATCTTTGGGTGTGTATCAAGTTGTCGGCTTATTAGTACCAGTCAGCTACATGCATTACTGCACTTCCACGTCTGGCCTATCAACCCGGTAGTCTAGCCGGGAGCCTCTCGGGGCGAACCCCATGGAAACCTCATCTTGAAGCGTGCTTCCCGCTTAGATGCTTTCAGCGGTTATCACTTCCGAACGTAGCTAATCAGCGGTGCCCTTGGCAGGACAACTGACACACCAGAGGTTCGTCCAACCCGGTCCTCTCGTACTAGGGTCAGCCCTTCTCAAGTTTCCTACGCGCACAGCGGATAGGGACCGAACTGTCTCACGACGTTCTAAACCCAGCTCGCGTACCGCTTTAATGGGCGAACAGCCCAACCCTTGGGAGCAACTCCACCCCCAGGATGCGACGAGCCGACATCGAGGTGCCAAACCATGCCGTCGATATGGACTCTTGGGCAAGATCAGCCTGTTATCCCCGGGGTACCTTTTATCCGTTGAGCGACGGCGCTTCCACAAGCCACCGCCGGGTCACTAGTTCCGACTTTCGTCCCTGCTTGAGATGTCTCTCTCGCAGTCAAGCTCCCTTGTGCACTTACACTCGAAACCTGATTGCCAACCAGGCTGAGGGAACCTTTGAGCGCCTCCGTTACCTTTTAGGAGGCAACCGCCCCAGTTAAACTACCCACCAGGCACTGTCCCTGATCCGGATCACGGACCGAGGTTAGATATCCAGAACGACCAGAGTGGTATTTCAACGTTGACTCCACACACACTGGCGTGCATGCTTCACAGTCTCCCACCTATCCTACACAAGCCGTACCGAACACCAATACCAAGCTATAGTAAAGGTCCCGGGGTCTTTCCGTCCTGCTGCGCGTAACGAGCATCTTTACTCGTAGTGCAATTTCGCCGAGTTCATGGTTGAGACAGTGGAGAAGTCGTTACGCCATTCGTGCAGGTCGGAACTTACCCGACAAGGAATTTCGCTACCTTAGGATGGTTATAGTTACCACCGCCGTTTACTGGGGCTTAAATTCTGAGCTTCGACCCGAAGGTCTAACCCGTCCTCTTAACCTTCCAGCACCGGGCAGGCGTCAGTCCGTATACATCGTCTTGCGACTTCGCACGGACCTGTGTTTTTAGTAAACAGTCGCTTCTCCCTGGTCTCTGCGGCCCTTTCCCCTAGTGAGCAAGTCACTTCAGGGTCTGGGCCCCCCTTCTCCCGAAGTTACGGGGGCATTTTGCCGAGTTCCTTAACCATGATTCACTCGATCGCCTTGGTATTCTCTACCTAACCACCTGAGTCGGTTTGGGGTACGGGCGGCTCGAACCTCGCTAGAAGATTTTCTTGGCAGCATAGGATCACCCTGCTTCCCGCATTCGCGGTCACTGTCAGGTCTCAGGATATGTGTGAGACGGATTTGCCTATCTCACTCCCTACACCCTTGGACGTGGACTACCATCGCCACGCGGAGGCTACCTTCCTGCGTCTCTCCATCGCTTGACTACTACAACTTCGGGTCGCGCGCTCCACTCAGGTCCTCCTCCCGAAGGATTTGGACAAGAGCTTCAGGCGCTTAGCATCAGAAGGTTCGTCATGGGCGGTTCTTCGCCGGTTCCGGAATATCAACCGGATGTCCATCGACTACGCCTGTCGGCCTCGCCTTAGGTCCCGACTTACCCAGGGCAGATTAGCTTGACCCTGGAACCCTTGGTTATTCGGCGGACGGGTTTCTCACCCGTCATTCGCTACTCATGCCTGCATTCTCACTCGTGTGGCCTCCACGGCTGGATCACTCCGCCGCTTCCCTGGCCACACGACGCTCCCCTACCCATCAACACGCTTGGATCGTGAACCCGCAGGTGTCACGACCGGGCAATGTGTCAATGCCACAGCTTCGGTGGTGTGCTTGAGCCCCGCTACATTGTCGGCGCGGAATCACTTGACCAGTGAGCTATTACGCACTCTTTAAAGGGTGGCTGCTTCTAAGCCAACCTCCTGGTTGTCAATGCAACTCCACATCCTTTCCCACTTAGCACACGCTTAGGGACCTTAGATGGTGGTCTGGGCTGTTTCCCTCTCGACTACGGAGCTTATCCCCCGCAGTCTCACTGCCACGCTCTCACTTACCGGCATTCGGAGTTTGGCTAACGTCAGTAACCTGGTGAGGCCCATCGGCTATCCAGTAGCTCTACCTCCGGTAAGAAACACGTGACGCTGCACCTAAATGCATTTCGGGGAGAACCAGCTATCACGGAGTTTGATTGGCCTTTCACCCCTACCCACAGCTCATCCCCTCAGTTTTCAACCTAAGTGGGTTCGGTCCTCCACGACGTCTTACCGTCGCTTCAACCTGGCCATGGGTAGATCACTCCGCTTCGGGTCTAGACCCAGCGACTCATTCGCCCTATTCGGACTCGCTTTCGCTACGGCTTCCCCACACGGGTTAACCTCGCCACTGAGCACTAACTCGCAGGCTCATTCTTCAAAAGGCACGCTGTCACCCCACAAGGAGGCTCCAACGGATTGTAGGCAAACGGTTTCAGGATCTATTTCACTCCCCTCCCGGGGTACTTTTCACCTTTCCCTCACGGTACTTGTCCGCTATCGGTCACCAGGGAATATTTAGGCTTAGCGGGTGGTCCCGCCGGATTCACACGGGATTTCTCGGGCCCCGTGCTACTTGGGATGGTTCTCTGGAGTGCACGCCATTTCGTCTACGGGGGTCGCACCCTCTGTGCCGGGCCTTTCAATGCCCTTCGACTATGACGCGCGTTTCTGACTCCATGTCGGACTGTCAGATCCGACCGAGAAGTCCCACGACCCCGACCATGCAACGCCTGACAGCTATCACACATGATCGGTTTAGCCTGTTCCGCTTTCGCTCGCCACTACTCACGGAATCGCGGTTGCTTTCTCTTCCTGTGGGTACTGAGATGTTTCACTTCCCCACGTTCCCTCTACCCGCCCTATGTGTTCAGGCGGGAGTGACTGGACTTGCCTCCAGCCGGGTTTCCCCATTCGGAAATCCTCGGATCACAGTCTGGTTATCGACTCCCCGAGGCTTATCGCAGATTCCTACGTCCTTCTTCGGTTCCTGGTGCCAAGGCATCCACCGTTTGCCCTTAAAAACTTGATGCACAAAGATTTTAAGATGCTCGCGTCCACTGTGTAGTTCTCAACATACGGGCGGGCCCCTACCGGTGCCGGCGCCTACCGAGCGAGCTCGGCGGTTCGTCCGCGGTAAGGGTCCATGGGCCGTGATGACGGCCTGAGGTCGGAGCATGACGCCCGAGCCCTCAGGACCCAACAACGTGTCAGGCACCGTCCCCTTCGCCGGCCACTTTCCACTCCCCGAAGGGTTGTACTCGTGAGCCGGACCGGGTCCGGTGCCAAATAATCGATGTTCCACCCTTGAGCACCTGCTGACCGACAGTCGCGGTCAGACCAGGCTCTGGATCGCTGTCGCGACCAGTGCTCCTTAGAAAGGAGGTGATCCAGCCGCACCTTCCGGTACGGCTACCTTGTTACGACTTAGTCCCAATCGCCAGTCCCACCTTCGACGGCTCCCTCCACAAGGGTTGGGCCACCGGCTTCGGGTGTTACCGACTTTCGTGACTTGACGGGCGGTGTGTACAAGGCCCGGGAACGTATTCACCGCAGCGTTGCTGATCTGCGATTACTAGCGACTCCGACTTCATGGGGTCGAGTTGCAGACCCCAATCCGAACTGAGACCGGTTTTTTGGGATTCGCTCCATCTTGCGATTTCGCAGCCCTTTGTACCGGCCATTGTAGCATGTGTGAAGCCCAAGACATAAGGGGCATGATGATTTGACGTCATCCCCACCTTCCTCCGAGTTGACCCCGGCAGTCTCCTATGAGTCCCCGCCATAACGCGCTGGCAACATAGAACGAGGGTTGCGCTCGTTGCGGGACTTAACCCAACATCTCACGACACGAGCTGACGACAACCATGCACCACCTGTACACCGACCTTGCGGGGCACCCATCTCTGGGTGTTTCCGGTGTATGTCAAGCCTTGGTAAGGTTCTTCGCGTTGCATCGAATTAATCCACATGCTCCGCCGCTTGTGCGGGCCCCCGTCAATTCCTTTGAGTTTTAGCCTTGCGGCCGTACTCCCCAGGCGGGGAACTTAATGCGTTAGCTGCGGCACGGATCTCGTGGAATGAGACCCACACCTAGTTCCCAACGTTTACGGCGTGGACTACCAGGGTATCTAATCCTGTTCGCTCCCCACGCTTTCGCTTCTCAGCGTCAGTAGTGGCCCAGAGACCTGCCTTCGCCATCGGTGTTCCTCCTGATATCTGCGCATTTCACCGCTACACCAGGAATTCCAGTCTCCCCTACCACACTCTAGTCTGCCCGTACCCACCGCAAGTCCGGGGTTGAGCCCCGGATTTTCACGGCAGACGCGACAAACCGCCTACAAGCTCTTTACGCCCAATAATTCCGGACAACGCTCGCACCCTACGTATTACCGCGGCTGCTGGCACGTAGTTAGCCGGTGCTTCTTCTGCAGGTACCGTCACTTTCGCTTCTTCCCTGCTGAAAGAGGTTTACAACCCGAAGGCCTTCATCCCTCACGCGGCGTCGCTGCATCAGGCTTTCGCCCATTGTGCAATATTCCCCACTGCTGCCTCCCGTAGGAGTCTGGGCCGTGTCTCAGTCCCAGTGTGGCCGGTCGCCCTCTCAGGCCGGCTACCCGTCGTCGCCTTGGTGAGCCGTTACCTCACCAACTAGCTGATAGGCCGCGAGTCCATCCCAGACCGAAAAACTTTCCAGACGGTAGAGATGCCTCTCCGTCTCGTATCCGGTATTAGCTCCGGTTTCCCGGGGTTATTCCAGAGTCTGGGGCAGGTTACTCACGTGTTACTCACCCGTTCGCCACTGATCACCCGAGAGCAAGCTCTCGAGGTCACCGTTCGACTTGCATGTGTTAAGCACGCCGCCAGCGTTCGTCCTGAGCCAGGATCAAACTCTCCGTTGATGTGTGACTACCGGCGAACCGGTAAATCGTTACCCTTGGAGGGTTGTTTCACTGGCTGAGCACGAACAACCAGCTCTCGCTGTTGTTCGTTGTCAACCAAAGGAAATTTCGTCCGTCGTCAGCTCGCCGGCCTGGTGGCCGGTCCGCCTCGTGACGGGACGAGGTTAATTGGCATCGATTTTTGACACGCTGTTGAGTTCTCAAGGTTCGGACGCGCACCGACAGCACGCTCAGTGAGCACGTCGTCGGGGCTGGTTCCGTGTCGCACTCCCCTTGCGGTGAGGCAACTGTTCAAACTTACCCGCGTCATCGCTTCGGCGTCAAATCCGCGATCCGCTCGCAGAGCGGCCGGACCGTGATCGCACGTGGATCTCAGCGGGTGTCCCATGCTAGCACCCTCGCGGCCGCCGGCTCCACCTCGGTCGGAGGGCCCACCGGTGTGGTCCCGCCTGCCGTGAGGTAGGGGTTCAGCTCGCGGGACCGGCCTGCTTGGGGCTGGGTTCGCACCCATCCGCTTGGCGTCCGTTCCTCCCTCTCGGGCTGACGTCGAGAACAGTAGATGACGCCCGCGGCGGAATCCAAATCGGCTCCCCGACAGGGCCTCCCCGAGCGTCAGCGGCCCGTGCCGGACCCGCCCCGCCGCGAGGGCCTTGCGGCCGCGCCGCAGCACGACCACCCGGCCGTGCAGCAGGTCGTCCGGCTCCAGCACGCGCTCGACGTCGGTGACCTTGTCGCCGTTGACCGAGGCGCCGCCCTCGCCGATGGCGCGGCGCGCGGCGTTGCGCGACTCGACGAGGCCGACCGCGACCAGCGCGTCGACGACGCTCATCCCGACGTGCACCTCGCCCCCGGGCAGCTCCGCGGTGGCGTCGGCCAGGGTGCCGGGGTCGAGCGCCCGCAGGTCCCCCTTGCCGAACAGCGCCTCGCTCGCCGCCCGGACGGCCGCCGTCGCGGCGGCGCCGTGGACCAGCGTCGTGACGTCTGCGGCCAGGGTGCGCTGCGCCGCCCGCCGGAACGGCTCCTCCGCCACCTGCTGCTCGAGCTCGGCCACCTCCTCGCGGGACCGGTCCGTGAAGACCTTGAGCAGGGTGACCACGGACGCGTCCTCGACGTTGAGCCAGTACTGGTAGAACGCGTACGGGCTCGTCATCTCGGCCGAGAGCCAGATGGCGTTGCCGGCGCTCTTGCCGAACTTCTCGCCCGAGCTGTCGGTGAGGAGCGGTGTCGTGAGCAGGTGGACCGAGGCGCCCTCGACCCGGTGGATGAGGTCGGAACCGGCGGTGAGGTTGCCCCACTGGTCGTTGCCGCCGGTCTGCAGCGTGCAGCCGAAGTCCCGGTAGAGCTGCAGGTAGTCCAGCCCCTGGAGCAGCTGGTAGCTGAACTCGGTGTACGAGATGCCCTCGTCGCTGTTCAGCCGCGCCGCGATGGCCTCCTTCTTCACCATCTGGTTGACGCGGAAGTGCTTGCCGACGTCGCGCAGGAAGTCGAGCGCCGACAGCGGCGCCGTCCAGTCCAGGTTGTTCGACGAACACCGCCGGGTTGCCCCCGTCCGAGGCGAGGAAGGGCTCGACCTGCCGCCGGATGTTCGCCACCCACTGCGCGGTCTGCTCCTTGGTCTTCAGCACCCGCTCGGCGGTCGGCCGCGGGTCGCCGATGAGCCCGGTCGAGCCCCCGACGAGGCAGATGACGCGGTGCCCCGCCCGTTGGAGGTGGCGCAGCACGACGAGCTGCACGAGGTTGCCGAAGTGCAGCGAGGGGGCGGTGGGGTCGAACCCGCAGTACGCCGTGATCGGCCCGTCGGCGAGTGCCGTGCGCAGCGCGGACTCGTCGGTGGTCTGCGCCACCAGTCCCCGCCACTGCAGCTCGTCGAGGATGTCGCCCACTGGTCGTTCCCTTCGGCCGTCGCGCGCTGCGGCCGGATGCCGCGCGCCCGCCACAGCCTGCCACGCACCGTCGCGGGGCGCGGGCCCCGGTTCCGCCGGCGGACACCGGCGCCCGCCGAGGCTCAGCCCCACTCGTCGGTGAGCACGGCGTAGGTGAACCCGTCGACCCAGCCGAGCTCGGCGTGCCACGAGTCGCGGATGCCGTGCTGCTCGCGTCGCATCCCCACCTTCTCCATGACCCGCCAGGACGCGACGTTGTCGGCGAAGCACCCAGCGGTGACGCGACGCAGCCCGAGGTCACCGAAGGCCAGGTCGAGGGCCGCGCGCACCATCTCGGTCGCGTAGCCACGACCGTGGTGGGCCGGGTCGAGCAGGTAGCCGAGCAGTCCCTCGCTCCTGACCGCGGGAGAGTCCGGTCCCTGCCCCATCCCGTCGCGCACCTCGAGCGAGATCGTGCCGACGACGGAGCCGTCGCCGGCTGACCGCGACGGCCGAGTGGTCGAGGGGGTCGTCGGCGCCCGAGCGCCAGGACTCCCGGTACGCCTCCGGGTCGACCTCGGTGCGCAGCAGCCAGCGGGTGACCTCCGGGGCGTTGCGCCAGGCGAGCACGCGCGTCGAGGTCGGCCTCCGTCGGCGGGCGCAGCTCGAGGCGCTCGGTGCGGCGCGGCCACAGCTCGGGTCGGGTCATGGGTCCTGCCTACCGGGGAACGGCGTCCTCCGCGCCACCGCGTTCCGGAGCCGCGACCGCGACCCGGCATCCGGCACACTGACCGCCGTGACCCCCGCTGCAGCACGTCGACCCGACCTCGCGACCTTCGTCGCCGGCCTGCCCAAGGCCGAGCTGCACGTGCACCACGTCGGGTCGGCGTCACCGCGGATCGTCGCGGAGCTCGCCGGTCGGCACCCCGACAGCCCGGTGCCGCGGGACCCCGAGGCGCTGGCCCGCTTCTTCACCTTCACCGACTTCGGCCACTTCATCGACGTCTACCTCGCGACGGTCGGCCTGCTGCGCACGGCGGAGGACGTGCGGATGCTCACCTACGAGGTCGCCCGCGACCTCGCCGCCCAGCAGGTGCGCTACGCCGAGCTGACGATGACGCCGTACACGTCGGTCGTGCGCGGCATCCCGATCGAGGCGTACACCGAGGCGATCGAGGACGCGCGCGTGGCGGCCGAGCGCGACCACGGCGTGGTGCTGAGGTGGATCTACGACGTCCCCGGCGAGTCCGGGCTGGAGTCGGCGGACGCCACCCTGTCCTACGCCCTCGAGCACCGGCCGGAGGCGCTCGTCGGCTTCGGCCTCGGCGGGCCCGAGATCGGCGTGCCCCGGGCGCAGTTCGAGCCGCACTTCACGACCGCCCGGGCCGCGGGGCTGCACTCGGTGCCGCACGCGGGCGAGTCGACCGGACCGCAGTCCGTGTGGGACGCGGTCACGCTGCTCGGCGCCGAGCGGATCGGGCACGGCACCTCCTCGGTCCGGGACCCCGCGCTCCTCGCCCACCTGGCGGAGCACGGCATCCCGCTCGAGGTGTGCCCGACGAGCAACGTCGCGACCCGCGTCGTCGAGCGGATCGAGGACCACCCGGTGCGGGCCATGCGGGATGCCGGCGTCGTCGTCACGGTGAACAGCGACGACCCGCCGATGTTCGGCACGACCCTGAACCGGGAGTACGAGATCGCCGCGACGCTGCTCGACCTCGACGAGCACGGGGTCGTGGACCTGGCCCTCGCCGCCGTCGACGCCTCCTTCGCGCCCGACGACGTGCGGCAGCGGCTGCGCGCCGAGATCGGCGCGTACGCGGCGCGCACGACGTGACCCCGTGCCCGGGTTCCGGCACCCGGGCGGCTCAGGTGCGGTCCGTGCCGCGGGGGCGCCCGGGCCGGTAGGGGCTGACCGTCGGCTCGCCGTCGAGCCAGAACCGCCACGGGTAGGCGGTCCCGTCACCTCCCGCGCCGCTGACGCCGACCCGAGGGCCGGTCCGGACGCGTCGAGGGTCGACGGGGACCAGGGGCGGTTCCAGGCGCCCGTCGGTGAGCGGGTCGACGAGGTCGAGGCCGTTCTGCTCGCGGCCCAGGCCGAGCGTGACCGCGAGGCGGGCCGGACCCCGGGCCCGGTCGCGCTCGCTGGACCGAGGTCTGCGGGACGCGGCCAGCTCGTGGCCGGCGACGACCTCCCCCGCTCGCAGCAGGACGGCGGAGGCCGTGCCGTCGGGACCCGTCACGACGTTGGCGCAGTAGTGCATGCCGTAGGTGAAGTAGACGTACAGCCGGCCGGGTGGGCCGAACATCACCTCCGTGCGCGGCGTGCGGCCGCGGAAGGCGTGCGACCCCGGGTCCGCGACCCCGGCGTAGGCCTCCACCTCGGTCAGCCGCACGCTCGACGCCGCCGTGGGTGACGACGGCGCCCAGCAGGGCGGGTGCGACCTCGAGCACGTCGCGCTCGAGCAGCTCACGAGTCGGTGTCACGGGCGGAGGCACGGGTCCAGTCTGCCGCCGACCCGCCGGCATCCGGGCGACCGGCCGAAGGGACGGCTCGGGGCTCCGCCTCCCGGCGGATCCGCCCCATCCCCCGCGCTCCTACGATGAGCCTCGTGCCGGCCGTGATGCGCTCCTTGCTCGCCGAGCCCCGGCCCGCCGGTGCGCCTCACCGGGTGTGGCGGGACTGGGCGCTCGTCGCCGTGGTGCTGGTGCTCTGCGTGCTCGAGGGCCTGCGGCGCGACGACCTCGCAGCGCCCTGGGTCCACGTCGCCGTGACGATGGCGGTCGTCCCGACACTCCTGTGGCGCCGGAGGCGTCCGCTGGCGATGCTCCTCGTCGCCATCGGGGCGGACCTCGTGCTCGGGGTGGTGGGTGCGGTCAGCGGCGCAACGGCCACCCTCGACGCGGCGGCCTTCATCCTCGTGCTCGTGTACGCGCTCGGCCGCTGGGGGTCCGGGCGCGAGGTCGTCGTCGGCGTCGCCATTCTCCTGCTGCGGATCGCCCTGTCCGGCGGACTGGGCGTGCTGTCCGTCGCCGAGGCTGCCGGTGGGGTGGCCGTCGTGGCGGCGGCCGTGGCGACGGGCGTGGCCGTCCGCACGTCGGTGGGCGCCCGGGCCCGCGAGGTGGACCGGGGCCGCGCCCTCGAGCGCGAGCGCCTCTCGAGGGACCTGCACGACACCGTGGCCCACCACGTCTCGGCGATCGCCGTGCGCGCCCAGGCCGGGATCGCCGCCGCACCCCACGACGACACCGCGGCCGTCGAGGCCCTCCGGGTCGTCGAGGAGGAGGCGCGACGGGCCCTCGCCGAGATGCGCACGGTCGTCCGGGTGCTGCGCCACGGTGAGGCGGTGACCCTCTCGCCCGGTCCGTCGGTCCGCGACGTCGAGCAGCTGGCCCGCGCCGGGCCCGGCGGCCCGGATGTCGAGGTGAGCCTCGAGGGGCCCGTCGACACCGTCGCCGAGCCGCTCGGCACCGTCGTGTACCGGCTCGCGCAGGAGTCCGTGACGAACGCCCTCCGCCACGCCCGGCACGCCACGCGGGTCCGGGTGCGGGTCGCGGTGGACCCGACGTCGGTGCACCTGAGGGTCAGCGACGACGGCGCTCGCCAGCGCGGGACGGCGGCCCCGGTCGACGGGTTCGGCCTCGCCGGCATGAAGGAGCGTGCCGACCTGCTCGGGGGCCGGTTCGAGGCCGGCCCGGACCCCGGCGGCGGGTGGACGGTCTCCGCCGTCCTCCCGCGGGAGCCGGCGCGATGAGCATCCGCGTCCTCGTCGCGGACGACCAGGAGATCGTCCGCACCGGCTTGTCGATGATCCTCGACGCGCAGCCCGGCATCGAGGTCGTCGCCCGGGCCGCCGACGGTCGCGAGGCGGTGGACCTGGCCCGTCGGCTCCACCCGGACGTGTGCCTCCTCGACATCCGGATGCCGCGCATGGACGGCCTCCAGGCGACCCGGCTGCTCGCGGGACCCGGCGTGGAGGACCCGGTCGCCGTCGTCGTCGTCACGACGTTCGACCTCGACGAGTACGTCTACGAGGCGCTGCGCTCCGGTGCTCGGGGGTTCCTGCTCAAGGACGCCGGGGCGGACGTGCTCGCCGAGGCGGTGCGAGCGGCGGCCCAGGGCGACGCCCTCATCGCGCCCAGCGTCACCGGGCGGCTGCTGGCGGCGTTCGCCGACTCCGCCCCGGCGACGCCGCACCAGCCGCTGGAGCCCCTGACCGACCGGGAGGAGCAGGTGCTCGTCGCCGTGGCCAGGGGACGGACGAACACCGAGATCGCCGACGACCTCCACGTCAGCACGAGCACCGTCAAGACGCACGTCGCGAACCTGCTCGCCAAGCTCGGTGCCCGCAACCGGGTCGAGCTCGCGCTCTGGGCGTACCAGACGCGTCGCGTGCGCACCTGAGGGCCGCGAGGACGAGGGCCGACCGGTCCCTTCGGGGGAGGCCCTCCGGGCCCCGGTGCCGATGTGCGCGCCACGAAGACCACGGCATCGTCGAGGCATGCGCCCCACACCCACCCGCTCCCGCACCTCGTCGAGACCCGACTGGCTCGTGCCGGTCGGTCTCGTCCTGCTCAGCCTCGTCCCCGCCGTCGCCGGCTCGGTGCGGATGGCCGAGCTGTCCACCTCGCCGCTCGTCACGCCGGACAACGCCCGGTTCGTCGCGTCGCCGGTCCCCGTCGTCGTCCACGTCCTCGCCGTCGTCCCGTTCAGCCTCCTCGGTGCCTTCCAGCTGTGGCCGCGCCAGCGCCGCCTCTGGCCGCGCTGGCACCGGACCGCCGGGCGTGCCCTCGCCCCGCTCGGTCTCGCCGCGGCCGGCTCCGGCATCTGGATGACGCTGGCCTACGACCTGCCGGCCTACGACGGGCCGCGCCTCGGCGCGCTCGGGCTCCTGCGGCTGGCCGTCGGAGCCGGCATGGCCTTCTCGATCGTCGCCGCAGTGCTCGCGGTCCGGCGCAGGGACTACGGGGTGCACGGTGCCTGGATGCTGCGCGCCTACGCCCTCGCGATGGGGGCCGGCACCCAGGTGCTCACCCTCGGCACCTACCAGCTGGTCGTGGGCGATCCGAGCGCGGTGACCAAGGCCTTCCTCATGGGCCTCGCCTGGGCGGTCAACCTCGCGGTCGCGGAGGCCGTGATCCGCCGTTCAGCGCACCTCGGGCAGCCGGGCGGCCCACCCCCGGTGGTCGGCCGCCACGGCGACGACCCGGCCCAGCTGCTCGCGCACCCGCACGGGCGCCGTCCCGCCCTTGGCGGACCGTGAGGCGAGCGACCCCTCGACCGACAGCACGCCGCGCACGGCGGGCGTGAGGTGGGGGCTGAGGCCGGCGAGGTCGTCGTCCGTGAGGTCCCACAGCTCGATGCCGCGCGCCTCGCACTCCCGGACGCAGGCGCCGGCGACCTCGTGGGCCACGCGGAAGGCCACCCCCTCGCGGACCAGCCACTCGGCGACGTCGGTCGCCAGCGAGAACCCCTGCGGGGCCAGCGACTCCAGGCGCGCGGTGTCGAACACCATGGTCGCGACCATGCCGGCGAAGGCCGGCAGCAGCACCTCCAGGGTGTCGACCGCGTCGAAGACCGGCTCCTTGTCCTCCTGCAGGTCGCGGTTGTAGGCCAGCGGGAGCGACTTCAGCGTCGTCAGCAGCCCGGCGAGGTCCCCGACGAGGCGGCCGGCCTTGCCCCGCGCCAGCTCGGCGACGTCCGGGTTCTTCTTCTGCGGCATGATGCTCGACCCCGTGGAGTACGCGTCGTCGAGGGTGACGAACGAGAACTCCTTGGTCGCCCAGATGACGACCTCCTCGGCCAGCCGCGAGACGTCGACGGCCGTCATCGCCGCGACGAACGAGAGCTCGGCGACGACGTCTCGGCTCGCGGTGCCGTCGATCGAGTTCTCGACCGAGCCGTCGAAGCCCAGGTCGGCGGCCACCGCCTCCGGGTCGAGCCCCAGCGAGGAGCCGGCGAGGGCACCCGAGCCGTAGGGCGAGACGGCCGCCCGCCGGTCCCAGTCGCGCAGCCGGTCGACGTCACGCAGCAGCGCCCACGCGTGGGCGAGCAGGTGGTGCGACAGCAGCACCGGCTGGGCGTGCTGGAGGTGGGTGCGGCCCGGCATCGCGACGCCGAGGTGGCGGGTCGACTGCTCGACGAGCGCGTCGACGACGTCGAGCACGAGGCCGGCGACGACCCGCGCGTGCTCGCGGAGGTACATGCGGAACAGCGTCGCCACCTGGTCGTTGCGCGAGCGCCCCGCCCGCAGCCGGCCCCCCACGTCGGCACCGGCGCGCTCCATGAGCCCGCGCTCGAGGGCGGTGTGCACGTCCTCGTCCGCGTCGTCCGGCGTGAAGGCACCCGACTCGACGTCGGCCCGCAGCCGGTCGAGGGCGTCGAGCATCGCGGCGAGGGCGTCGTCGTCGAGCAGTCCGGCCGCGTGCAGCACGCGTGCATGGGCGCGCGAGCCCGCGAGGTCGTACGGGGCGAGTCGCCAGTCGAAGTGGGTCGACCTCGACAGGGCGGCGAGCGCGTCGGCCGGGCCGCCCGCGAAGCGCCCACCCCACAAGGCCGTGCCGCTGCCCTCGTTCTGGGACAAGATCGACCTATTGGTCGACGTTGTCCCAGCGAGCTGGCCGTCGGTGGGGTCGCTCACGAGGGGTCCCTCCGGGTGTAGCCGAGCAGGCGCTCGACGAGGTCACGGCTGCCCGTCGCCCCCGACGTCACGACGACGATGGTGTCGTCGCCGGCGATGGTGCCGAGGACGCCGTCGAGCCCGGCGTGGTCGAGCGCCGACGCGAGGAAGCTCGCGGCCCCGGGGGGTGTGCGCAGGACGACGAGGTTGGCGGAGCGGTCGGCCGAGACGAGCAGCTCGTGGCAGCGCGCCTGGAGCCGGGTGACGCGCTCCTCGCCGACGGCGGCGGGGCGGACCGTGCGGTCACCGCCCTCCCCCGGCACGGCGTACACGAGGCTCTTCCCGACCCGCACCCGCTCGGCGCCGACGTCGACGAGGTCGCGCGACAGCGTGGCCTGGGTGACCTCGATGCCGTCCGTCGCGAGGTGGTCGAGCAGCTCGGTCTGCGAGCGCACGGGGGTCGACGCGAGGATCTCGACGATCCGTTGCTGGCGCGCGGCGCGCGAGGTGGAGACGGTCATCGCGCCTCCCCCGCCGCGTGCTGCTCCACGAGCCACGAGAGCAGGGCCTTCTGCGCGTGCAGGCGGTTCTCGGCCTGCTGCCACACCAGCGAGGCCGGGCCGTCGATGACCTCCGCGTCGACCTCGACGCCCCGGTAGGCGGGCAGGCAGTGGAGGAACACGGCATCCGGGGCGGCCTGCGCCATCAGCGTCGGGGTGACGCGGAACGCCGCGAAGGGGCTGCCGGCCCCCTTGCGTGCCTCCGCCTCGGACTCCAGGCCCATCGACACCCAGGTGTCGGTGACGACGACGTCGGCCCCGGCGACCGCCGCCCGGGCGTCGTCGGTGACGGTCACCGACCCGCCCTCCTCCGCGGCGATCGACCGCGCCCGGGCCAGGATGCCGTCCTGCGGCGGGTGGGATGCCGGGGTGCCGACGCGGACGTGCAGGCCGGCGAGCGCCCCACCGAGCAGGTACGAGTGGGCCATGTTGTTGGCGCCGTCGCCGACGTACGCGAGGGTCAGCCCCGCGGTGCTGCCCCTCGCCTCGACGATGGTGAGGAGGTCGGCGAGCACCTGGCAGGGGTGGTAGTCGTCGGTGAGGGCGTTGACGACCGGGACACCGGCGTTCGCCGCCATCTCCTCGAGGCTCGACTGGGCGAACGTGCGCCAGACGACGGCGGCCGACTGCGGGCCGAGGACGCGGGCGACGTCGGCCACCGACTCGCGCACGCCCACCCCGGCGAGGCGGCCGTCGACGACCATCGGGAAGCCCCCGAGCCCGGTGACGGCACCGACGAACGACACCTGCGTGCGCAGCGTCGGCTTGTCGAAGAGGACCGAGACCGTGCGCGGGCCCTCGAGGCACCGGTCGGCGAACGGCTCGGCCTTGAGCGCCAGCGCGCGGTCGAGCACGGCTCGCTGCTCGGCGGCGGTCAGGTCGTCGTCGGCGAGGAAGTGGCGCAGCGTCATCGGGCGTCCTCGGGGGTGGCAGCGGCGGTGGCGGCGTCGAGCAGCCCGGGCAGGGCGTCGACGAACAGGTCGAGCTCGTCG
Source organism: uncultured Actinomycetota bacterium (assembly GCA_963751385.1). Taxonomy (GTDB): domain Bacteria; phylum Actinomycetota; class Actinomycetes; order Actinomycetales; family Dermatophilaceae; genus Fodinibacter. The sequence goes on along the minus strand of CAVVUD010000001.1, from coordinate 66,744 downwards.
GTGGTGACGACGAGCGGTGGGGCGAGCCGGATGGCGTCGGGCGCCACCGGGTTGACGATGAAGCCGGCGTCGCGGGCGAGCGCGGCGACGGCCACCGCGTGGTCGCCGGCCAGGGTGATGGCGCGGAGCAGGCCGGCACCCCGGATGCCGGTGACGAGCAGGGAGTCGAGCGCACCGATGCGCCGCTCGAGGTGCTCGCCCGCCGCTCGGGCGTGGTCGAGCAGCCCTTCGCACGCGATGGTGTCGAGCACGGCCAGTCCGGCCGCGCAGGCGAGCGGGTTGCCGCCGAAGGTGGAGCCGTGCATGCCGGGGGTGAGCATCGTGCTGACCTCCGGGCCGAAGGTCATCAGGGCGCCGATCGGCACGCCGCCACCGAGGCCCTTGGCCAGGGTGACGGCATCGGGCACGACGCCGGCCTGCGAGAAGGCGAACCACGTGCCGGTGCGCCCGATGCCGGTCTGCACCTCGTCGAGCACGAGCAGCGCGCCGGCCTCGCGAGTGACCTCGCGAGCCTCGCGCAGGTAGCCGGGGTCGCCCGGGCGCACGCCGGCCTCGCCCTGGATCGGCTCGAGCACGACCGCCGAGGTCTCGTCGGTCACCGCGGCGCGCAGGGCGTCGGCGTCGCCCCACGGCACGTGGGTCACGCCGGGGATGAGCGGCTCGAACGGCTCGCGGTAGGCGGCCTTGTGGGTGAGCGCGAGCGCACCGGTCGTGCGGCCGTGGAAGGCGCCCTCGGCGGCGACGATGCCGGTGCGACCCGTCCGGCGGGCCAGCTTGATCGCGGCCTCGAGCGCCTCCGTGCCGCTGTTGCAGAAGAAGACCGCCGACCCCTCGGGGGCGCCGGCGAGGGAGAGCAGGCGCTCGGCGAGCTCGACCTGGGGCACCGAGGTGAAGAAGTTCGACACGTGCACGAGCTGCCCGGCCTGCTTCGACACCGCCGAGACGAGCGCGGGATGGTTGTGGCCGAGCGCGTTGACGGCGATGCCGCCGACGAGGTCGAGGTAGCGCCGGCCGTCGACGTCCCAGACCCAGGCGCCGTCGCCGTGCTCGAGGACGAGCTGGGGGCGCCCGAAGACGCCCATGAGGGAGGCCTCGTAGCGGTCCAGCCAGGCGGCCGTGGCGGAGCCCTGGCCCACGGCGTCAGCCACGGCCGGCTCCCTCGTCGGGCACGACCATCGTGCCGATGCCCTCGGAGGTGAACACCTCGAGGAGCAGGCTGTGCGGCTGGCGGCCGTCGACGACGTGCGCCTGGGGCACCCCCGCCTCGACGGCGCGGACGCACGCCTCGAGCTTGGGGATCATCCCGGCATCCACCGTCTCGAGGAGCGTGCGGGCGGCCGACACCGTCAGCTCCGAGAGCAGCGAGTCGCGGCTGGGCCAGTTCGCGTAGACACCCTCGACGTCGGTGAGCACGACGAGCTTGCGCGCGCCGAGCGCCGCGGCGAGCGCGGCGGCCGCGCTGTCGGCGTTGACGTTGAGCACCTGGCCGTCGACGTCGAGGTCGGGGGCGATGGTCGACACGACGGGGATCCGGCCGGCCTCGAGCAGGTCGAGCACCGCGGTCGGGTCGACCTCGACGACGTCGCCGACGAGGCCGAGGTCCTGCTCCTCGCCGTCGACGACCACACCGCGCCGGCGGGCGCCGAACAGCCCGGCGTCCTCACCGGAGAGGCCGACCGCCATCGGCCCGTGCTGGTTGAGCAGCCCGACGAGCTCGCGCCCGACCTGGCCGGTCAGCACCATCCGCACGACGTCCATGACCTCGGGGGTCGTGACCCGCAGGCCGCCCTTGAACTCGCTCTGCGAGCCCGAGCCGGTCGAGCATCGCCTTGATCTGCGGGCCGCCGCCGTGGACGACGACGGGGCGCAGCCCGGCCAGCCGCAGGAACACGACGTCCTGCGCGAACGCGGCCTTGAGCGCGTCGTCGACCATGGCGTTCCCGCCGTACTTGACGACGACCAGCGCGCCGCGGAAGCGCTCGAGCCACGGCAGCGCCTCGACGAGCGTCGTCGCCTTCGACTGGGCGACCCGCAGCGCCGCGGCGTCGATCGCGCCGCGCAGGGCCTGCTCGGGGGGTGTCATCGGTCGGGTCCTCGTCGGGGTCAGGTGGAGTAGGCGGAGTTCTCGTGCACGTAGTCGTGCGTGAGGTCGTTGGTCCAGACGATGGCGGTGGCGTCGCCCGCGTGCAGGTCGACGACGACGCGCACCTCGCGGCCCGTGAGGTCGACGAGCGAGCGGTCCTCCCCCACGCCACCGGCCCGGCACACCTGCACGCCGTTCATGCCGACGTCGAGGGATGCCGGGTCGAAGGCCGCCGCCGTCGTCCCCACCGCGGCGAGCACGCGGCCCCAGTTCGGGTCGTTGCCGAAGACGGCGCACTTGAAGAGGTTGTTGCGCGCCACGGCGCGGGCCACCTCGAGCGCGTCGTCGACGGATGCCGCGGAGCGCACCTCGACCGCGATGTCGTGGTGCGCGCCCTCGGCGTCGGCGACGAGCTGGCGGGCGAGGTCGGCACAGACCTGCGTCACGGCATCCGTGAGCTCGGTGGCGACGCGCGGTGGTTCCCGAGGCGCCCGAGGCGAGGAGCACCACGGTGTCGTTGGTCGACATGCAGCCGTCGGAGTCGACCCGGTCGAAGGTCTCGGCGGTCGCCGCGCGCAGGGCGGCGTCGAGGTCGCCCGGGGTCGGTGACGGCATCCGTCGTGACGACGACGAGCATCGTCGCCAGCGCGGGCGCGAGCATGCCGGCCCCCTTGGCCATGCCGCCGACCGACCAGCCCTCGCGCTCGGCGACCGCGGTCTTCGCGACGGTGTCGGTGGTGAGGATCGCCTCGGCGGCGGGCGCGCCACCGTCGGCGGCCAGTGCCCGCGGCAGCGGCGTCGACGCCGGGCAGCAGCAGGTGCATCGGCAGCCGCTCGCCGATCAGGCCGGTCGAGCAGACGACGACGTCACCCGGGGCGACCCCCAGGGCCGCTCCGACGTGCTCGGCGGTGGCGTGGGTGTCCTGGAAGCCGGGGGCTCCGGTGCAGGCGTTGGCGCCCCCGCTGTTGAGCACCACGGCATCCGCCCGGCCGTCGGCGACGACGGTGCGTGACCAGGTGACGGGGGCCGCCTCGACGCGGTTGCCCGTGAAGACGGCGGCGGCGTGGTGGTCGGGCCCGTCGTTGACGACGAGGGCGAGGTCGGGGCGGCCGGAGGCCTTGAGACCGGCGGTGACCCCGGCGGCCCGGAAGCCCCGGGGGACGGTGACGGACATCAGGCGGACCCTCCCGTCAGCGAGCTCGGGGTGACCACCAGGCCGGCCCGGCGCCAGGCGTCGGCGGCGGCCGTGCCCTGCTCGACCGGGACGAGCACCCAGTCGGTGTCGAACGTCGAGAAGCCGAGCACCGAGATCCCGGCCGCCACGAGCGGCTGGAGGATCTCCGCGAAGACGCCGACGGCTCCGAACGACAGCGGCCCCGCCACCTCGACGACCCGGAACGGGCCCTCGGCCGTCGCCCCGTGCGGGACGACGGCGGTGGGGCAGACGACGGACGTCTCGTCCGGGGTGCGGGTCAGCGAGGCGAACGGCCCGGCCGCCCAGTCGAACGACGGCTGCTCACCGCCGGGCAGGCGCACGATCGAGACGTGCTCGGGGTGCTCCATGAGGTGGCGCGGCATGCGGCTCACGGCGCCACCCCCGCGACGGGCAGGCCGGTGGTCTCGGGCAGGCCGAGAGCGAGGTTGAGGCACTGCACCGCGGCACCCGCCGTGCCCTTGGTGAGGTTGTCGACGGCGGCGACGACGACGACCCGGCCGACCCGCTCGTCGAGCACGACCTGCAGGTGCACGGCGTTGCTGCCGAGCACGCTGCCGGTGCTCGGCCACCGCCCCTCGGGCAGGAGGTGCACGAAGGGCTCGTCCGCGTAGGCGTCGGCCCAGGCGGCGCGCACGGCATCCGCGCCCGTGCCGGGGCGCACCCGGGCGGTGCACGTCGCGAGGATGCCGCGCGGCATCGGCGCGAGGGTCGGGGTGAACGAGAGGGTGACGGGTCCGGCACCCGCGGCGGTGAGGTTCTGCTCGATCTCCGGGGTGTGCCGGTGCACGCCGCCGACACCGTAGGGCGACATCGCGCCCATGACCTCGGCGCCGAGCAGGTGGGGCTTGAGCGACCTGCCGGCTCCCGAGGTGCCGGAGGCCGCGACGACGGTGATGTCGTCGGGCTCGAGCACGCCGCCGACGAGGCCGGGGGCCAGCGCGAGCGACACGGCGGTCGGGTAGCAGCCGGGCACGGCGATCCTCGACGCCCCGTCGAGCGCGGCGCGCTGCGGGCCGTCGGCGGTCGGGAGCTCGGGCAGGCCGTAGGGCCACGACCCGGCGTAGGGGGTGTCGTAGAAGGTGGTCCAGGCCTCGGCGGCGGTGAGCCGGAAGTCGGCGCCGCAGTCGACGACGACGAGGTCGTCCGGCAGCGAGGTGACGAGGGCGGCGGAGTGGCCGTGCGGGAGGGCCAGGACGACGGCGTCGTGGCCGGCGAGGACCTCGGCCGTGGTCTCCTCGAGCAGCCGGTCGGCCAGGGGGGTGAGGTGGGGGTGGACCGCTCCCAGCGGCTGGCCGGCGTTCGACGACGCGGTCAGTGCGCCGACCTCGAGCTCGGGGTGCTGGAGGAGGAGGCGAACGACCTCACCTCCGGCGTACCCGCTCGCCCCGGCGACTGCGACCCGTCTCATCTGCATGACTATACAGAGTTAGGTGACCTCTATACATCGCCACTCCGGCTCGAACGCCCCGACTCATTGCGGATCAGCCACCTCGAACGCCGCTCAGCAGCCCGTTCCGGGTGGCTCTGTCGCAAGAAGTCGCGTCAGTCGAGGGGGTCGGAGGGGCCCAGGACGAGGGCCAGGGTGCGCTCGTCCTCGCCGAGGCCGGCCTCGGCCCGCGCCCGCAGCGACGCCACCGTGTCGATGCCGGCCCGCACGAACCGCCCCGACCACGCGTCGAGCTCGCCGGACACCAGGGCGAGCACGAGGTCGGTGACCTGCGACGGCTCGGTCCACGTCGTCCGGCCCACGTGCGCGTCCATCCCGACCGTCATGTCGGTGCGCACCACCCCCGGCATGAGGTCGAAGGCCCGGATGCCGCGTGCCCACCCCGCGAGGTGCGTCGAGCCGGTGAGCCGGGCCAGGGCGGCCTTGCTGACGTTGTAGGCGCTCGCGTCACCTCCGGCGCGGCGGGCGGCGCCGCTGTTGAGGTTGACGACGCGGCCCCCGCCCGCGGCCAGCATGTGCGGGGCGACGAGCCAGGTCATGAGGTAGGCGCCGAGGACGTTGACCTCCTGGACGTGCCACCACTGCTCGGGGTCCGAGGCGAAGACGTCCACCTCGTCGTCGATGACCCCGGCGTTGTTGACGAGCACGTCGACCCGGCCGTGCCGCTCGACGACCTCGTCGACCCACGCGGTGAGCGCCTCGCGGTCGGTCACCGGGGCGACCGAGCTCGACCCCCGCTCGACGGCGTACCCGGCGTCCTCGAGGGCGTCGGCGACGTGGCGACCGATGCCGCGCGACGCCCCCGTGACGACGGCGACGAGGTGGCCGCCCCTGCCCTCGGCCGCGACCGTCTCGGGCACGACCTCGCCCTCGTCGTCGAGGGGGACCTCGGAGGGTGTGCTCACGCCCGCTGCTCCGCCCCCACCGCGGCCCGGGCAGCCGCCAGCGCCCCGTCGCGCAGCGCGCTGACCTCCTCGGTCGTCAGGGTGCGGTCGGGGGCCCGGAAGGTGAGCCGGTAGGCGAGGGACTTGCGCCCCTCCCCCACCTGGTCGCCCCGGTAGACGTCGAAGAGGGTGAGGGACTCGAGGTACTCGCCGGCCCCGTCGTGGAGGGAGCGCCGGACGGCGTCCGCCGGCACCGACTCGTCCACGACGACCGCGACGTCGCTCTGCGCCATCGGGAACGTGTCCAAGGTGCGTGCCTGGACCGTCGCCTCGGCCGCCGCGGTGAGCGCGTCGAGGTCGAGCTCGCCGCCGACGGTGCGGTCGGGCAGGCCCAGGGCGGCCACGACCTTCGGGTGCAGCTCCCCGACGTGGCCGACGACGCGGCCACCGGCGACGACCCGGGCGCACCGACCCGGGTGGTACGGGGCGACGGCATCGGCGACCACCTCCACCGGCACCGCGAGCGCCTCCCCGACGACCCGGGCCAGCTCGACGACGTCGGTGACGTCGGCCGCGCGCCCGGCACCCCACCAGCCGGACCGGTCGCGCTCCCCCGCGAGGAGGAAGGCGACGTGGCGCGGCTGGGGTGGCACGGCATCCCGGATGGCGGCGAGGGTCTCGTCGGACGGCCGCACGCCGACCTCCTCGGTCGGGGCGCTCCCGCGTGGCCCGTCGAGGGCGGTGACGAGGCCGACCTCGAAGAGCGCGACGTCGCGGGTGCCGCGGGCGACGTTGCGGCGCAGGGCGTCGACCATCGTCGCGAGCAGCCGCGTGCGCATGAGGGGCTGCTCGTCGGACAGCGGGTTGGCGAGGCGGACGGTCCGGCCCACCTCCGCGTCGACGTCGAGGCCCAGTGCGGCGTAGCGGTCGGCGCCGACGAAGGGTGCGCCCCACACCTCGAAGAGCCCCTGCCCGGCGAGCACGTCGGCGACGGTGCGCCGCACCTGCTGGGCGTGGGTGAGGCCCCCGCCACCCGGTGCGGCCGGCACGATCGACGGGATGCCGTCGTAGCCGGAGATGCGGGCGACCTCCTCGACGAGGTCCTCGCCCGTGGTGAGGTCGGGGCGCCACGTGGGCGGCGTCACGGTCAGCAGGTCACCCTCCCGGGCGACGTCGCAGCCGATCGACTCCAGGATGCCGACGACCTCGGACTCGGCGTACTCGACGCCGACGATCCGCGCGGGGAAGCCGACGTGCATCGTCACCGGCACCGGCGGCGCCGGGTGGCCCACGTCGGTGACCGCCGGGTCGGCGACTCCCCCACCGTGCTCGACGAGGAGGTCGACGGCGAGCTGGGCCGCCGCGGCGGCGAGCGCCGGGTCGACTCCCCGCTCGAAGCGGCGGGACGCCTCCGAGGGGAGCTTGTGCCGGCGGGCGCTGCGCGCGACGGTCACCGGGTCGAAGTGCGCCGCCTCGATCAGCAGGTCGCGGGTCGCCGGACCGACCTCGGTCTCGGCGCCTCCCATCACCCCCGCCATGGCGACGGCGCGCTCGCCCGCGCGGTCGGTGATGAGCAGGTCGGCGGGGTCGAGCGCGCGGTCGACGTCGTCCAGCGTCGTGAGCCGCTCGCCCGCGCGGGCGCGGCGGACGACGATCGGCGCCTCGAGGGTGGACAGGTCGAACGCGTGCAGCGGCTGGCCGAGGCCGAGCATGACGTAGTTCGTCACGTCGACCGGCAGCGAGATCGGGCGCATCCCGGCCTCGGTCAGGCGCACCGCCATCCAGCGCGGCGTGGGCGCCGTGACGTCGATGCCGCGCACGACGCGGGCGACGTACCGGTCGCAGCCGTCGCGGCCCCGGATGGGGGCGTCGTCGCGCAGCTCCACCGTGAACCAGTCCCCCGTCGGTGCCTGGGCGCGCTCGGCCAGCGCGAGCGCCGGGTCGGTGTAGGTGGCGCCGGTGGAGTGGGAGTACTCGCGCGCGATGCCGCGCAGCGAGAAGCAGTAGCCGCGGTCGGGCGTGACGTTGACCTCGACCGTCTCGCGGTCGAGGCCGAGCAGCGGCAGGGCGTCGGCTCCGGGCACGAGCCGTGCCAGCGTGCCTCCGTCGTCACCGCGAACCTGCGGGTCGAGGACGAGGATGCCGGTGTGGTCGTCGCCGATGCCCAGCTCGCGCTCGGAGCAGATCATGCCGGCGGAGACGTGGCCGTAGGTCTTGCGGGCACTGACGGTGAGCGGGCCCTGCGGCGTGGTGCAGCACGCCGCCGGGGAGGACGACGACGACGAGGTCGCCGACGCTCGAAGTTGTGCGCACCGCACACGACGCCCTGGGGCTCGCCGGTGCCGTTGGCGTCGCCGACGTCGACGGTGCACCAGTTGATCGTCTTGCCGTTCTTCTGCGGCTCGGGCTCCTTGGTGAGCACCCGACCCACGACGAGCGGGCCGGTGACGCCCCCGGCGTGCAGGCCCTCCTCCTCCAGGCCGACGGCGACGAGGGCGGCGGCGACCTGCTCGCCGGTGGCGTCCTCGGGCACGGCGACGTACTCGCGCAGCCAGTCGACGGGAACCCGCATCAGATCTCCATCCCGAACTGCGCGTCGAAGCGCACGTCGCCCTCGATCATGTCGCGCATGTCGCTGACGCCGGTGCGGAACATCAGCGCCCGGTCGATGCCCATGCCGAAGGCGAACCCGGTGTAGCGGTCGGGGTCGACCCCGCACGCGGTCAGCACGTTGCGGTTGACCATGCCGCAGCCACCCCACTCGATCCAGCCGGTGCCCTTGCAGGTGCGGCAGTCCGGGTCGGCGCCGCGGCAGACGAAGCAGCGCAGGTCCATCTCGGCGCTCGGCTCGGTGAACGGGAAGAACGAGGGCCGCAACCGGGTCGTGATGCCGTCGCCGAACAGCTCGGCCGCGAGCCGGTCGAGGGTGCCCCGCAGGTGCGCCATGGTGATGCCCTCGTCGACGGCGAGGCCCTCGACCTGGTGGAACGCCGGCATGTGGGTGGCGTCGAGCTCGTCGGTGCGGAAGACCCGGCCGATCGCCGCGACGTACACCGGCACCCCGCGCTCGAGCAGGGTGCGCGCCTGCACCGGCGAGGTGTGCGTGCGCAGCACGAGCCCGGCGTCGGGAGGGTCGACGTAGAACGTGTCCTGCATCTGGCGTGCGGGGTGGTCGACGTCGAAGTTCAGCGCGTCGAAGTTGAACCACTCCGCCTCGATCTCCGGTCCCTCGGCGATCTCCCAGCCCATGCCGACGAAGAGGTCGGCGATGCGCTGGCTCATCAGCTCGATGGGGTGCCGGCGGCCGAGCGGGCGGCGGCCGGTGGGCAGGGTGACGTCGACGGCCTCGTCGGTGAGGATGCGCTCGTCGCGCTCGGCCTCGAGCTCTGCCTGGCGGGCCGAGAACGCCTGCGCGACCCGGGCGCGGGCCGAACCCACGCGCTTGCCGGCCTCGGCCTTGGCGCTCGGCGGCAGCGCGCCGATCTCGCGGTTGGCCATCGCCAGGGCGCTCTTGTCACCCTGGTGGGCACTGCGGGCGGCCTTGAGCTCGTCGAGCGAGGTCGCCTGCGCCGCAGCCGCGAGCGCGGCGGCGACGGCATCCTCGATGGCCCGGGGGTCGAGTGCGGCGACCTCGACGGGGTCGTAGCTGGTGTTGGGTCCAGACATGGTGTCCACTTCGGGCGGGGGTGGGGCGCGCCCGAGTCTAGGTGGGTGGCGCGCCGGGGACGGACGAGGTCAGGCCCCCGGGCGGCGGGTGGGACGGCGCAGATGCCGTGCCGTCGCCGGCGCTCAGCGCGCGCGGCGGACCGGGCCCGAGGGCCCGGTAAATCGGCGCGGTAGCGACGGTCACCCCACCAGCGTAGCGTCGCGGGCCCGGTCGATCACCCGGGTAACGGTGGCGCCGACCGGATGGCCGGCGCCCGCGGTCGACGGGTCCGTCACCGACGGGCGGGCTGCGGGGCCGCGCGCACCCTCGCCCGCGCCCGGATGGCGACCAGTCCTGCCCCCGCGACGAGGAGCCCGACGAGCGCGACGACGACGAACCCGGCATCCGCACCGAAGCGGTCGATGGCGATGCCGGCGATCGGCGCACCGAGCGCGCCGCCGCTCGTGAGGAACGAGCCGTGCCACCCCATGGCCTCACCTCGGGCCTCCGCCGGGACGAGCCGGCTCGCCGTGTCCACCGACGCGGTGATCGTCGGGGCGCACAGCAGGCCCGCGACGAACGCGAACAGCGCGAGGCCCCACGTCGACGAGGCGAGGGCCATCGGCAGGGTCATCAGCGCCAGGGCGGCGAGGAGCCAGAAGACCGAGACCGACCGCGCGAGGGCGCCGTAGAGCAGTCCGCCGACGAGGGAGCCGAGGCCCCACACCGCGAGCACGAGCCCGATCTGGGCCGTCGCCCCGAGGTCGCGCATCACCGCGACGATGCCGATGTCCGAGCCGGAGAGCACGAGCGTCGACGCCATCGCCGCGAGGCAGACGGCGAGGAACCGGAGCCGGAACCAGGACCGCCGGCCCGCGCCCACGGTCCCGATCCGCGCCTCGCCCTCGCCGCGCAGCGGGGGGTCGACGACCCACATGGCGATCCCCGCCACGACGGCGAGCATCTGGGTGGCGAAGAGCACCCACGAGGTCGACCAGTGCGCGGCCGCCCAGACCGCGAGGGCCGGGGCGAGCATGAAGGACACCTCGACCGCGGCGGCGTCCAGCGAGATGGCGGTGCGGCGCTCGGACTCGGGGACGGCGGCGATGACGGCCTGCCGGGTGATCGAGAAGGTGGGGATGACGAACAGGCCGGCCACGAGCGCCAGCACGAGGAGCAGCTCGTACCCCACGAAGGGGGCGATGCTCCAGCAGACCACCGCGACGCCGATCGACGGGACGAGCACCCGGCGCAGGCCGAGGCGGTCCAGCAGGCGACCGCGCCACGGTCCGCTCACGGCGATGGCGACGGTGGCGACGGCCGTCAGGGCGCCGGCCGCGGCGTACGACCGGCCGAGGGTGCTGACGACGTGCAGGGTGAGCAGGATGCCGCTCGCGAAGACGGGGAGGCGCACGAGCGTCCCCAGGACGAGGGCGGTGCGCAGCGGGCGGCTCGCGAGGGCACGCCGGTAGGGCCCCAGGGACACGGTGGACACCCCTTCACTCTCGCAGCGGGGCCCTGACCTCGCCATTCGACGGCGGAGACCCCCGTGGCGCCTCGCTGCGTATGCGCCGTCAGCCCTCGCGGTCGGGGAAGGTGGCGCGCATCAGGGCACCCCCACCCGGGGCGTCGTCGACGCGGACGACACCGCCGTGCGCCTCGACGAGCCCGCGCACGAGGTAGAGGCCGAGACCCGTGCCGTACTTGGATCCCCCCTGCCAGAACCGGGAGAAGACGAGCTCGCGGTGCTGGGGGGCGATGCCCTGCCCGTCGTCGCTGACGAGGAGGTCGACCGCGGGCCGGCCGTGCAGCTCCGAGCGCAGCGCCGCCACGCGGACGGTGCCGTCGCCGTGCCGCAGGGCGTTCTCGACGAGGTTGTCGACCACCTGCTCGAGCCGGTCCGGGTCGGCCCACAGCGGGCCGAGGTCGTCCGGGACGTCGACGACGAGCCGCTCGGGGTCCAGGCCCGCGACGACGCGCCGCTCGACGTGGGCCCGCAGGAGGGGGCCGAGGTCGAGCGGCTGGGCGTGGACGGTCAGCCGGCCGACGTCGATCCGAGAGGCGTCGAGCAGCTCGGTGATGAGCCGGGTGAGGCGGTCGGCGTCGGCCTCGATCGCCTCGAGCATGAGGCGCTTCTGGTCGTCGGTGAACCGGTCCCAGTTGCGCAGGAGGGTCGACGAGAAGCCCTTGACCCCGGTCAGCGGGGACCGCAGCTCGTGGGCCACGGTGGTGAGCAGCGCCGCCCCCTCGTTCTCGGCCCGGCGCCGGGCGTCGGCGTCGCGCAGGCCGAGCACGACCGCGCGCAGCGGCTCCCCGCGCCCGTCGCGGACGTACTTGGCCGTGACGAGCACCTCGCGACCCCAGGGCAGGACGAGCAGCCGCTCCCGGTGCCCGGTGCGCGTCACGAGCCCGTGCCAGGGGTCGGTGAGCTCCCACCAGGAGGCACCGTCGAGGTCCTGCAGCGGCAGTGCCTCGCGGATGTCGCGGCCCACCACGTCGGCCGCGGCCAGGCCGGTGATCCGCTCCGCCGGAGCGTTCATCAGGGCGACGACGCCGTCGGCACCGACGGCCGCGACGAGGCCGTCGGGCATGAGCTCGATCCCCCACGCGGCCAGGTCGTCGGGGACCTGGAACGGCTGCGCCATGGCGCGCACGCTACCTCGCGGGCGGGGGGCCGTCGTGCCGGCCCGCCGACGCGTACAGGCAGACGGTGGCCGCCATCGCGAGGTTCAGCGACTCGGCCCGACCGTGGATCGGCACCCGCACGACGTCGTCGCAGGCGTCGGTCACCTCGGTGTCCAGGCCCCACGCCTCGTTGCCCAGGACCCAGCAGTGCGGCCCCGAGAGGTCGGCGTCCGGCAGGAGCGTGCCGCCCCGCCCGTCGGCGGCCAGGGTGCGGATGCCGTGCTCTCGGAGCCGCTGGATGGTCGCCACGACGTCGACCCCGGTGACGACGGGCAGGTGGAACAGCGACCCGGCCGTGGACCGCACGACCTTGGGCGAGTGCACGTCGACGGACGCCCCGCTGACGAGCACGGCGTCGGCACCGGCCGCGTCGGCACCGCGGATCACCGTGCCGGCGTTGCCCGGGTCGCGCACGTGGGCGAGGAGCACGAGGAGGCGCGGCCCGGCATCCAGCACGGTGTCGAGGTCGTCGGCCGCGGTCTCGACGACGGCGAGCACGCCCTGGGGGGCGTCGGTGCCCGCCATCGCGGCGAGCACCTCCGGGGTCACCTCGTGCACCCAGAGGCCCGCCGCACGAGCCGGCTCGACGATGTCGTCGGCGTAGCGGTCGAGGGCCTCGGGGGTGAGGTAGACGTCGCGCACCCGGGCCGCCGCGTACCGCACCGCCTCGCGGACCCCCTGGGGCCCTTCGACGACGAAGCGGCCGGTGCGAAGACGCACCGGCCGCTTCGACAGGGCTCGGACCGACCGCACCCGGTCGGCCCGGGGGTTGGTCAGCACCGGGGCTCAGAGCTCAGGCCGAGGCCTTGGCGGGCTCGCGCGCGGGCTGGTTGGCCTTCGAGATCTCGACGAGCGCGGTGAACGCGGCCTCGTCGTTGACGGCGAGCTCGGCGAGCATGCGACGGTCGACCTCGATCTCCGCGGCCTTCAGGCCCTGGATGAAGCGGTTGTAGGTCATGCCGTTGGCGCGGGCCGCGGCGTTGATCCGCTGGATCCACAGGCGACGGAAGTCACCCTTGCGGGCCCGGCGGTCGCGGTAGGCGTAGCCGAGGCTGTGCTGGACCTGCTCCTTGGCCTTGCGGTAGAGCCGCGAGCGCTGCCCGCGGTAACCGCTGGCCCGCTCGAGGACGACCCGGCGCTTCTTCTGGGCGTTGACCGCCCGCTTCACGCGTGCCACGTGAGTACTCCTTGCTGTCTGGCGAAAACTGGGGGTGGATCGGCGTCAGCGGCCGAGAAGCTTCTTGATCTTCTTGAGGTCGTTCTTGGCGACGGGGATGTCCATGCTGAGGGCGCGGGCCTTCTGCGGGGTCTTCTCGTGGAACTTGTGGACGTGGCCGGCCTGCTCGCGCATGACCTTGCCCGACCCGGTGACCCGGAAGCGCTTCTTCGCGCCGCTGTGCGTCTTGTTCTTCGGCATGGTGCCGATCTCCTTGTGTGTGTGTTCTCGGTGGTGCTGGCGTGCTGGGGGCGTCGGTCAGGCGGGGGCCTGCGCCGCGGGGGCGTCGGCGACCTCGGCCACCTCAGCCGCCTCGACCTCGGGGGCGACCTCGGGCGCCTGCGCCTCCGGCGCCGTCACGTCGTGCGTGTCGGCACCGGCGTGGCCGGCCTCGTCGCGCCGGCGGCGCTGCTCGGCCATGGCCTGGGCCTTCTTCTTCGTCGGCGCGAGGACCATGACCATGTTGCGGCCGTCCTGCTTGGGGGCCGACTCGACGGTGCCGAGCTCGAGGACGTCCTCGGCGAGGCGCTGGAGCAGGCGGAACCCGAGCTCGGGGCGGGACTGCTCCCGGCCGCGGAACATGATCGTCACCTTGACCTTGTCGCCACCCTTGAGGAAGCGCTCGACGTGGCCCTTCTTCGTGCCGTAGTCGTGCGGGTCGATCTTCGGGCGGAGCTTGATCTCCTTGATGACCGTGTTGACCTGGTTCTTGCGTGCTTCGCGTGCCTTCATGGCGGCTTCGTACTTGTACTTGCCGAAGTCCATGAGCTTGGCGACCGGCGGCTTGGCCATCGGTGCCACCTCGACGAGGTCGAGGTCCGCCTCGGCGGCGAGGCGCAGGGCGTCCTCGACGCGGACGATCCCGACCTGCTCGCCGTTCGGGCCGACCAACCGCACCTCGGGAACCCGGATGCGGTCGTTGATGCGTGGCTCGCTGATGTGCTTCTCCGTTCGTCACGTCGGGTGACCCGCGGGCACGGGAAAGGCTCCCCGTGCCGCGTGCACGAGGAGCCTGGTTCTTCCGTCCGCACCGAGCCGCTGCGGGATGCCGTCGCCACCCCTGCCGGGGTCGGCGCGACACCGCGTCGCGGACCGTTTCGGACCCGGCGACCTGACGGTCGGCGCGGGTGGAAGCTGGGCTTCTCTTGCACACCGCCCCCGGAGGGGCGGTCGGTCAACGCTCAAGGCTACCAGCGCGACGGCATCCCCGAGAAATCGTCACCACTTTCTCGCCCGATGCGACAACCTTCACCATCGCACCGGAACCGTTGGGGTGCGATGGTGAAGGTTCCGGTGCGGAGCATGGTGGCCGGACATCAGCGCAGCCGGAAGGCCAAGCCGTCGATCCGGGCGCGCAGCTCGCCGTCGGTGGCCAGCCGTTCGCCGAGCCGGGTCACGAGCCCGCGGACCTCCTCGGCGCCGAGGCCGGGCCGCAGCTCGAGGACGACGCCGAGCACCCCCTCGCCGCTGGGGCTGCCCTCCTCGAGCGCGTGGTCGAGCACGTCCTCCTCCCCACGGACGGCCGTGGCCACGCTGCGGGCGACGAAGGGGTCGGTGTGCGCGGGCTCCCACGGCCGCTGCTGGGCCAGCGCCCAGACCATGGACGAGCGCAGGACCCGCGTCGCCGGCCCGGCGACGTCGACGACGACGACGTCGCAGCCCTCGACGACGGCGGCCTGCCCGACCCGCGCCGGTGTGACGGGGACGGGTCGCGCCGCGGGGTCCCACGCGGCGAGCGCCTCGAGGCCGGAGAACACCGGCAGGGCGCGGCGCCCGTCCGGTGCGACGAGGGTGACCGCCGCGAGGTCGACCTGCTTCTCGACGGCGTGCTCGCCCGAGGTGTCGACCTCGGTCGGCTCGGTGACGATGGGCACGACGAAGCGCGCCGCCTCGACCGCCCGCATCAGCCCCACGTCGTCGCCCGGTGTGGCGAGGGCGTCGAGCAGGGCCCGGTCGGCCTCGCCGGTGTCGGCCTCGAAGCCCGTCGGCGACAGCTGCCGCCCCGCCCACGGGACGTCCGCGGAGTCCGTGGCGCCGCCCGGCCGGTGCCGGTCGTCGCCGGGGGGTGCTGCGGCGAGCCGGTGGTGCCGCTCACGGGCGCCCCGCCACGTCGAGCGCCTCGGGCAGGGTGAAGGCGCCGCGGTACAGCGCCGAGCCGATGATCGCGCCCTCCACACCCTCCCCGACCAGGCCCCGGATCGCGGCCACGTCGTCGAGGGTGGAGACGCCGCCGGACGCCACCACCGGCCGGTCGGTGCGGGCGCACACCTCCCGCAGCAGCCCGAGGTTCGGCCCCTGGAGCATGCCGTCCTTGGCGACGTCGGTGACGACGTACCGCGCGCAGCCCTCGGCATCGAGGCGGGCCAGCGTCTCCCACAGGTCGCCGCCCTCGCGGGTCCAGCCGCGGGCGGCGAGCGTCGTGCCCCGCACGTCGAGCCCGACGGCGACCCGGTCGCCGTGCTCGGCGACGGCCCGCGCCGTCCACTCGGGGTCCTCCAGCGCAGCCGTGCCGAGGTTGACCCGCCGGCACCCCGTGGCCAGCGCCCGTTCCAGCGTCTCGGCGTCGCGGATGCCGCCACTCATCTCGACGCGGATGTCGAGGCGCCCGACGATGGCAGCGAGGAGGTCGGCGTTCGACCCCCGGCCGAAGGCGGCGTCGAGGTCGACGAGGTGCAGCCACTCGGCGCCCTGCTCCTGCCACGCGAGGGCGGCCTCGAGCGGGTCGCCGAACTCGCCCCCGGTGCCGGCGACGCCCTGGACGAGCTGCACGGCGCGGCCCTCGACGACGTCGACGGCGGGCAGGAGCTCGAGCCGGGGCGGCTCGGCGGGGCGATGGCTCACGGGTGGATCCTCCGGGTCGGGTCGTCGTGTAGTTGGGTGCTCAGCTGGTCGCCGGGGCAGCCACCTCAGCACCCGACTCGGGTGGGGCCAAGTCTGCCGGGCGCCGGGACAGCCAGGTCACCCGGTCCGTCAGAGCGAAGCGACCCAGTTGCGCAGGAGGGCCAGACCGGCCTCTCCCGACTTCTCCGGGTGGAACTGGGTCGCCGACAACGGGCCGTTCTCGACCGCCGCGACGAACCGTTCGCCGTGGGTGGCCCAGGTGACCTTCGGTCGCACGGCGGCGAACGGCCCGTCCGAGGGCTCCAGCGACCAGCTGTGCGCCGCGTACGAGTGCACGAAGTAGAACCGCTCCTCGTGGATCCCCTCGAACAGGACGCTGTCCGCGGGCGCGTCGACCGTCGACCAGCCCATGTGCGGCACGACCGGCGCGACGAGCCGGGACACCGTGCCCGGCCACTCCCCGACGCCCACGACGGGGGCCTCGCTCGGTTCCGTGGACCCCTCGAAGAGCACCTGCATCCCGACGCACACCCCGAGCACGGGCCGCCCCCCGGCGACCCTGAGGTCGATGAGCCGCGGTCCGTCGGCGGCCGCGAGCCCGGCCATGCAGGCGTGGAAGTTTCCGACCCCGGGGACGAAGAGGCCGTCGGCGGCAAGGGCGGCGGCCGGGTCGGCCGTCAGCGTCACCTCAGCGCCGACGTGCTCGAGGGCCCGGACCGCGCTGCGCAGGTTGCCGCTGCCGTAGTCGAGGACGACCACCGACGCGCTCACGCGCGACCTCCGCGGTCGGGCCGCGCCGGCCGGGTCAGCAGTCTCGGACCGGTGCGCGGCCTCCTCGGCCATGAGCCGGTCGAACGCGACGACCCCCCGCACCGAGGGTTCGACGTCACTCGCGCCCTGGGCGTCGCCGCGCACGAGCAGGTCACGACCCGGGAGGCCGAGCAGGCCGAGCACGGTGACGAGGAGGTCGACGGGGGCGCCCTGGCCCGAGTGCAGCACCTCGGCCAGCGCCTCCTCGCGCACCCGCCCGCGGGCACCGGCCGCGGTCAGCAGCATCCCGAGCGGTAGCCGCTCGAGCTGGGGCGTCGGCACCACCCCCCGGCGCGGCTCCCAGACCAGCCAGTGGGCGCGCGAACGGAGGCCGGCCGGCTGCACGCCGACCGCCGCCCGGCCGTGGACGTCGAACAGGCCGATGGCCGGGCGGGCCCGCAGCGGCACCCGGCGGGCGGCGAGCACCTCGAGCCCGACGTCGTACGGGGCCGCGCTCCGGGCCCGCTCGTCGGCGAGCGTGATCCCTGTCCACGGTCCGAGCGGTGCCACGGTCACGGGCACCAGCCCGCGCCGCAGCCAGCGGGTCACGGCGGCCGGCGAGCGGCGCACCAGCACGAGGCCGTGCCCGGCTCCCGACCACCCCTGAGCGGCCACGGCCTAGAGCGCGCCCTTCGCGCTCGGGATCCCCTCGACCCGGGGGTCCCGGGCGACGGCGGCCCGCAGAGCGCGGGCCAGCGCCTTGAACTGGGCCTCGACGACGTGGTGCGGGTCGCGGCCCGCGAGCACCCGCACGTGCAGGGCGATCTGGGCGTGGAAGGCGAACGACTCCAGGACGTGCCGGGTCAGCGAGCCGACGTAGCTGCCGCCGATGACGACGTACTCCTGCCCGGGGGGCTCGCCCTCGTGCACGACGTACGGGCGGCCCGCGACGTCGACGACCGCCAGGACGAGCGCCTCGTCGAGCGGCACCGTGGCGTCGCCGAAGCGCGAGATGCCGCTCTTGTCACCCAGCGCCTCGCGCACCGCCTGGCCGAGCACGATCGCGACGTCCTCGACGGTGTGGTGGGCGTCGACGTGCGTGTCGCCGTCCGCCCGCACGGTGAGGTCGAGAAGCGAGTGCTTGGCCAGCGAGAGCAGCATGTGGTCGTAGAACGGCACGCCGGTGCTCACCTCGCCCCGCCCGGTGCCGTCGAGGTCGACGGTCACCTCGACGGTGCTCTCGGACGTCGCCCGCCGCACCGTGGCGGTGCGTGGTGCTGCGGCGCTGCTCACGGGACGGCTCCTGCGCGGTGGGTCGGGGCGAGGTCGGCGAGGGCCTCGAGGAACCGGCTGGTCTCCTGCGGAGTTCCGGCCGTGACACGAAGATAGTGGGGAATGCCCACGTCGCGGACGAGGACGCCCCGCTCGAGCAGCGCCGACCACGTGGCGCGCGCGTCCGCGAGCCCGCCGAACAGCACGAAGTTCGCGTCGCTCGGCACCGGCTCGAGGCCCATCCCGAGCAGGCCCTCGACGACGCGGTCGCGCTGCGTCCTTGATCGCGGCGACCGTCTCGAGCATGACGTCGGCGTGCGCCAGCGCGGCGAGCGCGACGGCCTGGGTCTGGGTCGAGAGGTGGTACGGCATCCGGACCAGGCGCAGCGCGTCGACGAGCGCGGGGTCGGCGGCGAGGTAGCCGAGCCGGCCACCGGCCATCGCGAACGCCTTGCTCATCGTCCGCGTCACGACGAGCCGCGGCCGCCCCGCGAGCAGGGTGAGGGCGCTCGGCGTGCCCGGCCGCGCGAACTCGGCGTACGCCTCGTCGACGACGACCAGCGCCCCCTCCGCCGCGTCGTGCACCGCCACGACGACGTCGAGGTCCAGCGCCGTGCCGGTCGGGTTGTTCGGGGAGCAGAGGAAGACGACGTCGGGGCGGTGCCGGCTCACCTGCTCGACGGCGGATGCCGGGTCGAGGTCGAACGCTCCCCCGCCCGGCACCCCGCGCATCCCGTCGACCCACGTCGTGCCCGTCGTCGTCGTGATGACCGGGTGCATGGAGTAGGCCGGGGTGAAGCCCAGCGCCGTGCGCCCCGACCCGCCGAACGCCTGGAGCAGGTGCAGGAGGACCTCGTTCGACCCGTTGCCCGCCCACACCTCGGGCGCGGTGACCTCCGTGCCGCTGCGCGAGAGGTACGCGGCCAGGGCCTCGCGAAGGGCGGTGAACTCGCGGTCGGGATAGCGGTTGAGGCCGGCCGCCACGTCGGCCACGGCGTCGGTCATGGCCGCCACGACGACGGGCGGGACGGCGTAGGAGTTCTCGTTGGTGTTGAGCGCGACCGGGACGTCGAGCTGCGGCGCGCCGTACGGCGTGCGTCCCCGGAGGTCCGGGCGCAGCATCGCCTCGACGGTCGAGCGGGGGTCCGGGGTCGGGGCGCTCGGGTCCCGGGCGCCGTCACGACGCCGGGTCGATCTCGGGGTGGCGCGCGAGCACCGCCTCGCCGTGGGCGGGGAGGTCCTCGGCGCGCGCCAGGGTGACGACGTGCGCCCCCACCTCGCGCAGCGCCTGCGCCGAGTACGTGACGACGTGGATGCCGCGCAGGAACGACTGCACCGACAGCCCGCTGCTGTGGCACGCACACCCGCCGGTCGGCAGCACGTGGTTGGACCCGGCGGCGTAGTCGCCGAGGCTGACCGGCGACCAGGGGCCGACGAACACGGCCCCGGCGTTGCGCACCCGCGCGGCGACCGCGGCGGCGTCCCGGGTCTGGATCTCGAGGTGCTCGGCCGCGTAGGCGTTGACGAGGTCGAGCCCGGCGTCGAGGTCGTCGACCAGGACGATGGCGGACTGGGTACCGGACAGCGCCGTGCCGACCCGCTCCGTGTGCTTGGTGGCCGCGACCCGGCGCGCGAGGGCGTCCTCCACGGCATCCGCGAGATCGGGTGAGTCGGTCACGAGCACCGCGGCAGCGAGCGGGTCGTGCTCGGCCTGGGACACGAGGTCGGACGCGACGTGCTCGGCATCCGCGCTGTCGTCGGCGAGCACCGCGATCTCGGTGGGACCGGCCTCGGCGTCGATGCCGATGACGCCCTTGAGCATCCGCTTCGCCGCCGCGACGTAGATGTTGCCCGGCCCGGTGACGAGGCTGACCGGCTCGCACACGTCGGCGCCGTCCTCGACCCCGTACGCGAACGCCGCGACGGCCTGTGCCCCGCCCATCGCCCACACCTCGTCGACGCCGAGCAGGGCGCACGCGGCGAGGATGGTGGGGTGCGGCCAGCCGCCGGAGTCGGCCTGCGGCGGGCTGGCGACCGCCAGGCTCGGCACCTCGGCCAGCTGGGCGGGCACGACGTTCATGACGACGCTGCTCGGGTAGACGGCCAGGCCGCCGGGCACGTAGAGGCCGACCCGGTCGACGGGCACCCACCGCTCGGTGACCGTGCCCCCGTCGGCCACCTGTCGTCGTCGTGTCGGTGCGGCGCTGGTCGGCGTGCACGACCCGCGCGCGGCGGATCGACTCCTCGAGCGCCGCGCGCACCGCCGGGTCGAGCCGGTCCAGCGCGTCGGCGATGACGTCGGCAGGCACGCGCAGGCGCGGCGGCCGGATGCCGTCGAACCGCTCGGCGGCGTCGTAGAGGGCGGCGGCCCCGCGCTCACGCACGTCGTCGACGATCGGGCGCACGGCACCGAGGGCGGTCTCGACGTCGAAGTCGGCGCGCGGCACGGCGGCCCGCAGCTCGCGCAGGGTCAGGTGCTCGCCCGCGCAGGTCCACGCGCGGGATGACGCCGATGCCGACGCGGTCGGGAGTGCCGGGAGCCATGCGGCCCAGTCTAGGTTCGGCGCGGCAACCGCCCGGATGCCGGCCACGGCGCGGGTGCGCCCCCTCAGCTCCCGGCGACGGGGCGCCCGACGACCATCGACTCCAGGAGGGCCGGCGTGAAGGTCTGCGCCGTCTCGACGTCCAGCTGGGCACCCAGGCCGTCGAGCACCGCCGTGAAGAAGCAGCGCGCGGCCACCGCGAACACGACGTCGGCGACGTCCGCGTCGGAGAGCCCGGCGGCCCGCAAGGCATCGACGTCGGCCTGCTCGATGGACGACGCGTCGGTGGCCACCTTGAGGGCGAACGTGTAGACGGCCCGGTCGACCGCCGACAGCGCGGCGCCGTCGGCGTGCTCCGCGATCGACTCGACGGCCGCCTCGTCCCCGCACACGTCGCGCAGGAACGCCGCGTGCGCCACCGTGCAGTACGTCGACCTGCGGGCACGGGCAGCCGCGATGGTGACGAGCTCGAAGCGCCGCCGGTCCATGCCGCCCCGAACCGTCGTGTTGAGGGTGTTCCAGGCCCGTGCCACGTCCGGGCGGGTCGAGAACGCGGCGGCGTAGTTCGGCAGGAACCCCCACGCGGCACGCTGACCCGCGTAGTACTCGGCGACCTCGCCGTCGGCCACACCCTCGTCGACTCCGGAGATGAACACGGGCGTCATTGTCGTCCTCGGCGGCCCCGGTGAGAAGGCCCGCGGCCGACCGGTCAGCCGTCGAAGAACTCGGCCTCGTAGGCGGCGCGGGCCCGCCGGGCGACCCGCCGGTAGCGCTCGGCGAGGTCCTGGCCCGAGCCTCCGGGCAGGCCGAGGATGCGCGCGATGCCGTCGGCGTCCCGCGGGTCGGTCGGCACGGCATCCAGCGCCTTCGCCCGGAACAGGACCCCCGCGTTGCGCATCGACGACGCGAGGCGCCACGCGGCGGCGAGGTCCGCGGCGTGCTCGGCGGAGACCAGCCCCAGCTGCTCGGCCGCCCCGAGGGCACCCATCGTCGACGTCGTCCGGAGCCCGGCGTGCTCGAAGGCGTGCGTCAGCTGGACGAGCTGGACGACCCACTCGACGTCCGAGAGGCCGCCGTGACCGAGCTTGAAGTGGGTCTTGCGGTCGGCACCGCGGGGCAGGCGCTCGGACTCCATCCGCGCCTTGAGGGTGCGGATCTCGCGGACCTGGCCCGCCGTGAGGCCCCCGTCGGGCCATCGGATCGGCGCGACGAGCTCGAGGTAGCGCTCGGCGAGCCCGGGGTCGCCGGCCACCGGGGTGGCCCGCAGCAGCGCCTGGGCCTCCCACACGAGGGACCAGCGCGCGTAGTACTCGCGGTACGACGCGAGCGACCGCACGAGGGGGCCGCTCTTGCCCTCGGGGCGCAGCGAGGCGTCGACGTCGAGGTTGGGGTCGGGGCCCCGCCGCCCGAGGAGCCGGATGAGCTCCTTGACGACCTCGAGCGCCTGGGTCTGAGCCGCGGCCTCGTCGGCCCCCTCGACCGGGTCGTGGACGAAGACGACGTCGGCGTCCGACCCGTAGCCCTGTTCGCCGCCCCCGAGCCGGCCCATCCCCACGACGAGGAGGCGCGTCAGCGGTGCCGCGCCCGTGCGGTCCTCGAGGTCGCGCAGGCACACCTCGAGGGTGACCTCGAGGAGGGCGGAGGTGAGGTCGGTCATCGCCGTGCCGAGGGCGTCCAGGGTCAGGCTGCCGGTGAGGTCGGCGACGGCGACCCGGAACAGCTCCGAGCGGCGGATCGTGCGGGCGGCGAGCACCGCCGACTGGGGGTCGTCCTTGCGGCCGGCCGCCGACCGCATCCGGCGCAGCACGTCCTCGCGGGGGCGCGGCTGGAGACCCGACGAGTCGCCGAGGAACTGGACGCACTCGGGTGCCTGCTCGAGCAGGTCGGCGGCGAACCGGCTCCGGGCCAGGGTGTGGGCGAGGCGCTCCGCCGCGGACCCCTCGTCGCGGAGCAGGCGCAGGTACCAGTGCGTCGACCCCAGCTCGTCCGAGATCTTGCGGAACGCGAGCAGCCCGGCATCCGGGTCCGCCTCGTCGGCGAACCAGCCCAGCATCACCGGCAGGAGCTGGCGCTGGATGGACGCGCGGCGGGTCAGTCCACCGGTGAGCGCCTCGAGGTGGCGCAGCGCCCCACCGGTGTCGCGGAAGCCCAGCGCCGAGAGCCGCTCCCGCGCCGCCTCGGGCGTGAGCCGCACGTCGGAGTCGGACAGCCGCGCCACGGCCGAGAGCAGGGGGCGGTAGAAGATCCGCTCGTGCAGCCGCCGCACCTCGCGCTGCTGGGCCCGCCACTGCGCCACCACGGCCTCGGCGGGCGAGGACCGGTGGCCCAGCGCCCGACCCAGCCGGCGCAGGTCGCTCTCGGCCGTCGGCATGAGGTGCGTCCGACGGAGCCGGAAGAGCTGGATGCGGTGCTCGAGGGTCCGCAGCAGCCGGTAGGCGGTCGCCAGCGTCGCGGCGTCGTCGCGCCCGACGTACCCGCCGGCCGACAGCGCCGCGAGCCCGTCGAGCGTGGTGCCCGTGCGCAGCGACTCGTCGGCCCGGCCGTGCACGAGCTGCAGGAGCTGGACGGAGAACTCGACGTCGCGCAGCCCGCCCGCTCCGAGCTTGAGCTGGCGGTCGGCCTCCGCGGGCCGGATGTGCTGCTCGACGCGGCGGCGCATCGCCTGGACGTCGTCGACGAAGTTCTCGCGCGACGACGCCTGCCACACCAGGGGCTGCACGGCGTCGCAGTACGCCCGGCCCACCTCGTGGTCCCCGGCGACGGGGCGCGCCTTGAGCAGCGCCTGGAACTCCCAGGTCTTGGCCCACCTCTCGTAGTACGTGCGGTGGCTCGCGACGGTGCGGACGAGCGGGCCGTTCTTGCCCTCGGGCCGCAGCGCGGGGTCGACCTGCCACAGCGACCCCGCCGGGGTCGACGCCGAGCAGATCCGCATGAGGCGGGTCGCGAGGTCGGTCGCGACCGCGGTCGACTCCTCCTCGGGCACGCCGTCGGCGGGCTCGGCCACGAAGATGACGTCGACGTCGGAGATGTAGTTGAGCTCGCACCCTCCCGCCTTGCCCATGGCGATGACCGCCAGCCTCGTGCGGTCCGCCGCGGGCCCGACCTCGGCCCGGGCGACGACGAGCGCGGCCTCGAGCGCGGCCTGCGCGAGGTCGGCGAGCGCGCCGGCCGTGTCGGGGAGCGTGACGAGCGGGTCGGGCGACGTGAGGTCGAGTGCCGCGATGCCGAGCAGCTGCTCGCGGTACGCCGTGCGCAGGACGTCGGCGGCGGGCACGTCGCCCGGGTCGCTCACCGCCGCCACGAGGCGGCGGACGCGCTCCTCCGGGCGGATCCGGGTCGCCTCCGTCACCGCGGTCCAGTGCCGGGGGTGAGCGCACAGGTGGTCGCCGAGGGCCGCCGAGCTGCCGAGGACGGCGAGCAGCCGCGTGCGAGCCGTGCCCGGCCCACCGAGCGCCGCGGTCACCGGGGCGCGGAGCTCGGGCTCGCGGGCGACCGACTCCATGAACCGGACCAGGCCGAGCAGGGCCCCGTCGGGGTCGGGCACCTCCGAGAGCGCCGCCGCCAGGCCGTCGTCCTCGATGTGCTCGCGGGAGCGGATGAGCTCGGTGAGGGCGGGGTCGTCGAGCAGCGAGACCGCCCGGGCGGGCTCGGCGAATCCGAGCCGGGCGATGGCGGCCGGGATCGAGCCGGGGGCGCGCTTGCTCACCGGGACCGGCCCCTCACAGTCGCGGCAGGTAGCGCTCGAGCTCGAAGGCGGTGACCTGGTTGCGGTACTCGTCCCACTCCGCCCGCTTGTTGCGCAGGAAGAACTCGAAGGTGTGCTCACCGAGGGTCTCGGCGACGAGCTCGCTGGACTCCATGACGGCGATCGCCTCGCTGAGGCTGGCCGGCAGCGGCTGGATGCCCATCGCCCGCCGCTCGGCGTCGGTGAGGCTCCAGACGTCGTCCTCGGTCTCGGGCGGCAGCTCGTAGCCCTCCTCGACGCCCTTGAGACCGGCGGCGAGCAGCACGGCGAAGCTGAGGTAGGGGTTGCACGCGCTGTCGAGGCTGCGTACCTCGACACGGCTGCTGTTGCCCTTGGTGGGCTTGTACATCGGCACCCGGACCATCGCGGAGCGGTTGTTGTGCCCCCACGTGAGGTGGGCCGGCGCCTCTCCCCCGCCCCAGAGCCGCTTGTAGGAGTTGACCCACTGGTTGGTCACCGCGGTGAACTCGGCGCCGTGGTGCAGGAGGCCGGCGATGAACTGTCGGCCCGTCTTCGACAGCTGGTAGGGCGCGCCGGGCTCGTGGAAGGCGTTGGTGTCGCCCTCGAAGAGCGAGAGGTGGGTGTGCATGCCCGAGCCGGGGTGCTCGGCGAACGGCTTGGGCATGAACGAGGCGAAGATGCCCTGCTCCAGGGCGACCTCCTTGATGACCGCCCGGAAGGTCATGATGTTGTCAGCGGTCGAGAGGGCATCGGCGTAGCGCAGGTCGATCTCGTTCTGGCCCGGGGCGCCCTCGTGGTGGCTGAACTCGACCGAGATGCCCATGGTCTCGAGCATCGAGATGGCGGCGCGGCGGAAGTCGTGGCTGTTGCCGTGCGGCACGTGGTCGAAGTACCCGGACTGGTCGATCGGCTCCGGTCGCCGGCCGGGCGCCCACCCCTGCTCGAAGAGGAAGAACTCGATCTCGGGGTGGGTGTAGAAGGTGAACCCCGCGTCGGACGCCTTGGTCAGGGCGCGCTGCAGCACGTGGCGCGGGTCGGCCATGCTGGGCGTGCCGTCGGGGTGGGTGAGGTCGCAGAACATCCGGGCGGTGCCGGGGCTCTCGCCGCGCCACGGGAGGACCTGGAAGGTGCCGGGGTCGGGCTTGGCGAGCATGTCGGCCTCGTAGACGCGCGCGAACCCCTCGATGACCGACCCGTCGAAGCCGATCCCCTCCGCGAAGGCCCCCTCGAGCTCGGCCGGGGCGATGGCGACGGACTTCAGGGTGCCGAGCACGTCGGTGAACCACAGCCGGACGAACCGGATGTCGCGCTCTTCGATGGTGCGGAGGACGAACTCCTGCTGACGGTCCATGTGTCGATCCTGCCGCACCGGTGTTTCGTGGGCGTTACCCCGACCGCGCACTGGTCGGCGGCCGGATGCCGTGCCGCGTCCTCGAGCGCGCGGGAGGGGCCCCGGCGTGTGCCGGGGCCCCTCCGTCTGCTGCGTCAGCCGCTCAGTGACGGGTCACTTGGCGGCCGGGTTGGTGACCGACACGGTGAGGGCACCGCGTGGTGCCGGCCGTCACCGTGGCCTTGACGCCCACACCGGCCACCTTGACCGAGTTCTGCGGCGCCGCGGCGTCGTAGTAGGCCAGCGGGTTCGTGTCGTCGAAGGTCGGCTTCGCCACCCGGTCCGCCGCGCTGTTGCACGCCTCGAGCGTCGACAGGGTCGTGCTGCCCTTGGTGGTCGTGGCGACCTCCTTGGTCAGGCAGACCGGGTCGATCGTCTCGAGTCCGAACACCGCGTCGAACGGCTCGCGACGGTTGCTCGGGCTGCTGCCGTCGGGGTAGGTCAGGGTGTTGGGCCTGGCGTCGACCACCATGGCGTAGCCCGCACCCGGGTGGGTCGCGACGTTGTTGTCGGTGTACCCCTGGTCGACGAACCACACGAGCATGCCGTTCTGGAACGGGAAGCGCTGGACCCAGTCAGGCCGCGTGTACGGGTAGCTGAACTGGTACGGCCCGGTCTGGAGGGTCGCGTCGTAGCCGACGTACTGCCGGTTCTCGAGGAGGTAGTAGCGCTCCGCGTCGGTGACCTCGGTCCCCGTCGAGGCCTTCCAGCCCTTGACGGTCCAGCCGTTGTCGCCGTTCTCGGCGCCGTCGGTGAGGACATTCGGCTGACCGCTCGTGACCGAGATGTTGTCGAGGAACGCACCCGCCTCGTTGACGCCACCGTCGGTGGCGTACCGGAAGCGGAACAGCGTCGTGGCAGTGCCGTCGGTGCGGTAGCTCCACTTCTTGGACGCCCACTTCGTGCCGGACCCGGTGATCGGCTGGCCGACCTGGGTCCAGTTCGCTCCACCGTTGGTCGAGTACTCGGCGTAGAAGTAGTCGTAGTTCGCCTCGATGTCGTACCAGAGGTCGGCCGAGACCGTGATGGTCGAGCCGGCGGGCACCGTGCGCGTGAGCGTGTTGCTCGAGCCCGTCACCGCGGCCCGACCACCAGGCGTGCGTCGCCCTCGGGCGGGGTCGACGTAGGTGTCGGTCCGCTCCGAGTTCGGCAGGTTGACCTTGACGGCCTGGTAGCCCTTGGCCGCACCGTCCTGCGACGGCGAGAGGCTGTAGGAGCCGGACTGACCGGCATCCACGGTCGCGTAGTCGAGCCATCCGAGGTAGAGCTTCTCCTCGGGGCCCATGAGGCCCGGTGTCGTCCCGATGCTGTCCCCACCGCGGTTGAGCCACGATCCGGCGCTCATGAGCGTCCAGAACGCGGAGCCGTTCTCGCCACCGGCGGTGTCGTAGTAGTCGGGCAGACCGAGGTCGTGGCCGAACTCGTGGGCGAAGACCCCGAGACCGCCGTTCTCCGGCTCGACGGTGTAGTCACCGACGAAGTACTTCGAGCCGCCGATCTGGGCGCCGCCGTAGAGGTTCTGCGTCCCGTTGACGTTCGGGCCGGTGACCCCGTAGCTGGTGCCGTTGACGTACCACCGGTGTGACCAGATGGCGTCGTCACCGGCGCCCGCCTCCTCCCCGCCGCCGGCGTGGACCGCCTGGAAGTGGTCGAGGTAGCCGTCGGGCTCGTTGAAGTTGCCGTTGTTGTTGAAGTCGTAGCGGTCCCACACGTCGAACTGCGCGAGGTAGGCGTCGACGTCGGCCACGGTCTTGCCCGACGCGAGCTCCTTGGCGTACCAGGCGTCGACCGAGTCGTCCACGAACGCCCACGAGCCGCCGGTGTCCTCGACGGCGTTGTCCCCGTACGTGGACGCGTTCCCCGGCACCTTGACCCAGTCGGAGACGGTGTTGATCGCCGTGTACTTGCCCGAGGACAGCTTCGAGTAGTAGTCGGCGAACGACTCGCCCGACCCGTTGAACATCTCCTCGTAGTGGGCCTGGTTGAAGTCGGCGACCCAGTAGGTCGAGTTGTCCACCTCGCGGTCCGGCTGCGGGATCTGGTTGTGCAGCGGACCCGGGTCCGTTCCGAGCCGGCCCGAGCCGGTGGTACCGAACTCCGAGAGCACGGTGAAGATCTTGTCCGTCTTGTCGACGGGGAACTCCACGACGTCGCCCTTGCGCGACGAGAGGGCGACGGTGGCGCCACCGCCGGCCTGGCTCTTCAGCTGAGCCTTGCCGTTCTTGAGGAGCTCGAGGGCCTTGGCGCGCTTTCGCGTCTGCTCGGCCGTCTTGGGGCCGGGACGGTTGTCCGGCCGGCTCACGCCCTTGGTGCTGGGCGCGTCGTTCGTCGGTTGCGCGTGCGCCGGCGCCGTGATGGCGAGCGTGCACGCAACCGCTGCGGCACCGGTCATGGCCGCGATGATCCGTGGGGTCACTGGTCCTCCGTGGTGGGTCTTCTGGGCGAGCTCGGTCAGAGCCCGCGTCATCACAACACGCGAAGCGGCGGGTTTCGCGTCCAGATTCGGTAAATCTTCCGCAGATTCTCAGCAATTCGGAGGATTCTTCAAGAACGGCCCAAGCGCAGGTCAAGAAACAGTAAGGATCTCCCGGGGGTTACGATCCGGGCATGAGCGAGCACCGCCCGGCCCCCGAGAGCACCGCTCCGTACGGCACCGGGGCCCAGGCCGCCCCCCAACGCCGGGTGCGCATCCCTCACCTCATGCAGATGAAGGAACGTGGCGAGAAGTGGGCGATGCTCACGGCCTACGACATGTACACCGCCGAGATCTTCGACGAGGCCGGCATCCCGGTGCTGCTCGTCGGCGACAGCGCAGGCAACAACGTCTACGGCTTCGAGACCACGGTGCCGGTCACCGTCGACCACCTCGTCCCGCTCGTGCGTGCCGTGACGAGCTCGGCCCGGCGCGCCATGGTCGTCGCCGACCTGCCGTTCGGGTCCTACCAGGCCAGTCCGCAGCAGGCGCTCGCGACCGCCACCCGCTTCATGAAGGAGGGGATGGCGCACGCCGTCAAGCTCGAGGGCGGCGCCCCGATGGTGCCGGAGGTCGAGCTCCTCGTGCGTGCCGGCATCCCGGTCATGGGGCACATCGGCTTCACCCCCCAGAGCGAGCACGTGCTCGGTGGGTACAAGGTGCAGGGCCGGGGCTCGGGCGCCGACAAGCTCCTCGACGACGCCCTCGCGCTCGAGGCCGCGGGCTGCTTCGCGGTCGTCATGGAGATGGTCCCGGCACCGGCGGCGGCGAAGGTCACCGAGGCGCTGCGCATCCCGACCATCGGCATCGGCGCGGGCCCGCACTGCGACGCGCAGGTGCTCGTGTGGCAGGACATGGCCGGCCTGCGCGGGGGCCGCGCGCCGCGGTTCGTCAAGAAGTACGCCGACCTGCGTGGTGACCTCAGGGATGCCGCCAGCGCCTACGCGGCCGAGGTCGCCGCCGGCTCGTTCCCGGCCGCCGAGCACTCCTTCGAGGCCTGAGACCGAGCGGAGGCGAGCGACCCGACATGTGGCCGATGGACACCCCGAACGCGCCGTCCCCGACGCGCTGGTCCGCCCTGCAGAGCGGGCCCGAGGCGGCAGCGGCGTACCGCCGGCGGTTCCTCGACCTCGAGGCCGCCGGCGAGGACATCCACGGCGAGGCGCGCTTCATCACCCGGCTCGTCCCGCCGCCGTCGCGCGTGCTGGATGCCGGGTGCGGCTTCGGCCGCGTCGCGAGCAAGCTGACCCGCCTCGGGCACACCGTCATCGGCGTCGACGCCGACGAGCACCTCGTGGCGCTGGCCTCCGAGGACCCCGACACGCGGTTCTTCGTCGAGGACCTCTCGACCCTGGACCTGCGCACCGAGCAGGAGTTCCACTGCGTCGTCATGGCCGGGAACGTCGTGCCGTACCTGGCCGACGGGACGCTGGCCCGGGTCCTCGAGCGCCTCGCCGCCCACCTCGCCCCGGGCGGCTACCTGGTGTCGGGCTTCGGCCTGCCGGGGTCGCTGCCACCCGAGGCCGCACGGGTCGACCTGCGCACCTACGACCGCCTGGCGGAGGCGGCGGGCCTCTCGTACATCGCGCGGTACTCGACGTGGGACGGGCAGCCGTTCGTGCCAGGCGGCTCCTACGCCGTCACCGTCCACCGCCTGGTCGGCGGCTGACCTCCGGAGTCAGTCCTCCAGGGACTCCCGGCCCGAGGCGCCTCCCTCGTTCCACTCGCGGTCCTCGGCGTCCCACCGCTCCGTGTTCGACCGGGCCGTCTCGAGCGCGCGCGCCGCGGCGTCGCGGGTGTCGTACGGGCCCATGACCGTGGCGTCCTGGCTGCGGTCCTCGTCGGTCTCGACCTGTCCGGTGTCGACGTTGAACCAGTAGGGCATCGGGGTCCTCCTCGGTCGCGACTGGGTGCCTAGACTCCACCGTATGCCGTTGACGTCCGCGACCGTCGCCCCCGGTGCGCTCTCTCCCGCGCCGACCGGTTCCCGCGAGCATCCCCCGGCCGGAGTACGTCGACCGGCCGGCGCCCGCCCGGTACACCGGCCCCGAGGTCAAGGACGCCGAGACGATCGAGCGGATGCGCGTCGCCGGGCGGATCGCCGCCGACGCCATGGCCGCGGCGGCCGCCGTCATCGCCCCCGGGGTGACCACCGACGAGCTCGACCGGGTCGGCCACGAGTACCTCCTCGACCACGGCGCGTACCCGTCGACCCTGGGCTACAAGGGCTTCCCGAAGTCGCTGTGCACGTCGGTCAACGAGGTCGTGTGCCACGGCATCCCCGACAGCCGCCCCCTCGAGGACGGCGACATCGTCAACATCGACATCACGGCCTTCGTCGACGGGGTCCACGGCGACACCGACGCGACGTACCTCGTCGGCGACGTCGACGAGGAGTCGCGGCTGCTCGTCGAGCGCACGCACGAGGCGATGATGCGCGGCATCCGGGCGGCCGTGCCCGGCCGCGAGGTCAACGTCATCGGCCGCGTCATCGAGTCGTTCGCCCGCCGGTTCGGCTACGGCGTCGTCCGCGACTTCACCGGGCACGGCATCGGCACGGCCTTCCACAGCGGGCTGATCATCCCCCACTACGACGCGGCCCCGGCGTACGACACCGTCATCGAGGCCGGGATGACGTTCACCGTCGAGCCGATGCTCAACCTCGGGACGCCACGAGTGGGAGATGTGGGACGACGGCTGGACCGTCGTCACGCGCGACCGGCGGCGGTCCGCACAGTTCGAGCACACGATCCTCGTCACCGACTCCGGTCCCGAGATCCTCACCCAGGGAGACGCAGCATGACGACAGCCAGGCCCCTCGGCATCGACGTCGGAGGCAGCGGCATCAAGGGGGCGCCGGTCGACCTGGACAAGGGCGAGTTCGCCCAGGAGCGCTTCAAGATCGAGACGCCCGAGGTGTCGACACCCGAGGCGGTGTGCGCCGTCATCGCCGAGATCGTCGACCGGTTCGACGAGGTGCACGACGGCTCGCCGATCGGGGTGACGATCCCCGGCGTCGTGCAGCACGGGGTGGTCAAGACCGCCGCGAACATCGACAAGTCGTGGATCGACTGCGAGATCGAGAAGCTGCTCGAGGACCGCCTCCAGCACGACGTCGTCGTCGTCAACGACGCGGACGCCGCCGGTGTCGCGGAGCTCCACTACGGCGCCGCGAAGGGCCAGGACGGGCTCGTCATCCTCACGACCCTGGGCACCGGCATCGGGACCGCCGTCATCAACCGCGGTGTCCTCGTGCCGAACTCGGAGCTGGGTCACCTCGAGATCGACGGGGTGGACGCCGAGACGGTGACGGCCAGCTCGGCCAAGACGCCGCGAGGGGCTGAGCTACCCCGAGTGGGCGCTCCGGCTCCAGCGCTACTACCGCCACCTCGAGGACCTCATGTGGCCCGACCTGTTCCTCGTCGGCGGAGGGGTGTCCCGCAAGTCGGAGAAGTACCTGCCGCTGCTCGACCTGCGCACGCCGATCGTGCCGGCGACCCTGGAGAACGCGGCCGGCATCATCGGTGCCGCGGTGCTCGCGACGTACACGCAGTCGGAGCGCGGCCGGCACCTCGACTGAGCCCGCTCACGGTGCGGTGAAGTCCGTGGGGCCTGCTCCGGCGAGGTCGTGGATCCGGGTGTCGGGTGACCCCAGCCGGCCGGCCTGGCCGAGGTAGAGGTCGCGCCCACGGGCCAGCAGCAGCCCGTCGTGCACGGGGACCGCGTGGGGGGCGGCGAGGCGGCGCAGGAAGGCGGTCATGTCGCGGCTGCGCTGCCACGGCGCCTGCAGGGGGAAGGCGAGCACGTCGACCTGGCCCGGGTCCGCGTCGAGGGCGTCGCCGGGGTGGAAGAACGACGGCTCCCCCTCGGCGTCGAGGCGCACCCCCACGTTGCTGATCCGGGGGATGTCGTCGTGGATGAGCGCGTGCTGCTCGCCGAACGGCGTCACCGTCACGCGGCCCACCGTCGTCGGCGCACCGCGGTGGGCCCGCGCCTCCACCCCGGCACCGGCGAGCGGCTCGACGCTTCCCGGGTCGCACAGGACGACCGCCCGGGGGTTCGCCGACAGCACGCCCGGCACCCGGTCGAGGTCGAGGTGGTCGGGGTGCTGGTGGGTGACGAGGACCGCATCGAGGTCACGGACGCCGCTCAGGTCGTCGGCGAAGGTGCCCGGGTCGACGAGCACCCTCGTGTCGGCCATCTCGACGAGGAGGCAGGCGTGTCCGAGGTGGGTGATCCGCATGCCGACACCGTATGCCGGTCAGCCCGCGACGCGGCCGTTGTCGTCGGCGACCTGCTGCGGGGCGACGGCGTCGACGAGGTCCGCCGCGCACGCGGAGGTCTCGCGGGGAGCACCGTCGTCGACGGCGGCGGCGTGGCCAGGCGCAACGCGCCCTCACCGGCGAGGAAGAGCGGCACGCGCTTGCCGAGCCGGCTCAGCGACCTGGTCCGCGACTCGAAGGCCGCGCGGCGCACGCCGGCGAGGACGCACGCGTCGGCCCGCAGGAACCGGACGGCCTCGCCGACGGCGGTCATGGGGGTGTTGGCGCCCAGGCTCACGACGCGCCACCCCCGCGCGTGCAGCATCGCCCCGAAGAGCTCGAGCGGCAGGTCGTGCAGCTCGTGCGGCGGGCACGCGAGGACGACGGTGCGCACCTGCTCGCCCGAGACCGGCATCCGCAGCTCTCCCAGCACCCCACGGAACGAGCTGGACACGAAGTGCTCGTGCAGCACCCCGAGCTCCCCGCTCTCCCAGCCGTCCCCGACCTCTCGCAGCACCGGGATGATGACGCGGGCGACGGTCTCGTCGACCCCCGAGACGAGGAGCGTCTGGAGGAGCACCTCGCGGACCGTGGCGCCGTCGAGGTCGCGGACCGCCGCCAGGACGGCCGCCCTGGCGGCGTCGGGGTCGGCCGCGGGTCTTCGCTGCTCATCGAGGTCCTCTCCGGCCGGAAGGGCCACGGGGTCGACGCTACGTGACGCTGCCCGCCCGGGAGTTCGGCGCAGCACGGCCGGCACGAGCCTCCTCAGCGTCGGGTCGGCCGCGCCGCTGCGCGTGGGACAGCAGCGTCCCCGTCAGCGGGATGATCAGGGCCCGCTGACGAGGACGCCTTGCCGCCCGGACACGCATTGTGAATCCGGGCGGCCATTGGGGCCTACCCGATGGATGCCGTCCGATTCGCGATGGCGCGTCCGAGTACGAGAGCAGGAGGCACAGGAGCCGGCCTGATCCCGCTTCTCCGCCGCCCGCTCGGCTGCGCGCCACTCGTTCTCGCTGCGCGTGTCCTCGGCCTCCCACTCGCGGATGAGGTCGGCGGCGACCGAACTCCGCACGCCCAACTCCGCGCCGATGGCGTACCGGGTGAAGTGCTCCAGCGACTCGGCAAACGATCGGCCGTGCGAGTTGCTCAGGGCCTTGGGCGAGACCCACTCGCGGTTGGTGTCCTCGTCATTACGTGCTCCATTCTGTGAATGAGTGGTTCTTCCGGTAGGAACGGCCATGGGAGTGAAAAGATGCGGTGAATATGACAGCAGCTACAGGTCGGGTCTCAAGGCTTCCTGCCTGGAAAAGCAGGCTACCTCTCGTGCGAGAACTGGCAGGCACGTTCCATACCTTGTGCAAGTTCACGAAGCGTCACCATCGGGAGCGCCCGGTTTGGATCGGGTAGAACTCCAGCGGGTACGCAAAACAGACGCCCACCGACCGATCGCTGCATCGAACCGTTCCTTCCCCCACAACTGCCTACCGAAGGCGAGGACTGCTGCCAGCGCCCCCGCGAGAATTGCAACGATCTTTGCGAAGCGATCCCAGTCCGTGCTGAACCAGTACGAGGCGGCTTCAATGCGCGTGGCATCAACCGTGACATCGGTAGTGAAGGAAGAGACCAGCGTCTCCGTGGCAGCACTGGGCAACCCTTCTATCCTGACCGCCGGACGCAGATCGAGTCGGAGCTGGTGGGTCTCGGGCGTGGTGGCAGTCACCGCCCACGCCCACTCGACGACCCCGGACGGCGAGAACGCTCGATAGACCCAGTCACCGTCCCCAGGGGGCGTGACTGTGATTCCTTCGTCGACCGCAACCAACCGGGCGGCCAGGACGCATTTGACCTTGATCAGCTCGGAAGTCACCGGTCCGTTGTTCTCTACGATGTCCTCTGGGGGCAGCAGATTGTCGTTGACGTCCACCGCTGCGTTGTAAGTGGCTCCCTTGTCGAGCGCCAACAGCAGTTGGCGTGGGTGAACTACTTGCCCAGAACGCCATTTCGCGACGCCGTTCTCACACTCCTGCTGGAAGGACTCAAGGGAGTCAGGTCCCGTGTCTACGGGCGTTCCCGTCGGCGCAGGAGACGTAGGAGGCGCAGTCCCCGTGACTGCTGGGGACGTGGGTGGTTGCGTGATTACAGGCGGAGCAGTAGTGGCTGGCGGTGAACTCGCGGGCGGAGGGGTCGTGACGGGCGGCGTCGGGGTGCCAGTAGGCGCGGGTGTCGTATAGGACGGCGTCTCCGTAGGCGTAGGGGACGTTGGTAGCGGCGTCTCCGTAGGCGTAGGAGACGTAGGTGGCGGCGTCTCCGTCGGCGTGGGGGACGTTGCTGGCGGTGAACTTGCAGGCGGAGTAGTCGTATTCGGCGTGTCTGTTGGCGCAGCAGAGGTGGATGGGGGTTCTTCCGTCGGCGCTGGGGAGGGAGGAGACGGGTTGTGCGGAGGCGCAGGGGGCGTCGGTGGCGAGGGTGAACCCAAAAAGGCTGTAGTGCGCACACTGCCGTCCGGACTGGTTGCAGACTGTGGTCCAGCGCATGAGGCGGTCATCAAAATGATAAGCAGTGTCAGACGCCCAAGGCTGCTCCGCCGTTGCGTGCCATCGTTCAGGGCATGCTTCATCAGAGTTCTCCCATGGGCTGTCCGACCAGCCTGCACAAATCATGCTCCTGTCACGGGCTCGCCGTCATCTCCATACCGCCCCGGGACGCAGAAGACCACGCCTTGAAGTGGGGTAACGCGCTCCCTCCCGACCAAGAACGCCTACACGGGTCGCACGGCAACGTCACACGTGTGCCTCACTGCTGCTGCCCTTGCCGCTGAGCTGCCGCGCCATGTGGACAGCTATCCACAGGCGGGTGCGCGCGAGTTGCTGTGCACAACGCAGGGGTGCCACGGCCCGCGTCAGGTGATCTGACGGGGCCGCGCCGGCTGGCACTGGCGGGTCATAGCGCGGAGGAACCCCGTGGCGCGCTCGCTGCCATCGTTCGACTCCGCCAGCGTTGCAACAGGCGGGGGCACGTCAGAGTCCGCTGCACACGGCTTCTTCCGAGGTGGGCTGACGTCGGGTCAGTCCTGTACTCGCTGCAGGCGAGGCACTCTCGGCCTCCGCTCAGGTCACAGCACGCTCCGAGAACCAGCGGGTCGTGCTTCACGGAGTCGAAGGCCGACGTAGCCCCAACGAGCTATATCGCATCCCTGCAACCCCTCGATATAGTCAGTGGTTGGTTCCTCACGAGACAGGAGTCCGCTATGTCTGATATCTCAGCTTCAATATTTCGCCCGGATGATATCTTCGAGGGCGAGAACCCGGACATCTTTCTTCCGCCTGACCCGCTTTCCTTGCAGTTTCGCCATCGAACGGTGAGCGGAGTAAGTGCGGAGAAGGACAATATCGAGTTTCCGTGGTATTGGAGTCGCCTCGATCACCCAGCGCTGAACGACCGGCCACAAGCCATTGTCACCGTGACGCCTGTTGGACGCATTGACGTCGACCCGGAGACCAAACGCGCCACTCTCATTCAAAACGCTCATCCGGTTGGCGTCGTTTTCCGGGACCCGAACGATGCCTCGTCTGGGTCCCACACTGGCACAGGCTTTTGGTACGTCTATAACTTGAATTTGCAGGCCATGGCCTCCAGGGCTGACTTCAATGTCGCCATCCATGAAGCCAAGCGACCTCAATGAGGTGACTCCCCCGAGTCACATCGGTCGGTCGCTCACCGAGGCCGGCTAACCTCCTCGTGCGTAGGCACGGCTACCACCGTTGGCGGGCAGAGGGACCGCGCGGAGCTGTCCAACGGCCCCCTGCCCGAGCCAAGCTCAGGCGGCTCGGCGATCCATAGCGCTTGAATCGGCAACCCGCGACTCTGTGCCGCGGCCCGCGCCAGGTGATCTGACGGGGCCCTGGCGGGTGGCGCTGGCGGGTCATAGCGCGAAGGAACCCCATGGCGCGCTCGCTGCCATGGATTCGACTCCACCGACGTTGCAATTCGCCAGCGGTTAGGACGTTGACGCCAGGTCGGGGTCATGGCTCACGCATCCTCGTTGCGCGCCCGGAGATGCTTCGGCGTTCCTCGATCCTCCCCAGCGAGGTGCAGGCCTGGGTGAAGCGGCTTGGCAGCGGGACTCGAGGGCCAGAAGCCACTGGCGCCGGCCACGGTCGCTGTCGTGCACAGCCTCGTGTCGTCTGTCTTCAAGGCGGCGGTGCGGGACCGGCGGATCATGGCGAACCCCTGCGAGGGCGCCCGGCTCCCGAAGCCTGAGCGGGTGAAGGTTGTGCCTCCGACGACGGAGCAGGTCGAGACGCTCCGCGACTCGATCGCTGACCCGAGCCTGCGTGCGGTCGTGACTTTCACCGCCGGGACGGGCCTGCGCCAGGGCGAGGTGTTCGGGCTGACCGTGGACCGGCTGAGCATGCTGCGCCGCGAGGTCACGGTGGACCGGCAACTAGTCAAACTGCCCAACCAGCCGGCACGGCTCGGGACCGCCGAAGACGAAGGCCAGCGTTCGCACGGTACCGCTCCCCCAGGTCGTCGTGGATGCCCTCGCGGCCCACCTCGCGGAGTTCCCTCCCGGGCCCGACGGACTCGTCTTCACGCTCGAGGGCGAACCGATGAACCGGCAGGCGTTCGGTCGTCTGTGGCGTCCTGCAGCGAGGGCGGCCGGCATCCCTGACGGCACAGGGCTGCACCTTCTCCGGCACTACTACGCGTCCCTGCTCATCCGCTACGGCGAGAGCGTGAAGACCGTCCAGGCGCGGCTCGGGCACGCCACCGCGGCGGAGACGCTCGACACCTACAGCCACCTCTGGCCGGACTCCGACGACCGCACGAGGCAGGCGGTCGACTCGCAGCTCGGCGGGACGTCTTCCGGAGTCTGCGGACTCTGTGCGGACTAGAGCGGGCGCCATGAGCACATAAGCGCAGGTCAGCGGCTTGTGGTGGACGAGTCGGGCTGTAGGCCGGGTTCTGTCCCGCCCCGCCGTTGCCGGCGACGCGGTGACGGTCATCCATCTCGGGTGGCCGTTGCCGACCACCTCCAGCGCCCTACCCGCGTGCTCGGGCGGGCCGCCCTCGATCGCACGCTGTCTGGGCTTGCTCCGGATGGGGTTTACCGAGCCGACCTGGTCGCCCAGGCCGCTGGTGGTCTCTTACACCACCGTTTCACCCTTGCTCCCCCACCGGCGAACCGGTGAGGGGGCGGTCTGTTCTCTGTGGCACTGTCCCGCGGGTCGCCCCGGGTGGCTGTTGGCCACCATCCTGCCCTTCGGAGCCCGGACCTTCCTCGGCGGTGGTTGCCCACCGACGCGACCGTCCGCCCGACTCGTCCACGTCCACTGTAGTGCGTGAAGACCGCCGTCCCCGCGGCGAGTGCGGACGTCGTCGGCGCGCCCGCTGTCGAGTGACAGCGCTCGCGGTTCGCGCACTCACGACGGGATGCCGGTCGGCTCAGCCCGACGCTGAACAGCACCTGGCCGGCGCGCACGTCGGCCAGGTCGAGCCGGGCCGTGACGCGTGACCCCAGCGGCGAGCGGTCGCCGGTGACCCGGGCCAGCACCGGGAGGTCGACCAGCTGCACCTCCATGCCCTTCTCGGTGTGGTCGAGGACCACGGCGCCGAAGCTGCTCCCCCTCCCGCCCCTGCAGCACCGCCGCCTCGGTGGCGTCGGAGCAGGCCCGCTCGGCCGTGCGGGCCTGCCGGTCGGACTCGCGCATGTGCGCCGCGAGGTCGGGGAGCGCGGCGCGCACGGCATCCGGCACGTCGGCGCCGCGGCAGGCGGCCTCGCAGACGACGAGGCCGAAGCGGTCGACGAGCCGCCGCAGCGGAGCGGTGACGTGGGCGTACGGAGCAGCGACGGCGGCGTGCTCGCGCTCCTCGGGCGGCTCGCCGTCGAACGCGGTGTAGCCGGCGCCGCGGAAGAGCGCCGTGGCCTCGTGGATGAGGGCGAGGTGCCGAGGGTTCGTCCGGTCCAGGGCCCTGACGAACTCGCCGTACGGCATCCCGTTCGGCCAGTCGGCGCCCAGGCCCTTCGCCGCCCGCCGGAAGCGGTCCACCGCCTCGGGCGCCGGTGGCGGCATCGTGCGCAGCACGCCGACCCCCGCCTCGAGCATGAGCTCGGCGGCCGCCATCCCGGTGACGAGGGACACCTGCGCGTTCCACTCCTCCGCCGGCACCGGCGGCCGGAACTCCAGGGTGAAGCCCCCGTCCTCGCGTTCGCGCACCTGCTGCTCGGGCATCGGCAGGCTCGCCCCGCCCCGCGCACGTTCCTGGTCGATCCGCCGTTCCCCGATCTCGCGCAGGAGGAGGAAGCGCTCGTCGTCGGTCCCGGCGTCGACCGCCGCCTGCACCTCGGCGTAGTCCAGCCGCGCCACGCTGCGCACCATGGCGCGGTGCACCTCCGCCGACGCGAGGGCGCCCGAGGCGTCGAGCCGCAGGTCCCACACGTAGGCCGGCCGCACGGCATCCGGGAGCAGGCTCGCCGCTCCCTCGGAGAGCACCTCCGGGTGCAGCGGCACCCGCACGTCGGGGCAGTACACCGTCTGGCCGCGCTCGCGGGTGACCCGGTCGAGGTCTCCCCCGAGGCGGACGAAGGCCGGGACGTCGGCGATGGCGTACCGGATGCGGTGCCCCGTCCCGTCGCGCTCGAGGTGCATCGCCTGGTCGAGGTCCATCGAGCCCGGCGGGTCGATGGTGAAGAACGGCAGGTCCGTCTCGTCCAGGGTCGGCAGGTCCGGCGGCGACCCCGCCACGCGCTCCGCCTCCTCGAGCGCCGGCGTCGGGGTAGTCGAGGGAGAGGCCGAGCTCGGTGCGCACCGCCGCGAACCGGTCGCGCAGGGCCCGCAGCACCCCGTCGGGGATGTCGGCGTCGGTCGGGGCCAGGCGGACGCGGGGGTGCGGCATGGCGCCAACCTAACCTCCGTAGGCTGCCTGCGTGCTGATCCTGCTCCCGCCGTCGGAGTCCAAGTGGAACCGCCGCCGCGGCAGGCCCGCCGACCCGACCACCTGGTCGTTCCCGCAGCTCGCGGCCACCCGGGCCACGGTGGCGGCAGCACTCGTCGAGGCGAGCCGCTCCCCCGACGCCGCGGCGCTGCTCGGCGTCTCCCCGGGGCTCCTCGACGAGGTGGCGGCCAACCTCGTCCTCGACTCCGCTCCCGCGACCCCGGCCGCGGAGGTCTACACCGGCGTGCTCTACGACGCGCTCGACCTCGCCACGCTGGGGACCGCCGCCCGCCGCCGGGCGAACCGGTGGCTGGTGGTCGTCTCCGCCCTCCACGGCGCGGTGCGACCGACCGACCGGATCACCTCCTACCGCCTGTCGATGGGAGCCACGCTCCCCGGTCTCGGGCCGCTGGCGCAGGCGTGGCGCCCGGCCCTCGACACGGTCCTCCCGGGGCTGGCCGGACGCGGCCTCGTCGTCGACTGCCGCTCCGCGGCGTATGCCGCCGCGTGGCGACCCGGTGCCGACCTCGCCCCCCGCTGGGTGCAGGTGCGGGTTCCCGGCGCGAGCCACCAGGCCAAGCACACCCGCGGGCTCGTCGCCCGGCACCTGTGCGAGGCCGGGGTCGCCACCCGCTCCGTGCCCGCGCTCGCCGCGGTCGTGGCCGACCGGTTCGACGTCCGCCTCCACGCGCCGACGAGCGCACGCGGGCCGTGGGTCCTGGACGTCACCGCACCGTGACGGCGTGAGGCAGGTCACGTCGGCCGCACCTTCGACACGCGAGGTGACCGGGCGCGCCGTCGACGTTGTGCGCTTCGGCACCCCCAACCTCGGATCGGAGCACGATGCGTCCCCTCACCGACCTCGCCCACACGGCTCAACGCCGGCTCGGGGCCGCCCTCCGGTCCCGGGTGGCCGGTGACGACGCCACCGAGCGGGCGAAGGTCATCTGGGGCCGCCCCGGGAAGCGGTGGTTCTCCCCCGAGGACCCGGTGTGGCGCGTGCACGCCGACGCCGCGATGTTCCCGGGCGGGATGGCCGCCCTGCTCCTGCAGTCGCTCCACCCCCTCGCCATGGCGGGCGTCGCCGGCCACAGCGGCTACCGGGGGGACCCGTGGGGGCGCCTCCAGCGGACGTCCCACTTCCTCGCGACGACGACGTTCGGGACGGTCGAGGACGCCGAGGCGAGCATCGCCCGGGTCCGCGCGATCCACGAGCGGGTGCGCGGTCGCGACCACCGCGGTCGGCCCTACTGCGCCGCCGACCCGCACCTCCTGCGCTGGGTCCACGTCGCCGAGGCGCACAGCTTCCTCGCCGCGTACCAGCGCTACGCCGTCGAGCCGCTGACCCCGGCCGAGGCCGACACGTACGTCACGCAGTCGGCCCTCGTGGCCGAGCGGCTGGGCGCCACCGACCTGCCGACGACGACGGCCGAGCTCGACGCCGCGCTGACCGGCTACCGTCCCGAGCTCGAGGCGACTCCTGCCGCGCGGGATGCCGCGCGCTTCCTGCTGCTCGACCCGCCGCTGCCGTGGGTCGCCCGGCCCGGCTACGGGCTGATCGCCGGCGGCGGGGTCGCGCTCCTGCCGGGCTGGGCCCGACGGGCGCTGCGCCTGCCCGTCGAGGGGCCGCTCGCGACGCTCGCGAGCGGAGCGGGCCACCTCGGCACCGGCGCCGTGCGGTGGGCGATGGCCGGGGTCGCCGAGGAGCGTCAGCGGGTGTCCGAGGACGCCTGAGCGCCCACCCGTCACGAGCTGCTCGATGCGGGCGAGGGTGCGCTCCATGTTGCGTCGCGTGGATGCCGTCATCGTCACCTTGACGACGGGCTTGCTCGTCCACTTCTCGCGCGAGAGGTCCCACTCCTCGGTGACGAGGGTGCCGCCCTCGACCGGCTCGAGGAGGTAGCGCCAGATGCGGCCCCCGAGGACGGCGCCGGCCGGCCCGCCGGCGGTCGTCTGCCAGGCGATCCGCCGGTTCTCCTCGAGCTCGATCACCGTGTTGCGCGTCGAGTAGGCCACGCCGAGGTGCATGTCCATGCCGAAGCGGTCGCCGAGCGAGAGGCGTCGCCCGCCGCTGCGGGCGTGCTTGACGCTCTCCCCACCGTCGATGTCGACGTGGCCGGCCGGGTCGACGAGCAGGTCGAAGATCGGTTCCGGACCGCTGGGGACCAGGCGCTGCACGGAGAGGACGTCGCTCATGCCGGCGACGCTAACAGCCGGGTCAGCCGGGCAGCGCGTCGGCCCGGGCCAGGGCCGCGTCGAGGTCGGCGACGAGGTCCCGGACGTCCTCGAGCCCCACCGACAGGCGGACCGTGCCGTCGGTGATGCCGACGGCGGCCCGGGCCTCGGGCTCGAGCCGGCGATGCGTCGTCGTCGCGGGATGGGTCGTCATCGACTTGGCGTCACCGAGGTTGTTGGAGATGTCGACGAGCTCGCAGGGCGTTCATGAACGCGAAGGCGCCCTCGCGCCCGCCCGCGACCTCGAGGGTGACCACGGTGCCGGCCCCGCCCTCCAGCTGGCGGAGGGCGAGCTCGTGCTGCGGGTGGCTCGGCAGGTGCGGGTAGAGCACCCGGCGCACGCCCCGCCCCGCCTGCTGCCACGCCTCGAGCGTGCGCGCGACGGTGACCGCCGACTCCGCCATCCGGTGCACCCGCAGGTCGAGGGTCTCCAGCCCCTTGGTCAGCACCCAGGCGTTGAACGGCGACAGCGACGGCCCGGTGTGCCGCATGAGGTTCTTGACCGGCCCGTCGACGAACTCCCGCGGCCCGAGGACGGCCCCGCCGAGGGCCCGGCCCTGCCCGTCGATGTGCTTCGTCGCCGAGTACACGACGACGTCGGCCCCGTGCGCGAGGGGGTGCGAGAACACCGGGGTGCCGAAGACGTTGTCCACGACGACGGTGGCCCCCGCCGCGTGCGCCAGCTCGGACACCGCGGCGATGTCGACGAGCTCCTGCATGGGGTTGCTCGGCGTCTCGAAGAAGACCGCGGTCGTCGGCACCGAGAGGGCGTCACGCCACTGCTCGAGGTCGGCGCCGTCGACGAAGACCGTCTCGACCCCCCAGCGCGGCAGGATCTCGTCGAGGATGACGAAGCACGAGCCGAACAGCGCCCGCGACGACACGACCCGGTCACCCGCACCGCACAGCGCCGCCATCGTCGTGAACACGGCCGCCATGCCGGATGCCGTCGCGAAGCACGCCTCCGCGCCCTCGAGCAGGCGCATGCGCTCCTCGAACGTCGCCACCGTCGGGTTGCCGTACCGGCTGTAGATGTAGTGCTCCACCTCGTCCTTGAACGCCGCCTCGGCCTGCTCGGCGGACTCGTAGACGAACCCGGAGGTGAGGTAGAGCGCCTCGGCCGTCTCGTCGAACTGGCTGCGCGCGAGGCCGCCCCGGACGGCCTGGGTGCGCGGGTGCCAGTCCTGCGGGTCCACGCCTAGCCCTGGTGCCACGGGAGGCCGGCGTTCTTCCAGCCGGCCGCCGCACGGTGACCCACCGGGTCGTGGCCCCCCTCGAACCCCTCGGCGACGTTGAAGGCCGGGCCCAGGCCGGCATCCGTCAAGGCCTCCGCCGCCGACCGCGACCGCATGCCGGAGCGGCACAGGAGGTAGACGGGGCGCCCCGGGCTCAGCCCCGCCGCGCGGACCTCGTCGACGAAGCGCTCGTTGAGCCGGCCGTCCGGGTAGGTCGACCACTCGACGAAGACGACCTCGCGGGCCGGGTTCTCGAGCACCGGCACCCCGACGTAGGTCCACTCGGCGCGGGTGCGCACGTCGACGAGGAGCGCGTCCTCGTCGCCGTTGGCAGCCGCGTACGCCTCGGCCGGCGTCACGTCACCTGCATAGCTCATGGACCGAGCGTAGGCCGGACCGGCCGGAGCCGCCCCGGCGTCTCAGGTGCGGTTCGTGAACGCGACCGAGACGTCGTCGTCGCCCCAGACCTCCACACCGGCGAGCGATCCGGCGGCCACCGCGAGCCGGGCGCGCCGCTCCACCGGCACCCCCAGGACGTGGCCGAGCACCCCCTGCACGGCATCCGGCGGGCAGACGACGACTGTCGTGCCTCCACGCGCGACGACCCGCTCCCACGCGTCGACGAGGTCGTCGCCTCCGCCACCCCAGGCCGGGTCGACGACGGCGTCCGCCCCGAGCGCGGAGCCGACCTCGGCCGCCGTCTCGACGGCGCCGTCGGAGGGCGCGGTGAGCAGGCAGCGGGGAGCGCCGCCGAGGACACCCGAGACCGCCGCCGCCGCGCCCCGCCGGCGCTCGTCGTCACCCGCCTCGGCGACGAGCACGACGCGCACCGGCGTGCCCGGCAGCCGCGGCGCCGGGGCGCAGGCGGGTGCCTCGGACGCGGTGACCGGCGGCGCCGCTGACGTGGGGCCGTCGTGCACCCGGTCGACCGTGCGGCCGTCCATCGCGACGTTCGACAGCGCGTCGGCGTCGGTGTTCTCGGCCCGGGGGATCCACTCGTAGCGCACCGACCCACCGGCACCCACGATGCCCGCCGCGAGGTCGCGCGCCTGCAGCGCGAGGCGCCGCATGTCCTCGTGCTTGATCTTCCAGCGCCCGGACATCTGCTCGACGACGAGCTTGGAGTCCAGGCGCACGAGCACGTCGGCGGCCGGGTCGAGGGCCGCGGCCGCCTCGAGGCCGGCGATGAGCCCGCGGTACTCGGCGACGTTGTTGGAGACCCGCCCGAGGGGTTCGGCGCGCTCGGCGAGCAGCGCCCCGGTGTCGCCGTCGCGGACGAGCGCTCCGTACCCGGCCACTCCCGGGTTGCCGCGCGACCCGCCGTCGGCCTCGACGGTGAGCCGACGGCTCACAGGCCCGACTCGGGCGTGCGCACGAGGATGCGCCGGCACTCCTCGCAGCGCAGCACCTCGTCGCTCGGGGCCTGACGGATCCGCTGGATCTCGACCGGGTTGAGCTCGAGCTGGCACCCACCGCACCGGCGCTGGCGCAGGGCCGCCGCCCCGGTGCCGGCGTTGGAGGTGCGGATCTTCTCGTAGAGCGCGACGAGGTCGGCGCCCACCTCGTCCACCACGGTGGTCCGCGGGCGGCCGACCTCCGCCGCCTCGCCGTCGAGCCGGGCGAGCGCCTCGTCGCGGGCGGCCTCGAGCGCCTCGATCCGCGTGGTCAGCTCGCCCCGGCCGCGCTCGAGCTCGGCGACGTCGGACTCGGCGGCCTCCGCGCGCTCCATGATCTCGATCTCGACGTCCTCGAGCTCGGCCTGGCGGCGCGCGAGCGACACGAGCTCGTGCTGGATCGCCTGGAGGTCCTTGGCGGTCCCCGTCCCGGCGTCGAGCCGCGCCCGGTCGCGGGCGGCGCGGTCGCGCACCAGCTGGACGTCGGCCTCCGCCTTGGCCACCTCTCGCTGGACGTCGGCCAGCTCGGTGCGCGACCGGATGAGCTGGTCGTCGAGGAGCCCCGCCTTCGCCTGCAGGTCGGCGAGCTCGGCGAGCTGCGGCAGGTGGGTGCGGGCGTGGGCGATCTGGTCGAGCCGGGTGTCGATCGCCTGGAGGTCGAGCAGCCGCAGCTGGCGGGCGGACTCGGCGTTCACGACGTACCTCCGGGGTCGGCACCGACGACGAAGGTCCAGGGGTCGGTGCGCACTGTGCTGATGTGGGTGTCCA
Source organism: uncultured Actinomycetota bacterium (assembly GCA_963751385.1). Lineage (GTDB taxonomy): Bacteria > Actinomycetota > Actinomycetes > Actinomycetales > Dermatophilaceae > Fodinibacter. The sequence continues at coordinate 21,761 of CAVVUD010000001.1, read as the reverse complement.
CCCTAGTCGCGCGCTCCCCCAGGGCGCCGCGCAGCGCCCGCTCGGCCCGCGCCAGCCACACCTGCTCGCTCGCCCAGTGCCCGGCATCCACGAGGTAGGGCGGGCCGCCGCGGGCCTCCTCGCGCGCCTCGAGCGCCGGATGGTGCCGCAGGTCGGCGGTGACGTAGACGTCGGCCCGGCTCGACCGCACCGCGTCGAACAGGTCGTCACCCGCGCCACCGAGCACGGCGACCCGCCGCACCTGCGCGTCGGCGGGACCGGACACCCGGATGCCGCCCGCAGCCGCCGGCAGCCGGCTCGCCAGCCGCTCGACGAACGTTCGCAGCGGGAGCGCGTCGGTCAGGTCGCCGACCCGCCCGAGGGGCTGGCCCTCGACGACGGTGAGGGGCTCGGTGCCCTCCAGCCCGCAGGCGTCGGCGAGCGCCGCTGCCACCCCCTCGGCCGCGACGTCGGCGTTCGTGTGGGCCACGTAGAGGGCGACGTCGCCGACGACGAGGTGGGTCACCGCGGCCCCCTTCGCGCTCGTCGTGGCGACACCGTGCACCCCGCGCAGGAGGAGCGGGTGGTGGGTGAGGAGGAGGTCGGCGCCGAGGGCGCGGGCCTCCTCGATCACGGCGAGGGTGGGGTCGACGGCCAGGTGCACCCGCCGGACCGGCTGGTCAGGGTCGCCGGTGACGAGCCCGACGCGGTCCCACGACTGCGCGGTGGCGGGCGGGTAGAGGTGCTCGACGACGTCCAGCACCTCGCGCAGGGTCAGGACGTCGGCGTCGCTCATGTGGGCCCGGCCGGGATCGAACCGACGACCTTCGCGGTGTAAACGCGGCGCTCTACCAGCTGAGCTACAGGCCCGCGGCCGCCGGGCGCCCGTGGGCGGCCGGCCGGCCGCGCACATTGTGGCAGGTGCGCCGCGGCGGCTCAGCGCAGCGCCGCGACCTCGGTGGGCAGCTCGCTGAAGTCGCGCCGTTCTCCCGGCCCGTTGACGAGGGTCCAGCGCACGAGCCCGTCACGGCCCACGAGGAAGGTGCCGCGCACCGGGGCGCCGGTCTGCTCGTTGAGCACCCCGTAGGCCCTCGTGACGGCGCCGTGCGGCCAGTAGTCGGACAGCAGGGGGAAGAAGTAGCCCTGGATGTCGGCCCAGGCCCGCAGCCCGAACACCGGGTCGCACGAGATGCAGACGACCTGCAGGTCGTCCGAGACGAACCGCTCGAGGTGGTCACGGATCTCGTCGAGCTCGCCGGTGCAGATGCCGGAGAAGGCGAAGGGGTAGAAGACGATGACGACGTTCTTCTCGGCGGTCAGCTCGCGCAGGGAGACCTCGACACCGTTCTGGTCGCGCAGCGTGAAGTCGGGCGCGACGTCGCCGACGGCGAGCGGCGTGACGGTGGACGAGGCCATGCGTCCATCCTGCCAGCCGGAGCCCGATGGCCCGACCTCGGGCGCCTCGGCCTTCGACAACCCTGCGGGCGCGCAGCCACCATGCCGCCGCGGTCGCCCGCTCAGCGGCGGACCCGGGTGCGTGGGGCGACGAGGCGGTGGGCGCGCCACCCGGTGGACGCGTTGAAGGTGCCGGCCGTGTGCAGCCCGGCCGTCACCGCGGCCTCGTCGATCTCGCTGGGGTCGACCTCGTCACCGGCGGCCTTCGGCGTGAGGAGCACGACGAACCCCCCGTCGTCGAGCACCCCGACCATGTCGACGAGCGCGTCGCCGAGGTCCCCGTCGCCGTCGCGCCACCAGAGGAGCACCGCGTCGGCGCCCCCGGTGTAGTCCTCGTCCTCGATCTCCCCACCGCAGGCGTCCTCGACGGCGAAGCGGAAGTCGTCGGCCACGTCGGAGTCGTAGCCGAACTCCTGGACCACCTGGTCACGGGCGAACCCCAGGCGCTCGACGGCTCCCGAGCCGTTCGCGCCGGGGTCGACCGGAGGTGGGGCGGGGGTGTTCACGGTCTCACTGCCTCTCGGGTTCGGTCAGGTCGAGCGGGTGCTGGGTCCAGTCCACCAACCCCGACGGGTCGGGTGCAAGAGATGCGGGTTCGGGTTCTGGCCGGCGGCGGGCGGCGCGGGCCTGCCGGGTGACCTCGGCGAGGAGGTGCTCGGCCTGCTCGACGTCGAGGTGGGCCAGGACCGGGGCGACCGGCCCGGGCGCCGGCACGAGGTGCACCGTGGCGAGGCCGAGCCGCGACTCGAGCCAGCCCTGGGTGACCGTCAGCGACTGGATGCGCGCGTGCGGGACGGCCACGGCGCGCCGGGTCAGGCGTCCCGAGCGCAGCAGCACCGCCGTGGCGCCGTCGGACCAGGCGTTGCGGCGCCACGAGAGCGGGTCGAGGAACCGGGCGCGCCGCGACACGGGTCGCCACCGGGGGTCGGGGCCGTCGCCGAGCGCCGCCGCGGCCCACGCCTCGGCCGGCACCCGCGGCGCCAGCAGGGCGAGCACCCGCCGCACGTCGTCGAAGGTGCCGACCGGCAGGAGCGTCGACTCGCGCTGCTCCTCGCCGGATCCGGAGCCCGCCGTGCCGGCGACGTTGACGCGGATCCGCCACCACCCCGGCCACCGCCACCACAGGGGCTGGACGACCTCGAGGGCCTGGATCCGGTGCAGCGGGATCGTCGTCGTGCGCAGGTCGGTGAGGCCCTCGTGGACCCGCACGCCCGTCCCGGCGTCGGCGAGCTGGAAGTTGCCGTGCGTGAGCAGCTCCTTGACCCGACCCCAGGCGATGCCGATCGCCACGGGCAGCATGGCCGGCACCCCGGCGAGCGCGAGCGGGCCGACGCTGCGCACCCCGGCCACGGACAGAGCCGCGACCAGGACGAGGCCGAGGAAGACGGTCGACCCGTGGAGGATCGTCGCGACGAACAGCCGCCCGTTCGGCACCTCGAGAACCGGGCCGCGCGCGGACCCGGGGCGAGCCGCCGGGTCCGGGCCCCCCGGCATCCGTCGGTGGGCTGACGCCGGGGAGCGGACCCGGGAGCGAGCCGACCGGTTCCTCGTCGGAGCGGCCCGCGAGATCGAGGAGGTGCTCGCGCACTGCCTCGGCGCGCGAGAGCTCGAGGAAGGACAGCGTGAGCGTGGAGTCGGAGCCGCCCGCCGACTGCACGACGACCCGGGCGAGCCCGAGGGCGCGGGCCGTCAGGGGTCGCGACAGCTCGACCGCCTGCACCCGCTCGAGCGGCACCTGGCGGTGCTGCCGGAAGAGGACTCCCTGCCGGAGCTCGACCTGGCCCCCGCCCACCCGGAAGCGGGCGAAGCGCCACGCGACCCAGTTGACGAGCGCGACGAGCCCGAGGAAGACGACGAGGAGGGCGAGGGCGAGGAGCGGATGGGCCACCGCCTGTTCCAGGGGCCCGGTGTCGCCGTCGTCGAACGGCACCTCACCGGGGCCCGGCACGACCTCGCCGAGGCCCACGGAGCCGAGCACCCGGTCGAACAGCTGGGAGGCGGCGTACCCGAGGAGGGCGATGAGGACCACCCCGCCGCGCAGCAGGGGGGAGAGCGGGTGGAGCCGCTGCCACTCCCCCGGGCGCGGTGCAGCGAGATCGGTCACAGGCCGGCCCGCTGGGCCTCGCCCCGGGCGGCGAGCCGGCTGCGCAGGGCCTCCGCCTCGGCGACGGGCAGGCCGGGCAGCGAGCCACCGCTCTCCGGCGAGGCGGTGTGGATCTCGCAGGAGGCGATGCCGAAGGCCCGCGCGAGGGGGCCGGACTGGATGTCGACGTACTGGAGCCGGCCGTACGGCACGCTGACGAGGGAGCGGAACATCCGGCCCTTGCGGATGACGATCTCCTCGTCGAGCTCGACCCACGAGATCGCGCTGACCTGGCGCATCACGAGCCACGCGGCCCACAGCCCCCCGAGCACCACGGCCAGTGCACCGAGGAGGGCCCACCGGGTCACGAGCAGGCCGACGAGACCGGTCACGAGGAGCAGCACGAGGACGACCGCCCCCAGGCTGATGAGCCGGACGCGGGCGAGCATCGGTGAGACGGGCTGCCACGGCAGGTCGCCACCCCGCAGGGTGACGTCCGCCGTGGGGCGCGAGGTCACGGGTGCGGGGTCGGCCATGACACCAGTCTGCCTCAGGCGAGGAAGTCGCCGACCAGCCGGTTGAACTCGTCGGCGTGCTCGATCTGGGTCCAGTGGCCGCGAACGCCGACACCCCGGGGCCGGAGCCGTGCGTCGAGGATCACGAGCGGGTCCAGACCCGGCCCGGTGGTAGTCGTCGCGATGCCGTCGACGTCGACGGCCAGGCCGATCTCCGGGTTGGCGCTCATGGCCGGACGGTATGCCGGGAACGGGCCGCCGCGCCTGCCGCGTTCCGCTCCCTGCAACGCCGGTGACCCGTCGGCCGGGTGTGTTTGGATGACGGCATGGGCCGGGTCACGACACGGGTGCGTCGCACGCGGCTCGACGTCGCGAGCGGTGACCGCGTCGAGCGCACCGACACGGTCGCCGTCGAGGAGCCGCTCGAGATCCGGGTCGGTGACACCCCGCTGACGACGACGATGCGCACGCCCGGTGACGACTTCGACCTCGCCATCGGCCACCTCCTCACCGAGGGCCTGCTCCACGCGGCCGGTGAGGTGGCCACCCTCATGCACTGCACCGACGTCGACGAGACGGGCTCCCCCACGTTCAACGTCGTCGAGGTGACCCTCGCGCCGGGTGCAGCGCTGCACCGCCCGGCACGCGAGCGCACGGAGACGATGTCGAGCGCGTGCGGCATCTGCGGGTCCGCGTCCATCGAGGCCGTCCGCACGAGCAGCCGGTATGCGGTCGCCGACGACCCCGTGGCCGTCGCCCCAGCCGTCGTCGTCGCCCTGCCCGAGGCGCTGCGCGCCCGCCAGCCGGTGTTCGACCGCACCGGCGGCGTGCACGCCGCGGCGATCGCGACCCCCGAGGGCGAGCTGCTCGAGGTCCGCGAGGACGTCGGGCGGCACAACGCCGTCGACAAGGTCGTGGGTGCCCTGGCGCGGAGCCGGGAGCTGCCGCTCGCCGGCACCCTGCTCGTCGTCAGCGCCCGGGCGAGCTTCGAGATCGTGCAGAAGGCGAGCGTGGCCGGCATCCCGGTCGTCGTCGCGGTCGGTGCGCCGAGCTCGCTGGCCGTCGCGCTCGCGGCCGAGGCCGGCATCACCCTCGTCGCGTTCGCCCGTCCGCCGCACCTGTCGGTGTACAGCCGCGGCGACCGGTTGACGACCTGATCAGCGGCCCGCCCGAGGCATACCGGCCAGTAGCGTGAACGCGATTGGGACACCGGCGCGGATCGGGTGAAAGATGGGAGGACGCGTCCCTCCATGGCGCGATCCGTGATCGGCGAAAGGACGAGCGCGTGGCCTCCCGCGAAGACGTCGGCCCCATCCTCAACGGCATCCCGACGCACCTGCCGGACATCGACCCGGCCGAGACCCAGGAGTGGCTCGACAGCCTCGACGCGGTCATCGACGGCCCCGGCCGGATGCGGGCCCGCTACCTCATGCTGCGGATGCTCGAGCGGGCGCGCGCGGAGCAGGTCGGCGTGCCCTCGCTGACGACGACCGACTACGTCAACACGATCAGCCCCGAGCAGGAGCCGTGGTTCCCCGGCGACGAGGAGGTCGAGCGCAGGTTCCGCGCCTACGTGCGCTGGAACGCGGCCATGGTCGTCCACCGCGCGCAGCGACCGGGCATCGGGGTCGGCGGCCACATCTCGACCTACGCCTCCGCCGCGACGCTCTACGAGGTCGGCTTCAACCACTTCTTCCGCGGCAAGGACCACCCCGGGGGCGGCGACCAGGTGTTCTACCAGGGTCACGCGTCGCCGGGCATGTACGCCCGCGCGTTCCTCGAGGGCCGGCTGTCCGAGGACCGCCTCGACGGGTTCCGCCAGGAGAAGTCGCACGTCGTCGACGGCTCGCCGCTGTCGGTTGCCCTCCTACCCGCACCCGCGGCTGATGTCCGACTTCTGGGAGTTCCCGACGGTGTCGATGGGCATCGGCCCGATGAACGCCATCTACCAGGCGCAGTTCAACAAGTACCTGCACAACCGCGGCCTGAAGGACACCAGCGACCAGCACGTGTGGGCGTTCCTCGGCGACGGCGAGATGGACGAGCCCGAGTCGCGCGGCCTGCTGCAGCTCGCGGCCGGCGAGGAGCTCGACAACCTCACCTTCGTCATCAACTGCAACCTCCAGCGCCTCGACGGCCCGGTACGCGGCAACGGCAAGATCATCCAGGAGCTCGAGGCGTTCTTCCGGGGCGCCGGGTGGAACGTCATCAAGGTCATCTGGGGCCGCGGCTGGGACCCGCTGCTCGCCGCCGACGGCGACGGCGCCCTCGTGCACCTGATGAACTCGACGTCCGACGGCGACTACCAGACCTTCCGGGCCAACGACGGCAAGTACGTGCGCGAGAAGTTCTTCGACCGCGACCCCCGCACCCGCAAGATGGTCGCCGACTGGTCCGACGACGACATCTGGTGGAACCTCAAGCGCGGCGGCCACGACTACCGCAAGGTCTACGCGGCGTACAAGGCGGCCCTCGGGCACACCGGCCAGCCGACCGTCATCCTCGCCAAGACGATCAAGGGGTACGGCCTCGGCACGACCTTCGCCGGGCGCAACGCGACCCACCAGATGAAGAAGTTCACCCTCGAGGACCTCAAGTACTTCCGCGACAGCCTCCAGCTGCCGATCAGCGACGAGCAGCTCGAGAGGGACCCGTACAACGCGCCGTACTACCACCCGGGCGCCGACGACGAGGTCATCCAGTACGCCCTGGAGCGCCGGGCCAAGCTCGGTGGCGCCGTGCCGGAGCGCCGCGTCGCGCACGCGCCGGTGCACCTCCCCGACGACTCCGCGTACGCGCAGGTCAAGAAGGGGTCCGGCAAGCAGCAGGTGGCGACGACCATGGCGTTCGTCCGGCTGCTCAAGGACCTCATGCGCGACAAGGAGTTCGGCCGGCGGATCGTGCCGATCATCCCCGACGAGGCGCGCACCTTCGGGATGGACAGCTTCTTCTCGACGATCAAGATCTACAACCCGCACGGGCAGAACTACACGCCCGTCGACGCCGAGCTCATGCTCGCCTACCGCGAGGCCAAGGACGGCCAGATCCTCCACCTCGGCATCAACGAGGCGGGGTCGGTGGCGGCGTTCACCGCCGTGGGGTCGAGCTACGCGACCCACGGCGAGCCGATGATCCCCGTCTACGTCTTCTACTCGATGTTCGGGTTCCAGCGCACGGGCGACTCCATCTGGGCCGCGGCCGACCAGATGACCCGGGGCTTCCTCATCGGGGCGACCGCCGGGCGCACGACGCTCACCGGCGAGGGGCTGCAGCACGCCGACGGGCACTCGCCGCTGCTCGCGTCGTCGAACCCGGCGGTCGTGCACTACGACCCGGCCTTCGGCTTCGAGATCGCCCACATCGTGCAGGACGGCCTGCACCGGATGTACGGCACCGACGACAAGCTCACCGACACCGACCGCAACGTCATCTACTACCTCACCGTCTACAACGAGCCGATGGCGCAGCCGGCCGAGCCCGAGAACGTCGACCGCGAGGGCATCCTGCGCGGGATGTACCTCTACGCCGAGGGCTCGACGCAGGGGCTGCCCGACGACGCGCCGCGCGTGCAGCTGCTCGCGTCGGGCGTCGGGATGCCGTGGGCGCTCGAGGCGCAGGAGCTCCTGCGCAACGACTGGAACGTCGTCGCCGACGTGTGGTCGGTGACCTCGTGGAACGAGCTGCGCCGTGACGGGCTGCGGTGCGACGAGGCCGCCTTCCTGCACCCGGAGACCGAGGCGCCGGTGCCGTGGGTGACCCGGCAGCTGTCCGGACGGCCGGGTCCGGTGGTGGCGGTGTCCGACTACATGCGGGCCGTCCAGGACCAGATCCGGCAGTGGGTGCCCGGCGACTTCGCGTCCCTCGGTGCCGACGGGTTCGGGTTCTCCGACACCCGCCCGGCCGCGCGGCGCTTCTTCCACATCGACGGGCCGTCGATGGCCGTGCGCGCCCTGCACTCGCTCGCCGAGCGCGGGGAGGTCGACCGGTCGGTCCCGCTCGAGGCGGCGCGCCGCTACCGCCTCTCCGACGTCACCGCGGGCTCCTCGGGCAACGAGGGCGGCGACAGCTGACGTCCTCTGGCCTCGGGCAGTCGTTTGTGTGTATGCAAGGCCTCTGTATAGTCTTGCATCGTGTCCAAGGTCCTCACCTCCCTGCCCGTCGGCGAGCGCGTCGGCATCGCCTTCTCGGGGGGCCTCGACACCTCCGTCGCGGTCGCGTGGATGCGCGAGAGGGGCGCGGTCCCCTGCACGTACACCGCGGACCTCGGCCAGTACGACGAGCCCGAGATCGACACCGTCCCCGAGCGGGCCGGCCAGTACGGCGCCGAGATCGCCCGGCTCGTCGACTGCCGGCACGCCCTCGTCGAGGAGGGCCTGTCCGCGCTCGCCTGCGGCGCCTTCCACATCCGCAGCGGCGGCCGCACCTACTTCAACACGACCCCGCTGGGCCGTGCCGTCACCGGCACCCTGCTCGTGCGGGCCATGCACGCCGACTCGGTGGAGATCTGGGGTGACGGCTCGACCTTCAAGGGCAACGACATCGAGCGGTTCTACCGCTACGGCCTCCTCGCGAACCCCAACCTGCGCATCTACAAGCCATGGCTGGATGCCGAGTTCGTCGCGGAGCTCGGTGGCCGCCACGAGATGAGCGCCTGGCTCACCGAGCGCGGGCTGCCCTACCGCTCCAGCCAGGAGAAGGCGTACTCGACCGACGCGAACATCTGGGGGGCGACCCACGAGGCCAAGACCCTCGAGCACCTCGACGAGTCCATGGAGGTCGTCGAGCCGATCATGGGCGTGAAGTTCTGGGACCCCACCGTCGCGATCGACACCGAGGACGTCACGGTCACCTTCGTCCAGGGCCGCCCGGTCGCCATCAACGGTCGCACCCTGGACCCGGTCTCCCTCGTCGACGAGGCCAACCGGATCGGCGGCCGGCACGGCCTCGGGATGTCGGACCAGATCGAGAACCGGATCATCGAGGCCAAGTCCCGCGGCATCTACGAGGCCCCGGGCATGGCCCTGCTGCACATCGTCTACGAGCGGCTGCTCAACGCCGTCCACAACGAGGACACCCTCGCCAACTACGACGCCGAGGGCCGCCGGCTCGGCCGCCTGCTCTACGAGGGCCGCTGGCTCGACCCGCAGAGCCTGATGATGCGCGAGGCCCTCCAGCGCTGGATCGCCTCGCTGGTCACCGGCCAGGTCACCCTGCGGCTGCGCCGCGGCGACGACTACTCCGTCGTCGACACCCGCGGGGAGAACTTCAGCTACCACCCCGACAAGCTGTCGATGGAGCGGGTCGAGAACGCCGCCTTCGGGCCGGTCGACCGGATCGGCCAGCTCACCATGCGCAACCTCGACATCGCCGACAGCCGCGCCAAGCTCGAGGTCTACGCCGGCCAGCCGGTCGAGCAGGGACAGCTGCTCGTCGAGAACGGCACCCTCTTCGGCGAGCTCCCCGCGGGTGGCTACGACCAGATCACCGACAACCCCCTCGTGCAGGGCGGCGACGAGGACGCCCTCGACCGCGCGGCGATGGAGTCCGGCACCGACTGACCGCCGGCCGCGCCACCGGCTTGTGCGAGGCGGACAAATACACTCCCCGTATGCCGTCCGCCCGCCCGCGCCCCTCGGCCGCCACCCGCAGCCGGGTCGCCCGTGCCGCGGGGGACCTCGGAGCGGCGGCCGTGCAGCAGATGGAGGCCGACCACGAGTGGTACCGGTCGCTCTCCGCCGAGAACCGCTCGTGGGTGGGCCTGGTGGCCCAGGCCGGCATCACGTCCTTCCTCGACTGGTTCGGCGGCGACCAGGCCCAGCCGGCGGTGACGGCCGACGTCTTCGGCACCGCACCGCGCGAGCTGACCCGGTCGATCTCGCTGGCCCAGACCCTCGACCTGATCCGCACGGTCATCGCCGTCGTCGAGCGCGAGATCGCCGACCTCGCAGCCCCCGGTGAGGAGGACCTCGCCCGCGAGGCGGTCCTGCGCTACAGCCGCGAGGTCGCCTTCTCCGCCGCCGAGGTGTACGCCCAGGCCGCCGAGGCGCGTGGGGCCTGGGACGCGCGCCTGGAGTCGCTCGTCGTCGACGCCGTCATCCGCGGCGAGGCCGACGACTCGATGCAGTCCCGGGCGGCCGCGCTCGGGTGGGGGGCCGTGACCCGCGTCGCCGTGGTCGTCGGCTCCACCCCGCCCGGATCGTCGGACCCGGTGCTCTCCGACCTGCACCGGGCCGCGCGCCGCATCGACGTCCAGCTGCTCGTCGCCGTGCACGGCCCGCGCGTCATCTGCATCGGCGGCAGCGTCGTCGACCCGTTGGCCCTGGCCGACGCCCTCGACCGCCACCTGGGTGACGGCCCCCTCGTCGTCGGCCCGACGGTCCCCCACCTCTTCGCGGCCGGCCGCAGTGCTCGAGCGGCGATCTCCGGCCACAGTGCCGCGCCGGCCTGGCCCGCCGCCCCGCGCCCGGTGCGGGCCGACGACCTGCTGGCCGAGCGGGCGCTCCTCGGCGACCTCCCCGCCCGCGGCGCGCTCATCGCGCGGATCGTCCGACCACTGGCCGAGAGCCCGGGCGGGACGCTGCTCGACACCGCGTCGGCCTTCCTCGACGGCGCCCAGGGCGTCGAGGGCACCGCCCGCACCCTCATCGTCCACCCCAACACGGTGCGCTACCGGCTCGCCGGGATCACCAGGGCCGATCGGCTACGACCTCACCGACGCCCACGACGCCCAGACCGTTCGCACGGCCCTGGCCTTCCACCGGCTCGGTCCGGTGACGCGCACCACAGCCCGCTCCTGAGCCGTGCTCGACTTGGGGGAACCCTCCAAAAGGGCCTCGCGAGATTGGTCCGTCCCTGTCACGAGAAGGTCACGCTGCCCGGGGCAGGCTGGACCCGTGATCGTTCTCGTCTGCCCCGGCCAGGGCTCCCAGACCCCCGGCTTCCTCAGCCCGTGGCTCGAGCTCCCCGGCCTGCGTGACCGGCTCGGCGTGCTCTCCGACGCGGCCGAGGTCGACCTCGTCGCCCACGGCACGACGTCCGACGAGGACACCATCAAGGACACCGCCGTCGCGCAGCCCCTGCTCGTCGGCGCCGGCCTGCTCGCGCTTCGGGCGCTCTCGGGGACCGCGGGCGACGGCGCGGATGCCGTGGCACCGGTCGGCACCGGAGCGCTCGCCGGGCACTCGGTCGGCGAGGTCACCGCCGCTGCCGGCGCCGGTGTGCTCTCCGAGACCGACGCGATGCGCTTCGTGGCGCAGCGCGGACGCGCGATGGCGCAGGCCAGCGCCGCGACCCCCACCGGGATGAGCGCGGTGCTGGGTGGCGACCCCGACGAGGTGCTCGCCACGATCGACCGGATCGGCCTGACCGCCGCGAACGTCAACGGCGCCGGGCAGGTCGTCGCGGCCGGTGCCCTCGACGCCCTCGCCTCGCTCGCCGCGGACCCACCGGCCCGCGCCCGCGTCATCCCGCTCAAGGTGGCCGGGGCCTTCCACACCTCGTACATGCAGTCCGCCGTCTCCGGCCCTGGCCGAGTGGACCGACCACGACGTGTCCGACCCCGGCGTCACTCTGGTCTCCAACCGCGACGGGGCCGTCGTCGCCGACGGGCGCGAGGTCGTGCAGCGGCTCGTCGCCCAGGTCTCCAACCCGGTGCGGTGGGACCTGTGCATGGAGCGGTTCGCCGCCCTGGGCGCCACCGCGATCCTCGAGCTGCCGCCGGCCGGAACCCTCGTCGGGCTCGCCAAGCGCGCGCTCAAGGGCGTCGAGCTGCTCGCGCTGCGAACCCCTGACGACCTCGACGCCGCCCGCACCCTCATCAAGGAGCACTCGGCATGACCGCCACCCCCAAGGGCTTCGCGTCCTCGCTGCGCTCCGCCACCCCGACGCCCCACGCCCGGATCACGGGCATCGGCGGCTACCGGCCCCGGCGCGTGGTGCCCAACTCGGAGATCGTGGAGCGGATCGACTCCTCCGACGAGTGGATCCGCGAGCGCTCCGGCATCATCGAGCGGCGCTGGGCCGGCGACGGCGAGTCGGTCATCGACATGTCGCTGTTCGCCGCCCGGCCGGCTCTGGAGATGGCGGGTATCGAGGGCTCCGACCTCGATGCGATCCTCGTCGCGACGGTCAGCTGGCCCTACCAGACCCCGGGCGCGGCCCCGCTCGTCGCGAAGGCGTTCGGCAGCACGGCGATGGCCCTGGACATCTCCGCCGCCTGTGCCGGCTACTGCCACGGCATCGCGCTCGCCAACGACATGGTGCGTGGCGGAACGGCCGAGCACGTCCTCGTGATCGGCGTCGAGCGGCTCTCCGACTTCACCAGCCGTGACGACCGGGGCACCGCGTTCATCTTCGGTGACGGCGCCGGGGCGGCCGTGATCAGCCGCTCCGACACCCCCGGCATCGGGCCGACGATCTGGGGCTCCGACGGCGAGAAGTGGGACGCGATCTCGCAGACCGAGAGCTGGATCGACGTCCACGAGCAGGGCCTCAGCTGGCCGCACATCGGCATGCAGGGCCAGACCGTCTTCCGCTGGGCAGTGTGGGGCATGGCCCCCGTCGCCCAGCAGGCGCTCGACGCCGCTGGCGTCACCGTCGACCAGCTCGACGCGTTCGTCCCGCACCAGGCCAACGTGCGCATCGTCGACGCCATGGCCAAGCAGCTCAAGATCCCAGACGACGTGGCCGTCGCTCGCGACATCGCGTACACCGGCAACACGTCGGCGGCATCCGTGCCGCTGGCGATGGAGCGGATGGTGCGTCGCGGCGAGGTGCCCCATGGCGGACTGGCCCTGCAGATCGGCTTCGGCGCCGGGTTGACGTACGCCGCCCAGGTCGTCGTCATCCCCTGACCCCCAGCTCCCGTGGGCCCACGGGTCACCCGGGCCACCCGCAAGAGCACACCCGAGAAGAGATCGAAGGAGCAGAGCACATGGCACGCAGTGAGCAGGAGATCCTCGCCGGACTGGCCGAGATCGTCAACGAGGAGACGGGTCTCGACCCCGCCGAGGTCCAGTCGGACAAGTCCTTCACCGACGACCTCGACATCGACTCCCTGTCGATGATGACGATCGTCGTCAACGCCGAGGAGAAGTTCGGCGTGCGCATCCCCGACGACGAGGTCAAGAACCTCAGCACCGTCGGTGACGCCGTCGGCTTCATCGCCAAGAACCAGGGCTGACCAGGTCGTTCCGCCTCCGCCCCGCGCAACAGGCGGGCGGAGGCGGACACTGGGAGCACGGCATCCCCCACGTCCCTTCCCACAAGGAGCACCAGGACAGATGAGCGAGCGACGCGTCGTCGTGACCGGACTCGGAGCCACCACCCCCCTCGGCGGGACCATCGCCGAGACGTGGGACGGCATCCTCGAGGGGCGGTCCGGGGCCAAGCCCCTGCCCCAGGAGTGGCTCGACCGGTACGAGCTGCCGGTGCACTTCGCGTGCACGCTGGCCCAGAAGCCCGAGGAGGTGCTCACCAAGGTCGAGGTCCGGCGGATGGACCCCAGCGCGCAGTACGCGGTCATCGCCGCGCGCGCGGCGATGGAGGATGCCGGGTCGCCCGAGATCGACCCGCTGCGCCTCGGCGTCGCGATCGGCACCGGCATCGGCGGGGTCTGGACCCTGCTCGACCAGTGGGACATCCTCAAGGAGAAGGGCGTTCGCCGCGTCTTCCCGCTGTCGGTCCCGATGCTCATGCCGAACACGTCGGCGGGCAACGTCTCGCTGCAGCTCGGCGCCCGCGCCGGAGCCCACACGACCGTCTCCGCGTGCGCCTCCGGCGCCGAGTCGATGGGCACCGGCTACGACATGATCCGTGGCGGGCGCGCCGACATCGTCGTCGCCGGCGGCACCGAGGCCGCGATCCACCCGCTGCCCTTCGCCGGCTTCGCGCAGATGCAGGCGCTCTCGACGCGCAACGACGACATCGAGGCGGCGTCGCGCCCGTACGACACCGGCCGTGACGGGTTCGTCATGGGCGAGGGTGCTGCGGTCATGGTGCTCGAGGAGTACGAGCACGCGGTCGCCCGCGGGGCGAGGATCTACGCAGAGTTCGCCTCGATCGGCATGTCGGCCGACGCGCACCACATCACCGCGCCGGAGCCCGAGGGCGCGGGCGCGTCACGGGCGATGCGCGAGGCGGTCGAGCGGGCCGGGCTGACCGACAAGGACATCGTCCACATCAACGCCCACGCGACGTCGACCCCCGTCGGCGACGTCGCCGAGGCCAACGCCATCCGCCGAGCCTTCGGCGCGGGGGCCGACGACATGTGCGTCAGCGCCACGAAGTCGATGACCGGTCACCTGCTGGGTGCGGCCGGTGCGCTCGAGGGCCTGCTCTCGGTGCTCTCCGTGCACCACCGGGTCGCGCCCGCCGCCATCAACATCGACGACTTCGACCCGAAGATCGACCTCGACGTCGTCAGGGGCGAGCACCGCACGCTGCCCGACGGCGACATCGCGGTGCTCAACAACTCCTTCGGCTTCGGCGGCCACAACGTCGCCCTCGTCGTCAAGAGCGTCTGAGCCGCCGCCCCACCGCCTCGCGCGCGACCCGCGCGACACGACGACGCCCCCGCTTCCTCCCGGGGGCGTCGTCGTGTCCTGGGGCCGTCGGCCCGCGTGCGCGCCGGTCAGCCGACCTTGTGCAGCCAGCGCACCGGCGCGCCGTCACCGGCGTACCGGAAGGCCTCGAGCTCGTCGTCCCAGTCGGTGCCGAGCAGCTCCTCGAGCATCTCCTGCATCGCGTCGGGGCTGCCCTGGGCGAGCATGACGACCTCGCGCAGGCGGTCCTCGTTGACGACGGCGTCACCGTTCGCCGAGGTCCACGTGTGGTGGATGCCGAGGCGCGGGGTGTGCGACCACCGCGAGCCGTCGCAGCCGGCACTCGGCTCCTCGGTCACCTCGTAGCGCAGGTTCTCCCAGCCGCGCAGGGCGGAGGCGAGGCGGGCACCGGTACCGGGCTCACCGGCCCAGCTGAGCTCGGTGCGCACGAGGCCCGGAGCGGCCGGCTGGTCGGTCCAGTCCACGCCGACGCGGCCGCCGAGGACTCCCTCGACGGCCCAGACGATGTGCGGGCACAGCGCCTTCGGGGTCGAGTGGACGTAGACCACTCCCCGCGTGACGGTACGCGGCATCGAGACAGACATCCTGGCCTCCTTCACGTGCGAGGGACGTCTTCCCCAACGCCGGTGCACGTGGTGGTGGCTGCTGTCGGTCTCGTGGTCGGGTTGGTCCCGGCCGGATGCCGTGCGGCTCGCTCTGTGGGCACGCTGCGGTGCCGTTGTGCGTCACATCATGCCTCACCGACCACATCCGCACCAGTGATCTCACGGATGTCGCGGTCGACCGCTCGTCGATCAGGCCTGCGCCTGCCCGTCGCTGAGGGCGGTGAAGAAGTCGGACTTGAGGCGCTCGTACGCTCGGCGTACCGGCGCTCGTCGCCTTCAGGGCGTTGTACCGCGCCAGCAGGTCCGGGCTGTCGCGCAGCGCCTGCCAGGTGCTCGTGAAGCGGTCGTCGTGCTCGGAGCCCACCGGCGTGACCGCGAGACCGGTGGGAAGGGTCGCCGGGCACGTCGAACACGGCGAGGGTGGGTGCCCAGGCGTGCGGGCTTGCCGACGGCGTACCGCCGCTGGAGCCGAGCGACGGTGTCGGCGAAGCGGGCCGGCTCCACCCGCAGGTGCAGGTCGACGTCACCCTTGGTCAGCGCGCCCGGGACGCTCAGGCCACCGGTGAGGACCAGCTCACCCCGCACGCCGGCTGCCGCGAGTTCGGCGGCCACGTCGTCCCGGGTGCGGCGGGCCTCGGCGAGGAGGTCGTCCGACCACACGAGCTCTGCCACGCGGCCATCACACCATGTCGGCAGACTGCCGGTGCGGGGCTCGTCGCAGCGGGTGGCGTCCTCGAGGGGCCGGTAGGCTCGCGGCGCCCGAAGCCGTCGTGGCCAGGGCACGCGGGGCGTTAGCTCAGTCGGTCAGAGCAGCGGACTCATAATCCGTCGGTCGTCGGTTCAAGCCCGACACGCCCCACCACGTTTGTGCAGGTCGCGGCTCTGCGCCGTGCGCGGGCCGTTGCCAGTTGTTGTGCGGAGGGCTCCGAGAGGGCTCTGGTGCCGCACTCACATGGCGCAACCAACGGCCGTGAGGAGTCGTATGGCCGCACCTGGTCGCCTGGCCTCGCACTTGGCGAGCGCCAGTCCCGTCCACCTGCGACCTCTAGAAGGTTGACATCCCCTCATCCCGAATTGAGGATCCTGAGGTCGTCCACGCAGAGATCGCGGACAGGCCCTGGCTGGGCAACCCTCACGCGATATCTGCGCGACGGGGCGAGGACGCCGACCGGAGCCGCGCCAAGTTCGGCAGTTCGGTGAGGCTACCCGTCGGCCTCGACGAACTGGGCGGCCTTTCTGCGCTCCAGGCGCCAGTGGAGCTCGTCGGTCTGCGGGTGCCGCCACTCGCTCATCCGGTACTCGAACCCGGGCAGCAACACAATCGGGATCGGGTCAGGGGACGCCGGTGCCACCGCGCCCACCACGACCTTCGCGTCCAGCGGGATGAATGGGGACTGCGCCGGCACAGGGCCGGTGATGATCTCCAGAGGGTCTTGATAGGGGCGTGCCATGAGGCCGACTGTAGCAGGGATCGGGTAGTAGAGATCACACACTCCTGATTTGGCAGCACTCATAGAAACCCTATAGAGTTACCAATGAACGCAAATAGAGTCTCGTTGGACTCGCTCCCGGACTGTCAGGGCTCTGATCGTCCAGCCAGAGCCGATCATCGTTCGCCGCCGCGTGACGGACTCCCGCAAAGATGCAGGACGAAAGAGAAACCATCATGAGCACGTCACTCGAACCGCAGAAGGCCCCCGAAGGTATCCAGGACCCCATGGGCAAGAAGGAAGCGAAGGCACAGGCCGCCGCAGCCGCTGCCTACGCAAAGTCGCAGAAGTCATGGCCCGCACGGCACAAGATCCTCACCGGAATCGGCGCGCTTGTTGTCGCGGTTGTGGGTATCACCGTCGCGAACGGTGGTGGCTCCGACACGCCCTCAACGACGACCAGCGACACGGCGTCGGTCGCGCCCGCTCCAGACAAGGCCGCGCCCGACGCGAAGACGGCTGGCCTGAACAAGGCGGTCCGCGACGGCAAGTTCGAGTTCACGGTCAACGACGTGAAGTGCGGCGTGAAGTCGGTCGGACCGGAGGGCTTCGCAGAGAAGGCCCAGGGTCAGTTCTGCCTCGTCAACATGAAGGTGAGCAACATCGGCGACGAGGCTCAGATGCTCGATGGCAGCAGCCAGTTCGCGTTCGATGCGGACGGTAAGAAGTTCAGCAGCAGCACCTCTGCGGCGATCTACATTGAGGACAACAACACCTTCCTCAACGAGATCAACCCCGGCAACTCCGTCGAGGGCACGGTCGTCTTCGATGTCCCCAAGACGGTCAAGATCGTCAAGTTGGAGCTGCACGACTCGCCGTTCTCCGATGGCGTCGCCGTGAAGACCAGCTGAGGCACCGCCAACGAAGTATCAACATGGAGCGAGGACTTGCGTCCTCGCTCCATGTTGTTTCCTCCTTCCGGCAAGGGCAGTCGTTGGGGAACTAGCAGGCGGTCTTGACGGCCCGCCATGGGGGCCTGACACGTCCGAGTGACGCCCATCGCTTCTGCGTCCGGATCTGTCGCGGAGAGGTAGGCGGGTCCTAGCCCATTCGGGCAATCGGAGCAATCGGGCGAGCAGCACGCGTTGTCTCACACCCCGTAGTCCGCCCGCCCGCGGCGAGCCGGTTGCGTGCGCCGTTGAGTCGGTGTCGAACAGGTGGGGACTGCTGAAGGTTCGGTTGACACCTGATCTGTGGGGCCGTGAGGTCCCGCTGGAAGGATGTCGACATGCCTGCACCACATCCCAAGGAGTTCCGTGACGACGTGGTCGCGGTGGCCCGTAAGGGCGAGGCTCCGATCGCTCAAGTAGCTCATGACTTCGGGATCTCCGAGTCGTGCCTGCGGAACTGGTTGCGCCAGGCCGATGCCCACAACGGGATCCGCCCGGCAGCCAGCAGCGATCAGTCCGAGGAGATGCGCGAGCTCAAGCGCCGCAACCGCCTCCTTGAGCAGAGAACGAGGTGTTGCGCCGGGCCGCGGCCTACCTGTCCCAGGCGAACCTGAAGCTGGGTCAGACCCCAAAATGACGTTCCCGCTGGTCCATGACCTTGCCGTCGACGGCGTCCCGTCGCGGTGACCTGCGGGCTGCTGGGCTTCTCCCGGCAGGCGTACTACGCGTGGAAGGCGGACCCGATCTGTGATCGGGACCTGGTCGACGCGTCCGCCACCAACGCCGCGTTCGAGGTCCACCGTGACGACCCGGGGTTCGGGTACCGGTTCATCGCCGACGAGCTGGCCGACGCCGGCCACACCATCTCCGAGCGGCGGGTGTGGCGGCTGTGCTCCCAGGCCCGGATCGTCTCGGTCCACGCCAAGAAGCGGGGTCGGGCCAAGGAGCCCGGCCCGCCGGTGCACGACGACCGCGTCGAGCGGGACTTCACCGCGACCGCACCGAACCGGCTGTGGCTGACCGACATCACCGAACACCCCACCGGCGAAGGCAAGCTGTACCTCTGCGCGGTCAAGGACGTCTGGTCACGCCGGATCGTGGGCTACTCCATCGACTCCACGATGACCTCTCACCTGGCCGTGAACGCCCTGACCATGGCCGTGACCCGACGCGGCGGACCACCCGCCGTGGCCGGCTGCACCGTCCACTCCGACAGGGGCAGCCAGTTCCGCTCCAGGCCCTTCGTGCGTGAGCTGACCCGACCCGACCTGCACGGCTCGATGGGACGAGTCGCATCATCCGCCGACAACGCCGCGATGGAGTCCTTCTTCGCCCTGCTCCAGAAGAACGTCCTGAACACCCGCCGCTGGGCCAACCGCGAACAGCTCCGACAGGCCATCTTCACCTGGATCGAGTCCCACCTACCACCGCCGACGCCGACAACGGGCCCTGGGCCGCCTCACCCCCATCGAGTTTGACACCATCAACCTGACCGCTCACGCGGCCTGCAACACCACACCGGAAGTGACCAGATCGTCAGCAGTGGCTTTCGGCTTCGGTTGATGCCTGACGGTGTTTCGGCTGAGGCTTGACAGTTGCTCCGGTTGATCCTTGACGCTCCCTTGATGAGGGAGATGAGCGTGGCTGAGCAGAGGTAAAGGCTGACCTGTCAGTCCACAACGGCGACAACCTGCGTCGCCGCCGTGGACCTCGTGGGTCTCCGGGTGTCGCCACTCGCTTCATCCGTACTCGAACCCGGGCAGCAGCACGATCCGGATCGGGTCCGGGAGCGCTCGGGCGACTGCCCCCACCAACGATCTTGGCGTCGGCGGGGATGAAGGGGGACTGGGCGGGGATCGGTGCCTTCTCGGTCCCGACAGGTTTCGATAGCGGCGTGGCATGAGGCCGGCCCGAGGAGACCGATCACATAGCGCACTCATACGCAGATTTGGTCGGCTGCATAGAGATCGCATAGACTACCGACAGAAGCCACAGCCAGCCCCTCTCTCGAGTGCGGGCCCGGTTGCGACATCCCTGACCGAGGAATCCCCGTGCCCCGCATTCACATCTACACCCGCGCCTTGACCTATCCGTGGTTCTGGCTCCCCGAGCATCTGCCGCGCTTCGTCGACGGGTCGGTTCCCGGGGGCGTGCAGCTCGACCTCCCCGCGGGCGAGTACGCAGTGCAGCAGACCCGCGAGCGCGCCTCCGACCTGCGCTTCCGAGTGACGTCCCACGGCACGGTGGACTTCGCACCGGACGTCGATCACCTCCTGTGCGGCCGAGGAACCTCGACGCTCCACGTCCTCGGCGTCCCCGTCGTCCTCGACCCGCGTCACACGGGGTGCCCGCTGCTCCCCATGTGGGGTGGGTGCCAAGAGCCGATCGGACCTCGGGCGGCGACGGTGCGGATGCCGCCCGGCCAGGCGTACACGCTGCGGATCGGCCTGGTGCCGAGCGAGGTCCTCGAGTTCAGCGTGCGGCCGGACGGGGTCGTCGACTACGGACCGGAGTACGAGCACGCGCTGTCTGGCCGCGGGACTTCCTGCCTCACCGTCGACCTCGCCAACGGCGACTGACTCAGCGCGCCGACGCGTACCACCTCCCCAGCGCAGTGATCGTCGAGCCCGAGCCGCCCGGCTCATTGCCCCCGCGGCCGCCCGGTCATACTCAGCGTCATGGCCACGATCGCGGAGCGAATCCTCGAGGCTGTCCGCCACGAACCGCTCGATGACGACGTCTGGCCCGGCGGTTGGACGTGCGGAGTCGGCAGAGCATTAACCAGACCGCACGACAGCTCGCCCAGCGCGGAAAGCTCCGTAGGCATCTCGGCCCCGAGGGGAAGATCCTCAACGCTCGTGCCGCGGGCACCGACGGTCCAGTCGAGGTGAACTCTCCTCCGCAATCCGCCGGGGTTGGGCTGATCACCGAGGACGAGGTGAAGGCCGCGGTCCGGGACCACTTCGAGGCCCAGGGCTACGACGTCGCGGTCGCGAGGTGCGCACTCGCCCTCCCCCGACAACCGGCGGTACCGCGGCCTTGTCAACCGGTTGCCGGTGCTTGCTCGTGACCGGCTCAACCTCGCGGTGATCTGTGTAGCCAGAGGTGATGGCACCTTGCCGGCCTCGGTCGAGAACCGGTAGCAGGAGGGCTGGAGCGACAGGCGGGCTCGGCAGGCAGCGCCGGCGCTCAGCTCTACTCGTCGTCGCCGTACTGGGCGGCCTTACGGCGCTCGAGCCGCCAGTGGATCTCGTGGGTCTGCGGGTGCCGCCACTCGCTCATCCGGTACTCGAAACCGGGCAGCAACACAATCGGGATCGGGTCCGGGGAGGCCGGTGCCACCGCGCCCACCACGATCTTCGCGTCCAGAGGGATGAACGGAGACTGGGCCGGGACCGGTCCCGTGATGATCTCCACAGGATCTCCATAGGGGCGTGCCATGAGGCGGACTGTATCAGTGAAGCTATTCAGGATGTCATGCGAGGATCATTTGGCGCCTTTATTACCCTCGGATAGACTCACCAGTATGCAGCGATAGACGCTCGCTGGCTAGCCCTCCATGAACTGTGAGGCACTCCGAGCGTCAAGCCAGAGCCGCCCGGCTCATCGACCGCGCTCGTGCGACCGAGTCCGCAAACGACAGAAACGACGAAAGAGACGTCCACCCCATGCGCAGGATCATCCTCGGCCTCGTGGCCACCGCCGCCGTCGCCGCCCCCATCGCCTTCACCTCTCCAGCCACCGCCGCCCCGGATGGTTCGTTGCGAGGCTTACTTCTGTCAGGCCACGAGACGTGTGATGGAATCAAGACCGTCTACGGGGCACCTCGGACGCCGTACCTCTTCGGGCCGGTGCAACTGCTCGGCGAGGACTTCACGCCCACCGGGAAATGGCTGATTCCCTACGAGATCAGGGTGATCAGCGGCGAGGAGGAGGAGCTCAAGGCCCGTCACCTCGTCCCCGGCGAGACCTACACCCGGCCCGGTCAGCCGCCGGCGAACCCGGTGACCTGTGAGTTCACCGGGGCCACCAAGGAGGTCGGCAGCTTCGATATCCGAATCACCGGACCCATTCGGGGACAGTGATCCCAGTCCGCTGACGTCCTGGTCTGGCTCGTACGACGTCACCCGGGTGCTGGGCGAGCGCGGATGCCGTCGCCCTGGTTCGACACCGATGGTCGGC